>DFCS01000017.1:5203-76515 GCA_002367105.1 Hungatella sp. UBA3048
CCCCTGCTTGCCGGTACAGTGAACATGGTTATTTTGGGATTTCTGCTTGGGATACTTCTCCCCCTTCAGACACCCGAGGGTTGTCTATATTAAAATACTAAAAAAATTTTTAAAAAGCCATTCTACCTAATATTAGTAGTCATTGACTTTTTTCTTACTCTTACGGTAGTATATATGTGAGATTAATAAATAATCAAAGGAGCTCTTATGGACGATACAATATTTAAACTGACACAGTTTGGATTTTCTACTTATGAAGCAAAAGCCTATCTTGCACTTCTCCAAAAAAATCCGGCTATCGGCTATGAAGTAAGCAAAATTGCAAAAATCCCAACTGCAAAGATTTACGAAACAAATCACATGTATGGTGACCCTATCAACTGCAAGATACAATCTTTATAAGAGGAATATCTTATGAATTTAATGGAATTCTTTGAAACGATTTTAATAAGTTTTAACATGGGTAAAATGGTTTCGGAACCTGAAAAGGTTACAGGTGGTCTTACACATAGGATGTACAAAATTAACACCGATAAGGGAAACTATATCATCAAATTATTAAATCCTAACATTATGAGCAGAGCTACCGCTATGAATAATTATAATCAAGCGGATTATATTGAAGAATTATTAAAACAAAATAATGTTCCGGCAATATACTCTTTGATTTATAACAAAAAGAAAATTCAAGAATTAGACGGACAATATTTATATATATATCATTGGTATGAAGGTAAATCATTAAAAAGTAATGAGATAAAAGAAGTTAATTGTAATAAGATGGGTGAAGCTTTAGCCAATATCCACAATATCGATTTAAAAAATGATGAATTCATGAAGAATGAAATTCATGTGGATTTTAATAAATATATTGAGTCAGCAAAGAGAGTAAATTCACCTATTTATGATTTGCTCCAAGATAAAGTTGATGTTTTAAATGAAAGTATGAATTATGGTAATAAGGCAATAAAATGTATGCCTAAGGTATTAAGTATCTGTCACAATGATATGGATAGTAAAAATGTATTATGGATAAAAGATGACTATAAAATAATTGATTTGGAGTGCCTGGGATATTCTAATCCATATTTAGAATTGTTTGAGCTTGCATTATGCTGGTCTGGTTATGAAGAATGTAATATCCATTACGATTTATTTAATTCCTTTTTCAATTCCTATTTTAGGAATACAACACTAGATACCGATATTGATTGGGAAACCGTTTATTATAGTAATTTTGGAAGACTAGAATGGTTAGAATTTAATATAAGAAGGGCATTAATGATTGAATGCTGCACTAAAGAAGAACAGGACTTAGGAATAAACGAAGTAAAAGAGACTATAGAACATATTGTTTATTATGCAAAGATAAAAGATGAAATTCTAAACAATATTAATCAGTATAAAAGTAAAAACATAAAAAACATTAAAAACAGATAAGCTTACATAGAAAAAGCAAGGAAATGGAATCCTTGCTTTTTCGTTTAGCAGTTATTATATTACATAAGTTAAATGGAGAAGCAGGTCCTCAGGCATCACCAGTCCCTGCCTAATTAATGATAAATTTTCTTCTCTTCATAAATGGGCTCGCAGGTCAGATTTACACCCAATTTCTTAAACACCTTAACATCCACATCGGAAAGCAGTACCGAAGTATGGGCATCACACCCCTTTAATTTCGGAAGCTGTTCCAGGGCAATCTGAGCATTGGGATCGGTTGCAGCACTGGCGGACAGTGCAATTAAAACCTCATCCGTATGAAGTCTGGGATTTTTACTGCCCAGATAGTTGATCTTTAATTTCTGAATCGGTTCAATGGCAGATGGAGAAATCAGATGGATGTCATGAGGAATATCTCCTAAAACCTTAACCGTATTTAATAAGAGAGCAGCAGATGCACCTAATAAGTTGGTAGTTTTTCCTGTGACAATGGTTCCGTCCTCTAATTCAAGTGCGGCAGCCGGAGAGCCTTTTATTTCGGCCAGCTTGTTGGCGGCATTCACAACCTTTCTCATGTCAGCGGTTATTTTTGCCTGCTTCATAAGAAGCTCGATTTTATAGACCTCTTCTTTGGAACCCATATCCCTTGCCAGACGGGAAAGGGCCTGGTAATAACGCCTGATGATTTCCTGCAAGGAAGCTTCCCTGCATACTTCATCATCCACCATGCAGAAGCCGACCATATTTACGCCCATGTCAGTGGGGGATTTATAAGGGCATTCTCCGTAGATTCCCTCAAAGATAGCACTTAGTACAGGAAAGATCTCTACATCCCGGTTGTAATTAACGGTGGTCTTCCCATAGGCCTCCAGATGAAAAGGATCGATCATATTTACATCGTTTAAGTCTGCGGTAGCGGCCTCGTAGGCTAAGTTTACCGGATGCTTTAAGGAGATATTCCAGATGGGGAATGTCTCAAATTTCGCATATCCTGCCTTGATCCCCCGCTTGTTCTCGTGGTAAAGCTGGGATAAGCAGGTTGCCATCTTTCCGCTTCCAGGTCCTGGTGCAGTAATAATAACAAGGGGCTTTGTTGTTTCTATATAATCATTCCTGCCATATCCTTCGTCACTGACAATAAGAGAAACATTGCTTGGATAACCGTCAATGATATAGTGGCGGTATACTTTAATCCCCATTTTCTCCAGCTTGCTCTTAAATAAGTCAGCGGCCTTCTGGCCGGAATACTGAGTGATAACAACGCTTCCCACATAAAGCCCTTTATCCGTAAAGGACTGGATCAGCCGTAAGACATCCACATCATAAGTGATGCCCAGATCATGGCGGATTTTATTCTTCTCAATATCCGCAGCGTTGATAGCGATCACGATTTCTGCCTGGTCTGACAGCTGCATCAGCATGCGGAGCTTGCTGTCAGGTTCAAACCCCGGGAGCACCCTGGAAGCGTGATAATCATCAAACAGCTTACCGCCGAATTCCAGATAAAGCTTGTCGCCAAACTGGCTGATCCGTTCCCTGATGTGTTCTGACTGCATGGTTAAATACTTATTGTTATCAAATCCGAATTTCATTTGTCCCTCCATGATGTGTGCTTACAGTTCAGTCATGCAGAAACAATTGTATAATTATTTCCAGAGGGCGGACGCCCAACATAAATAATTGGCGGCAAATACATATACCTTTCGGAAATATGTTTTATCCGCCAAATTAAGAATGGCATGGTTGAACCATAACGCATACACGAACTTTTTGACCATAGTACTTATAAATTGTATCATATAAATTATGAAATTACCACGGATTTTTTCCTATCCCCTTCTTTTTCCTGAAACCCTTTACAACCGGCCTCAAACGTGTTAAAACGTTGTAGTAAGAAGGAGGATGGAAATGTTTAAAACAGGTAGAAATGATGCATGCTGGTGCGGTAGCGGAAAAAAATACAAAAACTGTCATCTGCCCTTTGACCAAAAGCTTGAAAATTATGCGGTCATGGGAGATGAGGTTCCAGAGCACTATATGATAAAAACGCCGGCTCAGATTGAAGGAGTCCGCCGTGCAGGAATTGTAAACAACAGGATTCTTGACCTGGTAGAAGAGATGATAAAGCCTGGCATCAGTACGGAAGATATCAATACACTGGTACACGAGAATACCATCAAAATGGGAGGAATCCCAGCTACCCTTAATTTTGAGGGGTATCCCAAAAGTGTGTGCACATCCATTAACGAGGTAGTATGCCACGGAATTCCGGATTCTAACCGGATCTTAAAGGAGGGGGATATTGTCAATGTGGATGTGACCACCATTGTTGATGGTTTCTACGCCGATGCCTCCAGAATGTTCTGCCTCGGCAACGTATCGGATGAGGCATTGAGACTTGTCCGTGTCACAAAGGAGAGTGTGGATCTTGCTGTGAAGGAAGCCAGGGCATGGGGCCATCTGGGAGATATCGGAGCAGCTATATCGGAATATATCTATGCCAATGGCTTTACTGTCGTGCGGGAAATCGGCGGACACGGCGTGGGCGTGGATTTTCATGAGGAGCCATGGGTCAGCCACATCGGCACAAGAGGTACCGACATGCTTCTTGTACCAGGGATGATATTTACCATTGAGCCAATGGTAAATGCCGGAAAAGCCGATGTAGTACAGGATGACAATGACGGCTGGACCATTTATACAAAGGATGGAAGCTTGTCAGCACAGTGGGAATATACTGTTTTGATCACGGAAGAAGGAGCGGAGGTGCTTGCAAGATAAATGGAGAAAAAACGATGTTTTTGGGTGGATGAGTCCTCGCCGGTTTATGTGAAATATCACGACGAAGAGTGGGGAGTTCCTGTTTATGATGATAAAAAGCTTTATGAGATGTTCCTTTTGGAAACCTTTCAGGCAGGTCTTTCCTGGATCACCATACTGAGAAAAAGAGAATCCTTCCGGGAAGCCTTTGATGGCTTTGATTTGGAAAAGGTGGCATGCTATGGTGAGGAGAAAATAAACAGCTTAATGGAGAATACGGGCATCATAAGGAACCGGAAAAAAATAGAAGCTGCAGTGAAAAATTCCCGTATATTTCTGGAGCTCCAGCGGGAGTTCGGCTCTTTTTCCGAGTATCTATGGGGATTCACAAATAAGGAAATCATCATCAATCAGGATGACAACTTCCCGGTAAAAACAGAGCTGTCCGACCGGGTTTCAAAAGATTTAAAGAAGAGGGGAATGGCTTTTGTAGGTTCTGTTACCATCTATTCCTATCTTCAGGCAATTGGTGTGGTCAATGACCATGAGCTAACCTGTTTCTGCAGGGAGAACAGTCAGAACGGCTGAAAACAGAGGCAGATCATACAAAGAAAAAGTGGGGAATTATTTGGATAAAGAATACATAGCTTATGAAATAAGAGGCTAAAAGAATAAGGCTGCATCCGGAAAATGTAATTTTTATTGGAAAATTTTACAAATTGTGGTAAAATGTTAAATATTTATTACATTCAACACCTGAAACCATAAAGAAAGTGAACAGGAGTATTATGAAAAGATGGCTTTTGGCAGTGATTGCATTCTCGTTGGTGACCTCCGGATGCAGCAGATACAAAGGAATTTCCGAACCCACAGAGAAAGACAACAAAACAGAAGAATCTCAGCAGAGTACAGAAGAATCCGAGCAGAGTACAGAGGCAGAGGCTGGAAAGCTTCCTGTTGAAGTTTCCGCAAAACCGGGAAAGAAGCCGGTAAAGGTAAAGGGAATCTATATATCCGGCTATATGGCCGGCTCTGAAGGGCTCCAGGCAATATTGGACAAGATCCAGGGGACTGAGATTAATACGGTTGTCATTGATGTGAAGAATGATGACGGACGGATTACCTTTGCAATGACAGATGCACCTACGGTTAATGAGATCGGTGCCACAGAAAAGTACATCAAAGATATTGACAGTCTCATGGCTCAGTTAAAGGCCAGGGGGCTTTATACCATTGCCCGGGTGGTGGCGTTCAGGGATCCTTATCTGGCCGAGAAAAAGCCTGAGTGGGCTCTAAAGAACAAGGATGGAAGTTTACACCGGGATAACAAGGGACTGGCCTGGGTGAATCCTTACCGGACAGAGGTATGGGATTATCTGGTGGAGGTGGGAACCGAAGCTTCCAAGGCCGGATTTGATGAAGTCCAGTTTGACTACATCCGGTTTTCTACGGACAGTTCCATGAAACAGGTGGTATTTGACGAAAAGGATACCAGGGGACGTTCCAAAACGGATATTATTACGGAATTTATCCAGTATGCATATGACAAGCTGTCTTCCCGCAATGTTTTTGTTTCGGCAGATGTGTTTGGCACCATCATCGGAAGTAAGGTGGACGCGGAGGCAGTGGGGCAGATCTATCAGGAGATGGCATGTCACCTGGATTATATTTGTCCAATGATCTACCCCTCTCATTACGGTGACGGTAACTTTGGAATCGATCATCCGGATATGGAGCCATACCGTACCATACGAGCCGCTTTAAAGCTGTCCAGGCAGGATCTGGAATCTGCCAGAGTGGCTGGGAAGCAACAGGCCATTGTACGCCCCTGGCTCCAGGATTTTACGGCTGCCTATCTGGAACACCACATTACTTACGGAGCTAAGGAAGTAAGGGCCCAGATCCAGGCGGTCTATGATGCAGGCTATGATGAGTGGATTCTCTGGAGCGCATCCAACCGGTATACCTGGGATAGTTTCTTAAGCCGGGAGGCGGCGAAAGAAGAGGCAGAGAAGCTTGCCAGATTAAGAGAAACGGAAGTGACCTCTTCCGTACCAGCTGAGGTATCAACGGAAGTACCAACTCAGGTATCGGCAGAAGTACCAGCTGAGGTACAGCCGGTAGGTAAAGAAGAGAGGACAGAAAAGAGCCTGGAAGGAAGCACAGCAGCAGAGACGGAACAGGAGACGAAGAAGGAAAATAAAAATAAAACCAGATCCAAGCCCGATGTTGTCATTGTGACCACAGGCGGCTTAAGAGATTAGGAAGTGAGGAAAGCCATGGACAGAGCACCCAGACCAGGAGATTTCTACCGGCATTTTAAAGAAAAGATGTACCAGGTGATAACCGTCGCGATTCATTCCGAAACAGGAGAAGAGTTGGTTGTGTATCAGGCGCTATATGGATCCTTTGGAACATATGCCCGTCCGTTGTCCATGTTTATCAGTGAGGTGGACCATGAAAAGTATCCGGATGTAAAGCAGAAATACAGGTTTGAACGGGTAGATATCGGTTCTGAACAGCCCGTGGCAAAAGCCTGTCTCCAAAGTCAGGAGAGCTTGCCCCCGGATGATTGCCATCATGAAAATAAAAATCTCCTTGCATTTCTTGATGCCGGGACGTATCATGAGAAGTTGGAGGTTCTTGAGAATCGGAAGGACCGGTTTTCTGCGGAAGAGCTTTTGGCAATCTGCGAGATTATGGAGATCGGAAGGCCGGATTCAGAACCTGAGGAGAAATATTATGCAGTGAAAAGGTATCTGGAGCTGCAGAATAAATACGAGGGATCAAGATTGAGGTGATTTGTTTCAGTGGACCACAGGTCATTTAATATAGAAGAAGAATTAAAAAAACTGCCGTCCCAGCCTGGCGTGTATATCATGCACGACAAGCGGGACGAAATCATCTATGTGGGAAAAGCCATCAGCTTAAAAAACAGGGTCAGGCAGTACTTTCAGAGCAGCAGAAATAAAACGGCTAAAATCGAACAAATGGTGTCGAGGATCGCCCGGTTTGAATACATTATAACAGACTCTGAGCTGGAAGCCCTTGTGCTGGAGTGCAATCTCATTAAGGAACACCGTCCCCGTTACAATACCATGCTAAAGGATGATAAGACCTATCCCTATATCAAGGTAACGGTTTACGAGGACTATCCCAGGATCTTATTTTCCAGGGATATGAAAAAAGATAAAAGCAAGTATTTCGGACCGTATACAAGCGCCGGAGCGGTAAAGGATACCATTGAGCTGATCCATAAGCTTTATCAGATAAGAACCTGCAACCGGAATCTGCCAAGAGACATCGGGAAGGAACGCCCCTGCTTAAATTACCATATCAAGCAGTGTTCGGCCCCGTGCCAGGATTATATCAGCAGGGAAGATTACTGGATATCCATAAACCGTGCCCTGGACTTTTTAGGCGGAAAATACGGACCAGTGATTAAGATGCTGGAAGAGAAGATGCAGGCGGCATCGGAAGAAATGGATTATGAAAAGGCCATTGAGTACCGGGATCTGTTAAACAGTGTAAAGCAGATCGCCCAGAAGCAGAAGATCACGGACAGCGGCATGGAAGACAGGGACATCATTGCCATGGCAAAGGATGAAATGGATGCCGTGGTGCAGGTATTCTTTGTCCGGGAAGGCAGGCTCATCGGCCGGGAGCATTTCCATGTAAGCATCGCAACGGCAGAGGATAACAGGCAGATCCTGACCAGTTTTGTCAAACAGTTTTATGCAGGAACTCCTTTTGTTCCAAAAGAGCTGTGGGTACAGACTGATCTTGAGGATGAAAGTGTCATAGGGGAATGGCTTTCCGCAAAGCGCGGCCAGAAGGTCAGAATCGTAGTTCCCCGGAAAGGCCAGAAGGAACGCCTGGTGGAACTGGCGGAGAAAAATGCCGCACTGGTTCTTTCTCAGGATAAGGAAAAGATAAAGCGGGAAGAGCTTCGCACCATTGGCGCCATGAATGAGGTAGGCGGCTGGCTCGGGCTTTCCGGCATTAAGCGGATTGAGGCATTTGATATTTCCAACATAAGCGGCTTTGAGTCTGTAGGCTCCATGATTGTCTATGAAAATGGAAGGCCGAAGAGAAATGATTACAGGAAGTTTAAGATCAAATGGGTCAAGGGGGCCAATGATTATGCCTCCATGAATGAGGTGCTCACAAGAAGATTTTCCCATGGCCTTAAGGAAGCGGAAAGCTTAATAGAAAAGGGCGTGGATGAGGAGCTTGGAAGCTTTACCCGCTTCCCGGACTTAATCATGATGGATGGAGGACGGGGGCAGGTAAACATTGCCCTGGAGGTTTTAAAGGAACTGGATATTTCCATTCCTGTCTGCGGTATGGTAAAGGATGACAATCACAGGACAAGAGGGCTTTACTATAATAACGTGGAAATTCCCATTGACAGGCATTCCGAAGGATTTAAGCTGGTCACCAGGATCCAGGATGAAGCCCACCGGTTTGCCATTGAATACCATAGAAGTTTAAGAAGCAAGGGACAGGTGAAATCTATTCTTGACGATATTCCTGGCATCGGCCCTAACAGGAGAAAGGCGCTGATGCGCCGGTTTAAAGGGCTGGAAGCCATAAAGGAAGCGACCATGGAGGAGCTTTCCGAAGTACCGGGTATGAATGCTCTGGCAGCGAAAAGCGTTTTCGAGTTCTTCCACATATAGCTTTTCAAATGGCCAAATCTGTGATAGTATGAAAAAAACAGATGGAAAAGAGGAGCGCCATGCATGGAGTAGCTATTACTGATTTGATAAAGAAGATGAATTTCCGGAACATGACTCCGGAGATTGACGCGGAGAAAATTGTGATCAGCCATCCGGATGTCAATCGTCCGGCTTTACAGTTAGCCGGATTTTACGACCATTTTGACAACGAGCGGGTGCAGATCATCGGTTATGTGGAACAGGAATACATTCATCAGATGGAACATGACAGAAAGCTTGAGATGTACGACAAGCTTTTATCCAGCCAGATTCCGTGCCTGGTATACAGCCGGAGCCAGAGTCCGGATGAAGATATGCTGGCGTTTTGCAACCATTACGGCGTGCCATGCCTTGTATCAGATAAAACCACTTCCGATCTTATGGCGGAGATCATCCGCTGGCTTAAAGTGAAGCTTGCGCCCTGTATCAGCATTCACGGAGTTTTGGTTGACGTATTCGGCGAAGGCGTGCTGATCATGGGAGAAAGCGGCATTGGAAAAAGCGAGGCGGCTCTGGAACTGATCAAACGAGGCCACCGTCTTGTAACCGATGATGTGGTTGAAATCCGCAAGGTAAGCGATGAGACACTCATAGGAACCGCCCCGGAGATTACCAGGCATTTTATAGAATTAAGGGGCATCGGCATCATTGATGTCAAGACGCTGTTCGGCGTGGAAAGTGTAAAAGATACCCAGGCCATTGATATGGTGATCAAACTGGAAGACTGGGATAGAGATAAGGAATACGACAGAATGGGAATCGAGGACCAGTATACGGAATTCCTTGGAAACCGGGTGGTATGCCATTCCATTCCGGTGCGTCCGGGACGTAATCTGGCTATTATTGTTGAATCTGCTGCCGTCAATTACAGACAAAAGAAGATGGGGTACAACGCGGCTCAGGAATTATATAACCGCGTTCAGGCAAACCTTTCAAGAAAACAGGATGATTGAGGTGTCTGATGACTGGATTTTATGAAAAACTTCTTGGTGCAGCTGATAAAGACCATATAAAAGTTGGGGAAGAGATGCGAAAGCATACCTCATTCCGGGTGGGGGGGCCTGCCGCCTGCTTTGTGATTCCCGGGGATGAGAAAGAGCTTGCTGCTGTTATGGCTCTTTGCCGTCAGGAAGAGGTGCCTTTTTTCATACTTGGCAATGGAAGCAATCTTCTGGTTGGAGATGAAGGTTATGATGGAGTGGTCATTTCCATGGACTGCTTAAACCACTGCCAGGTGGATAAGGAGACGGGGATTTTAAAAGCTGGAGCCGGGGCACCACTTGCCCGGATTGCACTGGAAGCATATAGGGCGACCCTAACCGGTTTTGAATTTGCAGCCGGGATACCGGGCACCCTGGGGGGAGCTGTGGTGATGAACGCAGGAGCCTATGGTTCGGAGATGAAGGAGGTTCTCCGGTCTGTCAGAGTATTGACACCGGAGGGAGAAGTAAGGGAGCTGCCTGCTGACCAGCTTTCTTTAGGATACCGAGCCAGCTGTATTATACCAAAGCAGTATGTTGTGTTGGAAGCCAAGATCCGGTTACGGGATGGAGATGAGGTTTCAATTAAAAACCGGATGGATGAACTGGCCCGCAGGAGAAAAGAAAAACAACCTTTGGAATATCCAAGTGCGGGAAGCACCTTTAAGAGACCGGAAGGGCATTTTGCCGGCAAACTCATAGAGGAGGCCGGATTAAGAGGTTTTTCCCTGGGCGGCGCCCAGGTTTCAGAGAAACATTGCGGATTTGTCATTAATAAAAACGGCGCTACTGCGGCTGATATCAGAAACCTGTGCGAAGAGGTGAAAAAAAGGGTATTAAAAAATTCCGGAGTAGCTCTTGAGATGGAGGTAAAGACACTGGGGAAGTTTTAACGGTGCAAAGGAGAACAACGTGAGGCTTGTAATTGTAACAGGCATGTCAGGCGCAGGAAAGACTCAGGCGCTTAAGATGCTGGAGGATATGGGATTTTATTGCGTGGATAATCTTCCCATTCCCCTGATTGAAACGTTCGCAGAGCTGACCCTGAGCAATCAGGGAGGGATCCGGAACGCAGCTATGGGGATTGATATCCGCAGTGGAGAGGATTTATCGGTTTTAAACAGGATTTTTGATGATTGGTCAAGAAAACGGGTACCCTTTGAAATTCTCTTCCTTGATGCAGGTGACGAAACACTGATTAAGCGCTATAAGGAAACCAGGAGAGCCCATCCCCTGGCGGCTGGTGGAAGGATCGACAGCGGGATTGAAAAAGAACGGGTAAAGCTGGGGTTTTTAAAGGAAGAAGCGGATTTTATCATCGATACCAGCCGGCTTCTTACAAAGGAACTCAGGCAGGAACTGGAAAAAATATTTGTGAACCGGGAATCCTACCGGAATTTATATATCACGATTCTTTCTTTTGGATTCAAGTATGGGATTCCGTCGGATGCGGATCTGGTATTTGATGTAAGGTTTTTGCCGAATCCCTACTATGCAGAAGATCTGCGGCCTAAAACCGGAGAAGAAAAAGAAGTGCGGGACTATGTGATGCAGCATGGAACCGCTGCCCTGTTTTTAGACAAGCTTAACGATATGCTGGAATTTCTGATTCCCAATTATGTGCTGGAGGGAAAGAACCAGCTGGTAATTGCCATTGGATGCACAGGCGGCAAGCACCGGTCGGTTACCATTGCCAGGTCTGTTTATGACAGGTTTAAATCCAGGGAAGAATTTGGGATTAAGATCGAACACCGGGACATCGATAAGGATAATATACGGAAAAGGATGGTCTAGCCATGTCATTTTCTTCCAAGTTAAAAGAAGAGCTTTCCAGACAGATCAGTCCGGCAAGACATTGCCAGATTGCTGAGATGGCTGCGATCATAAGCCTTTGCGGAAAAATAATCATATCGGAAGACGACCGCTATACGATTAAAATTAATACGGAAAATGTGGCAGTTGCAAGAAAGTACTTTACATTATTGAAAAAAACATTTAATATAAGTACTGATGTGTCCATTAGAAGAAATGCTTATTTAAATAAAAACCGTACCTATACGGTGACAATCCGGGAGCATGAGGAAGCGATCCGTGTTTTACACGCCACAAAACTTCTTGATGAAAACGGAGAAATAGGGGAAAACTTAAATCTTGTGAGGAATGTTGTCATCCAGCAGTCCTGCTGCAGGAGGGCATTTATCCGTGGTGCATTTCTCTCTTCCGGATCCATAAGTGATCCTGAGAAATTCTACCATTTTGAAATCGTATGTGCAACAGAAGAAAAAGCACAGCAGCTAAAGTCCATTATCGCGACCTTTGAGCTTGAGGCAAAGATCGTAAAGAGAAAACGCTATTTTGTGGTTTATATAAAAGAAGGAAACCAGATCGTAGATATTCTGAATGTTATGGAAGCTCCGGTGGCCTTAATGGAACTGGAGAACATCAGGATTTTAAAGGACATGCGCAACAGTGTGAACCGACAGGTCAACTGCGAGACTGCCAATATTAATAAAACGGTATCAGCTGCGGTAAAGCAGATAGAAGATATAACATATATCAGAGATACAATCGGACTTGATAATCTTCCGGACAATTTAAGCGAAATTGCCAGGGAACGGTTGGAGAGACCGGAAGCAACATTAAAAGAGCTTGGAGAAGCTCTTGACCCTCCTGTAGGCAAATCAGGAGTGAACCACCGACTTAGAAAGCTTGGCGACCTGGCAGGGCGGCTGCGCGGGACAGGCATTAGCAGCGGAATGGAATAATCCGTTCATAGGATTGAGGAGGATAATTATGGTAAGAAAAACAGTCACCGTTGAACTTGCATCAGGCTTAGAGGCAAGACCAGTTGCTATGCTGGTTCAGGTTGCAAGCCAGTATGAAAGCAACATTTATGTTGAAATCGAATCCAAGAGAGTAAATGCAAAGAGTATTATGGGCATGATGACTCTGGGACTTGCAGCGGGAGAACAGATTACGATCACTGCGGACGGTACGGATGAGGAGCAGGCGATTGCCGAAATCGAAAAATACTTAAGCAATCACGAGTAATATTTAAAGAATACTGTGTGTTCCAGGCGGAGGCTCTGATATTGGAGGCTCCGCCTCTTAACGTACGAAACGAAGAAATCTGGTACAAAAGGTTTTCCGGCATGTTTCTTTATGGTATACTGTTTAATAGAGCAATGAGCGGGATTCGCAGGCTCTCACTGCGGCCTTATGCATACATAGGAAAGAAGAAGGGAGGTACAAATGGCATTTACACATTTACACGTCCATACGGAATACAGCCTGTTGGACGGCTCCTGTAAGATAAAAGAGCTTGTGGCCAGGGCAAAGGAGCTTGGAATGGACAGCATGGCCATCACTGATCATGGGGTGATGTATGGCGTCATTGATTTTTACAGGGCGGCCAGAGAGGCGGGAATTAAGCCCATCATCGGGTGCGAGGTATATGTGACCTCCGGATCAAGGTTTGACAGGGAAACCGTGGGAGGGGAAGACCGTTACTATCATCTGGTCTTATTGGCAGAGAATAACCAGGGCTACCAGAACTTAATGAAGATTGTCTCAAAGGGCTTTGTAGATGGCTTTTACTATAAACCAAGAGTGGATTATGAGATTTTAAAGGAATACAGTGAAGGGATCATTGCATTAAGTGCCTGTCTGGCAGGAGAGGTACAGAGGCTGGTCGGCCGCGGACAGTATGAGAAGGGAAGGGAAGCTGCCCTTCGCTATCAGGAGATATTCGGGAAGGGGAATTTCTATCTGGAGCTTCAGGATCATGGAATACCGGCTCAGAATACGGTAAACCAGAATCTTCTTCGGATGAGCCAGGAAACCGGGATCGATTTGGTGGCCACCAATGATATCCACTATACTTATGCAGAGGATGCCACACCTCATGATATCCTGCTGTGCATTCAGACCGGAAAAAAGGTGGCGGATGAGAACCGCATGCGCTACGAAGGCGGCCAGTATTACTGTAAATCCGAAGAGGAGATGCGAGAGCTCTTCTCCTATGCAGCAGAAGCCATTGACAACACTTACAAGATTGCGGAACGCTGTAATGTGGAGATCGAGTTCGGCGTGACCAAACTGCCAAAGTATGACGTGCCGGAAGGATATGATTCCTGGACCTATTTAAACAAGCTTTGCCTGGAGGGCTTTGAGCGCCATTATCCCCAGGATGACGGGGAGTTAAAGGAAAGACTTGAATATGAGCTGGATGTCATTCATACCATGGGGTATGTGGATTATTTCCTGATCGTATGGGATTTCATTCATTACGCCAGGTCCCAGGATATTATCGTGGGGCCGGGACGGGGATCCGCAGCAGGAAGCATCGTGTCCTACTGTCTGGGGATCACTAACATCGATCCTATCCGCTATAATCTGCTGTTTGAGCGTTTCTTAAATCCGGAGCGGATTTCCATGCCTGATATTGACGTGGATTTCTGCTTTGAACGGCGTCAGGAAGTTATCGATTATGTGGTCCGGAAGTATGGAAAGGACCAGGTGGTCCAGATCGTGACCTTTGGTACCCTGGCGGCCAAGGGTGTGGTAAGGGATGTGGGCAGGGTGCTGGACATGCCCTATGCCCGTTGCGACACCATAGCTAAGATGATCCCGGGAGATCTTGGCATGACCCTTGAAAAGGCTTTAAAGCAAAGCCCTGACCTAAGAAATGCATACGAGGAAGATCCTGAGGTCAAATACTTAATTGATATGTCCATGCGTCTGGAAGGCCTGCCGAGGCACACGTCCATGCATGCTGCCGGAGTCGTGATCAGCCGGACTTCCGTGGATGAATATGTTCCTCTTTCCAGGGCAGCCGACGGAACCATTACCACACAGTTCACCATGACGACTCTGGAAGAACTGGGACTTTTAAAAATGGACTTCCTTGGGCTGCGTACTCTGACCGTTATTCAGAATGCGGTAAAGGGCATAGAGAAAAACAGACAATTATCCATTGATATGGACCGGATCAATTATAATGACAAGGCAGTTCTGGATTCCATTGGTACCGGAAAGGATGATGGAGTGTTCCAGCTGGAAAGCTCCGGTATGAAGAGCTTTATGAAGGAGCTGAAACCGGGAAGCCTGGAAGATATTATAGCCGGAATATCCCTTTACCGCCCCGGCCCCATGGACTTTATTCCAAAGTATTTAAAGGGGAAGAACGATCTCGGCTCCATTACCTATGAATGCATCCAGTTAGAGCCCATCTTAGGCCCTACTTATGGCTGTATCGTATACCAGGAGCAGGTAATGCAGATCGTAAGGGACCTTGCCGGCTATACCATGGGCCGCAGCGATTTAGTGCGCAGAGCCATGTCAAAGAAGAAGACTTATGTCATGGAAAAGGAACGGCAGAATTTTGTTTATGGAAATCCAGAGGAGGAAGTAACCGGGTGTATCTCCAATGGGATCGATGAAAAGACGGCAAATCAAATCTATGACGAGATGATCGATTTTGCCAAATACGCCTTTAACAAGTCCCATGCGGCTGCTTATGCTGTGGTATCATATCAGACCGCCTTTTTAAAATATTATTATCCCCAGGAATTCATGGCAGCTCTTCTTACTTCGGTCATGGATAACGTAACAAAAGTATCCGAATACATCTTAAGCTGCAGACAGATGGGAATCTCCATTCTTCCGCCGGATATTAACGAGGGAGAAAGCGGGTTTTCCGTTTCCGGAGGATCCATCCGCTACGGTCTGTCGGCCATTAAGAGCGTAGGAAAGTCCGTAGTAGAGCAGATCGTATTGGAACGGGAACAAAATGGAATATTTCATGACATGGAAGATTTTATTGACCGGATGAGCAATAAGGAGGTCAACAAAAGGACTCTGGAAAATTTCGTAAAATCAGGAGCATTGGACACCCTTCCTGGTACAAGAAAGCAGAAGCTTTTGATTGCACCGGAGCTTTTGGAGCATAAAGCCAAGGAACGGAAAAATACTATGGAAGGCCAGATGACCCTGTTTGATATTGCAGGGGAAGAAGAAAAGAGCCATTTTCAGGTTACGTTCCCAGATGTGGGAGAATTTATAAAGGAAGATCTTCTGGCATTTGAGAAGGAGACTCTTGGCATTTATTTAAGCGGTCATCCCATGGAAGCTTACGAAACCACCTGGAGAAATAATATCACCGCAACCACCATAGATTTTGTTGTGGACGAGGAAACTGGAGATGCCGGTGTATCCGACGGTTCCTATGTGACCATCGGAGGTATGATTACAGGAAAGACAGTAAAAACTACTAGAAACAACAAAATGATGGCATTCCTCATCCTGGAGGATCTGGCAGGATCCGTGGAAGTAATCGTGTTCCCCAAGGATTATGAGAGCAAGAGGGAGCTTTTTGTGGAAGATTCCAAGGTCTTCATACAAGGCAGGGTATCCGTGGGAGAGGATCCGGTGGGAAAACTGATCTGTGAGCGGGTAACACCGTTTTCAGCTCTGCCAAAGGAACTGTGGCTGAAATTCCCTGATAAAGAATCCTATATGGAGGTAGAACGGGAAATCTTAAATGACCTTAAGGAATCGGAGGGTGATGATTCAGTCATCATCTATCTGGAAAAAGAACGGGCCAGAAAGGTCCTGCCGGCCAACCGGAACGTAAACGCGGGAGATGGACTCCTGGATGCTCTGGTTAAAAAACTTGGTGAAAAAAATGTCAAGCTTGTAGAAAAAAAACTTGAAAAGATTGGGAAAATGAATTAGAATACAACATGTATGCAATGAAAAACTTACAATAACAGATATCCGTGAATCAGGAGGAAGCTACTATGGCAAAACAAGTGAAAACCATCGGCGTATTAACCAGCGGCGGTGATGCACCAGGTATGAACGCTGCAATCCGCGCAATTGTCAGGACTGCAATCCATAAAGGATTGGAAGTAAAGGGAATCATGAGGGGATACGCAGGCCTTCTGCAGGAAGAAATCGTTGATATGAACAGCACCAGTGTATCCGATATTATTCACCGCGGAGGAACCGTTTTATATACAGCCAGATGTCAGGAGTTCACAACTGCCGAAGGGCAGAAAAAGGGCGCTGAGATCTGCAGAAAACATAATATCGACGGAATTGTGGTTATTGGAGGAGATGGTTCATTCCGGGGAGCGGGTAAGCTTTCCGCACTTGGGATCAATACCATTGGACTCCCTGGAACCATTGACTTAGATATTGCCTGTACGGATTACACCATTGGCTTTGATACGGCTGTCAACACAGCCATGGAGGCCATTGATAAGGTGCGTGATACATCCACTTCCCACGAGCGCTGCAGCATCATCGAGGTAATGGGTCGTAATGCAGGCTATATTGCCCTTTGGTGCGGTTTTGCTAACGGCGCAGAGGATATTCTCCTGCCGGAGCGCTATGACGGCGATGAACAGGCCCTCATTAACCGTATTATTGAGAACAGAAAGAGGGGCAAGAAGCATCATATTATCATCAATGCAGAGGGCATCGGACATTCTTCCTCTATGGCGAAGAGAATCGAAGCTGCAACAGGCATTGAGACCAGAGCTACCATCCTGGGCCATATGCAGCGAGGCGGCGCGCCTACCTGCAAGGACCGTGTCTATGCTTCCATTATGGGCGCAAGGGCAGTAGAGCTTCTATGTGAGGGAAAGAGCAACCGTGTCGTAGGCTATAAGCATGGTGAATTCCAGGATTTCGATATTCAGGAAGCCCTTAACATGACAAAGGACATTCCGGAAGACCAGTATCAGATCAGCAAGATGCTTGTGAGATAATTGAGTCAGATTCAGCTGGAGGCGAATATGGAATATACGGTGATCAGGCAGAATTTTGAAAAACACGGGTTTTCCACACAGCTTTTTCCTACAAAAGAAGAAGCACGTGATTATCTTGTGGAAGCCTTAAAGAACCAGACTATTGGATTTGGCGGAAGCGTGACCCTTTTGGAAATGGGGCTGTATGAAGCGCTTCTTAAAAACAATGCCGTGGTATGGCACAACAAAGTGCCTTCCAGAGATGTGCGGCACCTGGCTAACTGCGCCAATATCTATATAACCAGCGCCAATGCCGTGTCGGAGACCGGGCAGATCGTTAACATTGACGGAACCGGAAACCGGGTCGCGATGACCGCTTTTGGACCTCAGATGTGCTATTATGTTGTGGGCAAGAATAAAATCACCCCCAACTTGGAGGACGCCATTTACCGGAGCAGGAATGTGGCTGCTCCGCAAAATGCACAAAGAATCCATGCAAAGACACCGTGCGCCCAAAAAGGAGACAAGTGCTATGACTGCAACAGCCCTGAACGGATATGCCGCATAACGGCGGTGATCGACCGGGCTCCTATGGGCATGAAGTGCGAAATCATCTTTGTGGATGAGGTAATGGGTTTTTGATGAACTGAACTATAAGAATGAATCGGCGAGAGCAGACGGGATTTTTAGTAAATTCCCGGCTGTTTCCCGCCATTTTTTATAGTCTGTTTTTTAATTGGAATTTGACAACCGGTTTTTTTCCGGTTATGCTTATACTAAAATGACCATAGCGAAGCGAACGCTTGCCTATACGGAGATGAGAAGAACCGGATGGTTATACAAGGGAGAGTGAAGGAAAAAAGGATTTTTCATCAATTACGAAGTGAGATAAAGGAGGAATTTATTATGCAGATTGGAATACGGTTACATGATGTCGCACCTGGGACCCTGGAGGAACGGGTGAAGATTGCCCGCGAACAGGGATTTACCTGTGCCCATTTGGCACTGGCAAAAACTGTGCAGGAACATTCCGTGGAGAATTCCGCGCTGACACCGGGCTATGCTTCATATTTACGTAAAAAATTCGCAGAACATGATGTGGATATCGCAGTTCTGGGCTGCTATTTAAATTTGGCCCATCCAGATCCGGAAGAAATCAAAAAAATCCAGGAGCGTTATTTCGCCCATCTGCGTTTTGCGTCTATTCTAGGCTGCAGCGTTGTGGGAACAGAGACTGGCGCACCGAATAAGGAATATAGTTATGAACCGGCCTGCCACACAGAGGAAGCCCTTCAGACATTTATCACCAATCTGCGTCCGGTTGTGGAGTGTGCGGAAAAATTCGGTGTGATTCTGGCAATTGAACCGGTGTGGAGCCATATTGTATACAATTCCAAACAGGCACTAAAGGTGCTTAAAGCCATTGGTTCGCCTAATTTAAGAATCATCCTGGATCCGGTTAATCTTTTGTCAGCGGAAAACAGCGGTAATTACGAGCAGGTAATAAGGGAAGCCATAGAGGATTTAGGCGGCTATACAGATGTTCTTCATATGAAAGACTTTGCAGTGGAAGACGGCCGGATCATATCCGGCGCTCCGGGAACCGGAGTTATGAAATACGATGCGGTCCTGGATTTCGTGAAAAAGGAAAAGCCTTATATCCAGATGACCATTGAGGACAGCAGACCGGATAACGCAGAATGGTCAAGGGAATTTCTTGAAAGCTGCGCTGCGGGCTTATAATAAATTAAAAAGAAACCGGATCCTTGTTCAGGACTTCCGGTTTCTTTTGATTTGTGGGAGATATATTTTATTAATCAGGAAATGCTTTGCTACGCCTGGCTGCACTTTCTTCCAATCAGTTTAAACATTCCTTCATAACTTCATAAGCGCCTTTTTCCTTGATATCTGTTAAATAACCAGCCACGGCCTTTTCAAATCCTGGGATTTTACTTAAATCCTCATCCCAGAAGTCAGTATTGGTGCAAACCGCATGAACAAGGGAAGCCGCATCGTCATCCTTATGATCATAGAAGAACTGAAGAATCGGCTTATCATCCTTGATGGTGTATTCGTCACCTGCAGGACGTGCTGCAACAAGGCCGTCGGCCGTAAGGTTCATTCCGTTGTAGAATGCAATGTAGAAAGCGAAGGAGGCTGTTATGCATTTAGGAAGTGTGCCTGTTTTCTCCACGTAGCTTTTAAGAGAAGGCATAACCCGTGCTTTCCATTTTGAGGTAGTATTTAAGGAAATGGATAACAGGGCGTGATCGATAAATGGGTTTTTGAAACGCTCTGTAACAGAGGTGGCAAAACTCATTAATTCCTCCTTTGGAAGGGTCAGGGTAGGAATGATCTCATCATAAATGGTTTTATTCATAAAGCCGCAGATCACTTCGTCATCCATGCAGTTGCGGACAATATCCTGTCCTGCAAGGAAAGCGCCTAATACAAAGGAGGTGTGTGCACCGTTTAAAATGCGGACCTTTCTCTGCTTATATGGCTTGTGATCGTTACAGATGATAACAGGAAGGCCTGCTTCTTCAAAAGGCAGTTCTTTCTTTAAGCTGTCCGGTCCTTCGATGACCCAGAAGCCGAAGACTTCACCGGTATCGATGATGTTATCCTGATAGCCTAATTCTTCACAGATGGCAGCAGCTTCATTTCTCGGATATCCGGTTACGATACGGTCTACCAGAGTGGAGCAGAAGATGTTCTCCTCTTTGATCCAGGTAGTGAATTCCTTGCCCAGGTTCCATTGCTCGGCGTATTTTAAAACACATTTCTCCAGCTCTTTTCCGTTGTCATCGATCAGCTCGCAGGAGAGGATAACAAAGCCTTTTCCGGCTTCCTTTCCGAACGTTTCAAATCTTCTGTAAAGGAACTGGGTCAGTTTTCCAGGGTAGCTTTCAGCCGGAACATCTGTAAACTGGCAGGAAGGATCGTAGGTAATACCTGCTTCAGTGGTATTGCAGGCAATGTAACGCAGGTCAGGATTATCCGCACAGGCCAATACGGACTCATAATCGGCATAAGGATTTAAGCATCTGCTTACACAGGAGATCACTCGTTTTGCATTTACCTTCTGACCGTTTTCAAAACCGCGGAGAAATAGAGTATAAAGTCCTTCCTGTTCGTTGATCATATCCGCAAGACCTGGTGCAATGGGCTGGCATAAAACAACCTTGGAGTTAAATCCGGTTTTTTCATTCAGGACATCGATAAAATAATCCACAAATGCCCTTAAGAAATTACCTTCGCCGAACTGCAGCACCCGCTCCGGGGCTTCCTTTAAAAGATATCCGTCATACCCAAGCTTTTCCAGTGTTTCATAACATAACTTTTCCATTGAATTTTTCTCCTTTTTTCTTCATTGCATAGTTTAATCTCCATTTTGCATTCATATTAGGAACACATAATGGCGTAGTAATTGAATTATAAGGTCACGCCCTGCTTAAAGATAGCCATGTCATGGAAACCTGCTTCTTCGGATTTTACCTTTCTGCCGGAAGCTACCTCGATGACAAAATCAAAAAATTCATTTTTAAGGGTATCCATATCCGTACCCTCGACCAGTACACCGCAGTTGAAATCAATCCAGTTATTTTTCTTTGTGCTTAACGCAGTGTTGGTTGAAATCTTCATGGTCGGTACCGGACAGGCAAATGGAGTCCCGCGGCCTGTGGTGAACAGGACGATGTGGGCACCGGAAGCGGCCAGTGCCGTGGAGGCCACTAAGTCGTTACCGGGAGCACTTAAGAGATTTAAACCCTTATCTTGTACCGGTTCCCCGTATTTTAATACATCTACGACCGGAGCGCTGCCGGATTTCTGGACGCAGCCTAAAGATTTGTCCTCCAGGGTAGAGATACCTCCCTTTTTATTGCCTGGGGAAGGATTTTCGTAAATGGTCTGGTTATGGTTGGTGAAATAATTCTTGAAATCATTGATCAGATCCACGGTTTTATCAAAGGTCTCTTCGTTCTGGCAGCGGTTCATAAGAAGTGTTTCCGCACCGAACATCTCGGGAACCTCCGTCAGGATGGTGGTTCCGCCTTTGGAAACCAGCATATCGGAGAATGCTCCTACCGTGGGATTGGCTGTGATTCCGGATAAACCGTCGGAACCCCCGCATTTCATACCAATGATGAGTTCGCTGCAGCTTACAGGCTCTCTGTGGAATGTACCTGCGTATTCAGCCAGCTGTCCGATGAGCTCCATGGCATCAGCCATTTCATCCTCAGACTCCTGGGTTACCAGGAATTTTACCTTGTTCTCGTCGTAATCCCCGATATAAGGTTTCAGTTCGGCAACGCTGCTGTTTTCGCAGCCAAGTCCCAGAACCAGAACGCCTCCGGCGTTGGGATGGTTGATTAAATCAGCCAGAATGGTTCTTGTATATTCCTGGTCGTCACCCATCTGGGAACAGCCATATGGATGTGGGAATGCGGCAATTTCATCAATAGTGCCTGTTACAAATTTCTTTGACATATTTTCCAGGGAAGTGGCAATTTTGTTGACACAGCCCACGGTTGGAATGATCCAGATCTCATTGCGGACTCCAACCTTTCCGTTTGGCCTGCGGTAACCGTTAAAGAAACGTTCTTCTGTAGGCTCAAGGGTGGTTTCCTGCTTGTCGTACGTATAGGTAAGCAGATCCCCCAAACCTGTTTTTAAATTATGGGTGTGAATCCAGGAACCGGCCTTGATATCTTCCTTTGCCAGACCGATGGCATTGCCGTACTTGATTACAGCGTATTCAACTGATATATCAGAGAGGGCAAATTTGTGCCCCTGGGGAATATCCTCCAGGAGAGTGATGGAGCTGCCGTCAACGGTCAGTACTGTACCGGAAGCAAGGGGCTTTAATGCAACAGCAACGTTGTCCAGGGAATGAATTTTAATAAAATCCTGCATAAACTTCCTTTCCTTTCTTTATATGTTTTTATTTATTATTAATAATGTAAGTGCTTACAAAAATCATACACTATTTCGTGAAATTCGTCAATAGGGAAACTTGGTAATTGACAAAGTTAATAAGATTGTTATAAATTTATCTAAATAAGTGTTGACAATACAATTCTTTATGAAATAAACTATAGATAAAATTTAAAATTCTCAAAAAATTTTTTTTAAGATTACGATGGCTAATATAGCTGGTTTACTGGCGTCCGGTCATCACGGCAGAAGGGGGCAATATGAATAGATCGGCACGAGAGGACAAAGTATCAAATGCTTACGAATATATAAAAAATAAAATTGTACTGGGCGAATACCTCCCTTTGCAAGATATCTCGGACATGGAACTGCAAAAGGAGCTGAGTATGAGCAGGACTCCTATCAGGGAAGCCATACAAATCTTGGAGAAAGATTCTTTTGTTAAAATTTATCCGCGGAAAGGAACTCTGGTTGGTGAGATAGATTACAATCTGGTCAATGCGATTTATGAGGTCCGTCTGCTGAACGAGCCTTATATAGCAGCACAGAGCTACCGCATGTTAGGGCGTGACTGGTTGAAAAAAATGTATGATGCATTTGAGAATCCTCCTCAATTTAAAAACCGCGAGGAATATGTCAGTTATTATACCAAACTTGACGATAACCTTCACAATACCATTATTTCCCAGTCACAGAACAGCTTTTTAAAAGAACTGCTGAATGTGGTAGCGGATCATAGTAACAGAATCAGAGTATATTGTGCAAAAGTCAACCAAAATTATGCGCATTCCATTGAGGAGCATCTTGAAATTCTGGATGCCATGATACGCAAGGATGATAAAGAAGTAAAGGAAAATTATGAGAAGCATATTAAAAATTCCTGGAATGACACAGTGGAATTTATATTTCCCAAAAAACGTTTGACATAAACACACACCCAAAAACCATGTTTATGGAATGGAACTGCGTTTTGAAATTCTCTTTTCATCTTGTGGAATATTTTGAAGAACAGGGGATTGGTCTGCAGATTGCGTGCCAGAAGTAAAACGGTTCAGTCCGGGGAAATTACAAAGAGATATTATCTGTTTTCAAATGAGCATTATTTAATAAGCCCGCCGTCAGGCGGGCTTATTTACTGTCCAACCATAAGGAACAGCCAGCAGGACCGGCGGAGAGAGCAGTCTGCAGGTTCATTTATTTTGAAAAAACCAGGCGTATTGCTAAGTGAATCCAGACTGAAGAAAATTAAAATGAACAAAAATACAATAGATATGGTATATTGCATACAAAGTACAAATAAAATACACAAAAAATTACTTGACTTTGTAAAGATGTTAGTATATTATTTATTTACATATTCAACTGATATATCAGATGCATAACTGTTAAATTCCAGACACAATGATTCCGCCTGCTTATAAAGCCGGATTAAGAGGAATCATAAGACAGGGTATTACCTGGATAATTTGGGGTGTTTCTGGAGAGAAGCTGTAAAAGCAGCCAGTTAGCAAGGAAAGGATGATTATGAAACAAGATTACTCTAAACAAAGAGATATTGTAGACAAAATCTGTCAGGACGTAGTTCTTCCCAGAATGGTGAAAGTCCGTCAGGTTTTCGATAAATCTCATTTGGAACCGAAAGAGATTCCGGATATGGTTTTCCAATATTTGTCCCAGGATAAAATCGCCGGACAGATTCATGAAAATGACCGTATAGCCATAGCTGTAGGGAGCAGGGGAATCACAAATATGGCATTGATAGCCAAATCAGTTGTAGAATTTATAAAAAGTAAAAAAGCAATCCCATTTATTTTCCCTTCCATGGGAAGCCATGGAGGAGCTACGGCAGAAGGACAGAGAGCACTACTGGCAGGCTACGGCGTGACAGAGGAGTATTGCGGCTGCCCCATTCTTTCTACTATGGAAACCGTTCAGATCGGAGAACTGGAATCAGGAATGCCCGTATTTATGGACAAGAATGCCCATGATGCGGATGGCATTATTCTCACCGGACGGATCAAGGCCCATACGGCATTTCGTGCGCCTCACGAAAGCGGACTGATGAAAATGTCGGTAATCGGAATGGGAAAGCAGCAGGGAGCAGAAACTGTCCATGAATCCGGATTTGAAAACATGGGCAAATTGATGCCAAAAGTGGCGAAGGTGGTTCTTGGCTATGCCAATGTAATCTGCGGTCTGGGCATTATTGAAAATGCCTATGACCAGACCTATAAGCTGGAGGCCTTAACAAAGGAAGAAATCTGGACAAAAGAACCGGAACTGCTTATAGAAGCAAAAAGCAAGATGGGAAGAATCCTTTTCGATGAAATTGATGAGCTGGTTGTAGATGAAATAGGAAAAGACATCAGCGGAGACGGAATGGATCCCAATGTAACAGGCAGGTTTGCCTGCCACAAATCAGCCAGCGGAGGAATTGAGGTAAAACGCATCGTAGTCCTGGACTTGACAGAGAAGACCCACGGCAATTTCAACGGCCTGGGAGTGGCGGATGTCACGACTAAACGCTGCTTTGACAAGATGGATGCAGATGAGACTTATCCAAATGGAGTCACTTCCACAGTTTTGGATGTGGTGAAGGTGCCCATTGTAACCCGCAGAGATGAAACAGCCATTAAGCTGGGGCTGAAAACATGCAACGGCACGGACAAGTCAAATCCATATATTGTCCGTATCCGCAATACAAAAGATCTGGAAGAGATCTACATATCAGAGGCCATGCTGAAAGAAGCGAAAAAAAACCCTGATATCCAGATTCTGGGAGAGCCCGAAGAGTGGGCTTTCGATGAACAAGGTAATCTTTTTTAAAGATAATAAAACTAAACGGAGGAAATTGAAATGAAAAAAACGTCATCTAAGATCCTTGCCCTTGGGTTAAGCTTAACTATGTTCTTAACCGCATGCGGGGCTGGAGGAGCAGGCACAAAGACAGAGGGGACTACTGCTGCCGGCGCTGGTAAAGGTGCTGCAGAGACTACTGCTGCTGCAGGAGGCGCAAGCGGAGAAACTTTTGTAATCGGTAATCCACAGCCTTTAACCGGTGTTAATGCACAGGTTGGCGAGTCTGCTAACATGGCGGCTGCACTGGCAGTTAAGGTGATTAACGAAGCAGGCGGCTTTAACGGAGTACCTGTAAAGCTGGTAAACTACGATGATCAGGGTTCTCCTGAGGAAGCAGTTAAGATTGCAAACAAGATGATTCAGGTAGATAAGGTAAATGCAATCTTAGGTTCTCTTACCAGCAGCAACGTGCTTGCGGCAGGCGGAATTTACAATGAAGCTAAGATTCCTACCATCGGAACTGGAAACAGTCCTACCTGGATGGCTCAGGGCTGGGAGTATGTATTCCGTGCAGGACTTAACACAGCACTTTCCATGCCTCATATCGCTGAGAAGATGGTTGAACTGGATATAAAGAAAGTTGCAGTATTCCGCGGTCTTGATGATGCTGCAAAGAGCAGTGCGGAAGCATTTGTTGAAGAAGCGAAAAAAGCTGGAATTGAAATTACCACCATTGAAAGCTATACAGAAGGTGATACAGACTTCTCCGGTCAGGTAGCTAAGATGATTAATACAAAGCCAGATGCAGTGTTCTGTTCCACCAACGGACCGACTCAGGCAATCTTTGCAAAGCAGTTACGTCAGCTTGGATACAATAAGCTTTGCTTCAACCGTGAAGGTATTCCGGTAGATACTCTTAATGTTGCCGGTGATGCTGCAAATAACTGGGTATTCTCTTATCCATATGTAGTATACAGTGACATTGAAGAAGCTACAGATCCAGAGATGAAAAAATTCTTACAGCTTTATGTTGATGAATACGGCATTATGCCTTTCCATGACTGTGCTTACAGAAGCTGGGATGCCATGATGGTATTCTGGGAGGCTTCCAAGATTGCAGGCAGCAACGACGGCGATGCAATCAAAGATGCTATCAGCAAGATCAAAGATTTCAAGTCTCTTGGCGGTGTGCTTGACTTTACCGATGGAACCCGTGAAGGACTTCATTCTCTGAATGACTATATCATTGTTAATGGCAAATATCTTGACTTTAATAAGTGGCTTGAAGAAGGCAACTACGAAAAGCTGGCAGAGTAATAAAGTTGCGTTTCTTCATGACTGAACCGTAACACCACATATAATGGTCCGCCTATCTCCCTCAAAAGGAAATAGGCGGTTTCCTTGGAGGTAATTATGATAATACAGATTATTGTTTCTGGTCTTGTACTCGGCTGTGTTTATGGTTTGATCGCTCTGGGCTACAGCTTAATCTACAAAGCATCAGGAATGCTTAACTTTACACAGGGTGATATCCTCACATTAGGTGCATTTTTGGGATATACCTTTTACGGAGTATTTCACATTCCGTTTCTTCTTACAGTATTAATTGTTTTTGTTATTATGCTGGGCGTTGGAATGGTTCTGGAAAAGGGCATTATCAGCAAACTGGTAGCAAAGGGAACTCTGCCGATTTATACGGTTTTGGCAACCATTGCCGTATCCTATATTATTCAGAACGGTTCCATGCTGGTATGGGGAACTCAGGCCATTAACTTCCCAAGAATTTTCAGCATCCAAAATATTAAGATTTTTGGTGTGAAGATTCAGACAGAAGCTTTTGTCTGCATTTTAATTTCTATCGTATGTATGTTAATTCTCCATGTATTCATGAAGCATACAAAATTCGGAACTTCTATGAGAGCTGCAGCTATGGACCCTCTGGCAGCCAGAAGCCTTGGAATCAACGTATCTCTTGCAACAGGACTTACCTGGGGGATTTCTGCAGCTGTTGCTGCTCTTGCAGGTATGCTGATCGGTCCTCTTTACGGCGTATATACCACTCTGGGTGCAACCATCGGCAGAAAAGGTTTCGCCAGTGCGGTTATGGGAGGTTACGGAAACATGTACGGTGCTATGGTCGGCGGTGCAATCCTTGGATTGGTAGAGACGTTTACTTCTGCTTACATTTCCTCTTCTTATAAAGACCTGGTAGCTTATGTACTGTTAATTACATTCTTGTTCATTAAGCCAACCGGTATCTTTAATGAGCGGGCAATTCAGGATTAAGGAGGAGAATGGAATGAATCAAACATTAAAAGGTGCCATATCAAACAGAAAGAATGACTTTATTATTCTTGTAGTCCTCTTATTATTGCCGATGCTTTTCAAAGCGATTAATTTTGAGTATGCATTTACTATTATAAGTTTTATCTTTATTTATATCGTAGCTGTATCTGGTTTAGATATTGTATTTGGTTATAGCGGACAGATTTCCCTGGGACATGCAGCTTTCTTCGCAATAGGTGCCTATGGATCTGCAATTATAAACAAATATGCCCATATTCCGGTTGTACTTACCATGATCATTGCGGCTTTTCTTGCAGCCATCATTGGTGCGGCCCTGGCTTACCCTGCTTCTAAGCTGGTTTTCCATTTCCTGTCTCTGGCAACCATTGCCTTTGGTGAAATTGTATATCAGCTGGTGGCTCAGTCTCCTTATGAAATCACAGGTAACTTTACCGGTTTCTTTACAGAATCCGTAAACCTTTTTGGCTTTAAGCTTAATACCTACAACAAGTTTTATTACTTCGGACTTTTGTGCGTTGTTGTTTTCCTTACTATTAAAACCAATCTGATCAAATCCAAGGTTGGCCGTGCTTTTATCGCTATCCGCGAGAATTCCCATGCAGCAGACGGTATGGGTATCAATGTACGGAATTATAAGATTCTGGCATTTTCCATCAGTGCGTTCTTCACTGCATTTGCAGGCGGTATGTATGCTCACTGTGTAAGATTCATCAGCCCGGATACATTTATGTACAAGCAGTCTGTTATGTTCCTTACCATGCTTTTATTCGGCGGAACTGCTTCCCGTTTCGGTCCTATTTTCGGCGCCGTATCTGTTCTCATTTTAAATGAGGCACTTCGTGCCACTGAGAAGTACCAGTTATTAATTTACGGTGTTTTGCTGCTTATTGTAATCGTCGGACTGCCAGGCGGTCTTTACGGCGCATTCCAGGATATTATGGCAAAATTTAAAAAGAAAGGAGCAAAATAAATGCTGAAAGTCCAGAACGTAACCTTAAGGTTTGGCGGGTTGGTGGCAAATAATGATGTCTCCATGGAAGTGAGAGAAGGAAAGATCACCGGCCTGATCGGCCCTAACGGTGCCGGAAAAACAACCTTTTTCAACTGTATCAGCGGTGTTTACACTCCTAATGAAGGAAAGATCATATTTGACGGAAAAGAAATTCAGGGTTTCCGCCCTTATCAGATAAATAAAGCCGGAATCAGTCGTACCTATCAGATTATCAACCTGTTTAGAAAAATGAAAGTATATGAGAATGTAATCGTAGGAATGCATTCCAGATTGAATTCTAAATTTACAGATTCTCTTTTCAAGACAAAAAAAGAGAGAGAAGAAGAGAAGAAGGCCTATGATAAAGCTCTGGAATTGCTGGACTTTGTAGGACTTCTGGCAGTGAAAGATGAACCGGCCGGCTCCCTTTCCTATGGAAAGCAAAGACTTTTGGAAATCTGCCGTGCTCTTGCCAGCGATCCTAAAATTCTGCTTCTTGATGAGCCTGCAGCAGGTATGAACGGAACAGAGAAAAATGAACTGGATGCCTTGTGTAAAAAGATCGTTGAACGCGGCATCAGCATTCTGATTATTGAACACGACATGAAACTGATGATGGGACTTGCGGATTACATGTATGTATTGAACTACGGAAAACTGCTTGCAGAGGGTGTACCTTCCGAGATTCAAAACAATCCTGCAGTTATTGAAGCATACTTAGGAGGTGAATAATGGGAAAGCATTTATTAGAACTGAAAAACCTTCAGTATTCTTATGGAAATATTAAAGTAGTACATGGAATTGACCTCTATGTAGATGAGGGGGAAATCGTAACCATCATCGGCGCCAACGGTGCAGGTAAAACCACAACTCTTCAGACCGTTTCCGGACTGACTGCAGCTTCCGGTGTAAAAGGTGAAATTTATTTTGACGGCAAACGTATTGACCGTATGAGAGGCCACGTAATTACCAATCAGGGTCTGGTTCAGGTTTTGGAAGGAAGACACGTATTCTCAAAACTTTCCGTAGCAGAAAATATTCAGATGGGAACCTATATTCGCAAGGATAGGGCCAATATCAGCAAAGATATTGACAAAGTATACGAAATGTTCCCAAGATTGTATGAGCGCAGAACCCAGTTAGCCGGTACTCTTTCCGGCGGCGAGCAGCAGATGCTTGCAATCGGCCGCGCCCTGCTTTGCAATCCCAGAATGATTTTACTTGATGAGCCTTCTCTGGGACTTGCACCAATTATTATCAGAGAAATTTTTGAATCCATTGTTCGTATTAACAAGCAGGGAACTTCTGTTCTTTTCGTAGAGCAGAACTCTAAGATAGCGCTGAATGTAGCCAACCGCGGTTATGTTATGCAAAACGGAGAAATCACACTTCACGATACCAGTGAGAATCTGCTTCAGAATGAGGAAGTCAAGAAAGCCTACTTAGGCGAATAAACGCTTTTATGGCAGACATGGTACAAGCTTTTTATGAAACAATGGCTGTATACCATGTCTGTTTTAACTACTTATAAAGAAAGGGAAGTGCGTTGATATGAGAGAAAGACCTTTTGTGGCAGATCTGGTTAAGGATGTAAAGGTCCCCAAAATGTTTCGGGTGCGCCAGATATTTCCACGTCCTAAGATTGAGTCAAAGGATATTCCCGGAGTGATAGAAAAACTTCTTTCAGAAGAAAAATTTTCTTCCCAGATTAAGCCGGGGATGAGAATTGCAATCACAGCCGGTTCCAGAGGTATTGCAAACAATGCCCTGACCACAAAATGCATTGCTGATTTTGTCAAATCAAGAGGCGGACAGCCCTTTGTAGTTCCTGCTATGGGAAGCCATGGCGGGAGTACCGCAGAAGGACAGAGAGCGGTCCTGGCAGGCTACGGAATCACAGAAGAATATCTTCAGTGTCCCATTCTTTCTTCTATGGAAGTGAAGAAAATAGGGACCAATGAAGAAGGCGGAGATGTTTACATTGATAAATACGCCGCCGAAGCTGACGGAATTATTATAGGCTGCAGAATTAAGCCCCATACAGCATTCCGCGGTCCTTATGAAAGCGGAATCATGAAAATGATGGCAATTGGTCTTGGAAAGCAGTATGGAGCCGAGGTCTGCCATGAAGCCGGATTTAAAAATATGGCAAAGAATGTGCCTCTGTTCGGCAAGGCCATCATTAAGTATGCACCTATTTTGTTTGCAGTTCCTACTATTGAAAATGCCTATGATGAAACAAGCAGAATTGTTGCTGTAAATGCAGATGAAATTGAAGAAAAAGAGCCGGCCCTTTTAATGGAAGCTGCTTCCAATATGGCCAGAATCCTGGTGGATTCATGCGATGTTCTAATTGTAGATGAAATTGGAAAGAATTACAGCGGTGACGGAATGGATCCCAATATTACTGGAACCTTCTGCACTCCTTATGCCACTGGAGGCATTGATGCCCAGAGAGTGGTTGTTCTGGATTTAAGCGAAGAAACCCATGGAAACGGCATTGGTCTGGGCTATTCCAGCGCAACTACAAAGCGTGTATTTGAGAAGCTTGATTTAGCTTCCATGTACCCAAATGCAATCACCTGTACCGTTCTTGGCGGTGTCCGGATTCCTATTATTATGGAAAGTGATAAGGAAGCCATTTCGGTCTGCATCAAGACTTGTAACGAGATCGACAAGACCCGGCCTAGAATTGTAAGAATACCCAACAGCCTTCATCTGGAGCACATCATGCTTTCAGAAGATTATATGGAGGTAATTAAGGGAAACCCCAATATTGAAATAGAATCCGAACCAATGGAATTGCCTTTCGATGAGAATGGAATGCTTTGGTAGGAATTGAAGATAAGGAGACGTAATATTATGAAAGCAATTTATATTGTTGAACCTGGCAAGGTAGAAATCAGAGAAATTGAAAAGCCGGTTAGAAAACCAGGAGAAGCATTGCTTAAGGTTTTATATGGAGGTATCTGCGGCAGTGATTTAGGGTCCTACAGAGGAACATTTGCATATTTTGATTATCCAAGAATTCCCGGACATGAGTTCAGTGCGGAAATTGTTGAAGTTGATGAGAACAATGAATATGGATTGAAAAATGGAATGATCGTTACATGCAATCCCTACTTTAACTGCGGAACCTGCTATAGCTGCAAAAAGGGTCTTGTCAATGCCTGCATGGACAACCAGACCATGGGCTGCCAGAGAGACGGTGCATTCTCCGAATATATTACCATGCCTCTGGAGCGGATTTTTGACGGAAAAGGAATTTCTGCCAAGGTTCTTGCAGCAATAGAGCCTTTCTGTATCGGATATCATGGCATTCAGCGTGCAGGAATAAAAAAAGGCGACAAAGTTCTGGTTGTCGGCTCCGGAACTATCGGTGTTCTGGCAGCTATTGCTGCAAAGACCCTCGGAGGCGAAGTATATATGGCTGATGTGGCAAAAGCGAAACTGGACTATGCTAAGGAAAGCTTTGATTTTGCCGGAACCATCTTAAATGACGGTCCGGATGCCCTTGACAAAGCGACGAAAGAAATTACCGGAAGCATTAATATCAACGGCAATGAGGTCGCTTATGGATTCGATGTGTGTATTGAAGCGGTAGGACTTCCTTCTACCTTCCAGAACTGTATCGATGCTGCGGCATTCGGCGGGAAAGTGATTCTTATCGGCGTAGGAAAGAAGAATCTGGACTTCAACTTTACCATGATTCAGAAGAAAGAACTGGATGTTTACGGAAGCCGCAATGCCATGAACAAAGATTTCATTGAATTGATTGATATTGTAAAAGAAGGCGGCGTAAACTTAGAAAAAGTAATCACAGACGTATATAAATATGAAGAGGCTGCAAAAGCCTTTGAAGATTTCAGCAATAATGGGGCTGAAATGCTGAAAGTTATTTTAGATTTCACCAAATAAATCTTCAAAAGAATTTCTATGGTCCATCTGGGACACCTTCTTTGCAGAGGTGTCCCATGGACTTTTTGAATTTTATTGAGCCATGTTTTGTATTCTAAAAAATGAATAATAAAACTTGCTTTATTGACAAGCATGCTATATAATGAAACGTGAATAGTGTAAGCACTTACAATATTGTTTTAAATGAAATTGAAATTAGGGTAAAACGCAGGTATAATCTGACAGAAAGGCCGTTTTACTCTCTTTTTGTTATAAAAGTTAAATGAGGCAAAAGGGACTACCAGGATGAATATTTATGACATTGCAGAGCTTGCAGGAGTTTCCATCGCTACCGTATCCCGGGTGGTGAACGACAGCCCCCGTGTGAGTGAGAAAACTAAACAAAAAGTCAGGGCGATTATGGAAGAGCATGGTTATACTCCCAATGTATTTGCCAGGGGACTTGGACTTGATTCCATGAAGACCATTGGTATTTTATGTCCGGATGTATCAGATGCTTATATGGCTACGGCAGTAGCCCATTTGGAGAGCCGCATGCACGAGCATGGTTACGACTGTATTTTGTGCTGCAGCGGGTTTGAACAGTCCGTGAAAGAAAAATATGTCAGCCTCCTTCTTGCGAAGCGGATTGATGCGCTCATCATGGTCGGTTCTACTTATGCAGGAACAGGAGAATCGGATAAACATACGCAGTATGTCCGTAATGCAGCAAAGCAGGTTCCGGTATTTTTGATTAACGGATATTTGGATGGCGAGAATATTTATTGCGCTTATGGAGATGATTATCAGGCAACCTACGATGTGGCCAGCCAGATGATTGAGACAGGACGGCGCAGAATCCTGTTTCTCTGTGACTCCCATTCTTACAGCGCAAATCAGAAGCTGGCAGGCTATGAATCCGCTTTAAAAGCCCACGGGCTTCCTGTGCTTGGAGATTTAAAGCTTTATGTAAAGAACCGGATCCATACGGTAAGGGATATCCTTCTGGAGCGCCGTGATTTACGGTTTGACAGCGTGGTAGCCACAGATGACGGTCTTGCCGTAGGAGCGATTAAGTATGCCAATACAAAGCTTTTAAAGGTACCGGAAAATTTGTGCATTACCGGATTTAATAATTCCGCCCTGTCGATCTGCAGCGATCCGGAGCTTTCTTCCATTGATAACCGGATCGAAGAATTATGCAACATCTCCGTCGATAATATGATGAAAATCCTTCTGGGAGAAGAAGAAGTTAACAGGAACAGCCGGATTCCATGCCGGCTGATCAAACGGTGTACCACTGATTTTTAGCCTATTGTCATTTCTTTCCGTGTATGCTAAAATATAATCTCAGTAAATATTGGAAATGCGCATGAATAAGGAAAGAGCGGTGGCAGAAACGATGGAGCATGATGGAGATAATGTGGTGCTATGCGGCGCCAATTCCTATGAGCAGAAATATTATTTTAACCAGCAGTTTGTGAGCCTCCCCGAAAGCATCAAGCAGGATCTTCAAATTATGTGCGTGCTTTATACCGAAGATGTAGGTGGAATCCTTATCATGGAATACGATGAGGATGGCACCCTGGAATTTAAGGTGACAGCAGAGGAGGGGGATTACCTGTTTGACGAGATCGGAAGCGTGCTGAAGATCAAGCAGTACCGGAAAGAGAAAAGGGAACTTCTGGAATCTTTGGAAATGTATTACCGGGTGTTTTATCTGGGAGAAGAATTGGAAGGCGGAGAAATAGATACGTGAAGCTTAGAATTGGAAATTTGACGTTGGATAACAACCTGATACTGGCACCTATGGCAGGAGTTACGGACCTGCCATTTCGTTTTCTCTGCAGGGAGCAGGGCTGCGGTATGGCAGTAACGGAGATGGTCAGCGCCAAGGCAATTTTATATAAAAACAGAAATACAAATGAGCTGCTAAAGGTGGCCGATGGGGAAGGCCCTGTCAGCCTCCAGCTTTTTGGTTCTGATCCGGAAATCATGGCAGATATTGCGGCTAAAGTGGGAGAAGGGCCCTATGCATTCATTGATGTGAACATGGGGTGTCCCATGCCTAAGATCGTTAATAACGGCGAGGGGTCGGCACTAATGAAGGATATCAGGCTAGCAGAGCGTATTTTGACCGCTATGGTAAAGAATGTTAAAAAGCCTGTGACCGTAAAATTCAGAAAAGGTTTTACGGAAGAGGACTGCAATGCCGTGGAATTTGCCAAAATGGCGGAAGGCTGCGGAGTGGCGGCAGTTGCCGTTCATGGCAGGACCAGGGAACAGTATTATTCAGGAACAGCCGACTGGGATATTATAAGGAAGGTAAAGGAAGCTGTCTCAATTCCGGTCATTGGAAACGGCGACGTATTTAAGCCGGAGGATGCAAAGGCTCTTCTGGAGGTGACCGGCTGTGACGGGGTGATGATCGCCAGAGGAGCCAAGGGAAATCCCTGGATCTTTAAAAGAACCCTGCATTATCTGGAAACAGGAGAGCTGCTTCCCGGACCCACCAGAGAGGAAATCTGCAGGATGATCATCCGGCACGGTGCCCTGCAGATGGAGCATAAAGGGGAAGTGGTGGCCATGCGTGAGATGCGTGGGCATATGGCATGGTATACGGCTGGATTGCCTCATTCCGCAAAGCTTAGAAATGATATCAACCAGGTGGGAACCATGGACGAATTAAAACGTTTTGTGGAAGATCGGATGGCCGGCTTACAGCCAGAGAAATAGAATCAGGAACAGTTACATTCTTGACAATTTTAGATGTTTACGCTATAATATTTGGAATGCGAATGAGCGAGTATGAAACCAGGAGGAATCAAAAACCATGGTAGATAAGAAGAATATTTTAACCTACGAAGGCCTTAAAAGATACGAGGATGAGCTTCAGAATTTAAAGGTAGTAAAGAGAAAAGAAGTTGCCCAGAAGATCAAGGAAGCCAGAGAGCAAGGCGACTTATCCGAGAACGCTGAGTATGATGCCGCTAAGGATGAACAAAGAGACATTGAGCTGCGTATTGAAGAACTGGAGAAGCTCCTTAAGAATGCTGAGGTAGTCGTTGAGGATGAGATCGATTTAGATAAGATTAACATTGGCTGCAAGGTAAAAGTCTACGATGTTGACGAAGACGAAGAGATGGAATTCAAAATTGTGGGTTCCACGGAGGCAAACAGCCTTCAGAATAAAATTTCCAATGAATCCCCGGTTGGTCATGCACTGATTGGCAGGAAAGTTGGAGATGTGGTAGACGTAGAGACACAATCCGGTGTGATCCAGTATAAAGTTCTGGAAATCCAGAGAGTGTCATAGAAAATAAGCCGTTCGATGAGCCGTCTGGCGAATCGAACTTCCTTAACATAGTTCACAAAGGAGTGAAAACAGGTGGCAGAACAGCAGAATCAAAACCAGAATCAGGTGAAGGAAGAGGACTTAAACCATTTGCTGAAAGTCCGCCGGGAAAAGCTGGCAGAGCTTCAGGAAACGGGTAAGGATCCGTTTCAAGTTACAAAGTACGATGTTAACGTACACAGCAGTGAAATCAAAGAGCATTATGATGAATGGGAAGGAAAGGAAGTATCCATCGCAGGACGTCTTATGTCAAAGCGGGTGATGGGGAAAGCTTCCTTCTGTAATGTACAGGATTTAAAAGGCAATATTCAGTCCTATGTGGCCAGAGACAGTATTGGAGAAGAGGAATACAAGGAATTCAAGAAGCTGGATATCGGTGATATCGTAGGCATTAAAGGAACTGCGTTTACAACAAAGACGGGAGAAGTTTCCATCCATGCTGAGAGCGTACTGCTGCTTACCAAGAGCCTTCAGATTCTTCCGGAGAAGTTCCACGGTCTGACCAATACGGACATTCGTTATAGACAGAGATATGTGGATCTGATCATGAATCCTGAAGTAAGGGATACATTTGTAAAACGTTCCCAGATCATCAAGTCCATCCGTGACCATCTGGATGCCCAGGGCTTTATGGAGGTGGAGACACCCATGCTGGTTGCTAATGCAGGCGGCGCTGCGGCAAGACCATTTGAAACTCACTACAATGCTCTTGATGAAGATGTAAAGCTGCGCATTTCTTTGGAACTTTACTTAAAGAGACTGATTGTAGGCGGTCTGGAAAGAGTATATGAAATCGGACGCGTTTTCCGTAATGAAGGCGTGGATACCCGTCATAACCCAGAGTTTACTTTAATGGAATTATATCAGGCTTATACCGATTACCACGGCATGATGGATCTGGTAGAGGATTTATTCCGGTCAGTTGCCCTTAAGGTTCTTGGAACGGCTGTGGTGAACTATGATGGTGTGGAAATTGACTTATCAAAGCCATTTGAACGCATTACCATGGTAGATGCTTTAAAGAAATATAAGGATATTGATTTTACCGCCATTCATACGGATGAGGAAGCTAAGGCTCTCGCAGACCAGTACCATGTGGAGTATGGGGCACACCATAAGAAGGGCGATATTTTAAGCATGCTTTTTGAGGAATTTGTTGAAGAGCATCTGGTACAGCCGACCTTTATTATGGACCATCCGGTAGAGATTTCTCCTCTTACCAAGAAAAAGCCTGATGATCCGGATTATACGGAGCGTTTTGAGCTGTTCATTACAAAGCGTGAGATGGCAAATGCTTATTCTGAGTTAAATGATCCTCTGGATCAGATCGAGCGCTTTAAGGCTCAGGAAGCGCTTCTTGCAGCTGGAGACGATGAAGCGAATTCCATGGATGATGATTTTGTAAATGCGCTTATGATCGGTATGCCTCCTACTGGCGGTATTGGTATCGGTATTGACAGATTTGTTATGCTGCTTACGGATTCTTATGCGATCAGGGATGTGTTGTTGTTCCCGACGATGAAGTCCCTTGAGAAATAATAGATTGCGGAAAGCTAGTAAAATCAAGGCTTTTAAGCCAGATGGTTATTTGGTTATTTGTACTTTTGTACCAATTTTGTACCATCTAGAACAGAATTAATGTAACTTAGTAAATGCAAGAGTTATTATACGACATTGTTTAGTATAATAGCTCTTGCATTATTTTTTTTGTCATATAGGGGTTATCTTTTTGATGTAGAATAAAGAGGTGCAAAGATAGAAATGCAGTGAATAAGCTGAACTTAAAAATTCATAAAGAAATGAAACCCTGGTAGAGGATACAATTCTACCTGGGTTTTATTATGGTGAAAATATAGATTGATTGCACTACTTCATATTTGCTGCCACCAAAATATAAGATTCCACAGCTTTTTTGGGAATCTTGTAAATTCGGCCAACTTTAAAAGCAGATATGGATTTTTCTCTAATTAGCCGATAGGCAACATTCTCACTGATTTTTAAAACTTCACAAAGCTCGTTTAGTGTTAGGATATCTCCATAGTCATTAAGCATTATTTTTTTCCTTTCAAGTTTATTTGATAATTATTATATAAGATGTTCGTATTCTAATATGTAAAAATGTTAATAAAGGTTACATGATTTTAGATACTGCTATTTTATTTTAAATACGGCATAACATATTTGTAAGCAAAGATAATAGACTGTCCGACAGTTTTCCTTTGCTTGCCAGAGTATGTATCCCAGAGATACAAAAGTAATAGAATTATGAATAATTGATATGTAACCAATGAGTGTAATAATTTAAAGTAACAGGAGGAAAAAATGGAAGTAACAAAGAAGATAACTATACGCTGTCCCCAAGATAGATATATAAATCTGAAGGAGAAACTGGAGAAATTAAATATGACGCAATCAGAATATTTAAATACTCTGATTGAAAATGACTTAAAGGATAATAATGTTGTATTAAATCAAAAAGAGCTAATTTGCGGTATAAGTAGGATATCTACACATATAAATGACTTGGTGGAAAAGTACCCAGATGATGAAGATGTCAGGGCATTAAAAAAGGAGGTACGTTCATCATGGCAAATATTATCATTGTAAACGAAAGTTATCAAAATGAAGATGCAGTTTATAATACAATTAATTATGTATTTGGCTCTGAATATTATCAGTATTCCGGAGCAGTAGGTTTATTATGGTATCCATCTTTAAGACAATGCCAAACGGATAAGGTATTGGGTATAAATGAAATAGACAGTAATATAAAGTTTTTAGCAGATTCGTTTCATGCTGTAAAAACAGCATATAACAAGTTGGATGGTCAACAGGTGGTCCATATTGTAGTGGGATTTGATAGAAAAGATATTATGAATACTACGTTGGCTAATATCTTTGCAGAACAGTTTGCCAATTACATAGGTCAGAGGTTCCAAGTGATATATGGTGTTCATCAAGGCAGCGATTATAGTAGATACTATCTTCATGTGCATTTTATAATTAATACGGTTAGCTATGTGGACGGAAATAGATTTTATGATCGGCGAGGGGATTATTATGATCTTAGTAATGCTGCAAAAGAAATTATGCCAAATATTAAGTGGAATGTCTATAAAAAGTAAAATGAGTCGTTTATTAAAGCATAAAGGAAATCTAAGCAGCCGAAGCGTAGGCGCCATGAAGGCGCTACGGAGCGGAGAGAGTCTGCTTAGGTTTCTTTTATGAGCAATAAATATAGGATATTTTATGTGTGGATATACTGAAAGAGATTAGTTATATATTATATAAATGGCACTGCTGAGTGCCTCAGTAGTTGCCCCGGTTCATAGCAGTCTAGTTCACTGCAATACATATATTGAAAAGGGTTGCTTATTAGAGCCTTATGGTGTGATTATATATTATAAAGGTGGTTCTTCATGAGCCATGATATACTTCGGTTCATAGGTATTGGTAAAATCAAATAGAGAGGTAGCATTTGGCCCCTCTCCGTGCAAGTGAAATGTGTAAGTCTTAAAGATGTATTGTTATACTCTTAATTTATTTTTTTATCCGTTTAGCCAAATTTATTAGTAATAGAAGATCGGTTTCGGAAAGCGAAGCAGTTTCTTTTACTAATTGCGAAATGAGAATGGGATTTTCTCCATCCGTATCAAAAAAATATTTCGGAGTAACTTCAAGGTATTCGCATATATATAAAAATTCCGTCATAGACGGCAATGATTTTCCGGTAACAATCCCATGAATATATGATCGAGAGTGACCTAAATCAAGGCTCATGCGGTGTTCAGAAACACCTCTTTTTATTCTAAGTTCTGTAATTTTCTTGCGGATATAATCTGCATCCATTGCTTTACCACCCCTTTGTCTATCATAAGGCTTGAACGTTAATATTGCGCAGTTTTAAAAACTCTATTTTAAAATATATTGAATGCTATAAAAATCAATGATATACTATTGTTATAAAATTTGTGGAATTTTGTAGGAATTTCGCAGAGTGACATATTCTGTCCATGGTAATATGCTATAAAATAGTCATAATAGCAAGGAGGGTATGATGGAGAAATATGAATATGATAAAAAACAAGAACGCCTTTTAACGTTGTACACAAAATTAATAGAAGGAGAGGTTATATGTAAGAAAACCGAAGCAGGATACTTTCATGTTAGTCCTCGTTCTTTACAGAGAGATATTGATGACTTGAGAGTATTTCTGGCAAATCGTTCGATAAAGACAGGGAGTATGCAGCAACTTATTTATGATAAGAAGTTAAAAGGTTACAGGCTTGTAGACATCCGGAATTTAAAAATGACAAATGGAGAACTTTTGGTGTTGTGTAAGATCCTTTTGGAAAGCCGTTCTCTTACCAAAGAAGAATTTTTCCCACTCATTGAAAAGCTATTGGAAAATTGTTCTTCTTCAGAAAATAAACGGGATATATCTACTCTGATTGCAAATGAAAAGCATCACTATATAGAACCTCATCACCATAAAAAAATCATTGATGTAATATGGGATATTGGGGAAGCAGTCCGTAATCAAAAGTGTGTGGAGATAGAATATAAGAAGCTTAAAAACAAGGCTATTGTAAAGCGGATGGTGAAACCGGTAGGAATAATGTTTTCAGAATATTATTTTTATTTAATAGCTTTTATCAATGACAATGAGAAGGAAAGTGAAAATCAAGCAGACCTTTTTCCTGCAATCTATCGAATTGACCGTATTCAGAATTTCACTGTTTTGGAAAAGCATTTTTTCCTTCCATATAAAGGGAGATTTGAGGAAGGAGAGTTCCGAAAGAGAGTGCAGTTCATGTATGGAGGAATGCTTCAGCGGATTAATTTTCAGTATTCGGGACTTTCTATTGAAGCGGTGTTGGATCGCTTGCCAACAGCACAGATTCTGGAAGTAAAAGACGGTGTATATACAGTAACTGCTGAGGTGTTTGGTAAGGGAATTGACATGTGGCTCAAAAGCCAGGGCGATTTTATTAAAATGTTGTAATCAGCGTGAGAATGGGGGATTTATTATGAATCGAAATACCAAAGCATTAGAAGCTATGGTGAATCAAAACAAAATTAGGACCAAAGCAAATTCGGAATTAGGAATCACTCAGGAATATAATAAACCCAATCGAGATAAATTGTGGGATTCTCAAAATAGAAAAGATGCATATAAAGAAAATATTTTTGATGGAAAAGAGAGCTATAGAGATCCAATTAGTGGCAATATTCTACACAAAACTAAGAAAGCGGCCCAAAAAAAATATCATATGAAAAATGAAATGGGTGATAACATTTCATCAAAATGGGCACAGCATTCATCAGAAACTGATCATATTAATTCTTTAAAGGAGCTACATAGTAAGTTAAAGCACAACCCTTTTATGACAAATGAGGATTTTAAGGAAATAGCAAACTGTGATGAAAATTATAGACTTTTGTCAAAATCGCAGAACACATCTAAGGGTAAGAAAAGCGATTGGGATATTATTAAGGATAAAAACAATGGTTTGACTCAAGAAGCAAGAAAGCAAATGCAAAAAGAGAAGATAAACTCTGATATTGCTTTGTGTAAAAAGTCTGTTTCCATAACAGCGAAGCGGGCAGGAATAGAATTTGCAGACGGAGCCAGGGAAATGATTGTACAGTCTACGATTCCGTTGATGGTTGTGGGCGTGCAAAATCTATGGGAAGTAGCTAAGGGAGAAAAAAGCTTGGCTTATGCCGTAAAAGATATGGGGAAATCCACAGCAAATGTTGCTATTGCAGGCGGAAAAAATCAACTTACTATTGATATTGCTACAAGTATGCTTAAAAATAGTAAAAAAGATTTTTGGGTAAATGTTACTAAAGGCAATGGAGCTAGTCAGGTAGTTGCAATTGCCAGTATCGTGGAACAGTCGGCTTCAAGGTACGTAAGGGGAGAAATTGATGCAAGAGAGTTTATGGAAGAGATTGGTGAAAAGGGTGCGTCGATGTATGTTTCTTTAGTTGGAGGTGAACTAGGAAGGGAAATAGGGTTTGTGATAGGCAGTATTGTGGGTACGGGCGTACTCCCTGGTATAGGAACCGCAGCAGGAATGGTGGTCGGAGAGGTAGTGGGACAGGTTATCGGAACTATAATTACCACAGTTGCTTGTAGCGTAATAGCTTCGACAGTTAGCACATGGAAACATTTCGATGATTATAAATTAAAGGAGAATCATATTAAGAGAATTGAGAGAGATGCTTTAATGGAAATGTCTAAGCAGAGGGAGGAATTGAGAAATATTTTTGAGCGGGAATATAATTACTGGGATTGCGAATTTCATGAAGGGTTTGATATGATTTTAAGTAATGCCTGTGAACAGGGATATTGTCTCCAGGGAATTACCCAGGGCTTAGATAGAATTTTAAGTGTATTTGGAAAAAGTGTTGCATTTAAAGATTTAGACGAATATGAGGCTCAATTAGGGGATACGCTCATATTAAACTTTGGAAAGGGGGTATAAAAATGATTTTAGAAGCACTTGCTGTAGGTTCCTTGGTTCATACGTTTTCTAGTGTCAATAAATCTCTTAACTTGGATGAAAAGGCGCTAAAGAGATATGCCAAAGCATTCGAAAGAAATGAAGAAGCTAGGCTGTTGATTAAAAATAAGGAAGAATATACAGATAAAAGGTTAATGAATGTTGCCAAAAAAAAACGAGCCATTATGAAAAATACAGTTCCTCAGTTTGTGGAGGTATATGGCCAGATACAAAAGATTGATTTAGGAAACAATGAAAAAAATAATAAAATAGCAATTAAGGAAGATGCAAATAATCTGAAAATTATAAATAGTCTGACGATAACAACAAAAAAGGAATTAACTGACAAAGAACTAATTTGCGGACATTTTTTTAAAGGAATAGGTGGAATCATGGTTATGGATTCCGAACGCTACTCATCAGCTGCATCCAATCAAATGAGACAGGCTAATGTTATTTATTCTCAAGCGGAATCAATTTGTACGGTTTATGACTCTATTATTAATAGAGCAGACCGAATTGCAAAATTATTAATGGCAATGAATGCATTATTTGTACGGTCAATAGGAGAAACAAAAAAAGTAATAGAATTAAATGGTGATGTTGTACATAATTATTCTGATTATGATAAGAGTACCTTAATGGTTTGTGTAAATATGGCTGCGGCTATGGCAGATATCATTAACGTGCCAGTTGTTACATCGGAGGGATCCGTACCAGAGGCGGCTATGGCTACTATCGTTACAGGAGAAAAGTACCTTGAAAAAATGAGCCAGGCAATAAATTTATAATGGGAGAATAAAAAGGATGAAAAAGATTGTAATATCTGAGAAGTGTAGTGGTTGCGGATTGTGTGTAATGAATCATGGAAAGTATATTCAGGAAGATGCAAACGGAAATGCGATATTTACTAATAGGGCAGTTGAAAATGATGATCTGCCCAGCCTTGAACAAATGGTAAACGATTGTCCGGAAAAAGCGATGAGCATAATGGAAGCAGGGAATGCAAAAAAAAGCGGTAAAGAAGGGGTAAAAGATTTAATTGAGGTATTAAAAAAGAAAAGAGATGCTTTTTCGATTAAAAAAGTATCTGCGAAAGATCTTATATTTAAGGGAGAAGATTACGAGATTGCTGTTATTCCTTTTAGTAGTAAAGAATATAGCAGATATAGTTCGGAAAGCCAGGCAAAATCGGCTGCCAGAGAGGAGTTTCGCCGTCTATGTTATGTGGAAAGTGCTTATCGGCCAATTCTGAAAAAGATATTTGTAGAATATAAGGTTAGGATGTTGAAACCGTATTACACTTGCGAAGATATTGAGAGTAGTGCTTATTTTTTGTATAACAAAGAGATGAGACAATTATTGGAGGACATTTATGCAGAAGTGAAGTATATATGCAGTGAAGAAGAAATAAGTCTGTCTGATACATGGAAAAATTTTAGTGTATATTTTAATAAAAAAGATTTTGAAATGTATATGTTAGAAGCATTTGATGAGCGCAGTACCAGTTCAGGCATTATTGCGGACTTTAAAAGCAGTGGTCAGTATACCAGCTTGGATTGGTACGTTGACCGGATGGATTTTGATTATGATGAAGTTTATGCAGGGGAAGGATTATTTGGAAGAACGAAATATAAAAATGAGTGGTATTTTTCAGGCTTTGCTTCATCTGTTAAAGAATACATTGCTGATTTGAAATCCTCTATTAATTCTGTATCCGATGACATTTCCGATGCAGCTGCTGAGTCGGTTAATATTGCATTAGGGGAGTTTGAAAAAAAAGTAAAAGAGAAACTTGGAGAAAAAATCATTGAATTAGAACGAGCTACACTTTAAAAGGATTTGCATGTAAAAATTAATGAAGGACAGAATTAAACAAAAAAGTACAGGTATCGAAAAAACTATAATAAAATAGTCCCTTAGAATTTTGGGGTAGGATTATATGATTAGAAAATATACAGAACGTCCCGACATTGATATTTTGTATGATGGCACTTTTCGTTTTTCATCACGGTATATGATGGAAGATGCCTTAAAAAACCGTGTTACACGGTTTTGTGATACTTTCTCTCCCTTTTTTGATTTTTCGTATGGAAAATGTATCGCAAAAAAAGCAGCACAATTTTATGAAGAAGAACTACGCAAGAATAGCATTTCAGTACAGAGGCGTGATTTAAGAGATAGCATGGAAAATTTAATATTTAGATATTATATCGATATTTACTCTTCACATGCGAAGCATGATGATATAATCAAAAGAGCAATAATCCAAAAGAATTCCGATGGATTATATCGATATGAATTGCCAATTCCTGTATTGTTGTCTTATATCGAAAGTTTTTATAAAAAAGTCGATGCCTTTTATGAAGAGGCTTATAATTTTATAAAGAAAGAATATATACGCAAGTGATACGGTACATAGTCGAAACGATTAAACAGTTGATTATATCTGATTAACATCAGTTACTGTGCTACTTCTACCTGAGTATAAACAGTTTGAATTACCTCTTTAAAACCAGCAAGCCATCTACACAAAAACCAGAATTTCCTGTACTCTACGGTGTCATAAGGACATTGGAGGTGGAGGAGTGCTAATAGATCAATTACCTAAGGATACATCGAAACAGAAATCAATAAATAATCTGATAGATGCAATTACAGGGTCATTGAATCAAGGGAATTCTTTTTTGCAAGATTCAAACGATAAATTTGCTGCAGCTTCCCTTTATATTCCGCAAGCGATGACACAAACAAAATATAGGGGGTATACATATGAAGTGAAAAACCAGGAATGGATTATGGATGCCCTCTTTTATGGTGGTACAGTGCTGTTTATAAGGTTTATGTACCGAGCGCCCATTATACGACTTATTTAACAATTAAAATAAATAAAAATCCGATAAATGGAAGTTATTCTTTCCATGATGCTTCTGTGTAGCAGAAAATATCTGTAATTTTAGTTATATATTATTTGCTTGAATACTGAAAGCAAAATCTATTTAGGAGGATACGGAATGACTAATAAGAGAAGGGAGGGCTTATATGTATTGCCGCAATTGTGGAAAAGAGTATGAAGGAAATTTTTGTCCGGAATGTGGACTGGCTTCGGTGAAAACTTTCAAGCAAGCAGAAGAGAGTAGTAGTGAGGTTTTCGGAGCTGCAAATGAACAGGAAAAAAATCAAGAAGATTCTACTCAGAAAACTGAAGCTGATGGAATGGCGGTTTATTGGTTGGATAAGATTATTAATGGAATTTGTGGTGTGTTTGATATGCCTCAATTATCAGATGACCAATATAGAAATACTATGGTAAAAAGAAATTTAGCAGAATTTTTATTGAGTTTTCCTATAATGTTTTGGCTGCTTTCTTTATCATATAGGGTTTACAAGGATGAAGGATTAGGGACGGCTATTGTAGTTTTTTTAATGATTCTTATTGTTATCAGTATTATTCTCTGGATATTTGGGTTTGGAAAAGTTGAAAAGAGGTTGAAGAAATATGACCTGATAAAAAAGGAGGCAGGAAAAGAAGCGGCTGTCATTTCAACGGAATCGAGTAATAATATCAATCCAGGTTGCATCGTGATGGTCGCTTTAATCTTATTCTTAATGGTTCTTATGTCATTTTGTTAGATGAAAAAAATCACATTAAGATATTTGAAAAATCCAAAAAATTGTTCCTTAATAATAAGAGTAAATGCCTTGCTGATAACCCTTTGTATCATTATGTACGGATTAAATGAATTTTATTTTAAGGGAATTTTTAAAAACCTATGGATGCAGGGATACTATAATGATTATCTGGCAGGGATAATCCTTTTAGCAGCTGTGGAGCTGGTTACTTTACTGTATTCTTCTAAGGAAGTTTCATTTATACAAACCGTAGTAGTAATGTTATTGGCAGGACTTTACTGGGAATTTATTGCTCCTTTATATATATTGGATTCAGTAACAGACCCAAGGGATCTGCTTGTTTATGAGGCAGGGGGAATCATTTGTTTTATTATTAACAAAAATATGATTAGGAGAATGAAAATGAAGTGTTTAAAATGTCAATATGATTTAAGTGATAAAGTAAGGTTTTGTCCCAGGTGTGGAGAGAAAGTTGTTCCAGTTAGATATTGCTCAAACTGTGGAGAAAAAATGGAGGAAGGAGCAAAATTTTGCGCTAAATGTGGGAATCCCGTAATGCATGAAAATATAGTACAGGAGCCTGTACAGGAGGAGAATACAGATAAAACTAATAAGCTGGCATCGAAAACTGAGGAAGCTGGCATTGATTTTGATAAAACTGAAATAGAGGATATAAGAAGCGTATTAGAGCCGGAGGGACAAACCATCAATGGAGGTATTGATTCAGAAAAGGCGGTACCGGAATACGGAACCAGGACATTGGAATCTTTCAAAAACGAGTTGAAGGAACTTGGGGACAGGGACAGTGAAAGTAAAGCGGTTATCATAATCTTTGGGACAGGTGTTTTCTATAAACATTTTTATCCGTTATTAAAGAATGATGAAAAGATTCTGGCAATCAGAAACATCCAATCTAAGTTCCTTTTTGCAAGACATAGAAAAGAATTTGTTGCGGTAACTGACAACCGGGTGATTAAGTTTGAGAAGATGCAGTATTTCAAGCCAAAGACAGAAAGCTGCTATTTGAGTGATATAAGGGAGATTATGGCAGACAGCCCATCTAATGCGGTGTCGGGTACTTTTATCGGAGAGAAGTTGGGCATTATCCATTCCGATGGGCAGATTAATATGCGAATGGTTGGAAAAGAAGCTGCGTCCCAATTAAGAGATAGTATATTGGCGGCTAAAGAAAGAGCATACACTGATAATCACAGTGATTGTGATGTGCAGCCTCCAAGAATTGATTTGATGAAAGAAGAGGGTAAGTATCGAAAAAAGAAATCTATAATTGGACTAGCAATTGTAGGTATCTTAGTTGTGGCAGCATTGTTTATGACGAAGAGTGGAGAAACTTTCTCATTAAATGAAGATGGCAGTGATGGCGCAGCTACAGTAGAGGAAAGTTCTCAAATGGATGAAGTGACAGATGAAAGTGCTACAGTTGCGGATCAGCAACAATCACACAATGTAACGTATTATGATTTTGGCAGAACTGAAGTTCCTATAAATGAAATTCTGTTTGATGATAATTATGAATTTGCAAACAGTAGTACTCTTATGGCTTATGGCGAGGAAGGTGACTATTTCAGATTCAGTGGACGTTATACAGATGAAGGGATTGATATAGAACAGGCTGCAGAGTTATTTAATTATCCTGATTGGATCGATATTAATTCCATGCGTGATGTAACGGGATATATATTTATAGATGATGCATATAGTGAAGAGTATAATGATACGTATTATATGTTTTTATATGCAGGTAGTCCAACTGCAATTTATTCTACCCCTACTTCAGGCGATATGCAAGGTTTAACTAATCTGTATGGCCAAATTATAGAAATATATCGGGGAGCCGATGGCGTCAATGTTATAGCTGTAGCTGGAAAAGCTGCATTGAAATACGAATAATTAATCTAAATAAACCAGGATATACATTCCTGGTTTATTTTTTTTGGTGTGCCCGGCGGGCGCATGTTCTAATGAGTGCAAGTCTCGAATCCGCCCGGTAGTGGGAAGGATATAGCCAAGACCAAGGGTGTCGTCCGTGAGGACGAATCTGAAGGAAGGTGGAGGCAAATCTCTGGTCTGACGAATAGAAATCTTATCAGGCTGTAAATGGGGGTAAGGTTGCCAAACAAGCCAAAGCCCAATAACTACACGGAACCATTTGCAGTAAATAAGGCAGATAGATGGAGAGAAAGAGCATGCGAGTACCCGGGGAGATCTCACGGACGTGGAGAGTTTTTTTTTACGAACGACGGTTGAAATAAGATTTATCGTGAGAAGTCAGCAGAAACCATAGTACCATGCCAGTCGACGGGTATGGGAAGGGTGGAACCTTAGGAGGTGGGAGTAAATGAATGTTACCGAAGTCGAGAAAAGAGAGAGCACAAAACATTGCTGTAGCAATGGCTGCCGCCGGAGGGATAGTGCGGAACACGAAGAGAATGGCGGAGCGCTTATTGACAAGAGGATAACTGAAAGCAACGCCACCAACGCCGACAGAAAAGTAGATGGATTGCTGGAAATAATCGTCAGTAATGAAAACTTAAACCGTGCATACCAACGAGTGAAACGGAATAAGGGAGCAGGCGGAGTCGATGGAATGGAAGTAAATGAACTTTTACAGTATCTAAAAGACAATGGCGAGAAAATAAGGAAATCCATACTGGCAGGAACCTATCAGCCAGCCCCGGTAAGGAGGGTAGAGATACCCAAAGAAAACGGGAAGAAAAGAAAACTGGGAATACCAACAGCAGTAGACCGTGTCATTCAACAGGCAATTGCCCAGATATTAACGCCCATATATGAAGAGAAATTCGTGGAAACGAGTTACGGATTCAGACCGGGAAAGAGTGCCCATGATGCCCTGTTAAAGTGCCAGACATATCTGGAAGAAGGGTATGTTTGGACGGTAGATATGGACCTGGAAAAGTTTTTCGATACTGTGAACCAGAGTAAACTTATACAAGTCCTGTCAAAGGATATCAAAGATGGAAGGGTGATATCCCTGATCCATAAATATCTAAAGGCAGGAGCAGTATGGTGTGAAAAGTTCGAGGAAACAGGAATCGGTGTACCACAGGGAGGACCGCTTAGTCCTCTTTGTGGAAATATCATGCTAAATGAACTGGACCAGGAACTAAGGAATAGAGGGCACCGTTTCGTCCGCTATGCGGACGATATGGTGATATTCTGCAAAAGTAAAGCAAGTGCAAAGCAGACACTTACCCATATCATACCGTATATAGAGAAGAAGTTGTTCTTAAAAGTGAACCGGGAAAAGACGAATGTATCATATGCAGGGAAAATAAAATTTCTGGGGTATGGTTTCTATAAGAGTCGTTTGGGCTTTCGAATGAGAGTACATGGGAAGAGCAAAGAAAAGATGAAGGCAAAGGTCAAGGAACTCACAAGTAGGAGAAATATCCAAAGCTATGAAGAGTGGAAAAGAAAAATGAAACAATTCATAGTGGGATGGATAAACTACTACAAGCTGGCAGATATGGAAAATCTGTTAAAAGAGACGGACGAATGGATGAGGAGACGAATCCGAATGGTATTCTGGAAGTGTTGGAAAAGAGTGAAAACGAGGTATCGAAACCTTGAGAGCCTTGGAATCAGCAAAACCAATGCAGGAATCCTTGCAAATACAAGGAAAGGCTACTGGCGTACAGCCAGCAGCCCAATTCTAAAAGCAGCCCTGACGAATCAAAGGATAGAAAAGGACGGCTTTCAGTTTTTCAATTCTTACTACAAATCTGTGATAGCGTAAACTAGGGAAACGCCCAGTACCGAACGGTATGCTGGGTGTTGTGAGAGGTCGGCTGACTAACTAATGGTCAGCCTCCTACTCGATTGTGCCAAGCATGGCACTAATCTAGTCAGTGAAAGTCTGACCACGGGTATTTACCGCCAAGTGTAGCGGAGCGCAAGTTGGTGTCAGTAATGGCATAGATGAAGGAAGCGCATAGCAAAGTTCTTGAGCCTACGAACAGAAACTTGATAAGGCGATGAGGTGGGTAAGGTTGCATAACAAACCGAAGCCCAAAAGGTAAACGTATAACCAAAATTGTAAATTAAGAGGTTGTGGAATGAAAGATTAGTGTCTTACCTTGGGAGACCCTACCCACACATCGAAAGATGTGGTCGAAAAAGGTTTAGGGAGGGAGTCAGATGATGTCATAGTAGGCGTAACAGCTGAAGGACTGAAACGATTTATAGTACAAATCGTTATTAAGAGAATGGTGCATGAACCAGAAATCAGATGGATTCTTTATAAATAATAATAGATATGCATCTTATTATACTGAAAAGGATATATCTTTTGTACTTACTGAAGATCATAGATTAGTTGAAAATACTGATGAGATTTCAGAGATATCATCAGGTTTAACAAGGTGTTATAGGATTACATGTAATACTGTAGAAGAGTTTAAGAAATACAGCATATCTGAGAGGATATATAATGTTGGCCCTGTGGAGCAATTAACAGCATATGTTTTTATTAATATGGAAGATGATATGTTAGAGGGATATGCTATGGTCCAAGGTACTGAAAGGATTCATATAATTGAAACCATATCAGCCCAGTTGAGAAGTGATATATTAGAGTTCTTAATGATTACATATCCACTCGTCAACTTCAGGAGTGATTTATATTAAGATGGCTGGTGATGGTAAGAAGCAGCACCACTTATCTTTTCCTCCTTCTGAAAGAGATGTTATCAGGAGACTCATTAATGATGGAATGTAAAAATACTGTATGCTACGAATAAGCCTAGATATATAAATATTTTAAGCATTTTAAAATAAAAAATTGACATGATTTAAATTTATGCTTATATATTATCTCCTTGAATACCGATCAATAAATCAATCAAGGAGGTAAATTTTTATGTCAGCAAATGTAGAAACAATGTTTTACACAAGAGAAAAACCCTGGCATGGGCTGGGGAAAATGGTAATGGAAGCACCTACATCAAAAGAAGCCCTGACTTTGGCCGGACTGGACTGGCAGGTGACACAAAAGTCCATTGTAACAGAAGATGGAATTCCTATTCCAGGCTTTAAGGCAAACATTCGAGATACCGATGAAAAGGTACTGGGAGTCGTTACTGACCGCTATAAAGTAGTTCAAAATGAAGAGGCATTTGTTTTTACGGATGAGCTTCTTGGCGAAGGAGTCACCTATGAAACTGCTGGGAGTCTTCAGGAGGGGAGGCGTACATGGATATTAGCAAAACTCCCTCACCGATATATCATTTCCGGCGATGAGGTTATTCCGTATCTTGTTTTTATGAACAGTCATGATGGAACTGGGGCGATTAAAGCCGCCATGTCTCCTATTCGGGTGGTTTGCAACAATACCCTTAACCTGGCACTGAAGAATGCGAAACGGATATGGTCGACAAACCATACCGGAAATATTTCTGGAAAATTAGATGATGCTAGAGATACCTTATTTTATGCCGATCTGTATATGGGAGAATTGGGAAAAGAAATTGATCGATTGAACCGGATCAAGCTATCAGATCGTCAGGTATATGAGTATATTGATACCATGTTCCCTCTGTTGGAAAACCCATCCGATCAGCAGAAAAAGAACCTGATGCAGATGAAGGAAGATATGAAACTTCGGTATTTTGAGGCACCGGATCTGGCTCATACAGGAAAGAACGCCTATCGGTTCATCAATGCTGTTTCGGATTTTGCAACACATGCGAGACCCCTTCGGGAACGGGCCAACTATAAAGAAAGCCTATTTTCCAGAACGATAGAAGGAAATGCTATGATTGACAGAGCTTATGAACTGGTACAAGCCGCTTAGGGGCCCTGAAAAGTGGCCCAATCTTTACCAGTGCAAAGATTACTCTGAAATATGCAGTCATTTTAGTGTGGAAGAAATGAAGCTTTTTGAAGAACAGTTGTCGGAATATCTTTGCATGGGGAACATAACGGAAGAATATTTATCGGCCGTTCCAATGGTAGTGTGTTGGTATGAAGGGCTACTGGAAACCAAGGATTTTATAGAAGAGACAATGTTATGATGAGGGGATACCATAAAAGAGGTATCCCTGATTTTTTAGAAAGGGAAAAATGGATGAAAGAGAAAACTCAAATAGAAAGAATTACGGATTTGATGAGAAAGCCTGAAATCAAGAAGAGAATAGGAATTGTTCATCTTCAAATGGTGAAAGACAGTAAAAGCTTATGTGGATTATCACCGTTTTCAAGTCCACAAAAGGCAGTGGATATGATGAAACCTTTGTTTGAACTGTCGGATCGAGAGATGTTTGCCATTCTGTCACTGAATGTAAAATTAGAACCAATGGCAGTGGAGATTGTGGCAGTGGGGGGAATTAGTACGTGTATTGTGGATGTAAGAAATATTTTTAAGCATGCACTTCTTAACAATGCTTCCTATGTGATCTGTTTCCACAACCATTTATCTGGAGATCCGGAGCCAAGCCATGAAGATCATATGATTACAGGAAGAATTCGGGAAAGCGGTAAATTGCTTGGCATTCCGTTGATTGACCACCTTATAATAGGTGAGTTTGGTTTTTATAGTTTCCAAGAATCAGGTTTAGTAGAACAGTGTGATTCTAATAATGTAGCCTGAGAGGGAAATCTCAAAAAAATAATAAGAGAGCAAAATGCTTTCTTAAAAAGTAGGAGGTATCTATGTCCAAAAAAATTCCAACAGCAGATTTAACTCATGAAGTGTGGCTTCGATTAAGAAAGACAGGGATTGGAGGCTCAGATGCAGGAGCAATCTGCGGTCTAAATCCCTATGTGAGTCCGATGAGTGTTTATTATGAAAAGACAAGCTTAGAGACAGAAGATTTTGATAATGAATCTATGAGACAAGGGCGGGATCTGGAAGATTATGTCGCCCGACGTTTTATGGAAGAAACAGGTTTGAAGGTACGCCGCTCTAATGTCATGTATCAGAGCGAGGTATATCCGTTTATGCTGGCTAATGTAGACCGCTTAATATCTGGAGAAAATATGGGATTGGAATGTAAAACGGCAAGCGCATACAGTGCAGATAAATGGGCGGGAGATTCCGTACCAGCTCATTATGAACTCCAGTGTCATCACTACATGAGCGTGACTGGAGCGAAAGCGTGGTATCTGGCTGTCGTGATACTTGGAAAGGAGTTTAAGTTTAAAAGAATCGACAGGGATGAGGAGCTGATACAAAATCTTATTACTATAGAGCAGGACTTCTGGGAGAATCATGTTTTAACCCGAAATATGCCTGATCCTGATGGCAGTGGCATTTCAAATGAAGTGATTAACCGTTATTTTCCTTCAGCTGTTAAAAAGTCTATCCCTCTTTCCGCTAACTTAAATGAACAGCTTAAAAGGCGAGAAGAAATTATTCATCTGACAAATAAACTAACACAGGAGCAGAATCAGATTGAACAGCGGATCAAGCTTTATATGGGAGAATATGAAATGGCATTTAATGAGAATTACAGAGTTACTTGGAGTAATGTGGATACGGTCAGGATCGATAGCAAGCGGTTAAAGGAGGAACGTCCGGATCTTTACCGGAATTTTGCAAAAAGTAGCCAGTCCAGGCGTTTTACCGTAAAGGTTGCTTAAACAATGCTAATTTAGTTTTTGGAACATTAGAGAGGGACCATCTTACGGAAAGCAGGATGGTTCTGTTTTAGTGAAGGAGTGATATATATGGCAGATGTAAAGCAGGAGTTGGAGAAAAGGGCGGCAGGAAGTGGAGGACAATCCGTAAAATTGACAAAAAACATGACAATTGTTGACATGGTAAAGGCATTGGAGCCAGAAATCAAGCGAGCACTTCCCAGTATACTTACACCGGAAAGATTTTCTCGTATGGCATTGTCAGCAATTAACAATACTCCTAAGTTGGGGGAATGTACTCCTATGAGTTTTATTGCGGCATTGATGAATGCTGCACAACTTGGACTAGAACCTAATACACCACTGGGACAGGCATATCTGATTCCCTATAAAAACAAGGGTGTGCTAGAGTGCCAATTCCAGTTGGGATATCGGGGATTGATAGACTTAGCATATCGTAACGACCGGATGCAGAGCATTGAGGCGCAGGTGGTCTATGACAATGATGAATTTTCCTATGAACTGGGACTTCATCCGTCTTTGATACATCGTCCAACTTTTGATGAGCCGGGAGAAATCCGGGCTTTTTATGCTATATTCAGGCTAGATAACGGTGGTTTTCGATTTGAGGTTATGAGTAAGAACTATGTTGACTCTTATGCCATGCGCTATTCAAAAGCATTTACTTCAGATTTCAGTCCCTGGAAAAATAATTACGAGGGAATGGCAAAAAAGACTGTGATTAAACAACTTCTCAAGTATGCTCCCATCAAGTCTGATTTTCAAAAAGCCATTACTCTGGATGAGACAGTAAAAACGCAGCTATCTGTTGACATGAGTGAGGTTCAAAATGAAGAATTTATGGAAGGTGATAATTCTACGATAGTTTAGCAGGTAAGGATAAGATAGGCGGCTGAAAAAAGTTGGTAATAAGAAAAAGGTTAAAATATGTAAAGGAGCATATCTGACAGTAGGCTTCTTTTTATTTACATAAAAACAGGAGAAAATATGGAGGAAGAACAAATGAGTTACAATCAATTTTTGGAAGAAATAAGGGTGGCAGTACAGGAGATATTAGGGAGAGGTTATGATATTCAGATTCAGCAGATCAGAAAAAATAATGGCGTCTTGCTGGATGGACTGATTATTGGGAAAGCAAAAAACAGTGTTGCACCTACCATTTATTTAAATTCCTATTATATGGACTACTCTCAGGGAAAATCAATAGATAAGATTTTGGAAGACATTATGTTCATATATAAGGAAAATTCGGATGTGAACCTTGGAGAAATGAAAAAGCTTTTGGACTTTAGCAATTTGAAAGATAGGGTTGCTTTTAAACTAATACAGAAGGAAAAAAATCAGGAACTCTTGAAGGAAATACCATATTTTGAATTTTTGGATCTGGCAGTAGTGTTTTATCTTCTTTTGGATGAAAATCACAGAGGGCAGATGACAGCATTGATTCATAATTCCCATATGGAACAGTGGGGATTAACTATAAAGGAGTTAAGTTGTTTTGCCAAGAAAAATACTCCTGTCCTGTTGCCACCTGAGATTCGAACAATGGAGGAGGTAATAAGAGATATATTTACAAAGCAGTTAAGCGAGTTCAGTGATGATTTGTTTGAGGACTTGTTTGGAATGGATCAGAGCAATCCCTCTATTTATGTGCTTTCAAATAAAAACCAGATCAATGGTGCAGTATGTATTTTATATGAAGACTTATTGAAACATTTTGCTGAAGAACAGAAATCGGATATAATTATTTTACCATCGAGTGTGCATGAAACCTTGTTAATTCTGGACCGAGAGAATCTGAAGTATGAAGAACTGAAAGAAATGGTTAGTCAGATCAATCAAAGTGAAGTACCGGAAGAAGATATGTTATCTAATAGCATATACCGCTATGAAAGAAACATGGAACATATTGTCATTGTTAAGGTAGAGTAAAATGATTATAGAAGTCGTTTTATCCGATTTATTAGATTTAAGGACTATACAAAAAAAGATGAGTAAAGAATTGAATTAGTGGTAAGAGCCATGTATAATAGTGGCACAAAAGAATTCTTTATAGGAAATTTTCTATTCATAAAAAGGCTTCAATTTTATGGAGTAATAATTGGAGCCTTTATAATGTATGAGGAATGATGAAGAAATTATGAGCTGTTACAATAAGAACATTTAAGGCAGGAGCATAAAAGTGAAGGATAATAAAGCAAAAGAAAGCATCCAGAAGACCGTTTTCATAAACTTTATATTAGAAGAATTGGAAAAGAAAGGAATAGATATAACAAAGGATGATTACAACCAAAAATCAGCATTTAAAGAGCTTGAACATGAGTTTGTAATGGAGGAAGGAGTATTGATACCAAAAGCATGGTGGATAGAGAAGAACATTGTTGGTCAAGATCGTTTAAAAAAAATTTATGGAAAGTATACTCTAGGGATTACGCATAGTTTTTCTGCTTTAGAATTAAATGATAGTATTTGGATTAGGGATCTCGTAGATACGTTAGATAATGATGAATGGGATGAATTTGAAATAGAAAGATATTTTTATCGAAAAGAAGAAGATGGATGCGGACTTGTGTGTCGGTTACAAAAGTTGGGAATTGATTTACAAAGGTTTCCAAATGACGGAGAAAAAGTGAAATTATTATTTTTTCTATGCTGTTTTGAGAAACAACGTCGTATTAAAATGATACCATTTCTTTCTAATCCAACTCTTGAAAATGTTGACAATGGAATTATAGGTGGCATTACAAGAAATGGTGCATTAATATCAGAAATTAAAATCAATATCCAAAAGGAAATCACTAATAGGTATATAAAAGACTCAAAAGACAAGTTGAAAAATATTTCATACCAATGGCAGAATATAATTGAGCAAGTATTGTATAAGTTGGATTTAGATGTGGGAGGGTGGAATGAAAAAGATTTGGAACGTATTGATTTACAACTCCAGTTTGTTCAATCTATGTTTCTAAGTAATAAAATTATACAATATAAGGATACTTTATTAGAAACGTTTTATTTAAAAATATTGCAGCATGAGAATCTTGGTCGAGAAAACGATATTATAGATATTCAAGAAGTAGACAGAGAAGGAGATGATCCAGATGCAAGTTGGGTTAATCAATATAAAAAAATGTTGAACCAGGTGGTGAATGAAGGAGAAATAAAAGAATTTATTAAAGATAATAGAAAAAAGCTGGCAAACATGGTTTTTCGCAAAAAAACATCAAGTAATGATTTAAAAAAATTTGATGGGGCCTCAAATAAGATTGATTTTTACCTGGGAATGTTAGAAGATAATACGCTATGGAAAAGAGAAGATGGGATTCCGGTGTTAATAATTATAAGTTGTATTCAGGAAATTATTGAATTAAATAAAAACGAAAAGGTTAAAAATCAGTTTTATCGATATAAAACGGAAGATTTGAGGACCTTGAATACTGAATTATATCGGGGTAAGGAGGCATACGCAAAAAGTCAGATTGCATGGGTTGAAAAAGTTCGATACCGCTATAATAGTAATTTGGGAAAAAGGGACAGAGCTAGAATTACATATAAAATCATAACTCATTTGGACAATCTTATAATAAAGATTTACGAAAGCAACAGTTTGGAGGATATGCAGGTTCTGCATTCATATTTGTTGATGCTTGTGCATGCTATTGTGGATGATAATGAGGTGATTGAAAAGAAGTTCACATGGTTTTCTGATATTGCAACTAGAGAGTGTGTAGGGTATAAATTAATTGCTGATGATCAAATAAAACAGTTTTTTATTGGGATATTGGGTACGATGCCTTATTTTGATAATTTGGCAGAGCAGACAGGTGATTTTATTAAAGAGGTAGAGAAAGGAAGTCGTAAGGGAGAAAAGTATTGGCCGTTTGAAATAACAACAATACCATATTTAGACAGACTAGAAGGTTATTTGTACGTTACAGTTGATTCTATTCAAAAAATTATTGTTTTAAGAAAATTGAAGCTCACATCATCGGAAAACATAAGACTTATATTATATTCGGCAGGATATTCTATTGGTTTTTGTCTGGAGTAAAAATATTGCTTATGTGACTAAATGCAAATGGCGACATCCAACGGTCGCTTTTGCGGAGCTAATCGGCCGAACGGCGGTAACGAACGGCCATTTAAAATTAGATGTTCTGCGTAGCAGACCTTCTCATTGGTCTGCTTAATTAACATCGATAATAAAGGGATTGTGGAGTCAATAGGACGCTTTGCGTCGGCTTTAGCCCTTGCTATTGACGCCATAATTTCTTTATTATACCCGACCGTTAGCAACGCATCTTCGGCCGCCAGCTATCGCAAATTGCAACTAAAGAGGGCATCTTTATGATTCATCGTTAATTTACAAATTAATGATAGATTATAAAGATGCCCTCTTTATTGATATATCTAAAGTTTAATTGCTATTTTCCATTTTAACTTATGCTTTGTAAGAATAAGTTAAAACTTTACATTTTTGTGGTTTTCGATTAAATCAAAATTCTGGTACCATCGCATATGTAGCAAGGTTAAGGCAAAAAGGATTTCTAATCTGCTTTTTTATATAAACCCACAAAAAGCAGAAAAAGGAAAGAAATTTCTTAAATAACAGCCTTTTACCACAAAAAACCAAGAATAAAAATTATTTCTGTGGGTTTTGGCAGAAATAATTTCTCAAAGGAGGAAAAGCAGATGGGCAATATACCAGTATTTAGAAATCATGGCTATAATGAAATACAAAGTCAGATAATGCGTCAGACGTCTATGCAGGAGGCAGAAGAACGCTTATGGTTCCAAAATGAATCGGCAAGAATTGAATTGCAGAAGCAGGCGGAACTTTCGACAATAAAGGTGTATGAAAGCGAGCATAAAGCAAAGGTCTGCGCTGATGTTGCAACGAGGAGAGAATTTTTGTGCACAAAAATCCTTGTTGGAAAGGACGGCACTGTAAGTCTTAATAAAGAACTGTTTGGTGCTGATGCAAAAGGGAAACTTCCGATAAAAATTTTGCAGGCGAAGAAGTTGATGGCTATGGGAAGTAGGCATGGCTCTGGCATTCTTATTATTCAGGTAGAAAGTAATATAGGTCTGGAGTGCGATTTGATTTTTAGTCCAGACCATCTGGAGAATCGGTTTATTAACAGGCAATTTGATAAAAGGGGAATCTCTTTCGGCTTTGGCTTGAAAAAAGAACTTGAGGTTAGAAGAGAACTGATTCTTCACCTGTTACGCGAAGCTGAGGTAATAGAAATTCCTGTAAAACATGGCTGGTATCAGGAACAAGGGGTGTGGCAATATGCTTTTCCTGAGAGTACAACTTGGAAAGAGGTGTTAGCATGGATGTGAAAGATGTATTTAGTACATATATTCAAGAGTTATATACAAGGTATGAAAAAGAAGAGGGGGATAAAGCTATGATTACTAAAATCGCTTTTCTTATTTATCCGATTTTAAAAGAGATGGGATTCGGTAGTACTGGTTCGGTTGCTCTTGTGACAAATACAGAAAATGCAAGAAAAATAGTAATGCGTGATTTAAGTGGGCTATCGGAATACAGTTTATATCCAATTACAATTTCGCCGAAAGAGATTAAGCGACTCATGAATGATGCGGAATATGAACTACTAGCTTTTGCATATGTAAGAGGTTCAAACAGCATAAGTAATCTTGAAATGCTGAAGGCAGCGTGCCATGCTGAAGCGATTCCAGACCATAAGTTCACAGCGTTGCCAATAATTACTTTTTGTGGGGGGATTCCAGATGATGCCAAAGACCTTTTAACTGGACAGATAAGTATTCAACCGAAAGCAGACGCCATACTTGCAGGAGTTCACAATAATGACTGCGGAGTAAATTTCTCGAGGATGATAATAGAATTTGTTTGCTGCAATTGGGCTGCATTGCAAATGGGGATAAGCAGATTGTCAGAGGACAGCTCCTTCCAAAGGACAGAGCTTGATAATCCAGGGGTGGGTATGTTTTTTATCGCAGAAAAACTGTTAGAAGTGTTTCTAGAGTGCAACAAATATTCTCCTGAAGAAAGAGAGATGCTTGCTTTGCAATGGCAAAGTTCTTTGAAGAGTATTGTAAATGAGTGGCAGATTATTTCGGATGGCTTGCCATGGCTGGAGGTTCTATGTAATATGATTCGCGGTGCGAACACAAAAGTTTCAGGAATCCTTGACCGAAATCAGGTGAGTGCTTGTGAAATAGTTAACGTTGAGACAAAGCCGCTATACGATGATCATTATTATTATTTGTCCAGCAATATTTTTGATGAACTCTGTTTGCCAATTACTGAGTCGATAAGTCTGAAACAAATAAAGGGGTTATTGAACGAATCAGGAATTTTGATAGGAGAGGGAAGGGAAAGGCAATACCTAACGGTAAAAGTACCTGTTATCACGGAATATGGTACGATTCTATATCCAAGAAAGATTCGATTGTGTAGGGAGTGGCTTGATCCTGTCGGCGAATTGACCTGGAAAGAAATAATAGAGGCTAATGTAGAAAGTGAGGAAGATTAATATGATAACACCAACACTGGGACATGTATTAGGATTAAATAAAAATATTAAGTTATCTCCGTCTGCTTTAAATCAACATATTCTTATTACTGGGAAATCGGGAAGTGGAAAGACTGTGGCGCTAAAAAAGATAGAGGAAGGTATTGCGTTACAGGGCGGGCGCGTTCTGGTATTGAATTTTAGCGGAACACATGATTCGTTGCAGGATAAGAGTGGAGTAAAATTCATCAACGCACGTACAGATGGAATTCCCTTATCGTTATTCTCTCCTGTAATTCGTTCGGATGGGAACAGGGAAGATGCCGACGATATTTGTGAAGCAGTAGTTGACGTGTTTTCAAATCTAGGGAAATTTGGAAGCAACCAGAAACGTATTCTTTCAAGGGCCTGTTATAAAGCAATAGAAAATCGTATGCTTTGGGATAATGATATGGATTGCTTGTATGCTTTTCTTGAAGAGAGCGATGATGATGGAAGCCAGGGAATTATCGACAAATTCTGGAATGTGTTGAGAAAAGGGAAGTTTATAGAAAACGGTACATTATGGGAAAAAGAAACGATTACCGTAATAGACCTTTCAGAATTTAATTTATCATCACAAGTGCAGCTTGCCGAAATGGTCATTGCAATTCTGTGGCGTCAGCATAGAATTAACGGAAAGCAGGCAGAGGAACCCGTATGGCTTGTTTGTGATGAATTCCAATCTCTGAATTTAAAAGAAGGGTCTGTGCTAACGCAAATTCTTCGTGAAGGCAGAAAGTTTAAGCTATCTCTTCTGATGGCTACGCAGACGCTATCATCATTTGATGTCGGCTGTCGTGCTATTCTGCAGCAAGCTGGGACGAAGCTCTATTTTCGCCCATCCGAAAGTGATGTTCGAAAGGTATCAAAGGATATTCCGGGTATTCAACAGGAGAAAGTACAGCAGTTACTTCATGGTTTAACAGTTGGTGAATGCGTTGCTATAGGAGAATTCCTGATTGGAACTCTCAGTGTGGAAAAGGTTTTAAAACTATCTTTTCGTTAGAGGATATGGTAAGGAGGAATCACTATGAAAGTGGAAGTGCCATTGTGGGAAAAATCTAATTTAACGCTGGAGGAGGCTGCACTTTATTCCGGAATTGGACAGGCTAAACTAAGAGAATTGACCAATGACGAAAAGTGTCCGTTTGTTCTCTGGAATGGCTCTAAACGGTTGCTAAAACGCCGAAAGTTGGATGAATATACCGATAAGGCGTATTCGCTCTAAAGTCAAGGAGTCATATGGTAATATGAAAATTGCCTTATGGCTCCTCTTTATAAAAAGAAAGGGGATTAGTTACATGGCAGGAAATGACAAAAGAAAAGATAAGGATAGAAAGGTACTCCGCACAGGAGAAGGCCAGAGGAAAGACGGTTATTATATTTACCGTTGGACTTCCAGAAACGGAAAGCGTCATTGCATAACAGCAAAAACTTTGACAGAACTCAGGGAAAAAGAAGATGCCATCACGAAAGATAAGAGTGATGGAATCAGGGCAGATGCTCAAAATGTGACGGTAAATGATATATATGATTTATGGTGTAGCATGAAGCGTGGCTTGAAAGATAACACATTTCAAAATTATAAATATATGTATGGAATGTTTGTTGAACCGGATTTTGGAAAGCTTCGCATAGTCACCTTGAAAAAATCTGATGTAAAGCATTTTTATAATCTTCTGGCAGAAGAAAGATATCTTAAAGTCAGTACGATAGATTCCATACATACTGTGCTTCATCAGGTACTGACTGTTGCTGTAGATGATGGATATATTCGCAATAATCCGGCTGATAATGTTCTAAAAGAGTTAAAGCTTTCCCACAACTTTGATACTGAAAAGAGAAAAGCTTTGACGGTTGAAGAACAGGAACTTTTTCTGAATTATTTAAGAAGGAATCATCAATACAGCCATTGGCATCCTATATTTGCAGTAATGATAGGGACTGGTATGAGAGTCGGGGAAGTGACTGGGCTAAGGTGGGAAGATGTAAACCTGGAAGATGGTCTGATTGATATTAATCACACGCTGGTATATTATAATCATGAGGTAGATGGGTGCTATTTTAATATCCATACGCCAAAGACTAAGGCAGGAAAAAGACAGATTCCCATGCTTAACTATGTAAAAGAAGTATTTCTGGAAGAAAAGCAGTATCAAGAGTTTAATAATATTCATTGTGAGGTAACGATTGATGGATATACGAATTTTATATTCATTAATCGCTTCGGATCGGTTCAGCATCAAGGTACATTAAATAAAGCTTTGCGCCGGATTATAAGAGATTGTAATGATGAACAGTTGGCTAAGAATATAAAAAATCCTATTTTGCTACCAAGATTCAGCTGTCATTCACTTCGTCATACGTTTACGACACGCCTTATAGAGAACAATGTTAATCTGAAGGTTATCCAGGATGCTTTGGGACATAAAGACGTCCAGACTACATTAAATATATACGCTGATGTAACGACTGCATTGAAAAAGAAAGAATTTAGCAGCTTGGAAAATAAAATGATGTGGAAAGAAGTTATTGAGGAAGAGAATGATGGGGAATAGGAATTAGATGATCGGATTCAATAATTGTTGCTCAGCTTTTTTAATGTATGAGAAATACGATAGTTTAAGTAGACTACCAGGAGATTTTCCTTATGGACAGCAGTGGATGATAGGGTTTCTTATCTGCCACTGCTGGCAGTTGCATCAAAATGAACGTGGCAAGTATGAAAATGTCGCTTGGATATCAATGCGCTGTCCCGTCTATAAATGGTCAGCTGCACATTCAAAACATATTTCGCCGTAAATGCAATACCATAACTGTGTATTTGAAAGAGGAAATATGGAGGGATTGGCACAATTTTCCTGTTCGTACAGTATATCAATTAGATATCGAATCGATGTGGAAGGAGGAAAGGTACTATTTTCATGTGACTGCTATAAATCCGTATATCGTGTTTTAGGTGGTAGCAAAACTTCCTATTGTTGTACTTTCTGTTTCTACTGTACTGAACCAGCAGGGAGTCGATAGGAGAAAGCTTTAAAAAGACTCAAATAGTTACGAATGAATATGTTACGACTGAATTAATTTATCTTTAAGTAAAACGATCCCTGACCAATTTGAATTGGTCAGGGGAGTTTACTTGTTGCAAATTGCTTCCACATAATCTTTTAACATTTCAACGTAAAATGTAAAATACGTTTGGGTACCGCTCCGTAGTTGCATAAGATAATCTCCAGGCGCGATATTGGTTTGGGAAATATTCTGCATCAGTAATCGATTAAACTGTTTTAGGCTTTTTTCTGATACATGAGAAATTCGATTCCTTATTGTTTTCATAGCTAACATTTCAGGGGGTGGGGCAACCAACGTTGAAAATGGTCCAGAATTATCAAAATATATTCCTGCTAATTGATTGACATCATCTATGTTAGTCCAATCTGGATAGTTTTTTGTACCCTTTAACATATTATAGGCATGCTCATTATCCTTGGGATTTCCAAATTTAATATATACAGTTCCTTTTAAATCCGTTTCACCTTGCAAATATATTATAAAAGACTTTTCTAAGAATGTTTCCCATGCCAAGTATATTCGCATGAAGCTTTGCTCAACGATTGCATTATACATGCCATGGGAAAACAATTGTTGATTAGGTAGTACATTATTTTGTAAAAGAATAGTACTGTCTACAATCATAGAGCATTGATAATTATAGACAGTCATAAAATCGTCGTATATGTCTTGAATCTTAGCCATCTTTAAGCCCCTTTCTTATAAGTCAGAAAAGGCTTTATTTAGCTGATTAATAATATACTTTGTTCTGGTTGTTCTGGAATCATTATCCGATGTGGCACGAGAAATTGAGGTAACAAACTCTAGTTGTTCTCTAGAGAGTTCCTTGGCCTCCAGCAGTTCTTCAATTCGATCCAGACAGGATTTTATTTTGGATTCAGTTTTTTCATTTAATTCAATTGGAATAGAAACAGGCAACTTTAAGATATTGTTTTTTAAATTATATAGGGCCAAAAACAAAGAGTAAAATAAAGCGGGCTTTCTAAATGCAGATTTTCTCAAAGTTTCTCCGAAAAGTCGAGTAATAAGAGAAATGGTATCATCAAAAGCATCCTCAAGATCTTCCCTAAGGTCAAACTGCTCATCATATTTTTTATAGTACACTTTTACTCGTTTTCTGTTTTGTATTCCATCTATACAGGCGATAAAGAGGTCTGCCGTCAACTCAACTTCATTCATTCGCATAGTTTGATATTCAGAAAAAATCTTATTGTCAATCCAAAACTTGTTGTATTTATAACTTACGTTATATATTGACTGTTTGAAGTACCCATAAAACTCAGCATTGATAAGTTCCTGCTTATTTAAAGGAGTAGTATAAGTGTTAAGTCTTGCAAAGATATCCATAATTTCTCCGTCTTCAACACCTATAAGTGTGTCCACAGAAAATTTATATGTTAAAACTCTACTTTGGGCATCTTCATCCAACTGAGAAAAATACTTCTCTCCATGTTCTTGATTATGAACTTTTTTTACCTTAAATCCATCATTGATATAGTCAAGAATGGTTCGTAATCTTTGCTGTCCATCTACAACTTCCCTGATGGTAGTCCTTGTTTTTATGTCAGTCAATTGCCGAATAAATATCTTAGGTAAGGGTTTGCCTCTTAAAATGCTGTCAATAAGAAAGGATTTTGCCACATCCTTCCAAACAGATCTACGCTGGAATTTTGGAGAAAGAACTAACTGCTTTCTCTCATGCCACTCTAAAAAATCATTAACAGAATATGTTGTCGAATCAAAGCCTTTCATTTTAACCACCATCCTCATTTTATCACCTCCTTATTTTACAATATTATGCTACAATACGCACTAATATATTTGTAAAAATAAGAAGGTTCTTAATAAATGTTTTTCTTTTGTTTGTAAACGTTCAACTGCTGTTTTTCTTTACTTTGGCTCACTCGCCTTGAGTCGTGTATTATGTAGAAAAGGGGTGTCACTATAACGATAGAGATCCTATTTTTTTATAAAGTGTTCATTGCGAGGAACAATAATTGGTGTTTTTGAGAGTATAAGTGCTTGATTTGGCGTTCTAGCAAAAAAAGAAAAATCGCCTATCACAATTTGAGCACTGATGGATTAACCTCATTATTATCAATTATATAATCCATATGTCCTTGCAGGCATGAGTACACCCTGTTTTCACCCTAACCATTAAAAAATAGGACAATCCGGTGTTTATCTACCATATACTAAGAATTCCTTTAATATTAACAGCTTACTAGTAACTATCGAAACAAACTTTCTATTTTAGTATACCAACTTTTTTTGCAATAGTAAATGGAACTTTATGAATAACTTATTTTCGAAAATTCTGTCGAAGACTCTGCCTTTAAAGAGGAAGACTAATACAGCGTTCTATAAGCTAAAGTATCAAGTGTTTATTAATTACTTTTAGGAATAAAACCTTCCATATCTAAGCAGAAATAAATTTTTTTTCGTGATTAAGTAGATTCTACTGCACTTTTAATATTGTTTAAGTTAAAAGTTTTTCGGGACAGATCTACTTAAGCATGGTATAATAAATTCAAATTTCTGAGAATATTACTTTTAATCTTATTTAATGGTAGTAAGATTTCATATAAGAGATCAGAAGTATGGGTGATGATTAGTTCTGGGCGCTGTAAGAGTTGGAGTATTGTAGAAGAACTTAAAGCGGTCTTAGAGATCATAGTGAAAAATTGAAGAACTTGTCAATGTCAGATACCGCATATAAGATTACATTTATTCATATTATTTTTTTGATTGTCTATGGAAAAGTACAAATAGATGAAAATCCATGAAAAGAATCTATACATATGCAAAGAATCGGAAATAGTTACTTTTTAAATATCAATTGAAAAGAGAGCATCTGTAATGGAGGAAGACTGTAAATGATAAATTATGAGGTTGTAGAAGAAATTCATAAGTCAAAGATCTGGAATAATCATATTTTTAAAGTTAGAGTAAAGGGAAAAGAGAAGTTATATGTCTTAAAGTTATTCAGCGGAATTAATGAAAGCTTTCAGAAGCTAATCTTTAATAGAGAAATGGAAGCTCTAAAAGTATTAAACTCGTGTAGTAATATTGTTAAAATTAGAGATACAACAGCATCTTTAAAATATAAAGGTCAAGGAAATTATGGCGCTATTCTTATGGACCTTGTCGAAGGTAGAACATTAGATTGCTATGATTGGCACAAATTTACACAATTGAAGAAATATGAAATATGTTTTAAAATTCTACAAGCAGTTTATAATGCTCATGCAAATGATGTGATTCATCGAGATCTTAAGCCTCAAAATATAATATATGATGATATAAAGGATGAAATTACGATCATTGACTTTGGATCTAGTAAAATAAAAACAATTATTGATAAAGAAACTACAATGCCGATGTTTTCAGAAAATTATTCTGCGTATGAAGTAATTAAAGGATATGACATTACAGAAAAATGTGATTACTATTCTTTGGGAGCCGTATTTTTCGAAATTCTTTTATGTGAAGAGGCAAGTGGTAGCAATCATATGATAGAAGTAATAAATAGGAGGATTACTAAAGATTTAGTTAGAGAAATTCTATGTGCAATGCTACAGGAAAATCCAAGTGATAGACCTAAGTCTATTAGTGATATAATGGATGTTTTTTCAAATATGATTGGCGAACTTAATACATCCGCCAATGAATACTGCATTTTCATTGACAGTGAAAAACTTCATATGCTAAAAAGAAAAACAATAGTTGAAAATCAGATGAATATGTCTCAATTTGTAAATTCTTTTTTGAAAAGAGAATTTGCTGAAAAATATGGCTATTATGACGAGAAACATGAAAAGTATATTATAACTGGATTAAATATGGTTATTGAATGTAGTTTTAATGAAACTACAAAAGATATAGATATACTTTATATAAATGAAATAGCAATTGACCGTAGAAATATTAACATTAAAAGAAGTTTTAAAATAGATGGGAAATTGTCCTTTTTAGATTCGCGTTATAAAAGTTATAATCAAGAGCGTAGAGATAATGGAAAACTTTTGATTATGTTTAAGAATAGACGTGAAGAAAATGAACTGTATAGAGACAGAGAAGAAAAGTTTGATAATTTATTCGGTAATTGGCAAAGTGGGATAGAAGAATCAATTATTAGCGAAAAAGATAAGGTGGCAAAAATTGCTTATTCTGCATCATATATTACGAATAACCAAATTGTGTTGGAAGTAGATGAATGTCTTAATAAATCCATTGATGAACTAATGCCGAATTCAAAATTTATCGTAGAAGGTGTTGATGACAAGGGGCAACCTGTATATTTTGATTTAGGGATACTAGACGATGTAATATGTGAAGATGATAGTGCAAAAATGATTATTCAAATGCCTAAAAAAGCTTTAAAAGGAAATGTTAGAGCTTTGCTGAAAAGAAAGGAAAATGTATTAGAAGATTTTAGAGCAAATACAAGCTCCTATAAGCGTCAGCTAAAAGCTATTCATGCTTTAAGAACAGAAGAGTATTCGTCGAGAAATTTAAAGGATATCTTATTAAACGTTGAAGAACCGGAAGAAATTCCAACGATATTCAATCCTAAATTTATAGAAGAAAAGTTGAATGATTCTCAGAAACAAGCTGTAATTAAAGCACTTAACTCAGAGAATATAGGTTTGATTCAGGGACCACCTGGAACCGGAAAAACAAAGGTTATTAAAGAAATAATCGGTCAGGTAATAAAAAGATCTGTTAAAACAGCGGATAGTCCAAGAATACTAATTGTTTCTCAATCTCATACAGCGGTAGATAATATTTTAGAGGGATTGGATAAAATAATTAGTGATGATTTGCAGATAGTCAGAATTGGTGCAGATAAAAATGTATCACCTAAAATTGCTTGCAGATATACTATGTCTGCTCATAGAGACATGCTTTTTGAAACAGTTAAAAGTAATATTGGAGAGTATAATAAAAATAGAGAAAATCTTTTGGAAGGTATTTCTGATCAAAATGAGATAGAACGTTGGGAAAATATCAAGGAGATTCAAAAAGATTGGATTGAAAGATCCGTTGAAAAAGACTGTTTAGATTATCAAATGATTCGTAGTGCTACAGTAATTGCGGGTACGTGTATTGGTTTCTTGGCAAACAGTTTTGTTAAAGATATGGAATTTGATTATGTAATTATTGATGAAGCAGCTAAGGCAACTACACCTGAATTGTTGGTTTCTATTATAAAAGCAAAAAAAATCATTTTAGTGGGTGATCAAAATCAGCTTCCAGCTTTTGCAGATGAGAGAATATCTCCCACAATTGCAAAATTAACAAAAAATCCTGAATATAGAATGTTTGACATTTTATTTGAAACTTTACCAGAATCTCATAAGCAGGTGCTGAGTACGCAGTATAGAATGATAGAAAACATTGGAAATCTAATAAGTACAGTATTTTACAAAGGTACAATTGATACTGGTTGTAGTGAGGAAGAAAAATTACATGGATTGTCAAGATATCAAGGAAATTCAATTATTTGGTTTGACACATCACAAAATAGAAGAAGATTTCAAAAGAAAACAAAAGGCAATTCTTTTATGAATGAAGAGGAAAAAAGAATAATTTTAGATATACTTGAAGATTTAAAAGAAAAGAATGAATTGAAAAATCTTGATATTGGAATTATTACAGGATACGGAGGACAAAAGGATATTATTAGGAATTCAGTTAAGGCAATTGGTTATGATAGGATAGCTCAGATTGATATCAATGTATTAGATGCATTTCAAGGACGAGAAAATGACATTATAATGTATAGTACTGTTAGAACTAATGATTCAATTGGATTTCAAAAAGAGAAAGAGCGTGTAAATGTTGCGTTTTCTCGAGCAAAAAAATTGCTCATAATATGTGGTGATTTAGATTTTTTCTATAATTATGATGATCCGAATAACAAATTTATTGAGATAATTGACTATATAAGAACCCATGATCATTGCAAGATTATTCCATGTGAAGGGGGAAAGGTATTTTGAAAAAGTTAGTAGAAGATTTGTATCAACATATTGTACCAATAAACGAAGGATATGATTTCCTTTTTTCTGATGAAGTATATGTGCCGGTATATGAAACAGTGTTAATAATAACCAAAAGGACAATCATGCCAATCAGTTTGGTTGAAGAAAAAATTTTACAACTACTGAATACTGGAATTTTACAAATTGATGAGTTATCTAAAATTTTAGGACTAAATCGTAGACTATTGGAAGTTACATTGGCAGATTTATATTCGAAAGATTTAGTTTCAGTATCATCAAATTCTTGTAGAATAATGACCGTTGGACGAGAAGCATTAAACAGTCTAAATAGAACAGAAAAAAAACAGGATATACTTAAAAATGTTTGTTTAGATGGTATACTAGGAAAGGTGATTGATGCTTCGGATTATCAATTGCTGAATAATGTAAGGAATGACGATAATAAGCTTAAACCTCAAATTCCTACAGGAAAGGTTGAATATTATATTGAACAGTTTAAGGAGATATCCCAAATCTTTAATGAAGAAAATAGATTGTATTTTTCAGAAGGGATACAGCCTATCCAAGAAGAATTATTAAAGATTGATAAAGTTGAAAACACATTTGTGAGATTTATAAGAATTCCTATTCATGTTTATGTAAGCTCAAATGGTATAGATATTGATGTGATTGCAGCTACACATAAAATGACGGAATTACTGGTAGAGTATAAGGATTATATTATAGAGCAATTAAACAGTAAGAAGGTTTTAAAAAATCATTTTAAATTTAGAAAAATATCTTCTCAGGGATATGAAGGAGATACATATTCGGAAAAAGGCGAGTTACAGGATGAACTAAAAAAAATACATTATAACAAGAATAAAAAAGGACTTGATTTCACATCAGTTGAGAGTAGGGTTTTATGTAATAGAAAATTGTCAGATGGTGAATATAGAGAAATTTTAAAGTATCTGTCTAAGTCTACAGAAGATGTGGAGTTGTTTGTTGATAACTTAGAAGATTGGTCGTATAATCCGAATTTTACAGGAACATTAGCTGATAATATAGGAAAGGCAAAATTATCCATTTATTACAGAGAATCAGTAAATGAAAAGAAATCAATTAGCCAAATAAAATGGAATTATAATAATATAGGGCATTGTGAAAAAGTTGAGACTGGCTATTATATTTGTTGGAAAATAGGGGGATATTTACTCTATGGAATACCTGTATTAAGAAAGGTAATTAATGAATATACAAAATGTTTGGTCATATCATTTTACTTGAAGAAAGATGAACTAGTACAATAAAAAAGAAAGGGAGTCCTTTCTGGATAAGTGCCCCACACGTGAAAGTATGATTAAATATATTTACAGTAGGGGAAGGGGGCTGGCTTCTGTTTGTACCATTTCTTTACCGATTTTGTACCAATCTTGACATTTATTGTAAAGAATTATAAAGACCTATGATTTATTGGCTATTATGGTACGAACTGAGTAAAAGGTGTTGCAGGCTAATGAAAACTTATGAATTTCATGTCTTAATCTTCCCGACGATGAAGTCACTGGATAAGCAATAAGCTAAGAAAACCCAGTAAAATCAAAGGTTTTTAAACGAATCGGTATTTGAATATTTGTACTTTTGTACCAATTAAAACAGAATTAATGTATTTAAAGAATAACAAAGAGTAATTTGAGGAATACCGAAACCCGTTTATTTCAAGATAAAAAAATGATTATATTCCTTATTTTAAGGATGACAATACTTTAGTATTTAATCGCTTAAAATAAGGAAATGAAAAGAAAACCGCTATGAGCGTTATGACAGCTCATAGCGGTTTTTTGATGGGATGACAGCGCTCAGTAATATAAGATTCCAGTGAAGACTTTGTATTTTCCATATATGTCCTATTTTGAATCCTTGTAATACTGTCCTGTACGGCAAGGTATTATAAGCGTAACCGATGAATAACCTACC
>DFCS01000037.1 GCA_002367105.1 Hungatella sp. UBA3048
CCCATGGCGCGCAAACTAAAATACCGGCAGCCTGCCATGCAGGCTGCCGGTTAGTTTACCAGTCCACTGTTAAATAACTAACGCCGATTCAACAGAGCGTCAGGGATTCACCACGTTTACCGGTGCTTTTTCTAGAAAAGCACGCAGATTTTCGGATGCTATGTTCATCAACCGCTCACGGCTCTCTTTCGGCGCCCAGCTGATATGTGGGGTGATCAGACAGTTTTTAGCAGTCAGTAAGGGATTGTCACCCCGGATGGGCTCGGAAGAAACCACGTCTACCCCTGCGGCATATACCTTACCAGTGTTTAATGCCTCCGCAAGGTCCTTCTCATCAATCAGGGGGCCGCGGCTGTTATTAATTAGGATGACTCCGTCTTTCATTTTAGCAATGGTATCTTTATTAATGATGCCCTCCGTTTCCGGAAACAGCGGGCAGTGGAGAAAAATCACATCGGATGAAGCAAGCAGTTCATCCAGTTTTACATAGTTGGCAATAGCACGTCCTGACTCTGATTCCTGACTGCCGTAGGCCAAAACCCTCATATTCATAGCCTTTGCAATAGCACCAGTCGCCTGGCCGATTTTTCCAAAACCAATGATCCCCGCCGTCTTTCCTGACAGCTCAATAAGAGGATAATCCCAGAAGCACCAGTCCGCATTATTTTCCCAGCGCCCCTCATACACTGCATTGCTGTGATGAGACACATGATGGCAGATCTCAAGGAGCAGTGCAAATGCAAACTGTGCCACCGATGCCGTACCGTAAGCCGGAATGTTGGTAACCGTTACTCCCTTTTCCTCCGCTGCTTTTACGTCTACTACATTATATCCGGTTGCCAGGACCCCCACATAGCGAATGCCTGGACAGGCGTTCAGTACTTCAGCACATATGGGAGTTTTGTTTACAATGACAGCCTCTGCATCACCGATCCGTTCAATAATGGTCTCTGCAGGAGTCCTTTCATAAACAGTCAGTTCCCCTAACGACTCAAAACCGCTCCAGCTTAAATCTCCTGGATTTTCCGTATATCCATCTAACACAACTATTTTCATGACATTCCTCCTTAGTCTTCTAACTATACCCAGGCGCAGCGTATCACCCACTTGAAAAGCCGCTTCATCCTTTTACATTTTATCATCTCCAATCTCATTTTTCTACTTCTTATGAATAGGTGAATCTATTCGTTCCCCCTGCCAGTGCCCTGGGGTGAAAAGGGGAACCACATGGAGCAGAAAGCAGCAAAATAAATCCCATCTTTTTTAATCTTTCAATCAGTGCTATAATAGGAAATGCAGGGTCCGCTTACTGCGGCCCTGTAATTTTATGCAATGATTGGAGTGATACCTATGAATATCGTATTATTAGAATCCCTGGGCATTCCGGACAGCCTTTTGAATAAATACGCAAAACCGCTGACGGAAGCCGGTCACTGTTTCACCTCATATCCAAAGGATACAGACCCTGAAGTCCAGATCCAACGGGCCCAACAGGCAGATGTCATCATGATTGCCAATATGCCTCTTTCCGGGCAGGTAATTTCTGCCTGTGAGCATTTAAAGTTCATAGATGTTGCATTTACAGGGGTTGATCACGTAGACCTGGAGGCAGCAAAAGCAAAAGGGATCAAAGTCAGCAATGCAGCCGGATACTCTACCGAGGCCGTGGCAGAGCTTACGATCTGTCTCATGCTCTCCCTTCTTCGCAACGTTCCCCAGGTGGAAGCCCGGTGCAGACAGGGAAAAACCAAGGATGGCCTGGTCGGCTGCGAAATTATGGGTAAAACCGTAGGAATCATAGGTGCAGGAGCTATCGGTACAAGGACTGCAGAACTCTGTTCCGCCTTTGGCTGTAAGGTTCTGGGATACAAACGGCATCTGACTGGGGACGAGCCTTCATTTATTGAATTCGTATCCCTTGACGAGTTATTATCCCGTTCTGACATTGTAAGCCTCCATTGCCCTTTAAATGATGAATCCCGCCATTTAATAAACCGGGACACCATTGCAAAAATGAAAAAGGGCGCATACTTAATCAATGCCGCCAGAGGGCCTGTGGTTGATTCTGATGCCTTGGCTGAAGCGTTAAATAACGGTTACCTTTCCGGTGCCGGAATCGATGTTTTTGAAACAGAACCTCCACTTGATCCGGATCATCCACTTCTTAACAGCAAGAATACCATCGTTACCCCACACGTGGCTTTTGCCTCAGTACAATCCATGGATGCCCGGGCAAAAATCGTCTTTGACAACATCAAAAACTGGCTGGAAGGCTGTCAGGCTAACATCATTCTATAAAATGAAAGCAAAATAAAAAATATGGTGATTTTTGTCTTATTTGTATAAAAAATACTTGTAATTCAGAATCTTCGTGCTATAATCTAGACATGGGGATATAGCTCAGCTGGGAGAGCGATGCGTTCGCAACGCATAGGTCACGAGTTCGAGTCTCGCTATCTCCATGTGACGGAAGTATAGCTCAGCTGGGATGAGCGTTCGCCTCACACGCGAAAGGTCATGGGTTCGAGCCCCATTACTTCCACTATTCTAAGACCCTGGTAAATACAAGAAATCCTTGTAAACACTGGGGTCTTTGTTATTTTATGATTGCACTAAAAAGCAGTATCTTGCATAAAAAATACCGGTGAAAAATTCACCGGTATTCAATCGTAAAGTATAGGTTCAATTCTGCAGATAGCAAAAGGGGTTAATGATTATTCAAATATTCCCTTTTTAGTCGATTAAACTCCGATTCCAATTGATAATCATTTCTCCTTTTTATGTATTCAGCGATCCCATCTCTAAAAGATGGTTTAGCAAATATAAAAATCCGGTACAATAGACGTATCCCCCAGAATAGAGAAAAAATGATACAAACCAATACTTTTGTGTCATAATCCCAGATTACGGCCAATGAAGCAAAACACAATAGGATAAGCATATAATCCAAAGTTTGGGATAATAGGTTTTTCTTTATTGCCAGTCTGCGTTTTGCAAGTTCTAGGATAGTATTATCATCAGGAGCTTGATTGTTTTGGCTGTCTTCAGAGTTAATATTTGTTATGGAATTCACACCTTGTACGATACTTTCTGTAGTCATTACTTTTCCCTCCACATACTGTAGTTTCATGCGGATAGTATCTTCAGATATCCAATCTGCCCGTTGATTTTTAATCAGCTGCCGGGCGCGTTTCGGATAAGTTGGTTCTAAAGAGTTATCACTACAATCTACTACTTTGATTTGTTTTGATATAATATCACCTCTTTATATGTTTTTTATTATGGGTGTCTCCCCGTGCAATTCGTTTTTTATTATGGGTGTCTCCCCCTGCAAATAATATCATACCATAATTTTATATTCTGCTCAACATTTTTAAGGTTAATGTAATGACAATAAAGTCTGTATATAGATAAGAAAATTGCTATTTTAAATAGTAAAATAAAAAAGGCCATAGGCTATCCACATTGGATAATATATGGCCTTCTAAACTAAGTGACGTTGATTTTGCACCAGTCACTTTAATTTAATTTGTCCCTGTATTCTTTCGGAGTATATCCATAAATGAATTTAAACTTGGTATAAAAATACGTAGGATTCCTGATACCGACCCGCTCCAAAATTTCAAGAATGGACAGCCGGGTATTTTTCAGCAGGAAATTTACTTCTTTCATCTGTTGTTCCAGTTTTAAATCGGAAAAGGTCAGTCCGATATTCTTTTTTAACATCTTATAAATGTAGCTAACAGAAAAGTGCATCTGTTCCGCAATATCATTGAGCGAGCAGGAAGCACAGTTTTCCTCAATGTATTTTAGTATTATAAATATATTTTTCTGCTCCTCATTGAGACTGGAATAGCCCTCATATTCATTTAAGGAATTGATTAATTCCAGGAACAAAATAGAAAAATAATGCTCAATAATACTTATGCTGCTTATGGTTGGAAAATAGTACTCATATAGCATCATATCAAAGACCTTACGGAATTTCTCGTTTTTGCCGGTATGGAAAACCAGATAATTGTCGTTAGACTGATTGTTTGTAATGGCATGAAGCAAAAAAGCCCCTAATACTCCTTTATCAGCAAACCTTGCCAGGAAGTTCGAGGAAAAAAAAGATTTTCGAAACACAATGTTGAAGATAATATCTTTTTCTTCTTTGTATTCTGCACAATGTATGACATCTGTGTCAATAATGCAGATATCCCCTTTTTTTAGACGCAATTCTTTGCCGTTAATCTGAAAAACACATTCTCCGTCATAAATATAGCTGAACTCCATATCTTTATGAAAATGAAGAGGAATCTCCGTGAATCTAGTTTCTTTCACTATTCCGATATAGTTTTCCTTTAAAGTATTAATGAAGTCAAATAAGTAGCAATTCACACCGTTATGTTTCTGCAGCTTTAATTTATTATAAAATGGGCTAAGTTTTCCAGGGTTATTCTGGTGCCATCTTTCACTTTCCGTAATTTCATATATTTTATCTACCAAACTTTCTTCATCCATCTCTAAACCCCACTTCTGTACCGAATATGATAAAACATTATATCAGATGTGACATTTTTTTCATAGGGGATTATTGCTATAATTAAGCTAGATCACAAGAGAAGGAGTATTGATTATGATTAAAAATGTATCTGATAAGAAGATCCTCTTTGGTGGGGCAATTGCATGCTCCCAAGCCGACGGAGGATTTCGAGACGGAGGAAAAGGTATTTCTACACAGGATTTAAGGTATTTAAATCCTTCGTGGAACGCGGAAGAGATAGAGGAAAAGCACCAGAACAATCCTTTTTCTCGGGAAGAATACGAAGATGCACTAAAGGATATGTCCACCGACTTTTATCCCTTCCGCAGAGGAATCGGCTTTTACCATCATTACAAGGAAGATCTGGCGCTAATGGCGGAAATGGGGCTGGAAATTTTCAGGACCTCCATCTGCTGGTCCAGAATCTTTCCTAATGGAGATGATGAAAGACCCAATGAAGAGGGAGTTCAGTATTATATTGATTTATTCACAGAATGCCGGAAGCATGGAATGAAAGTATTTGCCACCATGATACATTATGACATCCCCGTGAATCTGGTTATCAAATATAATGGCTGGAAGAATCGGGAAATTATCAAATTTTTTGAAAGATATGTTACGGTCCTCTTTGAGAGGCTAGGAGATCTGGTTGATTACTGGCTGCCTTTCAATGAAATTAATGCAGCTAAATTTTCTCCATGGGATGGTGTCTGCCTGATTCCGGGAGATGAAGAGAATATGGACCAGGAAATCTTCCAGTGCCTTCATCACCAGTTCCTGTGCAGTGCACGTGCTGTCCAGATTGGCCGCCGTCTCGTTCCGGGAAAGCCGGTTGGCGCAATGATTGCTCGTTTTGCCACATATCCCGCAACTTGTAGACCAGAGGATAACTTACAGGCTATTCAGGATGATCAATATTCTAACTGGTTTTATCTCGATGTTATGGCAAGGGGATATTATCCGGAATATATTCAGCGGTATTTTCACAGCTTGGGAGTTGAGGTAAAGTTTGAAGAAGGGGATAAAGAATTACTGGCGGACGGTACGGTGCAGTTTGTTTCTTTCTCCTACTATTTCTCACAGGTGTCCACAAATGCAGAAGGCTGGGAAAAGACGGCGGGTAATCTGATTATTGGAAAGAAAAATCCGTATTTAAAGACCAGCGAATGGGGATGGCAGATCGATCCCATTGGGCTGCGAGTTACATTGAATCAGATTTATGACCGTTACCATCTACCACTTATCATCGCCGAAAATGGGCTGGGTGCTTATGATACGCTAACTGAGGATAACCATATTAATGATGTCTACCGAATTGCCTATTTAAAGGAGCATGTAAAAGAAATAAAGAAAGCAGCTGAGGATGGTGTAGATATTATTGCCTATACCATGTGGGGAATTATTGATATCGTTTCTTGCGGGCCGTTGACTATGGACAAGCGCTATGGTGTCATCTATGTGGACTTAGATAACGGCGGTAAGGGAACCGGAAAGCGGTACAGAAAGGATTCGTTTTATTGGTACAAGAAATGTATTGAAACCAATGGCAATTGACTAGAATAAATAGGACTGGGGGTATATACTTATGAATTATAAAGAATCAGCAAAAAGTATTGTAGAATTACTGGGTGGAAAAGACAATATCACTAATTATCTCCATTGTGTTACCAGATTGAGATTCAATCTTGCCCATGAAAACCAGGCAGACTTAGAACAGATTAATGAACTGGACGGCGTAATGGGAACACAGGTAAAGAACGGACAATACCAGATAATTATAGGGACAAATGTCACGAAAGTATTTGACGAGGTGGCGAAGCTTTTGGGGGATACTTCTGTTAGTGAACAGCAGGAAAACATGAAAGGAAAAATGTCCCTTAACCTTGTATTTGACGTTATATCCGGTATCTTTGCGCCAATCCTGCCGGCACTGGTAGCAGGCGGTATTTTAAAAGGGCTCATAGCTATTATTCTCAGTTTTAATATAATTGCCGAGAACAACAGCACAATTGCCCTTTTCAACTTAGTATCAGATATTCCGTTTTATTTCCTGCCGTTTTTACTGGCTGTTTCTTCAGCAAGAAAATTTAAAGTCAATGAATTTCTTGGGATTTGTATGGCAGGTGCTCTGCTTTATCCCAGCTTTGTGGCATCATTAGAGACGGGCCAATCTGGACTGACGCTGTTTGGCCTGGCAATTCCTGTTTTCAACTACGCCAACTCCGTTTTCCCTGTAGTTTTAGGAGTTGGGCTTATGGCAATTGTCTATCGATTTGTGGATAAATTTATTCCAGATGTGCTGAAAATGGTTGTAGTTCCGGCAGTGACATTAATCGTTACGATACCCATATCCTTGTTTATCATTGCCCCCATCGGCGCTTATGGTGGTATTTATCTTGCGGAAGGGATCGTCTGGCTGTTTGATAAGGTGGGTGTTCTGGCAGGCTTTTTACTGGGATTCTTTATGCCACTGATAGTTTTGACTGGCATGCACCAATCCACCTCCCCTATCCAGATACAGAATATTTCCACATTGGGCTATGACTATCTGCTTCCTATTTCTTTTTGCCACAACATGGCGGAATCGGGCGCCGCACTGGGAGCCGCGCTTCGGATGAAGGACAAGGAATTGCGCTCCGCAGCAATTTCCACCAGTTTTTCTGCTTTCCTAGGTATATCAGAACCGGCTATGTATACAGTAAATGTTGTGAATAAAACTCCGTTTATCTGTGCAATGATTGCAAATGGCATAGGAGGTGCTTTAACTGTTATATTGGGGACGAAATGCTTTGCATTTGTTATGCCTGGAATTACTTCATTGCCCGTGTATGCAGAACCTGGCGGTGGATTAGGAAATCTGTTATTAATGTTCATCTGCATTCTCTCCACATTTGTTATAAGCTTTATCCTATCTTATCTATCAGGGAAAAAAATAGCGGATAATATGAAGGGAAAACGCGGAAGCAAGCAACAATAAATTGAATTATATAATCATGGATACAAAGAAGGGTAAGCTGTAAAGTCCAACTCCATATTCAGAAAATGATATAATTCTATGAATGGGCGGGCCCGGAATTTCCGGATACCCGCCTATACATTACTCCATTATCTTAAATTTTCATGAGTCCCGACCCATGCCATGAGGTACGTCATTTTCCATACATTCCTATTAATCTCTAATTATAAAGCATTTTTGTACTTAAATCATTTCCTACTATTTACAGGAATTGCAGTCATTGTCAACAATAATTGCGGAAAGTGATGCATGATTAATAGAAGTAACGCCAACCGTAGCAACGCCGGCAACCCTAGTAACAACGCTGTAAGTGCAGCAGTCATCATTGCACAGATCACAGTCGCAAACGAAGAAGGTGAAAGTGTTAGCTTCAGTAATAGCTACAAGCCGTGAGAAAGTCCAGATTGGTCCTACGGGAATAGGAGTCAGCATATCTTTACACTGTTTGAATACCTGGAAATTCAGAGTAATTACAGCAGCGGTAGTAACGATATTACTTGCAAATTCAAATTTAATGCATGGGTTTTTTAAAGCTTTTGTATCAACGCTTACAGTGGTCAGAGTAAAAGCAGCACCGGCAACTGTTGCCAATGGTATGGTTACGCCTCCCTGGCTGCCGCATTTTAATATTGTTCTGTTTGGCTTTAAGTGCTTTCTGGGACGTTCGCATACGATATTGCAGTTGCATTCCTCACATTCATCACAATCGCATTCACGATCTTCAATATAACAATCACTCATAATGCTACCTCCATATATTTATATAGACAGATAAAGTAATATTTGTTCCAACAGTTATATTCCATTATATTATAAAAAAAAGAGTATGCTACACTTAAGAAGGTACAATCTTTTTATAGACCCCAAATACCCGAACCTTCCTATACTTTACTCTACCCGGATACCGTAGCGCCCCATCCTGATCCGGGGTGAGTGTTACGGGTTCAGTGATCATTTTGCCTACACCGTCTAGCAATAAACCTTTCCGGATTCTGCAATCAAAGTACCTTTTAGCATGGCTCCAACGGCCCCCAAATATAACCAGTATATGAAGCATATCGATGGAATTGACGGTAGGCTTATAAAGGCCACTCCAGATCAGATTACACACCGTTTTCTCAGAGCAATAAAATCATCTGGGCTGCCCCCTTTTCGCTTTCATGATCTTAGGCATTATGCAGCTTCTATTATGCACGCTATTGGAGTGCCTGATCAATATATAATGCAAAGAGGGGTTTTTCTTGTAAATACCAGGAATGTGATGGATTACATTACTCATTTTCCAATTCAAGCGTAAAAAAGCAACCGGTTATAGATTCTCCGATTGCTTTCTGCTTTTACTCTTTAAATTGTCATTTTAGATGTGTTCCGCCGTCGGCTAAGCCTTTCATCGTAAACTCCGTGAGATAATCCAAAACCTGAGGAAAGTACTGAAGCCCAATTTCCTCTTTATGGGTCTCGACAGTAACGATCGCCGTGAATATGGCCATAATCATCCCGCTGTCAATATCGCTCCTCATTTTCCCGTCTACCTGCCATTTTTTTATGATCTCCGAAAAATCATTATACATGAAATCAAGACGTTCCAGCCCTTTATCTTCACGGAAATTCTGCTCTATTTTGTCAAACACATCCTTGTTATACCACTCTTTAAGGATTGGATTTGACTTCATGCCTTTTAAATTCAATAACATCAGTTCTTTGACTAAACTCTGCGGATCCTTTTCCAATTCAATTGATTTCAATATCTTTTTCTTTAGCTTCTCGTTTTCTTCCATGAATATGGCCATGAACAGTTCCTCTTTTGAGGAATAGTAATTATAAAATGTACCCGTCCCTATTCCCACTGCTTTTGTGATATCGGATACATTGGTATCCTTAAAGCCTTTCCGGCCGAACTGTTCTTTACCGCAATTAAATAAATCTGTTTTCGTATCTTTCAATAATAAACCTCCCACATGTTCTGTATATCAGACAGAGCTGAATCGCTAACTCTGCCTCGACATCCGACGTCCCATAAAATCAAAAATCCAGCCCGCCAGCTTTTTGATAGGATTCAAGGAGACATCGTAATAATAATCCGACTCAAACCAGCCCTTTGCTTTGTAATGCCGATAGTCACAATATTCATCGTTGAGCATTTCTTTCATGGTTGTCCGAGACATACGGAACATCATTAGCCTGAAAAAAGAAGGATTTGGAGGAGACGGACTCATAAGCACTCGGTAAAACCTTGCAGTAGCTTTTCTGATTTCACGCAAGTTTTTTTCTTGTGCGGCTTTTGTGATCGGCTCCAAGGTCTTCAATACACAGCCTTTCGCAACACTAAATCCGGAATTTTCTCCCATATTGCCAAGGTACCTCACAATAGAGTTTCCTCCGAAAACACCCTGAGTAACAATGGAGGTGAAAGCCTTGCCGAAAAAACATGGACGATGAAAAACAAATGCCAACCGATCCAGTAGATTCTTCATGGGCGCTGAAACATGAAAGGAATAATTAGGGGTGGCAAATATAACACCGTCGGAATAGTTTATCTTATCAATTAGTAAATCCCGGTCGTCCTGTAAGGGGCAGAATTCTTCTCCTTTATCGAAACATAGCTTGCAACCGCTGCAAAACTCGAGCCGATAGTCCTTTAGGAAAACATAATCAAATTCGATTTCCGTGTATAATTTCAAATTTCTCTCAAATTCACGGACTGCATTATAAGTTGCTTGCTTGCGGGCACTTCCTATAAACGCGGTAACCCTTTTCATTTATGTCTTCCTCCTAATTGGCAAAATATGAATGAATAATAATTTATTCATTCATATTTTAGTATTTGTTTGTTTGCTTGTCAAGTAATTTTATGCCGTTCTATCCTCTGACAAGTGACAGGCAGGGTCTCTCCAGTTCAGTACCACACCTTTCATACATACCGTCCAGCTTTGCAGGACGCGCCCCATAAGTTAAAAAGCCGGAAAAAAAATTTCCCGACTTTTTAAATGCTCCCCTATTATTTACATAAAAAACATTAAATACTCCCATTATAAATGACATTGTTACGGAACATACTATTGTAAATACTTGATGAGACTACATCTTTATGAAACATAGCCTCCATTTGTAATATAAAAGCGACTGATGATGCAGTTATTACTGACATTCTACCTGAAATAGATAACAAAAACGCATTCATAGTTCTCCGCTATTATCTTCTTAATTTCTATCAAGCTAAGTCAGCACCATTACTTTCGATAACTTTCTTATACCAATAAAACGATTTTTTCTTGTAACGTATTAGTGATCCCTCTCCCTGATCGTCACTACTCACATAAATGAAACCGTATCGTTTCTTAAACTCACCTGAGCACAAACTGACAATATCCATTGCCGACCATGCAGTATAGCCAATTAAATCCACTCCATCCTCTATTGCCAATCCCATTTGCTCAATATGTTTTTGTAGATAATCAATGCGGTAATCATCTTCTACCGTAAAGGAACCGTTACCATCCGGAACTAGCTGGTCAACTGCGCCAAGTCCATTTTCAGTAATAATAATTGGTAATTTATAGCGATCATATACCAAATTCAAAGTATACCTTAATCCAACCGGATCAATTCCCCAGCCCCAATCAGAATATTTAATATAGGGATTTATTATACCTGATGCATTGTTTCCGGATACAAGCTCTTTATTTTCCTCATCAACTGTTACACAATTAGAGTTATAATAAGAAAAAGTATAAAAATCAACCGTTCCCTCTTTTAAATCACTATAATCCTGTTCCGTCATCTCCAGTTTCACATTATTTTTTTCAAAATAATGCTTGATATAATATGGATATTCACCAAAAACCATGACATCACCACAAAATCGATTCATGATCAAATCCTGCTCCTGACACAACAGAACATTTTCAGGATTACAAGTCAGTGGATAAATTGTGCCATAGGAAATCATGCTTCCAAATTGATAGGAGGGGTCGATTGATTTTCCCAGTTTAATTATTTTTGCACTTGCAACAAATAAATGATGCAGCGCCTGATAACGGGCATTTTGATCGTCAATCTGATTCCGTATAGTTGTTGTCCCTGGATTCCAGATTCCTACATGGTGCCAGTTTCCTGATACCCGCATTGTACAGTTGATTTCATTAAAAGTAAGCCAATATTTCACCAGGCCCCGATATCTCTTAAAAATTGCTTCTGAAAATTTCAGATAATAATCAATTAATTTTCTATCTTTGAAACCATTACAGGATTTCACAAATTCCAGCGGCATATCATTGTGGCAAATCGTAACCAGGGGTTCTATGTTATATTTCTTTAATTCTCTGAATACATCCTCATAAAACTTCAATCCACTTTCATTCGGTTTTGATTCATCTCCTGTTGGATAAATCCTGGTACAGTTAATGGACATCCTGAACATCTTAAATCCCATTTCGGCACATAAGGCTATATCTTCTTTGTAATGATGGTAAAAATCAACAGCTCCATGGGAGGGATATATGTATTTATCCTCATCCAAATCCAATGTAATTCTACGTGGAGAAGACACGCTACCCATGGTTAAACAATCTGCAATACTCGGACTCTTCCCATTAATATTCCAGGCACCTTCACATTGATTTGCAGCGACCGCTGCACCCCAATAAAAATTTTTCGGAAATTTATTCATATATTTACCATTTACCTTGACTTAACTTCATCAAATAAGCCAAGTCAAGGTACCTTTCTCTATACCTAATTATGAGTAATACAGCCTCAGTTATCTGCTGCTTCCAGATCCTCTTTCTTTACAATGATCATTCCTGCAATAAAGGTTACGGCAGCACCAATCAAACACGCAATTACCTGATTAATCAAGTTCATTGGATCCTCTGATATAAAAACTGGAAGTCCTAAAAGCCCGCCAGGTCCATAGCTGTATCGTGCGGTTCCCGCGAAACCTGCATATAAGCCTCCAAAGAAACCTCCGATAATCGCACTATACAATGGCTTTTTATACTTTAAATTAATTCCAAATAATGCTGGTTCTGTAACTCCGCCGAAAATTGCGGTAACTGCACAAGATAAAGCAGTTGTCCGAAGATCCATATCTTTTGTCTTTAGCGCTACTACCAGACAGGCAATTCCCTGGTTGAAATCACGCACATATTTTGCCGGACCAATAATCCCTTCTTTACCAAACATGGCAAATGACTGTGTAGTGTACGGATCAAGACATAGATGCATACCTGTCATAACTAAATATGGAGAAAATGCTGCGAACAATGCACATTCCAACGGTCCGAGCGTATCATAAATCCACATGATTGCAGCACCAAGATAGACGCCCAGGTAGGAACCCAGCGGTGCGAGCACGCACAGCATTAAAGGCACCATAATAATTAGCGTACCTAAAGGCTCCACAATAGAACGTACTACCTTCGGCGAATTTTTTGCAAAAAAACGCTCAACATAGCCCGCAACAAACATCGTCAATATCATTGGAAAAATAGAAGAGCCGTAAGAATTTGCAGCAATTGGCACTCCAAAAATCGATATGGCAGCTCCGTCGGAAACCATCTGTAATAATGTTGGATGAATTAAAATACCTCCTAGAAGGAGTCCCAGACCTGTATTAACCCCGAATTTTTTTGAGCCTGTATATCCAATCGCAACAGGCAGAAAATAGGTAGATGCTGCTGAAACCATATTTAAAATAACATAGGTTCCACTCTCGTTAGATAAAACACCAAGTTGGGAGAGTATTAAGATAAACACCTTAATCATACCTCCGCCAACCAACATTGGAATTAACGGAGTAATACAGCCTGAAATTGCAGACAGGATAGCTCCTGCTGAAAATTTCTTATTCGATTTTACCTCCAAATTTTCTTTTACTGATTTTTCTTTTGTAAAACCATGCTTTTCGCAAATCATATTATAGACATCACTGACTTCCTGTCCAATAATGATCTGATATTGATCGGCAACCCATTGTGATCCGATTACTCCCGGAAGCTTTTGAATTTTCTCATCTTCAAGCAGACTCCTGTCTTTTAAATTAAAACGCAACCTTGTAACGCAATGTGTGAAAAAAGAAACATTGTCTTTTCCGCCGATCAAATCCAAAACATTATTAATCAGCTCTTCGTATTTTGCTCTCTTGGCCATACTTCTTCTCCTTTTAATCTATATCTCAGCAATCTATGACATGCGCGCATTCCATCACTGTATTGCTTCTTCTATCAGCCTTTTTGAAAACGGCTGCAGAATTCTTCAGGTATTTTTTTACAACCATCTGCACTGCAAGTTCTCTCCCTGCAGAACTGGGAGTTTTCAATCTTTCTATGCCTTAATCAAAATAAAAACCCCGTATACAAAATCAACAGCAGTTTATGCACTAATTGCTGAATGATTTTGTGTCGGGGTAAAGCCCAGTTGGTAACAATCCTCTGGCACAATTTATTCTCTTTTCATAGTGAAACCTTTTAGATTTGCTGAACTAATATCTGCCCAGCTGATACCTGTTGATTATAACAGCTTAAATCTAATGTTTTATCATAACCGCCGGTAATTATCAGCATAGTTATCATATCAATTTTCTTTTCCTTCATTAGCTTCCAATCAAAACGAATTACTGGTTCGCCTGCTTTTACCCGTTTTCCTTTTGCTGATAATAGAGTAAAACCTTCACCATTTAAACTAACTGTATCTAATCCAATATGAACAAGAACCTCTACACCAGAATCAGTTTTTATTCCAAAAGCATGCATAGAATCCGGAACCATAACGATTTCCCCTGTCACTGGTGCTACTACCGTGTCACCGGATGGGCACACTGCAAATCCATCCCCCAGCATTTTTGAAGAAAACACTTTATCAGGTACCTCCTCTATCCTGATACACTTTCCTTCAATTGGTGCAACAACTTCACTTTTTTTTCTTTTTATAAAATCAAACATGATCTTCCTCCCTGATACAAAGCCTGTTGATATATATGATTAAATAAGTTCGCTCTTCTGTTGTAATCTTACAATTTAAAATCCTATTCAAATATTGAATAATCTCATGTACGCATTTTTCTATTTCTCCTAATGATGCGGACAAAGAGTTCAGTAATGCACCGTTATCTCCCTGTAGCAGTTTATTTTCCTTACCTCTACGAATCAGATAGCGCATATGCATGGTAAAACGGGAATATGTAAAATTAGATCTGTCTATCGATATCTCAAAATAATCCTCAATTATTTTTGTCACATTCTCAATTATTTTCTCATCATTCTTTTCCTTAACCTGATTTTCTTCTGTACATTCTGCATTTGCAATATGAAGCGCAATTGAGGCAGCTTCCTCTTCCGGAAGATAAATCTTCAGTTCTGCTTTTATAAATTCTAAAGCTTTAAAACCCACCTTTACCTCCGTTTCCATCAAGCACTTCACATCGTAAAGAATCGGAAGTTTAATTGCCATATTTTTTTCACTTCTTACAATAGCAAAATTGATATGGTCAGCTAAAGTAAATACTACATTTGAATTGATCGGAGCATTAATCAGCCCTCTGGCATAATCAATTACTCGTATAGAAATATCCAAGACTTTTTCTGGAATTTCTTTTATCATATTAATATATGTTTCATCTACATCATAAAAAGTGCGCTCAACTTGACACAATTCCAACTCATATGGTGGTTTTTTAAAACCCAATCCCTTGCCTAAGGCAATTACTTCTATTCCCGAATCTGTTAAACACAGCGAGACATTATTATTAATATTTTTTATAACCTTCATATTTTATCATCTCCCTGCTACTTATAATGACTCAGAAAATCAAACTTAAAAAACAAAAAAACTCTTTGAGGCACAACAAGAATATTACAAAAATATTCTTGTAGGAAAAGCCTCAAAGAGTAACAATCCTTACTAAGTATTAATAATATATCCATATATTACACGGATACTTACATTTTGTCAAGCATGTTTTCGTTTATTTTTCATAAGTTTCTCATGTGTGTGTTTTATATACTCTACTTTTTTTCTAAATGTTTCATGGATTCCACCAGGAATACCATTAATAATGGCTGTCCTCTTTCTTGATTACTTAAAAGGAAAACCAGATAGCGGCGTAAAACTTGTTATAATTTTTATTATCCCCAAACCACCAAGTATTGATAATATTGAACCTAGAAATCTAAATTTTATAATTGACTGTTCCAAGTAGATCATATATATATTGGTATCCATGCTACCACCATTCATTTGCATAATGCCTGACATATTATTAGCCCCCAGCTCAGTACTGCCAATCAGTATTGCCATGCCGATAATGAAAATTGCTCCAAAAAGTGCCAATAGCAGATTCTTATTCACCATATGTTCCTCCTATAATTTTTCATCTTACCAAATCCATTGCCAAAAATCCGACAGGTGTTTTCTGATGAGGCGAATTATGAATGATAAAGCCCATGTATCGATCAACTACCTTCGACTTTAGTAATTGAGTTTCTAGTATAACGATACGCTATCACAGCCTTTATTTTTCACATCCGCTCCTCCGTAAAACCTTTTAAGTCCAAACATTGGAACCATTCTTACTTCAAAACAATATAAAATACCACTTTCATCACGTTTTCCGCTTACTTGGTAAATTGTGCTTACTGGTAAACCGCTCTTACTTAAATTTAATTCATTTACCTTTTTTATACTTTTCTTTAGTTGCCTCTTATTCATCCTGTCTCCTCGCCGCTCTTAGTTTACCAAGACCCTGAATCAGCTAATTTATATCAATGAAATCTCCAAATGTTGATACAACAATTATATATCACCTGTATGGACTTTGCAATAAAACGGTTTTGTAATATGAGACTTGAGACTATCTGGTGCTATTGTTTTTCGTGGAATATAGCAGTTTTTCTAAGTTTTACAATCCCATCAGGCATATGTCATCCGGTGAAGAGATCCTGTTTGATTCGGTTTTCATTGTTTTCCACCTACCTCACCTTTCGATCTTTGTATAATAATGACTAAAACCCTGTAATAACTTGCGGTTTTATGTCGTATTTTCAGACATTAACAGTTAATCCACAATTATTTCCACAACATTGTGGATAAGTGTCATTTTATATATAATAAGTTAATCAAGAAAACGCCCATCGTACAAATTCCGACAGACGTTTTCAAAAAGGAGGCACAGTATGAACAAATCACTCTGGATTATTATGTCGTAGTCATTAAAACCTTACACGATTAAGATATTAATCTTCGACATGTCCTGTGACTATCTTCGATAACTTTTTATTAAATTATATTTACATTCTCCACTCGACGATATCTTCCATGCTTTTACGTGGCCGCGGCCTGGGACATTCATCTGGATATCCAAATGACATAGCTGCGACCAGAGTACCTTCTGTGCTTAACCACTTGCTCAATTCTTCATAGGCAAAGTAAATATCGCAAATCCATAAACTTCCCAAACCTAATTCTGTAGCAGTAAGTGTCATGTTTTCCATGGCGGCACCGATGGATTGAGCATTGCAGATTTCATAAATTCTATCTTCCTGATTAAGGCGATCCGATAATTCAATGCCCAGAGTATTGGTTACAAATACTGTTATCGGTGCTTGTTTCATAACTTCCAGGGTATATTCAGCCGCCGTCAAATGTTGCTTGCTGTTAGGTAACAGGGATACGCCTTCTCTCTCCCGCAACAGACCTTTCTCCATTGACAAAAGCATTTCATTTTTTGATCGACCGCTAACAACAGTAAATTTCCAGGGTTGTCTATTCTTTGACGACGGCGCAAGTCTTCCTGCATTTAAGATCTCTTCAACCATTTCTTTTGGTATTGCTGTATCTTTAAACGTTCGAATGCTGCGCCTGTCAGATATCGATTTTATCATTTAATTCTCCTAACTCAACTGAGATATCCGCTTTACAGTATCATAATCCTTACTGACCATCAATTTTCAATACTGCAGACTTCGAATAACGCTCATCATGGCTATCTTAATTTTTTGCTGAAATATAGATTTAAGTCATCATCGTTGCAATAGGTTTTATGCGGTTCTGCTATTTTATCTTTATACCATACACCTTTGCCATCGGGTATGTAACCACGCTTATGGTACATTCTTTGAGCGCTGCCATACCCGCTGTGTAAGCCTACACCCAGATAAACGGTATCCGAATATTCTGAAGCGATTTTTTCAGCAGCGTCCATAAGTTTAGAACCTATTCCATAGCAGCGGTATTTTTCTAATACACCAAAATCAACAATTTCACAGTAACCCATGTTTGCAAAAGAGCCCCAAACAGCATTGATATATACATTGATATATCCAGCAACGTTACCTTTGTATTCCGCAGCAAGCGCAATGGATTTTCCAGAAGCATGATCCGCTAACCTCTTCAAATACTTCTCTTCATTTGCCTGCCATCCTTGTGCTATTTCTTCTTTACAAATGACTTTAGGGTCTGTTTCAATCATAGTTCTTATTAGAACCTCTTCATCTAAGTAATATACCATATCTGCACCTCGCATTATAGAATTGATAAGTAATTCAAACTCCTGCTCCAGTATGATTTTATCTAAAAAACCGCGAACGATCAATATATCGTTTAAAATTCAGATAATATTAAACCAGGACTGCAAAAGTATTACATCAGGAAACGACAGTTCCCCATCGATTTCCGGTTCCCGTAAAAAGCAAAAAACACCGGATCTTCTTGTAAATACAAGATATCCCGGTGTTTTTGTTTTTCATGAACATTAAAAAATTTCTTGCCGGGGCACTTTTATGGCAATTAGTATTTACCCAATTTCATATGTCCTGCAAGTTCTGTTTTTGATCTTTGTTTAATTACCCATGCTTCATCCTTTGCCTGGGTGAAAGCGGATACACATTTAGGATCTAAATTATCCTCAATTCCTTCCTTGCTTAATGCGATGATTTTTTCTGCTAACGTGATGATTTCCATATGAATGGCATTGGTACGGTCAGAACGATATATTTTCTCCGCATCTTCTTCACTAAGCACTTCAAATTTCTCCGCACCCATTTTACACTTTGGACATTTTTCCGGTGCGGTTTCCCCTTCATAAACATAGCCACATACTGTACATCTAAATAACTTCATAATAATATGCCTCCTTAGTTGTAAGATAATTTTAATACCTAATGATTATTATACTACCTGCTTTGCTATATTTGTCAATCTATTATAGATATTTTATCATTTTATTTTATCATATTAGCAAATTCCTCTGTCCAACCAGTTCCCTTTTTCAGCCCCTTCCTTTGTATCTGCAAGAGTCCTGCCATTTATGGAATACCTGGATAATCCTGCCGCCGGCAATCGGCAGGATAGACAACCACATTGTCAAAATCTTTAACAGATCCAGGATAAAACAAACCTCTATGCTGCTCATAATAGCACTCCTGCTGCATAATATAAAACAAATGCTCCTTTTGAATCAGACCTGGAGGCTGAAATTTGGAAAAGATTCTGGACAATGACTTCTATGACCTTATAATTAACAATGTTTCAATCCCCATGTATGCTTCCGGGGATAACATTACTACGCTGAATTTCAGGCACTCTTTAGTTCATATTCCTAAGACCAACTCAGATCCCTGTAACCTGGGCTTGTATCCTTATCACAGCTTTCCGACTCTCTATGCGCCGACTTCCACTATCAGCATTGAAAAATCAGGAATCGGCACTGTTCAAAGAAATCCCTTTTTAGGCCTGTTTGGGCAGGGAATCATCGTTGGAGTCATAGATACCGGAATTGATTACCAGCACCAGGCCTTTCTTTATAATGATAACACCACCAGAATCCTCTCCATCTGGGACCAATCCATACAGAACGGTCCTATTCCCGAGGGTTTCACATTTGGTACTGAATATAGAAAGGAAATTATCAATCTGGCCCTTAAATCAGATAATCCCTTATCTGTTGTACCTTCCGTCGACACCAACGGTCATGGCACGTCTATTGCCAGCGTAATCGCCGGCAAACCAAATGCCGAAGGTACCTTTTCCGGCATTGTTCCGGAATCTGAACTGGTGGTTGTAAAGCTGAAAGACGCAAAGCAAAATCTGAAGGAAATCTTTTTTGTACCGGAAAACACCGTATGCTTTCAGGAATCAGATATTATACTTGGAATACGCTACTTAAATTCCTTTGCGCAAAGTGTAAGCCGTCCTGTGGTTATATGCATCGCCCTTGGCAGCAGCAGCGGCGGGCATGACGGCAGCGGCGCACTCAGTAATTACTTGAACTACCTGGGAAGACTTCCCGGTATCGGCCTTTCTGTTTCAGCAGGGAATGAAGGAAATGACCGCAGGCATTACTTTAACAACACAACAGAGCCGCCCTTTTACAATGACTTTGAATTAAGAGTTGGAGAAAATGATAAAATGTTTTCCATGGAAATATGGCCTTACGCTCTAGGACGGTTCGCTGTTGATATTTCTACCCCAAACCGGGAATCCACTCAGCTGATCTATCCCACCATTGGATCCTGCAGAATGTTTAACTTCATTTTTACCCCAAGTATGCTTTGGGTGAATAATTTTATATTTGAAGAGGAAACCGGGGATCAGCTCATATTGCTGCGTTTTAGGAATGCCCTTCCAGGAGTTTGGAGCATCCGGATTCAAAGCATTGATAATGAGCCCATATCCTTTCACTCCTGGCTGCCTTCCGGAGATCTTCTTTCAAATGAGACCTTTTTTCTCAGCCCGAATCCGGATACCACCATAACGTCTCCCGGAAATGGTCTCCATCAGCTGACGGTTACTGCCTATAACCAGATTAATGACAGCATACTCATAGAATCAAGCAGGGGCTATACAAGAAGCGGATTGGTCAAACCGGATATCGCCGCCCCTGGCTACCAGCTTCCCTGTGCCATTCTCAGGAATCAATATGGATCCATAACCGGAACTGGGGCTGCTGCTGCCCATACAGCCGGCGCCATTGCCATGATCCTGGAATGGGGCATTTCCAGAGGAAATTATACTTCCATGACCGGATACGATGTCAACCGCCTGATTATAAGAGGGGCCCGGCGGGAAGGGGCTAATGTTTTTCCAAACAACATATGGGGATATGGCCAGCTGGACATAAACAATCTGTTTCGCAGGCTTACCAATGTATAATCTGTCTGCCGGGACCGGAATAAGCCTATGTATTCCAGGTAAAGAAATGAGCTGGCAGGCAAGATCCGGCAGTTTGATACGCATAAGGGTGTCCCTTCCTATGAAAATCATAGTTCAGGGACACCCTTTAAGATTTGGATTTTAAGCGCCGCTCAATCCATTAAGGATATGTGATATTTAAACTTCCTGTAGAACTTCCATATAATAACAGCAGGCATGCTAAAAAACAGATACAGAGTGGACAACCCACCTATGATTGCATAAACAACAATTAATAAAACAATAACCCCATTCATATATCACCCCTCCTATTCTGTCTCTATTTTAGTGAAAATTGCCAATAAAAGGAATAGAGAAACAATAATCTTAACATCATCTTAACGCCATCTTAACAACGTCTCATCAGAACGAAGCCTATCAGAGAAGCCAGGCATTGCCGTTGACAATCCACATGGCACTCTTTATAATGAAGTTAGCTTGTATTGACAATATCGGCTGACGATTGATGAGTTACTCTACGGAAGGAATGATAAATATGGCAGAAGTGACAATGTGTCAAAGCTGTGGTTTACCTTTTAACAAAGAACACGCAAATCTGAGGTGATAAATCATGCGCGTAGTTACAAGAATAAGAATCGGTAAAGATAAAATTTTTATTGGCAAAGGCGTAAAAGAAATGTTAGATGCCATTGAACTGTGTAAATCCATAAAAAAAGCAACGGAACAAACAGGAATTTCCTATCCAAAAGCCATTCGAATGATTCGGACTCTGGAAGAAGAACTGGGATTTCCTGTTGTTATTTCTGAAAAGGGCGGAAATGAGCGGGGAGGCACACGTTTAACCGAAAAAGGCAAAGAAGTCCTTGAGACATATCGAAGGATTGAAAAATCCGTGGAAGAATACGCGGAAAAACTGGTTATGCAGGAATTTCGTTTTTAAAAAACAGGGTTTAATATTACCAAAACGAATAATTTTCCAGCCGCTGCACATACTCAACTCGTGAGGTGATCATATGAAACTTTTGAGTCTCTGCGAGATAATTTTTCGGTGCGCTTTATTTGCGTTGGCAGTTTATCATGTTTTCAAACGGGAATTTAAGTTAATGAAATCCGTTATCCTGGTTTTTGCATTGTCCTTCTTGCCGGAACTTCTAAATGCTGTATTTAACATTAGAATTGATGGCTTCAGCATCCTCGTGTATTTTACCATCATATTCATGGCTTTATACCTGGGCAGCTCATACCTTTTTTATGATAAATATAAATGGTGGGACCGGGCGATCCATTTCCTGTCGGGCGTTGGGTTTGCGGGTTTTGGAATTGCATTCGCCGGAACAGGCTCCGGTATTATAAAATTGGTGATCCTGTTGTTTGGTTTTACTTTTTCCGTAACACTTCATGTGATTTGGGAAGTGCTTGAATATATAAGCGACTGTATCACTCATGGGAATGCGCAGCGCTGGCAAAAGTTCCATACTTCGAATAACCATGTATCTGAAAAAGCACTTCAGCCTGCCGGTCTTGTGGATACGATGAATGATGCGATCTGCTGCATAACAGGTGCTGGTCTGTCCATTCTTGTCTGGTGGTTTTTTATTTAACTTTTTTATGTGCCTCCCTTTCAGGCAGTGTCTGCCGGAAAGGGAGGTTATATTATGCGTTTGAATATTTTTTTCAAAAAACCTCATAATAGTTATAAAACGAATTGAGGTGATTCTATATGCCAAACAAAAATGTAATTCCGGAAGCAAGGGAGGCTCTTGACCGGTTTAAGTATGAAATCGCCGAAGAAACCGGCTTCCCTTTAAAAAGCAATGATTATGGCAACATGACATCTTATCAATATGGATATATGGTTAAAAAGATGATTGAAGAGCAGGAAAAACAGATAATGGAAAGATCTTAATACAACGAGGTTTAAATATGGGAAATTATACAAGCGGTGCGGACTTGCCGGTAGGTCTTGGTTTGGCTCTTGAAGAATATAAAGCAATGGATTATTTTTTCTCCTTACCCACCCAGACGCAGCAGCAAATTATCGATCATACTCAAACGGTACAATCCAGGGAAGAAATGCTTTCGTATGTACAGTCTATCGTAGCATCAAAATAAAAGAAACGAATCTCCAATAAAAACAGCAGTCACTCTTGTAAAAAGGCAAATACCCTTACAGGAGTGACTGTTTTTATAAATAACAATAATAAATAATAAACTCTGACAAGAGGCGTCTGCTACCGGAGTTCATCCCTCCAAAATGCCACTCTCTTCTCATTAATTTCCTTTATCTTCTCAGGATCCACTTTAAAGTTTCTCCTGATATCCATTAATCCATTGACTTCCTGCTGCACATCCGTAACCTGGGTGTAGCAATAGCCGCATACATAGGGGATCTCCTTAATGGCAGTCGTAATACTCTCAAACCTATTTATAAACTCCTCTTTTGTATTGACCTTGTTCCCATACCCCCAGCCCTCTTTGTCACTGTCAAACGCGATGCCGCCAAACTCACTGATTATCACCGGCTGGCCCTTGTAAGAAAAACCATTGGCAAAAGCTGATTTAGAGGTGGAATGGTAAACCTCTGCCGCTAAAATCTCTTCCTTGTATTCTGTATAACGCTTCCCTAGTACCTCCCCCTTTTCCTCGTAATCATGTAGGGTGATGATATCGGAAACCGTATGCTCCCAGCCATCATTTACGATTACCGGACGGTATTTGTCAATGCTTTTCGTCAGGTGATAAATCCCCTCGGTAAAATGCTGCTCACTCCTGTTCGTCTCGACCCGGGGAATCCCCCAGGATTCATTTAACGGAGTCCATGTAATAATGGAAGGATGATTATAATTCTGCTTAACAATATCAAGCCATTCCCTGGTAAACAGTTCCACGGCGCGGTCGGTATAAACATAAGCGGCAGGTGCCTCACTCCAGACCAGCATTCCCTTAACGTCACACCAGTAAAGAAACCTCTCATCTTCTATCTTCTGATGCTTCCTCAAACCGTTGTACCCCAGGGCATGAATTTTATCAATATCTTCGATCAGCGCTTCCTCATCCGGCGGTGTCAAATGGGTTTCTTCCCAATACCCCTGATCAAGGATCAGTCTCTGATATAATGGTACCCCGTTTAAAAGAATGTTTGGACCATCGATCCGGATCTCACGCATTCCAAAATAGGATCCGACTTCATCACACACCTCTCCATCATAAAGGGTACGGAAGTAGATATCATAAAGCCGGGGTTCCCCAGGGGTCCATGTACATATTCCCCATGGGTTATCTTCCTCGGCTGCCTCCAGATCAATGAAAGCCTTTGTGGGATTTTTCCCTATGCCGGTCAGTGTCTTTATCACAAACCTGCCACCAAAGCTGACAGCTGCCTCTACCTCCAGCCTTCTCCCGTCGAGAGGCATTGGACAGTCCACGGTATATTCCAGTTCAAGCCCGCCTGACTGTAAATTAGGGGTCATTTTCACCGAGCTTAAGCTGATGTCCGGTACATACTCCATCCATACGGTCTTCCAGATTCCTGTCGTCTGCACATACCAGCAGCCAAAATTTTCAGAAACCCAACGCTGTTTTCCCCTTGGCTGCTGGGGATCCATATGATCCTCGGCCTTTACGACTACAAGGTTCTCTCCATCCTTTACAAGGTTTGTGATATCAAAGGAAAAACGGGAATATCCGCCTTCATGCATTCCGGCCAATTGCCCATTGATCCATACCTTTGTCAGGAAGTCACTTCCCTCGAAATGAAGAAACAGCTTATTTCCTGATAATTTTTCTTTCTCCGCCTGGAATCTGCGGCCATACCACACATAATGGTGTACCCCTTCGTCATGGATCTTACTTTTCTTTGTTTCATAAGTAAAGGGTACGCATATCTCTTTTTCCGTATGGAAGCCCTCATACCAGCAATTAACTTCTCCTTTATTGTCATCATCAAAATCGAAGTCCCAAACACCGTTTAAATTAATCCAGTCCCTACGGACAAACTGTGGTCTTGGATAGTCTTTCTGATAGCATAGCATGTAATAATTCTCCTTTCCTCTTTCCAGCCTGCTCATCCCTTAACACCGGACATCGTGATACCCTGCACGATCTGTTTTTCAAATATCAGATAAATGATGATGGCAGGGATGGATGCGATCATATTAGCCGTCATCGGTTTCACATAATCCACGGTATAGGTTCCGGCAAAAATGGGAATACCCACAGGCAATGTAAATTTACTGCTGTCCATGGCGCAGAGCAGAGGCCACAGATAATTATTCCAGCTTCCGATAAATGCGAAAATGCTGATGGTAGAAATCACTGCCTTTGATAAGGGCATGATGATCCGGGCAAAAATCATAATCTCTCCGGCCCCGTCGATCCTGGCGGCTTCTATGAGGGAATCCGGAAGGCCCTTAAAAAACGTCACCATGATAATCAGATTCATGGATACCGCCACGGACGGAAAAAGCAATCCTGCGTATGTATCAATCAGCTTTAATCCATTGGCAGTAATAAACAGCGGCACAATGGTCGCTTCCCCCGGTACCATGAGTCCTAACAAAAAGTAAATATACAGTTTATTTTTCCCCATAAACTTAATTTTTGCCAGAGCATAGGCAGCCATGGCGGAAAACAGGACTGTTAAAACTGTAACAAGCACTGCAACGATCACGGAATTCATCAGCCACTTGGCAACATCGGAGCCGATGATCAGATCCAGATAATTCCCAAATGTGTAGGGAGGCGTAAACCAGCTGCCCACACTTTTGATCTGCTTCCCCTCATACTGCAGGGATACGAAAAAGGCCCAGATCACAGGTGCCAGAAATATGACGGCCAGCCCTGCGGACAAAAGAGTTAAAGCAATGCTCCCTGCTTTTACTTTCTTACGCTTCATCTTCCCTTTCCCCCTTCCTCTGAACCGCTTTCTGGATAAGCGTACATACGACCAGAATTGCAAACAGCACATAGGACATGGCCGCAGCATAGCCCATATTGTTCTTCGTAAATCCTGTTTCATAAATATATTGGATCAAGGGTTTTGTACTTCCTGCCGGCCCCCCTGCCGTGATTAACTGGATCTGGCCGAACACCTTAAAGCTGGCGATGATCTGCAGCATGACGATTAAATAGGTGGTTGGTTTTAATAAAGGCAGAACAATGGAAAACAGCTGCTGCCACTTCGCCGCCCCGTCGATTTCTGCCGCCTCGTAAATCTCCGGTGAAATATCCTGCAGAGCTGATAAATATAATAGCATGGAAAATCCCACGGTCCACCATACGGTCATCATGGTTACTACCGCCCATGCATGATTTGTGTCAATCAACCACTGGATTTCCGATCCGGGACCTAAAATTCCGGTCAGATGCAGAACTCCGTTTACAAAACCCATATAGGGTGCAAACATATATTTTGCAATAAAGGACGCAACAGAAACGGATATAATACTTGGAAGATAATATGCGACCCTTAACCCACGCCTGATTTTCACCGGCCTGTTGGCAAACAGCGCCAGTATCAAAGCCATGATCACCAGAAAAGGTACGGAAAGGATGACAAAGATGATCGTATGTTCCAGTGCGTCAACAAACTTCTGATCCGATAAAAATTTCGTATAATTATCCAGTCCTACAAATTTTACCTTACCCATTAAGGACCACTTATGCAGGCTTACATACAGCCCCTGAATCACCGGCCATATGGTAAAAACCGTATATAAGGCCAAAAAAGGTAGGCACAATCCCAGGCCTGTAGCCATATCTCTTATTTTTCTGCTTCTGCTCAAATTACTGTCCTCCCTAACCATGCAATCCTTTTTACAAAGAGGGGAGAATGATTCCCCCCTCTGTCTCATTAAACGTTACGGAAGGTTTGACTCAAGCTCATCATACAGGGCATCAATTCCGGAGGCAGCATCTCCCTTTCCTGTCCAGATGGTATCCAGGCTGTCGATCATCCCTTTCTTCATTCCGTTGAAGGTAGATACCTTTGCCGGAAGGACTGCTTTCTCCACCTCAGACATGTAGCTGCTTCTGTATGGAAGTGCCTTATAGGCGTCACTTGCAAGAACCTCCCTGCATGCCGGGATCTGGCCGGAGCCTGCCCAGGTCACGCCGCCTTTCATGGATGCAGCTACCATGAATTCTACCGCTGCTTTGCTGTCGGCTTCATTCCTTGAGTTCTTTGTAGGAAGAATGAAGGTATGGGAATCAGCCCAGCAGTTATCGGTATCAAAAAGCTTGGGGAATGCCATGGGTACAAAGCTTAAGTTATCCGTCTGCTCAAAAGCGCCTACCGCCCAGGTTCCGCCGATGCAGATTCCGGCTTTTCCGGTCTGGAAAAATTTCTGGTGGTCATCAATGCCTTCAGCAACATAACCCTTGTCATACAGTCCCTTTACAAACTCCGCCGCTTTTACTGCCTTTTCCTTATCAAGGGTAACCTTCTTGCCGTCATCGCTGACGATAGGGGTTCCTCCCATCTGGAAATAGGTTGCCCACCACAAACGGTACGGATCGTCTCCGTTATTGGTAATGGCGATGGTTGTGCCATCTTCCGGGATTACGGCTTTGATTTTATCACAAACAGCATAAAAGTCATCCGCGCTCTTAATATCAACGCCCCCTGCCGCATTTAAGGTCACACCGGCCTTTTCCAATATCTCTTTGTTGAAATACATGATCTCTGCATGAGTGTCCAAAGGTACCGCATAGACTTCTCCGTCAAACGTCACGGCATCAATGGAGGCCTGTGAATAATTCTGGCTTAAATCAATCCCCAGCTCGTCAAGATAGGAAGTGATCGGCTGTACCACACCGTCTTCCACCAGCTGAGGAAGAGAGGACGCGTGGGAAATGCCGATATCCGGCCCTTTTCCGGCAGCAACGGCTGTCTGGAGCTTTGTATAATAATCCGCCCATACCAGCATGATGGACTGTACCTGTTTCGTCGGGTTCGTACCGTTATACTCCTCAATCATCTTGGTCATGAAACCGCCGTCACCGCCGCTGAACAGAGACCACATAACCAGCTTGTTGGCATCCACTGCCACCTGCTCCGGATTGTTGACCGTTCCGTCATCATTAACATTCTTTGTTTCTTCCGTCGCTGCTGCTGACGTTTCCCCACCGGAAGTTTCCTTGCTCTCCTGGGTCCCCTGTGCCGTCTGGGTACCCGCAGTTGTCTGCGTTGACGCGCTGCTTCCACATCCTGACATTGCCGCCATAACCAGTGCCGCTGCACCTAATGCAGCCATCCATTTTTTGCCCTTTCTCATAATTACCTCCTTGTCTTTTTTCGTTACCTCACAAACCATAAAACAGCCTGTCGTTTTTTGTCCAATAAAAGCTTGGCTAACAACAGTATTACTGTTTCAATAAATCAACCATACACCTTTTTGTTGTGTTAGTCAATATATTATTCTCTATTTTATTTGATATTTTGTATATTTTATCTATTTACAACAATATTACTGTTTTATCTTTTATTTCTATCATTTAGAAAAATAGAATCCCTGTTATAATCCATCGTTCTCTTCTCCCATGCGCATGGCAACGAAAAAACAGCCGTCCGGAAAATATGCATATTTTCCGGACGGCTGTTTTTTCTGTCCCCATATATCATCAATATTCGATTTCCATAATAATATCCTGGGCATAATCGCCGAAGGTCTTACCAAAAAGATTAAAGCCGCCCTCATATTTTGCATCCTTACGATTCCCGATTGTCATGCTGATAAAGGCGTTCTCTGAAAGCCCGATGTCGTTGATTCTTACTTTTGAGGCCCGCTCTCCATTGATATAGCTTCCGTCTCCCTTAATCTCCCATTTTACCAAAAGACCGTATTGGGTAGAACCATTCGGCCACAGGGAAGGTGTGAATCTCCCCCTTCTTGACCCGAAGTCCCCCGGACAGCACCAGGTGGCGCATTCCACACCGTTTATCCACATGGTAATGTCGGACCTCCAGTCCTCCGCATACCCGGGAGCTTCCGAGCATATCTCCATGGTAAAGGACAGCCGTACGGGCCGTTTCCCTGAAGGAAGCTGATTGGGGAACCGGTATTCCACATGGCCTTTGGAGGTCCACAAAAGACCGGCATCTATCCGTTCCGGCAGATAAAAGCTGTATACCTTGTCCTCCATTCCCACCACTCCAGAAGGAGAATATAAGCCGCAGGTAGGAGAAATACTGCAGTCCACAAATGCGCCTACCGGCATTTCGACGCTTAACACCTCATTGATCTGGCTGCTTCTGGGCAGGAAGCAGAGATTGGCATAATCCTGTTTCCGGCTGCATACCTTCATGGTCCCATGGCTTCCCGGCTGTTCTTCCATACGGATCAAATCCGCCGCCTCAAGAAGCTTCAAATGGAAAGCAGCACTGGACTGGGGAAGATCAAGAGCTTCCGCGATCTGGCTGATTGAATAATTGTCCTGGTATAACAGCTTTATGATCTCCAGCCGGACAGGTGACGAGATCGCCTTGCCAAACTCACAGATCTCTTTGATATTTTCCAGAGTATACTCCTTAATTTTTGCCATGCCCCTCTCTCCTTTTACTCTTTTTTACGCCTCAGGCGCTCAAAGACTCCCCCATATTTGATATTTATCATACATTATTTCCGGCCATGCTGTCAATCCCGGCCATTCTTTTGCACCTATATTTTCCATTATTGGAAAATTGTTATCTTAATAAAAAATAAACTTCAAACAGGAAAAATAATGCTGTTTTATATCGAATTTTATGATAAAATAAAAAAAGTTTCCTCATTAATAAATAGGGCCGTAATGATATTACATTAGTTGTATGGCATTTATTTTCTTTGATGATGAAAGAATAATTTAAAAAAGGAATCCTATGAAATGATAGGACTGGTTAAACTATGGAACCGAAATTAGAAAAGAAATATGGCCTTTTTACAGCTATTGCAATGGTTGTAGGCATCGTCATCGGAAGCGGTGTGTTTTTTAAGGCGGAAAAGATCCTTACGGCAACCGGCGGCAATTTAAAGGAAGGCATCCTGGCGTGGGTGATCGGAGGTATCATAATGATTTCCTGCGCTTACACGTTTTCTGTCATGGCTACTAAATATCAGTTTATCAATGGGGTGGTAGATTATGCAGAAGCAACAATGGGGAAAAAGTATGCCTATTATGTCGGCTGGTTTATGGCTATGATTTATTATCCCACAATTACCTCGGTGCTTGCATGGGTCTCCGCACGGTATACCTGCGTAATCTTTGGCTTTTCCATTACTGGCGGAGAATGTATGACCATAGCCTGCCTTTATCTGGTTTCAAGCTTTACAATGAATGCGTTATCTCCTGTTCTGGCAGGAAAATTCCAGGTAAGCACCACGGTCATCAAACTGATTCCTCTCTTCTTAATGGCTGTTGTCGGAACGTTTTCAGGACTTCGAAGCGGTATGACGGTGTATAATTTCACCCACTACGTATCCCAAAGTACTACCAACGGGTTGTTTACGGCTGTTGTAGCAGCAAGCTTTGCCTACGAAGGCTGGATCATTGCAACCTGCATTAACGCAGAATTAAAAAATGCAAAGAAAAATCTTCCTTTGGCTTTGATTGCAGGTACTTTTATTACTATGTCCGTTTACATCCTTTATTATATCGGTTTGGCCGGAACGATTAAAAATGAGGTGATGATGGCTGGCGGTGAAACCGGTGCAAAGCTGGCATTCCAAACAATTTTCACCTCTGCAGGCGGTTCCCTTTTATTTGTATTCGTCATTATTTCATGCCTGGGGACCTTAAACGGGCTGATGCTTGGCTGTACACGTGGAATTTATTCTATCGCTGCAAGGGGTCTTGGTCCTAAGCCCAGAGTTTTCAGCCAGGTGGATCCGGCGACTAATATGCCAGTTAATTCCGCAATCATGGGGTTATTTCTTTGCAGCCTCTGGTTATTTTACTTTTATGGGGCAAACTTAACCGACAACTGGTTTGGGTTCTTCAGCTTTGATTCTTCAGAATTACCCATTATTACAATTTACGCACTGTACATTCCTATTTTTATTATGTTCATGAAAAAAGGGAAAGAGCTTAATTTTTTCAACAGAATCCTTATGCCCTGCATATCCCTTGCAGGCTGTATATTTATGATCGCTGCCGCCTGGTTTGCCCACGGAATTGCTGCAATCGCTTATCTGATCGTGTTTTTTGTTATCATGGCATTTGGCGCTGTGCTTTTGCATAGGACGAAACAGCCAGTGAACGAGCTTTGACATAAATAGAAAATTAATACAGAAATCCCAGAGGCCGCTTTTTATAACGAAAAGCGGCTTGCTGTTTATAATATTCCTTTACAAATTTACTTTGCAGATATACAATATATCGAAATATGATATAAATGTTTGGAGGGAAAATTCATGCAAAGGGAGAATATTCGGTTACGCCAGGAAAGAGCATCCGATTACCGGATCGTTGAAGATTTGACGCGGGAAGCGTTCTGGAATCATTATGCCCCCGGCTGTAATGAGCACTATCTGGTGCACATAATGCGGGAATCAGAGTCATTTATAAAAGAACTGGACTTCGTCGCCACTGAAAAAGAAACGCTTGTCGGTAACATTATGTATACAAAAGCAAATATACGGTGTGATAACGGGGAGATATATCCGGTTATCAGCTTTGGTCCAATTTCAGTTTTTCCTGAGCTTCAAGGGCAGGGAATCGGAACCTTACTCATCGAACACACCAAAAAGCTTGCAAAGGATTTGGGCTACAAGGCAATATTAATTTATGGTGACCCCTCCTATTACAGCAGATTTGGTTTTGTTCCGGCTGAAACATACAGAATCGGTACATCTGACAATATGTACGCTGCTTCATTACTGGCTTTCGAACTGACTAAGAGGGTATTGTCTGATTGCTCCGGCCGTTTCTTTGAAGACCCGATATTTAATATAGACGAAGCAAAAGCAAAAGAATTTGACAAAAGTTTTCCAAACAAAGAACTTAAGGATTCTTCCCCATCGCAGGATCGATTTCTTCAGCTGGTTCACATGCGGACACCAAGATTATGAATATTTTAAGCAGTAAACTCGCTCTTTATATCAAAGGAGACTTATATGAATGATAGAACGCCTGCCGTTAAGGCTGTAACTTTAGCTTATTTTTCTGGAACAGGGGGCACAAAAGCCATTGTTTCCTGCTTTGAAACCCAGTTTATAAAATCGGGAATCCATGTAAATGTAATTGATATATCTCGCGGCAATACATATCATGAGGAAAAAGCATCGGATCTTCTGATCATTTTCTCTCCTGTATATGCCTTCAGGCTGACCACTCTCGTGGAACAATGGATAAAAAATCTGCCCAAAACACAGAATATGCCTGCCGCAGTCATCTCAGTTTCCGGCGGAGGCGAAATTTCACCCAACACTGCCTGCCGCGTTCACTGTAAGCGTTTGCTGGTAAAAAAAGGGTATCATATGATCTACGAAAAAATGTTTGTTATGCCGTCTAATTATGCCTCTCAGGCGGATTACCAAATAAATCTCCAATTGCTTCATGTTATTCCGCAAAAAGTTACCCAGGCCATCACAGAGATCTTATCCGGTAAGATAGCCCTTACAAAGCCCAGGGTTCTTGATCGTTTTTTTGCATTTATAGGCAAAGCAGAGCACTTTGGTGCAAAAATCTTCGGCTTATCTATCCATGCCTCAAAAGAATGTACCCAATGTGGTCTGTGTGAAAGAAAATGTCCAGCTAATAACATTAAGATCCAAAACGGTCTCCCAAAGTTTGGATCCAATTGTATGTGGTGTTTGAAATGCATCTATGATTGTCCGCATCATGCCCTGTCTCCGGGAGCTTTTAAGTTTTCCGTTTTAAAAGACGGCTATAACTTAACAGAAATGAGCGAGCAGGCGAAAACCCAGTGTGATGCAGAACATCAACCCTCCGGAAGTATGCTTTGGCAGGGAGTTATGGATTACTTAAAAGAATAGCCTTTTGAAAATGACATAATAAGCAGGGTGCCGCTTCATAGCTGATTTACAGCTGCGAAGCGGCACCCTCTTTATTATACACCGTCATGCTTATTTCCCGTTTTGTAATCGTCTCTAGCCCAGTTTGGTGCATTGATCGGACCGGCTTTGTCATTTCCATTTTTCGCAGCTCCCTGGATTTCCGGCACATGGGCCTGCTCATTTTTTGGTCGATGCATTTTCTCTTGATTCTCCGTTCCATGATTGTTTGAATCATAAGGACTCGGTCTTCTCATACCAGCTTTTGCCATAATGATACCTCCTATCTGTCGATAGTTTTTGTATTTCCCAGGAAACTATGCAGATAAAATCATGAAATGACCGGTAATTACTTTTTCAACAATTAACTGCTTTTATCCTGTATCATCAGACATCTTTTATTGTTTCTTCACACCAAAGGATCGTACCCTCGCAGGATATGATTCCTTTTCTAAGAACCGCTTTGATAAAACGTGACCGTTCCTTCGTTATCTCCTTGATTCCCTTCTCTAAATCCCTTTGCATTTGAAGATATTGTTCCAGCTTTTTTTCATGTATTTCTTTGTAATCATTCAGCATCCGGATTACGCTTTCCTTAGGCCGGCTGCTTGAGAATAATAATTTAAGCATAAACTCAGAGCGCACCGGCTGGAGCAAGGTCTCTTCTAAAAGCCATGCATCAAACTCCTGCTTTCCTTTTTCAGTGATTCGATACTCCACTTTCCTGGCATTCTTTTCCCCTGATACAATATCGATCAATCCATCCTCCAATAATTTTTTCAGCGTTGGATAGATATGACCGAAGTTTTCATTCCAAAATCCTGCAAGCACCGTATCGCAGTACTTCTTGATATCATAACCAGTGCCTGATGATAAACTTAAAATCCCTAATATTGCATACATAGATTTGTTTTTCAAAGCCATGGCTTTTCCTTCTCCTTCCACGTCATCCCATATCGTTCTATCTTCTTCACAACCTGTTCCAGATCTCCTGCTTCCCTCATCTTTTGAGAGATTTGGATACAGTTTTCTTTCACTTGCCTGTTCAAAAGAAGGGCTTCTGTTTTAGATCTGAGTATCTCTGATGACAGCTCTTTCATGCTTTCTGCCATGCCCAGATCCATGGAAACAAGCCGCCTCGCCACCATATGCTGGTCATTTACCTGCGGCAACGCAAGCATCGGCACTCCAAAATACAAAGCTTCATTCACACTGTTAAAACCTGCATGCGTTATAAATACATCCGCCCGTTTTAATACCTCAAGCTGTGGAAAATAACTCTTTACCATAAAATTTGATGGTAGTTCAATCAATTCAGAAGCATCACATTTACTTCCAGTTGACATACACACAAAATAACCAGTATCACGAAATGCAGAAATACACAAATTATAAAAATCAATATGATCTGTATTAAGGCTCCCAAGAGAAATATAAATAAGCGTTCTGTCCTCCATTTCTCTATAATCAATATCTGCCGTTTCCTGATGCCTGTCAATGGATGGACCGGCAAATAAATATTCCGGCTCCTCCATACTGTTATCTCCGTTAAATTCCCTGGTAGTGTATACAATATTCATATCTCCTTTGCTGGTAAAAACCTGATCCAGTCCTGGTTTCTCAATATGGTAGCATTCAAATAGTCTTTCCAGAATTTCATAGCAATGATCCAATTGTGAGTGATATCCTTTTACAAGCATCTCCTCAGGAACCGGAGCTTTACTCATGGCAAAAGAAGAATGGGAACACAATACCGGTATCTTGAGAATCTGTTTTAAAAAACATGCTCCTCCAAAGATAGAATCGCAAACAATCATGTCATACTGGTTTTCAGCCACATGTTCCAATATTTCCGGAAGCATCACTTCATCATATTGTAACATGTATTCCATAAGCATAAAAAACGGATGCCTGTCCGTTGGCCGGTAATCCTTTAAAAACTGATCCAAGCGGCTGCTATACCCAATCCATCTCGCTCCGGCCTGTAAGACACTATCCGAAAACTGGGCGGAGCAAAAGTAGCTGACTATGTTTCCTCTCCCGGTCAACCTCTTTACCAGTCCAAGCGTCGGGTTTATGTGACCGTATAAATTTGCATTAACAAACAAAATGTTCATGTTCCAGTCTCCTTATATCACTCTGATACATTTATATTATATCAGAGTGATATATATGTCAAGCATGAGTATTCAGTAATCTTCCCCTTTTTAATCCTAATTAAAAGAACAGAGAAGTCAGGTTTTTCAAACCCAACGTCTCTGTTCTTATACAAATCCCGTTCGACTATCCTATATCTTCTAACAATCTGTATCCTACTCCCATTTCTGTTATGATGTATTGAGGATTCGCCGTATCTTTTTCAATTTTCCTTCTCAGATTTGCAACATTTACCCGAAGGGCTTTGCTTTTGTTCACATATGGCCCCCAGAGCTCACGGCATAGAAATTCATGTGTCAATACAGTGCCTGCATTCAGAGAGAGAAGAACGATAATCCGGTATTCAATAGGGGTTAAATGTATCGCTTCTCCGGCTACCGTAACGATTCTCTTATCATAATCAATATATAAATCTGCCGAATGAAATGGCTGATTCAATATGCTGTTCTTTATTTTCGATATATGCCCTCTTCGCAGAGCGGTTCCGATTCTTGCCACCAGAATCGCATTGTTGAAAGGTTTTGTAATATAGTCATCTGCACCGCTGTCAAGAGCAGAAACAATGCATTTCTCATCATTCCTTGCCGATATAATAATCACAGGAACCATACTCCAGCTTCTGATCGACTTAAGTACTTCCATACCATCCATATCCGGCAGTCCCAAATCCAGCAAAATTAAATCCGGGCAATGGGATGAGGCAAAGGAAATGGCTTCTTGCCCATTGACGGCTTTCAATACCCTATAGCCTTGTAATTCCAATTTAACAGAAATAAATTCGATGATTGCGTCTTCATCCTCTACTATCATAATAACGTGTTTATTTTCCATAGCAACACCTTTCTATAAACTGCATTCTTTGATCCGCAGGCGCAAACAATCTTTAAAAATCAATACTAATCGCCAAGAGGTAACGTAAACACAAATTGTGCTCCGCCTTCCGGTCGATTATTTGCTTGTATTTCTCCTCCATGGGCTCTGATTATGGTTTTACAAATGGAGAGCCCGATTCCCAAATTTCGCCTTGAATCTTTATATGGGTTCTCCTGCGTAATCGTAAAGTTAAATAGCATAGGAAGAATCTTTGGATCTATTCCCGGACCTGTATCTGTTATAATAAAACGCACAAAATTGTCCTCCTCTTTTACCTCTAATGTCACATCCGATCTCCTGCCCCCGGCATGTCTTTGTGTATTTTCCAGAATATTCGTGAGGACTTGAGAGATCAGCATTATATCCATGGGGAGTAAAATCACATTATCAGGCTGACTAATCGTGATTTTGGTATTAGGAAAGCGCTTGTGAAAAGTTAAGACAGCCCCTTCTATCACCTCTTCAACGATTTCTTCGGATTTATCAATCACCATATCATTATTCTGAATCTTTGTAATGGACAATATATTTTCAATCATATTTAAAAGCCATTGGGAATCATTTTGTATCCCCTCTACCAGTTTGGCCCGTACTTCATAAGGAACTTTATCCCCCTCTTCCAGTAAAGTAGAACTGGCCCCTATAATACCGGTAAGCGGAGTTCTTAAATCGTGAGATATACTTCTTAAAAAGCTGTTCTTTACTTTTTCCGTTTCCATCATTACCTTAGTTTCCTGCTGCTCTGCCATTAGCCAGTACATTCTAAGTGCCTGAGCCGTTTGCTCCGCAATTAATTCCAGAAACATCTTTTGCTTCTTGTTTAAATCCATCTCTTTAAAAGAAAAAGCAAATACTCCATAAGTAATGTTCTGAGTTGTTATAGGAAAGAAATAGCCATAGTCTTTATCTTCCAAAGCCTCCTGCTTATCCGCGGCAAGCCTTACAAAGTTAAATACTTCCTCTTTCTTAAAAAATTCAATCCCAACATCATCTTCTTCCCATAGGAAGTAAGGAATCAGCTTTCCATCTGGTTTGATATCTTCAAAAAAAGCTACAGAATGTATTAACTCCTCCTTTAAGTAATCCATTGAGTACCTAATAATCGTATCAAGATCCCTTGTAGAAAGAAGCTTCCGGTTAATACTGTATAGCAATTCAGCATGCTGACACTTCTGCCTGGCTTGTTCCGCCTGTTTTTTAATGCTGGTTGTAATAATGCTGCTGGTTAGCACGACTAGCAGCAGTACAATAAGAGTTACCGGAAAATTCACAGTAAAACTAAAACCAAATCTTGGAGAAGTTATGAGAAAATCATACGTAAATACCCCTATCACTGCAGATGATACTCCATAAATATATCCTTCTGTAACAGCTGTAATAATAAATATTGCCATAGCCATAACAATATTTATATTCTGATATCCAAAATTATTACGGTAAAGAACTTCGCAGATAAGTAATGTACCGCAAAGAATGCAGAAAGAGAATATAATATTTTTAGCCTTTTTCTTATTCACTACAAGTCACCCTACACTTTTTCATTTGTTATTTATTATTGAAAAGATTTTCTTATGTACAGGCACAACAAAAATCTTCTCCTGCCTTATTTGGCTGTGTTCGTTGCTTTTACGACTAGTATACCATTGTTTTAGTTATTTTACATTAATTTGTTATCCGAACATGGAAATAAAAATCCCTGCTATAATTGCTGAACCTATGGTACTTGCAACAATAGGCCCCATTGCATGCATTAAAAGATGGTTTGTCGGATCGTATTCGTGTCCCAATCTTTGAGATATTCTGGCAGCCATTGGCATCGCCGATACTCCTGCATTTCCAATGAGAGGATTTACTTTTCCTCCAGTTAATTTATATAAAATTTTAGCTACCAGTACTCCGCCTGCTGTTCCCATGATAAATGCAAAAAGGCCTAAGATAATAATAAAGACTGTTTTAATATTTAACACCCTCTCAGCCGTTGCACTTCCTCCAATGGATAAACCAATTAATAAGGTAAGCAGATTCAGTAAATCCCCCTCAAGCATTCTGACTAACCTTTCTGCCACACCGCTCTCTCTGATAAGATTGCCAAGCATCAGCATTGATATCAAGGTAGCAGCGGAAGGTACGAAGATTAGAACTAACAAAGTAGTTGCAATTGGAAAAAGAATTCTCTTTCTCCTGGATACCTCTTTCGGAATAGGCATAATTACCATTCTTTCTTTTTGAGTGGTGAGTGCTCTCATGATCGGCGGCTGAATAAGAGGAACTAAAGCCATATAGGAATACGCTGCGATCGTGATTGTGGGAAGCAGATGACTTGCCAGCTGCTTTGTGATATAAATGGAAGTCGGACCGTCTGAACTTCCTATTACTCCGATGGCCGCCGCTTCCTGCATAGTGAAGTTAACAAAGCCGGGGACAAAATAGGATATTACATGTCCTAAACCTAATGCTCCAAACATCGCCGCAAAAATCCCAACCTGACCTCCAAGACCAATGAATGCTGTCTTAGGTGATGATATTAAGGGACTGAAATCTGTCATTGCTCCAATGCAGATAAAAATCATGGGAGGATAAATCCCAAGCTCAATGCCCTTATATAAATAATAAATCAGTCCGCCTTCATCATAAGAGGACAGACCCGCATTTGATATATTAGCAATAAGCATACCAAATGCCAATGGAAGCAGAAGCAGGGGCTCATATCTTTTCTCAACCGCCATATATGCAAGGGCAAGCGCCAAAATTATCATGATTATTTCCGATAGAGTTAAATTGCTTATTATGTTAGTAATATAATTAATAACGATCATCTCCTAATTGTTTGTATTATTACACGATTGTGCATCCATTAAAGTTAAAAATTATATCTATAATTTGGTTTTCTTCAAATATTTTATATTCAATGGTTTTGATAGATAAGAAATAATCATCTTTCTCGAGGAATTGATTGTAAAACTACAATTTTCTAGCATAGTTTTCTCCTTTTTTATTATTATTTTATTTATTTGTATTAATTATAAAAGAAATATGTATAAAGAAGATGTTAAGAAAATCCGAGATATTGAACAATTTCACTATGTCCCACATCAGCTTTGTGTTGGCAAAAGAAAAAAGTCAGTACAATGCCATAGGCAAAATACTGACTTTTATAATTAGATGTTTAAACAAAACGGACAATTTCTTCCAATGGCTTGCGGGATTTCTTCCGTACGGTCTGATCAACGGGATACCCAGCTGCAATTAACCCGCAGATATGCTTTTCCAACGGAATATCCAGCAGCTTAGCAACTTTTTCTCTATCAAACATTCCCAATATACAAGTTCCGATTCCCTGTGATTCGGCTTCCAGGCAGAGATAAGCCGTTGCCGCTCCAATATCGCCGGGAGCAAAATACTGGCTGTCCACAAGACTTTTTACGTGAGGCATTAAATTTGCATGCTCTTCAACCACAACAAAAAACGCCCGTGCTTTAGAAGCAAATCCATTCCCCATCTGCTGTGCAGTTTCCGCTATCTTTTCCATAAGTTCCGGATTTTCGACTACCACAAAACTCCAGGGCTGGCCATTGCAGCCGGAAGGTGCCAGGTGGGCCGCCTCAACACATTTAACCAGCTTTTCATGTTCTATTGCTTGATCTTTAAAATTTCTGCAGCTTTGCCTGCGAAGGCATAAATCCATAAAATCTTCCATTTTAATTACTCCTTTCTATGTAAGCCTTTAATAAGGCAGAATGAATCTTTTAATCTTGCTTTAAGGGGATCACCATATTCCAGGTATTTTCCGCATCGAAAAAGCTTTCCGTCCCATCGCTCGTTGCAAAAAACATATGGGTCGCCTTACCGTTTTCAAATAAGAGAAAAGGCCGATCTAAATTCCCCATCTGGCGTACTTTTCCATCATCCCATAATACCTGACGGGAATAGACCCGTTCTCCCATGTTAAGAGTCCAATCAAGTCCGTTCTTAGAATAACCATGGACGCCACCATATTTTTCTCCGCATATGTTACCATGCATGTCTTTTGCCATCATCTGATAGTAAGGTCCTTCTTTCCAGATAAACGGGTCCTCTATCTCTATGGATTCATCTGCAAATAACGGTTTTTCCTGCATCACTTGATATGGTCCGGAAACCTCCTTTGACATCGCCACTCCGATTGTCATCTGTCCATACGTATCTCCTGTATATGGCATCGGTTTATACGACCTCGCTTTATAGAGAAGAACGACCGAACCATCTTCCTCTATGTGCGGTGCCGGATTCGAAGTCAGGAAATTGTCAAAATGGCCTGGCCTGGTTGGAAGTATCGGGCTATCATAACGTGTCCATGGTCCAAAAATGCTTTTTGCGGTTGCAATTCCGACTCTTTTATTCGCACGGGCTGCAATCGAACGATAGTCGTTGTGGACCAGACGCTCACCCTCCTTTATATCCGGAAATGGATGGGTAGAACCTGTATAATACAATACGTATGTATCTCTCCATTTTGTAATTTGAGGATTATGTGTCATCCTCCCATCCCAATATTCAGCTCCTCTGGCTGGGAGTATTATCTCTTCAAACTGATATGGTCCCTCCGGCGTATCGGAACTGGCGCGTACAATTTCCGACAGGGAAAGCCAGCCTGGATGCATCGGCTGTGATTTCGGCCAGCGCGATGCAAACATATGATATCGGTTATCTTCCCCTTTGATCACAGATCCACACCATACCCAGTATCCTTCCATCCGAAAGCCTCCGCCAACTGGAGCCGGAAGCATTCTTTTTTTTAAATCAATTGGATTTCCCATCTGCATTTTCCTCTGCGAAATAATCAACATTAGACAAAAACTGTACGATAAGACAATCAGTACAGTTTTTACCAGTTGCTTCTATTTTATTATATCATCCCATACTGCATTTATTAAGTAAAATTTCTATTATTTTACAACTCCTTTTTGCAGCATGATATTGGCATACAAGGCCTGTTCCCCTGTAGCGATTACAGCATAGGCTTTCTTTGCCTCCCCATTTATTTATTATATTTTTTATAACCCGGATGTCTTCCTGTCACACCGTAGCCTGTATATCTATTCTGAAAACCACTATATCATCCCTGACCAGGCGGAGCGTTCCAAGCATAAGAACATTTACCTTTTAAAAAATGTACTGGATTATATTGATCATAATTATTCCTATAAAATAGAACTGAATGATCTGGCAAAAATTGCCGGAATGTCTCCTAAATATTTCTGCCGTTTCTTCTTTGAAATGACTTCCCGGACACCAATTGATTATGTAAATTATTATCGCATTGAACGGGCCTGCTACCAACTGATTACTACCAATGATTCCATAACAGAAATCTCCCTTTCCTGCGGATTTAATGATATCAGTTATTTCATTAAGACTTTTAAGAAATACAAAGGGAAATCGCCCAGACAGTATTTTAAGGAACTTATGCCATAACTACGAAACCCCGGGAACTGAATCTAAAAACGGTCATTATGCACTGGTTTCATACCATGCATAATGACCGTCAAACTCAAAAATCAACTTGCTGCCACCCAGCGGGTCAGCCTCCTGATCCGCTCGCCTGCACCAACAGGATGCACATTGTTGAAGGAACAGCCACTGTTCGCAGCTGTCTATCTTACTGGAATATACAAATCCACTTCAGAGTCCGGATGATCATATCCAAGAAAGCGTTCATCATAAAGCTCGAAGTCCTCCCGCCAGTCTAATTCTTCTTTTGTGTTGAGAAACCATGTGCCCCAGATGTAGTCAAAGGTCTGAGGCAGCATCCGCAGAGTACCCCGGTGTGTAAAAACCGCATAGCGTCCCTCAGGGATTACCTTCTGCACAAAGGGTTCGGTTAGTCCGTCAAAAGACGATACTTCCGTTCCAGCCACTTCGGTGAAAAGGATATCCTCATTCATGGTGTACAGCGTATTTTCTGCACATGCCTCGCAGATACCGAAGGATCTCCCGCCTGGGACCCGGTTGGGAATTTGTCTATATAGAGAATTAGCACTATTCCATAGTTCTCGCAGACGGTTGTCCCGTAAGGTGGTTTCTCCCCGAATCCCCGCGACCCTGATCTCCAACAGTTCAACGATCTGCGGATGGACCGTCACATTGCGGGCCAGATGATCCAACAATCCTGTATCCAAGCGTTCCTTACCGCCGATAAAGATGTCCAGGCGGTTTTGACGATAGCTCTGAGGACTGACCTTATAAATTGCTTTAAATGCACGGCTAAAAGCTTCCGGAGAATCAAAGCCGTATTCAATCGCTATATCTATAATTTTAAGGTCTGTATAGAGTAGCTTCTTGGATGCGTCAGCCAAACGGCGCTTCTTGATGTAGCTGCCTATACTTTCACCCAGGATCGCTGTGAATTGTCGATTTAGATGATAGTAAGAATATCCGGCAGCCTTTGCCACATCCTCGACCTTGATATTGTAACCGAGGTGGTTTTCAATGTATATTACTGCCTGCTCCAATGATTTTCCATAGTTCACAGCAATCCTCCTTCCGATTTTAAGTAAGCGGCTGCCAATCGTAAGTGCCGGGTGCCGCTTTCTCCAAATTGATCTCCACAGTTTGCATACCATCTTCTAGTGGTTTGGTTATATCATAGGTATGCCAGCCATTTTCGGACCGGCCACCCCAGCAAAGGTCAATGATACCATCTGATGGCGAAATCACCATGCTCTTTGTGGTACCGAAATACTCCTCAAAGTAATGACAGCATAGGCCTTCCGGATACTTAGCCAACAGCATTTCCTTGAGCTGTGCTTTCGTTACTTCGCTTTGATGTGCAATCTGTTTTTCGATATATTCGTATCGTCTTGCTGAATGAGCCATCACCTGTGGTTCCATCGACTGAAGATCCGGAATAAGCGCATGGTTTGTAGCATACAGCATCTGCTCTTGGGAATCCGGATTAATCTGCCTGACAGCAGTTCGGCCATCCATCGTTTCAACCAGGGCGGCATTGCCTGCCTTATCTAACAGAAGCATGTTGAGGTTGTAGGCGATGGGCATCCCTTCCAGATATTTAATTGATTCCATTACGTCCTTGCAATTTTCCAGCAGAGCGCGAGTAACCGCCCAAAACTGGAGACCTTTAAGCTTCGGTGATCGCATATAGGGAAGAGCCCCTACCGGAAAACCACAGGAACTCATCGTCACGGCGAGGCCGTGTTCGTTAAAGCCATCATCCCGTCCGAAATGGAGTACGCTGGTACCCATATGCGAGTATTTTCCTGTCACGCTGGTTTTAATCAGACAGAAATCCTCAGCTTCGTGACTGAACTCATAGTTGCGGGCGAGAAGGGGTTTCCTCCCGGCAGTACGGCTTGGCAGTATTGCAATATGACTGCAACGGGGAAGCAGATAGGTCATTCCGTAAAAAAATACCTGCTCAGGTTTTACCTTCAGCGCATCGGCAAAACCGCAAAGCTCTTCTGTGAGACCGGGACACCAGCGGTCAAAAAGTTTTGCCGCTTCCTCAACCTGCTTTAGTCCAAAGTCCTTCATTCCTGCAGTGTGTGTTGCTTGCAGCTGTGGGATTGCAGCGGTCAATTTTCCAAACTGATATCCAATTTCATAGCTTGTACCGGCAAGTTCTGCGGTATAGGTTTGTATTTTTAGCATAGTATTGATTCCTCCTTGTATTCGTTTTCTTTAGTTTACCGAAACAATGGAGGGGCTGCATGATATTTTCTGCTGTTTTGCAATTTATTAATCACCTGCGAGGCAGCGCATGGATCGCTCCGCCTATACTATCCTCAAGCGCCTCCCCAACCGATTCATTATAGGTAGGATGAGCCCGCATGGCTTTTAAAAGCTGTTCTGCAGTAAGTTTATTGGTAATGGCTGTTCCCAGCTCTCCAATCATATCCGTAGCTCTGGCGCACATCATCTGTGCTCCCAGCAATGCGCCCGTTTCCTTATCTGTTACAACTTTAACAAAGCCTCTTTCTTCCTTTGTTATAAATGATTTACAGTTGGCGTGGGTTAAGGTTTTCCCGGTAACGGTCTCAATCCCTTTCCCTTTTGCTTCCTCTTCCGTTATTCCTACGCATGCTATTTCTGGATCCGTGTAAACACATGACGGAATAACCGACAGATCGATGGACGGCTCTCTCCCATTCATAAGCTCCACAGCACAGATGCCCTGGGAGCTTGCAGCGTGGGCCAGCTGGATGCCTCCGATTACATCTCCGACCGCAAACACACCCGGCATACTTGTTTCAAAGTTTTCCTTCACCACAATCCTGCCCCTGTTCATTTCCAGTAAGGTATCTTCCTCAAACAGTCCGTCCGTATTGGGAATACGTCCGGTGGCAGAAAGCAGGTATGGCGTCTTTATGACCTCAATCTTTTCTTTGTCTTTTGCCATCTCCCCATAGGTACAGATAAAATCCCTGCCCTCTTTTTCAATTTTCCGGACAAATGCCCTGGTATGAATGTCAACGCCTTTTTTTTTCAAAATCAGCTTTAAATTCTGTGAGATTTCTTTATCCAGACCGGGCAGAAGTCTTTCTTCCGCCTCCAGTAAGGTAACCTTGGAGCCAAAGGAAGCGAATACGGTGGCAAACTCCACCCCAATGACTCCTCCGCCTATAATAATCAGGCTTTCCGGTATATGATCAAGCTGAAACAACTCATCGTTTGTCATGACTCCGGGAAGACGGATACCTTCTATGGGCAAAATGGCCGGTTTTGATCCTGTTGCCAGCAGAATATGTTCCGCCTGAAGGAGTTCTTCCCCTTCCTCTGTCTTGACCCTGACCTTTCCCTCCTTGGTCAGCGTCCCAGTTCCGTGTATCCGATCAATTTTATTTCCCTTAAGAAGCTGTTCCACACCCAGTCTGAGACTTTCGGATGTTTCATTTTTATAGGACATCACTTTTCCATAATCACAGCTCACCTCTTTTGAGATGATTCCGAATCGCTCTCCTGTCAGGACCTCCTGATATAATTTGGCTGCATGCAGCATGGCCTTTGCAGGAACGCAGCCACGGTTTAGGCAGGTACCTCCTACTTCCCGGTTTTCGACCACAGCCGTTTTCATTCCCAGCTTTGCAGCCTTAATCGCTGCTACATATCCTCCGGGGCCTGCACCAATAACAAGCAGATCATATCGTTCTTCCATCCTATCCCTCCCTGGTCTCTATAATTCTGCAGCAGCAAAAAACTCTTTTAAGTCTTTTATCATGGCCGACTGGGCCTGGGTTACTGCTGGCACCTGATCCAGCTTATTGCAGATATCTTCATTCTCATATCTGCTTCCCTTTATATACCCTGGGATCCGGTCCATTAAATCTGGTTCCATGGAATCGGAAAACAACTGCAGATCCTTAATGGTCCCGCTGTTCACTTCAAACTGCCAGATTACATTTCCCCAAACAAAGCGCTTTGACAGTTCGTACTGAAAATCCATATTGCGTCCGTACAGCCAATCCCAGGAAGAAAATTTCTTTCTTCCCTCTGACAATGCTTCCTGGTCTAAATGCTCCTGCCTGCAGAAAACCGCCTTATGCCCATAAGTTTCCTCAAATGCCTCAAGAAGTTTTTTCTTTAGCATATCAATGGTTAAATCAGCCCGGTATTCCGAAAGATTGGTTACCCTGGATCTGACAGAATCCACGCCTTTTAATGCCAGTTTATCCTTTGAAACCTGCAGGTATTTAGAAAGCTTCTCCATATCTGCATGAACCAGCAGGGTCCCATGATGATAGCATTTCTCCCCTCTGGTATAAAAGGCATTGCCGGAAAACTTCCTGTCTGATACGGTGATATCATTTCGTCCGGATTTTTCTGCATGAATTCCCAGTTTCCTGACTCCATTTAAAATGACTTCAAGCTGTTTATCCAGATCATAATGGTTCTTAGTAACAAGAAACGTAAAATTCAAATTGCCAAGGTCATGGAATACGGCACCGCCTCCTGAAAGCCTTCTCACCAGGTGGCCGCCATCCTGCTCCAGTTCCCGGATCCTGCATTCCTTCCATGGATTCTGGTTTTTACCGATTACAACGGTATTTTCATTCTGCCACAGGTATAGGATACAGGTATCCCCTCCTGCAGTTTCTAATAAATGCTCTTCAATTGCAAGATTCAGATACGGGTCATGGCTGCTTCCGTCGATATATTTAATTTCCTGTATCATCTTTATCCGTTTCCTTATCTGAGAAGTCGTACCTTAACTTTGGATTTCTGGCTGCCCTTACTTCGTCAAGCCTGGCGACCGGTGTATGGATTGGGGCCTGATGAAGAGTCTCTGGTTGAGACATTGCTGTTTCATGGAGGCTGCGTAATACAGAAATCACTTCATCCAAAGTTTCTTTTGACTCTGTTTCCGTAGGTTCTGCCATTAAAGCTTCTGGTACGATCAACGGGAAATACATGGTCGGCGGATGGATTCCATAGTCCAAAAGTCCTTTTGCTATGTCCATGGCTGACACACCGGTTTCTTTTTTTAGCCTTGCCAGGCTCATGACAAATTCGTGCATGCAGGGTCCCTGGTATGCCATATCATATACATCCTTTAATTGCGCCATCATATAATTGGCGTTTAATACAGCATGCTTTGAGGCTTCCGGAACTCCTTCCTTTCCAAGCATAAATAAATACGTCATGGCTCTGACCACAATTAAAAAATTACCATAAAAGCTTTTCACCTGTCCGATGGTACTTGCAGGATGATGAAACGTATATCCCTTATCTTCCTCTACCATGCTGCCCGGTAAAAATTCAGCCAGGAGATCCTTGCAGCCAACTGGTCCGCTGCCCGGGCCTCCGCCACCGTGAGGAGTAGAAAATGTCTTGTGAAGATTTAAATGGACCACATCAAATCCCATGTCACCTGGTCTAATCATGCCCATAACGGCGTTTAAGTTAGCTCCGTCATAGTAGTTAAGTCCTCCGGCTTCATGAACGATTTTTGTAATCTCAAGTATGTTTTTATCAAAAAGTCCTAATGTATTGGGATTGGTTAACATCAGTCCGGCCGTATCTTCCCCGACCGCCTTTTTTAATTCCTCCAAATCCACTCCGCCGTCTTCCGCAGACGGGATACTGATAACGGAATAGCCCACCATTGTCGCACTGGCAGGATTGGTTCCATGGGCGGAATCCGGTACTATGATCTTTGTTCTTTTTTTGTCGCCCCGGCTTTCGTGATATGCTTTTATCAGCAAAAGTCCGGTAAATTCACCGTGAGCTCCTGCTGCCGGCTGGAAGGTCATACGGTTCATTCCGGTGATTTCACATAAGTACTTCTCTGCTGTCTTTAATACTTCCATACAGCCCTGTACGGTATGCTCCGGCTGAAGCGGATGAATCTGCTTAAAGCCAGGAAGACCTGCTATGTCTTCATTGATCTTGGGATTATATTTCATGGTGCAGGAACCCAAAGGATAAAAGCCGTCATTGACACCATATGCCTTTTTCGCTGTTTCCGTATAATGCCTGCTTATATCATTTTCAGACACTTGCGGAAGGTGCAGGCTCCTTTTTCTTAGGCAGCCTTCTTCCGGCAGGCTCACCGGCACATCACATTCCGGCAGAATGCTCATCGTTCTTCCTTCCTGTCCTTTTTCAAATATCAGCATAACCTTACACCTCCTTCAGAATGCCAATGACACGGTCAATGTCATCCTTTGCATTCATTTCCGTGCAGCACCACAAGATCTGTCCCGCTCTTTCACCGGTCAAGGGATAGCCCCCAAGAATTCCATGTTCCTCCAGTATCCCCAGCACCTGTTCCGCCGGGATCTTTGAAGCGGTCACAAATTCATGGAAGAATTCTCCGCGGTTTACGACCGGATACCCGATTGCTTCCAATTGCTTAGCCATATAATGGGCTTTTGACATACACTGTATGGCGGTCTGTTTCAGACCTTCTGCTCCCATAGCGGATAAATAGACGGATACTGCCAATGCACAAAGTGCCTGGTTTGAGCAGATGTTGCTTAATGCCTTTTCTCTCCGGATATGCTGTTCCCTAGCCTGAAGGGTCAGGACATATCCTGTTTTACCGTTGGAGTCAACGGTTTCCCCTACGATCCTTCCCGGCAGCTTTCTGATCAGTTCTTTCGTACATGCCATGAAACCAATATATGGTCCGCCGAATGCCAACGGCAGTCCAAGGGGCTGCCCCTCTCCCACTGCAATATCAGCACCGTATTCTGCCGGCGTCTTAATGATTCCAAGGGAAATAGGATTCACGCCCATAATATAGCGTGCATTGGCTTCCCTGGTTATGTTTCCGATCTCTTCTGCCGGTTCCAGACTGCCATAATAATTTGGATTCTGGATGTAGACGCATGCGGCCTGGCTGTCCAGGTGTTCTTTCAGAAAATCCAGATCTGTTATGCCGTCTTTCTCCGGTATAACCGTCAGTTCCATCCCGTTTCCAAAACAATAGGTCTTTATGGTCTCCATTGCCTGAGGATGAACCGCTGCAGAAACAAAGGCCCTGTTTTTCTTTCTGTCCCTGCACATAGCTACCGCTTCTGCCGCCGCTGCCGCACCGTCATACACGGAAGCGTTGGCAGTGTCCATTCCGGTAAGCTCACAGATCATCGTCTGGTATTCAAATATGGACTGTAAGATTCCCTGGCTGATTTCCGCCTGATATGGGGTATAAGCCGTGTATAGGGTTTCCTTGGATAACACGCTTTTCACAATGGATGGAATATAGTGCCTGTAAGCACCTGCCCCCCGGAACATGACAGGAAATACCGTATTCTTTGCAGCAATGTTTTCCATCTTCTTACATACTTCCATTTCAGACATTCCACCGGGAAGATTCAATCCTTCCTTTAAAATAACTTCCTGGGGAAGCTGCCCGAAAAGGTCTTCTACGCGATTAATTCCGATCGCAGACAGCATTTCTTTTCTGTCCTCATCAGTTGCCGGTACAAATGAACCCATATGCAGATCTCCTTTATTCGTTTTCATTTTTTACAAATTCTTCGTACTCCCCAGGACTTAAGAATTCTTCTTTATCCGTGATATCGGTTATCCTTGCAAACCAGGCTTCATAAGGAGCTTCGTTGATCTTTTCCGGTGCATCAAGAAGTTCTTCATTGATTTCCGATACAACTCCGGTTACCGGGCAATACACATCTGAAACAGCTTTTACAGATTCCACATCGGCAAATACTTCACCGGCTGTCGTCTCGTCGCCTTCTTCCGGAAGATTGACGAAAACAAGCTCTCCCAATGACTGCTGGGCATGATCCGTAAGCCCGACCAAAGCTGTTGTTTCATCTTCAAACTTCACCCATTCATGTGTTTTGGTGTAAACCAGATCCCCTAATACTTTCATAATTAATTCTCCTTTACCTTGTGGATTATTTTGATTTTTTATAAAATGGAAGGGTAACCACTTCCGCTTCTACTTCTCTTCCCCGGACGATTACCGTTACCTTCGTACCTGCTTTTGTATATTCTTTATCCAGGATAGCCATGGCTGCCGGATAGCCCAGATATGGGCAATGGGTTCCCGATGTTGTAAAGCCTGCCTTCTTCCCGTCTGCAAGAACCTCTTCCTGTTCCCGGATGATTCCCCGTCCGGTTACCCTTAGGCCTACCCGTTTTCTTAAGAGAGAATCCTTATTGGGTAAATGGCTTTTTCCGATAAAGTCTTCCTTCTGCATCTTCACTGCAAACCCAAGACCGATTTCCACAGGATTTATATCATCGTTCATTTCATGTCCGTATAACGGCATACCTGCCTCCAGCCTCAGAGTGTCTCTGGCCCCAAGCCCACATGGGATCAGTTCATATTCCCTGCCTGCCTCCATGAGCGTTTCCCACATTGTCTCAGCATATGCATTGTCTAAATAAAGCTCAAACCCATCCTCCCCCGTATAACCGGTTCTGGATACCATACATGTGATTCCGGCCACTTTTCCATCAAATACTGCATGATAGTACTTTTCAGGGATATCTGCGGTCAGTTTTATAAGTATTTCCTGTGATCTGGGACCCTGCAGGGCGATTTGCGTGATTTTATCAGATATGTCTTCAAACACCACTTCTCCTAATTTATGTTCCAGCATCCACTGGTAATCCTTTTCTTTATTGGACGCATTAACAACGATAAAATACTCCTCTTCTTTTTTCTTATAAACAATCAGATCATCCACCGTTCCCCCGTGCTCATTGCACATGGGACTGTATCTTGCCTGTCCGATCTCCATATCGGTAAAATCATTGGTCAGCAGCCGATTAAGGTTCTCAAGTGCATCTTTCCCCCTACAGATAATTTCCCCCATATGGGAAACATCAAAGAGCCCTGCCCTTGTTCTTACTGCCATATGCTCCTTTATGATCCCCTCTTCGTATTGGATGGGAAGAAGATACCCGGCAAAAGGGACTATCTTTCCATGATACTTCAGATGCGTTTCATAAAGCGGTGTTTTTCGTTCCATGTTTTAATCCTCCTTAAATATTTTATATGATAATATAGGAACATCATCCGTTTATATGCACAAAAAAAGGCAGAAAGAAATATTCCTATTGGATATTCCTGTCTGCCTCTGTCCTTTTACCTGAAAGATTAACTTCGTCGGTACATAAATGTTCTCCAGAGTTACGTCCGAATCCGATCCTTTTGCCTGAGAGTTTCTGCCTTCCCCTTCGGCGGCACAGATTTGTGCTCTCTCTCTGATTCATCATCCGTTATTTATTATTGATATTATCAGAGTATTTTGGCACTGTCAATCATTTTTTACACGACCTTTTAGAATGATTCTGACAACTATGGGGCTGCCTTTCATTGCGCCTCCAATGGGTACTCGATGTTATTGTAGCACAGGCAAATGATTATAGATAGAATATAAATGAAAGGTATAATATGTTATACTACAAATGTCTATTTGAACTTAAACGTGTTGAATATTCTGATCCAATCTATAGTCAATGGATTTTGGACAACCCATTACCATTGGATTAAAATGAAAACCCCTTAAAGGAGGAAAAATAAGCATGAAGCTGCTTGAAATCATATTATTGCTTATTATTTACGATATCTATTTTTTTAACTATTTCAAACATATGTTTCCGGTCAAAAAAGACCATTTGCTTTTTTATGCGGCTGCAATTTTCATCAATATCAGCATTACCATACCGGCCTATCTGTTTCTGGACCATCGGATCGCGGTCTTTTTTATAATGGGTTCGATAATGTTAGGCTTTTTTCTGCTGTTTCGGGTAAACCGGGTACAGATTATTTATGCCGGCAGCGTCTACATGTTTTCTATCTATAGCAGCAGAGGGATTATCTGTTCGATCTATTCGATGGTTCTGCATACCGGCATCCAGGATGTCCTGCAGAATGAAAAATATTATAATGCGGTAACAGCGTTAGCCGTATTGCTGTCTATCCTGAGCATCACGTTTGTCCGAAAGATAATCGTTCCGGATAACAAGGCTAGGTATGCATTTGCTAACAATGAGCAGCTTGGTTTTACCGTCGTCTGCCTGTTTAGCCAATTGTTTTTTCTTATGTTTATTAATGACGGGCGCTATTATTATGAAATCAAGTCAACCTGGTATGCTGCTTTATATTTGGGAGCCAGCATTATAAGTAAACTATGTATGCAATTTGTTTTTCATCATACTGCCAAGGTGGTAGAATTACTTGAATACGAGCTGCATACCCGCAAGCTGCAGGAGCAGTTATCCAGTCAAATGCGGCATTATCAGGCGTACCGCAAATTTACGGAAAGCTACCGCATATTCCGCCATGATTATAAGAATATGATGACTTCCGTTAAAGTCCTAATGAACAACAAAGAATATGAAAAAGCGGCACGTATGCTGGATGATATCCAAGACACGATGCAAAGGGAGGTACTTATTCATAAAACTTATTCTGATAATATCCTGCTGGATGCCATCCTGCAGGACGCAGCCAATGCCTGCGGGGATAAGAGCATCCGTTTTTCCGCACACGCACTTCTTCCTAAAGATGTACGGATGTCAGAGCTGGACATTGTCCGTATTTTTTCAAACTCAATTGATAATGCCATAGAAGCCTGCAGTAAAATATCAAATAAAGAACGCTTTATTGAAATCACAAGCGCCGGAAGCCGGGAGTGGGCAACAATTGAGATAGCCAATTCTTTTAACGGCGAATTATTCCTATCAGGAGGCGAACCGGCAACTACAAAAAAAGATAAGGAGATTCATGGATTTGGACTGCGCATCATAAAGGAAACGGTTGAAGGCCTTGGAGGTCTGGTAATAGTGGATCCGGATCAGGAAAAAAGAATCTTTAAAATCAGGATCTGTATCCCCAGAAGCTCATCTTAAGATATGACTTTAATCCGGACAGAAAAGCTCCCGGTTAATTTCTGATCGATTCAAGTTTCAAACCTCCTTAACTTTCTATATTGGTATTGTAACAATTGCAATTTTATATTACAATTTAATTAATACACTGTACAATTTTAAAACGGCAGGAGGCAAAACCATGGATTCACCGATCAACTTGTCTGATAAATATTACCATTCAAAAGAACCTATCATACTGACTCAGCAGGAACTGAACTTACCGGGTATACGGCTGTTTGCCACGCACAATATCCGTAACGCGATCTTTCCTCATTTACCCCATTATCATGAGAATGCGTTTGAGTTTACCTTTATATCCAGGGGATGCTTTTCCTTTCATACGCAGGGATCCGAATATGAAGTCTCCGGCGGAAATATCTTTATCTCTTTTCCTGATGAAGTCCACAGCACAAATGAAGTTCCTATTTCCTTAAACGAGCAGTACTGGCTCCAGGTCGATATCAGCGATCCGAAAAACCTGTTATTCTTAAATGAGGAAACTGCAGAACAACTGATCCGAGATTTAAAAGGCATAAAGAGGCATATTATATCCACGGATATCAAGGAGACCCGCCCTTTGATTGAAAAAGCCTTTGAGCTGGCCCTGTCCAATGGGAACCACCTGCTAATTGCCGGATATCTGATTATCTTCTTCCAGTTAATGATCGCGGCCTCCAAAGAGGACAGATATTATCTGACCCATGATATCGAAGCAGCAGTCCAGTATGTGGATGAGCACGTCACAGAAGAATTATCACTGCATACCCTGGCTGGAATCTGTAATCTGTCCGTTTCACAGTTTAAACAGAAATTCAGGCGGATCGTAGGCATCTCTCCGCGGAATTATATCAATAAGAAAAAAATCAACTTTTCAAAAATGCTGCTTCTTAAAGATATTCCTGTAACAGAGGTGGCCATGCAGTTGAATTTTAATACCAGCAGCTATTTCTCTACTGTTTTTAAAAAATATACAGCGCTGACTCCCAGCGAATACATTCAAGCAGAACTTGGGAATAAGGAAAATGAATAGCGGCTTATGGGGTTTCAGTCCTGGAGTGTCTTTCCCATCTGACTCATAACCATATCATAATACCGGCCTTGCTCGTTCATCAGGCTTTTGTGATTTCCATTTTCCAGGATCCGCCCATCACCAATTACCATGATGCGGTCCGCATCGCGGATTGTCGAAAGACGATGGGCGATTAAAAAGCTGGTCCGGTTCTGCATGAGACTGACCAAAGCCTTTTGTATCTCTTTCTCTGTCTTGGTATCAACACTGCTTGTTGCTTCATCAAGGATCAAAATCGGGCTGTCACAGAGAACTGCTCTTGCAATGGATATCAGCTGTCTCTGTCCCTGGCTTAAATTATCGGTAGCCGCGGAGACATTCGTCGCATAACCTTTGGGAAGTTTATCAATAAAGTCGTGGGCATGGGCAATTTTCGCCGCCTGGATCACTTCTTCCTCCGTGGCATCATTCTTAGAGTAACGGATATTGTCCATGATCGTTCCACTGAAGAGACTGGTATCCTGAAGCACAACGGAAAAGCATCTTCTTAAACTGTCCCGTTTGATTTGGGTGATCGGCACCTTGTCGATTATGATTTCACCGCTGTCCGCATCATAAAATCTTGTTAACAGATTGACAATCGTCGTTTTACCGGCACCGGTTTCTCCGACTAATGCAATAACCTCCCCTGGATTTACATGAAAACTTACGTTTTTTAGAATCGGCTTTGTTTTGTCATAGGAAAAACACACATTATGAAAGGAAACTTCTCCGACTGGATGTTGGATCTCTACCGCATCCTTATGATCTTCGGTTTCCTCCTCATGATCCAATATTTCAAAAACCCGCTCGGCTCCGGCCAGCGCTGATTGTATCGTATTAAACATTCCTGCCACAGAATTAAGCGGTTGTGCAAACTGCTTTGAATAACTTAAAAAGCTCACTACCGTTCCTACTTTCAGGCCATAGCTTACCGATAAGATACCACCTAAGATTGCAACAACTGCAAATACAAAATTATTGATGATATTCATTAACGGCATCATATAACCTGACCAAACCTGGGCTTTACTGCTGCTTTCACATAAGCGCTCGTTGATTTCTTTAAACTGATGAATGACATCTTCTTGTCTGTCAAAGGCTTTCACCATTTTTAAACCAAGAATATTCTCTTCTATGACACCGTTTAGTGCTCCAAGACTTCTCTGCTGTGCCAAAAAGTAAGCACGGCTTTTGGTGGCAATCGTTTTAGTTAATAAGGTAACTAACGGTACGCACAGCAAAACCATAAAGGTAAGCGGCAGGTTCAAACGGATCATGACTGCCAGAGAACCCACTAGGGTTAAAATGCTGGAGATCAGCTGTGTTGTAGTCTGTGCTATGGTGGAACTGATATTGTCCACGTCATTTGTAATTCTGCTCATGGTATCTCCATGAGACCGGGTGTCATAAAATTCAAGGGGAAGCTTCTGCATTTTCTCAAAAAATGTAGTACGAAGCGTAAAAACCAGCTTCTGGGAGATCCGCAGCATCATTACACCATTAATTAAATTAAGCAGCCAGTTGATCAGATAGAAACTTAATAGGATGATAAGAAGTGAAACCAGCTTGGCGGAATCTACGCTCCTATTCGTGATATTAAAGGTATTGAATGTCATACCCACATAGTATGGAATCGCTACTGATATCAGGGAAGAGAGGACGGTCAGAAAGATTGCCGCAAATATGGTCTTACCCCACCGCATATAGATTTTAACAATCCGAAGAAGCGTTCCTTTTGCATTCTTTGGTTTTGCTGTCGGAGCAAAACGGTTCCTTCCGCCTCCCGGACGCCTGCTCATTGTCGGTACTTTTGGCTGCTGCTGACTGTATTTTTCTGCCATACGTTATGCCTCCCTACCGCTTTCAATCTGTGTGTAATAGATATCCTGGTAGACTTCACAGGACTCCATTAATTCTTCATGGGTACCAAATCCCACCTTCCGGCCATTCTCCATAACCAGAATTTTATCCGCGGACATGGCAGTTCCGCAGCGCTGTGTGATCAAAATCACAGTCTGTCTTAGCTCTTTATCCTTTAGACCTTCCCGTACCTTTGCCTCGGTAACGGCATCAAGCGCACTGGTCGCGTCATCTAAAATCAGTATAGAAGCTTTTTTTATAATCCCCCTGGCAATTGAAAGACGCTGCTTCTGTCCCCCAGATAAATTAACTCCGCCGCTTCCAAGAATACTGTCATATCCTTCAGGCATCTGCATGATAAAGCCTGCCTGTGCTTTATGAGCTGCCTGCCGCAGCTCATCCGCAGCGGCGTGTTTATCCCCCCATTTAAGATTATCCCCTACTGATCCTGAAAACAGCATTGGTTTCTGCGGAACCACCGCTACATTACTTCGGACCACATCCGCGCCCAGCATTTTTATATCGTAATTGTCCAGAATGATTTTTCCGCTGTCCACATCATAAAAACGAAGCAGAAGCCAGGTAATTGTAGATTTTCCGCTCCCGGTGGGACCGATAATCGCAAGGCTTTCCCCGCTGTTAACGGAGAAAGAAAGATCTTTAACTGCCGGAACCCCGCTCCCGTTTGGATAGGCAAAGGTAACATTTTCAAAGGTTATTTTCCCACTTAGTTTTCTTTTTTCATAACTTCTTAAACAATCTTCTTCACAGTCAAAAACTTCACCGATCCGGGCCGTAGAAGCTTTGGTACGGACGAACATGGTAAATACATTCGTTATCATAATCAGAGAGGTAAGTATCTGTGCCATATAGATGGTAAACGCCGTAATATCTCCTGTATTAGCAAGATCCATCGTAAATAGTCTGCTGCCAATATAAATCACAACAGATATTCCGATTCCCACAGCAAGTGTTAAAAGTGGCGAGATAACTGTATTGACCATTTGGGAGGATATCCCCTTTCGCATCAAATTCTGGTTGGCCTCTTCAAATTTATCTTTTTCCTTTCCAAAAGTACCAAACGCTTTGACGAGCCGCACACCGATCAAATATTCCTGTACCTTTGAATTAACCTGATCCATAGCCCTTTGCAGCTGGTAGAATCTTGGATAGCTGATTTTCATGCTAAAATAAATTAATATGGTAACGACAGCTACAACTCCATATATAATGAGACTGAGCCGGATATTAAGAAAGCTTGCCAGCACCATGCTGCCGATACAGACAACAGGCGCCTTAAGGAAAATACGCATCATACCATTTACAAATTGTATGATTTGAGAAGTATCATTTGTCATCCTGGTTATGAGTGAACCGCTTTCAACCTTATCCGCACTTACCTCCGAAAAAGACATGATTTTCTCAAATAAATCTGCCCGTAAATCCGCTCCCATTCTTTGAGAAACGTGGCTTGCCAAAATGTTTCGCGCAACGGCAAAACATGCTCCTATCAAGGTTACAATGAGCATCAGCAGGCCCCAATAATAAACCTTTGCCAGAGAGCCTTTTTCAATTCCGCTGTTTACGATATGTGACATCAGCGTAGGTCCCAGCAAATCACAGACCGCTTCCAGCGTCACGCATAAAACGGCTATGAAAAACGGCGTTTTATATCTTCTGAAATATTTGCCATAAAGTTTCATCATTCTCCTCTGCTTCCAAATGATCTTATTCTTAAAATCATTGCCAAATGTGTTAAAATATAGTATATCACGCAAAAAGCTGAAAGTTAATATTTTCTGATTTTTTCTTTTTCAGTGAATCGGATATTCGCAATCCGTCTCACTGCTTAATGGAGTTAAGCAAAGCTGACAGCTTTTTTATTTTCTATATATTTCCATCATATTTTTTTTATTTATGCTCATAATAAGATTGTGTTCAAAAACACATCATTATAGACGGAGGTGTCAAGCTATGGATGGCAATGCGGAAATAACAGTTTAGCTGTTAGCGAAGTGTTGTTAACAGCTTAACCCTAAGTACGAAAAATGTCCCAAAATTTTATTTTGGGGCATTTTTCATGTTATAATCCTGATAGATAGAAAAATACGCCCTGGGCCAGCCTGGCCACAGGACGTTTCGATTAAAACTTAATCTATTGTATTCTTCTTATTTGCAAATGCTGTTTATGCGCTCCGGAGTTATTTCACCATAATACTTTTCCATAATCTGACCATCTTTGATCCAGACGAAACAGGGAGTACTCTCAACATCAAGCCGTTTTGCAATGCCATCTGATTTATAAACGTCGATGCAGGATACCCGGATGCCGCCATGATCCTGTTCAAACTCTTTGAAAACCGGCAGCAGTTCTCTTGCATGGGGATCGATTGCATTATAAATGTATGCCAGAGAAGATTTTCCTTCATTCATAATCTGCTTTTCAACTATTTCACTTTCCGAAACATATTTTTCTGCACCGTATCCGGCCACGGCACCGTCTCCCACCGCTGTTGCAACCTGCTTTAAGTATTTGTCACGTACATCTCCTACTGCAAATACTCCGGGGAGGTTTGTTTCCATCCGTTCATTTGTTAACAGATAACCGCCTCGGTTCATGTCCAGAATGTCACGGAATATTTCTGTGTTTGGCAGATAGCCGATAAACAAGAAGCAGCTGTCCACATGTACGGGAACTTTTTCCTCTGTTTTCACATTTTTTAACACAACTGTGTCCAGCCTTTCGTCTCCCTCAAAACTGTCTACAACCGTATTCCAGATAAATTCCATTTTCGGATTTGCCAGAGCCTGAGCCTTTGCAATCTCGTTGCAGTCCATTTTTCCATTCTCATGCATGACAGATACCAGAACCTTATCTGCAAATTTGGTTAAAAATATCCCTTCTTCAATGGCTGCGTCACCGCTTCCGATGACCATAACAGTCTTTCCGGTGTTTGCCGCTGCATCACAGGTGGCGCAGAAAGAAATCCCTTTGTCGTAAAGATATAATTCCTCATTTTTTGCTCCGGTCAGACGTGGTTTGCCGCCGCTTCCGACAATAACAACCTTTGCCTGGTAAATGGTTCGAAACGTTTCTACCTGCTTGATATCTCCTTCCAGAGATACGGATTTTACATCAGTTAATTTAAACTCCACGCCGAATTTTTTGGCCTGTTTATGAAATAATTCCATCAGTCCAAGGCCTGTCGCCCCATCCGGAAAACCAGGATAATTCTCTATTTCATTGGTATATGTGGCAAGCCCGCCTACCAGAGTTTTTTCTATGATCAGCGTTTTCAGCTTGGCTCTGCCGCAATATATTCCTGCAGTTAAACCAGCTGCTCCGCCCCCTATAATTACAACATCATATGATTCTGTTTTTTTAGTCATTACAGCCTGTTCCTCTCTGAATATTCTTATATTTTTATAGGGGCAATCAAATATGATCGCCCCATGATTACAAATTACATAAAATATTTGGCTAATAATTTGCTTCCCAGAAAAGCTCCTACCAGCAGAAATGCACCGAATACCCATCCGGATAAGGAAAAGGATGAAATTGCGGTAAATAACGCTCCTATATTACAACCATTTGCAAGCCTTGCTCCATAGCCCATTAACAATCCGCCAAGAACTGCTGCTATTACCTGCCGAAAAGACTTGATCTTTTTGATCTTAAACTGTGATGCAAATAACGTTGCCGCAAAAGCACCCAGTACAATCCCTAAATTGCGGATGGAAGCACCGTCTGCCAGAAAGCTGGTATTTAGTTCCTTCTGCATTTTCTCAGAGGCATAATATACCCAGCCGCTTGCGTCACCGCCAAGAGCTTTGTAGATCCAGGTACCCCAGTTGGCAAATGCGCTTGTAACTCCCCAGCCGCTTCCAAGAGCTGCAAAATGGGCAATTTGAAAAACTGCAAGCAATACAGCACCGGCCACATATGTTAAGGGTTCTTTTAACAGCTTTTTGTAAATGGGTTGTTCGCCAAGCTTAATAAAAAATTGCTTCAAATTTATTCACCTGCTTTCAAAGAAGTTATCTACTTCGTCTTCTCAATGACAATTTCCCATTCACCATCATCTACTTCTTCAATTTCGACGTTATGTCCCTGTTTCCTTGCCCACTCAGGAATATTCTTCATTGCACAGCTGTGATCGATGGATACAGCCAGAACGTCTCCTACGGATAACTCATTGATTTTTTTCTCAGTTTTCATAAGCGGGACCGGACAAGCCTCTCCCAGACAATCTAATGTAAATTCAGCCATTTTATATCTCCTTTAATTTTAAATTATTTTATTCTGCACTTCCCATTTTCTTTTCCTGCCATTTGGCAGCCGCTATGTATAACAGCACAATGATCAATCCCTGTACAACGATTGCACCAAACCAGCCAAACATATCAGGTAGAAAGATCTTCGGAGCATTTGTATTGAATTTGCTCCAGAAGTTCATATCATGTGCACCCCAGAAAGAGCCTGCAATGAAAAATACCAAAGACAGCATTTGCATGGTAAAGCCCTCTCCAACGCGCATCAAGGTTCCGGATGCACAGCCGCCGGCAATGACCATTCCGATTCCGAACAGAACCGCACCGACAGCCAAGGGTAAACCGATAGGCGCTACCCCAACCATGTTAAGATTGGAATCCGCATTTGCCAATACACCGGCATACTTGATTGCCCAGAAACCAACGCTGCCTACTGCAACTGCGACCAGTACGGCTCTTGTAACAGATGTGCTTCCTGTTATACATGGATCACGGAATGCTGCCGTAAAGCAGAAACGTGAACGCTGCAGGATATACCCGAATGCAATACCGAATCCCCAATATACAGGCAGCTTATTACTCCCTCCTGCCAAATAAGATCCAAAAGCAATAATCAGGATTGTAACCAGAATTGCGTACGGAATCTGGCTTTTTTTCGGTTTTCTTGGCTTACGCATTCTTTCCCCACCTATTTTTGTGTTAACCTCTGACACGTAAATCCCCCTTTCTTAAAAATAGTATTTGTTAATTTTATAACAAAATCACAATTCAAATTATACCATACTTATCAGAATCCGGTTAATCAAGAATCTGATATGTCATAAGATTTACTTATAACCCATTATTTTATCACACTAGCCACACCGAATTATATTTGCTATAATAAAAGAACAAAAAAGAACTGTTAAGTTTTTAACAGTTCAATCAATTGTTTTTTAATTAAATTAAGAAAGGCGGGGTAACATGAACATTCATAACCTGAAAATGTTTACAAAAATAGTGGAATCAGGCAGTATCTCAAAAACTGCCGAACAGATGAATATCAGCCAGTCCGCATTAAGCCAGCAGCTTCGAGTCATGGAACAGGAATTCAGTGCACGGCTTTTTGAGCGGAACTATCAAGGTGTGATTCCGACTAACATCGGTATGATTGTTTATAACCGCGCTCTTGAGATTTTATCGTCCTATGACAGAATGCTGGTTGATATCACCAACGCACAGAATCAAAATAAAACCGTACATATTCTCGCTTCCCCCTGTGTTTATTCCTATGCCCTGCCATGCACGTTTTACCATGTAAAAAACAAGTATCCGGAATATACCCTTAATATGGAGATGATGTCCAGCAAAATCATAGAGGAAAAAATATCAAAAGGCGTTGCCGATATGGGGATCATCATAGGCAAGCCCAAGGATAAAAATCTATCTGCCAAAAAGGTATTTACCGACCGTGTTTTTCTGGTTGCCGGAGAAAAAATGAAGGTTCCAGTCCAGTTAGACTGCCAGGATCTATATCATTATCCGCTGCTGATGCTGGTCAACGCCCAAAAAACAAGACAGGTACTGGATAAAATGCTGAATAAAAACGGGATCCGCATCAATCAGCTGCATATTCCTTATGCCCTTGAATCCACGGAATCCATTAAGCTGTCCGCAATTAATGGTTTTGGGCTTGCTTTTCTTCCTTATATGGCAATCAAGAAGGAGCTATACAATAGACAGCTCCGCATTGTTGAATGTCCATGCCTGGAGTTTGACAACGAATACTATTCCATAAAAAATGCCGGCAGTGTTCCTCTCAATTATGAATCATCGAAACTCATTAAGTATATGGAAGCAATATTAAAAGAGACTATTTGTTAGCAGAAATGGTGACTTCCCATACACCGTTAATGACTTCTTCCGCATCATAATTTAAATGATTGGCGTTACAAAACGTTTTAATATTAGAAATTGTACAGCTATGATCCGTAACCAGCATACATTCCTCACCGTTTTTTATGGAATCCAAAACATTTTTTAGTCTCAAGACAGGTACCGGACACATATCACCAAGGCAATCAATTTTAACCATAAGCGCTCCTTCTGCACATTCCTATACCTTCACAGGAAGCTGTGCTTAAGATCTGATAAAAAACAGGGGACAGATTCATTTTATCTAAAATATTGCTGTCTATCAATAGGGAACTTTCAATATATCTAGCTATAATTGTCCCAGACGGTAAAGAGCCAGTGCATAGATCTTTGCATTGGTCATTAAGTCTTCCACACTCATCCACTCATTGGGATTGTGGCTGATTCCTTTCTGACCAGGGAAGCTTGGACCAAAGGGGACAATACCAGGCATGGCCTTGGCATAAGTGCCGCCTGTGGTGGTTACGGGTGTACCATCCTGCCCTGTGACCAGTTCATAGCTCTCCTGCATGGCCTTAACCATAGGTGTGTCCTTTGGGAATACCACCGGGTCATAATTCTGTATGAGTTCGGCTTTAAGCCCTTCTTCCCCAGCCTTGCCGCAGATGCGCTTCATGATTTCCTCTATGGTAACGCCTCCCGGATAACTTAATGTCACATCAAAGGCCGCCTGTCTCCCGCCCCAGAGACTGTCCGGAGCCACGCTCAGCTTATATCCCCGCATTTCCATCATGCCATACTCCTCGTGGCTATAGTCAATCCCTAACCGGTCGCCTGTATTCCTGGCTCCGATAAAATATTTGTTTATAAAATCAAAAAATGTTTCCAGCTGCTTAATACTGCCTGTAATCTGCACCACGGCTCTGCCCCGCTCACTGTAGACTACCGGATACTTGCAGTCCGGTGTGAATCCATAAAGTGGCGGTCTCTCCTTTGTTAAGTAATACTTCAGATCCTCAAATCCGGATTCTTCGTCGCATCCGAAGATGATGCGCACTGGATTTTTAAGAACAAGTCCGGCCTCCTTAATGGCCGCCAGGCCATAGAGGCATGCCATAATTGGTCCTTTATTGTCCAGCACTCCCCTGCCGTAGATGATCCCGTCTTCCATATGGCCGCTGAAAGGAGGCTGCTTCCAGCCTTCTCCCGCCGGAACCACATCTACATGACCGATGGCGCAGACATAGTCTTCTCCCATACCATACTGGGCGTATCCCATATATTGATCCAGGTTCACGGTATCAAATCCCAGCTGCCCGCTGATATCCAGGGCGCATTCCAATGCGCACTTCACACCAGGGCCAAAGGGAGCCCCATTACAGGCCTCCCTTTCCACACTGTCAATGCGTACCAGCTCCCGGACACTGTTGATGAACCGGTCCTTTAACCGCTCTGCGCTGTCCAGGATCTTCTTATCTGATTCATTATCAATCGTACCATATCCCATATCTTATTCCTCTATGGGCGCCATGCGCGTCTTCATATAATTTTCCATCCATTCCTCAGAGGCTTTCTTATAAGCACAGCGGCCGTCTTCTCCGCGGGTTACCAGGTAAACCGTGGGTTCCAGCTTCTCAGTGACCACTGCAAAAGAAAATCCCTCGATATTCGTGGCGGCCCCCCACTCTCCCTTAGGATTCATGGCAATGAGGGAGATATCACCGGCTTCACCACGACGTTCCCGAAGCTCCCAATCCAGCCGGTTCACCGCTGTCTCACAGGCTTCCTGAGGATGCATTCCCTCTCCCATAAGCCGGACGATTTCATAAGAAATGCAGCCTTTCATCAGATCCTCACCCAGGCCGGTGGCGCTGGCGGCTCCTTTCTTGCTGTCGGCATAGAAGCCGGAACCGGATATAGGAGAATCGCCTACCCGGCCCTTTTTCTTCATGAACAGACCGCTGGTTGAGGTGGCTGCCGTCATTTTCCCATTCCCATCCAGGCAGGCCATACCTACGGTGTCATGGCCGGAATAAGGTTTAAGCTCCTTAGCTGCTGCCTGGGCCGCCATCTCCTTTACCCGTTTCCTGTAATGTGCCTTGGCTCTGTCTGTCAACATATTTTTGCGCTCAAAGCCTTCTTTGTGGGCAAATTTCTCTGCTCCCTCAGCCACCAGCATGCTATTGACTTTCTCCAGGCTCAGACGCCTTGCAATTGACACAGGATTGGCAAAGTCCTTGATAGCAGCCACAGCTCCTATGTCCAATGTGTCACCATCCATATAGGCGGCGTCCATTTCCACTTCCATTTCCTCATTCGGCAGTCCGCCGTAGCCCACAGATTTATAATATGGGAAGTCCTCCACCTGACGGATGGCCAACTCGATGGCATCCCCTGCATCGCCGCATTCCTTTAGCATTTCAGCTCCCTTGGTAATTCCTTCTACGGCCATACGCCAGGTTGCTATCATACCCCACATGGCAAAAGCCTCCTTTTATTTAAAACAGAATTCATGAATCAGCTCTGAAGTGTCTGCACCATCGGCCAGAGCCCTGGCCAGAGTACACATATTTCTTAAGGCATCATTAAGGCCCAGACCGCCCTTTTTCGGCGTCTCCACAATCGATACTTTAGCTTTATAAGCCGCAATGGTATCTGCATTCTCCACAGACATGGCTGCAAATGCCTTTGCCTTGGTGGTGGCATTGATATCGCTGGCCACTTTGGCGCACATCTGCGCGTAGTCCGCATAGTTAAAGGCTGGCCCGCACATTACCACATCCGGCTGCAGCTTGTTCACCATGGCACAAAGCTTGCGGCTGACCTCCTTAGGATCGGCAAGGTATGTGCCATTGCCGCAGCACAGACAGGCCATTATGTGTCCGTCCACCTGTTTTAAGAAAGGTTCCATCATTATTGCTGGTCCGATGGGCTCTTTTTTCCCTGTAAGGGGAACCATGGTGTCGTCCTTGGTTCCAAGTCCTGACTGAATCTGGTCATATATCATAATAAGCTTCATACCGTACACCTCATTTTACAGATCATCAAAAGAAAGATCGTTAAGATCAATATCGTCATCGTCGGTTTTCTCAGTTTTTCTGGACTCTTCTTCCATGTACTGTTTATCCATCATCTTGATGAACGGCATATAGATGAATACGCCCAGAACAAGAAGAATCAGCTGAAGCACGGCGCCCTGCCAGCCAGTTGCAAGGAACCCGGAAAGGATGACAGGCATGGTCCACGGGATTGCTACACCAGAGCACAGAGGAACCAGGCCGATGCTCATGCAGAAGTAGGAAATCACAATGTTGATGGTGGGCACCAGCATGAAAGGAATGAGAATCATTGGGTTCAGTAAGATGGGAAGGCCGAACACAATGGGTTCATTGATTCCGAACAAGCCAGGGATAAATGCCAGTTTCCCTAACTCTTTGATACGCTTGGAACGGCAGAAAAATAGCATTGCAATCAGCAGCGACAAAGTGGAGCCGCAGCCGCCAAACGTGGCGAACAGATCCTGGAACTGCTGGGATATAATATTGGGCAGGGGCTGGCCTGCCTGGAATGCAGCCAGGTTCTCCGCAGACAAGGTCTGAAGGATGGGATTGAATACCGCACCTACCACGGAACCGCCGTTTACTCCGAAGAACCAGAAGAGATGGAGGAAGATATAAGCGATCACCATAGCCGGAAGGGTGTTGCCCAGCTTAAGGAGAGGAGTCTGCAGGATGGTGAACACAAAGTTGAATGCGTTATCATATGGGGTCATGGCAAAAATAATGTTTATGATGAAGAACACCAGCACGGAAATTCCGGCAGGAATCAGGGCTGAGAAAGACTTTGCCACTGTTGGAGGAACACCATCAGGCATCTTGATGATCCACCCTTTTTTATTGACCCACGCATAGATGTGCACAGATAAGAACGCTACAATTATTCCTACGAAGATTCCCTTGGAACCCACCCAGCCCAGGGGAATACCGGACACAGCAGTATCATTTACCATGATCTTATAAGGCATGATTAAGAACCAGCATACCAGTGATACGGCAGCGCCGAACAGCTTATCTACCTTCATCTGCTCGGAAAAGGAATATCCGATTCCAACGACTGCAAGCATTGCCATGATTGAGAACGTAGCATCGGTTGGCTTGGCAAAGTAGGCATCCCAGTTCTCCCCAAAGAACCTTGCCCAGAAATCAGTCCACCCGGGAATCGGGAAATTGGCAATTAGCAGGAAAAAGGAACCCACGATTAACAGCGGCATGGACAGCAGGAAGCCGTCACGAATTGCTATAAGATACTTGTTCTTTCCGATTCGCTCTGCCAAAGGCATGAGTATTGACTCTAATTTACTTAACATATTGTTATTCCCCCGTTTTTATTTGTTTTAGCGATTAAGAAAGTTCTGCTTTTAAAGCCTTATTTGGCGGCTTTTAAAAGTTTTATTGCTGATTTAAGGACCTTCTCACCATTCATCATGCCGTAATCGGTCTGGTCAATGACCTGTATCGGGATTCCTTTGCTTCCAAACTTTTCCACAATCTCACCGTAACGGTATTTGACCTGGGGTCCCAAAAGGATCACATCCGGATGCTTTTCATCGATGATCTGTCCGATCTTTCCATCCGGGAAAGCTTCCACTTCAATGGGAAGGTTATGCTCGTTGGCTACGCTCTGCATCTTGCTCGCCAGCATGCTGGTCGACATTCCTGCACTGCAGAATAAATACACTCGTTTCATTGTAAAATCCTCCTTGCTATTTGCATTTTTTTATTCCCATTATTTACTCCCCACCTTCTCCTCCAGCTCTACGATCCTCCTGTAACTGGCAATCATCTCTTCTGCGATGATTTTGAATCCTTCTGCGCTCATAAGCTGGTCTTCCGCATGGATCAGAATCAGGGAACCGCCCACCGGTTCACCCTGGGCCTCTTTCTGGATCAGTTCAAAGTGGGCCTCATGTCCTGCCAGGAACATTTCCTGACCGGCTTTCATACATTCTCCGGCACCGGCGAAATCCCCATGCTTTGCTTTCTGGATCGCCTCAATATAGCTGGACCTTGCTCCGCCTACATTGGATATAATTTTAAAGCAAATGGTCTCTAATCCCTCTAACATATTGCTGCCTCCTGAATGTGTTGATGATATGCAAAATGCAGCAAAACCGTTTTGTTTGCTGCATCTTAACTTAAGCTGCCTTAATTAATTATAATTATAAGGCTTTTATTCACTTTTTTCCTTAAAGGCATTTCCTAGCTCTTAGGAAATTCACTCCATGATCCGGTCGGTAAATTCCTCATATCCGCAGGGAGCCGTTAATTTTGCCAGCTCCTCAGGCTGATTCACGATGTTGGATATCCAGTCAAAGAAGATTTTAATCATCCTGGCATCCCCTATGTTAATGGCAAACAGCATCACCAGCCGCACCTCAAAGACACCCCATTTTACAGGATTCTTAAGCTGGGCCACCGCAATGGTAGAATTCCCGGCAAAGGCTCCGAACGCGTGGGGAATTGCAAATGTATTCACAAAGGATGTTGGGGTCATCTGCTCCCTCTTTAATACCACATCTGTAAACTCCGGATCCACAACTCCCTCCTGTACAAGACTTAAGCACAGCATACGGATAATTTCCTCAGGTTTTGTACAGTTCACCTCTGTGTGGTAGTGTTCCTTTCGGATTAAGCTGCCGATGTGGGAGGAAAATTCCAGCCGGAATCCTTTCTTATCCAGCCGGTTGATGGCCTGGAGAATCCTGGATTCTGTCTCGGAATCCACGAATAAGTTAATGGAGACGGTTTCCACGTTCAACCCATGTTCCAGGGGAAATGTACTGAGCAGAAGATCCGGATCCAGAGAAGACACGACTTCTTCTTCAAAATAACCAAATACCTTCACCACTTCCATCCTCTCACGAAACATATCGGAAATTTTCTTCACACACATATCAGAAAAAGACTGGTTATGAGGCAGGATCATTACGGCATGATATTTCCTTTCTGTTTTCATACGCTCACTGGCAGCTCCCAGATGAAGGGCGATATAGCAGCTCTCTGCATCGGATATAGGAGTCTTAAGCCTATCTTCCAGAAATTCCACAACGTAAATGCCCATCTCAAAGACCAGAGGGTATTTACGCTTGATCTCTTCCACAAACACATCCTCCATCCGCACCTGGTTCCTGACACGCTCAACCAGACCGTGGATGTGCATCTTAAGACCGGCAGTCAGATCTCTATCCTGCCTGAAATCCAGCCCGAACAGAGTGTATATCTGCTCCAGTGCCTCGCCTACCAGTTTCCTGGTACTCAGCCACCTGCCGCCGAAATTCACGTAATCGTCGGTATAATTAGAGGCTTTTCTGCCCATGACGACCAGGGCGAACATCCCTACTTCTCCCTCATGGATCTTTATATGCAGGCGTTTGGAAATGCGCTCAAAGAAATCCTTTGAAATCTGGTACTCAATGGTATCCTCTAACCCCTGCATCTCCTCTTCCATACTGAGGTAGTTGGCGCAGTTCATTCTCTCAATGCTTGTACCGGCGTGCAGGATCAGCATGGGAAACATGGATTCATGAATGGAGTAATCGTATTCCTTCAGTACATCTACAAAAATGTCCTTTACCTCAATTAAGTTAAAGCTTTTATATAAATTGGCCAGCATATTTAAATTCAGGAAATTCTCCTGTACCTCGGCCATCAGTAAATCCCTGTAAAACCGCCGTTTTCCGGCCTCTTCCCCCTTTAAGGATATGCATTCCTTATTGCGGACCAGCCTTAAACCAGGATAGGGTTCCAGCATCTTGCGTATACGCTTTAAGTCATTGTCAATGGAGGCACCGCTGACATAGATCTGGCTCTGGAGAAGAGTAAGGTTCAGTTCCTTTACCTCAAATAACAGCTTCTGAATCATGTATGCGCAGCGGGCACCCGGAGTCTGGGGAATATCCGTCCCCCTGGATTCTTTTGGCGGCAAGGGCGACAGACTGGCATTTTCACAGATGCGGTAACCCCGCCGCACATTAGACTCTATGGGAGGCGGGGTTATGTGTCTGTTGATGGATTCTACATCAGAGCGTATGGTACGGTCCGACACCTGCAGAAGAACAGCCAGGCGTCGGCTGGTTATCCAGTCTCCCAGCTCTGATAATATGGTAAGCAGCTGCTCCTGTCTTTGATTCTGCATGTCCAAATACTCCTTTACTTGCTGTGTTCTTCCGTAAAATCCCTTGTTTAGAGGATGTAAAATGCAAATACCGTCCATGGTTTAGCGTAGTCCAGCAGAACATGTTCATACTCAGGAAGATGGCCGATCACATTCTTGCGGCCGTCATTTGGCATGTCTTTGGTTACGATTTGCAGTTCCCCCTTATATTTGGGATAGCCATCATTTAATATAACCACATCGCCGGGTTTTAAGTCTCTGGTATTGGCTGCAGGAATAGACCGGTCCGCAAAAGTGACTCTTGGGCCGGAGGAACGGATCATATAGTCGTTCAAATCACCTCTTACCACATGACGGAATTCATAATCCAGGATCTGGGACTCAGTCTGAGTCAGTTCTTTCTCCAATTGGATACCAAAGGTCAGGATGCTGCTGTTTAAGCCGGCGCAAGCCTTGAGTTCCTCATCAGTAGCATAGGCATTGGCGATCAGCACATCATCTATCATACCGGTGGCAAGCAGATGGCGCACCTGAAAATCAATCGGAAGGCCGCGGTGCATCTCCAGAGTACACAGTCCTTCGTTTACAGGCCAAGGACCGTATGCTCCTGGCGCGTTGCTGGATACAAAAGCTGCTACCTTAAGCCCAAGTGATTTCATCTTATCATTACAGGTATTAAATTGCTTAAGGCTCAATCCCGTATACTTCTGGGGATAAAAATTGTGGCAGGTAATCAGCTTGTCACGATCCGGATGGTAGTCTATGACATTCTCCACATAGGCCAGCCTGGTGCTGGCATTGAGCTCTATCTTAAGCCCCTGGGGATTGTAAGTCATAAGACTTTCTTTCATGCCGTCAAAACCTTCGTCCAGACGGATGCCATCTACATGCATTTCCTGAAATACGGATAAGTTCTCGTAGGAGATTCCCATCCGGGAGAATACGGCAGGACTCACATCCGGTATGATCTCCATACCGCAGGTGTGAGCTTCATCCGCCAGTCTCCGAAAACGGCCGATCACCTCTTCCCTGCTTTCCTCCACACTTAAGAGGCAGGTAAAGATTCTCTTATACCCCAATTTCCCTGCCTTTCTGATATAATCCATATCCTTTTCTTCGGTAGAATGTTCCGGATAAACGGAAATACCCAACTTTGCCATAAGTTTAACCCCTCTCTTATATTTTACTATCCGGTACATACATACCGGATGGTTCTTTGATATTAACTATAATCCGTCAAGAAAGAGTCTGGAGGTAAATCTATTTCCTAATTGCTAGGAAATATCTTGTTTCTGCTATAAATTGGCCGGAAGAAACTCCTTAAGGAAATCGATTGCCTCGTTTTCATCCTGCCCCTCTGCAAGAAACATCAGACATTCACCATGACGTGCTCCCAGACCTATGAGTGAGAGTACATTTTTACAGTCCGCTGTTCCTTTCCTGCTTTTAAGGGTTATACGGCTCTCATATTCCGCTGCCGCTTTTCTCAGCCTCATAGCATTGATGGCGTGAAGTCCCTGCTTGTCCGATACTATGTATTCATAACTAATCATCTCATCATCACCCTTTACGATTCATGCGAAAACGACAAGCCAATGTCAGAACGGCATGACACTGGCGGTTGCAGTGGGTCGACTCCCGCTATTTACAGCAGGAGAGAATTCCTCTCCATATTTTAACATACAATCTATAATTATCCACAGTGAAATTATACAGATTTTGTTGCCATAACCTAATTACAGTGAGTAATTGGGGAATCGCTTAATAATCATCTGTCATCTGTGCGCAGCCCCCTTTTCAACCATATTTTCCGGATCCGTTTTAGAGTAACCTGGGATTATGCATTCGATATTTAGTTGCAATTTCAGTTGATAAAAGCACTCTTTTCGAAGTCCGGCAATTTCTTTTTTCATAATAAGGGAGCTGCGCACTGATTACTCAGTGCGGCAGCCCCATGCTTTTAGTTATATTAATTTTACATGTTCTTTTTATGCGATGGTCATATTTCGTGGTTGCAATCATACCATATGATCGGAAATATACCATCAGACAGAATACCCAATCATCTTACTCATCTTTCTGCCTTCCAGACTTATTTCTTTCAGCTCGCCCTGAAAAACACACTCCGCAAAAGCTTATACATGAGAAAAGTAGCAATATCCAAGCTTCTGAACGGTTATCTCCTGTCTTTGGCAATCCTGCCGGTGGTATGTATTCATCCGGAATCCACGTAGAATTATCATCACTCATTCGCCAGGTACCAATTGGGATTCCATTTTCATCAATTTCAACATATTCCCGTTCATTTCTAGGTACTATGCTGTGGCCTGGTGGTACGGTTGGAGGGGCTATTATCGGTGCCTCTGTCTCTGCCGGAATCTTAGGATCTGTTGGCGCAGGAGTGGTGGGGGTTGTCGGAATGTTCGGCGTACCTCCGCCTCCGCCGGATGATCCACCGGATGAGTTGTTTTTCCACTTGGCGTAAAGCGTAATATTTTCAGTCACGATATCCCTGCCAAAGTTCCAGGCTTTCAGGAAGGTTCCGTTATCTTTGTACCAACCACCGAAGGTATCGCTTGTTCTTGTCGGGTTGATCGGAGCAGTAACAGTTTCACCGTAATTCACAGTCCGGCTATCCACGGAACTTCCGCCATTGCTGTCAAAAGTTACTGTGTATGTGATAGGGATAATGGTCACAGTAAAGAATTTGCCAACTGCACGATTTCCGCTTCCGTCCACGGCACCCAAGTCAACCCGGTAGGTCCCCGGCACCAGTTGATGAATCAGCTCCAGCGATCCGTTGGCAAAAACCGTGTCCAAAGTAATGCCGTCACGACTATAATAATTGTCGGTTACGCTTACTCCGGCCATTTGTAACAGCGCAGCTGCGTCAGTGGGAATCGTATTATGGTCTATTGTAAAAGAGGGAATAGCCACATCAATAACAGGGCTGACTGCATCATAAACATAAACTTTTACGGTACCTGTACAAGTTTTGGTCTGCCCATCGGTACTGTCCACCCATGCAGCGGTCAAATGAACAAGATATTCCGCACCACGCTGGGTGATCTCGTTATAATCCACCTGACTGTAGTCACTACTGGTAATCACAAAACTTTCCGGAATCGGAACATCGGTGGAGACATTCTTAACCACGGCTTGCAGCATAGTTTCAAAGTTACTCCAACTTACACTGCGATCCACAAAAGGATTCTTATCGCTTACCGCGAATTCCAGATATTGTACGTTTTCCAACGCAAATACAGGCTGATTGGACCAAACTGCATACACGTCGATATCACCTGTAATCCTGGTCAGCTCATCAAATACGGTTCCGTCGGGAAGGCGCCACCCACCGAAGTATTGGCTTGCGTGTATCGGGATGGACGGCATATTGTTTTGCAGCGTGGTATTGTACGCTGCTGTTTTGGTGTCATACAGGACACCGGACTGCATGGTATCATCCAGATAAAAGCGCACAGTGTGATCCATGGCCTTCCATTTGGCGTGCAGAACCGTATCTCTCTTGATCTGGGTAGAAAAGTCCCATGATGTGCCGGTTTCATCTAGCCAACCATCGAAGGTGTAGCCGGTTTTTACAGGAATTCCAGGGTTGGATGAGCAGTTATCATACAACACAATCTGAGTATCATATACGCTGTTGATATCATCCTTCTCTTTCAAGAAAAGAACTGTATAAGGGTTAGGTGCCCATACCGCATACAGGTTCATATCCTGGGTAACCTTGGTGGAAAAGAACCACCGTTTACCGTTTTCATCCGCCCAGTAGTTGAAAGTGTGACCCTCTTTCGAAACATTTACCGTTGTCGGCGAAACCGTGTTGCCCGTCGCAACTGTTTGAGTATCTATCACCACACCGTCGCTAATAAAGCTTACAAGACATCTATCCCATCTGGCATACAGCGTCATGTCACTACGTACAGGTGCGCCGAGATTGGAAGCGGTTTTAAAGGTCCACAGTTCACCTGTGGCGTTTTCCCATCCTGCGAAGGTATAACCAGTTTTCGAAGGTGTTTCTGCGGGTGCCTCAATACCATCGTTATAGACGACCCCAGTGATATCGGAGGGAGTTGGACTGCCTCCTCTGGAATCAAATTTAACGGTGAGGGCCATAGCCTCCGTATCGGTGTCGGAATACTGGATATCAAAATTGTTGTAGGCCCAGTCTTTCCCCCAACTATAGACTTTGTAGCTGGGATCGGAGCCGTTGTTGATCCGCTGTGCATGCAAGCCTATATAGGTTTGATTGGTCATCTTGTAGAACACCGAAGCAATATTGCCGTTCATCACCGTATTGGTGACAGTCAGGCTGTTCAGCAGATTACTCATATCTTTGCCGCCAATACCGCCGCCATGTTTAGGACTTTGGTTGTTGATAACTTTAGAATTCTTAATGGTCAGCTTACCGTTGTCAAAATAGATGCCACCGCCATTTCCGTTTGCTACACGGTAACCGGAAGTGTGGGGCGCACCGCCTGCGACGTTGCCATCGATCTCGGTATCGCTGATCGTTACATAGTTGGTGTTTTCCTCAACTGCGATCGCGCCGCCGGTAGATTTGCACACATTGCCGGAGAAGATGCAGTTTTCCATCACAACCGTATTCGCGGCACCAGAGCCATCGATATCAATCGCCCCTCCGAAATTTTCTGCCTTATTATTGTAGAACTCTGCATATTGGATTGTAACGCTATTACCCTCAATGATACAGATAGCGCCTCCGCAGCTAAGGGCGCTGCCATCGCGGAATACAACGGGGTTATCGGCTGTGCCCTCAATGTTCATATTGGTGCGGCGAGCATAAATGCCTCCGCCGCTGAGCATTCCCGTCTTGTTGCTCAAAAACACCGTGCCTTCCCTGATATCCAAAGTGCCATAATACTGGTAGATTCCCCCGCCTCCCCAGCCCCAGGAGGATTTGTTTCCGGTGAAGGTCACCTGGCTGCCATTGCCGATGGCCGTGGTGCAGGCATAAGCGTATATGCCGCCGCCATTTTCATCAGCGGTATTCTCTGTAAACTCAACGTTGCCGCCGATATTAACATAGCTTCGGATTGCACAGATACCGCCGCCATTGCCGCCTCCTACAGAAGATTTCCAAGCGCGGTTTGACAGGAACACAGTATCTTCGCTTACATTGATGGTACTATCTTCCAGATAAACACCGCCGCCTGCACCGAAATATGCGTAATTATAGCGAATAATGGAACCTCCCAAAATATTGACTTTACTATTACCGCTGGCATGGATGCCACCTCCGTTTGAGGGGTTTCCACTGGTCATACATCTTTGAATAGCGGAGTCTTTCACATTAAGCTCAGCGCCGTTCTTCACCACAATACCGCCATACCAATTGTTGCTGGGATTGCGTCCTTCCACTATTACATTTTCTAAGGACAGCACTGCACTTAAGCCGTCTACGATGAAATGGCGGTTATCGGCTGTTATGCGCATCATATAGGTGGAAGCGGCACTCGGATCACTCTTAATCGTCAGGTTTCTTGTCAGTGTACGGGACTCGTTGCCGAAGTCAATGTCCGCCGTCAGGACAATAACACTTATTTCCGGATTGTCGAAAGCCGCCTTAAAATCCGTATAGTTTCCCACTGCTGCCTCAGCCGACATTACAGCTGGAGCCGGGAAGAAACTCCAGTAGGTCACGCCGTAGGTTTCGTCCTCAAGATAATCACAGCGCCAGCCGGAAGCCATGAGACTGCTGTCCACTTCATACTGCCAGCGCGGCTTTTGCACCTCAAGTGCAGATAGAAAGCCACCCTTGTCCATAGCCACCTGGTACTCAGTTTCGTAGGCGTCCACCATGACCTGCACCTCCGCAAGCGTGGCGGGCTGCGGATCAAACGCAAATACAGTAACATTCCTGGTCGCCGTAACGGACTCCGCCTCGTATTCGACCGTATATATACCTTCGGTGTTAATATCAAAGCCGCCGTCGTCCCGGACTTTTACAGGAACCGAATCACCGTCTTCAGCTTCAGCCCTGGCAGTCACGCCATCCAACAGGTCGAAGCCGCTGGATCCCAGTGAGACTACAACGTCTGCCGCCGTGATCTTGACCGTTTCTTTCTCAATTCCAGATTCAGAGGGGCTTGCAATCGAAGGTGTTGCTTCGGGATTTTCTCGCAAATACGAATTCTCTGACAGTCGGTTCTGCCGGTCTGGAGTCACATCATCAGACGACATCTCAGGGTCTGGTTTGTCTGCGTCAGATGGTGTCTGTACCTGAACACCGCTGGCAAATACCTGGGCTGATGTCACCCAGGTATTTGCCAGATAACCTGACTCCATATTACCGAGAAGAATCGTAACCAACAAAAGTTTTGCCAGAAAATGTCTTATGTTTCGTCTTTTTAACATTAAATTACCTCCGTTTTACTTGTATAAGCCGGCCATTCCGTTTAGCTTCCATTTGGGCCATCTCAGTCAGTAAAAAATGATAGACTTCCTTATCCTCCGGATCCTTCTCGCTGTTTTCATGATTCGCCAACTTCTCTCTGAGAAGAATCCAGAGCTTACTATATTTCTTACTCACCCTTTTCCACATCTCACTCATTATTCTACAGTCAATAAAACTTCCGCATCAATTTCAGTCATCTGCTCCATATTCTCCGGATCATACACCATGAATACAGCAGTAGCGGTATGCTCCCCGGCTTCTGGTACCTGTTCCAGATCTACATAAGCATTTCGCTCTCCCGGCTTCAGTATATCTGAACAAAACAATTCTTCCCCCGTGTCATCCAGAATTAATTTCACCTTTACATACTGCTCATTCTCTGTTGGATTTCCGATCATCAGATTGCAGCGTTTGCCTCCCCTTGATACCGTTGGACTGGCATTCACCTGGATCATAAAATAAGAAGGTTCCTTTTGGTCTTCATTTTGACCCGGGCTATGGGGTGGGAGTACATATTCTCCCTCCTTTGCATCCTCTGCAAACTGATAAGCACTCTCCCTGCTGCCAATATGTGAGCAGCCGGCAGTGAGCAGGATAGCAAGGGTAATTAACAGCCCGGCTATTATGGCTTTCCTATTTTTATTCAATGATTTCATCAACAATTTCAACGCTCTCAATCACCACATCTTTCTTTGGCTTTCGATCTTCGGCTGATACCTTTACCTGTGTAATTGCTTCTGCTACATTCAGTCCCTCTACAATCTGGCCAAATACCGTATGGCCATAATCAAGACCCCAGGCACCTCCGGCCTGGCGGTACCTCGCTGCGACAGGAGCATATTTCACCTCATATTCACTTGGTATGCCATCGGTTGCAATGGCCTGAATCTCGTTATTTAAATCGTCCTCAAATGCTTGAATTTCCTCTTTACTCAGCTCTTTTTCCTTGCTAAACTCTTCCAATTCTTTCAGACGCAGATTCATCAGATCATTCATATAACAGTTAGCCGGGATAATCCGGTCATCTTCCGGGATTTCCTCTCTTACAAGCAGGTAAAACTGGCTTAAATTACTGTTGCGGGTATTGCCCCCGTCTCCGGCCATTGCAACCGCACCTTTAAAATGATACAGGCCATTGTCAACCTCATCTTCAAACGGATCCCCCCAAAGGCTTCTCTCCTCTGCTTCCGGATCTCCCGGTTTTCCGCCCTGGGTCAGCTCCCCACGCTTTGCATAATAAAATAGACTGCCATTGTAGTAACCTTCCTTTGCTAAACCGATAAAATTCTCTACAGCTTTCGTAGCCTGATCCGGATACAGCAGAATGGTAACATCTCCAGCTGTTGTATGGAGGATTGCGTAAGGTCCATCGGATTCTGCTAACTGCGGATTCTCCGCCGGTTCTGCTTTAATGGGAAAACTGTCTGCAATATCCGGAGATATTTCTGCATAGCTCTGTTTCTTTACGCAGCCGGTGACCAGCACAGCAGTCAGGCCCGCCAGACATACCAGTGGAATTATCTTACTCTTATTTCTCATTCTGTTCTTCCTCCATATCACTTAAAACTCCATATACTACATATCTGGCATTGTTATATTCATAAGAGCATGTACAAAGTGCCAATATTCGATCATTCTCTTCCACTGCAAACGGACTTTTAAATGTCGAAGAAACTAAAAGCTTTTTCAGCCATCTCTCCCGTGCATCTGCACGTTCAAATTTAAGTGGAAATGATCCTTTCTGACCATCCAGAATCTCTCCGGCAAATAAATCTACCCGGTAATCCTGATCCGGAGTATACAAATATAGAACAGGATGCTCCTCATAATAACTTTGTGTCTTATAACCAGAAAGAGAGGAGAACATCCGCCCTCCTCTGATATGATGTCCATACAGAACGGTCACATCATCCTGAAACCCTTTCTGGTTCCGGCTCTCCATGAAGATGGAGCCTATGATGCTTCTCTCACCATCCGCCGTATGATTCAGATAATAATCATTATCTGATCCCTGTACAACCGGATAATCAATATCTGATCCCGGCGACCAGATCCATCCGGCAACATCCGGGTTCCATTGTAACAAGGTCTCAAAATCCGGCCTTTTTCTTGTATATGCATTCACGGCCGCAATATCCTTATCACCCTCCGTCACAGCAGAGGATTCCCGGAATGCTCTCTCTCTTATCTGGTTGTATACCTGCTCTGCTAAAACCCTGGGTTTCATCTCCAGATAAAAATTCCAGCCGCAAAAAACAGCTCCTGCCAGACATGATAAAGTCAGCCCCAAAAGTAATAATCGTTTTTTCTTCATTCTAATATCCTAATTAAGTACATTCACTTTAATCTTTACCTGAACCTGCCCGATATCATCCAAAGACTCCGGATCGGTGGCAATGACCTGGGCAGTACAGGCGTAGTTTCCAGCCGGAAGATTCTGCTTTAATTTTATCTTATCGATATACTGTCCCGGTTTTATGCCCTGACTTTCGTACAACACTTCATTTGTGTCATCTCTGCGTATCACCACACGGCAGTAATAACGGTTCTCCGGAATATTCTCCAATCCAATAGAGCCTTCACTTTTTGCATCATTGAAAATCGCTTTGGCATTCATGGATACATTAAACATACCTTCTTCTACAACAGAGTTTAGTATCCCCTGAACTTCTGTCGGGGTTTTTCCCTGCAGAGAACCATCCTGGGCCAACCTGTCAAACCAGTATTTGGTTGTCGCATCCATCACCTGATTCTGTGTATACCACCAATATCCGCCACCGGCACCGGCAATGATAAGCAATAGCAGGATCAGAAGAAGGGCTTTTTTCTTGCCCTTCTTCCCTCCATTTTCATTGTTTACATTACCGGCTGCCAGGGCTTTTTCCGCGGTTTTCTCTTGAATTTTTTGTGTTTCATTCATTTCTTCCAACGCTAAAACCCTCTCTTTCGACTGTGTTAAGGAGTCCTTCTGGACGGGACAATCTCTACCTTATATTTTAGCAGATATTTTGCTCTGGCATTAATTACACCGGAGACAGAAGTTCCATCCATGTATTTTTGTACTTCGGCCTTGGTAGATCCTTCAATCGGGAAAGAGGCATCCATATACTTATCCACAAACCCATTACCTACGGCTCCGACAAAGGTAAAGTTACCAGACGTCTGCGTTTTCAATGTTCCAAGCACAATCGGTGCTGCGGAAACCGTTGATTCTGCATAGTGCTGTAACGAGGTCTCTGAGAAATCAAATCCCGTACCGCCGCTGGCATCATCCAGGCCTTTTACAGCCAGGTATAAATCATTCTCAGCAGTTGTTACCGCCGCACTGGCGGTCAGATTCATCAAATAAGCCGGGTCAGTTGTAATACCAGCATCCACCGTCTTATTCCCAAATTCGCTGATCGATATCTTCGCATCATAGATACCCTTGTTTTTAATCGTATATTCCGGTGCAGTAAACAGATCCATACCTGCTGAAGAATCATTAACACTCATTAATTTGTTAGTACTGTCATAAGAACCTCTCCGACGCACGACAAGGTAAATATCAGCCGGTACTTCAACTTTTAAAATTTCCCAATCCTGTAATTCGAGAACATCCGGATTGGCTTCAGCTTCTACCAGGAATAAGTTCTCCGGTACCGTACTTCCCAAACGGAAATGCTTATGTTCCGCATCTGCATTCGGATTATAAGCCGAACTGCTGGTAAACTGTACCACATCTCTGCCTTTTACCGCATGATCCATATCGATCTCAAAGATCTGATTCTCCGGTATTTCCACCGCCGTCTGAATCACGTGATCAGTTCCCCAAACCGGGTTTTCTGCCGTTCCGGTATTCACAGAGGTTAAGTAGAATGTATTCGGATGGCCATCCAGTTTTTCCGGAGCACTAACAATCGTAAAGGTTCCGTCCTGATATGCCACAGACCCTTTTGCAGCCTTGTTATTCTCAAACAGAGTACCGTCAACCGTCGTGGTGCCGCTGTTTGAGATGGCACCACCATGCTGGCCATTAAGATCATCTTCCTGATCAAAAGTATTGTTATTATTATAAAGTGTCACATTCGACAGAAGGCTCAAGGCTCCGCCTTTTTCAACGGTTATTAACGGGGCCTTTGCTTCACCGTTCCGGTTTACAACCGCACCGATGGGAAGGTCAACACTGGTCTTCGGTTCACTGTGTCCGTCAAAGTTTACATTCGAACGGAACTGGGCGGTTACACCATCCCTGACATTCAGCAATACACCGGTATAGTCTTCCACATCATATTCTGCCGCTGCTGCGGCCACCGGATCCTGAACTGCAAAATCCGGCTGTATATAACGGACAATGTTAATCTTATTGGTACTTCCAAGCATAATGGCTCCGCCTGTGCCGATATAAGACTGTCCCGTTACCTGGACATCACTGTTTACCTGAATGGTTCCGACTACATAAATCGTATTTCCACCGCGGGTCTTTAATAACTCAAAAGCTCTTGCCAAGGTTTTTACAGGAAACTTCGGAGTCGAACCGGCATACCGGTCCCCCTGGTCATCGATACCGTTTGTACCATCAATATAGACGGCTACCGGCACCTGCAGCTCCAGGATATGCGGATATCCGCTTCGGTTTGACAGACAGAAGAAATCTTTTACCCGCTCTTCTAACAGGAAATAACCGGCATCATTGGCTGTTGCGTTGATTCCAACCTGATAATGAACCATATCTCTGCCCATATACGAATCTCTCACCATAACATGGAAATTATTTTGTATTGGAGTACCATATACATCTACGGTCAGATAACGGCTGGTATCATGGTTTGCATCTTTGGTTCCGAATCCCTCCAGGAATACACTTCCGCCAAAGTTCGTATAACGGCTGAAATGCAGGTATCCATTGCTGTATACGTCCGTACCTCCGGAAATCACTTGATCGCCTAATGCAAGGTTGGAAAATTCAGTATACTCAAGAATACAGGTTCCTTCATCCAGCAGCTCAATACCAGCGCTGCTGCCTTCCATAATATCAGAATCATTCAGGCGTCCAACGATGTATTCCGGTCCATTCTTATTTTTTTCATTGAAATTATTAATAAATAACGTTGCTGTAGGAACGCCATTGCTCACACCCTCCGCGCGGTAACATTGAAGCACACCGCTTCCTTTTACGGTAATTAACGGGGACTGAGCCACTACGGCCGGCGCCACTAAGGTCGGATTAATGCTGTCACTGCTGATAGAATGGCCATCCAGATAAATACCGCTTAAAGTCAGTTTGCCGCCATCGCTGATATAGAACAGACTGTCAAGCAATGTTTCATTGCTGTATCCGTCATAAACGGGATCAGCAGCATCATACCCTTTGGGCTGGGAATATCGTTTGAAATATACCTGCCCCCGGATATTAACAGTCTCACCCGGATCCTTATAGTATCCTTCATAGTGGGAGGTTCCGTCACTATTGTAAACCTTAATATTCATAAGCTGAATATCGGATGGTTCACTGGTTCCGCCAGCGATATCCAAAGTATCTACAATGTAAATCAGAACACCATTGGTACCTGCCTGATTTCCGATCGCCTCAAAGGTACGTTTTAATGTCTTAAACGCCTTTTCCGGAGCTGTTCCATCATTGCTTGGGTCATCTGACCCATTCTGCCCATCCAGATAAATCACCCTTCTCAGACTCAATTCCAGAATGGAAGCATTGGAACTGTTGTTCACTATATCATACAAAGCCTTAATTGCATCATCAAATGAATAATATTTCAGTTCTGTCTCACCAGGCACGGTACCATCCTTATATCTAATCAATGGACGGCCATTGTAATCATTGCTGACAGAAATTTGTAATGCTGATGAAGGTATATAGGCGGCATCCGGCTGTATATATGCCGAAGTAACATTGGCTGTACCATTTAAATATACTTTACCGGATATAACCGGCGAACCAGTCAGATACAGCTGTCCGAGGGATGATGGGTTGCTTTCACTTGCATTGAGATAAATCGCACTTCCATAAGTTGCATTGTTACCTTTTATCTCACCCCCATTGATTGTCAGGATTCCCCGTTCGGCTACCTGGAAAGCACCGCCTTTTGAACTTAAGTTATCCACAAGTCCATCATCGGCAATATAGTTGCCGCTGTTGTTGTTATTCGAAAAGACTGCACCGCTTTCTACTGTTACATTGATCCCGGCAAGAATATTCACCAGACTGTCGCCATTGCTTACCGTACTGTCTGTACTTCTGCGTCCCTGAACCGAGATATCTTTCAATGACAGGTTATAGTCCGGCTGAATCAAACAACCGTAATATGCCCGCTCTAGCTCCGGTGTCTCAGTGCCATCGCTTTCATAAACCGGGAATCCGGTATAACGGCACATATAGGCAGTTTCCGGTAATGTCCAGACGCTTTCACTGCTTGTATTACTCGCCTTGCCGCATACGTAAATCACATAATGTTCCGTCGTTCCGTGAGTCGTTAATACCCCCACGCTCTTGGCCCTGGTAAAGCTTTTTACGGCCTGGCCCGGCTTTAATCCGGTGTTCGTATCTTTCCCGTTTACCGAATCAAGATAAACTGCCTTCATCAGAATTAAGCATTGTTCTTCTTTTACCCCGCTTACATTTCCGGCAAGGTTACTGGTTCTCCCCCGGTCCAGTACATACGGATTCGACCGTACGTCAAAATATGGGAGATAGGAACCAACGTTTGTTACCTTATTGCCATCCGGCTCTACGACTACACTGCCTTTTCTAAAGTAGCTGGTTCCCTGATTTAAGTATATATGGTAGGAACGTCCGGTCTGATAAATATGATCACTTACTTTAATGGCACTTAAGGTTTGGTATAAATAAATACTGTCACTGATATCCGCACCACCGCCGCACAGTTCAAAGCCCTTCTGCATAACAAAAATCGGCGAGTATTTATTGATGGACTGCTGTCCGGTTGCATTTGTCGTATTTCCGCTGATCTGCCCGCCGGAGAAAATCATCTGGGAAGAACTGTTAATACCCTGATGGAAAATTGCGCTGCCGCATCCACCTTCATTTCCACGGATAATTCCGCCGCTGATTGTTACAGCACCGTCATAATTTACAATCGCACCTGCTGCTCCCGGATTTGTATTTCTTGAAACGACCTTGTTATTCTCAATCAGACCGCCCCTCATCTCAATACCGCTGGGAGCGGAAATAGTGCTGTGTACATAAATCGTTCCGATACGGGCACTGGTACTTTGTGCATTTGGAGCATTTAGTTCATTATTTATTATCTGCCCCGACTTCATAATCAAATTACCAGGATAAGCAGTGCTGACCCCCTGAACCATAACCGCAGAGGCATACCAGTAATTACTGAAACTACCGCTTGTTTCTCTTACTATATTCCGAATTGTTCCGCCGTTCAGCTCAAGAGTACCGCCATAAACTTTCACACCCAATGCTGAGTAATCACTATAAGTGGTCGTCACTGCCTTGTTGTTCTGCAATACAGCGCCTTCTAAAAGAACAGCGGTCCTTCCTCTTCCGACCATCAACAGCTGATCATTCAGGGCTGTTGTCAATACGATACCACTCTCTGAGCCGCCGTCTATTGTGATATTTTTAAACGTAACGGTGGAGGCATAAACCGTACTCGTACTATCGTACAGTGTAATCAGGATACCGCCATACCCTTCATAACGGGTTACCAGTGGCTGCCATCTGTGTCCACTCAGAGAATTCGTTACGAATCCGCCGGAATCAAATGACCAGTCTTCATCCTCTGCCAGTACATTAACGGTTGAAGTACAGATAATGATATTGGCTCCGGACGTATAATAGCCGCCGCCCCGAAGCAATTCTCTGGCACGTTTAAAGGTTTTGACTGCTGTAGATGGAGTGTTTCCAGTGTTGGCATCATTCCCGCTGCCTGACAGATAAACATTATTTTCTCCCAGCAGCACAAGGTTTGGTGACAGCTCGACGATCGGCCGGCTGGCTGCCATTCCGTCAGCACTGGCCTTATGGAAATATGCCAGCTGGCTGCCCGCACCAGTAAGATCCGTAATACCGACCATATCCGGCTGAACCACTGTCTTACCGGCAAAGCCTTCAACCAGATGCAAATCATACTTTGGCGCCTGGCCGGTTGCCGCATGAGTCATTGTAATCGGTTTGGTGCTGTTGTTCATGTAAATCAGACCCTTAACCGTGCTTCTTCCATCCAGCTCAATGGTTCCATAATTATCAATGACCCGTGCCACATAAGCGCTTGATGCATAAGGACTGTCACTGATTTTTACCAGCGCTTCCCCCTTAAGCCGTAAGATTGCGTCAGCCCCTAAGTAGACCGCATCTGTATTTCCCTGAATAGACGGTGTAGAAAAGCTTCCATTATCTTTAATTCCATTTAATTCAATGATGACTTCATTGTGATAGCTTGTTGTGGAGTCGCCGATCGTTGCTGCATAAACACCGCCGCCTTTGTTATCACAAATAGAAGCAAAATCATTTAAGGTAATTCTTGCTGTTCCGGCCCGGTGATAGGAGGCGGTTGTTGATCGTGTTAAGTAAATCCCCGAACTCGCTGTGCTGCCATTATTAACAGTGGTGCCATTTCCGGATATTTTTGCAGTTCCGTTCATTGTCACCTGAATCGGACCGTTGGCATATATTCCGGCTCCCTGATTTCCGGAAGCAGCATTTATGCTGCTGTAATAATCACTGCCGCCGATCATTGCATTGTCATTTAAAGTGATCTTTTGGTACCCAGTGCTTTCTGACCAATTGTTCTGAGTATGGACCAATTGAATTCCTGAGCTGGAGTTGCCGGATATTCTGGAGTCACCAAACATTTCTACATTCACCTGTGATGCCCCATAGGAAGTACTTCCGGACACTGTCGCTTCCGCGATCCCCATATTATTCTGTTCAATCGCTGCATGGTCTTCCATGCGGATGTTAATTGGACTGCTATTAACCAGATAAAAGTAAATACCATAGGTGGTTTTATAAATCCTGCTGTAATCTTTCATCAGAATATTAGCTGTTGATGTGGCGCTGCTGCGTCCAGTCAAATAGATTCCGTCTGTCCCGCCAGTAATCAGAGCCTTCTTTCCCATTGAAACCGTGCTGTTTTCTGCCGCCCCAAGGTAAATGCCATGGCTCATATCCGAAATCGAAACTGATTCTTCTTCGGATCCGTCAGCTTCCATATTCAGTAAAATCATTACACCTTTTGCATTAGAACTGTTTGTAATAATCCCACAGGAAAGACTCATAACATTCGGATTACCAGTAATTCTTGAATTGTTTAACATTTCTATCTTCGGTGATATTCCGTTGTTCACAGAGATTCCATAAAACCAATAGGATGTGCCTGTGGCTGTACTATCAAGTATAATCGCCGCATGATCCTGCATCTTTACCGATGCCGTTGTCGTACTTGTGGGGGCCAGATAGATACCATAGGTCGTGGAGCTGCGGTTCCCTCCATAAGTAATGTTGGCCCGGTCTGACATCGTAACGGAAAAATTGGCACACCCGTAAATGCCATATGACCAATTAGCACCCTCCATCGTTGCAATGCTTGCATCTTCTGTCATATCAATCCTTGAATCACTGCCGGAAATATAGATAGCGCCGCTCACGGCGTTGCCGACTTCTAATCTGGCATTCTCCTTCATTTTAATAGAGGTATTTGCATAAGTGGAATAAATCAGAAAGCTATTCAGCAGCGTGGAACCCGGTCCCTGCATAATAGCACTGTTTCCTTCCATAGATACGGAGACATTCGCTCCCCCCATCCATATACCATAGCCGGAAAAGCTGGCAATCTTATCTACGGTATTATCTGTGATAATCTTTGCTTCTCCCAGCATCGACATTTTGGCTGAACCATACAACCTGACCGTGTACAGTGACTGGTTATTATATAGCTGCTTGTTCACTTCACCATTTTCGCCGTTAAGTATCACTTCTCCATAGATGTCCAGGGCACTGTAGTAATTATTCCTGATCATCGAATCTCCGGTCAGAGTCACCAATGTACCTGCAGAACCATAGATAACCGGGCTGTAGGAACTCTGATCAGCAAGAACGACTGTATCCGCCATACCATCAATAATCAGCCTTCCTGCAGTAAATGACACTGTATTGCTGCCATTACCAACTTTAATCATCGGCTGCCGCACAAAGGAAGCAAACCGGCGTACCTGGGGCTCATATACCGGGGTCCCATGACGTTCTTCCGCAACCGCATAATATTCATTTACATCGGTATACAGCGAATCCTCATAATTAAGTTCCCAGGATTCATTTGCATTAATATCCACCTGACCGCAAATGTAGATAAATGGTGCAAAGCCTTCCCTTTCTTCCTCCGGAAGGATACTGTCATGAATAGCAGTCTCGTTAATCCTGTTTTGTAAGACTTCTTTTGCTTTATTAAAAGTTGCAACCGCATCAGCCGGCGAAGTACCCCCATTGTTGTCATTACCACCGGTTCCATCACTTTTATATCCGGCTAAATACACACCCTGGCCGACAATAATGACATTCGTTCTACTGGTGTAAACTGCATCTCTAAATCCGCCAAGTTCACTTCTTCTAGGCAGCTCACCACCGCGAAAATGATCTAAATTGCCCATTGCACTCAACAATGCGGGATATTGCCGGTTTACCTGAACCTTCCCAGATAGATCAGCATTCGGTTCCATCATTGCCCGGGTCGCAGCATTTCCCAATGGTTTCAGTACTACACTGCCGGATTGAAACACCTCACTGTTTAAATCAATCGGTAAGGCACCATAAGCCGTATTATCATCCAGCGGCGCTGCAAGTACTGTCAGGAAAGAGCTTCCTGAATTTAAAAAGATAACATCGGGATTGGCCCCTTCTTTCTTATCAGCAGTTACTTTACTGAAATCAAAATACTTATTGTAGGTACTGGTTGATGTATCGTCAATATAAATATTGTACACACCCTCCACCTGTTTTGATGGAACCGGCTGCTTAAAATGTCCATTGAAAATATCAATGTATGCATAACCGCTCAAATAGAAGTTGCTTCCCTGTACATCCGCACTGTTCTGGATTGGGCCTGCAATATCCATCATAAATGAGTAACCATATGCAATGGAAACCCCTCCGCCATAGGCCGCATGGTTATCCTTTATTTCAAATTTTCCGTCTTCCGTTTCTGACAGATACACATAAGCACTGGTACTTGACATATAAATTCCGCCGCCCAAATTGGTTGCAGTATTGTCTGCAATGGAAGAGTCCTTCATATAATAACATCCGCTGCTAATTGCCAGAGCAGCTCCATCCGCCGCCCGATTGTCAGAGATCATCATGTTCCTGAAATAAGAGTAAGAGTTTGAGCTGGTGGAATAGATTCCTCCGCCCTGTGTAACCGCCTCATTGTTACTGATCCGTACATTCTCAGCATGCCAGCTGCCGCCGCTGTGAGTGACACCACCGCCATAAGTACCGTTACCTGCCGTATTGGTAATTTTATTGCCGCTGATTTCAATTGCTCCCGGTGTGGTTGCCATCATATAAAAATGAGCAGCCGTAGTTGAAGAACCACTTATGTAAAGTCCCCCGGAATGTTGTGTTGCAGAGTTATTAATAATCTTAGTTCCATCTTCCAGTGTAAGAGTTCCATAACCGGAGAAGTAAATACCTCCAGAATCACCATAGTTACTATTAAGATATGAGATACCTTTATTTCCCTCTATAATGGTTTCGTTTAAAGTCAAAGAAACAGGCTGTGCTGCGTTTCCTATCGCATAGATTCCTCCGCCGCGTACTGCTCTGTTATTAGAAACCGTTGTATCTGTTATCGTAAGGGTATTGCCTCCGGCAAGATATATACCGCCGCCCTGGGCATATGATGCAGGAGAGGTTGCGGAATACTCATATCCTGTCTCATTCTCAGTTATCGTACTTCCGGTTATTGTATGTCTATTTGTACCGGCTGCAAAATAAATACCGGCCCCCAGTACGTTACCATATGCCGTAAACGCACCGTGATTCCCTTTCACCAATCCATCTTTCATGGTAAGAGTACCGTTTGCACCGATATAAATTCCGGCTCCCAGGTTATTGTACGACGTGGTGGTGCTGATTCCGCCGCCTGCGTTATCAGAAATGGCCGCAGTATCAATCATCAAAATGCCATCCGCACAGATACCTGTACCATAAGACCGGTATGCTTTATTGCTACTGATTAACGTATCTTCCTGCTCACCTGTCCCATCACCGATTTTTACTATTGTACCGGACCCCGCATAGATACCGGCTCCTTGTGAAATCAATACGCTGCTATTTGTATTTGAAACACGGTATACCAGTATACTGTTATCAGAAATCTTACCCTTATTCATAATAAAGGAGGTCCCGGCATCCACAAGATAAACACCTGCGCCATATTGATATGTCTGGTTTCCGGTAATGGTACCGCCGTTCATGGTAAACTGGGCGCCATCACTTAAAGCCACACCGCCTCCCGCTTTATGATCCGTTATTCCGGCAGTATAATAATCAGAACGGTAAGAATTGTTCTTCAGAATAAAGCCATTATTCATCTCAACTGTGGTACCGCTTCCGGCAGCAACCACACCCTGCTCCCGGTTCTCAATCGAACCAGTCCAGCCCGCCTCCATCACAAAGCGGCTGCCTCCGGTAACCGTAACGTGGTTACCCAGGGTGAGATCTTTTTGAACAAAACCAGTACTCTTAAGACGTGTTCCGCTCAGAGTAGTCTCTCCCCTCAAGTTCAGAGTTCCGCCTGCCTCTACCTTAATCGTTACACTGTCAGTATCATCCACCATATTACGGATAAAAACATCGCGTATGCTTAAAACACCGCTTCCTGTTACTTTGATCAAAGTCTTGGGAGCTGCGTGACGCGGTACATTTGTGTTTCCCTCTCCCTGGCTTGCAATTTTATCAATATGAGATACGACTTCTGTCTTAACATCAGTACCTCTTGCGTAGTCATAACGGGGTTCCAGCTCCCATTCCGGTTCACTGGCAGAGTCTACGGTCAAAGTATTACAGATATAAATTACCTCCGGCACCGGATAGTCGGCTTCAATTTTATCTAATGTCATACCGGCTGCATCTTGTCTGGCCTGCAGACTCTTGGTCATTTCATCCTGCCAGATCGCTCTTGCTCTGGCCCATGTTTTCACCGGATAGTCGCAGGATGCACCGTAATTTCTGTCATCGCCATCCACACCGTCAATATAAATACCATCGAAGTAATAAATGGCATAAAGTTCAATATTCTGAGCATTTACAATACTGTCATCCTCGGCCGTATCCTGCCGCAGTGACCAGTCAATACTTGAAAGACCGCCATTTGCCACAGACCGGTTGGTACTGTGCAGCTTTGTCCGGCCAAGCAGCGCCTGGCCTACGGAATCCGCTTTTGCAATCGGGTCTGCATCATCGGTAATTGATGATTTCAAATCTCCGCCAGGTATCACTACATCTACATACCGGTAAGCTACGTTCTTATTAATACCGCCAAAGAATATTCTTAAATCACCATCATGGATAGAATCTATACTGCATACCTGTACCGGATGATCCGCTAAATCAAGGAAAGCATTTATCTGAATGTATCCCTTTTCTTCTGTCCTGACATTCTTTTCTATAATAAGGTCTCCCTGATTTACCAGGATCGTCTGAGCTTCGGTCTCATTACCGCTATTATCATACATTCCGCCAAGGTAAAGATTTTCTACAATCAAGGTCTTGTTTTCCGGTACGATGATTGCCGGCTGTGCGGTGGAATTCCATGTGCCAAGCGGAGTTATCAATGATGCTTCGGCTGAAGCCAGGTAAAACTCTCCGTCCGAAAGCCGCTCCAGATATTCATCTGCATTTTCATCCCCTAAATTCAGGGATCGCATGGCTACAACAATTCCATTTGACTTCTTAGCCTCCTCAGCTGCTGCACTCCAGGTTTTAAGCGGAGCACGCGGGTTTGATCCATCATATAATGCATCATCGCCTGCCGGATAACTCTCCCCATCAATGGTCATTGCAGCTCCCGGATTCCAGTAAATAACCTTTGCTTCACCTAAAGAACGGCTTGCAATCAGAGTTTTACTGGTCAAAGTATCTGCCTCAAAGGCAAAGGACCGGGACATGATTTTATTCTCCAAACCAGTATCTCTTAACTGAGCAGCTGCCGCAGTCTCCACCTCTAAGTTCCAGTTATCAGATTCTGCCAGAGTAAAATAGCCTAAAAACTCTTCCTCTGTTGCATCATCCGCATAAAGGGTGGTCACCAGTTCCCGTGATTCTGCCTTGCCATCATCCCGTAGCTCCAAAAGATATTCGCCGCCGCCACCGTCAAATCCTTCCATCAGCTCAATAATCGGTTCTCTAAAGGTGCTGGCGTACATCTTATCTACAATCAGTTCAATATTATCTTCATCGGTGTCTAAAACATAATTATCAATATCAAAGGCCGCTTCTCCAGCCGTTTTTGCTTGACTGGCAGTTGAAGCCAGCGGTTGCAGAGGAAGCATTTTCTCAATTCGTTTATTTTCCGCAGCCGTTATATTATCTGTATCCACAGCATTGGAAGGAGACGCAGTATCCTCCTTCCACTCTATATCCTCCAGATCACTGGAGTAATCCATTACAACACGTCCATTTATATTGACATTCTGTCCCATTTGAAGGACACCGCCCCGAACATAGACCAGCTCTGTATCATCAGGATCACAATCCGGATCTTCTGCATCAAGCAGAACATTCGTCAATGTCAATTGTCCGCCATTCACATAAAACAACGCGTCACTTTCATAAGGACGTTCCGGCCAGGATGCTATGCGGATATTCCCTGCATTTAATGCATACAGTTCCCCGTCTGCCACCTCCATCGGATTCATTGCATAAATAGTAATGTCCGATGGATCCAGTCCTTCTCTCTCCATCAGCTCTTTTGCACGCTCAATTGCCTTTTTAAGAGTTTTTACTGGCTTTGCAGGACTCAGCCCATTGGCAGAATCTTTTCCCATTTTTGCCCTGGATGGGGTTGCATTGGATGGGGTTGCTGCTGCATTCGATGCCGTTGCCAGTTCTGCAGGCAGCTGGCCACCGGGATTCCAATAAATTGCATATCCATCATCCTCCAAAGGTTCTAACGGCAAAGTTTCCTTAATGCGGCCGCCTCCACCCTCCATTGGTTCTAATGGCAATGTTTCTTCTATACGGTCTGTTCCATCTTCCATTGGTTCTAAAGGCAGAGTTTCTTCAATGCGGTCTGTTCCATCTTCAACTGATTCTGACGGCAGAGTTTCCTCCGCACGGTCTGTTCCATCTTCCATTGTTTCTGACGGCTGAGTTTCCTCTACACGGTCTGTTCCATCTTCCATTGTTTCTGACGGCAGAGTTTCCTCCTTGCGGTCTGCTCCATCTTCAGTTATATCTGAAGATGGCATTTCCTCTAACCGCTCATATTGCATTGATGCGGTTTCTGCCAGAATCATAAGTTCCTGAGTGGGAAAGATCATAAGGAAGCACAAAAGGAACGCTGCAAATCTTTTTAATTGTGTCATTCTAATCTCTCCTTTTCGTTTCTTTGCTCTCATTATCCAACTTTAACAATTTCCAGATTGCACCTCCTGCAAGCAGAAAGAATATAAAGCCACATGCCCAATAAATAAGAGCTCCTTCCACTCCTGTTTTAGGGATTCCTCCCACATGGCCCAATGGAGGCGTATTATCCGGAATATCAGAAGGGAGCTTATCTAAAGGCGGGCCTTCGGGAAGGTTTCCCCCCGGAACAATTTTATCAGGTACGGTATCTTTATCATCACCGCCATCACCATCCTCGCCATTCTTCTGATACAATTTTATGGTAATCGTCTCCGGAACCTTATCCCCTTTCAATATATAGCTTCCGTTGCGGGGGTAAGGAAGCCATCCGGCTTTATAAACCCGGTACTGAATATTATTATCGTTTAAATACACGATCGTACCATGAAACGTATCGTTCTCATCGTTCTTTATGAACTGGTCACTGTCCGATACAGAAGAGGCCATGTTATATGCCACATCCAATTCATAAATACCGTCACTATCCGTTAAACCAAACAAAACATAACGGTTCAGACTCGGGATAAAGATTTCCACTGACACACCTGCAATCGGATTATTATTGTCTCTATCCAATACCTGAAAACGTAATTTCCCCATATAATCAACTACCACACCTGCCACAATATCGGTCCGCCCATTTCTTTTTGGTACTGTTCCTCCGCCCAGGCTATTTTCATCTGCCCAGACAGGAAAACAGACAAACAGAAACAATAGGCTACATATCAGCCATGATAAAAGGAATCTCTTTCTGCCCATAATATCCACCTCCGTTCTACTACAACGTATTTATGGGTAAGGTTCACGGCACCCAGCCGTATCTATTCACAGCCGTTGGGTTTAAGCAGGCTGAACTGCTGTACTTTCTTGCAAATCTTATCCGTTTTATCATGACGTTTTATTCGCAGATTTAATAATTACGACTACTTTCCATGCCGTCTCGCCTGCATATTCTTCTCCTTGTGTATAAAAGCTCCAAACTGCAGTACATGGATAAAACCCTTGTTTAAGACCGCCGGCCAATTGAATTTCTTCTATGTAATATCCAGGCTCGATCAAACCGGATTCATAAACCACTTCTCCGGTTGCATCCCTTACAATCCTTAATGTACAGCTAAAATTATTCTTTCTGTCATTTGCAATCCTGGCTTCTCCGGGTTCATCAGAATGGTCAAAATAAATCTGACGTTCCAAAGAAACATATTTCATATTTTTGACCAGTTCCTGGTTTCTTAAATCTCTTACAATTGCATCATCTTCACCTTCATAAAGCTCCTGTTTCCATTCAAGTTCTGATTTGGCATATTCTTTACGGGTCTGCTGATTACTGAACATTTTCTGTAAGCCCATGCCCACAAAAAATGAACCGGCCAGCAAGAAGATAACCGCTAAGAACAAGAAGCAGCATCTGATTTTGTTGTTATTTAATTTCATTTATAAAAAAGACCATCCATCACATGAAGTACAATTTTTACATTTGCTTCCGAGATCTTATCCTCAGTCTCATCCAAAGAGTATGTGGTAAAGTGTGCTGTCGCCTGATAATCTCCGGCCTGAAGCGTTTTATTTAACTCAATATATTCAATATAAAATCCCGGGTCTATCAGTCCCGACCGATAAATAATATCTCCAGTGTCATCCAGCCTGATATCTACCTGGAAGGAATAATGGTTTGCTGCAATATTTTCGATTGCAATCCGACCTTTCTTTCCTCCATTTTCAAATACCGGACCGGCCGCGATACCGATATCCACCATACCTTCAGCTACCTTGGTACTTAAAATATCCACGATTTCCTGGTCTGTCTTACCCGGAAGCATACCGCCCAAAGCCAACGCATCTCTTGTTAAACGGCTTAAATTATTGTCTCTGGTCATCTGGTAATAGATACCTGATCCAATTCCAATCAGAAGCAACAGGAGAATAATAATGATCCATAACAACTTACTTTTTTTCTTTTCTTTTTGCACTGTCATCTTTCCAGTCCTTTACTTTCTTTCTATTTACAAATAAATTACGGTGTTACTTCCGAAAGTTCTCCCGGTATCACCTGCCAAAAAATCGCTCCGACTTTTAACGACTCTTCCACCTGCGAATATTCACTCTGCATTCCGCCTACTTTGACGCCTACATTGACATATGTTTCTGAAGGTACATTTGCCGTTCCCGCCGCAGTATAACCATTTGTCAATACATCTTCCGGTGCATTCAAGGCTATTTTATCTGCATACCAAAATACATTCTTAAGCTCCGTACTGCTATCTTCATAACTGATTGTAACCTGGCCTGGAACAGAAAATGCCACATGATCCATCAGCATCTGATACTCTTTAAAATTAGTCTGTGGCGATACTCCATCCCATGTCGGATCATAACCTACCGCCTTCCAGTAATGCGTCTTACCTTCATCACTGTCATAGCCGGCAATAAAAGGCTTTAACTCAACAGGCAATCCCTCTCTTGGTGGATGCTCTTCTTCCAGATGCTCTTCTCTTACATCAGTTGAGTAATTCAGAATTGGGATTGTATGTTCCGAAAACGTCTGCAATTCAAACTCTGCAGTTGTTCCTGCTCCGGAATCGGAAGGTACACTGACATGTACTTTTACATTCGGCACCAGTAAGTTTCCATTCTCGACGGACACCGGATATGTATCACTGCTGTCAACACTTCCACTCACTACAAATCCATACGCCAAAGGTACGGTTACCGATATCCTTGCTTCTGATGGTATCTGAGTTACACTCAACCACACATTGGACGCCGGTCCTTCGCTTGCTAACGCAGAAAAGCGCAGGCAGGCCGTACATACAAATCCAACTGCGGTAAGTCTGACTAAATATTTTTTCCATCGTTTCATAGGATTCATTTATTTTCCTCTTTTCCATTCTGGCTGTTTCCGGAAATCTCTTGCAAGTAAACTGTCCTGACCCCTGCGGTTTATTTGCAACAAATCTCCGGAGAATCTCCGGAAGGAGATTCTCTGGGGATCATAACTAATCATCCTGGTGTTTATAATCAATGTTAATTAAGGCTGAAGGTAATCCTCGTTAGGTGCAGTGTCAACATCGTTTCGCATCTCTACGCTGATCGTCCAAACGATGTTACCAATCTTTGCAGACTCTTCTACCTGCTTATACTGGCCCTTTTTTCCACCTACAAGTACGTCAAACTTTGCATGGTGGGTCTCTCCAACAACTGCATAATCATCACTATCTACGTTCGTGTAGCTTAAATCACCTAATGGGTCTGTATTAGGTGCTGCCAGACTAATACCGGCACCAGCCATCTGAAGTCCGCCGTTTGCCACTGTATCGAAATTGTTACCATCAACGCTTATATTGTACTTCTTAAAATCATCCAATCCGGTATTGCTGCTGGTTGTATGCGTCCAGTATTTTCTGGATGCGTCATCCCCTTCATTCTTGATGTTTCCATTAATCTTAACAGCCAGACCTTCTCTTTCTCCTGAAGGATTCTTAAAGGTAGAATAGTTTGTAAATGGCAGTTTTCCTTCAACGGTAAGATTTCCTTCTGTCTGCAGGTTATAAACTGCACCTTGTCCGCCTGTTGACGGAGTGGTTACGTCTACCTTTACATTCGGAAGATAAATGTCTCCGTTTGCACTGGTCACAGGATTGTTATCACTTACTGTAGTCGTACCTTTTACTACGAATGCAAACAGTGTCGGAACTTCTACTTTTACTTTTGCATCCATATCTTCGATAATAACACCCGCCCATACATCCGTGCCGGTTGACGCAGGAACAGCTCCTCCCGGATCAGCCATTGCCGGTATCACCATGCTTGTTGCCATTACCCCTGCTAATAATGTTGTTATGAGTCTCTTCTTCATCTTTCATTCTCTCCTTTTTGATAATTAAAGTTATATGATAAAAAGAACAATAACCTTTCTATCCAACGGTGACCATTGGAAAGTCCACCTGATTCTCAGGCCTTTCCTGATTGTTTACGGATCTACTGTCATCAGCCTGCCAGTAAACCTGATTCCTGACCGAAAAATCCGGCGGTGTACAAAGAAACACCTTTACCTGAAAGGTTAATTCCTTTTCTTCACCCGGAAGGATACGCTCCAGCATCCAGGTTATATACTGCTGCCCGTCGGTAACTCCATAGATCCCATTGTCTTCCACGGAAACAAAACTGGTATGCTCAGGAAGATAATCCCGGATACGCACATCCTTTATCTCTTCCTCACTGTCATTGCGAAGCACCATTCTATATGTAAGTATCTCATTGGGAAGTACACGGGACTGCATTCCATTGCTGGCAGCAACTTCTGCACCAAAGTTAATGTTGATATCCAATACCTTATCAGATACCCCAGTATTTCCACCTGATTGTTCATTTTGTGAATCCTGTTCCTGAGCCTGGGATTCTTCTGACTGCGGATCTGTTGCTTTCTCAATCTCTATTGAGCTCTCCGGAATCGTTTCCGGACTGGTTGTTTCTTTTGCTAAAGTAGTTTTTTCTCTATCTGAACCAGAATTCCCTCCTGAGCTATAATCTTTTGTCGGATTATGTGTCTCCGGCGTCGTTTCCTCTGCAGTTGTCTCTTCCTCTGTTGTCTCCTGCGGACTGCTTTCTTCCTCTGTTGTTTCTTCCTCTGTTGTCTCCTGCGGACTGCTTTCTTCCGCAGTCGTTTCGTTCTCAGGAACAAGCACCGCTTCAATCGGTTCTTCATATCCCGGCAAATCAAATATAATGCTGGTCGGTTCGCTTACTGGAACAAAACTACTATCATACCAATATGTAATCGTAATACTGGAATACATGTTTACTTCTTCTTTAAACTCGGTATAGAGAATGGCATTGCCGTCCTCAGTGTAACAAAGCATTACATCTCCTACATGTACTCCGCCGGACAGAACTAACTCTTCCCAGAATTCACTATCCAGGGTAAGGCCTTCAATCCGTCCAAGATTCCATGTTACGCTGTCCCCGTCGCCCAATCCATAAGCTTGCGGATATATCGTCACTTTTAATTGGTGCTTAACAGCAGTATTTGGTTTGATTTTCTGATTTTTCTTTAAGGTAATATTCCAATTATCACTGTCAGCTATAGCAACTCCATTCAACGAAACCTGAAACCATGTAGGTATAATTGCTTTCTCATTGTCTGCTTCCTGTTCCAATAGTTCCTGCAAACTAGGCTGGCCCGGAAGCCCTGCAGATAACGGCGCCGCCAATATTCTCGACGATCTTGAAGGCGTTGCCTGTGTACTGGCTCTTACTCCCTTTGCTTTTACGCCAAACATACTTTCCATTCGCCTCGTCCCTGCGTAGGAGGCTGACGATACAACAGCGATCAAGGCTACTATCAAACCCGCACTTGCATATAGCTTGGCAAGCCATTCCATTCTCTTCCGGTTTTTAACCATATCTTCACCTCTGTTTTACACGATCAACAATGTACTACTACTACACCTTCACTGCCTTCTTCTTTCACAACATCGCCTAAACCGTCCAGATCTTTGATCTTTCGGTTACTGCCTAATATGATGTAGAGAGCAACCGGAATACTGCATACTAAAATAATCAGTTCCATAATATTACTAACTGTAATAAGCCATCACCTCCTCTTAAGTGCTTTCGCACTTTCTCTTTTGTACCAGTTAAAAACCAGGCTATTGTACCAAAGAACCGCTACCGTACACCCCCAGACTCCTCCAATCGATGCGGATAACACAATATCCATCCGATTGATACCAGGCTCACCTTCCTGTGCGGGTTCAGAATCCGGAGACGGCAGCTCAATTCTGACTGTCCGTACCTCACCACGCTGGCATCCCTGACACTCTCTACGCTCGATTCTTATCCCTGATTCCGGTCTTTCTTCCACCACTTTCCAGCCTCCATAATGATGACCGGTCGCCGGCAGATGCTCAATATAAGTATAGCCGCACAAGGTACACACATTTTCAACCAGGCCTTCTGAATCTTCTGAGTTCAGTTTTAATATATGGCTTTCAAATTCATGCTGCTGACCGCCGGTGCAGGCAGGATGCGTATCAGCATACCCGACTCCACAACATAGGATAGTTAAAAACAGCGTACATAGCAACATAAGAAGCTTTACTCTTACTTGCAATTACCTGCCCCCCCATCCTATCTTTTAAATAACCAGATAATTGTAAATATTTCATCCGCATATGTATTTTGGTTATTTTCTTTATTTTGATTAACAATTCTGTGCAACATTACATTACCCTATCTTTCCCAACTTGTGTTGATTCTTGGATAAACAGCAGTCTATTCGCTCCAAACTACACCACTTTTCTCGTTTCAGCGTATTCTTCCATTTCCCGTTTTAACTCTGCGTAATAGTATCTCCCTACCGGTAATCTCTCTCCCGTATCTAATACAATTTCTTTAAAAGAAATAGTTCCGATATGAGATTTTGCTACCACGTATGACTTATGGATTCTAACAAAACCATATTCCTTTAACCTTAATTCAATTTTTCCAATGGTCGAATAGAAGCTAAACTGGTCACTTCCGTAATAAACGGTCACTATCCGTTTTGTGACTTCAAAGTAATGAATCTTTTTAATCTCAATCTTCCGGAACTCACCAGCCCCTGTACACATAATGTATTCTGTTTGCTTTTCTTGTACTGATTTTACCGCTCGCATAAAGATATCTTCGAATTTTTCTACCGTTGTCTCTCCTTTCACAACATAATGCAATGCTTTAACATCAAATGCGGTGGTGTAAAAATCTTTAGAAACTGTAAAAAACACAATTTCACTGATACACCCCTGGCTCCTCAGCTTTCTGGCGACCTCATCCCCCTGCATCCCATTCATTCTCATATCCAGATAAATAATATCCGGATAACTTTTGTGATCCCCCTGTAAGCGGAACAGCAGTTCTTCACCTTTGTGATATAAAGAAAACACTACATCAACCTGATGAATTGACGCTAACAGTTCCAACTGCTTTTTACATTGTTCCAGTTCTTTTTCATTATCATCACAAATTGCGATAATCACTATTTATCCTCCTCTTTAAGTCAAGCACGAATTAATAAGTACTTGCATTTATTTTCTGCAACTATTGTTCTAATATTGCTTTTATTCGTTTATATCCACTCTTATATAGGCAACCATTATTCTACAATATGGGCAGTGACTGGATTTCGTAGGATAACATGAACATATGACCTCCCTTAAGATGTTCCGAATTACACAATCCGTAGTAACCTATAAACTCACCCAAATCGTAGTAACTTTTCCAGATAAGCATATAAAAAACTCAGTTATCCTGGAAGCATATGTATTTAATTTGAGTTCTCATGTACTAAATCAGTTTCAAGAAGCAATAAATCATAATTAATTACATGAAAAAGTTGGATAAGGTTTTTATACCTTATCCTCTACTTTTGGTCATTATTTATATAACCAGATAGTCATAAACATTTTATCTGCATGTAGATCTTGGTTATTTCCAATATCTCAATTTTTCTCAGCACCACTTTACTTCTTTTTTTTAAATTTGTAATAAATAATTGATAAACAGCAGTCTTTTTGTTCCAAACTACACCACTGTTCCCGCTTGTACGTATGCCTCCATTTCCCGTTTCAAATCTGCGTAATAGTATCTCCCTATTGGCAGCACCTCCCCCGTATCCAATGTTATTTCTTTAAATGAAAAATTTCTAATATGAGAGATTGCCGCCACATAAGATTTATGGACTCTTACAAAACCATAATCCTTTAACCTTAATTCAATTTTTCTTATTGTTGAATAGAAATAAAACCGTTCATTGCCGTAGTAAACGGTCACAATCCGTTTTACAACTTCAAAGTAATAAATCTTTTTAATCTCAATCTTTCTGAATTCACCCGCACCTGTAAACATGATGTATTCCGTTTGCTTTTCCTGTACTGATTTTATTGCCCTTATGAAAATATCTTCGAATTTTTCTACCGTTGTCTCTCCTTTTACTACATAATGCAATGCTCTGACATCAAACGCCGTCGTATAAAAATCTTTAGAAACTGTGAAAAACACAATTTCACCGGTATATCCCTGGCCTCTCAGCTTTCCGGCGACCTCACCCCCCTGCATCCCGCTCATTCTCATATCCAGATATATGATATCCGGATCATTAATGGGGTCCTGCAGATTGAACAACAGTTCCTCCCCTTTATGATATAAAGAAAACACCACATCAACTTGATGAATTGACGCCAACTGTTCCAACTGCCATTTACATTTTTCCAGTTCTTTTTCATTATCATCGCAAATTGCAATAATCACGCATTATCCCCCTCTTTTAATCAAGTGCCATTATATAAGTACCTGCAATCTATTGTTTTGGAAAAGGCCGTTATCCGTTCATAGCCACCATAGCCTCATTTAAATAAGGCATCATCTTTTCTCTTAATGAAACAGCGATTCGGCCCTGACGGACAACAGTTCGCCATTTTGCATTTTTCTCGATAAGAATATTAAAAAATGGATTTTACTGGAATTACATTGTTCCCAAATTGTGTTTTTTTGTTCTCAAATTGTGTTTTTTGTTCTTAATTTGACTTTTTTGACTTTTCTATATCATGACTTGGGGATACTCTTTTTTTCTCAAAAAAAGAGAACAGCTACTAAGCCGTTCTCCATTTTCATATTATCAGATGATAAAGCAATAGAAACATACTATTAAAATTACAAATCAACGGATCCAAACGGATCTATGCAGCAGGTTCAAACTGGCTGTTGTAAAGTTCCGCATAGAAGCCTCCCTTTTCTAACAGTTCCTTATGATTGCCACTTTCGATAATGTCCCCATCTTTCATGACCAGAATCAGGTCGGCATTTTTGATGGTGGACAGGCGGTGTGCGATGACAAAGGATGTGCGTCCTACCGTAAGCTTATCCATAGCTTCCTGAATCAAGATTTCGGTGCGTGTGTCCACAGAGCTTGTTGCTTCGTCCAGAATCAGCATGGGAGCGTTTTGGATCATCGCTCTGGCAATCGTAACAAGCTGTTTCTGCCCCTGTGAAAGACTTGCCTTGTCATTTAACAATGTGTCATACCCTTGCGGCAACGTACTAATAAAATGATGAAGCCCTACTGCCCTACATGCAGCAACCACCTGTTCATCTGTCACCCCCGGCTTGCTATAGATAATATTTTCCTTAATGGTACCTTCAAAAAGCCATGTATCCTGTAATACCATACAAAATTGCTCATGGACATTCTCTCTTGGCACCTGGCTGATTGGAATGCCATCTAACAATATTTCTCCACCGTCCAGTTCATAAAAGCGCATCAGCAGATTGACCATTGTTGTTTTTCCTGCACCGGTAGGTCCCACAATGGCTATTTTCTGTCCAGCTTTAATTTGAGCTGAAAAGTCATTGATAATCGTTTTTTCCGGGGCATATCCAAACTTCACATGACGGAATTCCACATCACCTTTCACATTCGTGAGCTTCTTTGCTTTTTGGCTCTCGTCAGACAGCTCTTCCTCATCAAAGAACTCAAACACGCGCTCACTTGCAGCAGCGGTTCTTTGCAGGTTCTGGAATGCCTGAGCAATTTGTGAAAGCGGTTGGGTAAACAAACGGATATACAACATAAAGGCTACGATCACACCGAAGCTGATGGTTCCGTTCATAGCCAGCGCCGCACCTACCACACAGACTGCCACATATCCGAAGTTACCGATAAATGTCATAAGGGGCATCATCAATCCGGACATAAACTGACTCTTCCAGCCACTGTTATACAGGCTCCCGTTCACATTTTCAAAAAAGCATTTGGCTTCTTTTCCACCGTTATAAGCCTTTACCACATTATGGCCGGAATAAACTTCTTCAATATGGCCGTTCGCGACGCCCAGATCCTCTTGCTGCTGAATGAAATATTTCTGAGATTTTGACATGATAACACCCATGATAACAAACCCAAAAACGCTCGATCCTACGGCAGTTAACGCCATAATCCAGTTATTGTAGAACATCATAATTGCTGTACCCACAAACATGGTAATGGATGTAACCAGATTTCCGATGCTTTGGTTCATGGTCTGGCCGATGGTATCCACGTCATTGGTCACCCTGCTGAGAATATCGCCATAGCTTACCCGGTCAAAATATTTCAACGGCAGCTTATTGATTTTTTGTGATATACCGGTACGCATATTTTTGCTGATTCTTTGTGTTACAGTTGCCATCATAAAACTTTGAATAAAGTTAAGAAGCGCTGAACCTGCGTAAAATGCCACCAACAGTAATGTAATTCTTTTTACAGCGCCAAAATCAATTGCTCCAGCAACCGGTACACCATTGATCAACGAAGGTAAACCCTTCATGATCTCGTTTGTCATATCTTTCAGTTTATCCGGACCGATGATTTGCAGCACCGTTCCGATTGCCGCCATAACAAGAGCGGCAATCACTGCAGGCATATAATTTTTACAATAGGCAATCAGTTTTCCCCATGTCCTTTTAAAATCTTTTGGCTTTTCGACAGCCCCCTGTCCCATAGGACCTCCGGCTATCGGCTTTCTGTTCGTTCTTTTTTCACTCATGATACAAGCTCCTCCTCACTTAATTGACTCATGGCAATTTGCCTGTATACCTCACAGTTCTGCAGCAGATCCTTGTGTTTTCCTTTGCCCACAACTCTGCCTTCATCCAGTACGATTATCTGATCAGCATCCATAATCGTGCCGATACGCTGTGCTACAATCATACTGGTCACACCTGCGGTTTCTTTCTTCAGTACATTACGCAAAATCCGATCCGTCTTATAATCCAATGCCGAAAAGGAATCATCAAATATATAGATTTCCGGCTTTCGACAGACCGCGCGGGCAATGGCAAGCCGCTGCTTCTGCCCGCCGGACACATTGGTACCGCCCTGGGCAATGTCTGCTTCATAGCTGCCTTCCATGCGTTCAACAAAATCTGTTCCCTGTGCAATTGCAATGGCTTTTTTCATTTCGTGCTCAGAAAATCCATTGCCTCCATTATCTCCGTATGCTACATTGGACGAAACCGACCCCTTGAATAGAACTGCTTTCTGCGGCACGTAACCAATTTTATTGTGGAGTGCCTCTTGTGTATACTCCTTAATATTCACACCGTCAATCAGGATTTCTCCCTCTGTAGCATCAAAAAAGCGCGGAACAAGGTTTATCAGTGTTGATTTACCACTTCCTGTGGAGCCGATAAATGCAATCGTTTTCCCCTGCTTTACCGTAAAGTTCACATCCTCCAGCACATAATCCGCCGCATCCGGATATTTGAAGCCCACATGCTGAAACGTAACCTCACCTTTCAAACCAGGAACTCCATCTGTATGGCTGCCATCAAGGATTGTAGGCTCGGTGTCCAACACTTCATTGATTCTCTTAGCGGAAACGCTGGCACGGGGAAGCATGATGAAAATCATGACCAACATTAAAAATGACATAACAACCTGCATCGCATAGCTGGAGAAGACCACCATGTCAGAAAACAGTGTCAGTTTATCCGTCATCTGCGCCGCATTAATTAAGTAGGCGCCAATCCAATAGATGGAAAGGGACAGTCCACTCATAATCATATTCATGACCGGCATCATAATTGCCGTAGCACGGCTTGTATACAACTGGGTACCGGTTAATTCCTCATTTGCTTCTTCAAACTTCTTCTCCTGGTAATCCTCGGCATTATAAGCTCTCACTACACGAAGTCCTGTCAGATTTTCACGGGTAACCCGGTTCATGTTATCTGTTAAAGATTGCATTTTCTTAAATTTCGGTATCACAAAAATCATGATGATACCAATCATAACAACCAAAATTGCAACCGCTGCGCCTGTGGCGAGTGACCATTCAAAACCCTTTCCCGCGATTTTGGTAATTGCCCATACAGCCATAATCGGAGCTTTTATAATCAGCATTAATCCCATGGTAATCAAAGTCTGAATCTGTGTAATATCGTTAGTTGAACGGGTGATCAAGCTATCCGTTGAAAAGCGGTTGATTTCCTCCATGGAAAAGGATTCCACTGTATTAAAAAGCAGACTGCGCAGACGTTTAGAAAATGCGGCGGCAATCCGTGCCGCAAAATAACCAACAATAACAGCACTTGCCAAACTGCCGAGTGTGCAGAGAAGCATTTTACCCCCAGCAAACCAAATATCGCTCATTGCACTACCGGGCGTTTGCACTAACATGGTTATTTCTGACATATAATCCGGTAATTTTAAATCCAGCCATACCTGGACCATCACAAATATCAAGCTAAATAATGCCATCAGCCATTCTTTGGGCTTGAGATATTTAAATATTCTAATCATAGAAAAAGCCTCCTTGTTATTAGTGTTTATATTGAACGCTGTTAGTTATGTGGTCCTAAAATGCAGACCTCGTTTGGTCTGCATTCTTATCTCACTATCTTTATTCCCCGATTCCGATTATTCTATTCAAAAGAATCCGGCATCGTGCGCTGAGCGATCTCAAAGAAGCGCGTAGAGAGACGTACAAATTCTCTTGCGTCTTTTTCACCCATCACAGTTAATACTTGAATTAAATGATTTTGCATTCGCTGCATATTTGCCTGAATCCGCTCACGACCTTCCTCCGTAATCGTAACCAAAATAAAGCGCCTGTTCGTCGTGTCTATTTCACGGTGAATCTGCCCTTTCTTTTCGAGGGTACGGAGCGCCGCAGAGATTCTGGCCGTACTGCTGTTAAGCGCCTCACTCAGTTCAGATGGTGATGCTGGTGATTCTTTCATATAAAGATATCTTAAAATGAAAATTTCGCCTTTTCCAGAACGATTAAATTCATCCATGACTTTTCTATGGGAGATCATATCACCCAATGAATCGACCAGTTCTTCTATACTACTCAATCTATTCACCTCCACCTTTCAGACAGATATTAGTATTCATAACTAACACTGTTAATAGTGTATACTATTTCTCGGGCATTGTCAAGAAAATTTTCACATCTAAAATTTCCATGAGAATTGAAAAAGT
>DFCS01000014.1:0-42007 GCA_002367105.1 Hungatella sp. UBA3048
CTTTATTTCTACCGGCTCTGCGGTCAGGGTTTCATATCCGGGCTTTACAGCCTTCGCAGATACGGTTACAGTACCTTCCTGAACGTTTAATATGCTCGGTGGTGTTGTCGTCCACCCTCCATTTCCTGCCTGGTAGTAGATTACGTAGCCGTCCGCATTCTCTAAATCAGCGGTTATTGTATGTAAATTTCCGTCATAGGTCCATTCACCGCCTGCAATCCTTACTTTCGCACCTTCCATGGAAGCTGTTTTAATTTCAAAGGTTCCCGGGATAACGGTTACTTCATAGTTGGAGTTCTCTGTGTATTTTGCATTCAAAACTCCCGGATATACATCGACTCCTTCTGCGTCATTGGTTCTTACATAGCTGATTGTTCCCAAGTCGCCATCTGTCACAAGACCGCTTAAATTTCCTGTAAACGCCGGATCCGGCTGGTCAAACGGTTTGGAAGCATCTTCTACGGTAATGATGACTTCTTTTGGAGTGATGCTTAGGGTTACTTCATTTGATACCAAGTCCTCATATCCAGTCCTTGTTCCCCTGGCAATCACTGTAAGGGTTCCATCATCTACATTTTTTACACTCGGAATATCTTCGGACCAGTTCTCACCTTTGTCTATACTATATTCAATCTTGTATTTCTGCAGTTTCGCAAAGATCCCATCGAATACATCCAGCGATACCTTGTGAGCCTTTCCATCATAGGGCCAGCTTCCGCCCTTAATCTTTAAGTCCACATCCGGATCCTTGGCTAACTTGATCTCAAAATCTCCTTTTGTGACAGTTACGGTGTAATTGTCATTTGAGGTATAGTTCGCATTTAAAACCGCCTGATAGTTACCCACTCCCTCTTCAGAATTGGTTCTGGAATAAGTGACTGTACCTAAGTCTGCGTCATTAATAAGACCGCTTACCTTACCTGTAAATTCAGGATCCGGCTGGTCAAATTGCTTGTAGCTGTTTTTTACCTTTATGGCTGCATCCTTCGGAGTTATCTTGATCGTTATATCACTTGCATACAGGTCCACATATCCCGTTCTTGTCGCCTTTACCTGAACGGTTTTCGCTCCCTCCGATACATTGGTGACACTTGGAGCAGATGTAGTCCACGGTCCGTCTCCTACCCGATAGAAGATCGTATAACCAGGTGCATTCTCAAGTGTTGCTCCTGCCGCATGGGGTGCTCCGTCATATTCCCAGGTACCGCCATTTCCTGTTAAGGAAGCATTTTCAAACGATGCAGTTTTGATCTCAAAGTTTCCATTTTTCACTGTAACGGTATAATTGCGATTCTCTATATACGCCGGCACAATGACATTTGGATATCTTCCTACTGCCTCAATCCCTGGATTACTCCTCGCATATGAGACGCTGCCAAGATCATTCTGGTTGATCAGACCGTAGACGGTTCCGTTGAATATCGGATCTGGGGCACCATAGGGCTTGGTGGCATCGTTTACTTCAATGGTTGCTGTCTTCGGTTCAATCGTCAGTTTGCCAGGAACCGTAGTAAACTTAAACTGATTTGTTACATTATCTCCACGATCATTAAGGATCTGGGGACTACCGGAAAGGGTGATGTGATAACCGCCGTCCTTTACATCCGTTCCCGAACCCACTGCCGTAATACCAGTCAATGTATAACCTGCCGGAAGACCGCTTGTTGTGAAAGATGATCCATCAACTGACTGCTGCTGGCCGTTGTAAGTTTTAATCACTTGATCCGCAGTAATAACCACTGTGGTTTTAGCCTTCCACTGTGCATAAACAGTCTTATTCTCAGATACGATCGTTTTTTCTGTAAAAGCGGCTCCTTTTCCATCAGGAGAGGTATTCCAACCCATGAAAATATAGTCATCATCCCTTGTAGCCTTTGCAAGTTTATCTCCAAGTGCCGTATCCTTAGGAGTTGTAACAGCGCCGACGGAAGGAGTTCCTCCATTTCCGTCAAATGTTACCGTGACATCTGAAATCAGCTGATAGCCAAAATATAGATTAACAGCCTTATTCTGGGCGTTTAAGCTGACAGCGGACGGATTAGGTGAACCATTCTTACCGGTACCTGCACTGGCTGCAACGTACTGATACTTTCCGCCATCATATTGAATCACTGTCGGAGCGGAAACATCGTAGGTTTTAAATGGCAGCGAATCGCTTTCGTATAAATCGGTTCCTAATACAACGCGTTTGTTAAATTCTACAATCTGACCTGTTGTTTCAGCGGAACTGATAGGATATCCATCTTTATTTACCAGATAATAGTTCCTTGTGATATTTCCTACAGCTCCCACAGGTAAACGTGGGTTTGGTATGTCTTTCTTTTTTATCACATCATTGGGATCCTTATAGGTTACATCTGCATTCCTATTCGTATACGGCGATGTGCCGCCCAATACGTTCTTTTTGACTCTGATGTAAATCGTCAAAGTTTCCATATTTTCTGAAATATTTCCGAAATTCCATGTAACTGTACGGCCGTCCGCGGACTTGGTTGCAGTACCTGTAGACGCATTATACCATGTACTACCATTGTAATCTGTGACAATATCAAATGCATCTGTATTGATTACGTCTGTAATCACAGCATTTGTACCTGCAATTTTTATGGAGCTTGCAATGTTGTTATATACCTCTGGCAGCTGGTCGATATCCGTAATATTTTTAGCATAAGTGTTCTTAGGATCGCTGGCTAATGGCTTGATAAAGCGGTTAAATGCTGAATTTCCAATATCAAGTCCCAGGGAATAGATGATAACACCATCGTTTCTCAGCCTTTCCGCTTCTGCCTGTCCCGTGCGGTAAGGGCTCTTCTCATTATCCCTTGGTTCCCCATCACTCATAAATACAATATACGCAGGCCTTGATGAATCGCTGCGATTATTAATTGCATCTTCTGCTTTGGCAAAAGCTACATCATAATTTGTACCTCCAGACGGAGACATTTTCCAACCCAAGACATAATCCGTAAAATATTTAGCTGCTGAATACTTTTGATTGCCCCAGATCCAGATGGTATCGTCTGCCTTTATGAAAGAATCCCCGGACCCAGCAGGATACCTTGCCGCACTGGAATCAAAATCAACAATGGCCAAGCGGTTATCTGAATTTACCCCATCTTGCGGCTTATACAAGTTCGTGATAAAGGCTTTGGCTGCATTTACAGCTAACGTCCACTTTCTACCTGCCATACTTCCGGAGCTGTCTATTACTAATACAACATCGCTGCCCTGGCGAATTGGATTTCCAAATATGGAGAAATCAATTTTGGCGATTCCATTGTTTTCATCAACCCATTGTGCAGTTTTTGTTGGAAATACCATTCCAGGTGTAGTACTGTCTTCGCTAAGAAGGCGGAAAGCGGATCTGGCTCTTAAAGCGGAATAGGATTTGGGCTGAACCACCACATCTTCCTCTTCCTTATCCGGAACAATCTCTTCATAATAAAGATCAAGTTTGTTCACTTCCTGTTCCCCGATTATGATATGATCCTGGGAACCTCCCAAATATTCTAACGTATCTTTATTCCAGCTATAATCTTTGGCAAAGACCTCTTCTCCCTCATTAAAGCCTGTTAAGATCTCGGTTTCCACCTTCTCCTCATCATTATAATAAGCATGATGATTAACGATAAGTGTAAGGCCGTCTTTCTGACCAGCCGTTAAGTCCTTTAAGGTTACAACATAAGCCTTAGCATAATAAGACTCATCAACGATAACATATTTGTATTCTTCTCCCTTAGTTGCTTTTTTTGTGTCATTTTGAGAGTCAGATCCGTTTTTCTCCTCTTCCTCAACAGTTTCGCTGGCATTACCCGGTGTGGCAACTTCATCAGAAACTGTATCACTAACAGGAGCTGTCAATACATGCACCAAATGACGGGACATGGAGATCTGTTCTGTTCCTGCATCCGTATTTTCCACGGCAGGTTCCTTAGGCTCGCTAATCTCTGAGCCATGGTCAGAATTCTGCTCCTTGCTCTCCGATGCTTCTTCTGGCGCAGCGGACTCCTCCGAATTCTCTTTACTTTTATCCGGCGCTGACGTTTCATTACGTGTTTCATCCGGTGTTTCTTCTGGAGCCTCCGTTACTTCCTCTGGTACAACGGCAGACTCAGTGTTCTCTTCGGTTTCACTCGGCGCAATTGTTGTATCCGGTATTACATCCGGTGTTTCTTCCGGAGCAGTCGTTTCTTCTTCCGCAGTACCCTTCCCGGGTGTCTGATTATCTCCCTTTCCATTCCCGCCTGGTACCGCTATTTCCTTATCCAGTAAATAAGAATTTCCTTTAACTGAAACTTTTTCTGTTAAATATCCGTCAATATCAGAACGGAATTTAATAGTTCCTTCTGAATCATTCATATACAGAAAGATTATCTTTTCATTTCCGGTAAGCTGATATCCTTCCTTTTTATCCTTCACTTGGATAAACATCCTTAAAAGCGCTCCATCAGCGATCTCATCCTCATCCGTATCATAAGAAGGCATGAATTCATATACGGAACCACCTTCAAATAATTTCTTATATTCTTTTGATGTGCTTTCTTCCGAAGTAATGCCTAAATCATCAAATTCCAGTGTATTTCCTTCATCAACTGCTGCCTGAGCAGATTCCTTTAGATCCTCTCCGGACATTATATATGTAACTTTTTGATTATCTAACGCATTTCCTACATCCGCCCACGACACCGTATTAAATGATGTGGCGGTTACACAGAAAGCAAGGAAACCTGCCAGGCTTCGCCTGAATTTACCTCTCACTTTTTTCATAAAAAAAGTCCCCTTTCTAACTAATATTTATTTATCTATCTTATCCTGACTTATAAAACCAGGGTTGTCTTATTAAGAACTCCATATTAAATCTATTTTCACCGCTGCTGCCATGAATCTGACAGTAAATCATACCCTGTAAGTTGGAGTCCGCCTATACAGGATTTATTCAGCGAATAAAGGTTACAAAACATAGTTACAATTAGGACTATGCCTGTGATTGTTTTTTTCCATTATAAATCCCGACGGTTACAGAGTGGTTACTTATCGCATATTACTTCTCATAAGGCTTAAATTTTTTTCATTCTTTAACAGGGGCATTACTAATTCATAAGAACAGCAAAAATACGCTGTAAACCCATAAAACAAAGGTTTACAGCGTATTTTTTTATAAGTATATAATATATTATCAAATCAGGAAATTCCCTTTAAAAAAAGCCGAATACCTAATAAAATCAGGCCTTCGGCGAAAACTCTGGCGTTCCTGAGCGGATTCGAACCGCTGGCCTTCCGCTTAGGAGGCGGACGCTCTATCCTGCTGAGCTACAGAAACACTTATGAAATTTTATGTGGGGCGAATCCCCAGAAGTGAACGCTCTCGATTCCCTTGAAAGGCATTCACTTAATCCCGCTGAGTGCGGTCCGACTACTATTATATTCACAATCACACTTTTCGTCAAGACATATTTAAAGTTATTCTACAGGCTCTGTAAAATTTACGATACCCTGCATCCATATTTGTCCCTTAAACCTGCGCCCGATCTCCGGAGTTCCCACCAGATCTTTTTTCGCAATTCCCACGTGGAAAATAAGGTCACTGCACTCCAAAGTGAAATCATAAACTTCTTCCTTGGTGATCTGATTTTTCTTTTCATCTATCTTTATGATCTCTCCAATAATGGAGTACTGGTCACATTCCACACCGCAGGGCATAAAACAGGAATCAATGATGGAATACAGATCCTCTTTCATCACCCTTCTGGAAGCCTGGGAATATAAATCAATATCTTCAATGGTAAGAGTCTCCATCGCGTCTTCATCGCCGTTCTTAGCCGCTTCTAAAAGCGTATTACGGTCCATAGCCGCCACTCTGGCATTTTCCCTCTGAATCTCTGTTTTCTGAATGGGAAGAAGAACCTTCCCGCTTACTGCAAGACCGGAAAGACAGACATCCTTGGTATCCAAAGGATGATGATCAATGATCCGTTCCCTGCAATCAAAGGAATTGTCTATATAGAATATGAGGGAAATCCCCACCTTAAATTCATCCAAAAGGCCGGCGTAAGTTTCCCGCTCCGTGTGACGCTGGATAGAACAGGATACTTCTGATGTCATATCATTGCTTTTCAAATATGGATAATAATAGCTTCTTTGAAATTTACCTTCCCGGTCCATTTCTCCGAAGACAGCAATCCCCATACCTGGAGCCACTTCCCTGCGAAGCTCACAGAGATTGGATTCTTCATCAATCTGAATCCGTTTCAGGCCGGACAAATCTTCACAGAGCTTATCCAATAATTTTTCTATTTCCTTATCTTTTTGATATTGGCTGAAACCAATGGTTCTCAAGAATTTATGCATAGGATCATCACCTGCTTTCTAATAATCTTAAGGAAGTTCAATTCGCCGCAGTTCACCGAACGGCTAATTTACTAAACTTTGGCTGCGCTATGCCTACCTTCATTTTAATAATTCCTGGAAAACAATAAGGCGAAGTATACTCCGCCTCAAGCCTTATCGATTATTATATACCAAAAATGATGATAATGCCAGCATAATTTTCTTATTTTAAAAATTGGAACCAGTTCCCTTTAAAGGGGAACTGGTCCCTTATTTTTTATACGATTCCCTGTGCCGTCATGGCATCAACAACTTTTTCAAAGCCGGCGATGTTTGCACCTGCCACATAATTTCCCTTTACGCCGTAACGCTCAGCTGCAGAAGCTGCCTTAGCATAAATATTGATCATAATGTTATGAAGCTTTTCATCCACCTCATCTAAGGTCCAGGAAAGCCTCTGGCTGTTCTGGCTCATCTCAAGGGCGGAAGTTGCTACTCCGCCTGCGTTTGCTGCCTTGCCAGGCATAAAGAGCATTCCACTTTCTAAGAAGTACTCCGTTGCTTCTCTGGTGGATGGCATATTAGCACCCTCAGCAACCGCAAAGCATCCGTTTGCTTTCAGCACTTTTGCATCATCCAGGTTTAATTCATTCTGTGTTGCACATGGAAGGGCAATGTCACATGGGATGCTCCAGATGCCTTTTCCTTCCGTATAGACAGCAGATGGATGAACATCCACATATTCTTTGATCCGTCCGCGGCGTACTTCCTTGATTTCCTGAACCAGGTTAAGATCAATTCCATCCTTATCATAAATATATCCGTTGGAATCGCTTAATGCGATGACCCTGCCGCCCAGCTGCTGAACCTTTTCCGTAGCATAGATCGCTACATTACCGGAACCGGAAATAACCACATTCTTACCGGCCAGCTCCTTGCCGTTATGCTTTAACATCTCATCAAGGATATATACAAGACCGTATCCCGTGGCCTGAGTACGTGCAAGAGAACCGCCATAAGTCAGGCCTTTACCCGTAAGTACTCCTTCATATAAGCCAGTCAACCGCTTATACTGGCCATATAAGAATCCGATTTCTCTTGCTCCCACTCCGATGTCACCGGCAGGAACATCCTGATCTGCTCCGATATATTTGGATAGCTCCGTCATAAAGCTCTGACAAAATGCCATAACTTCTCTATCTGATTTTCCTTTTGGATCAAAATTGGAACCTCCCTTACCGCCGCCGATTGGAAGGCCTGTCAGAGAATTTTTGAATACCTGCTCAAAGCCCAGGAATTTTAAGATTCCCTGGTTGACAGAAGGATGAAGGCGCAGGCCTCCTTTGTATGGCCCAATAGCGCTGTTAAACTGGACACGGTATCCTTTATTCACCTGTACCTGACCATTGTCATCCACCCACGGTACACGGAAGGAAACGATTCTCTCCGGTTCCACAAGGCGCTCTAAAAGACCCATCTTACGGTATTTTTCTTCATTGGCATTGATGACAAGCTTTAAGGAATCAAGCACCTCTTTAACTGCCTGATGGAACTCAGCTTCCCCTGGGTTCTGGCTCACTACCCTGTCATAGACTTCATCCACATATGACATATTTTTTTCCTCCTTTGATTGGTTTATACATACTTCTCATATATCAAGTATTACTTAAAATGGCAAAAAGAGGCCAGAACTTTTTATAAGTTCCGGCCCCTTTGCCTTGTTATAACTTCTAAAAAATTATAACAAGTTCATTTAATAAAGTCAATAAACAGATTTCCTTTATTTTTTTAATTTTCTTTTTTCTTTTTGCTAAGTGCTGCATAAAGAGCCATCATGAATCCGGACAGGGTCACCATCACCTTACCGGCGGCATTTTGCCGGTCACCTGTCTTCGGCAGTTTGGCAAGGGGTACATTTCCGTCGTCAACAATTAACAGATCCACGGATTCTCCACCGGGCAGGTCTGCAAGCGGTACTGGGTCCGGTACAATCGTCACCGTTTCACCCGGACCACCTGGGTTATCCTTACCGGAAGGTCCTCCTGATGAACCTCCGCCGCCTTTGATTTTCTCATCCTGAATGGTAATGGTAAAGCTGTTGATTCCATCGAATGTCACAGGTGCTATATTGCTGTTGATATAATATCCGGCCGGAGCTTTTGTCTCAAGGAAGGTGTAGGTGTCCTTTGGCAGCCTCTTTATCACAAACTGCCCGTCGCTGTCAGTTACAAACCTTCCTGCTGCCGCCTTATCGTCCGTATATCCGGCAAAGGATCCTTGATCCAGCTTTACATATCTGCCGTCAGAAGCCTTTAAGATAAACTCGGCGCCTTTTAGTTTCACATCCGCATAGACCGCATTGGTTTTTACTACAGTGATCTTTGACGGCATATTCTCAATCGCTCCATTTGTTTTTTCAAACAGTCCTGGCTTGGTATACCGGATCTCCTTATTGGAGTCATTGATTGTAAACTCTGCTGACCATGGAGTCGTTCCCAGAAGGTATCCATCCGGTGCTTTTTTCTCGACCAGGCGGTAAGTGCCGTATGGCAGGTTCGTGATAACCCCTTTTCCGTTCAGCACAAAGGTTATGGTATTTCCCAAAACCTGATCAGCCATCCAGGAGACGCCCTCTGATGCCACCTGATGACGGTAGCTGTCCCAGGCTCCCGGAACCAGGGTAGAGAGATTTGACAGCACAAATTCTGCTCCCTCAAGCCTCTTTCCGTTATTTTCACCGTCTACCTTTTCCATTTCCAGATTTCCGGTGCTGATCTTATTCGTCACAGCAATGGTCACAAGGGCTTCATTAGAAACCGTCACTGCACTGCTGTTGTCCTTTAAAATACTTACTTTGCCTTCCTCGTCGATCCTGATATAGAACGGTTCAATGAAATCGTACCGGTCGGAAGAGATTTCCCTGATCCGGTAATCCCCGTGCTTCAGTCCAAGGTAAATGATTCCGTCCTCACCGGTCGTAAACAATCCGGTGTCAGCGTCTGCGTCAGTCTTAAACCGGTTGGCTCCAAAAATGGATAAAACTCCAGTTTCTTCATACCGTCCCGGTCCTAAGATCTCAAACTGGATTCCGCTTACTCTGTTTCCAAGATCATCCAGTTTCTTAAGCTGGAGCTCAAACTGGGCCCGCTCATTGACTACTGCATTGCCGTTTTGAAGGTCAGCTTCCCTTTGGTCCTCTGTAATGATAAAATCAAATTCTGCCTTTCCATTTAGGCTCAGATAGCCTTTTGGGGCCTTTTCTTCCTTAAGAGTATACATTCCATATGGGATTCCCTTCATATCAACATGGCCGTTTACCGCCGTAAAGAGGATTTTTCCGTCTTCTGTCTCAATGTCACTGATTCCCATTGCATTAAGCTCATCCTGGCTCTTATTTTTCAAGTTTTCTGCAAAACGGTCAAAGGCTCCGTCTACCTGTGCCTCCTTCCTTGTGAGGGAGAACCGGGCGAAAGCAAGCGCTTCGTCTGTTAAACTGTCAACCTTATCGAATACCAGAGATCCGGTTCCATAATCATCGGTTACGAAATCATTTCCGTCTGCCTGGACCGTGTAAGCCTTTTTTTCACTGCTAAGTGTTACTTCATATACTCTGTCACTTAATTCATAACCGGCAGGGGCTTTTTGCTCCTTCACATAATAAGTTCCCAAAGGAAGCATCTCTGATTCCCCAATGCCGCCATTTCCAGTTGTCATGGTGCCGGCAAGTGCTGTTAAGTCTTTGTCGGAGTAAATCTCAAATACCGCTCCGTCAAGTCTCATCTCATGGTTGTGGGATGCAGCCTTGTTGATACGTATTTTGGCCTTATTCCTCACATCATATACCTTTACGGTTTCTGTATTGCCGGACCGGAGCACGGTAATCTCCTTATCAGCAGCTACGCCATAGTCCGCAGGTGCTTCCATTTCCTTTAAAACATAGTTTCCTGCCGGGAGACGTTTTACAGTAACCTTTCCATTGCTTCCGGTAGTAAATGCAGTACCTTCCGCCTGGCTTTCCTTTATTCCGGTATAAGAGTTGTTATCATCCAGAGCCACATACTTTCCGTCTGTGGTCATCAGCACGAACACTGCACCAGGCAGTAATTCTTCTGTCATCTGATCCCTTTTTTCAATGTTCAGCTCATGAGGCGTATTGATGATTCCATTGCTTCCTGTCAGGTTCACACCTTCGGCACTTTCTATGGTAACATCCTTCATCCATTCACTTCCGCTGCTGAATAAATATCCTTCCGGCGCCTTGATCTCCTTTAAGATGTAGCTGCCGTATGGGATCTGTGTCAGAATACCTTTCATTGAATCTTCGGTTCCGTCTACCTGGAACCTGATATAGAGCCTTCCATTCTCGTTTCCTGTCAATACATGAGATAATCCAAGACCGGTCACATGATTCTGGTAAGCGGCAAATGCTCCGTCAATCACTGAGGTTCCGCTCAACTCAAACTGAGCTCCCGTGATGGCCTTTCTGGTTTCCCCGTCGATCTTCTCTAAGCCAAGAGATCCGGTTTTGATCACATTCTTTACAATCAGGTTGATCTGGTTCTGTTCTGAGCTGCTTAAAGTAAGCTCGCTGCGATCTTCTCCATTTAACAGAGATACGGACCCATTTACATCGATTCTTACGTAGAATGGTGCTACGGTTTCATAGCCCTCTGCATCAAGCTCCTCTATTTTGTAATCTCCATATGGGAGATTCCAGGTGATACGGCCTTCTTCATCAGTCTGCTTTACTTCATATCCGCTTTCAGACGGATCATTTAACTTAAATCCGTCTTTGCTAAACGGGTTCCAGGAACTGCTTTCATATTTTCCAGGACCGGTTATGGCGAATTTTATTCCGGCTACCTTGTCGTTGCCTGCATTATCCGCCTTCTTAAGGCTTAAGCTGTATTCGGTTCTGGTATTCTTAATTAGGTTGCCCGGAAGATTTGAAAGCGCTGCCTTCTGCCCGTTGGATTCGATCCGGAATTCGATATCAGCCTGCTTCTTTGTAATATCATATCCATCAGGCACCCGGATTTCTGACAGGGTGTAGGTTCCGTATGGGATTCCGGTGAGTGTTACTTTACCAGTTACCACTTCAAATTCCACCGCACTGTCAGTTGCAGTTACCTTTGTCACTCCCATGGATTCCGGATCTGCCTTTAGGACCTCTATAAATGCCTTCCAGGCATCCTCTACCGCAGCATCCTTTTTCTCTATCTTAAATGCTGCTCCGCCAAGCTCTTTTTCCGTCAAACCATCCAGTTTTGTAAATTCCAGACTTCCGGACACATATCCGTTCTTAACCGTTATAACGCTTGGTATTGGGTTTCCATCCGTCTTAAATTCCTTGCTGAGAAGCTCCCAGGCCTTCTGCCCATTTACCTGATAGGAATCCATAGGAACCATATCAGCGGTTTTTGCATTGGCAATTTCATATCCTGCAGTCGCCTGATCCTCTACAACGATATAATTCCGGTAATAGAGAAGCTCACCCGCATCCCAAATTGCCTCCGCACCGGTCAGACCCGTACTGCCCTGGGCAACCGGTTTTCCAAGTGCTTCCGTACTCGTAATCCCACTTTTCTTAAACGCTGCCATCTCCTCGTTCGTATACGGACCATATATGCTGAAATGAGCGCCCTCTACGGGATTTCCGGCTTCATTTGTCTTTTTAATTGTTACATTTCTAAATGGTACAAAACCAATATCTTTTGTCTTATCATAAACTTCTCCCGTCGACCATAAGAAGAAGTCTTCCGATGCATAAGAACCCTTTCTGCCTTTAAAGTTACTGTCAAGGCTCTCCTCGTAATTACTTCCTTCCTTTACTAAAGTCTCAGGAAGCCTTGATCTTCCGGCATCAGGATTTTCCCCGGCGGAAAGCATGGTGGGTTTCGCCAGCCTAAGCACCAGATCTTTATATCCCACGGGCATTTCTTTGGTTTTTATAAAAATCTGGTAGTGAGCAGGATCGTCACCCTTTAGCTTTGATACGATTAAAGACTGATTGCTGTACCAGCTGTTTTCCTGATCCTTGGTGAATTCCGTTCCCGTGATGCCAAAGGGCTTTGCAGGGGTCAAACCGTCAAACAGAAATCTGGCATCGCTTAATCCTACCGTACCATTATCTTCATTGTCACCGCTCTTGCCGTACTTCATCAGACTGACCTCAAAATACCTGGATTGTAGCAGCGGAAGCAGATCCGTAAGAAGATGATCATTTTCAATGCTCTCATCCTGGATTCCATTATTGTTATCGTCAATCCATATCCGTCCTGATACCTTTACTTTACCCGGAATCAAAACTACCTGAACCGCATTGCTGGTCTGCGCCTGGATGAACTTGATCTCTGAATCATCTGATAAGTTTTGCTTGTAGCTGTAGGAGGTCGCAAAGTCATTGACCGCATATCCGTAAGCCACATCATCCAGCTCCTTTTTCTCCGTATAAGGAACAACCGTTTCATAGGTCACTACCAGATTTTCTCCCGGAGCCAGATAGAATAAAGGATCTGTGATCTTTATGCGGATAGCTGAGGGATCATTGGAGCTTACTTTCCAGAATCCATCGCTGTTGTCGCTAAGCATGGAATCCTTTCCTGTTTTTGCCGTAGCCGAATCTTTAAATGCCTTATCAGAGTAAGTCACTTCATGGCTAAAGCCTGAAACCTTCCGACCCGGATCATGATCCATTCTGTTTTCAATGGCAATGGACTGGATTCCCACATACTTCAGCCGGTAGTCACTTTTCCGGTCAAAACCGCCGGTACTGTAATCCCCCTGCGCCGGAAGAATATCCATAAACTGCAGCCTGGTAATAAAGTTGCTGGTTGAATCATTGTTTACCATAAGCCGGTATAATACGCTTCCGTCAGAATTGGTAAGGTCCGTATCATCCGCACTCTTTTCCACCGTTCCTACTGTTGTACCAGATACGAATCTGGTGTCTAAATTCCCCTTTACCTCCTTATGAAGGATCAGCCCGGTACCGGTGCTCATGGTGTTCTCCGCAGAATCCGAAGCGTAGCCATAGCTGCGATACTTTTCATCGGGAAGTTTCACATCCTTTGGCAGGTCTGGACTGGGCCATTTGCTGCCGGAATCCGTTTTTATCATAAAGGACGCACCAGTCTGGTTTAATGAAAACGCAGGCTGAAGAACATCGCTGGTAACATAAAGTTCATTTAAAATGTTCTTTCCGTAATTAATAACGCTGCCCGCAATCTGTGCTTTTACTTCTACCGTAACAGATTCGCCTTTGGCTAAAGCTCCACTGAGTTGTATAAACAGAGTCTCCCGCCCGGTATCCTTATCAACCTTTCTGACCGTTTCTTCAATGGTAACCCCCTCGGGAGCATCCTTTAAGGTTACAGCCTTTAACAGATGGTTTTCACCGGCAGATTCCCCTGATACGGTAACTCCAAAAGGTACATAATCAATGAGAATTGGCTTTTGCATAGGAACAATATCAGGATCATTGCTTGTGGTATCATTCTTTACATAAAGCGTATACGTCAGGATATCACTTGGCTGTATTCCTTTAATAGGATCAACACTCTTTTTCACCGAAATCGTCGGCGCCTGGCTCTGAATCACCTGAATATCGCATTCCTTTTCTGCCTGGCTCTTTACCTGATTCTGGGCCAGATTTCCGTTAATATCCCATGCTCTAAAGTCCATAGCCACATCAGCTTTGTTGCGGATATATTTAATTTCTTTCTTATAGGTTCCATCTGGCAGCTTTGCATCCTGACGGTTTAACTTTACCGTAACCTCTATGCTTCCCGGTACAAAATCATTTCCAAGGACATAATGGTTATCCGTAGAGCTTTTTAACGTGTCATCCCTGTAGCTGATCTGGAAGGATTTCACATTTATGCCGCTTACCGGTTTTACCAGACCGATCTCTCCGTCACCGGATACCTCAACGCTTTGTACTTCACCTACCTGGTTTCCGCTAAAATCATAGAAGGTTACATCTGCCATTATGGTACCTGTTTGGGCGCCCCTGATGCGGTTCTGTTCCGTAGCTTTCCCCGGCTTCACTCCGGTGATCGTATATTTTTCATTGGTATAATCAGCCTCTGACAGCACTGATTTTCCTGCATCTAACATCTTTAAGCCCGTATCCGTTATGACTAACCGGTCCAAAGGTATGCTGTTGACCACATGAGGTGTTAGGGTATAAGTCACTGTCTGGCCCTCATTCCACCATAAATCCTTTAATGTGGTTGTGAGAGATGTTTTATCCAGTGTTACTCCTGTTTTCTGTTTTACATTCGTAAACTCACAGGCCCCTGGTATCATACCCTTTGTAATTTCAACTTCTTTCCTGTAAATGGTTCTGGTATCATCCTTATTAATCACATAGCCCAGGCTGTTCTGGGTCACTGCCGTCTCCTCGATGACATAGGTTCCAGGTAGCAGTAAAACCGTAATTCCTGTTTCTCCGTACGGTACGGCAACCATATCTCCAACCTGTTTTCCTGTTTCCTTTTCCGTTATCTTCATGAAAACGGCAACGGAGCCATCTGGATTATCCGATTTATTTACATCATTCTTAATGAGTCTTAAAGGCAGCGCCTCCTGGTTATGGGCATTAAAGCCATATACTCCCGGAGTTACAGTATTGTTTCCTGTCAGAACATAAAGATCAAGACCGGTTTTCGTTTCGCCGTTCTTTACTACATCTGCGGTCGTGGGAAGGATGGTTCCCCCATCCCCTTCAAAGGAAGCCATACGGAATGTTTCCAGGCCATTTTCCTTCTTTGTTACCTCATAAACCCCGTAGGAATCGCCTGTTGGAAGATCTAGCCCCCGGAAGGAAAGCTTCCCCTGAGAATCGGTGGTTCCTTCTGTAACATAAGTCCAGGTACCTCCGGCTGATTTTCTGTAAAGCTCAAAGCTGATTCCTGATTTAAGAGTTTCCAAACTGCCGTTTCCGCTGTATTTGGTAATTTGTAAATCAATACCGCCCTGATTCTTAACTGTAACCTCTGTTGTTTTTCCTGTTTCTGCTGCCAGGCCCTCCGCCGGTATGGCGGTTGTAATTGCAATATAGCCTGCCGGAGCATTCACTTCTTTTATATAATAGGTTCCAGGGCTGTGTTCCTTGGTGGAAAATATAATTTCGTATATTCCGCTCTGTCCTATCTCAGCAAAATCTCCCACCGCATTTGTCAGCTCCGGATCGGAATAAAGCTTAAAGGCTGCTCCCGTTAATTGATTGGACGGATCCATTCCGTCTACCTTGGTCAGGCGTATCTTAGCTTTTGCATATTGGTTGTTCACTGTAATGGATACCGGGTTTTGGGAGGTAAAATCAGACACTCCGCCTACCTTGATATAACCATCTGCCTGAAGGATTCCGTTATCTTCTGCGCCTAAGGCTGAAAGCATCCAGTCAGAGTTTTCCTGCTCCTTTAAATAATAGGCACCACCCGCCGGATTCTGAGGAAGGAGTACCGTACCCTTTGCCGCGTAGTAACCATCCTGAGCCGCAAAACTTTGTATCTTTACCTGTACCGGTTTACTGTTTTCATCTAACACCTGTTTATAGGCATTATTGGAATAGGTGTAAATATCAAATACGATTTCAGCCGGGAGCTTTCCGGCAATATTATCATCATGTTTAAACCCGTCGCCAAAGAACAGCTTCTTGGTTACCGTCAGCTCCGCTTTCTTTCTGTTTTCAATGGTCACAGAAAGAGTGCCTTCGTATCCGCCCGCCATATCTCCCACCACGGCTACAATCACCGGCTGAGCGTCAATGGTATAGCCTGCCGGAGCTTTCTGTTCGGTGATCCGGTACCAGCCAGGCTCACAGCCCTTCATGGTATAGAAACCGTCTTTATTATCAGTCAGAGTCCCCTTAACTGCAAAGCCCTGATCTGGTTTCTTATATCCTTCATCCGTTACATTCTGCAGTACTCCTCCGATTAAATCCGTACCGGAACGAAACTTTAAGAACTCCACTTTAAAGGAAGCGCCTGCCATTCCAGAACCACTTGCCTTCGTTTCTGCATCTGTCTTACGAATGACAAGATCAGCCAGACGCGGGTTCTTAACGGCTGCGGTTGCCTGCTTTCCTTTCACGCCGTTTCCTACCGGAACCAGGGATACCTTTTCTCCGTTCGCTTTCGCCTCATATCCCACATTCACTGCCGTCTTTTCAAAATATCGGCTGGTCACGGCTTTTGCCGCTTCACTTCCTAAGGCTTCCGCCTTTATGGTGTAAACGCCGCTGTCCAGGTTATGAAAGCTGGCAGCGTATTTTCCATTCGCCAGTTTTATGGTAGCCGCCTTAATCTCACTGCTGCCTTGCTTTTGAATGGTAAAGTTGATTCCGCCAAGATCTATAAAAGGATTTCCTGACCAGGTGGTCTTTTCAATTACCAGTTCCGGCTTCTCCGGGTTATAAACGTTTACAGTGGAAGGCGTGCTTCCGACTGTAAAGTATCTCCAAAGTTCGTTCTCACCGGTATACATGGTAATATAGTTCTTCTGCTGGTCAACGGTCAGGGTTTCCTTTAGCTTATACCGTCCTGCTTGTAAGCCATTGGGTATCTTTACCTGGCCATTGCTTTCCGTGGTATAAGTTCCAATGTTTACATATTTGTAATCACCGTTTACCCACTGATACTGCCAGATTTCAAACTGTACACCGCTTAAAGGAGTTTTTCCAATATTCAGAACATTCAGCTCCTCATCGGTTTTGCCAAAGGTACCGGTATCCGGTACGTATCCGTATTTTGCAAGAGTAACCGGATATTGATCCAGCACGGTGTTTATCAGGCGGTATTCCTCAGCTTTTCCCTGCTCCCAGAAATACTGGGAATCAATGATATCCTTATTTTTCGGAATCGTCACGTTTAAGTAATGAAGGGTAGTGTCCATCTGGATCTTGGAAGGCGCATATACCTCTTCCAGTCCAAAGAGAACTTTTACCTCTTCATTCTCAAGTTTAAGGATCCTGTCTATACTGGTTTCGTCATATCCCTTACTTTCAAGCTCAGCCTTAAGTTTCCCCATGCGGATCATCTTGGAAAGGGCATAGCCTGTTTTGTTCTCTTTGTCGGATTCCAGACCGGTTTCAACCACTTCCACAGGAAGCAGCTTTTCTTTACTATCCGGATCCAGAAGCCATATCTGGAATTTAGCTCCGCCTAATAGAGTTGGTTCTTCATTTGGCTTTCCGGCATCCTTTAACCATTTGTTTAATGCGATCTGGAAATAGTATGCATCAAGACCTCCAGGTCCATCTCCATGCTGATTTTTCACCACAGCGATTTGTTCATTCCGCCCGTTCTCATATAGATGAAGCATATCATCATATCCTGAATAACCGGAGTCTTTTGGTGCAAATACCGCAACGATCTGCCGTCCTCCTGGCAGCTGATATCCTGGTGCTGCCTCATCCTCGACCAGCCAGTATACCTTTCCGGTTTCCAAAATGGCAGTATCAAATTCCCCATTTGCCCTTATTCCTGTCTTCGGGTTGATCCGGGTTCCGCTCTCATAGCCGTCAACTTTCTCAAACATGCTTTCATCAGCCATATCTTCTAAACGGAATCCTGACAGATCTTTCTCATCCCCCTTCATCTTATAAAGGGTAAATTTAGCTCCGTTGACATTTTCTGCTTTATGAGTAGTTCCATCAACTGCCATTCCATCACAGGTTTTTAATATAGTAAACTGAACCCATGGCTTATAGTTATAAAGTGGATCGGTATTCTGGATTAAAGAGTCTGCTGTTTTTTCAAGATCCTTACCCGTATATTTCACTGCGTTGTACATACCTGCTTCTAAATCTGAAACAGAAAGGGTTTTTGGCGGTTCGCTGTTACCTTCTGCCAAAGGTGTTTTATCCTTCATATTCAGATCAAAACCAAAGCCGGTCTCTTCCTTTGTTGGAACCCGAACCTCTACCACATAGTAGGTATCATTCCGGTTAATATCATAGAAGGTTGCAATTCCGTCATAGGTATTGGTGGTTTCTGTTTTCACGTAGTCTGCTGTAACGCCGTCTGCATTTGCCTTATAGAGGGACAGTTTAACGTTTCCAAGAACATGATCCACCTGATAGAATTGATAATTCCATCCATCTCTCCAATATTTCTGGGTGCGGATGGTCAGCTTGGGTTCGTTCTTAATAACAAGCGGACTTCCGTTTGTAACCCCATTGACCGTGGTGATGACTTTGCCTTCCATTAAAGCAGTCGTTAACATTTCATGGGAAGGCAGATATCCATTGGGCGGTGTTATTTCAGCAATAACATAAGCAATCCTGTTTCCTACGGCGTCGAAGATCTTAAGACTTGTGCTGTCAAAGGTTGCCTGACCGCTCCCGCTTGTAGTTACTGTCTGGATCGGGTTACGAATGCTGTTTTCCCAATTATTTACATCAAACCCTTCCGCTTTGAAAATACCAAAAACTGCCCCGTTCACAGTGATATCTCTCAGAGCATCTTTTTTGGTGACTGTTACTTTTCCATGATCCTTATAATTTTCTAACGGCTTATTCGGTCCTGCCAGATAAAGATCCAGATTCTTTTCGTTGCTTGCAGATGCAGCGGTTATGGGGACCGGTCCATAATATACATCGGTTCCTGAAATCTCATAACCAGGATTACCTGGATGGGCACCTTGTGCTTTCTCAGCATCAGAAAGCAAGTGATAAGGATTGATATTACCGCTTGGAACCACTTCTTTAAAGTAATACGATCCAGGAGCAAGCTGAGCTGAAACACTGGAGTTCAAACTTCCTGTAATTGTAAAGTCACTGCCGTTCTTTACATAGACATCAAATGGTATTACTGCATTTTGATTAGCCGTTCCGTTCGCATCGTATTGTGTCTTCTTGATGGAAACGGATTTATACGGCTTATTTTCAAAGGTCCGGCGAGTCTCCATATTTCCCTGGGAATACCACCGTTTTAGATCTGCTTTTAGAACAGGTCCTTTTGGAGTTGTGATCTTAATATCCTTCCCTTTTACAAAGTTAACAGGAGCTGCTGTCTCTTCGATGATATAATCTGTTCCGGGATCAAGAATAACATATATTCCCTCATTGGATACGGCACCGTTGAAAATTACTGTCTTATCAGCATCTCTTATGATTTTAAATTGCGCTGTTATTGGATTTTTATTATCTGTGATATCAACCTTATAAAGCCAGTAAGGTATCTTCTGAGGAATGTTATATGCCTTTACAGTGGTATCACTTTCTCTGGTCACCTTATAAGGACCGATAAAAACCTGATCTTCTGAAATAACCGTCTTAGAAGAATCCTCTGGTTCCAGCCTTCCGCTGCTGTTAATCTCAGACCAGTAGTATTCCTTTGTTACATCAAGGCCTTTTACCAGAATTTCTCCATTGCTATCTGTTGTATAGACCTTATGGGGCAATACTTCAGTAAAATCATTCCCAACCTTATAATAAAGGTTAAACTGAAATCCACTTTTTGAAGCATTATTATTCGGGCTATTGCTGTTAATGGACCAGGCTTCCTTTTGAAGCTTTAAGGTACCGCCCTTATTATTTTTCAAATCTACCTGAGTCATCTTTAGAGCTTCAAGAGTAAAGGTCTTATAAATGTATGTCTTATTCTCCTTTATTTCCTGTGAAAAACCGTCTTTGCTTCCGTTTCCGTCGGAATATCCATCAGGAACTTCTTCAACGACGCGGTACTCAATTATTTGACCGCTTCCATCACAAACCGGAAGAGTCGCAGTAAACTGGCTTGTGTTATCAAGAGAGTAGGTGGTTTTGGAGCCAATGCTCACTTTTTTCCATGTTCCCCCCGCATTCTCTTCAAACCAGAACTTATTGTTAAAGTCTCCACTGTAGGCTCCGGGTACTTTTATATAATCACCCTTGTCATCCTGCATCCACTTTGTTACATTTACCTTTGCTTCATTTAACGTGTTGACAAGGATGTTATTCCCGGTTTTTACAGGTGATGTCTTACCGGCCTCTACGGTCACTTGATAATCATGATTGTCAGGGATATAACCATTGGCACTTTTTTCTCTTACAATGTAATTACCAGGCGTAACAGGCTTAAACAACACATATCCCTTGTTATCTGATTTTACGGTTTTAACCTCTGAAAGACTTCCATCTTCATTTTTCTGATAAAGAGTGAATTCTGCTCCATCCAAAGCTGCTAAATCCGCTTCATTATGATCTGCGCTGGTCCAGATACGGGCCTTCTTATAAAACTCAATGGCTCCTTTTCCAATAACTTCGTTAACTACCGTGATCTCTGCTCTTTCATCAGCCTTTAAGGTGACCTTAATATCATCTCCACTCACAACGGCATTTGTTCCCACCTTTGCAAAACTGAATTGGGTTCCAACAGGATTTGACTTCTCTTTGATCACATAGGTTCCCGGATCCACCTGGATCTGGATATAGCCATCATCCCCCGTCGTGTAGAATCCGCTTTCCGTCTCTTCGTTTGAGGGATTGACTGCAATGTTATTATTGTTAATTTTCTGACCACGATTGTCTATAACCGTATAATTGTCATAAGGCGTTAGGCTGTTGTCAGAGTCCAGGGAATAGATCTCGAAACCAGCCATCCCCGGATATTCTTTTTCCATGGCCGATCCATATTTCTGGGTAAAGCCAAGGCCTTCGTCAATTTCTTTCTTTATCTTGATAACTGCCGGCTTATTGACTTCATGGACCGCAACATTTACATCAGAATCTTCTGTCACCAGCTGATCTGTTCCCAGCTTCACATATTCCAGATGAGCCTTATTGTTGACGGTAAATACGGACTTGTTCCCTGCACGCTCATCATTGTATTTCAGCAAAAACGGTTCATAGGGATAGCGGGCGGTTACCAGATAGGAGCTGTAGGTAGGTGCCTGATCCGACACATAAATGTGATCTGCACCATTTTGTCCCTGGGTTTTAAATTGATCAATGGTAATCGATCCATCCTCATTGCTAATCACCTGGACATCAGATCCGTCTCCCCATGTGGCAGTTACGGAAATAGGCTTCATGGCCTCAGGTGCATGCTCCGTGAGGATCTTAAGGGAGTCGGTAATCTTATAAGAATCTTCCTTAAAACCGGTACGTCCATAGGTCTGGTAAATCGTTCCGCTCGGCTGTCTGGATATCTCGCCTGAGCTTCCATACATACCTACTTCAATCAGATAGGTAATGTCCACAAATTCAGGGTTTCCTGCGTTGTCTCTTACCACCGTATAAGAGTTATCCGCAGAGTTTACACTCTTTTTAATATGCCATGCATCATCGGACACCAGAGTTATTGTGGTATCCGCCGGCTGCTCCGCATAAGTAATTGTTTCAATATTTCCCGGATAAGTCACATGTTCCTTGTCTGTCTTATCCGCTACCTTAACGTCAGCATAGAAAGCCACGCTGTCCTGAGGCAGTGTAAATTCCTCACCAACCGCTCTTTCTCCATTTCCGTCAATATAGGCATTCATGGTTATACTGTCTGATTTGCCTGGACGGATCACATTCTGATCATCTCCCACGCTGATTTCAAAAACTTTTTCCTCGCCATCAGAAGATACCAGCTTAACTTTTCCAGGCTGCTCTTCTATGGCAATGCCGTCAGGTACCGTAAAGAGGATTTTTGCATTCTCATAGGAATCAAACAGAGAAAGCTTTCCTCCTGCAGCATATTCGTACAGAGGTGCTGCCTGCATGGTATAGGTGATGGTATAGGTATATAAAATACCTGCCTCTATGGAACCGGTCTTGTTTTGTGAAAGGTTTACTTCAACCGCTTCCTTCTTATCTGCAGCTTCCGGTCCATAATAAGTCAGAGCCGTTTCATAAGGACTTAGCTTTCCTTCACCGTCCACCTCGGTATTAAGCAGGGTCATTCCATAGCTGTGAACTACCATTCCAAAGGATGGCTGGCTGAGAAATGATAATAAATTTATCTTTTTTTCCTCTCCATTTAAGGTGGCCATATCAGTTCCCATCAGGGCCGCCCGTTCCTCTTCAGACAGGATCTTCGTATCCCCTACAGAGACAAGATCAGCATCATCACTTCCGGAATCCTCCATGTCTGCATCAGAAGCTGTTGCCCGTTCATTTTCAGTACTGAAAAGCACAGGAACTTCATGCCTTGATACAGAGAATCCATTCATACTCAGGCTGCTTACAGATAAATCTTCCCCGGATCCTTCAGAATTGGAATCGTCCTCTTTGACTGCATTCTCAGCTTTCTCTGCAGCTTCCCTGGAATGCTCTTCCGCTTTAGATTCTTTCCCAGCCTCTGTCTGGCTTTGTGTTTCTTCAGCCGGCTCCGAACGTTTATTTTCAGCCTCACTGGTTTCCTGAGCCTCGGTTTCCTGGTTCTTGGTTTCCTGGTTCTCGGTTTCTTCCGAATCCGTCTCCTGAGCCTTGGTCTCCTCCTCTGTTACTGCAGTTGTTTCCTTGGTCCCCAAACTCCCAGAACCTCCGGATTGTTTCCCGGCTGAGGATGGCTGTTCAGAAGTTTTTAAACGTTCCCCTATCACTGCAAATTCTTCCATATGGGCGTCTGTGATCATTAAATCATCACCAATGATCCGCAGCCTGAATTCACAATCCCGGTCCTTATAACCGTTGACACCAATAATCTGAATATTCTTTAAGAATGATTCCTGCTTGATCCGATCGGATTTATCGGCTTCGAAAAATGGTTCTCCTTCCAAGGTATCGGATACCACCACCAGATACATGGCTTTTCCAATCTTTTTCTGGAGTACCAGAGTCTTTCCCTCCAGTTCTTCATACAATTTTCCTATGACCAGATCCTTTTGATCCCCTTCAAAAGGGATCAGATCTTCCTTTAATTCCGGTCTTATGTCAAAATCCTTTTTAATAACCTTTTCAATGGCTGACTGGGTGACTTGGACGTCAATAATCCTTGCCGCTTCGGACGGAGTTGCTTCCGACGGAGATGCTTTCCCTGCATTGGATGAAGTTTCACTTCTTCGCTCTGTAGTCTCAGAGGCATATGCGGTAGTAACTGTTAGCTGTGATATATTTCCGGAAACAATCGCAGCTGTCAGCAACCAGGCAATTACCCTTTTTAAGCGATGCACTTTCTTCACTGCACCATTCATACTTTATCCTCCTAATTTATTTCTATCTTCCCGTTAAAATCTATAGATAAGCCCAAAGCTGTATTTTCTATTTATTCAGTATATAGCCCTTTGGTTACAGTTTGGTTATATTATCTTAGTTTTGATAAAAAATTCTTGTAACCGTTTTCAAATTGTTAACCACTTTCAAATATTGGTTGACAATCAATTCGGCATGTGTTACCATGCCATTAGAATTTTATACCAGATAAGGGAGCATGATCTTATGAATACTGCAAAATCGTTTCAAACAAAGAGCTCATCCGCAAATCGGATAACAACAAAGGAACTGGTCCTAGCCGGCATGTTTGCGGCTGTTCTTGCCGTAATTTCCCAATTATCTATCCCTATGCCAACAGGAGTCCCCATTACCATCCAGATTTTTGGAGTGGCACTTATAGGAACCGTGTTAGGATGGAGACTGGGCTTTTTAGCAACTCTGATTTACCTCCTCTTAGGCGCTGTGGGCCTGCCGGTCTTTTCAAACTTTCGCGGAGGCATCCAATTCTTGCTGGATCTTACCGGCGGTTACAAATGGGGCTGGCTTATTATGGTGCTCCTCTGCGGCATCAGGCCGAAAACCGGCAGCAAGCTGCTAAACACAATTCTTTTATTTCTGCTTCCTGTTCTTGGTACTCTTATAGATGAGGCCATCGGAGGCCTTCAATGGGCAGCGTTATCCGGAGATATGTCGGTATCAGCCGTATTTTCCTATTCCATTGTGGCATTTGTTCCCAAGGATATTATACTTACAGTGATAGCTGTCATCACCGGAATTCCTATTCGAAAAGCCGTTTCACGGCAATGATAAAGATTTATGACCGGCCGGCGCCCATGAAAGCGCCGGCTTTTTAGCGTAACATTTCCATAAGTCTTGACAGGAAACATTTTGAAACTTAAAATAGTTACAATGCCCCAACACAAATAATCAGAAAGGAAGTTCAGTATCCATTTGGATCACTGAACGGTGTTACTCACAGATGATTCAGGATATTTTCCCCCATGTTTTCCATAACGAATTTCAAATAAAAACTCCTGGTATGGACAGCTATTTTCTTTATTTCCAGGATGGCCGTCTCCTCCTTGATCACAGGACTTCCAAAAGAATCCCTCAGTTTGAAGATATAAAAAGCCAGGGCAAGGAAGCCATGTCCTGCTCTGACTATCTTTTTTCCATTGACCAGATGGATTTTTTTCTTATAGATGAAACCGCAGTCACCCTGACAGAAACAGATTCACTTACCTTTTACGAAACTGGCATCATAAGGGATCTAAAGCCCATGTGGGTGTCCTTTGCGGCTATTTCCGCAGGACAGCTCCACCGGTTTTACAGCTCCAACCGTTTCTGCGGTTGCTGTGGCTCTCCTATGATGAAGAGTAAAAAAGAAAGGTCCATGGTCTGTTCCTCCTGCGGCAACACTGTTTACCCAAAGATTGCTCCAGCCGTCATTGTGGCTGTCACGTACAACGGAAAGCTTCTGCTGACGAAGTATGCCGGAAGGGAATATACCCGGTATGCCCTGGTCGCAGGTTATACAGAATTTGGAGAAACCCTGGAAGAAACGGTAAACCGGGAAGTGATGGAGGAAGTAGGGCTTCGGGTTAAAAATATCCGCTATTATAAAAACCAGCCATGGGGATTCAGCGATTCCATTTTAGTGGGATACTGGGCTGAGCTTAATGGTTCTCCACAGGTTCGCCTGGATGAAACAGAATTATCCACAGCCGTCTGGATGGCTCCTGAGGATATCCCTGATGATTTCACCAATTTAAGCCTGACCCATGAAATGATCCTTCTCTTCAAAAATGGAAAGGTGTCATAACATAAAAAAGCAAAAGGCCGACCCGAAATTCGGGTACGGCCTTTTGCCACCTATTTAAACTTATTTACCATAATAAGCCTTTAAATACATTTCTTTGATTTCACTCATAAGAGGATATCTCGGATTTGCACCTGTACACTGGTCATCAAATGCATTTTCAACCATTTCATCCAGAGTCTCTAAGAAGTGTTTCTCATCTACTCCATATTCCTTAATGGTTGCCTTGATTCCCACTGCCTTCTTTAATTCTTCAATCTTAGCAATGAATTTCTTAAGCAGCTCTGCATCATCCTTGCCTTCGATACCACAGAAACGTGCACACTCAGCATATCTTGCAAGGGTATGAGGATACTCATACTGTGGGAAGGTTCCCATTTTCGTCGGAACTTCACAAGCATTGAATTCCATAACCAAGGTGATCAGCAAGGCATTTGCTACACCATGTGGAAGGTGATGATAAGCACCTAATTTATGAGCCATGGAATGGCATACACCTAAGAATGCGTTATTAAATGCCATACCTGCCATGCAGGAAGCATCTGCCATCTTACATCTAGCCTCTACGTTGGTACCGTCATTGTAAGCGATAGGCAGATAGTTAAATACATTTTTCATTGACTTAAGTGCAAGACCATCGGTATAATCAGAAGCCATTATAGAAGCATAAGCCTCCAATGCATGAGTCATAACGTCAATACCGGAAGCGCTTGTTAAGCCCTTAGGCTGACTCATCATGTTGTCTGCATCAACGATAGCCATATTCGGCATTAATTCATAGTCTGCAAGCGGATATTTCACCCCTGTTTCCTGATCCGTAATAACCGCGAAAGAGGTTACCTCAGAACCAGTACCGGAAGAAGTTGGGATTGCTACAAAGTAAGCCTTTTCACCCATTTTAGGGAATGTATAGACTCTCTTACGGATATCCATAAAGCGCATGGCCATATCCTGGAAATCCACCTCAGGATGCTCATACATTACCCACATGATCTTGGCTGCGTCCATGGCTGAACCACCGCCTAAGGCGATAATGGTATCCGGCTGGAATGCCTTCATAGCCGCTGCTCCTGCCTGGGCATTTGCAAGGGTCGGGTCTGGCTGGACATCAGAGAATACGGAATAAACAATGCCCATCTCATCTAATTTATCTGTGATCGGTTTGGTATAACCGTTCATGTAAAGGAAGGAGTCTGTTACTATGAATGCTCTCTTTTTATTATATACATCCTTTAATTCGCTAAGTGCGACAGGCATACAACCTTTTTTAAAGTAAACCTTTTCCGGATTTCTGAACCACAGCATGTTCTCTCTCCTCTCAGCAACGGTCTTAATATTCAGCAAATGCTTTACCCCAACGTTTTCAGAAACAGAGTTTCCGCCCCAGGAACCACAGCCCAGAGTCAGGGATGGCTGAAGCTTGAAGTTGTAAATATCGCCGATACCGCCGTGAGAAGATGGGGTATTCACCAGGATACGGCAGGTCTTCATAGCCGCTGCATGCTTTTCCATTTTCTCTTTTTCATTTACATTTATATAGAGAGAAGAGGTATGTCCGTAACCGCCGTCAGCAACCAGCTGTTCTGCCTTCTCAATGGCCTCATCAAAGGTCTTGGCCTTATACATAGCCAGAACCGGTGACAGCTTCTCATGTGCGAATTCTTCTTCAATATTAACGCTCTCAACTTCACCGATCAGGATCTTTGCGGATTCAGGAACTTCCACGCCTGCAAGCTTTGCAATGGTGTGGGCTTTCTGGCCTACGATCTTGGCATTTAATGCTCCGTTGATAATAATGGTCTTACGAACCTTATTCAGTTCATCTTCCTTCAGGAAATAGCATCCTCTTGCTGCGAACTCTTTTTTAACTGCATCATAGATGGGTTCAAGTACCGTTACAGACTGCTCGGAGGCACAGATCATACCATTATCAAAGGTCTTGGAATGAATAATGGAGCTGACTGCCATCTTAATATCCGCCGTATCATCAATGATAACGGGGGTATTGCCTGCACCAACGCCAAGGGCTGGTTTTCCGGAAGAATATGCAGCCTTCACCATTCCAGGGCCGCCGGTTGCCAGAATGATATCTGCGCTTCTCATGACCTCATTGGTCAGTTCCAGAGAAGGAACGTCGATCCAGCCGATGATCCCTTCCGGTGCGCCGGCTTTGACAGCGGCATCAAGAACCACCTTTGCAGCCGCAATGGTAGAATTTTTTGCACGGGGATGAGGGGAAATCATAATAGCATTTCTGGTCTTTAAACTGATCAGTGTCTTAAAGATAGCCGTTGAAGTTGGGTTTGTGGTAGGGATAACTGCCGCAATCAGACCAATCGGCTCTGCAATTTTCTTAATGCCAAATGCCTTATCTTCTTCGATCACACCGCAGGTCTTGGTGTCCTTATATGTGTTATAAATATATTCTGCAGCATAGTTGTTCTTAATAACCTTATCTTCCACAACACCCATGCCGGTTTCTTCTACAGCCATTTTTGCCAGAGGAATTCTTAATTTATTGGCAGCACTTGCCGCTTCATAAAAGATCTTATCCACCTGTTCCTGGGTGAAGGAAGCAAATACTCTCTGAGCCTCTCTCATGGCTTCCATCTTTGCAATCAAGGCATCTACACTATCAATGATATCAGGAATTCTTACCTGTTCTTCTTTCTTTGCCATAATGAATTTCCTCCAATTTTTATATAGGTTAAATAGTTATATAGATATTTTTATATCGATATTTTTTTAACGATGTATCGTAACTTCATTATATGTCATTGTTATTTTTTTGTCAATGTTATATTTTACAAAAAAATACAAGGTTCAAGCAATTTTTTATTCAAATCTTATATTTTGATTTTAACTTGATAACTCTTATGAGTGTTCTGCTCTTTATCTTATAAAACATACCGTCGGAAACAAAAAATGCTCCTGATAACCAGAATGACAGCTTAATAACAGAGTCCTTTCATCTTACCTTTCACTGCAAACTCAGATAATTTATACTGTGAAACCAAAAAATTTTTACAATGGATGGACGGCAGTAAAACGCTGCCTTTTATCAGAGTCTGAAAAACGATTTCTGATAATTTATATTCTGAGCATCTGTTTCCTGGTTTATTCTAAGAAAAAAGAATGAAATACGGACGTTGGACGGATTTAAAAACTTGGCAATGCGCATCATGTATGATATAGTAAGCCTTGAACCGCAAGGTTATCTGCGGTGGAATATAATTATGTTACCTTAAATACAACTTTTTCCTAGGTAAGATTATATTTTTTATATATGAGAATAAGAGGATTTAAAATTATGAAAATTACAATTGGAATTGATCTTGGAGGAAGTACCACTAAAATTGTAGGATTTCAAGATAATAAGTTAAAAATTCCTACTTTTGTTAAAGCTGATAACCCAATTGCATCACTGTTTGGAGCCCTTGGAAAATTCATCTATGAAAACAACATCCAGTTGAATGAAATCGAAAAGATTATGATCACAGGGGTTGGCAGCGCATACGTAGACCAGCCTTTATATGGAATTCCTACTTATAAAGTAGACGAGTTCACCTGCAATGGTCTGGGCGGACAATACTTTACGGGGTTAAAGGACTTAATTGTCGTGAGCATGGGAACAGGAACCTCTCTTGTCCAGGTAAACGGAGATAAAATTGTCCATACAGGAGGAATCGGCATTGGAGGCGGAACCATCCTCGGCCTTTCAAGCCTCCTTCTAAAAACCCAGGATATCTCTCAGATCATGGAGCTGGCAAGCAAGGGAAATATAAGCAACATTGACTTGCAGATACAGGATATCTCAAAAAAGCCCCTTCCAGGCCTTCCTCTATCTGCAACAGCCTCTAACTTCGGCAAGGTACGTAACCTTGTATCTGATGAGGATATCGCTGCAGGAATCATTAATATGGTACTTCAGGTGATTGGAAAATCTGCTATTTTATCTTCCTTAAACAGTAATATCAACAATTTTGTCATGACCGGAAATCTTGCAAAATTCCCTCAGTGCAAAGGTATTTTTCAAACTCTTGAAACGTTGTTCCAGGTCCATTTCATTATACCAGATCAGGCAGAATACGGTACCGCCATCGGAGCAGCCCTTACAGAGGAACATCATATGGAAATGAGACAGATTTTATATCCTTCTGATAATACGCCTTTATAGAATTATTGTAAACCAAATATATTTTTCATTATAAAAAACCAGGTACAGCTTTTGCCGTACCTGGTTTTTTATGAATGATATCCCAATGCCTGCTCTAAAGCATCCTTTTCTTCGCTTCCAAGCAAAACATCTGTTTCTCCTCTTTCCACTTCTTTAATGTAAACATAGCACCCTTCCCGGCTATGAACGGAATTCAAAACAAAACCGGAATTTGTATAATCGAGGATTGCCATTGCAAAACTTAAGTTTCCGCCCATCCCTTTAAATGCATTGTATTTTACGAGTCCGAATTTCTGAAGAGCACTTCTGTAATTCTTATTGGTATTTCGAAGAGAATCCTTATTTGCGCGGTCTTCTGCTTTTAAGTCCGCAATATCTTCCATCTGCTCCATAATTATCTCTTCCAGGGTTTCCGCATCCTTCCCCCTCATAAAATAGTCGTATCTGCGATACAGCTTTCTCATCTGAACCAGACATATGATTACAACGATCAGTAATATCATGGTAATTACAGCTAATCCAATGATTAAAAAAGCAGGGTCAACCGGCAACTGATTTAATATACTGTTGTCCATTCTTTCGTCCTCGCTTCCATGATGTTATCTTATGGATTCTATCAACTCTACTATTCTTTCCAATTCTGCCTCAGAATAGTACTCTATTTCCACTCTTCCTTTATTACTATCTTTCCGGTTGATGCTTACCTTGGTTCCCATAGCAGTTTTCATTCGGTCTTCCAGCTCTCTGAAAATCAGGAATATACTCTCATCCTCTTCCTTTTTTTCTTTTGGTTCCTTTTTCTTTGATATGGATTTAACAAGTTTTTCCACCTCACGAACGCTGAGATTTTCAGCGACGATCCTTCCTGCAATCTGAAATTGCAATTCCGGATCATCAACAGCCAGAAGCGCCCTGGCATGTCCTCCAGTGATCTGGTTTTGAATAAGCATATCCTGGACTCTTTTCTCCAGCTTTAATAAACGCATGCTGTTGGTTATTGTTACTCTGTTTTTGGCCACCCGCGCTGCGATTTCTTCCTGCTTTAATCCAAATTCCTGCATTAGCTTTTGATAAGCCTTGGCTTCTTCAATGGGATTTAAATCTTCTCTCTGAACATTTTCAATCAATGCAATTTCCATTGATTGCTGCTTCGTATATTCCCGGATTACCACAGGAACTTCTTTCAAACCTGCCAGTTTTGCTGCTCTCCATCTGCGTTCACCGGCGATGATTTCATAGAAATCCCCTTTTTTCTGTACTAAAAGCGGCTGTAAAACACCATATACTTTCATGGATTCCGCCAATTCCATGAGGGACTCCTCCCGAAACTCCATTCTAGGCTGATTATGGTTTGGTTCAATGGAGGATAATTTGAGGAACATCTCTTTTCCGACTTCCGGTTCCTCTTCTTTTTTTTCTGCTTTTGTGTTTGTCTGCTCCGGTTTTGGATGGTTTTTCTTTTCCTGTTCCTCTGCCGCAGATTCCATTACTTCATCTCCGAAAATTGCTCCAAGACCTTTTCCTAAACCCGTTCTCTTTGCCATAATTATATTTCTTCTCCTCTGCTTATTACTTCTGCCGCCAGCAACCGGTAGCTCTCCGCTCCCGCTGATCTGGAATCATATAAATTAATCGGCATTCCATGGCTGGGAGCCTCTGCCAGTCTGACATTTCTGGGTATAATGGTTTTATAGATATTCTGGTTTAAATTATTTTTAACACTCTCAACCACCTCAAGTGATAAATTTGTCCTGGCATCATACATGGTAAAAACAACACCTTCCATCTCAAGAGCAGGATTCATTTTCTTTTTTACCAGATTTACCGTTTTTAGCACCTGGCTCAAACCCTCTAATGCATAATATTCACATTGAATTGGTACCAATACGGTGTTTGCAGCTGTTAAGGCATTAATTGTCAATAGATTTAATGACGGAGGACAATCTATGATAATAAAATCATAGTGATTCTTGATTTTTTCAAGATATGTTTTGAGGAGTGTTTCCTTGTTTTCAATTTCCAATAATTCAATCTCTGCTCCTGCTAAATCCACATTTGAAGGAAGCAAATCCAGGTTTTCCTGAACATTGGTGATCAAACACTCTTCAATTTCACACTCTCCTACCAGCAGATCGTATACCGTTCGCTCAATAGAACTTTTTTCGATTCCCAGTCCGCTGGTCTCGTTTCCCTGTGGATCAAAATCCACAGCCAATACCCGCTGTCTTGATTCCGCCAGACAAGCAGATAAATTGATTGCGGTAGTCGTTTTACCAACTCCGCCCTTCTGGTTTGCTATCGCAATGATTCTTCCCATTTTTAATTTTGCCTCCTAATGAACCGATCGGATATGCTTGCTTATCCAGTTGACACCTGATAAAGCGGGGTGCACTGTGCCCGGTAAAGCGGGGCATGCTATTCATAAATGAAAGGTTGAAAGATGTTCTTTTTTCAACCTTTTCCTGTTACAACATTCGGAAATTGCAGTTCAATGTAGAGTATAGCATACTTTATTTTTTTTTCCTATGGTTTCCTGTAAAAAAAATCTATAATTTATAAAAAATGTTTCACGTGAAACATTTTACCAGGTTATTATCATATATTTGCTAAGTTTATCCAAGTTTTAAGAATAAATTAATATGTTAGACGTTGTAAGTCCATATTGATTATATTATAATAAGAAAAGATTAACCTATTTCAGGAGGTAAAGTATGAAAACAAAGAACAAATTATTGACCCTGCTTATTCTATCAGCCAGTACAGCTGTCACCACCGCTATCATAAATAAATGTATTAAATATTCCGCCACCTCCAAAAACATATTGTCTGATTCAAAATCCCTTTGCTATAAATGGCGATTCGGCAACATTCACTATACTAAAACAGGAACAGGAAAGCCGCTCTTACTTATTCATGATTTAACGGCTTGTTCCAGCGGATATGAATGGAATCAGATGGTAAATTATTTAAAAGAAGAGTATACTGTATATACCATAGACCTTCTGGGATGCGGACGTTCTGAAAAACCAGATTTAACTTATACCAATTATCTTTATGTTCAGTTGATCTCTGACTTTATCAAGTCAGAAATTGGACATCGAACCAATGTTATTGCATCCGGTTCCTCTTCTCCCCTTGCTGTAATGGCCTGTAATCAGTCGCCGGAATTATTTAATCAGATCATGCTGATTAATCCTGATTCCTTACTGACATGCAGCCAGATTCCAAACAAGCATGGAAGAGTTTATAAATTTATTCTGGACTTGCCTATATTGGGGACACTGCTCTATCACATTGCTACCAGCAAACAGGCAATTATGGAGGAATTTTCCAATAATTTTTGTAATCCTTATTCCGTTAATACCTCACTGGTTGATGCTTATTATGAATCAGCTCATCTGGGCGATTCTCCCAAATCCTTATATGCCAGTGTAAGATGTAATTATACCAAGTGCAACATTGTTAATGCCTTAAAGAAAATTAATCATAGCATCTATATTATAGGGGGATGCGAAATGGAAAATATTAACGAGATGATTCGGGAATATCAGATATATAATCCGGCTATTGAAAGTTCTCTTGTCAGTAACTCCAAATACCTTCCTCAATTAGAAAATCCTTCTGAACTGTATCGTGCCATTCAAATGTTCTTTGTTTAATTATTAGAATAAAAAAATAATGTTTCACGTGAAACATTTTATTTTAACGGTTCCTTTGATGGTAGACCCGCTTTTCTTGGATATTTTTTTGAAGTACCACTATTCTTGGCTATCTTAACCAATGATCGTTCTGCATCTGTTCCTGGCAATAAAAAGGTCTTTACTTCTTTTACACTTCCACCTAATAAAAATATGGCATGCTTAGCCGCTCCCAGTTCTTCCTCAATCTTTCCGGACTTATATGGAATAAAATAACCTCCGACCTTTGCAAAAGGCATGCAGTATTCAGATAATGTGCTAAGATTAGCAACTGCTCTGGAAACACATAGATCATACTGCTCCCGATGAAGAGGATCTCTTCCCAAGTCCTCCGCCCTTCCGTGGATGGCTTCTATTTTTTCAAGCCCTAAATCGTTAATCACTTCATTTAGAAAATTTATCCTTTTATTCAAGGAATCCATTAATGTTATCTTTAATTCAGGAAAAGCAATTTTTAAGGGTATTCCGGGAAATCCCGCTCCTGTTCCTACATCAATGATCCTATAATCCTTTGTTCTAATCTCCTCTGCTGCTTTTATCAGGGATAAACTATCCACAAAATGCTTTGTAATCACTTCATCCATTTCTGTAATCGCAGTTAAGTTCATGAATTTATTCCATTCTACTAATAATTGAAAATAATTATAAAATTGATTTACTTGATTTTCTTTTAATTCAATAGATAATAAATTCAATTCTTTCCGGAGACTCTCTTCAAATGCTCCTGTCATATAAAATTCCTCATTCTTTCTTTTCCAGGCTCTTCTGATAACGAAGCTGTTCCAGAAAAACAAGCAAAACAGATATATCTGCCGGAGACACACCGGATATTCTGGATGCCTGTCCAATGGACATTGGCTTATATAGATTCAGCTTCTGGATGGCCTCTCTTCGAAGCCCCTTAACCGTAGAATAATCAAACTCCACATCCAGCTTTTTATTCTCCAGCTTTTTATACTGAATTACCTGCTGTCTTTGTCTGCGGATATATCCATCGTATTTAATATTAATATTGACCTGTTCTATCACATCCTCTGAAAGAGCAGTTCTGTTTTTATCTATTTTAGTTAACATAACATAATCAAGTTCTGGTCTTCTCACCAGTTCAGCCAGAGTTGTGCCAGTTTTTAAAGGAGTACTTCCGTTTTCTTCCAGAAACTCCTGCACTTCTTTGGATGCTCCTATATTAGAGGTCTCCAAACGCTTGATTTCTTCCTCAATCATCCGTTCCTTTAAAAGCAGCTTCTCATACTGCTCATCACTGATTAACCCAATGTCATGGCCGATTCCCATGAGACGGATGTCCGCATTGTCCTGACGCAGCAACAGCCTGTATTCCGCCCTTGAAGTCATCATACGGTACGGCTCATGATTTTCCTTTGTAACAAGATCGTCAATCAGAACCCCGATATAAGCCTGGGAACGATCCAGCACGATCTGCTCTCTCCCCAATATCTTCATAGCTGCATTTACACCGGCCATAAATCCCTGGACTGCCGCTTCCTCATATCCGGAGCTTCCGTTAAACTGTCCGCCGCAATACAATCCGTTGATTGGAAGAGTTTCCAAGGTTGATTTAAGCTGTATGGAATTGATGCAGTCATATTCAATGGCATAGGCATTTCTGACGATTTTTACCTTCTCTAACCCAGGAACTGTCCGGTACATGGCGTACTGAACATCCTCAGGCAGAGAACTTGACATGCCGCCTAAGTACATTTCATTGGTATAAAGACCCTCCGGCTCTACAAAGACCTGATGGCGGTCCTTATCCGGGAATTTTACTACCTTATCCTCGATGGATGGACAGTATCTTGGTCCAGTGCCTTCGATAGCTCCTGAATACAAAGGAGAACGGTCTAAATTTTCCCGAATGATCTCATGAGTCTTTTCATTGGTGTAAGTAAGCCAACAGGATATCTGTTCCTTTTGTAACGTTTCCCTATCGGTTGAAAAAGAAAAGGGCACCACTTTCTCATCTCCCAGCTGCTCTTCCATCCTGGAAAAATCAATGCTTTTCTTATCCACTCTTGCAGGAGTGCCCGTCTTAAAACGCAGCATCTCGATTCCATGCTCCTTTAGGGAATCCGTCAGATGGTTGGCTGCCTTAAGGCCGTTAGGGCCTGTATACTCGCTTACATCGCCATAGATGCACCTTGCTTTTAAATAGGTTCCCGTAGCCAGAATGGCCGCCTTACAGCGGTATACTGCCCCGGATAAGGTCTTGACACCCGTAAGGGTTCCATCCTCTACTATTATATCAGAAACCTCCGCCTGCCTTATGGTCAAATGGTCCGTATTTTCCAGGGTCATTCTCATGGATCTGGAATACTCCTGTTTGTCTGCCTGAGCCCTTAAGGAATGGACTGCCGGTCCTTTTGACTGATTTAGCATTTTGGATTGTATAAACGTTTTATCAATATTTTTACCCATTTCACCGCCTAAAGCATCAAGCTCTCTTACCAGATGGCCTTTGGAGCTTCCGCCTATATTAGGGTTACAGGGCATCAGCGCAATGCTGTCCACGCTGACAGTAAACATAATTGTCTCAAGGCCCAGTCTTGCGCAGGCAAGGGCCGCCTCACAGCCGGCATGGCCTGCGCCGACTATGACGACATCATAAGATTCTTCTAAATGCTGCATTTCATTCTCCTTTCGTAACTATTACCACACCTTCTGTATTTATCAGAATACCTGCATGACCCGCTAACATAATAGACATTCCCTACATATTTTTTACTTACCCATGCAGAACTTACGGAATATCTCTTGAACCAGATCATCCCCCACCGACTCTCCCAGGATGGTTCCCAACTGTTCATAAGCATCCATTAAATCAATGGAATAAAAATCCTCCGGCATTTCCTCTTCCACGCTCCGCTCCACCATAGAAAGACTCTTAAGCGCTTCCAATAGGGCATTTTTATGCCTTACATTCGTAATATAAACCTGATCATTAAAATCAATCTCACCCTGATAGAACATTGCCTTTATCTCAGCTTCCAGATTCCCGATCCCCAGACGTTCCTTTGCGGAAATAGGAATTACCCGATGTCCGGTTCTCTTTTTAAGCATGTCCTCTGTAACAACAGGAATTAGATCCGTCTTATTTAAAAGGACCACTGCCTTCCGGTCCTCTATAAACTCTAAAATCTCCTCATCATTTTCATCAAGAGGACAGGACCCATCCACCACATAAATGATCAGATCTGCCTCCAGGGCCGCACTTCTTGCCTTCTCAACACCGATCTTTTCAACCACATCCTCCGTATTCCGGATTCCTGCCGTATCAATGATATTAAGGCTTAAGTCCTCCAGCCTGATCTGCTCCTTTAAGGTATCTCTGGTAGTTCCTGCAATATCCGTGACTATTGCCCGCTCTTCTCCCACCAAAACATTTAAAAGAGAGGATTTTCCTGCATTGGGTTTTCCTAAAATAACAGTCTCAATGCCTTCTGACAGAACCCTTCCATTATCGGCGGACTTAATAAGAAGATTCAGTTCCTCTTTTAATGGCTTGATTGCCTGCAAAAGACGCTCCGGATACCCATCCAGAGAAATATGCTCAGGATCATCCAGAGCTGACTCAATAAAAGCGATATGATAAATAATTTTATCCCTCATATCCTTTATTTTCTTAGAAACAGATCCCTCTAACTGGCTGACAGAAGACTTTAGAGCATAATTATTTTTTGCATTGATCACATCAATAACAGCCTCTGCCTGGGACAAATCCACTCTGCCATTTAAAAATGCCCTCTTGGTAAATTCCCCCGGCTCCGCAGGTGTGGCACCGTACTTTAACACGGTTTCTAAAATTCTCTTGGTTACAAGAACTCCTCCATGGCAGTCAATCTCAACCGTATCCTCTGCCGTAAAGCTTCTTGGCCCCCTCATGATCAGAACCAGTACTTCATCAATAACCTCATCCCCATCAAAGATATAACCGTAATGGATGGTATGTGACGGCTCCTTTGAGAGCTTTTTCCCGTTTTTTCCTTTTCCTTTAAAAATCCTATCTATAATCTGAAATGACTCTTCGCCGCTGATCCTGATAATCCCGATACCGGAACTGGACATGGCTGTGGCGATGGCCGCTATTGTATTCATTTTCATATTCAATCACCTAAATAACTTCCTGTTTAAGAAAAGGGGTGAGGTGCCTTCCGACAGCCCCAACCCCTCATAGTTATTTGTCTATTTATCTATCTTTCTTTTTCCTGATACCGTTCTTTTTTGGAATAATCCTTCTTTAAGGAAATAACAACATGTCTGAATGGTTCCTCTCCCTCACTTCTGGTAACAACAAACTTGTCATTTTGAAGTGCGGAATGGATAATCCTTCTTTCATAAGGATTCATCGGTTCTAAAGAAACCGAACGTCTTGTCCGCTTCACTTTGTAAGCGATATTTTTTGCAAGAGTCTCCAGAGTTTCCTTTCTCCGCTCCCTGTAATTTTCCGTATCAAGTTTTACCCTGATGTAATCTTCGTTTTCCTTATTGATAACAAGGCTAACCAGATATTGCAGGGAATCCAGGGTCTGTCCTCTTTTGCCTATTAAAATTCCCATGTCATCTCCCGACATGTTAATGGAAAGTTCTTTTTCCTTTTCAAGATAAGAAGCTTCCATATGGACACCTAAATTCATAGCGCCGAACATATCGGAAAGAAAGGCAATCGCCTTATCTTCCATGGTTTCTTTCTTTTTTGCACGGATGACAGCCGGCTTAAAACCGATAATTCCCAGAATACCATTACTGCCCTTATCAACAATCTCGTACTCCAGCTTATCACTGGTTGTTCCTAATTCGATTAATGCCTTTGTAATCGCTTCATCAACGGTTTTTGCTGAAACTGTAATCATATCCATAGGTCACCCTCCTATTTATTGTGCTTTTCGTTGTACTTCTCGACCATCCTCGCCTTTGATGCAATGCTGCCCGAATTTGAAGCTCCGCTTTTATAATAATCATTGGAAGCCTTAACCTGCTCCCTGGTCTTCTCAGCTTTAGCATTAGTCTCAGCTTCCACTTTTTCATTGGCAGCCTGAAGATTTTTTAAATTGGCGGTAGCATTCTGGGAAACATGCTGAGGAGGAAGCCCCTTCTTTGCACGCTTTTTATTAGCCTTCTCAACATTCCTCTTAATCATATCATCCATATCAATTGAGTTTAAATGGCGGTTTACCGCAACCTGCTGGATGATCTGGAACACACTGGATGCAATCCAGTAAATACCAATACCGGATGCAAAGGTGAAGCAGAAAAACACAGACATAAGCGGCATGACCGTATTCATGCTCTTCATGGACTGAGCCATGGCATTGCCCTCATCATTTCCATTTTGAGGCTGGTTTACTGTCATCAGCTTGGTACTGAACCACTGGCTGAGACCGGCCAAAATCGGAATGAGAATAGCAAGACTGAAATGGAAGCCGCCTCCTGGCGGAAACAATATGCTGGATGGCGTAGATGACAGATTGATTCCCAGGAAAGAATTCATATGGGAAATCTGGGCTGCATTGGCTGCTATGGTATCCTTAATGGTAGGAAATAATTCCTGCAAAGAATTCCACTGGCTGGGATTTAACTGATATAAGAAATCCACCATCCCATTGCTGGTTGTAAGGCTTCCGATTCTTGATACATTGATTTTATTGTCTGTGGCAAACTGTGTCAGCATCCCTACATGATCCACCCCGAGGGAATTTACAGCTGTCACTACATTTTCAAATACCATTTTAACGCTCTGTACATAAGCAGGAATATGGTAGATTACCTGATACAGGGCGAAAAGAATGGGCATCTGGATGACAAGCTGCACACAGCCACCTGTCATGGAAGTTCCATATTTTTCATAAACCGCCTGAACTTCCACGTTCTGCCTTCTCATGGACTCCTGGTCGGTTTTTCCTTTATATTTTGCTTGAATCGCCGAAATTTCCGGCTGCATAACACTCATAAGTTTTGATGATTTCTGCTGCTTTAAGGTCAGCGGAAACATAAGAAGTTTTGTTACAAGGGTAAATAAAATAATACACAAACCAATATTCTGGATTCCAAATGTACTGGTCAGCTTAAACAGCCAATCCATGATAATACCCAGAACGGTCGCAAACGGCCCCAAGATGCCTCCTACCTTAGTCAATACTAAGAATTCCAATGAACTACCTCCTCATCTGTTACGGAACTGGATCATAACCGCCTTTTGCAAATGGATTACACCGAAGTATCCTCTTGCAAGCCAAAAATGTACCTTTTAACACACCATACTTTGTAAGTGCCTCAATGGCGTATTGAGAACACGTAGGCGTGTAAATGCAGTGAGTTCTTATTTTCAGAGGAGAAAGAAACTTCTGGTACCCTCTGATCAACAAAATCATGACTTTCTTAATCATAAGATCACTTCGATTCTTTTTTTAAAATGTTATGAAGTCCGCACAAGTGCAGATATGCACTTTCGATTGTTTTGTAATTTTCTTCCTTTGCCGCTGATCTTACTACGACTACGATGTCTAATCCTGTCTCTACCATTTCCTCATGAAGCCTGAAACTCTCTCTGATTAATCTGGTTATGTGATGCCTTACAACGCTGTTTCCTACCTTCCTGCTTACGGATATGCCGATTCTGGTCTCAGGCCTGTCCGTTTTTCTTACATACATTACAAGAAGTCTGTTGGCAAGGGATCTTCCGGTTTGATATACTTCTTGAAAATCCCGGCTTTTCTTAATTGAATTAAAATGTTTCATGAAACTTTTTCCTATCTCCTGTCCACGCTTTTTGGACAAAAAGGTATACTTAAAAGGTATTTTCCTGTTTCCCAGGAATTTGAGAAAAGAAAAGGCCACAATTACTTGCGGCCTGGTCCATTAAGCTGATAATTTTGCTCTTCCTTTTGCTCTTCTGGCAGCTAAAACTTTTCTTCCGCCTGGAGTGCTCATTCTGGCTCTGAAACCATGAACTTTGGATCTCTGTCTCTTCTTTGGCTGAAACGTCATCTTCATAATCTACGGACACCTCCTCTTGTTACAATAGTTTATCATAGGCAATATGATGAAACATATTGAGACTATCTTAATTAAACATCGTTTCAATTATATAGAACAAAAGATGGTTAGTCAAGGGAAAAATGCATTTTTTCTTTTAAAACCGACACTGCCCCGGCGTTTTTTTGCGGCATTCCAGATACCGGATCTGATGCAGATCGGATACTCCTGCCCATATACCGGGAAAATCCGATAACGTCCGGTTTCAATCTACGAATCAATCCATATATACAGTATAATAAAACTGGAATATATTTCTATCTGTTAACTGGATAAATGTGGGTGAAAATGCACTTTTGAGAGGATTCGATTACCTGGCAGCATTGCTTTTATTGATGGAAAAATCATCCCAGTTCAATAAAATTCAGGGATTCCGCTTTCCCTCTTCTGCTCTAAACATGTATTCTTTAATAGGAAAAGACCCGGAAAATTAAAATCTTCTTTATATATATAATAGTAAAAGCCATTGCTCCTCAAGATACATGGAGCAATGGCTCATTTTTATCAGTAATTATCCTTTCATGGCCTTAAATAACGCCTGGGAGACCGCCACTGTAAGTATTCCCGCCACAATAGCCTCCGGAATTCCGTTGATGCATATAATTCCAATAATTACGGAATAGATTCCTTCCGTCAGTCCTCTTGCCGCCTGTCCATATTCTTTTCCGAAAAATAAGTAAATCAGATTCATTACCAATAAAGTATTGGTTAATGATCCTGCCACTCCTGCGGCCGCCAAAGCAATGGTCCTCTTACCGCTTCTTTCGCCCAGAGCTTTTAATACCGCCCGGAACACATAATAGGCCACGATACCTACTAGAATCCTGGGAATCATACAAATGATCAGGCTTCCTATGTTACCGCCGTACTCTCCCACTTTAATAAAAGGAGAAAATACAAAGGAAGTGGGATTGGGCATGTAGGTATTTTTCCACAGACTAGTCAGTCCGAATACCGTTCCCAAGAATCCGCCATATTTTGGTCCAAGAATAATGGCTCCAATTATGACCGGAACGTGAATGATCGTGGCATTCATAAATCCCAGGGGAATGTACCCAAAGGGCGTAAACGCCATGATGACGATAATGGCAACAAATACGGCTGCCAATACCAGGCTACGGGTTTTGTTCTCAATATTCATTTTTTTACCTCCTGTGCTACTGTTCTTTTATAAAGATACAATGCATCTGGTTACATGTGCATTATATTATAGAAAGCTTTTATCCGTCAATCCGCGTCAGGAAATTTTCGTCCATTTTGTTAATTTACATAAACTTATCAACATTATGGGGATAACTTGTGGAAAACTCTCTGGATATTATCTTGATAATTGTTGTTTTATTCACAGGCCTGTCCTTTCGGCCCATATAAATTCCACTCTCCCGGGATGTGAATAACAGAACTTACCAAATACACCTTTTTTGTGGACAACTCTCTCTCTGGATGATTATCAACATATCATTCACATGCAATACACATCCTCTGCACACACTTATCCACAATAATTTTCTAATATCATTGAAAATTATTTCAAAATAGTATAGAATGAACTGTAGATTGGGTAAATGCGCATATTTGCATTTTTATAAATGTAGGAGACTTACAATGTTAGAAAAGTTAAAGGAAAAATGGGATGATATCTTATTTAATTTGAAAGAAGAACACGAAATTACGGACGTGTCTTTTAAAACTTGGCTTCTTCCGCTAAAAGTTTATTCTGTAAACGGCGAAAAAGTCATCGTCACGGTACCGGATGTGGAATTCTTGGGATACATCCGCAAAAAATACGGGTTTCTTCTAAAGATCACCAT
>DFCS01000014.1:42086-60894 GCA_002367105.1 Hungatella sp. UBA3048
GGAAAAACTCACTTAATGCATTCCATCGGCCATTTTATCTTAAAGAATAATCCTGCTGCAAAGGTTCTCTACGTGACCAGTGAGAAATTCACCAATGAGCTGATCGATGCGATCCGTAATAAAAACAACTTCTCTCCTACTGAATTCCGTGAGAAATACAGAAACAATGACGTTCTGCTGATCGATGATATCCAGTTTATCATTGGTAAGGAAAGTACCCAGGAGGAATTCTTCCATACCTTCAACGCCTTATACGAGGCCAAAAAGCAGATTATCATTTCCTCTGATAAACCGCCTAAGGAAATCGAAACCTTGGAAGAACGGCTCCGTTCCCGGTTTGAATGGGGTTTAACTGTGGACATACAGTCCCCTGATTATGAGACCAGGATGGCCATCCTCAGGAAAAAGGAAGAAATGGAAGGCTATAACATTGACAATGAAGTCATTAAATACATAGCAACCAATATCAAATCCAACATCAGGGAACTGGAAGGCGCCCTGACAAAAATCGTGGCTCTCTCCCGCCTTGATAATAAGGAGATCACCGTAGAACTGGCGGAAGAAGCATTAAAGGACATTATCTCCCCCAACGACAAACGGGAAGTCACACCGGAACTTGTCATACAGGTTGTTGCAGATCATTACGGCATTACACCTCTTGATATCTCTTCCCAGAAAAGAAACAAGGAAATCGTTTATCCGCGTCAGATTGTTATGTACCTCTGCCGCGACATGGTTGGAACCCCCTTGCAGATGATTGGAAAATACCTGGGAGGAAGGGACCATACCACCATCATCCATGGGATAGAAAAAATTACCGCAGAGATAAATAAAAACGATACTTTAAATAACACCATTGAAATTCTTAAAAAGAAGATTAGTCCACAATAAGGTGTGTATTAGGTGTTAATTCCCTGTGGACAATTATGGGCCTTAAATCGTTTCTCATCTTCTTGTGGATAACCTTCAAGTTTTCCTTTGATTTTGCGGACGTTATTCACATTGTTATGAACATGGAAACATCAACCTTTATATAGGTTATCAAGGCTTATACACAAACCCACAGCCCCTACTACTAATACGACGGAATTTAACTATATCATCCATCTATTTATTGCAATTTCTAGAGCAAAGGAGTTATCAACAATTATGAAACTGACATTTAAACAGGATGCGATCCTAAACGGCATTAATATTGTACTGAAAGCAGTTCCCAGTAAAACAACCATGTCCATCCTGGAATGCATCTTCATTGATGCCAGCGGATCAGAGATCAAACTGACCGCCAATGATATGGAGCTGGGAATAGAAACAAAGGTAGAAGGAACCATCCAGGAAAGAGGAAAAATCGCCCTTGATGCAAAGCTTCTTTCAGAGATCGTAAGAAAACTCTCTTCTGCAGGAGATTCCCTTGTTACCATTGAAAGCGACGAAAAGCTTACCACCACGATTTCCTGTGAAAACTCCGTGTTCCATATCCAGGGACGGGACGGGGAGGAATTTGCTTATCTTCCGTATATTGAACGGGATCATTATATCTGCCTTTCCCAGTTCTCATTAAAGGAAGTGATCCGCCAGACTATTTTCTCCATTGCTCCCAATGACAGCAATAAAATGATGACCGGAGAGCTTTTCCAGGTATCCGGAGACCAGTTAAAGGTGGTTTCTCTGGATGGTCACAGGATATCTATCCGAAATATTGAATTAAAAGATACTTATCATGATATAAAAGTCATTGTTCCTGGCAAGACTCTAAATGAAGTCAGCAAGATCCTTGGCGGAGACAATGAAAAGGAAGTGCTTATATTCTTCAGCACCAACCACATTTTATTCGAATTTGATGATACCATCGTTGTTTCCCGTTTAATAGAAGGAGAATATTTCCGGATTGATCAGATGTTATCCAGCGATTATGAGACAAAGACCGCTGTTAATAAAAGAGAGCTTTTGGACTGTCTTGACCGGGCAACCATCCTGGTAAGGGAAAATGATAAAAAGCCCCTGATCATGAATATCGAAGACCAGGAAATGCAGCTTAAGATGAATTCCAGCTTTGGCTCCATGAATGCCCAGGTTCCGATTCATAAAACCGGAAGTGACATCATGATCGGCTTTAATCCAAAGTTCTTAATTGATGCCTTAAGAATTATTGATGACGAAGAAGTAACCATTTACATGCTGAATCCCAAATCCCCCTGTTTTATCCGGGATGAAGAGGGCAAATATATTTACCTGATCCTTCCAGTCAACTTTAACGCGGCAGCTGTTTAAACTGTCCGTATAGGATAAAGGAAGGATGGGAGCAACCATTTATGCCCGAAAAGCATGGGTAAAAGAGAGGAACGCCCCGGAGGCATACCTTAATGCCCAGAAAGCATGGGCAAAAGAGAGGAAACTATGGAAACAATCAAGTTAAGGGATGAATACATCAAGCTGGGACAGGCCTTAAAGGCAGCCGGTATGGTTGGATCAGGAGTTGACGCCAAATTTGTTATTGAGGATGGTCTTGTGCAGGTCAACGGCCAGGTAGAATACCAGAGAGGTAAGAAATTAAGAGCCGGAGACGTAGTCACTTTTGATGGCAATACCATTAAAATCGAGTGATGCCCATACCTTTATGTCCAAAAGGAATGGACAATAGGAGGAAATAACACCATCCATGATCATTGAATCGATAGAGCTTAAGAATTACCGCAACTATGATGAATTACATATGGATTTCAGTCATGGAACCAATATACTCTATGGGGACAATGCCCAGGGGAAAACAAATGTCTTAGAAGCAATCTATGTCTGTGCTACGACAAAATCCCACAGAGGGAGCAAGGATAAGGAAATCATACAATTTGACAGGGATGAGTCGCATATCAAGCTAAACATCAGAAAGAAAGATATTCCATACCGGATTGACATGCATTTGAAGAAGAATAAAGCCAAAGGCGTGGCAGTAAATGGCGTTCCCATAAGGAAGGCCAGTGAGTTGTTTGGAATCGTCAACGTTGTATTTTTTTCTCCAGAGGACTTAAATCTCATAAAGAACGGGCCTGCCGAAAGGCGCCGGTTCGTTGATTTAGAATTATGTCAACTTAACAAGCTTTACGTCCATTCCCTTGTGCAGTATAACCGGATTGTGACGCAGCGCAATAAACTATTGAAAGATATGGCATTCCGGCCTGATTACGAAGAAACCCTGGACATATGGGATATGCAGCTGGTCCAGTATGGGAAGGAAATGATCGGTTACCGGAAAGAATTTATAGAACAGCTGGACGGAATCATCGGACCCATCCATGGGAAGCTTTCCGGGGAAAAGGAAACTCTGCGCATTCTTTATGAGCCAAATGTAGAGGAGGATGCGTTTGAAGATGTCATAAGGCGAAGCAGGCAGCAGGATATCAAGCAGAAAACGACGCTTACCGGTCCCCACCGGGATGATTTAAGTTTCATCATCAACGGAATCGACATTCGCCGGTTTGGTTCCCAGGGGCAGCAGAGGACAGCGGCTTTGTCCTTAAAGCTTGCAGAAATAGAACTGGTAGAAAAAACAGTATATGATTATCCCATCCTTTTACTGGATGACGTATTATCAGAGCTGGACAGCAGCAGACAAAATCAATTACTTACAGGTATCAATCATATACAGACCGTGATCACCTGTACGGGACTGGAAGAATTTGTAAGAAACCGGTTTCCCGTAGATAAGATATTTAAGGTGGTAAGCGGTACCGTAGGCAGTGAAAATTAATTCAGGAGGAAGCGTGCAAATATGAGTCAAGAATATGGTGCAGATCAAATCCAGATATTAGAGGGTCTTGAAGCAGTAAGAAAAAGGCCTGGTATGTATATCGGCAGTACATCCACAAGGGGACTTCATCATCTGGTTTACGAGATCGTGGACAATGCGGTGGATGAGGCTCTGGCAGGATATTGCGATAGCATAGAGGTGATTGTCCATTCTGACAATTCCATTACAGTCGTGGATGACGGACGGGGGATCCCCGTAGGTATCCAGAAAAAGGCCGGGATTCCGGCGGTAGAGGTGGCCTTTACCATCCTCCATGCCGGCGGTAAATTCGGCGGCGGGGGATATAAAGTATCCGGCGGCCTTCACGGCGTAGGCGCTTCTGTAGTAAATGCTCTTTCCCAGTGGCTTGAGGTGGAAATCTGCCAGGATGGAAAGATCTATAAACAGCGTTATGAAAAGGGAAAGACCATGTATCCATTAAAGGTCATAGGAGATTCCGGCCCGGAAGAGCATGGAACAAAGGTTACCTTCCTTCCCGATAAAGATATCTTTGAGGAAACGGTCTTTGATTATGATACTTTAAAGATCCGTCTCCGTGAAACCGCATTTTTAACTAAAAACTTAAAGATTGTCCTGAAAGATGAGAGAGAGGATAAACATGAACACGTGTTCCATTATGAAGGTGGCATCAAGGAGTTTATCACCTATTTAAACAAGGGTAAAACCCCTCTTTATGATCAGGTGTTTTATTGTGAAGGAACAAAGGATGGCGTCTATGTTGAGGTCGCCATGCAGCACAATGATTCCTATACAGAGAATATCTACAGCTTTGTCAATAACATCAATACTCCAGAGGGCGGAACCCATCTGGCAGGCTTTAAGAGTGCCCTGACAACCACCTTAAATGATTATGCCAGAAAGAACAGGCTGTTAAAGGATAATGAAACCAACTTATCCGGTGAGGATATCAGAGAAGGTCTGACAGCCATTATAAGCGTTAAGATCGAGGAGCCTCAGTTTGAGGGCCAGACAAAGCAGAAATTAGGAAACAGTGAGGCAAGGGGAGCGGTGGATAACCTTCTAAGGGAACAGTTCACCTATTATTTAGAGCAGAATCCAAGCCTTTCAAAAACTATTTGCGATAAATCCATCCTTGCTCAGCGGGCAAGAGCAGCGGCCAGAAAGGCCAGGGATTTAACCAGGAGAAAGACCGCCCTTGAGGGGATGGCCCTTCCTGGAAAGCTTGCGGACTGCTCCGATAAAAATCCGGAAAACTGCGAGATCTACATCGTCGAGGGAGACAGTGCCGGGGGCTCTGCAAAGACGGCCCGGTCCAGGAATACTCAGGCCATCCTTCCTTTGCGTGGAAAAATCCTTAATGTGGAGAAAGCAAGACTTGACAAGATTTATGCCAATGCGGAAATTAAGGCAATGATTACCGCATTTGGATCAGGAATTCATGAAGACTTTGATATAAGTAAATTAAGATATCATAAAATCATCATCATGACCGATGCCGATGTAGATGGTGCCCATATCAGCACCTTGCTGCTCACCTTTTTATACCGCTTCATGCCGGAGCTTATCCGGGAGGGCTATGTGTATCTGGCACAGCCTCCTTTATACAAGGTGGAAAAAAATAAAAAGATATGGTATGCATACAGCGATGAAGAGCTTAATTCCATCTTAAAGGAAATCGGCCGTGACAACAACAATAAGATCCAGCGTTATAAAGGTCTTGGAGAGATGGACGCAGAACAGCTTTGGGAAACCACCATGGACCCGGAACGAAGAGTCCTTCTGCGTGTCGTCATGAATGAGGACACCACATCCGAAATAGATTTAACCTTTACCACCTTAATGGGCGATCAGGTAGAGCCAAGACGTGAATTTATCGAAGCCAACGCCAAATACGTACAGAATCTTGATGTTTAATTGGAGGAAATAAAATGGAACCAAATATCTTTGATAAAGTTCATGATGTGGACCTAAAAAAGACCATGGAAAAATCGTACATCGATTATGCCATGAGCGTCATTGCTTCCAGAGCCCTGCCTGATGTAAGAGACGGTTTAAAGCCGGTTCAGCGTAGAGTCCTGTATTCCATGATCGAGCTCAACAACGGTCCGGATAAACCACACCGTAAATGTGCCCGTATCGTCGGTGATACCATGGGTAAATACCATCCTCACGGCGACAGCTCCATTTATGGAGCCCTGGTTAACTTGGCACAGGAGTGGTCTACCAGATATCCGTTGGTGGATGGCCATGGAAACTTCGGTTCCGTGGATGGAGACGGCGCGGCTGCCATGCGTTATACGGAAGCCCGCTTAAGTAAGATTTCCATGGAGATGCTTGCGGATATTAATAAAGATACTGTTGATTTCAGCCCTAACTTTGACGAGACAGAGAGAGAGCCGGATGTCCTTCCATCTCGCTATCCCAATCTTCTGGTAAATGGTACCTCTGGTATTGCTGTTGGTATGGCTACCAACATCCCTCCTCACAACTTGAGAGAGGTCATCAATGCTGTCGTTCATATTATTGATAACCAGGTGGAAGATAACAGGGAAACTACCATGGAAGAAATCCTGGAAATCATCAAAGGACCTGACTTTCCAACCGGCGCAACCATCCTCGGAAAACGGGGAATTGAAGAGGCATACCGCACAGGAAGAGGTAAAATCCGTGTCAGGGGCGTCAGCGATATTGAGGCTATGGCAAACGGAAAAAGCCGTATTATCGTAACTGAGCTTCCTTACATGGTCAATAAGGCACGTCTCATTGAAAAAATCGCAGAACTTGTAAAGGATAAGAAGATAGACGGCATTACCGACTTACGAGATGAGTCCGACCGTACCGGTATGAGGATCTGTATTGAGCTCCGCCGGGATGCCAATGCCAATGTAATACTTAATCAGCTGATCAAGCATACCCAGCTTCAGGATACCTTTGGCGTAATCATGATTGCTCTTGTTAAAAACAGTTCCGGTGTTCTGGAACCAAAGGTGTTAAATATTCTTCAGTTGTTAAATTATTATCTGGATCATCAGAAGGATGTTGTGACCAGAAGAATTCGTTACGATTTAAATAAGGCAGAGGAACGAGCTCACATTTTACAAGGCTTGCTCATTGCTCTTGATAATATTGATGAAGTCATCAGGATCATCCGCGGTTCGGCAAATGTCCAGACAGCTAAGGCAGAACTTATGAGCCGTTTCGGCTTAAGCGATGTCCAGTCTCAGGCAATTGTTGATATGCGTTTGAGAGCTCTTACCGGTCTGGAAAGAGAAAAGCTTGAGAACGAATTTAAGGAACTGGAAGCCAGGATTGCAGAATTAAAGGCCATCCTTGCCGATGAGAAAAAGCTTTTAGCAGTGATCAAGGAGGAAATATCCATCATATCCGCAAAATACGGAGATGACAGAAGGACCTCCATCGGCTTTGATGAATTCGATATGTCCATGGAAGACTTAATTCCTGATGAAAGCACCATCGTCGCCATGACAAAACTGGGATACATTAAGAGGATGTCTGTAGACAACTTCAAGAACCAGAACCGGGGCGGCAGAGGAATCAAGGGAATGCAGACCATTGACCAGGATTACATCGAGGACCTGATGATGACAACAACCCATCATTACCTGATGTTCTTTACCAATACAGGCCGTGTTTACCGGTTAAAAACCTATATGATTCCGGAAGGAAGCAGAACCTCCAGAGGAACCGCTATTGTGAACCTTCTGCAGATGCTTCCGGGAGAAAGCATTACAGCTATCATCCCCATGAAAGAATACGACGATGACAAGTTCTTATTTATGGCAACCAAAAACGGAATGGTAAAGAAAACACCGATGATGGAATATGCCAATGTCCGTAAGAACGGTCTCCAGGCCATTGTCCTTCGGGAAAATGATGAACTGATTGAGGTTAAGGCAACCGACGATACAAAGGATATTTTCCTGGTAACGAAAAAGGGCCAGTGCATCCGGTTCCATGAAAAGGATGTCCGTATTACAGGACGTGTATCCATGGGTGTTATCGGAATGAAACTCAATGATGATGACCAGGTTGTTGGCATGCAGAAGGAGTCCCAGGGACCAAAGCTTTTGATTGTTTCTGCTAATGGTATGGGCAAGCGTACTCCTATTGAAGAATTTACTCCTCAAAGAAGAGGCGGAAAGGGCGTTCTGTGTTATAAGATCACAGAAAAGACCGGTGATATCGTAGGAGCAAAGCTGGTTGAGGATGACCATGACCTCCTTCTGATCACAACGGAAGGTATCGTGATCCGTATTTCTGTCAATGATATCTCTGTGATAGGCAGAAATACGTCCGGAGTGAAGTTAATGAACATTGACCAGGATTCTGATATCAAAGTTGCCAGCATTGCCAAGGTAAGGGATGACGGAAGCAAATCTGACGGAGAAGGCCTGGAAGAATTGGATATCCAGGATGAAGAGATATTGGAAGAAATCACCGAAACGGAAGAGGCTCCTGAAGAAGAATAAAATTTTAACACTAATGGTATTGTAAAATTTTAATTTTTATATTATAATGTTTACCATCAATAATTCAGTAAAAGACTTTGAATGCAGAAATAATAATTTTACTGCATTCAGAGTCTTTTACTTATTGAAATTTAGCAGGAAGATTCTGCATGGACAAAATATGTCCTAAAAAAAGGAGGAATACCAGCTTGGACAGTGACCCAGGCGCGGCGCAGATAGCCGCACAGATTTTATTATTAATTGCTTTAACCTTAATGAATGCGTTCTTCGCAGGAGCGGAAATGGCTGTTGTATCAGTCAACAAAAACAGGATCCGGATGCTGGCTGACAGCGGAAATAAGAAGGCAGCTCTGATTCAGAAGCTTTCCGAGGATTCAACCGGTTTTCTATCAACCATCCAGGTAGCCATAACCTTTGCCGGTTTCTTTTCCAGTGCATCGGCTGCAACAGGAATTTCACAGATCCTTGGTGGAAAGATGCTGGCTATGGGAATCCCCTACAGCCGTAGTATTGCCATGGTGACAGTAACCATTATCCTGTCTTATTTTAACCTGGTATTTGGAGAATTGGTGCCGAAGAGGATTGCATTGCAAAAAGCGGAATGGTTCAGCTTATTCGCCGTACGCCCTATTTACGGCGTATCAAAAGTCATGGCTCCGTTCATTAAGCTTCTTTCTGTATCAACCAATGGAATATTAAAGCTTCTTGGCATGAAGACAGACAATCTGGAGGAAGAAATTTCTGAGGAAGAAATTCGTTCTATGCTCCAGCTGGGCCGGGAAAGCGGAGTGTTCAATAAAATCGAAGAGGAAATGATTACTTCTATTTTTCTCTTTGATGATAAAAGAGCCAGGGAAATCATGATCCCCAGACAGGATATGGTGGCAGTGGATATCAAAAATCCTATGGAGCTTGTCCTTAATGAGATACTGGACAGCAGACATTCCAGAATTCCGGTTTATGAAGAAGAAATTGATAATATTATCGGTATTTTATCCATGAAGGATTTTATCATTGAAATGAATAAGTATGATCAGGCGGGTATTGATATCCGAACCATCATGCAGAAGCCTTATTTTATACCGGAAAATAAAAAGACAGATGATTTATTTCTGGAAATGAAAAAAAGTAAAACTAAAATGGCCATACTGGTAGATGAGTACGGAGGAGTTTCCGGTCTAATCACCATGGAGGATTTGATAGAAGAAATTGTAGGAGATATCCCGGATGAATATGATGATTGGGAACCGGAGCTGATTGAAGTGGAACCTAATGTCTATAAAGCGGCAGGAAGTATATCCCTGTATGATTTGGATGATGTGCTTCATGAAGAAATAGAAAGCTCCTGCGATACATTGTCAGGATATCTGATCGAAATACTTGGTTTTATACCAAAGAAGTCTCAGCTTCCATTGGAGCTGGAGGATGAAAAGAATCTTTATACCATTTTAGAGATGGATGATAAAGTAATAAAGAATGCCATTGTCCGGATAAAGGAAAAATAATTTATAATTGCTCATAAAAAAAGTTGTCCAGCTTAAAAGCCAGGACAACTTTTTTTATGAGAGTCTGTAAAGTTCTGTACTAAAAGGTCACTTCCAGGTTATCAGTCAGCATTTGGATGAAGGTTTCATGGTCTTTGACCTGGATCAGTTTTTTAATAAATTCCCTGTCCGTGAGCATCATGGTGAGAGGCTCAAAGATTTCATTAAAAATATATCGGTCATTCTTGTTAAAACACATCATGATGATCAGGTAAACAGGCTTTCCGTTCCATGAGACAGGAGAATCTGATATCAAAATATTCAGTCCGGTTTTTTCTGCATGCATTTTCATTGCATGGGGGATTGCAAAGTCATGAAAAGCAGTAGATGAAAGTTTTTCACGCGTGTAGATATCTTCCCGGAAGGTCTCGTTTACATAACCTAACCGATACATTTTACCAGCCAGATATTCGATAGCATCACCCTCTGTTTTTAAGTCATTTCTTCTTTCAAAGAATTCAGGGATCATTAACAGCTCCAGATAATTTTTGAAAGTTGCTTTTCTTTTATTGATTCTTACGGATGTAATTTTATTTCTGATAACAGTAATATCCTTATCCGTAAAAAACATTCCGATATGAACGATGTCCACCCCATAAAATCCATGAAGAGGAACCGTTGACATAATAAAATCACATTTAGGTACCTGCTCTAAAGCCGAATCATCCGTTATGATGTTGGTTATCAGCATTTCACAGGAAAAGTGCTGATTAATGGTATCTGTCAGACGTATATTTAAATCATAATAGTTAGGGCAGTATAATATAGCAGTTACTTTTTTATTAAGACTTTTTTGTGCTTCCAGGGTACTCCCCAGGTGAAAAGTGATATAAGCAATTTCATCATCATTTATGATGATCCCCGTACGGTCTTTGATGATTCCGGATAAATATACGGATACATCATAAATTAAAGGACAGGAAGTTTTAATTTCTTCCGTTAAAGGATTTTTTGAAAACTGCTGGTTCTTTGATCTTTGAAGTAAGTTTCTAATATGGATGGCAAAGCGAATCAGAAATTCAGGTTCCGATAAATCAATATAGTAATAAGCATTCACTGACTGGATCATCTCTTCTACCAGGTCAAAGCATTCCTTGCCGATAAAGTCTTCCAGATTTGCAGTGGTTATACTTTTATAATCAATGGTGGTGGCTCTGGAAATCAGCAGCAGGGCAAGTTCATAAATTTCTGCCTCACTATATGTGATATGAAAATGATTTTCCAATTCTTTCGTGACCTGGCTTGCCAGTTCATATTCATGATGCCGTATCCGAGCCAGTTCCTGAACATTCTGAGTATTGATATTGTGATTTTTTATTCTGTCAATGGCTATGGTAATGTGCAGTACAATATTGATCAGAGAATAGTCGTTAACAAAATACTGGTATTTATCAAAAATATTCAGTAGTGTATTTTTTATATATTCAATTTCAATATCAGGAAAAACATGCTGAATTGTTTTTAAGCTTACAAAGTTAATGTTGGACTCATCGTATAGAATAGAACTGAGCAGACGGCGTTTGTTCTTCTCCAGTCCATCAATGGACAAGTTGTCCTTTTGATTCAAAAGCTTTAAATCAAACTGGTTCAGCTTCTTTTTTACAGCTCCCAGTTCATTTTTTAAAGTGGAATAGCTGATATATATGGTATCACACAAGTCGTATGCGTTAATGCCAGCTTCCTGTTTGATTAAAAGGTTGATAATATAAACCATTCTTTCCTGGGAAGACTGGGGGATGTGAGTACCGGAGTCATTTAATATTTTTCGTCCGGCCTCTGCTTTTATCGTATAGCCCTTCCTGGAAGAGAGGATGGTCTGAGGATGGTTGTCATTGATTTCTGAAATATAGTTTTTTATACTTCGTTCCGATACCCCCATTTCAGCAGCTAAAGCAGAAGCTGTCATTTCATTTGTGTGCATCAGCAAGATACGAATCAATTTTAATAGTTTTGGCCCCATAGTAAAATCCTCCTTCTGTCTATTATAAGAGTCTGGAAAGGATTTTTCCACCAATGTTTTGCACGCACCATGTGCAAATATCTGGTGGAATTATAAGTGGAAAAAAGTCATAATGAATACATCAAATACATTGTGAAAGCAAAATGATGTTTTCATGATCTCATAAACCTTATTATACAGATAAAGGAGGATTTTATTTATGTTAAATGTTTTACTGGTTTGCGGATCTGGTGCAAGCTCCGGATTTATGGCAGCTAATATAAGAAAGGCAGCAGCTGCAAAAAAAATGGAGATTAATATTAAGGCCAGAGGAGAAAGTGAAATCGAAAACTATATTGATGAAATTGATGCCCTTATGGTAGGACCTCACCTGGCTTATATCATGGATGAAATTGAAGAATATACAGGCGGAAAGGCTGTTAAGGTCATCTTAATGAAGCCGGAGTATTATTCCACATTAAATGGGGATATGGCGTTGGAGCATTTACTGAGTGAAATGGGCTGAGTGAACAAGGAGGAGGAGAAGGATGAAACCGTTAATTCATTGGTTAGAGCATAGTTTCGCACCAAAAATGAACAAAATTAATAACAATGTATGGGTTACCACTTTAAAAGATTCTATTATGCAGGTGCTTCCGTTTATTTTGTTAGGATCAATATTCTGCTTTTTAACTGTCCCAGGAGAAGTCTTTGGCTGGGAGTGGTGGCCAAATTTCTGGACTCCGTTTGGCTGGACAATGGGGCTGTTATCATTATTTGTAGCTTTTTTAATACCATTTAACTTAATGGAAAAAAAGCGTCTGCGCAGACAGAGAATTATTGCAGCGCTTTCCGGTGTAGTAGCATTTTTAATTATTATTTCTCCTCAGGTGATAAGGGACGGACAAGCTGGGTTTCAGCATGCATCGTTAGGTGCCGGAGGCATGTTTGTAGCGATTACAGCAGGTGCTTTTACAGGTTTTATTATGGGGATCTTCGGAAAGTTCTCATTTTTTAAAGAGGATTCCGTTATACCTGATTTTGTAAGGGCCTGGTTTGATTTAATGCTGCCGGCTGGAATCATTGTTTGTTCACTTTGGATTTTGGTGGATCTGCTTGGGATTGATCTTTATAATATCTTACTGTCATTATTTATGCCAATCTCCAATGTTATGCAGACTCCCTGGGGATTTGTACTTTCTCTTTTGCTTGTTTGTTTTTTATATTCCCTGGGAATTTCAAGCTGGGTTCTTACCCCAGTTTACAAACCGGCGATGCTCATGGCTATTACCGCCAATGTTACCATGGCAGCTGCCGGAACTGCTAATCACGAGACTCTAAACCTGGTTACTGATCCTACCGTATACTCTGCTTATTTATGGATCGGCGGAATCGGATGCACATTGCCGTTAGTTATTATGCTCATATTTGCAAAAAGCAATAAATTGAGAGCACTCGGGCGTGCCTGTTTCGTACCTGCAATTTTTAATATTAACGAGCCGGTCGTATTCGGATGCATTGCATGGAATCCAATCATGATGATTCCCATGTGGCTGATGGGAATCGTACTTCCTACGGTAGTCTGGATTTTTACAAAGGTAATTCCGTTTGCACCGATTCCTACCAGGGTGTTTGATATGTGGTATTGTCCATTTCCTATTTCCACATGGCTGACAACAGGAAGTATCAAAGGTGTTATTTTAATGGCTGTCTGTGCATTGATCTCAACTGTAATATGGTATCCTTTTTTCCGCATCTATGACAGCCAGGAGACAGAAGCAGAGAAAAAAGCAGAGAAAAAAGCAGAGGAAAAGAAATAAGTTATAAGAAGGGTGATAAAACATGGATGAAAAAACACTAGAATCTGCAATGAGCATCATTATGAATGCGGGAGATGCACGTTTACTGTGCAAAGAAGCATTAACAGCCATTGCCGATCAGGATTTTATTTTAGCCAATGAAAAAATGAAGGATGCGCAGAAAAAGATTACTGAGGCACACAGGATCCAGACAGATGCCATTCAGGGAGAAACCAGAGGAGAAAAAACAGAGTATTCATTGATTTTCGCCCATGCACAGGATACATTAATGACCATATACAGTGAAATCAATATTGCAAAGCAAATGATCAAAATCTTTGAAAGTTGGGAAAATCGTTTGAAATGCTTGGAAAATCAGGAATAGATTCATAAAATCGGGAAGGAAGGGAGAACATCATGAATAAAGTACCAAAAGGTTTCCCATCAAATTTTATGTGGGGAGGTGCGGTAGCGGCAAATCAGCTGGAAGGTGCTTATGATCTGGACGGCAAAGGCCTTTGCCTGGCAGATATTAACGAGTTTCAAAAAGATCTTCCCATTGAAAAACGTTCCAATGGGGAAATAACCAGATCATATATAGAAGAAGCCTTACAAAGCAATGATAAAAATTTTCCAAAAAGGAGAGGCATTGATTTTTACCATACCTATCCTGAGGATTTAAAAATGCTTGCTGATCTGGGATTAAAAACATTCAGAACTTCCATTAACTGGGCCAGAATCTATCCAAACGGAGATGATGGCCAGCCAAATGAGAAGGGGCTTGAATTTTATGATAAATTATTTGATGAGATCATTAAAAATGGCATGGAACCAATGATCACCATTTCTCATTATGAGATGCCTCTTCACTTGACCACTGCATATAAAGGCTGGTATTCCAGAGAGACCATTGAGTTTTTCGTAAAGTATTGCAAAACAGTATTTGACCGGTATGCAGGTAAGGTAAAGTTTTGGATTATTGTCAATCAAATTAATTTGATCGGTCATGAGTCCTTTAATCACCTTGGAATCGCGGAAGACACGGTTGATGATCTCCGTTCTGCAAAATATCAGGCAGTCCACCATGAGATGGTAGCATGTGCCAGGGCCACAAAATATGCGCATGAAAAACATCCTGAAATGCAGATCGGCATGATGCTGTGCGGCGGGCCGGAATATGCCGCCACATGCAAGTCCGAGGATGTGTTGGCAACATTGAAACACAATCAGATGGAGTATTTTTATGCCGATGTCTTGCTTCGGGGATATTATCCCGGCTATGCATACCGTTTCTTTGAGGATTGGAACATTAAGCTTACGTTTGAAGACAGTGATGAGGAGGATTTAAAAAATACGGCAGACTTTTTCTCATTTTCATATTATTATACTCAGATATGTTCAAAGGAGAGTTATGAGAATGGAAATGAAGCATACAGAAATAAGCAGCTGCCGGCAAACCCATGGGGATGGACCATCGATCCCATAGGGCTTAGGATCTTATTAAATGAATTTTATGACAGATATCAAAAGCCTATTTATATAACTGAAAATGGAGTGGGATATTACGATGAAGTAGAAAATGGAGAAATTCATGATTCCTACAGAGTAAACTATCTCCGGGCCCATATTGAGCAGATGAAGGAAGCCATTCGTGACGGGGTAGACCTAAGAGGCTATTATGCATGGGGGCCGATCGATATTATTTCCTGCTCTTCCTGCGAAATGAGTAAACGTTATGGTTTTATTTATGTAGACTATGATGATTATGGAAATGGGACAGGAAAAAGAATTAAAAAGGACAGTTATGCATGGATGAAAAAGGTGATTGCATCGGGCGGCGAGTATCTGGCTTAACAGGAGGTGCTTTGTGAAGCAGTTTGAATTTGTAGTTCAGGATGCTATGGGGATTCATGCCAGGCCGGCAGCAGATATGGCTGCAGCAGCCAAGAAGTTTACATCTCTTATCTTAATAAAAAAGGAAGAGAAGGAAGCTGATTTAAAAAATCCTCTTGCTATTATGAGATTAGCAGTCAAACAGGAAGAACGAGTAACAATAACTGCCGCTGGAGATGATGAAAACCAGGTGATTGAGCAGCTGAAAGATCTGATAGCAAATATTGGATTATCCAAAAACCGCTGAATTCCATGAAGGTTAGGAAGTATACTTGACAATGATCCTTCAAATTGATAAAATATAAACTGAAACTATATCAATTACAGATCAGGGAAGTTCGATTCACCTAGTGGTACGTCGAACGGCTGATTTTCTATGCATCGCCGGAACTATGTCTGTCTTTGCTAAGAAAATTATATCTATGAAATAGGGGATTCATATGACAAGTGAGTTTGCAGTAGCGGTTCATGGAGTAGTTTATTTAAATCAGAGGAAGGTCACCATTTCCAGTGAGGAACTGGCTTCCAATGTATGCACCAATCCTGCCCGGGTAAGAAAGGTGATGGCAAAATTAAAAAAAGCCGGAATAATCACAACGAAGGAAGGGCTGGAGGGCGGCTATCATTTTGGCAAAGATTCCTCAGAAGTAAATTTAAAAAGCATTTGTGATGCTTTGGATGTTACCTTTGTATCTTCTTCCTGGAAATCCGGTAATGTAGATACCCCTTGTATGATAGCTTCTGGAATGTCAGGAGTCATGGATGAAATATATGGGGATTTAAATGAGCTTTGCAGAAGAAGAATGGAAGAGATCACGATAAAAGATATTCAGGAAAAACTAATCAGGAATCGTCTTGATTCTAAGGCATGATTTTCTGTATGAAAGAAAATCAGCTACTGAACCTTTCAGTAAAACTTCTTTTAAATAAGGCAGGGAATGATAATTATAACATCCCCTGTCTTATTTTGTGTTTGAACTTGATTTCATAATAAGAATCATTTATGATGAAATAAAACAAAGTTGCCTGTAAATCTGGAGGAATGTATGATCAGAACGGTTAAAATTGAAGAAATAACGAAGAACGTAAAAGAAATGTGCATAGAAGCCAACCATGTGCTGTCAAGTGATATGGAGAAGGTATTTCTAAAGGCAGTGGATGAAGAAACCTCACCCCTTGGCAGACAGGTGCTCTGCCAGCTGANNAAATACAAAAGATAATACCCCTGCAGTCATCCATTATGAAGTTGTGAGCGGAGATCAGATAGATATAACAGTTGCTCCCAAAGGGTTTGGGAGTGAAAACATGAGCCGCATATTCATGTTAAAGCCTGCGGATGGATTGGAAGGGATCAAGGATTCCATATTAACTGCAGTTAAGGAAGCCGGTCCCAATGCATGCCCTCCCATGGTGGTTGGAGTAGGAATTGGCGGAACGTTTGAAAAATGTGCCCAGTTAGCCAAACAGGCATTGACCAGGGATATTGAGAAACGATCCTCTATTCCTTATGTAAAAGACTTAGAGTCAGAGATGCTTGAGAAAATCAATAAGCTTGGAATCGGGCCCGGAGGCCTGGGAGGAAGGATAACCGCCCTGGCCGTAAATATTGAAACCTATCCGACTCACATAGCCGGACTGCCTGTAGCAGTTAACATCTGTTGTCATGTAAACCGACATGCACACAGGGTCATATAATGATTGGAGCAAAGAATGGAGGAAACCATGGATCATCACATTAAGGTACCGATCAGCAGGGAAGATGCAAAGAGCTTAAGTGCAGGAGATTATGTTTATCTGACTGGGACCATTTATACTGCCCGGGATGCCGCTCATAAAAGAATGAAAGAAGCTTTGGACCAAAAGGGAAGTCTTCCCTTTGATATAGAAGGAAACATGATCTATTATATGGGACCATCCCCAGCCAGGGAAGGACGCCCCATCGGTTCCGCCGGACCGACCACAGCCAGCCGCATGGATAAGTACACTCCCCTTCTTCTGGATATGGGAATGGGGGGAATGATAGGAAAAGGGAAAAGAAGCAAAGAAGTCATAGAGGCCATTGTAAGAAACGAGTCTGTTTATTTTGCAGCGGTGGGAGGAGCCGGAGCTCTTCTTTCCAAATGCATCCTTTCCTCTGAAGTAATTGCTTATGAAGATTTAGGAACAGAGGCTATAAGGCGTCTGGAAATCAAAGACTTTCCAGTGATAGTTGTCATAGACAGCAAAGGAAACAATTTATATGAAACAGCCATAGAAAGATACAGGGAGGATTAAAATATGAATCGTATCTTTTATATGGTAGTAAGAAATTTTTTTCGTGTTCCCGTATGGTTTTACCGGATATGGAGGATGGGCCTTCCAAAAGATACCCACACCGATGAACAGTGTTATGATTATCTCCGTCATGTAGTGAAAACAGTAAATAGAACAGGGCGCATTAAGGTAGAGGTCCATGGAGTTGAGAACCTGCCCGCTGAAAATGGCTTCATCCTGTTTCCAAATCATCAGGGATTATTTGACGTATTGGCTCTTATGGAAGCTTGTCCCAACCCTTTTAGTGTAGTTGTAAAGAAAGAAGCTGCCAGACTTATTTTAGTAAAGCAGGTAATCAAGGCCTTAGATGGCTTTTCCATAGACCGCCAGGACATCAGGGCTTCTATGGAAATCATAACTAAGATGGCGGAAAAGGTAAAAATGGGAAAGAACTTTGCAATCTTTCCAGAGGGAACCCGTAGCCGTGAAGGAAATAAGCTGCTGGCATTTAAGGGTGGAACCTTTAAAAGTGCCGTTAATGCCAAATGTCCCATTGTGCCGGTTGCACTGATCGATTGTTTCAAACCCTTTGATGAGAACTCTTCCAGAAAACAAACCGTGCAGGTTTGTTTCTTAAAACCGCTTTATGCGGAGGATTATCAGAAGATGAAAACCATCCAGATAGCGGAAATGGTACATGACAAAATACAGGAAGAAATAAATCAAAAAATAGGTTGACAAGTCGAATTATATCTTGTATAATTGTCAATGCGTCTGGAAAAGTTTTTACTTGACAGACCAATCATAAGGAAATTATGAACTACGGAGAAATACTCAAGAGGCCGAAGAGGCGCCCCTGCTAAGGGTGTAGGTCGGGCAACCGGCGCGAGGGTTCAAATCCCTCTTTCTCCGCTCATTTCCAAGTGATTATTTTTTACTTTTAGGCAGTGAAAAAAGTAGTTGACATAGAAATAAAGATATGTTACTATATACCAGCTGTCGAAAAGCAGTGAAAAAATAAAATAAAAAAAGTGTTGACAGAACAGAAACGCTGTGATAAGATAAATGAGTTGCTGTTAAGAAAGAAGACAACACGAAGCACCTTGAAAACAGAAGATTGAACA
>DFCS01000040.1 GCA_002367105.1 Hungatella sp. UBA3048
AAATTAATTATACGTCATCAATCCGGCCTGTTTTCCATTTATTTTTTCCGCGTGATTTAGTATAATAGTTTTAGTGCTATATGAAAAAGGGGAAAACCATGGATAACAGAAAGAAAAGTCTGCTGCTGCTGGTTCTGGGGGGATTGTTCAGTATCATATTTCTTACGCTTTTGACCACCTCCTTTTACGGATTCGTGTTAAAAAGGATCGGGGTTGAACATGCGGAAAATACCAGAACCTACCGGTATCATTATGTCATGATCATCAATGACCTGGATTCTCAGTTCTGGAATGACGTGTACCAGAGCGTAAGGAAAGAAGCGGCCTTACACGATGCTTATGTGGAGCTTAAAGGAAGAAATCAGTCATCGGAGTATAATGCTGTGGATTTTATGGACATGAGCATAGCAGCAAAGGTAGATGGGATCCTGCTGGAATTTACGGGGGAAGAGAAGCTGGAAGAACGGATCAATGAAGCGGCTGCAAAAGGAATACCTGTGGTAACGATATTAAACGATGCTCCTGCTACGGACCGGAAAAGCTATGTTGGAATTAATTCCTATGAGCTGGGGCAGGAATACGGAAATCAGATTTTAAAGATTTTACCCCAGGATTCCCGGAAGGCCAGAGTGATGATGCTCCTTCATGACAATTCCATTGACAGCAACCAGTCCCAGATTTTTAATCAGATCAACAACCGGATGGTCACTTCAAGGGAAACTGCGGACCGGATTAAGGTAGAAGAGATCAAGATCCCGTCCGGACGGGCATTTGAAGCGGAGGAAATAGTACGGAACCTGTTTCAGAACCCTCAGGGTCCCCCGGATATTATTGTCTGCATGGATGAGGTGGATACTGAGGCCGTGTATCAGGCGGTCATAGATTATAACAGCGTAGGTAAGACTCAGGTCATCGGCTATTATAAATCAAAGGCAGCTCTAGAGGCGGTGAGAAAGGGAACGATGGCCATGACCCTTTACATTGATACTGACCAGATGGGGAAATTCAGCGTGCAGGCTCTTACCGAATCCATACATGACGGGAGGACCAATTCCTTTTACAGTGTGGACCTGCAGTTTGTAACAAAGGAAAATACGTCAGATTTCATCAGTAATTAGTGGAGCGGCTATGAAAAATAAATGGAAACACCTATGGGAAAACTTACCGATCGCCCGCAAGCTTTTTTTGGAAGTTGCGGTAACGGCAGCCACGCTTTTTGCCAGCAATTTATTCATCTACGCCCAGATCAACCAGATGGTAGAGCGTATGAATTCTGTATACATAAGCAATGTAAATCTCAATGAGCTGTCGGATGTATTTTCCGATGTACAGAATTTCATGTACAAATACTTACAGGTAAAGGATTCCGAGTCCTTAACCGATTATTACCGGGCGGAGCAGGATTACAGGAAACTGTTAGAGGGGCTTAATGTTGCGGTAACGGATAATCAGATTCAGATCCTGGAAAAAAATATCCGCAACATGTCAGACAGCTATCTGACCATCACAGATGAGACAGTACAGGCTAAGCGGGGGCAGAATGTAGAAAAGTACAAAAGCTCCTACGAATCGGCTCTAAAGCTTTACCAGTTCATCAACCGTGACATTTCAGTCTTAAACAGCCGGCAGTTTAAAAACAATTCCGCCAGCTATCAGACCCTGCAGGCAGCCCTTCAGTATCTGGAGGTCATAAGTACTGTGATCTTAATGATTGTGATGGTCATAAGCCTTACGGTCATGATGATGATGACAAAGGATATCGTTACGCCGCTCACTAACTTAGCCCATACGGCAAAGCTTGTAGGGCAGGGGAATTTCCACGTAAAGGTACCATCCTTAGGTACCGGAGATGAACTGGGGATCGTAACAGGAACCTTTAATCAAATGGTGGACAGTTTGGACGATTATGTGAATAAAATTAAGGAGAGCGCGGAAAAAGAGCAGGAGATGAAGGAGCGGGAGCTTTTAATGGAAAACCACTTAAAGGAGGCCCAGTTAAAGTATCTGCAGTCCCAGATCAATCCCCACTTTCTTTTTAATTCCTTAAACGCCGGGGTCCAGCTGGCCATGATGGAGGATGCTGAGAAAACATCGGTATTTATGGAAAGGATGGCGGACTTTTTCCGCTATAATGTGAAAAAGGGTTCAAAAGATGCCACCATCCGTGAAGAGGTGGAGGCAGTGGAGAACTATGTTTATATATTGAATGTCCGTTTTGCAGGGGATATCCGGTACCATTCAAAGCTAGATGAGGAAGCAATGGATTTTTCCATTCCAAGTATGATTTTACAGCCCCTGGTGGAAAATGCGGTGAACCATGGGATCCGGAATATCGAACGGCCGGGAGAAATTTATCTGACCGTAGAGAACCATGAGGAGAATATAGAAATCCGCATCAGGGATAATGGGGCTGGAATGGAAATGGAAACCCTTGAAAGGATCCTGGCCGGAGGACAAGCCGCGGAAGAGGAGAATTCTACCGGGATCGGTATTTGCAATGTTATATCCCGGCTGGAGCTTTATTATGATGATGACAGTATTTTCCATATGTTCAGTGATGGAAAGGATAAAGGAACCACTGTAGTATTAAGGATTCCAAAAAGAGGGGGAGATGTACATGTTTCGCATACTGGTAGCTGATGATGAGGGGATCATGCTGGAATCCATCAGTCATATCATAAAGTCCAATTTCGGCAGCGATTGTGAGATCGTCTGTGTCAAAACAGGCAGGGCGGTCATTGAGCAGGCCGGCTCCTTCCGGCCGGATATTGCATTCGTGGATATACAGATGCCTGGATTAAACGGGATCCAGGCAATCAGGGAGGTACGTAAATTCAATCCTTCCGTAGTATTCATTATCATAACAGCTTATGATAAATTTTCTTATGCCCAGGAAGCGGTGAACTTAGGGGTCATGGAATTTATCATGAAGCCGGTTAATAAAAAGAAGATCCTGGATGTGTGCGTAAAGGCCATGCACCAGGTAGAGGAGGCCAGACAAAAGTTAAGCGATGATTTAAAGATCAGGGAAAAGCTTGAGATCGTAATTCCCATGATCGAAAGCGGGTTCATCTACAGTGTGCTTCAAGAGGACTTAGAGCTTTCTAAGAACGGATACATTGAAATGCTGGACATAAAAAGCCCTTATGGCTTTATGATTATTCTGGAATTCGGGGACAGCATCGAGGGAGGCACCATGACCAATGCCATAGGGGTCAGTGTCCGGGTGAACAAGTATTATCCAATGGTCAGAGAGATTGTAAAGGATTATTTTGATTGTGTCATGGGACCTGCCATGGGAAACCGGCTGGTGCTTTTCCTATCCTTTGAACAGGAAAAAGTACGGTATGAGGAGCGGGTGGAAATCATTACAAGGACCCGGAATATGATCCATAAGCTGGAAAGCACCACGGATATCAAATGCAGGGGAGGGATCGGTTCTGTAAAACCTCTGGAAGGGATTAGAGACTCCTATAAAGAGGCCTTAAAATCCCTGCGGGACAGCGACAGCCATGTCGTGCATATCACGGACATCCCGGCAGTGGCTGATTATGACGGGGAATATCCCCTGGACTTAGAAAACCAGTACCTTCAAAGGGGGACAAAGGCGGACAGGGAAGGCGCGTTGTCCTGCGCCGCTGAATTTTTTGAATGGATGCTGGCTCACGACGGAAATGTGAGGTCCAATATTGAGGTAAAGATACTGGAGCTGGTCATGAGACTTGAGAGACGGGCTTTTGAGGCAGGGAATGTCCGTTACGGTTTCCGTTATCGGGAGAACTACTTAGAAGAACTGATGGAAGCCGCCGATATGGACGCGCTAAGACGCTGGTTCTTAAATAAGACAAGAGAGATATGCGAAAACATCAGCACTTCCAGGGAGAAGGAGTATGAAAATGTGGTTTCCAGGGTCAAGAGTTATATTGATGAGAATTATGCCAAGGACATTTCTCTTGACGATGCTTCCCGAATGGTTGACATAAGCCCTTATTATTTTAGTAAATTATTTAAGCAGGAGGTGGGTGAGAACTTTATAGAGTATGTAACCAGAACCAGGATTAAAAACGCCAGGCGTCTTCTGGAAGATTCCAGATACAGCATTAAGGAGGTATGTATCATGTCCGGCTACAGCGATCCAAATTATTTCAGCCGGATATTCAAAAAGTATGAAGGGATGACGCCAAGCGAATATAGGGAGAGGTAAGTGTTATGAAAATGGGTCGAGGGAGATTGTTACTGGTGGTGATACTCTGCTGTGCCTTGACGGCAGGCTGTGTAAATACCAAGGCAGAGGCAGAGACAGAGACCGAGGTACCGGCAAAGGCCGGGGATAGGTCCTTACAGATCGGGTTAAGCATTGATTCCTTTGTAATCGAGCGGTGGATTAGGGACCGGGATGTTTTTGTATCAACCGCAAAGGAACTTGGGGCAGAGGTTAATGTACAAAACGCAAACGGGGATGTAAACGAACAGATCGAACAGATAAAGTACTTCATAAAAAAGCAGATGGATGTAATTGTAGTGGTGGCAGGAGACTGTGAAGCTTTATCCGATGTTATGAAAAAGGCAAAAGAGGCTGGGATCAAGACCATGAGCTATGACCGGCTGATCCTGAATGCGGACAGCGATATGTACATATCTTTTGACAACAGGGAGGTCGGAAAGCTCATGGCGGAAAGCCTGGTAAGAGACATTCCTGAGGGAGGTAAGATTTTCATGATCCAGGGCCCGGAAACGGATTATAATGTGGCGTTGGTCCGGGAGGGTTTTGATTCGGTAATTAAGGGGAAAAACCTGGAAGTAGTTTATAAAAGCAACTGTGAGGGCTGGCTTTCCGAGCATGCCTTTGACTATGCCAAAGAAGCGCTGGAAGAGCATCCGGATGTGAAGGGGATCATGTGCGGAAATGACGATCTGGCGACTCAGGTATTCCGTGCCTTATCTGAGGACAGGATGGCAGGAAGGGTCTGCCTGGTGGGCCAGGATGGGGATCTGATGGCCTGTCAGAGGATTGTGGAAGGAACCCAGAATATGACGGCTTTTAAATCCGTGGAGGAAGAGGCCAGGATCGCAGCGGAATACGCGGTGAAGCTCGGGAAGGGAGAGCCTTTGGAAGGAATCGTGACAACCATTGACGATGGAACTTATGATGTCCCAAGTCTTGAGTTAAGGCCGGTTGCAGTTACCAGGGAAAATATGGATTCCGTTATCATTCAGGGAGGATTCCATGGTAAGGAAGATGTATACTTAAATGTGAAACAGCCGTAGTGTTTTCTTGTCGTGAAAAAGTCCTGAGTATTCAGGGCTTTTTTTATTACAATCCCCCATGATTTTAAAAACAAATGGTACCTCTCTTCTGGCAGCAATTGCTATGCCAGCTTCAGTAGCATTTTCTTGGCGCGAAAAAGTCCTGTGCATTCAGGGCATTTTTTTTTTGGATTAATCAGTGCTAATGATTCGCAAACAAGTCCTGTTCTATTCGTGATAAGATAAAACTGTCAGCAAAAACAAAAATTGGAGGAGGAAGAGAAACATGAAACGAAAATTTTTAGCGGCTGCAATGGCCCTTGCCTTAACGGCAGGAATGCTTTCCGGATGCGGGAGCTCTACAAGTTCTGCACCGGAGAACAAAGAGACACAGACAACTGCGGCAGCCACCACAGAAGCCGCCAAAGCGGCTGAGACCAAAGCAGAGGAAACAAAAGCAGAGGAAACAAAAGCAGCAAAGGGGAATGGAACCTTAGTCGGAGTCGCCATGCCCACCAAGGATTTACAGAGATGGAACCAGGATGGATCTAATATGAAGAAGGAGCTGGAAGATGCCGGCTATAAAGTAGATTTACAGTATGCCAGCAATGATGTCCAGACCCAGGTATCCCAGGTAGAGAACATGATCTCCAACGGCTGCCAGATATTAGTTATTGCCTCTATTGGCGGAAGCTCTTTGGGAGAACCTTTAAGCCAGGCCAAAGCCATGGGAATTCCGGTTATTGCCTATGACCGTCTGATCATGAACTCTGATGCGGTTACATATTATGCTACCTTTGATAATTATAAAGTCGGACAAAAGCAGGGTGAGTACCTGGTAGAGGCTCTGGATCTTGAGAAGGCAGCAGAGCCTAAGAATATCGAGCTGTTTACCGGTGATCCGGCTGATAACAACTGTAACTTCTTCTTTGGCGGTGCCATGGATGTCCTTAAAAAGTATATTGACAGCGGAAAGCTTGTAGTAAAATCCGGCCAGACTGCTTTTGAGCAGGTAGCAACCGCTAACTGGGATTCAGAGAAATCTCAGAACCGTATGGATACTATTATCGCAGGTAACTATTCTGACGGAACCGTACTAGATGCAGTCCTCTGCTCCAACGACTCCACCGCTCTTGGCGTTGAGAATGCCCTGGCTTCTTCCTATACCGGAAAATACCCGATCATCACCGGTCAGGATTGTGATATCGCCAATGTAAAGAACATGCTTTTAGGAAAACAGGCCATGAGTATCTTTAAGGATACCCGTACCCTTGCTTCTCAGGTAGTAAAAATGGTGGATTCCGTTATGCAGGGCGGAAAAGCTGAGATCAATGATAGCAAATCCTATGATAACGGAACCGGAATTATCCCGACTTATCTGTGTGACCCAGTGGTTGTAACGGCTGACAACTATAAAGATATGTTAATTACTTCCGGATACTACAAGGAAGACCAGTTAAAGTAATAGAAATTATTTTCTTATGGGGACGGCTTCTTAAAGATATAGAGGCCGTCCTTAAGAAATGACGGCAAGGGAGGGATATTCTTGGCAAAAATACTTTTGGAAATGAAGAGCATAACCAAGACATTTCCAGGCGTTAAGGCTCTGGATAATGTAAACCTTCAGGTAGAGGAAGGTGAGATCCATGCCCTGGTGGGTGAAAATGGAGCTGGCAAATCTACCTTGATGAACGTGCTCAGCGGCATTTATCCCTATGGCACCTATGAGGGAGATATTATTTATAACGAAGAAATCTGTAAATTTAACCGTATCAGTGACAGTGAACAAAAGGGAATCGTCATCATTCATCAGGAGCTGGCTCTTGTCCCCTATATGACGATTGCAGAAAACATGTATCTGGGAAATGAGAAGGGGAAAAGGTACGCGATCAACTGGAATGAAACCTATGGAGAGGCGGACCGGTACTTAAATACAGTGGGACTAATGGAATCTTCCCATACTTTAATTAAGGATATCAGCGTGGGAAAACAGCAGCTGGTGGAAATTGCAAAGGCACTTGCAAAGAATGCCAGGCTTTTGATCCTGGATGAGCCTACCGCATCCTTAAATGAAGATGATTCCAAAGCACTTCTGGAGCTTTTGTTAAAATTTAAATCAGAGGGATTAACCTCTATCATTATTTCTCATAAACTGAATGAAATTGCCTATGTGGCGGATAAGATTACAGTCATCCGCGACGGCTCAACCATAGAAACACTGGACAGGAAAAAGGATGCCATTACCGAGGACCGTATTATCAAAGGCATGGTAGGGCGGGAGCTGGTGGATCGCTTTCCCAAGCGGGAAGACGTTGAAATCGGTGAAAAAGCCATGGAGGTGGAGCACTGGAATGCCTGCCATCCTCTGTATTCGGACCGGAAGGTTGTAAACGATGTCTCCTTTTATGTGAGAAAAGGAGAAGTCGTTGGAATCTGCGGCTTAATGGGCGCCGGAAGAACAGAGTTAGCCATGAGCATTTTCGGAAAAAGCTACGGCGTCAATATCTCGGGAAAGGTCCGGATCAAAGGGCAGGAAGTAGCGTTAAACTCTGTCCGGGAAGCCATACGCCATAAGCTTGCTTATGTTACCGAAGACAGGAAAGGCAATGGCCTGATTCTTGGGAATCCTATCAAGATCAATACGACCCTTGCAAATATGCAGGCAATCAGCCGCCGCTCCATTATTGATAAGGATAAGGAATTTGCTGTGGCAGAGGATTACCGGGATAAGTTAAAGACCAAGTGCCCCACTGTGGAACAGAACGTAGGGAACTTAAGCGGCGGAAACCAGCAGAAGGTCCTCCTTTCAAAATGGATGTTTGCAGAGCCGGATATTCTGATTTTAGATGAACCCACCAGAGGAATCGATGTGGGCGCAAAATACGAAATATACTGTATCATCAACCGCCTGGCTGCGGAAGGCAAATCTGTCATCATGATATCATCGGAGCTTCCTGAGATACTTGGAATGTCCGACCGCATTTATATTATGAATGAGGGCCGCATGGTGGGAGAGGTCAGTGCGGCCGAGGCAACTCAGGAGAAGATTATGGCCTGTATTTTAAAATCAGATAAAGGAGAGTAGAAGATGGAGAATAAGATGAAATTATCTGAGGGATTAAAAAAATATACGATGGTGATCGTTCTGGCCGTTGTTATCTTTCTTTTCACGGTCAACACCGGAGGGAAGATGCTTCTGCCCCAGAATGTGAACAACTTGATTGCCCAAAATGCCTACGTATTTATTCTGGCAACCGGCATGCTTTTTTGCATTCTTACGGGAGGTAACATTGACTTATCCGTAGGCTCTGTGGTCTGTTTTGTAGGAGCAGTAGGCGGAAGCATGATGATCACCATGGGGATCAACCCCTATCTGACCCTGCTTGCAATGCTGATCATCGGTATGCTGGTAGGCGCGTGGCAGGGCTTCTGGATCGCCTATGTACGGATCCCTCCCTTTATCGTGACTCTGGCCGGCATGCTCATGTTCCGCGGGTTATCCAATGTGGTTTTGCAGGGAATGACCTTGTCCCCCATTCCGGATCCGTTTTTAAATCTGTTTAACACCTATGTTCCGGATCTGTTCGGGATGCAGGGCTTTAACCTGACCTGTTTTTTAGTGGGAATCATCGCCTGCCTGGTTTTTGTGGCACTGGAACTTTTAAACCGCAGAAGAAAGCTTCAAAAGGGATACCGGGTAGATCCAATCGTAGGTATGGCAATCAAGATGACTCTCATCAGTTTTGTGGTTCTGTTTGTTATGTATAAGCTGTCTAGATATAAAGGCATTCCCAATGCCCTGATCTGGGTGACTGCGATCATCGGGATTTACAGCTATATTTCTTCAAAAACCACCACAGGACGGTATTTTTACGCTGTGGGCGGAAATGAGAAGGCCACCAGACTGTCCGGTATTGATACCAATAAAGTGTATTTCCTTGCTTACCTGAATATGGGACTGCTGGCAGCAGTGGCAGGCATGGTGACGGTTGCCCGCTTAAATTCCGCCAATCCTACAGCAGGAAACAGCTATGAAATGGATGCCATCGGTGCCTGCTTTATCGGAGGCGCTTCCGCATACGGCGGTACCGGAACTGTACCGGGAGTAATCGTGGGTGCAACTCTGATGGGTGTACTTAACTTAGGCATGAGCATCATGGGTGTGGACCAGAACCTTCAGAAGGTGGTAAAGGGTGCGGTCCTTATGGCAGCGGTTATTTTTGATGTGGTAAGTAAGAGAAAGTCATTTATTGTCAAGCAGTAAATGAGGATGATTTCTCCCAAATCATTAAATTGCTGATCAGATATGGGAATATGGATCCATAAAGAATAATAAAATGCTGTTTTCTTGTACAGATGTATGAGATGCAGCATTTTTTGTCTTCAATAAAAGACATTTTTCACATTCCATTCTACCTGGATTCTCTTTAGAATGAGCGGCTTATTTTAATAAAAATCCCCCTATATATAGAAATCTGGTCGAACTTGTGGTAGAATGCTACAAGTAAAAGAATGTTTTTAAAAGATAAATACCTTAGAGGTATACGATTATGTCAAAAAAATAGACAGAAAGTGGAAAGGAACGTAAATTATGGGAAAGATAAAGGTATCAGCATGCGGTATAGAAGGACTTTTTGTCATTGAGCCTGCGGTATTTCACGATACCAGAGGATATTTCATGGAAACCTATAATCAGAATGATTTTAAAGAAGCCGGACTTGACATGGTTTTTGTACAGGACAACCAGTCCATGTCTACAAAAGGCGTACTGCGGGGGCTTCATTTCCAGAAGCAGTTCCCCCAGGGAAAGCTGGTACGGGTCGTAAGAGGAAAAGTATTTGACGTTGCGGTGGATCTGCGTTCCGCTTCTGAAACTTATGGTAAATGGTTCGGGGTGGAGCTGTCTGCTGAAAACAAAAAGCAGTTCTACATTTCGGAAGGCTTTGCCCATGGATTTTTAGTTTTATCCGATGAGGCAGAATTCGCATATAAATGTACCGATTTCTATCACCCGGGTGATGAGGGCGGTATTTTATGGAGTGACCCGTCAATTGGCATTGACTGGCCGATTGAGGAAGGTATGGAGCTGATCATCTCTGAGAAGGATCAGAAATGGAGCGGAATCCGCGATACCTTCAAATTTTAGTGAGAGGAGAAAACCATGAATTATCTGGTTTCCTTAATAAAAGAAATTATTACAAAAAGAAAGCTCATCCTGGATCTTTCAAAGGCGGATTTTAAAAAACGGTTTGTGGGATCTTATTTCGGGATCGCCTGGATGTTCCTGCAGCCCATTGCAACCGTACTGGTATACTTCTTCGTATTCCAGCTGGGCTTTAAAAGCGTACCTCCGGTCCGGGATTACCCTTACGTGCTTTGGCTGATACCTGGCATTGTGCCATGGTTTTATTTCAGTGAGGTACTGAATATGGGAACGGGCTGTCTTCAGGAATATAATTATCTGGTGAAAAAGGTGGTGTTCCGGGTAGAGATCCTTCCGGTCATAAAGATGATTTCCTGCCTGATGGTACATGGAATATTTGCAATCATCATGATCCTGGTATTTTTCTGTTACGGCTTCCTTCCAAAGGCAAGCTGGATCCAGATCCTGTATTATTCCTTTGCAAGCTCCATGCTGTCACTGGCCATTGTTTATTTTACCAGTGCCATTCATGTGTTTTTCAAGGATATGGCTCAGATCATAGGGATATTTCTGCAGTTTGGCATGTGGATGGTGCCGATTATGTGGGCGCCGGAGATGTTTCCGGCAATTCCATCCTGGCTGCCGGTACTGCTTAAGCTAAATCCTTTCTATTATATCGTAGCCGGATACCGTGACAGCATGCTGACCAGAAACTGGCTGACAGAACGGCCGACCCTGGGACTTTATTTCTGGACAGTGACCATTGTCCTGATGCTTATAGGGCTGAAAGTATTTAAAAAACTGCGCCCACACTTTTCTGATGTACTATAACCTTCACGAAAGCAATGAGTAGTGCGAAATATGGCAGAAAAAGATTTTCGTTGTGCTTGCACATAAGAAAAACTTTTCCTGACATATTTCATAGGGCGAATGCCCGTGAGCTTGCGAAACTGAAAGTTTCGCAAGCTGCACTACGGACCTGTGGGATAATTTAATGTAACATGGAGGATTCAATGTCCGTAGAATGGAACAAAAAAGCAATAACTGTTAACAACGTAACAAAAATTTATAAGCTCTATGAAAAGCCCTCCGACCGGTTAAAGGAGGCTTTAAGCATAACCCACAAAAACTACCACAAAGATTTCTATGCCCTAAACGGCATTTCTTTTGATGTGGAAAAAGGACAAACCGTAGGAATCATCGGAACCAATGGATCAGGCAAGTCCACCATACTAAAGATCATTACCGGAGTCCTCACCCCCACTTCAGGCAGTTTAGAGGTAAACGGTGTGATTTCCGCTCTATTAGAGCTGGGGGCCGGATTTAATATGGATTATACCGGAATCGAAAACATTTACATGAATGGCACCATGATGGGCTTCTCAAAAAAAGAGATGGACAGTAAGCTTCAGGACATCCTAGACTTCGCAGACATCGGCGACTTCGTTTATCAGCCGGTAAAAACCTACTCAAGCGGTATGTTCGTCCGCCTGGCGTTTGCGCTGGCGATCAACGTGGAGCCGGAAATCCTGATCGTTGACGAGGCCCTGTCCGTTGGAGACGTGTTTTTCCAGGCCAAATGCTACCGCCGAATGGAAGATATCCGCCAGAATGGAACCACGATATTAATGGTCACTCATGATATGGGTGCAATTATCAAATATTGTGACCGTGTGGTAGTATTAAACAAAGGCAACTTTATCGCCGAAGGAGAGCCAGGAAAGATGGTGGATCTCTATAAAAAGATCCTGGCAAATCAAATGGACGACCTTGGAGAAGAACTGGAAGAAATAAGAAACGGCATATTAAACGATTTTTCCGGAGACCAGGCTGCAAGTCTGGCACAGTCCAAAAACTCCCGCCAGGAAGGCCTTATGAAGGAAAAACTGACGATCAACCCGACCCGTACCGAATACGGCGATAAGAGAGCGGAGATCGTGGATTTCGGACTACTGGACGAAAGAGGAAATGTAACCAACCTCCTTCTTAAAGGAGAACGCTTTACCATTAAAGAGCGGATTCATTTCCATACCCAAATCGAAACGCCCATCTTTACCTACACCATCAAGGATAAACGGGGAGCCGATTTAACCGGCACCAATACCATGTACGAGGCCTCTGATGTGCAGGCCGTGGGAAAAGGCGATGAATATGAGGTGGAATTTAACCAAAAAATGACCCTTCAGGGAGGGGAGTATCTTCTTTCCATGAGCTGCACCGGATTTGAAAACGGAGAGCATGTGGTTTACCACCGCCTGTATGACATCGCAAATATTACGGTCATTTCCAATAAGAATACAGTAGGTATTTATGATATGGAACCGAAAGTAAGCGTAAAGCTTCACCGGGCAGGAGAGTGAGGAGGAAACGTCCATGAATGATTTAAGCCCTGAACTTAAGAAGCTGTTTTTAAAATATGACGGAGATACGAAAAGGCTGCTGCAGGAGAATCCAAACCTGGATTACCTCTATGCATTATCAGATATACGTGAGAACCTTCTGGAGTGGTATGAATTTGATGAGGAGAGCTCTCTGCTTCAGGTAGGGTCCGATTACGGTGCCCTGACCGGCTTATACAGCAGGCGGGTCAGAGAGGTAACCGTTCTTGACCCTGACAGTAATAATCTGTCGTTCAATCGTTTGCGCAATGAAAAACAGGGAAACATCAGATATATAACCGGAGATTTAGACACCTTTGAAGAGGAAGGCTTCGATTATGTGGTGATGGTGGGTTCCTTAAGGCCGCCGTATGACAAACACATCAGAAAAGCAAAATCCCTTTTAAAGCCGGAAGGAAAGCTGATCCTTTCCATATGCAACCGCCTGGGCCTTAAATATCAGGCCGGCGCGGTTCCTGATAAGGACCGGCTTTCAAGGGCAGAGGTCCTGGAGCTTTTGTGCGGAGAGGACGGAAGATCGGGGAATGCCGAATTCCATTATCCCATGCCCGACTACCGCCTGCCCTTCACCCTGTATTCCGATCAATATCTGCCAGGCAAGGGAGATTTAACTCACGCCATTCTGGCCTATGATTATCCGAAATATCTGAAGTTTGATTTAGGAAAGATGTTCGACGAGGTATGTGAGGGAAAGCAGTTTGAGACATTTGCCAATTCATTTTTAACCATTTGGAGCCGTCATGAAGAAAATTAACTTTGTAAAATACAACAAAACCCGCAGGGAAGCGTTCCAGATCCGCACCAGTCTGGTGGAAGAGGAAGGCTGTCCATTTGTGGAGAAGACAGCCTTAAGGCCTGAGGGTGTTGCACATATAAGATCCCTTGGTGAAAAATATAAAAGCCTTGCAGCGCAAAGCCAAAAACTTAAGGTTGCCGGGGTTTCCATAAGTCCGGATGAAAAAACCGCCCGTTTCGAATTCCTTAAAGGTCAGACCCTTTCCGAGCTGCTTGGAAGGGAGATTCGTAACGGAAAGGTTTCCGTTTCCCATATGGAAGACGGGCTTTCCCTGATCCTGGGCGTGAAGGAAAACTGCATCATCCCTTTCACCATTACAGCCGAATTTGAAGAGGTATTTGGAAAACTCGCAAAGGCGGATGAAAAAGACTGGGCGTTTAAAACCTCCAACATTGACTGCCTTTTTGAAAACATCATGATGACCGAGGACGGTCCTTATCTCCTGGACTATGAATGGGTATTTTCCTTCCCGGTTCCAGTCACATTTATAAAGTTCCGGGTTCTTTATTACTTTTACGAGCAATATAAAAGCCTTTTGTCCTATGGTTCCATGGAAGCCTTTATGGAAGAGTTCGGTGTGGAGACAGAGCGCATTGCAACGTATGAGGAGATGGAACGCTGTTTTCAGGAATATGTCCACGGAGAGAACCAGCAGATCTATCTGGTCAATTACATGCAGGAAACCCATGCCCTGCCTGAGGATATGTATGGCTTATCCCAGGTGATCGATGAGACAAAGGAACGCCTTTCCCAGATGGAAATGGAGATACGGGAAAAGGATGTGCTTATCACCAGGCAGCAGGAAGAAAAGCGCCTGACCGACAATCATGTGACTAACCAGGAGATGATCATTCAGACCCTGCGGACGGATTGCGACGATATGAGAGAGATGATCACCTGGCTTCAGGGGCACGAGGCATTAACCTTCCGTGCCAGAAGAAAGTTTGGAAGAATCTTTAACGAAAGGTTCCCCAAAGGGACCAGAAAGCGGAAGCTTCTGTTTTATGCCAAGGATACGGTATTTCATCCGCTGAAATCTTTCCACCTCTATACAACAGAGGAAGGGAGGAATCTGATCGAAGGAGATATGAAGATTGGAGATGCCTACCGTGCCCATGGAAAGCTCCGTTTTATTAAAGAGGGTCATCCCATGGTATCCATCGTCATCCCGGTGTACAATCAGATCCATTATACCTATGCCTGTCTTGCATCGATTCTGGAGCATACCAGAGATGTGGTGTATGAGGTCATCATAGCAGACGATGTTTCTGCAGATGCAACGGCAGAACTTTCAAAATTTACGGAAAACGTGATCATATGCCGCAATGAAACCAACCAGGGATTTTTGCGGAACTGCAACCAGGCAGCCAAAGCAGCCAGAGGAAAATATGTCATGTTCTTAAACAATGACACCCAGGTAACGGAAGGGTGGCTAAGCAGCCTGGTGAACCTAATCGAATCAGACCCAACCATCGGTATGGTAGGGTCCAAGCTGGTTTATCCCGATGGACGACTGCAGGAAGCAGGTGGGATCATCTTCCGTGACGGTTCCGGCTGGAATTACGGACGCCTTGATGATCCGGACAAGCCGGAGTATAACTATGTAAAAGATGTGGACTATATATCCGGAGCCGCCATCCTTCTTTCCAATGACTTATGGAAGCGGATCGGCGGATTTGACGACCGGTTTGCCCCTGCCTATTGTGAGGATTCTGACCTTGCCTTTGAGGTGCGGAAGGCGGGACTTCGGGTGGTTTACCAGCCTTTATCCAAGGTCATACATTTTGAGGGCATTTCCAACGGAACGGATGTCAACGGCTCAGGCCTTAAGCGGTACCAGGTGGAAAATGGCCGTAAGTTAAGGGATAAGTGGGCAGCTGAATTCAAACTGCAAAGTGAAAACGACGGAAATCCCGATGTATTCCGGGCCAGGGAGAGAAGCCAGGGCAAAGATATCATTCTGGTAGTGGATCATTATGTTCCCACCTATGACCGGGATGCCGGTTCCAAGACCACCTTCCAGTATTTAAAGATGTTTTTGGAAAAGGGCTATGTGGTGAAGTTCCTGGGAGATAATTTCCTTCATGAGGAACCTTATTCCACTGCTTTGCAGCAGATGGGAATAGAGATCCTTTACGGCAAGGAATTCCAGGTGAAAATCTGGGACTGGTTAAAGGAGCATGGAGATGATATCAAGGTGGCATATTTGAACCGTCCCCATATTGCTACAAAATATGTAGATTATATCAAAGATAAGACAAACATTAAGATGATCTATTATGGGCATGACCTTCACTTCTTAAGGGAAGGCCGGGAGTATGAGCTGACCGGAGATCCTAAAAAAAGGGAGTCCTCTGAATACTGGAGGTCCGTGGAGCTTCGTCTGATGAGAAAGGCTGCGGTATCCTATTATCCTTCTTATGTGGAACGGGAGGCCATTCATGAGATAGAGCCGACCATCCATGTGAAAGCCATTGTGGCCTATGTTTATGAAAAGTTCTTAAACAACATTCCTGATAACTTTGAAAAAAGGGAAGGGCTCTTGTTTGTAGGCGGATTTGCCCATCCGCCTAATGCAGATGCAGTTTTGTGGTTTGCACAGGAAATATTCCCCCTGATCCGGGAACAGCTTCCCGTCGATTTCTATATCGTGGGTTCCAAGGTAACGGATGAAATCAAGGCTTTGGAGCAGCCGGGCAGCGGAATCATTGTAAAGGGATTCGTATCAGAAGAGGAACTGACAAGACTCTATTCAAACTGCCGTGTAGTCGTGGTGCCTTTGCGTTACGGCGCGGGGGTTAAGGGAAAAGTTATCGAAGCCTTATATAACGGCGCTCCGGTTGTCACCACCTCCATCGGTGCAGAGGGAATTCCGGAGGCAGAAAAGGTCATGGTTGTGAGAGATGAACCGGCTGCCTTTGCTAAGGAGGTTATTTCCCTGTATCAGGATACGAAACGGTGCAAGCAGATGTGTATGGAAACCCAGAATTATATCCGCAGCTATCACAGTATAGATGCTGCCTGGAACGTAATCGGAGAAGACTTTTAAACGGCAAACAGGTAAACCCGTCCCGGTATGACCGGGTGGGGTACCATGCCGTTTTAAGCCTTTGGCTATGCCGGACGGCAGGGTGTAAGAGCGTACTTGAATGAAGAGAAAGGAACTATGGAGAGAGTGAGGGGAAAGGAAGGGATCGCATGGAAGAGAAAAAAAGAGACCGGCTTCTGTTCTGGGATATTTTAAAGGGAATCGGAATCGTATCCATTGTGTTTGGTCATTCACAGAACCTGGGGATTGCCATTCGGACAGTGTATTATTACCACCTGGCCATATTCTTTTTCATCTCAGGATACTTGTATAATGAAGTGCGCTACGGGGATGACCCCTTTGACTTTTTTGCAAGGCGGTTAAAAAATATGTGGGTGCCCTATTTCTGTTATGGTGGCCTGTTCGTTTTACTACATAACCTGCTTTCAAAGTATCTGCTTTTTCTGTCCGATGCACACTACGGTAAAAAGGAGATGATCCTTGCCATGACAAATACCCTGTTCTTGCGATGCCCGGAGGCCCCGTCAGGTGCGATGTGGTTCGTGCCGCTTATGCTGGGGGCAGGAACAGGCTTTTCGGTCATTCTCTGGTTCTGCAGGAACTATCTTCCGGATTCTTTCCGGCCATGGGCAGCAGCGGCTCTCTGCGTTGGAGCAGGGCTTTTGGGTGCAGTCCTCATCCGGAAGGAGATTTTCTTAAACTACCACCTTCAGACAGCCCTATTGGTGATTCCGGTTTACTATGGCGGATATGCTGTGCGGACATGGAAAATATCCATTGAAAAATATTTAACATGGTATGGAGCCGCTTTGTGTGCAGGGCTTTTCTATTATTTCCTGATGTTTACAGAGGAAAGTGTGGAGCTGTCCGCCAATCAGATACCGGGAGGGATTAACTTTTATATCATTTCTGCAGCTGGTATTTATCTCTGCTGCTTTGCAGCCAAGTGCCTGCAGAAGGCTCCCATCGCAGGGAAGACTGCGGCCTTGTTTGGAAAATATTCCTTTGATATCATGGCTCTGCATTTTCTGGCATTTAAGGTCTGTGACCGGATTTATGCCCAGATGATTCTGGAGCCCGCGGAAAATCAGGGAGGCTTCCCCCACTCTTATCCGGAACTTCATGTTCTGTATCTTGTTATGGGAATTGTCCTTCCGGTCTTATTTGCAATTGGGGCAAGAAAGGTCATCCATGGACTGGGAGGCATGCTTCGGTCCCGCGGACAGGGAATCCGGGGAAATGATCTTTCTGGATTGTCCTGAAGGATATATGATATACTAACCGCGAAAGCAATGAGCAGTGCGAAATAAGACTGGGAAAGATTATCTTTGTACTTGTACATAATAAAAAATATCAGGAGGGTACAGTTATGCAGGCAGTTTTACTGGCAGGCGGCCTTGGCACACGGCTCCGTTCCGTAGTAAACGACAGACCAAAGCCAATGGCGCTGATCGGAGACAAGCCATTTATGGAATATGTAGTATTGGAGCTGGTCCGCCATGGAGTGACGGAGATAATCTTCGCCGTAGGCTATAAAGGCTCAATGGTAGAAGAATATTTTAAAGACGGAGCCAAATGGGGAATCCGGGTTTCTTATGCTTATGAAGAAGAGCTGTTAGGAACCGCAGGAGCCATTAAAAATGCAGGATCTCAAATACATTCAGACCGATTCTTAGTACTAAATGCTGATACCTTTTACCGGATTGATTACAAAAAGCTTATGGAGCTTGGCAAGGAACGGGATTTAGACATGGCCCTGGTACTCCGGGAGGTGCCTGATGTGTCCCGTTACGGACAGGCTGTTATAGAAGACGGATGGCTTACGGCCTTTAATGAGAAGACTGAAGAAAAACGCCGGGGAACCATAAACGGCGGCATTTATTTGCTCAGGCGTGATCTGCTTGATGAGATTCCTGAAGGAAAAGTGTCCCTGGAACAGGTAATGATTCCAAAGTGGCTTTCAGAAGGCAAAAAACTGGGCGGCCTTGTAAGCAGCGGGTATTTTATTGATATAGGAATTCCGGAGGATTATTACCGGTTTGCGGAAGATGTAGGGAAAGGAGAGGTGAGCTTATGGTAATCAGAGGACGTGCTCCCCTGCGGGTGAGCTTTGGCGGGGGAGGAACCGATGTAGCTCCCTTCTGTGTGGAGCAGGGAGGAGCCATCATCGGCAGCACCATCAATAAGTACGCATACTGCTCCATCGTACCAAGGGATGATGACCAGATCATCGTTCATTCCCTGGACTTTGATATGACGGTAAAGTACAACACGAATGAGAATTATGTTTATGACGGACGCCTGGATCTGGTAACGGCAGCATTAAAGGCAATGGACATCAAACAGGGCTGTGAGGTGTACTTGCAGTGCGACGCTCCTCCAGGCTCAGGCCTTGGCACTTCCTCTACCGTTATGGTGGCCTTATTAACGGCCATGGCCAAATGGAAAGGCGTGGAAATGGACAGCTATGCCATGGCGGACTTAGCTTATCAGGTGGAGAGAGAGGACTTAAAGATCGACGGCGGTTACCAGGACCAGTATGCTGCTACCTTTGGCGGCTTTAATTTCATCGAGTTCCACGGCCGCAACAATGTGGTGGTCAACCCTCTCCGCATTAAAAAAGAGATTATCCATGAGCTGCAGTACAATCTGCTTCTTTGCTATACAGGAAACATCCATGTATCCGCCAACATCATAAAAGACCAGGTGAAAAACTACGAAAAGAAGGATCCATTTGATGCGATGTGTGAGGTAAAGGCGCTTTCTTATGCCATGAAGGATGAACTGTTAAAAGGAAACCTTTACAGCTTTGGAAAACTTCTGGATTATGGCTGGAAGAGCAAGAAGCGCATGAGCAGCAAGATCTCCACTCCCCATATTGACGAGCTTTATGAGGAGGCATTAAAGGCAGGTGCCCTGGGCGGAAAGCTTTTAGGAGCCGGCGGCGGAGGATTCCTTCTGGTGTACTGTCCCTACAACGTCCGTCATAAGGTGGCCGCACGTATGGAAGCAGCCGGAGGACAGCTTACGGACTGGAACTTTGAACTTCGGGGCGCCCAGGCGTGGGTTACAGACGAAAAACGCTGGGATTACCAGGAGGTACGGGTATCGATACCGGGAGGCGAATATCATTTTCAAGTGTAGTCTGAAAGTGGGCGCCAATTAAAAAGAGAGGGAACGGAAGGGAAAAGCCATGGACAGGATCGTATTTTTAGACCGGGACGGAACCATCAATGAAGAAGTAGAATACCTGCACCGGCTTAAGGATCTGGTGATCCTTCCAGGAGTGCCGGAAGCCTTAAGGCGGCTTAGGGAGCAGGGATTTAAGCTTGTGGTAGTCACCAACCAGGCGGGAGTGGCAAGGGGATATTACGGGGAAGAGGATGTGAAAGCTCTCCATGAATATTTAAACAGCCTTCTTTTAAAAGAAGGAACCCAAATAGACCGCTTTTATTACTGCCCTCACCATCCCGTTCATGGGATCGGAAAATACCGGGTGGAATGTCACTGCCGGAAGCCTGAAACAGGAATGTTTGAAATGGCAGAGACAAGCTTTCAGGTGGACAAGTCCCATTCATATATGATCGGAGATAAGCTTCTGGATACTGAAGCTGGGAAAAAATACGGAGTGAACACGGTTTTAGTAGGGACCGGATATGGAAAAGAATTATACGGCAATCTGACCCAGTCAGAGAAAAGGAATTCTTTTGACTTCTATGCCCCTGCCATGAAAGAAGCAGCAGACTGGATACTGAACAGAGAAGGAGTGTGAGAAACATGGAACCTATGAATTATTTAGAAGAGCTGATCGAACGTTACCCTGTGTTTGATGGCGTAAAGTCTCAGATCAGGGAAGCTTATGAGATCCTGGAATCATGTTATGAAAACGGCGGAAAGCTGCTGATCGCAGGAAACGGCGGCAGCTGTGCGGATGCAGAGCACATTGTAGGAGAATTGATGAAGGGTTTTGTAAAACGCCGTCCTGTATCAGAAGATTTTGCCGCAAAGCTCTTAGAGGCAGACCAAGTGCTTGGAAAGGAACTTGGAGAAAAGCTTCAGGGAGGTCTTCCGGCCATTGCCTTAACCGGCCATCCCAGCCTTTCCACAGCATTTTTAAACGATGTGGACGGGGAAATGATCTACGCCCAGCAGACGTATGGATACGGAAAAAAAGGGGATGTGCTTTTAGGAATATCCACCTCCGGTAATGCGAAGAATGTTATGTATGCCGTAACAGCAGCAAAGGCTATTGGCATGAAAACCATTGGTCTTTCCGGGAAAGACGGAGGACTTTTAAAGATGGCAGCGGATGTGACAGTAGTGGTTCCGGAAACAGAGACCTTTAAAATTCAGGAACTCCACCTTCCGGTTTACCATGCCCTCTGTCTGATGTTAGAGGAACGATTCTTTTAAGCATGATTTAAATAAGAAAGGGGCTAAAGATGAAAGAGAAAAAGTGGAAAGCTGAGTGGAAGGAAGAGATCATCGCAGCCGCGCTTTTGCTGGGATTTGCTTTTTTCATAAACAGGGGGATAGCGATAAAAGGACTTTATATGGATGATTTATATCTTTGGTCCTGTTACGGAGAGCAGTCTTTCCGTGAATTTGTATTCCCTCTGGGAAGCACCCGGTTCCGTTTTGTCTATTATCTGGCGGCCTGGCTGGAATTGATGGTATTCGGAAACCACATCGGTTGGTTTGTTCCTTTTAATATCCTTTTAAACAGCTGTATCGCCTATACGGTTTACCGGTTTGGAAAGCGTTTGTCAGGCAGACGGTTCATTGGATTTTTGTGCGGGATCTTATACCTGCTCTCCCGGATGTCCTACTACCAGATCAGCCAGGTATACGGCCTGATGGAAAGCATAGCGCTGTGGGCAGCCATCGGCATTTTCTACTGTCTCTATCGTTATCTCTCCGATGAAGAGAAGAGACGGTGGCTTGTACCGGCGGCAACGGCAATGTATTTCTCTGTCTGCTTCATTCATGAACGATATATGGTGCTTCTGCCCCTGTTTTATGCCGCGTTTCTCATGAAAAAAGAGAAGAGTCTAAAGCCGTGGCTGAGCATTACCGGGGCATTCCTGGCGGTTCAGGCGATCCGTTTTTTTACCATCGGAAGTATTTCTCCGGCAGGGACAGGCGGAACGGATGTGGCGGATACCTTTCATCTTTCGGAAACCATCCGATATGCTTTAAGCCAGGTGCTTTACTTATTTGGGATCAATGCAGGCCCTGATCATTTAAATGGACTTAGCTGGGGAAGATCGCCTTACTGGGTTCATGTTCTTGTGGTGTTTGCAGACTTCCTTCTCCTTATTATGATCGTGATATTTCTAGTGACCGTTATAAGGGAGCGGAAGCAGTTGAAAAAACGCCTCCCCGTGATCTGCTTGTTTCTTTTATTCATCGCCCTGTGCATCGGCTCTTCCAGCGTCACCATCCGGGTGGAGACCCGGTGGATCTATGTCTCCATGACGGCGGCGTGGTTGTTTGTCGCTTACATGTGCGGTGTGGTAAAGCGTATCAGGCCTCTGATATACTGCGGTCTGTTTCTGCTTTACGGCATTCTCATGCTTCCGGTAGAAAGCTTTTACCGGGGAAAATATGAGAATCTTTATTACTGGTCCTCCCAGCTGCGGTACAATTCCCTGGCAGAAGAGACTTTCGGGAAATATAAGGGGGAGATATTCGGAAAGAAAATTTACATCATCGGCAATTCCTATGAGATGAGCGATTTTACTGCCAGGACCTTTTTCAAAACCTTTGATAAGGAACGGCTGGCAGAGGGAACTGAAGTTACTTTTATCGAATCCATCCATGACATTGGCCTGGTCACTCCAAACATGCTGATACTGAGGGAAGATCCGGCCCATAACGCATTTCAGGATGTAACAGAGTTTGTCCGGAACTTAAAATTTGAGCCTGTCTATGGATGTTATGAGGACGGTTGGCTGGATGAAAGCGCCAAAGTCCGGATCATGTCAGGCAAAGAAGGCAAGATCGGATTTAAATTCTATTATCCCGGTGTTATTACCGGTCTGGAACAGATTACTGTGACCATAAATGGAACTGAAATACAGGTCATTCCTATCACTTCCAATACGGTAACAGCTGAAATTGACACGACGGCCTTTCAGGTTACGGAGCTGACTTTTGAAAGCAACTTTTACTACGAAAATGCATCGGAGCAAAGAGGAGAAAAGCACCTCTCCGTCGTTGCTTCCATAACGGCAAATTAAGGGCATAGGAGAAACGTATGAATAAAAAGTATCTGTATGGCCTGTTTCCCCTTTTGGGGACTGTTTTTGGCCTCTGGTATATCTTTACGGCAACCTGTGACGGAATCTATACCGATTACGTCCGCCTTGTGAACAGTTATCTTCCTGATGTATGGAATCCGGCTAAGTTCTTTGTGCCGGATGTCCTGACCAGGATTCCGGTCAATTATCTGGGAAGGATCCTTAATGTCTCACTTTTCGGATACAATACCATGTTTGACCGGGTGCTGGGCGTCCTGGCCCTTGGACTTTCCGGCCTGGCTCTGGGAAGCTACTGCAGCCGCAGGAAGGTCTCTCCTGGCTGGTTTGGGGCTTTGATGATCGTACTCTTCAGCCTTAATAAGTGGGAGATGCTGACCAATGGAAGCGGATGGGCCCATTTCCTGTCTTTCGCCTGCTTCTATTACCATTATGAGGTGATGGACCGGGTATGGAGCGGACAGGAAAAGAAATATGACAGGATAAGGCTCCTGCTTCTTCCGTTCTTTACAACACTTCTGGTGGCAGGCCCCTACTGTGCAATCTATTCGGTGACGGTAATGATAGCCTGCGGTTTCATGTTCCTGTTAAAAAAGGGTAATTCGAGAAAGAGCTGGGGATTAAACGGCCTCTGCGCACTGATTCCTCTTCTCCTTTATTTGTGGAGCAATGCCTATGCGGTGGAAGACCATGCGGCCCCGGCGACCGTACCTCTTCTAGTCCAGTTGAGAGATACGCCCGGTTTTTTTGTCCGCTTTTTCATAAAGTCTTTTTCCTCCATGGTCATAGAAGGGGAGCAGGCTGAGACCATATTTCGGACCAACACACCGTTTCTGATCCTTGGTTTTCTGGTTATCCTGCTGTATCTGCTTGCGTTATGGCTAAATCTACGGTACCGCATGTATGAGAAGACGGTTTTACCTGCCATTCTCATTGTATCAGGCGGACTGAACCACGTGCTCATCCTCTTGTCCAGGTGGATATTCCTTCAGGAAAATTACGGTTTAAGTTCAAGATATGCCCTTCAGTTCCAGTCCGGGATCCTTGGAATCTTGCTGACCTTTGCTTTATTATCGAAGCAGTGGAAGAGTAAGGGGAAGACTTTCTTTAGGATTGCTGCCTGCGGGGCCTGTGTAATGATTCTGGCAGGAAACTGCTACACCACATATACAGAGATAAAAAAGGCCCCTAACCGCAGAGACAGCTTTGAAAGAATGGCGGTGTTAGCTTTAAGCTTTGAATCCGTCACAGATGATGAACTGCGGGCCGGTTTTGAATACAGGCCCAGCCGTCCTGACAGCGGGGCCAAGGTGCGGAGCGCGCTTACGATATTAAAGGAAAACGGATACAGTATATTCCGAAATGAATTTAAACGGTAACTGATCCGGTAGATACATCAGTTTACAAAATGACAGACGGGGGTTTTTATGGGTCGATTGCAGAAACATAAATATGGAGTCCTGCTGTTTATGGTTTTTTCAGCGGCAGGGATCCTGTATTCTCTGAATCAGATTTTAAACCAGGAAGTTTTTCAGTGGATTATGAACCAGAGTGAATATAAGACCATGATGGCAGAGACGGCAGAGCTGTTTGCTGCCTTCTGTTTGTCAGGGTTTATATTCCCTAAGAGCAGGCAGAAACTTGTGGCGGCTGTCCTTATAACGGCCTTCTTTTTGTGGGCGCATGTGGCCTTTGTTCCGGTGCTTGTATCCGGTCTTTATCTGGCATATATCCTGTTTTTTGGACGTTTTCTCAGGGTATCCTTATGGAGGCTTCCAAAGGATGACGGACTGGCTTCTGACTTTCTCACCGGTGTTGTCTTTCTCATCGTTATATTTTGCCTTATGTCAGCCATAGGCATTGGCTCCATCGGTCACATGACCGTATTCGTCTTTATCAGCGGTGGGATCCTGCTTCTTATCGGAAGGTCCTGTCTGGTAGGCGAAGGGAATGGGTCCGGTTTGGCTTTCAGCGGCAAAGAGATTTTATTACTGGCATTTCTCCTGACCATGGTGTGCCTCCAGGCGGGGCGGCTTAACATTGCCGTGGATTACGACAGCCTGTGGTATGGGGTCAGGTCCCGGTATATCCTGGACAACGGACATGGGATTTATGAAAATCTGGGAACCATAGGGATCGTCTACACCTACTCCAAAGGCTTTGAGGTTTTAACCCTGCCCTTATCCCAGCTTCCCTCCTATAGCTTTGTGACCTCGATCAATCTGTGGCTGTCTTTAGGAGTCCTTTTTATGGGTTACAAAATCGGACGATTTTATATGAAACGAGAGCAGGCGGTCTTTTTGGCGGCCCTGCTGTCAGGAGTTCCGGGCATCATGAATATGGCAGTCACAGCCAAAAGCGATATCATTACGCTGCTTGTTCAGGAGATTATGCTGTATTACCTGTTGTGCTATATAAAAGCGGGACAAAAGTCCTGGCGTTATCTGGGCTACGGCGCAGCGGCCTTTTTTCTCAGCCTGACTTTAAAACCAACAGCTCTGATCTTTTCCACCGCTGTCTTTGGAATGGGATTTTTATATCTGTTAGGGAAGTTTTTGCTTCCCAGATTCGGAGCGGAAGAGGGAAATATGGGTGGGTTGGCGGTTGTTGCAGGTGCACTTTTGGCTTTAGGAGGTATCTGGGCAAGAACTCAGGTATTAACAGGTCTTCCCCTTACCTCAGTCTTCTCTTCCCTGCTTACAAGGATAGGATTTCATTTGAAATATCCGTTCATGGTTAATACCATACCCAATTCCGGTGCCGGAATGTCCCTAAAGGAAAGGACTTTGCATCTGGCAAACCGGCTTCATGGATTTTTCTTTTGTCCCGTAGGAGAAGATATGGACCATGTGATCCTGGCCTGGGGTGGATTTCTGCTGTACTTTCTTCTCTTATTGTGGATTGTAAGCTGTTTTTACGGCAAGAATGTGGATAGAGGAAAAAAATCTCAGCTGTCCGTTTTCTTAAAAGTCATTTATGTACCGTTTTTAGTGGTCAATCTTGTCAGTTTAGGTATGCTGACCCAGGTCGACGGGAATTATTTCATGCTGTTCTATGTACTTACGGCTGTTTATGTCTTAAAGGCAGCGGTTGAAACAGGGGAAAAGACTGTCTGGCGGGGAGGCGTAGGAGCCGGAGTCTGGGTGTTTATGTTTGCTGTATTTTTTACAGCCATGACCAGCTGGAATTGGAGTCTTGGCTTTACACCTGTGTCATTTCATCATAAAGGCTATTACAACCATCAGGAAGCGGCCAGACAGGACATGGTATCAAAGGGAAATGGAGAGATATGGGATATCCTTGCTGCCGGCCCGGAAACCCGTCTCATTGCCATTGGAGATCATCCGGATGTACTGGCATTCCCATGTAACGTTCAGTCTTATGATGACATAACAGGGGTATGGGGAAATGTGGCCCTGGTAAAGAAAATGGATTATTTCGTGGAATTTATGGATTATGCAAAAACAGATTATGTTTATGTCCAGGCAGGCTATACGGGAGAAGAGAACCGTTCCTACACCCTGGTCAGGGATTTGATCGAATGGGGAAAACTGATACCTGTGTGTTATGATAACGGAAACCTTTTGGCCGCAGTGGAGGTGAATGGGGATTACAGTGAAAAATCAGCACGGGCATTGACAGAATTTGAACAATGTTATATAAAAAAGAAAGCAAATGATAATCAATAGCATATCCACTAGATTCATTAGGAGGCACATATGGGAAAAACAATATCGGTCGTGGTATCATGCTACAATGAGGAACTGGCTCTTGACCAGTTCTATCAGGAAACGGCCAGAATTTTAAATAAACTTAACTGGGACTATGAACTGATTTTCGTCAATGACGGAAGCCAGGATGGCACCATGAAGATACTTGACGGCTTGTCCAGGAAGGATAAAAAGGTAAAGGTCATCAGTTTTTCCAGAAACTTCGGACATGAGGCAGCTATGATTGCCGGTCTGGATTACAGCAGTGGGGATGGGGTCGTCTGCATGGATGCGGATTTACAGCATCCGCCCCAGTATCTGCCGGAGATCGTCACGAAGCTTGAGGAAGGCTATGATGTCATCAATATGGTGCGCACGAAAAATGAGTCCGCAGGGTGGTTTAAGAATTTTGCCTCCTCTGCCTTTTACCATTTGATCAACGTGCTTTCTGATGTAAAATTTGAACCAAACGCTTCTGACTTTTTTGTAATATCCAGGCGGGCTGGTGACGTACTTCGGGATAATTACAGGGAAAAGGTACGTTTTCTGCGGGGATATGTGCAAAACATCGGGTTTAACCGGACTACCATTGAATATGAGGCAGGAATCAGGGTAGCAGGAGAAAGCAAATACAGCATTAAAAAGCTGATGGCCTTTTCGCTGAATACTATTATGTGCTTTTCTAATCTGCCTCTTAAGCTTGGGATCTATGCCGGGGGCGGTGCAGGCATTCTGGGAATCATTATGATGATTTACACCATATGGAGCTGGGCAAGGGTAGGAACGCCAAACGGGTATGCTACCACCATTGTGCTGATCTGCTTTATGTTTTCGGTGCTGTTCCTGATCGTGGGGATTATTGGTAATTATATTGCTATCTTGTTTGCTGAGCTTAAGGACAGGCCTATTTATATTGTTGGAGAGACGAAGAATTTTTCGGAGTAGAAAAAGATTTTGATATTTAGATATGGATTTTGAGATAAGTTTAAGATATAGATTTAAGATATAGATTTAAGATATATTTTGATATAAAGATTTAAGATAATAAATGCGCTTTGAATCGGGCTTAAAAAGCCTATTTTCAAAGCGCATTCTCTTGTTTATAGAACTATATTGAGCTATATCTTTGTATGAGATGTTATTGCGGGTCTGCTTTGCAACAGACTTATCTGCAGCCTATTAATGAATTCCAGGACCGATTTCTTTTGTCTGGTTGGTGGCGGAATCGGAAGGAGCTGTTACTGTCCCCGTTTGACCGTTCTGACCAGCCTGGCTTTCCGCAGTACTATTTCCTGCCTGCTCGGTGGCTGTCTGCGGAGTCACAGTACATACGCCGTTAGCGTCAGCAGTATAGGAAACTCCATCAAGTACAAAGGTAGCAGAGGCAGCCATCTTTCCGTCAGCTGGATTTAAGTAATACTGCTGTCCGCCAACCTGTGTCATACCGGTTGCCATGGCGCCGCTTCCGCCAAAGTAATACCAATATCCATCGACCTGTCTCCAGCCAACGGTCATCTTACCGGAAGAAGTGCTTAAATAGTACTTAGCTCCCCGTTCCTCAAGCCATCCGGACTGCATCTTTCCGTCATTTCCAATGTAGTACCAGTTTCCATCAGGATTGATCCAGCCTGTAGTCATGGCTCCGCTCTGGTTAAAGAAATACCAGCTGTTATCAATGAGCTGCCATCCGGTTGAGACCGCACCGTTTCCTGCCAGATAATACTTGGAGGAGCCGTCGGTATGCCATCCCGTTGCCATGGAACCATCGTTATTTAAGTAATAGCGGGCGCCGTTGTTATCCAGCCAGCCGGTGGACATTACACCGCTTTCCTGTAAGAAGTACCACTTGTTATTTAAGTTCTTCCATCCGGTAGCCATTTGGCCGGAAGAAGGATCCAGGTAATAATACTGACCATTTAATTCCTGCCATCCGGTGGTCATGATACCATCGGATCCAAGGTAATACCGTGACCCATTGTCAGTAAGCCATCCGGTGTTCATGGAGCCGCTTTGATTGAAGAAATACCATTTGTCGGATAGCTGTTTCCAACCGGTGTTCATCCGTCCGGAAGTTTCATCAAGATAATAGCGCAGCCCATCCTTATCAAACCATCCGGTGGCAGTCAGTCCTTCTTCGTTCATATAGAACCAACCGGAGCCATCGTTGACCCAGGTGTTTTTCTGGATCGAATAATTCTGGTAGTAATAGGTCTTTCCTCCTATGGTTCTCCACATATTTCCCGGGAGCTTTGGAGTTAAGTCCTTATAGAGGAAATCTATGTCAACGTTCCCATTGATCCCGTTAATCGAGCCGGTGCTGGTGACCTGCCACATGATCGGGTTGGAATAAACGTGTTTTGCCTCATAACGGGCAACCCATACGTCGTAATGCATATTGGATAAATCGATTTTATTTGATAACCAGTAATCATTGGCATACACAATTGGATAATATCCAGCATCTGCAATTCGCTGGCAGAATGCATTGATTATCTCACTCACCTGTGCCGGCGGAAGGGTACCAAGGGTGGCACTGTCTTCTGCGTCAAAAGCGATGGGAAAGGAGATTGGATAATCCTTTACCAGACTGAGGACAAAATCTGCTTCCTCTCTGGCCATATCAGGAGTGGTAGCCAGAGAATAGATGTAAGCGCCGACTTTCAGGCCTGCAGCTGATGCACCTTGTACATTGGTATGGAAATAAGGGTCAACAATACCCTTGGATCTGGTGCCCAGCATGACAAAGCTTACATCATCTGCTGCTACAGCCGCCCAGTTTACGTTTCCCTGCCATCTGGATACGTCGATTCCTCTGGCAATTACCTCTTCAATCACCGTACCGTTTGCAAGCTGATAATGGCCATTGACCTTTTCATAGCCTGCTGCCCAGGAATTCATGGCCGGGCCAAACCCCGCAGACATTCCCATAAAGGCACATAATGCTGCTGCTGCAAACCGTATGCCTAATTTCTTGTGTCTCAATGTAATACCTCCTTATCATTCGAGTATTATGTAACGTTGTACGCTTTCTTGCTTCCGGAATGAAAACATAGGCGCACAAAAACAGAAGAAACTTACTTAGCAAGTTCCCCGGTAATCACGGCGGCACCATGCAAACTTATTTTTATTTGTATGGTCCGATATCCGCGTAAATAAAAGGGGTATCCGCGCCGAGGTGCAGATACCCACACAGATACTAATTCCTATGAGATCAGCCGGGGCCTGACGTAAGCCCTGGTGATAGCTGATATACGCCATTGTTTGAAGAATTGGAGGAACCGCCGGGAGTATTATTAGAAGAGCTTCCCGGTGCTCCGGTTAAGGTATTGCTGTCGGAAGAGGAGCTTCCTCCCGGCCCGCCGGAGCCAGATGGAGTCGAGGTAGACCCGCCTGGCGCATTGGAGTTGCCTGTTGATGAACCACCGGGGGTGTTTCCGCTGGTTGAACCGGAAGGAGAACCGGCGGCATTTCCCTGGTAAGCTCCGTTGGAACCAAAGGTGTAACTTGTTCCGTCAATGGTAAGGGTAGTATTTGCCGCCATCTTACCGGTTGATGGATCAAGATAATAATAAACACCGGAAAGCTGTACCCAGCCGGTCATCATATGCCCGGAATCATTAAAATAATAATAGGAACCGTCAATCTGCTTCCAGCCGTGGGCCATCTTTCCGCTGCTGGTGTCCATGTAATACTTGTTGGTTCCGTCACTGAGCCATCCGGTCATCATCCGTCCAAGCACAGACTTGGCCTCCACATTCAGATAGTAGTAGGCATTATCAATCTGTTTCCAACCGGTAACCATCTTGCCGTCAGAGCCAAAATAAAACCAGTCGCTTCCAATCTGCCCCCATCCAATGGTGCATTTTCCGTTTTCTTTAAAATAATACCAGCCGCCGTCCATTTCACGCCATCCGGTGGACATGGATCCGTCGCCCTTCATGTAGTAGTAGTCATTGCCTATTTTTAACCAGCCCTTAACAAGGACACCTGTATCATCCATTAGGTAATAGTATTTACCGCCGTTCTGTATCCATTTGGTAGCCATGGCGCCGTTGGAATGAAAATAGTACCAGTTACCGTTGATCTGTTTCCAACCAGTAGCCATAAAGCCTGTGGAGAGATCAAGAAAATAAAAGGTCCCGTCAGATGTTTTTACCCAGCCTTTATGAGTTGAACCATCCTGGTCTATGTACTTCCACTGGGTGCCTTCTGAAACCCAGCCGGTGGCCCCCCAGGCCGTGCCTGCCGGTATCAGAGTAGAGGTTCCTACAAGCCCTGCTATAAGCAGTGCTGTTATTTTCTTTCTGTATTGCATACCGTCCTTCCTCCTGTCTAGCCGTTTTATTCATATGCTATAGTCCGCAGTGCAGCGAGTAAAACCGCAGGTTTTACTCGCTCACGGGCTTTCGCCCTATGAAATAAGACGGGTAAAGATTTTCTTATGTGCGGGGCACAACGAAAATCTTTATCCGTCTTATTTCGCACTGCTCATCGCTTTCGTGAACATTATACCACAGTACCGACAGAAATACCTAAACATTTTATTACGATTTGCGGACAATTTCCAAAAATCTCATTTTTTGGAGATGTTGGAGCATTTTTTGTAATAGTTTTTTGCATACCGATACATGATTATGGTATATTCGCCAAATTCATCTCCTAAGGCTGCCTTATATACTGCCCATAGACTCCACAGAAAACCGCCAAGAGCGATATAAGCGTAAATGGTGAAACGCTCTTCCTCGGAAGGCTCCCGCTTAAGATAAATCCTTATGAGGTCATCTGTTTCTTCTTCATTGTAATAGGAGTAGATCGCACTCATGCTGATATCTATAAGGGGATCACACATTCCGGAATATTCCCAATCTATTAAGCGCACGTTACCGTCTGGCATCATTAAAAAGTTATCGACCACTGTATCAATATGGGAAAGGACTTTCTCATGCTTTAAGTTGTCCAACTGGTCTAATAGTTCAGTCATCTGCCTGCGGACAACGGCGTAATCGTCAAACGGGATACCGCCGTGGGCCTTGCAAAGTTTTTCATAGAAGTCGATCCGTTCGCGAATGTCAAAGGAATGGTCCACCTTAAGCCCGGATCTGTGGAGTCTTCGTACAACTGCCATGCAGCGTTCCATCTCTTCCCGGCTGGAAGGGTTGGCATTGTGAGTACCTTCATAAAATTCCGCAATCTTATATCCGGTTTCCCCATTAAAGTAAACGACCTTTTCCGTAATATCCAGTCCGCTCAAGGCATCATAGACGGCTTTTTCCTGCTGACGGTTGATCAGGAGCTCTGTTCCGGCTCCCGGGATGCGGCAGATATAATGGCGGTCCTTAATTTTAAATAGGAAGGATTTGTTTGTCATACCTGATTTTAAGCACCGTATTTCTGTGATTTCTGACTCCGGTACCTGAAATACGGTCGATACTAATTCCAGTGCTTCATTATCAGAATGGTGCTGGTACTTCAAATCAAAACGGCGAAGCTCTTCCAGGTTCTCAAATTCATATACTTCGTCAGCCGGCCTTCGGTTGACGTACAGATCAATGTCCTGTTTTGCTTCCGGAATATGAGGAAGCCTTTTGGCAGCTTCTCCGGTCAGCATTTCCATATAGACATTTTCCCAGTAAAACTGTTCGGTTCCGGGAAGGCTGTAATAATTTTCCAGTACGGTTAAAAACTGTTCTGAGAATAATTTTGAGAAAAAAACCGGCCCATACATCACCCACTTGTCCTGGCCGCCTACGGATACATTTAAAATGCGTCCCTTCTTATTATAATCAAGGCACCATTCGGAGGTTTCTCCTTCCATATATGACGCAGAGTACCATGCACCGCTTTCATAAGCATGGTACATATTGTGGCGCATCCAGTTGTCGGAAGAAAGAACATACATATTTCTGCCCCGGAGGAGTTTACGGGCATGATAAATGGTGGTCAGAGTGTTTTTTTGGGAATACTCGGGATTATATAAAAGCTTAACCTGATATTTATCTATAAGGTATTCAAACTTTTCCTTTAAATATCCGACCACAATGGTGATGTCCTTAATCCCTGCTTCATGTAGCTGGCGGATCTGCCGTTCAATCATTCGCTCTCCGAATACTTCAAGCAGGCCTTTGGGGGTTTCGAAAGTTAAGGGAACGAAACGGGAGCCGAAGCCGGCAGCGATGATGACGGCGCCGTCTACCTTATTTTCATTTAGAAGGGCTTGGCCGGCTGGGAGTAGTTCGTATAGGTCATTGCCGTTTCCGATCTCGATGTATTTTTTTTCTATACACTCCTTTATTAAGTTATTAACGGTTCCCAGGGAAACGCTAAGCTCCTTTGATAAATCTCGCTGTGTGACTGCCGGGTTTTCCAGAATGGAACGGCAGATGATGACGTTACGATCCATAGTCGTGTGACCTCCGTATAGTTGATAAATTGGTAAATTGCGAAAGGTGTTCAGAAATTGATATTATTATAGATATATGAACATTATACCATTGAATTGGTAAATTGCAATAGGGATTGAGATTGGATTGTGATGAGGATTGCAATTGGATAGTGATGGGGATTGCAATTGGATAGTGATAGGGATTGCGATTGGTTTGTGAAAGGAGATTGTATTTGGAGATAGCGATAGAAGATTGTCGGTTTGGCTTTGGGCTAAGGTGCTTGAGAATTAATTATGAATTGATTATGATATGTGGTTTAATCTTTTACTATTTTGATCTGTGTCAATCTAGGTTTGCTGTATTTAGCAGGAAAAAGGTGACTTTTTAATAAGGAGGGAGCTCTGTTTTCCCCTTCTGAAACAACAGATATTATAAGGTTTATCAAGAAAAAACAGAAGAATAAGTCTATAAAAACAAGATTGTACTAATAAAAATACAATCCTTCCCCCAAATTGCATTTTCGTAAAGATTATGTAAGAAAATGCACAGAGAAATGTTATAGCATTTTCCAAAAAATTGTATTATACTATACCATGTGATGGAGGAATTGATAGCTTCTGCCGGAAATGTAAATATTTTTTTGTTTTTGCAAAAAATGCAAAAAAAGTAAAAAAGGTATTGATAATTTCCATTATAGGAAGTATAATTACCTCGTAATGCAATTAGGAATTTCGAAGAGTATTTCAAAAAGAAAAAAGGAGAGTGCATTAATTATGAGAAAGCAGACCAAATTAGTTGCTGTATTATCAACAGCAGCACTGCTTGCATTAGGCGCTTCCATGTCCTCTTTCGCAGCAACTGGCTGGCAGGAAGAAAATGGTACATGGGTGTACTATGACAAGAACGGCGACTTAGAGACAGAGAAGTGGGAGAAATCAGGAGATAACTGGTTCTACCTCAATGAAGATGGCGAGATGGCTACCGATGCTCTTGTTGAGTACAATGACAACTACTATTATGTAGATGAGAACGGTTCTATGGTAGCTAATAAGTGGGTTTCCATTGAAAACGATGAATATGATGGTGATGATGATAATGAGCCTTTAAATCATTGGTACTATTTTGGTTCTAATGGTAAAGCTTATAAGAGCTCCAGCACCAGCAACAGCGCTTCTTTCAAGACCATTAATGGAAAAAAATACATCTTTGATGATGAAGCTAAGATGTTATATGGCTGGATTGATGCAGATGGCCAGAGATTAACTGATGACAATGCTTGGCGTGCTGACAACGGTGTTTACTACCATGGTAATGAAAATGATGGTGCACAGGCTACTGGTTGGGCATATATGCACATCAAAGATGATCAGTGGGAAAATACTGGTGATTTAGAGAAAGGTCTCTCCAGCGACAACACATTTGACGATGAAGAGCAGGATCGTTGGTTCTACTTCAAGAGCAATGGTAAGAAGATGGCTGATAAAAAAGGCGAGACCATCAACGGTAAAAAGTACAGCTTTGACGTAGATGGCCGTATGAATGCTGAGTGGGTTAACTGGGATTCTACACAGACAACTGCTACAAAGACAAGCGGAGACAAAACAGCTACACAGACACAGGGTAATCCGGTATACAGTAGCGGATTCAGATATTATGGAAGTCCAGAAGATGGCGCCAGAGTAACTAAGGGTTGGTTCCAGGTTGTTCCAGGCTCCTACTTAAATGAAGGCGACTATGATGACGATTCTGAAAACTGGTACTATGCTGATAAAGATGGTAAGCTGATCACAGGACAAATGAAGACTATCAACAGCAAGAAGTATGCTTTTGATAACCAGGGAGCTATGATTGATGGTTATAGATTTGTTAAATTAGCTTCTGATAATAAGACTATTGTTTCCCTTGCAAAGAAAGATGATTCAACTAATCCATATGACACAACAGATGGATTTAAGGCTCATGCTTCTTATTGGGAAGGCGAAAATTACAAATTCTACTTCTTCGGTGATGATGGCGCTGTAAAGACTAACAAACAGAACATCACTATTGATGGCGATACTCATAGTTTCTTACTGAATAAGTCTGGTACCTTCAAGGGTGCAGGTAAGACAGCTCTTGATAACAAGAAGTATTATCAGTCTGGTATGCTGTTATCAGCAGATAAAGATGATAAGTATGCTGTAATTAAGGCTAACATTACTGATGGAAAACTTACTGGCGCAACTGTTCTGACAACAGATGAATTCTTACGCTTAATGAACGTTGATAGTGTTGTAACTAATGATAAATATTCAGAGGAATACAATTTAACAGAAGCAGCAAAAGATACTACAACTGTTGAGTACAGATTAGTTAATACTGCTGGTACTGTTCAGAAGGGCAAGAACAAAGCTAAAGATGGCAATGACCGTTGCTATGAAGTTAATGGTAGTGGTAACATTGTAAAGGTTTTCGTTGAAAACTAATTTATTGCAATAATTTAAAGAAAAGACCGGAAGTTATTAAGAATTTCCGGTCTTTTTTTTGACTCTTTGTCAATAGTTGGAGTGGGATTCTTCTGAATCCTGCTCCATACTTGTAATAAGAACTGCTTTGATAATAAATCTTGCTATATGATGTTTTTTAGTATGCTGAATAAACTTTGTATCACTAGAGGCATAGTCCTATAATTCATCGATGGAGACAGACTTAGTTAGCTTATCTGGTTTGCATAGTGGATTGCGTCCAGGAGCTGCAGATGGTTAAACATAAGGGTGTAACCTACTTAGATAGAACGTTTGTCGGAGTAGTGAATTAGTATAAAAGGCCAGCTATCTAGTCTTGCGATGGACTGTGCATAGATAGCGACGTGTCTGATGTCGTTAACTTCCTGAGTTCGGTAATCATGGACCTTTTTGGTTCTACAGCCGAAGCAAGCACAGGACAGCTTTGAAGTTTTCAATGAAGAACTTTAGGTAAGTATCCGCATGATTTAACCTTTTTACAAAAACATTTTCCAAGTCGAGTAAGCTTAACTATTATTAGGGCACATCCTAGAATTTTAGTCGGGAATAATGTATTTTATAGTGCCATATTTGAAGATTTAGTATTTCTTTTACTTCAACAGTTTTTATGATTTACTGATAGTGGTATTATTATTGATGGTGAAGAAATAATTCTAGAATATGGTAAAGGGCTTTAATGTTGGAAAAGTTGCAGGATTAAATACAAAGTGTTATACTAAGTACATTAAATGTGAAAGGATTATATATCATGATTGAATTACGCAAAAGTGAAGAGAAAAGAGATTTTTTGTCTATAGTACTTGGAATATATGTGGTATTAGTTGGTGTAGGACTTCCTATTGTTATCAGAGATCGCTACTTTGATATTCTTGTTGCTAAATATTATTATTACTGTATTTGTACTATTTTAATGGTGATATTAGTGCTGGGTTATTTCGCCACAGTGAGAGCAAGGCAGACAGTATCGTATTTTAAGGAGTTTTCTTTTAGTGATTTTTTTGAAAGGTTTACAGTAGCAGACTATGCTGTCATAATATTCTTAATAGTTGCAATTTTATCCACTTTAACTTCGGACTATCTTTATGAATCTTTCTGGGGCAATGAAGGAAGGTTTTCAGGGCTATTTTTGTTAATTTGGTATGTTACTAGTTATTTTTGTGTAAGTAGATTTTGGAAATTTAAGAATTGGTATATTGACATCATGTTAATTGCTGGTATGCTGGTATGCTTGTTTGGAATTACTGATTACTTTCAATTAGATATTTTTCATTTTAAAGCTGTTATGAATCCAGATCAGTGGCTTATTTTTACTTCAACAATAGGTAATATAAATACCTATACAGCGTATGTTGGTATTGTTGCGGCCATTGCAACAGTCTTGTTCGCAACAGATAAAAATAATATTAGCATGATCTGGCACTATTTATGTATGGTTATTGCCTTTTTTGCTATAATAATGGGAGTTAGTGACAATGCATATCTCTCATTAGGAGCATTATTTGGTTTCTTGCCATTATACTTATTTGGAAGTAAGATAGGGATTCGTAAATATGTTATTATATTGGCGACATTTTTTTCTGTTGTTCAATTTATTAACTTGATTAACTTTTACTTTAAGGATATGGTAATAGGAATAGATAGTATATTTGTCCTACTAGCTAATTCTGGTATATCGTTGATATTAACCCTTTTTCTTTGGGGATTGATTATATTTTGGTATTTATGGGATTATGTTAAAAAAACCCCAAATAGAGAATGTGGAAATTTATTTAGATATATCTGGTTATTCTTACTTTTATCAGCATCAATTGTTATTTTATATGTCATATATGATTGTAATCTTCAGGGAAATATTAATAAATATGGAAATATAGGCAATTACCTTGTATTCGACGATGATTGGGGAACTAATAGAGGTTATATTTGGAGAAATGCTATTGAGCGTTTTTCAAAGTTTTCCTTATGGAAAAAGATGGTTGGTTTCGGCCCTGAAACTTTTGGGATTTTATTAATGTACCAAACAAAAGGTAATCCTTATAACTTGATTTTTGATAGTGCTCATAATGAATATTTACATTTTTTACTTACAGTTGGAATAGTAGGTTTGTTCTCGTATTTAGTATTTATATTTGCATGTATTAAAAAATGTTTTGATTTTAAAAAGATAAATTCATATATTATAGCAATAGCTTTTGGACTAATTTGTTATAGTATTCAGGCCTTTGTAAATCTTAATCTACCCATAGTTACACCAATTTATTGGCTTTTATTAGCAATGGGTAGTTCCAAATTTATTAATAATTAAGGCAAAATTTCGAATAAAATCATTGTATTGTAAAAACTTAATAAAAAGGAAAAATATTCATAAAATCTTAAAAACTAACAGCTCTTTTTATTTTGTAGAACATTGTAATTAAGGTGAATACTATGGTATACTAGTAAAGCTTTGAGAAGATTGAAATACAAAATGATAAGTAAAGGTGCATTTATATGAAAGATAAACGAAAATATAAAAGACTTGTTAAAGTGTTTTTTACTTTTGGAATTACATCAATGCTGATAGTACTATATGGTTGGACTTGGATAGATCATTATAATCGAATTATAGAATTTCCGTTTTTTCGACGTGGAAACTGGATGATGATTTTCCTTTATGGGATTCTTCTTATTCTTTTTATGAGTACATATGGTGGTTTTAAAGTTGGATATTTAAAAAAAGGAAATTTAATATATTCTCAAATTTTGGCAGTAATTTTCACTAACATTTTTACGTACTTACAAATTGCAGTTTTAGATAAGCATTTTTTAAATCCTTTACAGTTAATTAGAATGACAGCGTGGGATTTTTTGGTTATTGTGGGTTGGACTTTCATCTATCAAGGGATTTATGGAAAATTATTTCCGCCAAGAAAGATGCTTTTAATTACTGGTAATAGATCTGATTATCATCTTATGGAAAAAATCAATTCAAGGGAAGATAAATACGAGATATGTAGTGTAATAAATATTGAGCAGGGAATTGCTTCCTTGCAACAGGAGATATGTAAATATGATGGTATAATAGTAGGAGATATTTCATCTCATGAACGTAATTTGATACTAAAGTATTGTTTTGCAAATTCTGTCCGTACCTACAATGTTCCAAAGATATCAGACATTTTATTAAAGAGCTCAGTTGAATTGAATTTGTTTGACTCTCCACTGTTACTCTCCAGAAATGAAGGATTTACTATTGAGCAACTATTTATTAAACGATTAATTGATATAATAGGAGCTTTAATAGGAATTGTGATAACAAGTCCTCTTTTTATTATCATAGGTTTTAGCATTAAACTTTCAGATAAAGGTCCTGTTTTTTTTAAACAAGCTAGATTGACTAGAGAAGACAAAATATTTAGTATATATAAGTTTCGTACCATGATTCAGGGTGCTGAAAAGAATGGGGTGGCACGTTTGGCTACGAAGGGGGATTCTAGAATCTTACCTATTGGACATTTCCTGAGGAGAACAAGGCTGGATGAGCTTCCACAGCTTTTTAATATATTAATGGGTCATATGTCCTTTGTAGGTCCTAGACCAGAGAGACCAGAAATTGTAAAAGAAATAATTAAAGATATGCCAGAATTTTCCTATCGGACAAAGGTCAAGGCGGGTCTCACTGGCTATGCGCAAATTTACGGAAAGTATAATACAACTGCATATGATAAACTAAAACTAGATTTAACATATATTCGTAATTACTCATTACTTTTAGATTTAAAGCTGATTATTATGACACCTAAAATTATGTTTATGAAAGAAAGTGCAGAAGGTGTGGAAGCAGATGATCATACCTGTTAACATAAGTAACAAGCTGTAATAGCAAGGTCAATATTTGATAATGAAGGAGTAGTATTTTGAAAAAAATAATAGGCATAATTAGTTATTTATTACTTAGCTTAGGAATCTTCCAATTGGTTAAAGATAGTACATTGTTTATTACATTAAATGAGAACCCAACATGGATTTTTTTGAGGTATATGGTTTTATCTTGCATGTTGGCTTTTGTCATAATGTTTCTACTTATTTTATATATTAAACGAAAAAGTTTCTACCCGTTTTTAAGCAAGCTATATCGATTTCGATCATTACTATTTCAATTAGTAAAAAGGGACTTTAAATCAAAGTATAAGCGTTCTGTTTTAGGGGTATTGTGGTCAGTTCTTAATCCATTATTAACTATGTGTGTTATGACAATTGTGTTTTCTTCAATATTTCGTTTTGATGTTCAAAATTATCCAGTATATTTGTTAAGTGGACAATTGATTTTTACTTTATTTAGTGAAATAACAAATACATGTATGTTTTCGGTTTTAGCATCAGCACCTCTTATGAAAAAAGTCAATACACCAAAATACATTTTTCCATTATCAAAAGCAATATCAGCACTTATTAATTTCTTTTTTTCAACCATTGCACTGTTAATAGTAATGTTTGCGACTGGAAGTCCGATTTACTCAACTATTTTGTTGGCGCCTTTACCTGTTCTGTATATTTTTATTTTTTCTCTAGGAATTGGTTTAATATTAGCGGCAGCCATAGTATATTTTAGAGATATGTCTTATTTATATGGGGTGCTGATAACTGCTGTTACGTATATAACGCCCCTTTTTTATCCTATAAAAATCATACCGGATCATTTTAAATGGTTGATATCAATAAATCCATTATATCATTTTGTGGAGTGTTTCAGAACAGTCGCGATATATGGAGGAGTGCCCAGTTTATGGCAGAATTTAGTTTGCATTTTATTAGCGCTTGTTTCTTTGATATCTGGTATAATTATTTTTTACAGGCAACAAGATAGATTTATCTTATACGTTTAATGCATTAGGAGAAGAATTTAATGAATGAAAATTCTGTGATCAGATTGGATCATGTTACAATGAAGTATAATTTGAGTAAAGATAGGGTCGATAGCATCAAAGAATATGTAATTAAACTTATGAAAAGACAATTATTTTATGATGAGTTTATAGCTGTTAAGGATGTTTCGCTTGAAATTTCAAAGGGTGAGGTATTTGGTTTGGTAGGACTTAATGGTGCTGGAAAATCAACCTTGTTAAAGCTTGTGGCAGGGGTAATTAAACCAACTTCAGGAATTGTGTCTGCTAAAGGGACTATTGCGCCGCTTATTGAATTGGGAGCTGGCTTTGATTCCGAACTTACAGCCAGAGAAAACGTTTATATGAATGGTGCAGTGATGGGCTATTCAGTGAAGTATATGAAAGAACGATTTGAGCAAATTATTGATTTTGCTGAGTTATGGGAATTTGTTGACGTTCCCATTAAAAATTTCTCATCAGGCATGCATGCACGATTGGGTTTTTCGGTTGCTACTATTGTAAAACCTGAAATATTAATTGTTGATGAGATTTTGGGTGTGGGAGACTATAAATTCCAACAAAAGTGTAATGATAGAATAAAAGAACTCATGGGTGATGGTACTACTGTACTGATGGTTTCACATTCATCAGATCAGATTAAAGAATATTGTGATCGGGCAGCTTGGCTTGAAAAGGGAGAACTTATAGATGTTGGCCCTGCAAGAGAAATTTGCGATAGATATCTGTCAATACAGTGATGATTATAGTATAGAGGAAGTGAATAGTTGAAGAGGATTTTTGTAGCAGCATGGAGCTATCCTCCGAAGATGTCGGGGGAAAGTGTAGTTTGTAAGAGAACACTTGAAAACTCAAAGTTATACTATGATGTTTGCAGTTGTATGCAAAAGGTCGAGGACGCTGATACCGATAAGGTGAGAGTATTTCCTGTTCATGGACGATATATAAAGTGGCCTTTTAACGTAGTTAAACAGTTTTTGAAGCTTGATAAAACGGAACATTATAATATTATAATGACAAGGGTTATGCCACCGAATGGGCATTTTGCTGGGATTTTAATTAAGCTATTAAGGCCGCATGTGAAATGGGTGGTGTATTTTTCTGATCCAATTTGGAATTCACCTTTTATTAGCTTTTTCTCGCTTTTTAGAAAAAATCTTCAACAACAGCCCAATTATCTTTTAATGAAGGTGTTTGGGGGTGCTGCATGGTTAGGCACGAGGTTTGGAGATTTGCTTGTTTTTAATAATGACCGTTTAGCTAGATATGTTCTTGGTGAAAAATATAATTCTTTTAAAGATAAAATAGTGATTGCGCCTTATGGGCATGAAGGAGTGCAGTTACAGAAATGCCTGCAAAAACAACCAAGTGATAAGGTAGTAATTGCACATGTTGGGCAAATCTATGGTGCTCGCTCTTTTTCTAGAGTTGTTGAAGCTTTGGAGATTTTAAAACAAAATTATCCAGAGCAGTACAACCGCTTGGTGATTTTGCAAGTTGGATTTATTTGTAGTTCTGAAAAAAGTGCTATTATTAATTCGAAGGTTATTAATAGCTTTTGTTTTGTAGATGAAGTTGATTACGAGCAGAGTTTAGAATATATGAGAACAGTAGATTTTGCGCTAATACTTGACCCTTATTTTTCGGAGAAAAACAAAAATATATATGTACCAGTAAAGATATATGATTATATGTCAGTAGGTGCAGAAATTATAGCAGTAGCTGACGATGACAGTGCGACAGCCGATATCGCCAAAGAATTTGGCTGTGCTTTAGCGGGCCATCATGCTGAGGAAATTGCCAATATGTTGTTAAATTGTGTATCGGGTAATATTGGTAGACACATTGACAGTGGCGGGCGTTTTCATTGCCGTAAAGGGGTGGAAATTTTGGATTCTTGCCTAGAGCAGTTGTTAGATAATGATTAATATTAAGATCATGGAGGGTTTGTAAAATGAGTATGGAAATGAATAAACTGCCTAAGATATCGGTAATAATTCCGTTTTATAATAGGATAGAATTATTGAAAGAATCAATTAATAGTGTTCTAAATCAAACTTATCAAGATTTTGAGATAATACTAGTGGACGATGGGTCGACGGAGGACATCAAGGACATAGAACTGCTTGCTAATCAGAAGCGAAAGATAAGATTGTATACACAAAAGAATAAAGGTGTTTCTGCAGCTAGAAACTTTGGTATTTCTATGGCTAAAGGTGAGTTTGTAGCTTTTTTAGATTCTGATGATTTGTTTTTACCAGAAAAATTAGAAAAACAAATTAATTTTATGGAAGAAAATGACTATCTAATATCTCACACTTCATATGAATGTTTTTCTAATGATAATAGACGGATAAGAGTTATGGATTCAGGAATGGAAAGGGGAAATCTTTTTAAAAGATTTTTATATTGTTGCAGAGTTGCTACGCCAACAGTAATGTTAAAAAAAGAATTGCTTGACAAATTTGATCAACCTTTTTGTACTAAGTTTCATATTGGAGAGGATGTCTGTCTATGGATCGATTTGGCATATCAGTATGAAATTGGGGGTATTGACGAGGTTTTAACCTCAGTTAGATATAGTGATACGACTGCAGCGTTAGATCTTAACAAACAAAGAATAGGTTTGACAAATATATTGAGCCATATAATGTCTAGACCCGAGTATGCTAATAATGAACATGAAATTGCAAAGTTGGTTAATGCTCTGAATATACAGTACGAAATGGCTAGGATACAAGCTGAACAGGCGGAAAGGATTAATAATATTAGAGAGAACTTAAAATCCTATCATAAAAAGATTGAAGTAGAGCAAAAAGAAAAGGGATTTTTTCCTAAGATTTCAATTGTAATTCCAGTATATAATGGTGCAAATTACATGCGAGAAGCTATAGATAGTGCTCTCTTTCAGACCTATCCTAATATTGAAGTGGTTGTGGTTAACGATGGTTCGACGGATGGCGGTCAGACAGATAAAATTGCGAGATCATATGGTGATTATATCAGTTACTACATAAAAGAAAATGGCGGAGTAGCTACCGCGCTTAATTATGGCATAAATAAAATGACTGGAGAATACTTTTCTTGGTTAAGTCATGATGATATGTATACTCCGAAGAAAATTGAGAATCAAATTAAGGAACTTACAAACTGTGATGATAAAGAAACTTTGATTATGGGAGGCTACCAAGTTGTATCTGCTAATGGTGAGAAACTGTACGAAGTTGATCCGATAAAATTATATGGTAATGAAAAACTGAGAAATGGACTTTTTGTACTTATGAGAGGTTGTGTTCATGGTTGTTCACTATTGATTAATAAAAGGCATTTTGAAAGGGTAGGATGCTTTGATCCCACTTTGCCTACTACACAAGACTATGATCTGTGGTTTAGAATGCTACGAAGGCAAAAAGTTAAATTTATTGAGAGTCTTGATATTTTATCTCGATCACATGAGGAACAAGATAGCAAAAAATTAATAACAACTCATGTCGCTGAATGTGATAGGCTTTGGATTGGTATGATTAATTCGCTATCTTCAGAAGAAATGTGTGAAATGGAAGGTTCGGTTCAAAAGTTTTACGTTAAAACTAGAGAATTTTTGGTAAATAATACTGGATATAAGAATGTTATTGCATTTCTTACTCGACGAATTCTTATAACCATGGTCGAAAATATGAAATCAAATCCAATAAGGGTGAATGAATTACTGCGTGAATCAAAAATACCCAAGTCGATTTTGGCACAAAAAAATATCGAAGAATTAATTCGAAAAGAAAAAATTAAACCGCGAATTGCTTTTTTGTTGCCATTTCCTAATGAACTTGGGGGTCTAAATAGAATAGTTTTACAGATGGCTGGCTTATTGACTCCAAAGTATGAAGTATTGTTGATTATGGATGACCATTATGACGGAAATGGGTATTCACTTTGTGAGAATATAATACAAGTTGAAGCTCCCAAGGTTACGGCTAATGCTGATATCTTACCTAAACTTTTGGTAATACTTAATGTTGATATTTGTATAAATAGCTATAATTGTATTCCTGAATATTTGAATCTGTACGAACCACTTCGCAATATGGGTATTAAAACAATTGCTTGGTCGCATGAATTTTATTTTTTGCCATATTGGAATACGGATTTATATAAATGCTTATCTATTAAAAATAACGCACTCGCTTGTACGAATGCTGTTATTTGGCTAAATAGCACAAGTGCTAGTTTTTATAGTCAACTCAATGATAATGCTTTGGTCATGCCTAATATGGTAACAATAGAAAATATTAAAAGTGATATAAAACATCAACAAAAAAATATAATTGCTATTGGTAGGTTTGATGATCCTCGTAAGGGGTTTAAAGAATTACTACAGGTATTCAAAAAGATCTCGTTGAATAATGATACTGTAGAGTTATACATCGTGGGTCCATATGATCTAGGACAGAGTGTACCTGGTGACGAAAGTCTGACTTATGAAATGTTAATTAGAAAGCTGAATTTACCTCTTTCCAGAGTCCACTTTACCGGTTGGGTTAAGGAGGTTGAACAATATTATGAGAAAGCCTGCCTACACTTGATGACTTCTAGATATGAAGGGTTTGGTCTTGCTATAACTGAGGCAGCAGCTTATAATATTCCGTCAGTAATCTTTGAAGGTTCTGGGTTAGATGATATTATTACAGATGGAGTTGATGGGTATGTTATCCCTCAAGGTAATCTTAATGAAATGGCGGAAAAGATTATTGATTTATTGGCTGATAGCGAGAAAATGAGTCAGATGGAAATAGCAGTCGGTGATATTATTCATAGATATAGCAAAGATAATATTGTAAGGCGTTGGGAGGTGCTAATTGAATTAGTTCTAAAGTATAGCATGAGTCAACAGGAAGAGCTAAACATAGCCTTACGTGATAATTTAATGTTTGAACCAAAAAGTCGTGAAGCTTTGTATAAACAAGCAATACGGGAATATGAAAGTTGTATTCAGAAGCTGCTAGCTTCGCGTGTTGAAGTTACTGATGGAACAGGCAATGTAGTGTATTATCCATTATATGACGGAGCATATCAGCAGGAATGTATAAACATGATGAATAGTCTATCATGGAAAATCACTAAGCCTTTACGTTTGATTCGCAAAGTGCAGCTATCTTTGAAACAGGGTGGTCTAAAAGTGACACTAAGAAAGATAAAAAGGAAACTTTTCAAATATTAAAGAAAGGATATTTTGTATATGGATGGCCGATATATATATGCAGCCTCAAAGGTGAAAAACAGAAATTCTAGAATATTGGAAATTGGGCCGCTTAATCGGCCAATATTTACAAAATGCCAATATGCTAATTGCTTTTATTGCGATATAAGATCAACTGAAGCTGTGAAAGCTTTATATACTGGAAATGCATACTTAGATGCAACTGGTATTTCAATTAATATAAATACTATCGTCGATATTGATTTTGTATTAAATGGGAATTATTCAGAGACATTTGCTAATATTGAAAAATTCGATTATGTCGTTGTTTCTCATGTTATAGAACATGTTGATGATATTTTGTATTTCTTCAATGACATTGCTTCTGTTCTTAAACCTGGTGGGTCATTAATTATTGTTTACCCAGATAAACGGTATTGTTTTGACCACTACAGGCAGGAAGCCTCTTTTCGTGATGCCTTTGAAGTAAGTCAAAAAGGTTATAAAGCAAACGGGAGAATGGTATTTGACTTTTTGTTCAATGCGATACAAGAGAATTCTGAGCCATTTTTTTGGCGGGCAAATCATATGGAGGACCATATGCCAGTTAATTCTTTTGAAGCCGCTAAAGCTGCTTATAACCGTATAATGGATGGATCGCATGAGGATGATGTCCATTATTGGCCATTTAGTGATATTGGCTTTTTAAAATTTCTATATGATTGTACTCGTGCTGGTTTGCTGAAATTTACTTGCACTGATTTTGTACCAACTGCAGAGAATACGCAACAATTTTTTGTGACGTTGCGATATGATGAAACAGTACCGGAGAATATTGAAAAAGAACTTGTAAATTTAAGAAGCATGATAGCAAATGCACCGATAGATTACCGAAATTCCGGACAGTTGCGTATAGAAGAACAAAACAATTTTTTGCTACAAGAGCGAGAAGCGTTACAGTCGCAGGCTAAGGCAGCAATTAACAAGAGCGAGGAATTACTGAGGCAGGTTGATGAACTTCAGACATTGATTGAATCGAAAAATCAGCAATATATTGAATCACAGTCGCGGCTTTTGACTGTAGAAGAGTATTCTCATCAATTAGAGTTAGACTTGAGTATGCAGCGAGAGAGGGCTGAGACGAATGCAAAGATTGTTGATGAACTAAAAGCCCAGATTGCTATGATATTAACGAGCAGTAGTTGGAAAATCACTGCACCAGCAAGGCGTTTGGTTGATATAATAAGAAAAAGATAAACAAAAGTAGGTGTAAAGCAATGCGATATGAGCGAAAAGTTGCATTTTTACTCCCTTCTATGACAATGGGTGGAGTTTCGAAAATGTTGCTTGATATTTTGCGTGATTTAAAAGACTCTACTTGTAAAGTGGAAATTCTTTTATTAAATAGGGAAGGCGAAATGCTTGAACAGTTACCTGAATGGGTAACTGTAAAGAGTGTAGCCGGAATAAAAGATTTGGAAGGTCTTCGTAAAAATATTTCAAACTTGTTAAATAGACTAGGCTTAAAACCTCTTTTCCATGTATTGAAGGGAATTTATCATAGGCATGGGCATTTGTTGATAAGTAAAAGATACACCTTAGTAAATGATAGCTATGATGTAGTTGTTGCCTTTCAAGATGGAATGGCAACATGGTATGCTGCAAAAAACCTTGCAGGAACATGTAAACTTGCGGTAATTCATACTGATTTTGAAAAGGCCCAGTATGATGCTTCCATCGAAATGAAAATCTATGGTGGTTTTGATGGTATTTATTGCACTTCTCAGTCTGCTAGAGAAAGTTTCTTGAGGTGTTTGCCAGAGTTTGCAGAACGCACGCAGGTATTATTGCCTCATATAGACTGTGCAGATATATGCCGAAAAGCAGCTATATTCAATGGTGTTGAACTTTCCACAACTGGTGTTAACATTGTTACAGTTGCCAGACTCAGTCATGAAAAGGGCATTGATAAAGCATTAAGTGTATTGGGGAAGTTGCTGGTAGCTGGATATAATGTGCACTGGTATTTTATTGGTGACGGTGTGGATCGTGATAGGCTAGAGGCACTGGCTATTAAATTAGGCTGCAAAGATAATGCCGTATTTACTGGTAAATTAGATAATCCGTACAGAACTATGGCGGTCGCGGATATTTATGTGCAGCCATCAAAATATGAAAGCTATTGCATCGCACTTGCAGAAGCCAGAGCTTTGGGTTGTGCAATAGTAACTACGGACTTCCCAAGCGCACATGAGCAATTGGACCATGGAGGGGGTATAATATCGGGAACGACTGAGCAAAACTTATTTGATAGTATAAAAATATTGATAGATGACCCTGAAGAGAGAAAGAAGATCGCTTTGCAGAATAGAGAGTTATTTTGTGAGGATATATATAAAAACAATCGCTTGGTACAGGATATTAAAGACTTATTTAAAGGAGAAAAATTATGATGACCAAAGAACCAGATGACATTTTCAAAGGAAAAACGCTATTTATATCAGGCGGAACCGGTAGTTTTGGTAATGCTGTTTTGGAAAGATTTTTATCAACAGATATCGGTGAAATTAGGATTTTTTCTCGTGACGAGAAAAAACAGGATGATATGAGAAAATTATATAAAAACGACAAGATTAAATTCCATATTGGTGATGTCAGAGATATTTCTAGCGTTAAAAATGCAATGTATGGCGTTGATTATATTTTTCATGCGGCAGCACTAAAGCAGGTTCCATCTTGTGAGTTCTTTCCGCTGGAGGCTGTGAAGACCAACGTGCTGGGAACTGACAATGTACTAACTTCGGCAATTGATTTGGGAGTTAAGCGTATAATTTGTCTTTCTACTGATAAGGCTGCTTACCCTATTAATGCAATGGGGATTTCCAAAGCGATGATGGAAAAGGTTATTACTGCGAAAGCAAGAACTGTACCTTCTGATAAAACTACAATAGCCTGTACTCGTTACGGCAATGTAATGTGCTCTAGAGGTAGTGTTATTCCGCTGTTTATTGATCAGATAAAGGCTGGAAAACCACTGACAATTACCGATCCAAATATGACACGTTTTCTGATGAGTCTGGAAGAAGCAGTTGAATTAGTGGTTTATGCTTTTCAAAATGCTAACCCTGGTGATTTGTTTATTCAGAAGGCACCGGCCTGTACAATTGCCGATTTGGCTGAAGCAGTGACTGAATTATTTGATCCAAGTGCAGAGGTTAGAAATATTGGAACCAGACATGGTGAGAAGCTTTACGAAACACTTATGACAGCAGAGGAAAAAATAAAGAGTGTCAATGAAGGAGGATATTTCCGTGTGCCGGTTGATAAGAGAGATCTTAATTATGAAAAGTACTTTGAAGTAGGTAATACTGAGATTGAATCAATCGAGCCATATACCTCTCACAACACAACAAGATTGAATGTTGAACAAGTTAAAGAAAAATTGTTAACTCTAAGTTATGTAAGGGATGAATTGGAGGCATGGAAAAATAGATGAAAATATTGGTTCTAGGTGCAACTGGTATGGCTGGACATATGATTTCTTTATATTTTAAAGAGTGTGGCCATCATGTTGTTTCATTTTCCACAACACCATTTTTACATTGTGAAAATATTGTTGGTAATGCTTTTGATACAGAATTGTTAAAAAAGGTAATTTCTAAAGGGAAATTCGATGGTATTATTAATTGCATAGGCATACTTAACAAAAATGCAGAGGATAATAAAGCGTTGGCTGTATATCTAAATAGCTATTTACCTCATCAGTTAGTTGACTTAACTAAGGAAACAAAAACTAAGGTGTTACACATGAGTACAGACTGTGTCTTTTCAGGAAGGACAGGCAACTATACAGAAGAAAGCTTTAGAGACGGTGAAACGTTCTATGATCGGTCAAAAGCGCTAGGTGAAATTTCGGACAGCAAGAATCTTACTTTTAGAAATTCTATTGTCGGACCAGATATGAATGAACATGGGATTGGTTTATTTAATTGGTTCATGAAACAAGGCTGTACAATTAATGGTTATACTGGTGCTATGTGGACTGGTGTTACAACCCTGACGCTGGCAAAAGCTATGGAAAAGGCATTACAGGAGAACTTATCAGGGCTTTATAACTTAGTAAACAACACTTCCATTTCAAAATTTGATTTATTGGGATTGTTTAATAAATATTTTAGAGATAATGAACTAATAATTTTACCGAGTGACAAACTTCAGGTAAATAAACAGCTTGTTAGAACAAGGGAAGATTTTTCGTTTATTGTACCAAGTTACGAGCAGATGGTATCGGAAATGTACGACTGGGTAATAGCTCATAAAGAGTTATACCCCCATTATTATAGGTAGGTGTATTTATGAGTAATGTAGCTAAGCTAAAATTGATGACCATTGTCGGGACACGTCCCGAAATCATCAAAATGTCAGAAATTATTAAAGCGAGTGACAAATATTTTAATCATATATTAGTACATACTGGTCAGAACTATGATTATACGCTAAATGAAGTATTTTTTAATGATTTGGGGCTACGCGCTCCTGACTACTATTTGGGAGTTGTAGGCGAGGATCTGGGAGAAACCATGGCGAATGTAATTTCCAAATCGTATAAATTGATGCAGGAAATAAAACCAGACGCACTCATCGTCTTAGGAGATACCAACTCTTGTTTATCTGTAATTTCTGCAAAAAGACTTAAAATTCCGATTTTTCATATGGAAGCAGGTAACAGATGTTTTGATGAGAACCTTCCGGAGGAAATAAATAGAAGAATTGTTGATGTAACAAGTGACGTTAATCTTTGTTATACCGAGCATGCACGTAGATATATATCAAATGCTGGTGTTAAAAAAGAGTATACATATGTTGTTGGTTCTCCAATGGCAGAGGTCTTATCGAAATATAGTGATCAAATTGAGAACAGTAATGCATTAGAACAGTTGGGATTAACAAAAGGAAACTATGTTTTACTATCTGCGCACCGAGAGGAAAACATTGATAACGAAGCTAATTTTATGCAGTTAATGAGTGCAGTTAATTCTATAGCGGAGAAGTATGATATGCCAGTGATATATAGTACTCATCCACGTAGTGCAAAATTTATTGACAAAAGAAATTTTAAGTTCCATCCTAATGTGAGAACTTTAAAACCATTTGGATTCTTTGATTACAATAATCTGCAAAAAAATGCTTTTTGTGTAGTTTCCGATAGTGGTACTGTACCAGAGGAGGCGTCATTCTTTAAATTTCCTGCAATTTCGATTAGAACCAGCACTGAGAGACCAGAGGCTTTGGATAAAGGAAATTTTGTAATTGGAAGCATTACTGCAGAACAGGTACTACAAGCGGTAGAACTTGCCACTGCAATGCAGAAAAATAATGAGTTAGGGACTGATGTTCCGGATTATATAGATCAGAACGTTTCGACTAAAGTTGTAAAGATCATTCAAAGCTATACTGGAATCATAAATAGAATGATTTGGCGGAAAGAGTAACATTGTTAGTTGCATTCGTGCACTCTTTTTAAAGGATGAGGCTGAAGATGAAAAAAGCGTTATTAGTTACTACTGTAAGCGGATTTGTGCCGCAGTTTGAGATGAATAATGTCAGACTGCTACAGCAGATGGGATATGAGATACATTATGCTTCTAATTACCTTACACCGTCTTATGGAAAGGATAATAGTCGCCTGGATGGTACCGGGATTGTAAGACATCAGATTGATTTTGTGCGGAGTCCTTATAGTTTGAAAAATTGGAAGGCATATAAGCAACTAAAAATTCTAATGGAAAAAGAGCATTTCCAGTTAGTGCACTGCCACACCCCTATGGGAGGGGTGATGGCAAGGCTGGCTGCTCATGCTACAGGGACTGTACCAGTTTTTTATACGGCTCATGGGTTTCATTTTTATAAAGGTGCACCATTAATTAATTGGTTGTTTTATTATCCGGTAGAAAAGTGGCTGTCACGCTATACGGATCAGCTGATGTGTATAAATAAAGAGGACTATAAACGAGCCAGTAAATTTCATGCCCGTTATGTGGATTATATTCCTGGAGTAGGAATTGATCTGAAAAAAATTAGATACGTATCTGAGTCGGATATTGACAAGAAAAAGGCGGAGTTGGGAATTCCTATAGATAAAAAGGTTGTTTTGTCAGCGGGTGAATTAATTAAGCGGAAAAATCACGAAAGCGTAATACGAGCAATCGCACGAATTCAAGATGAATCTCTGTTGTATGTAGTCTGTGGCCAAGGGGAACTGGCTAAACACCTAGCAGATGTGGTTAAAAAAATGATGCTGGAAGATCGTGTGCTTTTTACAGGGTACCGCTCAGATATTTTTGAAATTTATCAAATCGCTGATATGTATATATTCCCTTCTTTTCAGGAGGGTTTACCTATGGCGCTACTTGAAGCTATGGCTAATAGACTGCCGGTTATATGTTCTGATATACGCGGAAGCAGGGACTTGATGGATGAGGACACTCCGGATGATGTGAAAACTAGATGGAGGATTTGTGATGGCGGCATAATAGTAGATAAGGCAGATGATATTGAAGCGTATGCAGAAGCTATTCAATATTTTTTAAAAGATCCAGAAGAATTGAAAGCTTGTGGAAAACGGAATGCATTGAAGGCAGAAAAATTTTCAAGAGAATGCGTTGAAAGTCGTATGAAGAATATCTATAAGAGATCCAATACTGATTGAAGATAGTAATAGACTATTTTGATTCAATGATTTATATTGTTATTCAATACTGTGAATTTTTATTGCATAGCCTTTGACTAAAATTTTCATCAAGGAAGATAGATACAAAAAGATTAATCATATTTAATGAGGTAAAAGTTTGTTAATAATAATAGTTACTTTATTTATGAGTTATTTAATATATGGATATGCTAAACCTAAAATAACTTGTTCTAACCGGGTTATGAAAATATATTTTGTTATCTCCATAATAATGGCACTGGGTCTACTAGAGATATTTATTAAGATTTTAAACTTTTCGGAAGTAACTAGTTTTTTATGGTGTGTATATATACCAGTTTCGTTAAGTTTATTTTATATAATATTAAATACCGTGTGTATACGAGGAAAAAGAATCTTAAATATAATACTTTGGATAAAATATCTATTTTGTTTATTATTTTTGATATTATGTCTTAATGCATACTATTATGGTTATATTTGTGTATTAAATCAAGATACAGTTTCGGGAGATTTTACATCGTTAATAATTGGAAATCATAATATTTTAACTGTTTTATATGGTTTAATGATAGGTGGATTTTTTTGGTTATTTGGTGAGACCGTTTCAAAGTCCGTGTAAACTCAAAAAACTGATATAAAATATTGATTGTTGTTTATGGGCAAGGCCATTTTTCATTGGTTCTTGCCCATGCTTGTATTATAAAAGTAACCGATGAATAACCTAC
>DFCS01000038.1 GCA_002367105.1 Hungatella sp. UBA3048
GTTCAAATCCTGCCCCCGCAATTTTTTTTGACTAATTTTATAAAAACGTGTACTAACGAAAGTACATAAGCCCAGATAGCTCAGTTGGTAGAGCAGAGGACTGAAAATCCTCGTGTCGCTGGTTCGATTCCGGCTTTGGGCATATGGGATACTAGCTCAGGTGGTAGAGCACTTGACTTTTAATCAAGTTGTCCGGGGTTCGAGTCCCCGGTGTCTCAGGACAGGCCTTGAAACAGAAATGTTTCAGGGCTTTTTATTTGCTGTGATTATTCATCAAATTCCACAATCACATAATATCCCCGGTCATTGTGTTTTATCTCTTTTACAATGCCGTGATCAGATTTGATCCGGTCACGTCCCACGTAGCAGCCGGACATGGCCACTGCAGGGTCTATGATATAGCTATAGCTGCTGGTTCCTTCCCTTTCTATGATCTGAACTTCATCTCCGGCTTTAACCAGACCGGGTCGCTCCATCTTAAATTCGATTAATCTCATGATATAACCATCTCCTTTTTCATTTCCAAAATTATATTATAGCTCTGTGAGAAAAAATTGTAAAGAGAGGATAAGGATGCTATACTAAAAGAGTTGATTTATGAAGAAAAATGTAAAAAGAACAGGGAATGAGCCCAGTGGATTATGAAGACGAAAGGCGGTTCATACTATGAATGATACACCGAATTTATTAAAGAAGTTAATGGAATATGAAGAATCGGATTTTTATCCCTTTCATATGCCTGGACATAAAAGGCAGTATCATGGATCCTTTGCAGATAATTTTCCTAATCCTTTCTCCATAGATATTACGGAGATCGATGGTTTTGATAATCTGCACCATCCGGAAGGGATATTAAAGGAGTCTATGGAATGGGCTTCCAGGGTTTACGGGAGCAGCAGAACGTATTATCTAGTCAATGGAAGCAGCAGCGGGATCCTTAGTGCCATAAGCGGGACGGTATCAAGAGGTGGAACCATTCTTATGAGCAGAAACAGCCATAAGTCAGCGTTTCATGGAGTTTTCCTCAATCAGTTAAGGGCGGAATATATTTATCCACAAATAATACTTAAATTCGGTATTCAAGGTGGATTACTTCCGGAAAAAATTGAAGAGCTGTTGATGCGTCATCGGAAGGTCCAAGCGGTGTTTATTGTATCCCCAACTTATGATGGCATTGTATCTGATATTAAGGCCATTGCAGAGGTGGTTCATAAGTTCCGCCTGCCTCTTATTGTGGATGAGGCTCATGGTGCACACTTTTCCTTTGGAAGAGAGGGAGGATTTCCGGTTTCTGCTTTAGAACTTGGAGCGGATGTGGTGATTCAAAGCCTTCATAAAACCCTTCCATCCTTTACTCAGACGGCTGTTATGCACGTTAAGGAGGGATATGTGGATATGGGGAGATTGGATCGCTATGTGCATATGTATCAGACCAGCAGCCCCTCCTACGTGCTGATGGCAGGGATTGAGGGCTGTATAAGGTATATGGCTGGGGAAGGGATGGAGCAGATAAGGATTTTTTCCGATAAAATAGGAGAGGTCCGAAAAGTTTTGTCCGGTTTGAAACACTTAAGGCTTCTTACGGATCAGGAGAAGGGGATGAATGGAATCTATGACATGGACCTTTCCAAAATCATTGTTTCCGCAAGAGGTACAGGAAAATCGGGAGCCTGGCTGGATGACAGACTAAGAAAGGAATATCATCTGGAAATGGAAATGTGCGGTTCAGACTATGTGACTGCCATAACGACCCTGGCTGATACCCAGGAAGGTCTTGAACGGCTGTGCAAAGCTTTGCTTCATATTGATTCCGGACTTTCTTCGGTGAAAGGCTGTGAAGATGGGAATCGCTTCTATCAGGGGCTGGAGAGAGAGCCGGAATGTCGGATGAGCATTGCTCAGGCCATGGATGAACAAAGGCGCAGGATTGCAATTCCTGATGGAGAGGGTTTGATATCAGCGGAATTTGTTTATGTGTATCCTCCGGGGATACCTATCGTTGTACCAGGAGAGGTTTTAAAAAAGGAATCCATTGATCTGATTATGAAGTATAAAGAGCTTGGCCTTGCGGTGCAGGGGATGGAGGATGAGGAATCCAGAGAGCTTTTAGTGGTTGATGAAGCTGGAAAAAATATAATTAATAAAAGATAAAATAAGAGATATAAAATAAGAGATATAATATAAAATAGAATAAAAGATAGGATAAAGATGGAGCAGATAATATGGGCAAAATATTCTATGTAATGGGAAAAAGCGCTTCCGGAAAAGATACAGTTTATAAAAGGCTTTTAAAGAAGCTTCCCCAATTAAAGAGAGTTGTTTTATATACCACCAGGCCGATTCGGGATGGAGAAAAGGATGGGGTGGAATATTATTTTACTACCAGAGATAAGCTGGAGGAATTCCGAAATGAACACAGGCTTATTGAGGAGAGGACTTATGAAACAGTTTACGGTCCGTGGAGTTATTTTACTGTTGATGACGGTCAGATCAATTTAGATGGGAACAATGGATATCTGATGATCGGGACCCTGGAATCTTATGAAAAGACAAGGACTTATTTTGGAGAGGATAAGTTGTTTCCTATTTATATTGAGGTTGAGGATGGGGACCGGCTTTTGAGAGCGATTAAAAGGGAGAAGAGCCAGAACATACCTAAATATAAGGAACTTTGCAGAAGGTTTCTGGCGGATGAAGAAGATTTTAAAGAAGAAAATCTCCTTAGATGCGGAATACATAAGAGATTCTGCAACCAGGAGCTGGAATTTTGCCTGGATGAGATAGTAAAAGCTGTAACCGCAGACATATAATGGGTCAATCGGATATTCGCATTCCGTTTGGCTATTTACTTGATGATGTTAAAATAAGCATGAAAGAGATATGGAATTCCATAGCGCCTTTCATGCTTATTTTAAGGTTAGGCTTTTATTTAGCTGCAAGCCGTTTCGCCTTTGCTTCCATACGTGTTCTTGTTACATCGATAAACACAGCGGCGATGATAACCAGACCAATAACAATATACTGTACGGAACTGGAGGTATTTAAGAGTGTTAAACCATTTCGGATGGTAGAAATCATCAGGGCACCGATTAAAGTTCCCCAAATGGTTCCTTTTCCTCCCATAAAGGAGGCACCGCCAATAATGCAAGCTGCAATGGCATCCGTATCATATGGTGAGATGGCGGCAGAAGGATTGGCAACAGCGGAGCGTCCGACTATAACGAGTGCGGCAATGGAGCACATAAATCCGGATAAGCTGTAAACAAAAATAAGTATATTATCGGAATTGATTCCGGAAAGCCGGGCAGCTTCCGGATTACCGCCTACGCAGTAAATCATTCTTCCAAGAGCTGTTTTATTTAAAAAGAAATGATATACGATATAGATTAATATTAAAATGATAAAGCACAGTGGGATCCCTGAGAATCCGCCGGATACTTTGAATAAGTTGCTGGAACCTAAAAATGTAACGGCAGCCGGAAAGTCGGAGATTGTCTTTGTTGAGACCACCAGCAGTGCCAGTCCGCACAGAACGTTTTTCATACCCAGTGTTGATACGAAAGGATGGGGAAGATGCATTTTTGTGAGCAGGATGCCGTTTAAGAATCCAATGAAAATTCCGGTTATGATACAGACCAGGATTAATACCAGAGAGTTTGTAATGCCGAAGGATGTTTTCAGCATACCCATCATACATGCGCACAGGATTGCATTCGCACCAACGGATAAGTCGATGCCTGCCGTAATCAGTACCACCAGCATGGCTGCGGAAATAAGCCCGTTGACAGCCGTTTGTCTTAAAATATTCATCATATTATTAAGTGTAAAAAATTTATCAGTTGCCAGTGATAAAACAATGAACAAAAGTACCAAGGCCAGTAAAGGAGCTACCTTTCCTATTATATCTTTCATTTTTTTTGTCTTCATCGAATTTCGCCTCCCCAAGCCGCTTTCATGATTATTTCCTGATTCAGGACATCTGTTTTTCTCGAAAGTTCTCCCATGATTTTTCCTTCCCTCATGACGATTACCCGGTCACTCATTCCTATGATCTCCGGTAATTCGGAAGAAATCATGATAACACATTTTCCGGCATGGACCAGACGGTTCATGATGTTATAAACTTCGACCTTTGCACCTACATCAATTCCTCTGGTCGGTTCATCAAATATATAGATATCCGCGTTTGTATTGATCCATTTTCCGATGACCACTTTTTGCTGATTCCCGCCTGACAGCTGTCCCACCACCTCATCGGCAGTGGGAGTTTTTATTTTCAAGTCGCTGATATTTTCTTCAGCCAGCTGATCGATCTGTTTCTCATCAAAGAACAGACCTTTCGTACAGCGTCTCATATTACTTAAGATCAGGTTTGTTCGGACTGATTGGGAAAGAACAAGTCCCTGCCCTTTGCGGTCTTCTGTTAAAAATGCCATCCCGCAGCGGATACCGGCCTTTGGAGACTTTATGGCCACTTTCTCCCCATTTACATAAATATCTCCGCTGTCATATGGGTCAGCACCGAACACAGCCCGGAATGTTTCGGTTCTTCCGGCGCCTACTAGACCGGCAAAACCGAGGATTTCTCCATGGTTTGCATGAAAGCTCACATCCCTTAATACACCTGCGGAGTTTAAATGCTCTACCCGGAGGGCTTCCGTTCCGGTCTCTGCTTCTATTTTCGGGTATTGATTATCCAATGTTCTGCCTACCATGGCTGAGATCAGAGAATCATTATCCAATTCATCCGTATTTTTTGTCAGGATGTGTTCTCCATCCCGCATGACTGTAACGCGGTCGCATAGCTCAAAGAGCTCCTCCAGCTTATGTGAAACAAAAAGAATAGCAATGCCTTTTTCTTTTAAGGAACGGACTGTTTTCATTAACTGTTCCACTTCCTTTTCTCCAAGGCTGGATGTAGGTTCATCCATGATGATGAGCTTTGCATCGATCAGAACTGCTTTTGCGATTTCCACCATTTGCTGGATTCCCATGCCGTAGGAACCGCATTCTTTTTTTACAGCTATGTCCTGACCAAGGGAAAGCATAACTTCATGTGCTATTTCATGCATTTTGGCATAATCCAGAAACGGGCGGCCATTCTTTTTTATGGCTTTGTTAATAAAAATATTATCTGTGACAGATAGGAGCTTAACAATATTTAATTCCTGATATACACAGGCAATACCAGTAGTTGCAGCTTCATTTGGATTCTTAAATGAAACCTTGTTTCCTTCGATGTAAATGGTGCCTTCTTCCGGAATATGTACACCGGTCAGTACCTTGATCAGGGTGGATTTACCGGCGCCGTTTTCACCGATCAGACCGTGGATTTCTCCAGGTCTGATTTGTAAAGACATGTTTCGCATAGCTACTACACCAGGGAATCGTTTTGTTACACCTTTCAGCTCAACCAAATAATTACTCATAATGCCTACAAACCTTTCTGTGCTGTTTAAATGGATTATTTCAGGTAGCCTTTCAGTGTTGTTAAGTATTCTTCTGCATTGTCTGCTGTAATGACTTCACAGCCAGTATCTACGAATGTTTCAACGGTCTCTCCCTTTATCGCCTTAAGGGCTGTTTCAACCGCCTGATAGCCCATGGTATATGCAGCCTGTGCGCAGGTGGCAGTGATGTTTCCGTCAATGATATTCTGGACACCGCTTTGGTTGCCGTCGAAGCCTACGATAATGACGTCCTTTAAACCAAGCTGTTTTACGGCATTGGATGCGCCTGCAGCCGTATCGTCGTTATGGCAGCATACGATCTGAATATCTCCGTTCTGAGCGGTTATGATATTTTCCATTACATTTGCAGCCGTATCCGGATTGGATTGGGCATACTGTATGGACACAACTTCCACACCATTTTCTTCCAGAGCCTTGATATATCCTGCCTGACGGGCATCGCTGGTGGCATTGCCCTCGACGCCGCCGATAATAGCAGCTTTTGCACCTTTTCCGGCTTTTTTAGCTGCAAATAAGCCGCCCTGGTAAGCGGCGTTGTCGTTACCGGTTCCCACGAAGGAGACTTTTCCTGGTATTTCCGCATCAGTATCTACGGTTATAACTGGAATTTTAACATCTCCGATTACGCTTGCTACAGAGTCTGATTGAAGGGGGGAGATGACAAAGGCATCTACACCGCCGGAGAGCATGGTTTCTATCATATTGTTCTGTTCATCATATGCTGTCTCAGAGGCCGGACCCTGCAGATCAACCTTAACCCCTAAATCTTTGGAAGCCGCTTGAACACCTGCAGCAACATACCCCCAGTATTCACTGGAAAGTGTTTTCAGAATAACGCCAATGGTAATATCCCCAGAAGCAGTTTTTTCTGTTGCTGTAGGCTGTGAAACAGTCTTTTGTTCCCCACAGCCAGTTACGGAAGCCAGTATGGCAGATACTAACAGCATGGATAAAATCTTTCTTTTCATTACTTTTAATCTCCCTTCCTACTCTCAATTGTTTTGATAGGTACAATGAATGATATGTGTTTGTTATTTTAACAGTAAAAAGAGGATGAAACAATGGTATATTTTGTGCTAAATGGGGGTATATTTTTCGAAATTGGCCTTTTTATAATAAAAAAAGCCTTATTATTATTAAAAATAAGACTTTTTTATGGTTAAAGCTTACAACAAACTTTTTCGAAGAGTTAATCCATTGCAATTGCTCCATTGTGAAAGGTAATATTCTTACCTTCCATGGTGTAAGCTTCTGCAATCTGGTTCGTAATGATGATTACAGAGATTCCTGACTTCAAAACTTCTTTCAGCAGATTAATGGTGATCTGACGCATTTGAAAATCAACGGAGGAAAATGGCTTTATGCATACCAGGACCTGCGGCCGGACAAAAATCCAGCGGTAATATAAAAGCTTTAGTTTGCATTCATCACTGACCGAGTATGTTTTTTTCATCAATTCCTCTTCGCTGAATATTCCGTCTAACAGGTACCGGGTCATTTTTCTGTATTTTTTTCTCAGAAAGTACTTTTTTTTATTTCGCTGGATCATAAACGTCATGTGGTCTAAAACAGTCATATCGGCAAACAGCATTTCTTCCATTGGCCTTGCTTCGATGAAGGCGATGCCATCCCGGATGGACTGGTGGACGGATTGAAAGGAATATTCTTTTCCGTTTAATAAAATTTTACCTGCTTCAAATCCACATTCTCCCTGCAGAATTGGAAGGATATTTCTGCATTCTGCAGAATCCAGGTCCAATATGTTTAAAACTTCTCCTGCATTTAACGATAGATTTAATACGGGAAGGTCCGGCAGTTTTACATTTTGGAATTCCAGAACCGTTTTTTTATCAATCTGCTTTTGTAATAAGTCATTTCTTTTTAAGGTGTTTTTTCTGGTTTTTTCAAACAGTTCCATATAGGTCTGAAATTTGGAGAAATCTTCCCGGTTCATATGGCCAATGGTTCTGCCGTTTTTGATTATCGTTATTTCATCGGCATATTTGTATAATTTGGTGGAGCTGTTTACAATGTAGAGGAACGTCATACCCCGGTCTTTTAACTTTGTCACCAGAGCAAAGAAATTTTTGAGCTGCTCTTCCGTCATGATCATTTCAATATCCGTAATAACGGCCAGACTGCATCCGGAGACATAAGCCCGCATTAACTCGGCCTGTTTCTGCATGCCGGGGTCCAGCATGTGGGCTTTGGCAAGCAGGGGAATGGAAATATCCCAATCCTTAAGAAGCTTCGGCGCGTGTCTGCAAAGAGGATTTACCCGCCTCCAGAAGGGGACCCTGCCGCTGGCAATGAAAATGTTCTCAGCGACACTCAGCTCAGAAAAGATTCCCTTGTTGCGGCCGATAAATGCAGTCTGCTTTAACATCTGCTCCTGAATTTTGGAGGATACTATTTTTTCCCCTTTATAATAAGACCAGCCGTAGCCTGGTTTTAAGTTCCCGTACAGAAGCTGCAGGAAATATTCCTTTTCAATGGTATTGTTGACGATGACACAGCAGATTTCTCCCTCAAATGCACGAAAGAAGAGACCATTTAAATAAGCCTGGCCATCCATGGAACAGTGTATGTTTTCATAACGGATCACTTCTTTTTTCATCATCCAATCCCTTCTGTCTGCTCAAACATATAAGGAAGTGTGAGACATACTTCGGTACCGATTCTGGGAGTGCTTAGGATGTGAATGCCATATTCGTCACCCATGAGAAGGCGGATTCTGGAATTTACGTTTATGAGTGCAATTCCTCCCTTTCCTCCTTCATTGGCGGAACTGTCATTGGCATCCATGCGGGAAAGCTTTTCATTGAGGCAGCCAAGTCTTGCTTCTTCAATGCCGATCCCGTCATCAACCACGGATAGATAAAGTACGGTTTCACTGTGCTCAATGTCAATGACAATGGTTCCCCCTGAAACCTTAGGCTCCAATCCGTGTTTAATGGCATTCTCCACGATTGGCTGGAGAGTAAGCTTGGGAATTCGGGTTTTTAATATTTCTTCATCATCCCGGGGCAATTTGATTTTTAATTCCAGCTTATCATCAAAGCGGTATTTCTGTATTAAAAAGTAATTTTCTACATTGTTAAGCTCTTCCTGAAGGGTGCTGAGACTCTCCATTTTTGAAGTTGTATAGCGGAAGAATACAGCTAGGGCCTCTGTGATCTTTCCGATTTCCGGGACTCCCGCCATAATCGCATCGGAACGTATGGATTCCAGCACATTATAGAGGAAATGAGGATTGATCTGATTCTGAAGGGCTAAGTATCTTGCCTGCTGTTTGGCATTTTCCATTATTTTATCCTTGTCCAGGATGGTGTGTACCTTTAAAAGCAGGGTATCTGTATCCGGTGAGATTCCCTCCAGGTTTTTAAATATTTCGGTAAAAATGATTCCTTCGTTGAAAAGTTCTATTTTTTTCCGGATGGTCCGAAAGGGTTCTAAAATCATAACTTTACCGACAGCAAGCATAAGGAAAAAGGAAAACAGCATAATCCATACGATAACTGTATATAGAATGGATTCCGTCAGTTCCGGCCTAAGCAGAATCAGAAAGAACAGGATCAGGGCAAGACAGCTCCATGAAATCATGGCTCTTATCCAGATCAGAATCCGTTTTTTTAACCATTGTTTTTTCAAAGGATCTCCTCCCCTTTTCAGCGTTCCAGAAACATTTTGCGGTATTCATTGGGAGAGACGCCTAACGCTTTTTTAAACTGTTTGGTAAAAAATTTGATATCACTGTAACCAACCAGCTCCGCTACTTCGCTTACGTTCCTCTCTTTTTCTACCAGAAGCTTTTTGGCAGCCTCTATCCTTACCATCTGTATATATTCGGTCAGTGTTTTTCCTGTTTCTTTTTTAAATAAGTATGAAAAATAGGTATAGCTGAAACCGGCGTTTTTTGCCAGCTCTTCCAGCTTTATTTGAACGCCCTTGTTTTTTTCTATATAATGCTTGGCATAAGCGACCGGCTTTATTTCCCTGCTTTTTAAATGGCTCAGAACTTCAAGCAGGGCTTTTGTAAGGGTTTCCTCCAGGAGTTCAAAAGCCTGGTCAAGGCTGATGCAATGCTCGTACATTTCAGAAAAATAAGCGGCTTTTCCTTTTTTATCCAGAGAGGCATCAAGAAGTTCAAACCAGTCCAGATAATTATGGGCCAGCCGCAGCAGCTCCATTTTAATGTCAAGCCCGGAGATGTTTTTTGCTGTTTGCATGATTCGTTTTGCATCATTTAAGCAGTATTTTATTTCTTCCGGCTCAAAGGATTCCGGTCTGTCTTCTAACAGCCTTGAGATCTCTGCGGTTAAGGAGTTCTTTTCTTCTGATACGGCAGCAGGCACATTCAATTTTGACACCGTATTGGCATCCGTAAGGAGCCGGTTGTACATGGCGATCCGGCTGTACTGTATCTGCCTGATCAGTTCTTCGTCTGTATCCACCTGTTCCGTGATGATTGCTGAAAAGTATATCTTTGGAAATAGATCCTGAAGTCCCATGACCCGGTCTCTGACATGGTTTAAGGCCTTCATCAGTTCTTCCTTATCTGAAGGTTCATGGAACAGTAATAAAAATATTCCCTCTTCGGAGGCCTCAATCGTTAACTCACCTTCTTCAGAAGCAAATTCGACCTGCAGGATCTCAATCGTTTTATCAATTAAAAGCTGATAGGCCTCTTTTGTAAAATCCTTATACTCAATATCCGGCTTCACTACCAGACACCGGCCGCCCTGGTTAACAACCCGGGACGGATTGATTTTTCGGACTTCTTTTAATACGGACTCCGGCCTTTCCTCCGGCTTTTGTTCTAATACCATTTTTAAAAATACCCGTTTAAACTCACCGGAATAGGTTCTTATGGTTTCTTCTAAGTGTATCTGGACTTCCTGGCTGCTTTTCTGCTCCAAGGTTTCTTTGACCAGTTTTTTTAACGTACGGGTCAGATCATCCTGATTAATTGGTTTCAGCAAATAATCCCGTACTCCGTACCGGATTCCCTGTTGTGCGTATTGAAAGTCCTTATAGCCGCTTATAATAATGCATTTAAGAGAAGCATTCTGCTTCTTGGCCTCTTCAATCAGCTGGAGGCCATCCATACCCGGCATTCTGATATCCGTAAGAAGAACGTCAGGTTTCTTTTCCTGTATCAATTGAAATGCAGAGATGCCATCATAAGCAACCCCCAAAAGCTTTGCCCCTATTTCATCCCAATCGATCAAAAATTCTAAAAGCCTGCAGATTTTCTTTTCATCGTCTGCTATAATTATTCCTAAAATTGAAATCATCCCCTATTGTTTTAATTCCGATACAAATACCTTCTCTTCTCAGTATACTTCACCGGGTTTATAATCTCAACTTAAAAAGTTTATGTGCTGAAAAATATTGACTGAAAATGTGCAGAAACCCGGGAAATGATAAAGGATTTGCCAATACTTCTTTCTTGTGGTGATAAACGTTCTATGTTATAATTAGTTAAATTCGTTTTTCCGTTTTCAGAGACAGGGAGGACGGGTTGGACAACAGTGACAGGGGGGTGCCTCTATGCCAGGATTTAAGGATATCATCGGCCATGAGAGAATCAAAGAACATTTGCAAAAAGCCATTGAATCAAATCATGTTTCTCATGCTTACATTTTGACAGGGGAAGCGGGGATGGGGCGTAAGTCCCTGGCCAATGCGTTTGCAATGACCCTACTCTGTGAAAAGGGAAAGAGTGAGCCATGTATGCAGTGCCATGCATGCAGGCAGGTCATGAGCGAAAACCATCCGGATCTGATATATCTGACCCATGAGAAATCAGGAAGCATTGGCGTTGACGATATCAGGGAGCAGATAAATGACACCATTATGATACGCCCTTATAGCAGTTACTATAAGATCTACATTGTGGATGAAGCGGAAAAGATGACGGTTCAGGCACAGAACGCCCTGCTTAAGACGATCGAAGAACCTCCCTCTTATGCGGTTATTATGCTGCTTACGACCAATCAGGAGGCATTTCTTCCCACCATTCTATCAAGATGTGTGCAGTTAAAGCTTAAGCCTTTGCAGGATTCCGTGGTAAAATCCTATTTAACAGGATCTTTGGGAATTGCAGAGAGCAAAGCGGAGATTTATGCAGCATTTGCCAGAGGAAATCTTGGAAGGGCGATTCATCTGGCTACTTCTGAGGAGTTTCAGGTAATGTATAAGGAATTGATCCATATGCTGAAGCACTTGAAGGATATGGATATTGTGGAGCTGCTTTTTTACATTAAGAAGATGAAGGATGAAAATCTGGATATATATGACTGCCTTGATTTTATGCAGCTATGGTACCGGGATGTTTTAATGTATAAGGTGACTCAGGATATTAATCTTCTGGTTTTCAGGGAAGAATACAATACAATGAAAGAGATGAGCGCTGCCAGCGCTTATGATGGCATTGAGATGATTTTAAAGGCCATTGATAAGGCCAGGATCCGTTTGGATGCCAATGTCAATATGGAGCTGGCTATGGAGCTCATGCTGCTTGTTATGAAGGAGAATTAATTTATGATAAAGGTAATAGGCGTTCGGTTCCGCAACGCAGGAAAAATTTATTACTTTGATCCCATGAGCCTGGAGGTACGGACCGGGGATCATGTAATTGTGGAAACTGCCCGGGGAGTAGAATATGGTTACGTTGTCCTTGGATGCCGGGAAGTGGAAGACGAAAAGGTGGTTCAGCCCTTAAAGCCGGTGATCCGCATGGCTACCAAGGCTGATGATGAAGTGGAAAAAAGAAATCATGAAAAGGAAAAGGAAGCATTTAAGATCTGCAAAGAGAAGATCAGAAAGCACGGTCTTCAGATGAAGCTGATTGATGCGGAATATACCTTTGACAATAATAAGGTGTTGTTTTATTTTACTGCGGACGGAAGAATCGATTTCAGGGAGCTTGTTAAGGATCTGGCTTCTGTTTTCAAGACCAGGATTGAGCTTCGCCAGGTAGGGGTCCGGGATGAGACTAAAATCGTGGGAGGGATCGGCATCTGCGGAAGAACCTTATGCTGCCATTCCTACCTTTCAGAATTCATACCTGTATCCATTAAGATGGCAAAAGAGCAGAATCTGTCTTTAAATCCCACCAAGATATCCGGTGTCTGCGGAAGGCTGATGTGCTGCTTAAAGAATGAAGAGGAAACCTATGAGGAGCTTAACAGCAAGCTTCCCAATGTAGGAGATTTTGTGACAACGGATGACGGGCTTAAGGGTGAGGTTCATTCCGTTAGCGTTTTAAGGCAGCTGGTAAAGGTGGTTGTTACCATTAAGGACGAAAAAGAAATCCGGGAATACCGGGTGGATCAGCTGAAGTTTAAGCCAAGACGCCGCCGTGAGAAGGCTCAGGTAACGGATGAGGAGTTAAAGGCATTAGAGGCTCTTGAAAAGAAAGAAGGAAAGTCTAAGTTAGATGACAATTGATTTAAAAGAAAATGAACGTATAGATGATCTGCAGAGAAACGGATATCAGATCATACAGAACCGGGATGGGTTCTGCTTTGGTATGGATGCGGTTCTTCTTTCCGGATTTGCGCTGGTAAAGCAAGGGGAAAAGGCGGTAGATTTAGGGACAGGCACCGGGATCATCCCCCTCCTTTTGGAGGCTAAAAACCAGGGCATTCATTATACCGGACTGGAGATTCAGGAAGCCATGGCGGAAATGGCCAGAAGGAGCGTGGCCTTAAATCATCTGGAAGAAAAAATATCCATAGTAACGGGAGATATAAAGGAAGCCAGCCGTTTATTTGGCGCGGCTTCCTTTGACGTAGTGACCTCTAACCCCCCGTATATGAACGATTCTCACGGCCTTAAGAATCCGGAGCTGCCTAAGGCCATAGCCCGTCACGAGGTGTTATGTACCCTTCATGATGTAACAAGAGAAGCGGCTAAGCTTTTGAGGCCGGGCGGGAGGTTTTACATGGTACACCGGCCTCACCGGCTGGTTGAGATTATAACGGCTTTAAAAAGCTGCGGATTGGAGCCAAAGCGGATGAAGATGGTTCATCCCTATGTGGACAGGGAAGCCAACATGGTTCTCATTGAAGCTGTGAGGGGAGGAAAATCCATGATCAAGGTGGAGGCTCCTGTTATTGTATATAAAGAACCAGGTGTGTATACGGATGAGATCTATACCATTTACGGGTATTGATGACGAAAAAGAGGAAACGGCTGGGAGCAGGAAAATTGGAAGAGAATAAAGGTAAGTTATTTTTGTGTGCAACGCCCATAGGGAATCTTGATGATATCACCCTGAGGGTATTAAATACGTTAAAGGAAGTGGATTTGATTGCGGCGGAAGATACCCGCCACAGCATCAAGCTTTTAAACCATTTTGATATAAAGACACCCATGACAAGCTACCATGAGTATAATAAGGTGGAAAAAGCCAGGTACTTAGTGGAGCAGATGAAACAAGGAGTTCGGATTGCCTTAATCACGGATGCAGGGACGCCGGGTATCTCGGATCCTGGAGAGGAACTGGTAAAGCAGTGCTATGAGGCAGGAATTGAGCTGACTTCTCTTCCCGGACCGGCGGCCTGTATTACGGCTCTTACTCTTTCAGGGCTTGGTACCAGACGCTTTTCTTTTGAAGCGTTTTTACCGACTGATAAGAAGGAGAAGCAGTGGATTTTAGAGGAGCTTAAGGAAGAGACCAGGACCATGATCATTTACGAAGCGCCTCACCGTATTGTCAGAACCTTAAAGGAGCTTTATGAGGCTTTAGGAGATCGGAGGATCACCATTTGCAGGGAGCTTACAAAACGATTTGAAACTGCGTTTCGGACAACCTTTATGGAAGCCTTAAAGGCTTATGAAGAGGAAGATCCTAAGGGCGAGTGTGTCATCGTCATAGAAGGAAAGAGTATCAGGGAGAAAATAGAGGAAAGATCCATGGCCTCCCGGGAGATGTCCATGGAGGAACACATGGAGCTTTACGAAAGCCAGGGGATAGACTGGAAAGAAGCAATGCGCATGGTTGCAAAGGACAGGGGGATCAGCAAGAGAGAGGTTTATCAGTACCTGTTGAACCATGAATTGTAAAATTTCTCTTGACAATCTGCGTATCATTTTATAAAATTACTTTGATATTCAAAATATTTGATATATAAAACAATCCAACGCGGCATGGATCCCGCAGGCTCCAAACGCCTTGCAGGCATACCCTTGCACCCGGTAACGCGGGTGAAACCTGTCCAGGTATCATGGACAGCGAAAAGGAAAGGAGAGGTGGGAGACATGGATGGGGGAATTTATGACAACAAGAATAATAGGAACAGGTTCAGCTGTCCCGGAGCAAGTGGTAACCAATGATGATCTGGCAGAGGTTGTGGATACCAGTGATGAGTGGATAAGGACCAGGACCGGAATAAAGGAAAGGCGGATCGCATCGGCGGAGTCGGGAACCTCTGATCTGGCCATACAGGCTGCTAAAGAGGCGCTTATCAATGCAGGTGTATCGGCAGATGAACTGGATATCATCATTTTAGCCACTTCTTCTGCGGACTGCTGTTTCCCCAGCGGCGCCTGTGAGGTGCAGGCGGCAATCGGAGCTTACAGGGCCGCTGCCTTTGATTTAAGTGCGGCATGTTCCGGTTTTGTTTACGCCTTAAATACGGTCCACGGATTTTTTAAGGCCGGGATCTACCGGACCGGGCTCGTGATCGGGGCGGATACCTTAAGTAAGCTGATTGACTGGAATGACAGAGGCACCTGCGTTCTGTTCGGGGATGGAGCCGGAGCGGCTGTTGTCCGGGCAGAGGAAAAGGGGATCCTTCACATGACCATGGGAGCGGATGGCACCAGAGGAAACGCTCTGGAATGCGGAGGGAGAACCACAGGTAACTTCCTCACAGGAAAGAAGCCGGAGCTTGGTTATATGACCATGGACGGTCAGGAAGTGTTCAAATTTGCAGTCAAAACCGTGCCGGAGTCCATTAAACAGGTTGTGGAAGAAAGCGGAACCGACATGGAAGAAATTAAATATTTTATTCTGCATCAGGCAAATTACCGGATTTTTGAATCCATCGCAAAGCGGTTGAAGATACCTATGGAAAAATTTCCTACCAATCTGGAACGGTTTGGAAATACATCGGGAGCGACCATACCAATCCTTTTGGATGAGATGAACCGGGAAGGAAAGTTACAGCGGGGAGATAAACTCGTACTTGCTGGCTTTGGAGCAGGATTAACCTGGGGAGCCACTCTTTTGGAGTGGTAATGATTTCAACTAATACTTTGAAACTCAAAGTAATAGAATAAAAATAATAAGAATGAAAATGAAAGAGGAGATTGAATGATGTTAGAGAAAATGCAGGAAATTATCGCAGAGCAGTTAAACGTGGAGGCAAGTAAAATTACCGCTGAATCCTCCTTCAAAGAGGACTTAGGAGCAGATTCCCTGGATTTATTTGAGCTTGTTATGGCTCTTGAGGATGAGTATTCTGTAGAAATCCCATCTGAGGATTTAGAGAAACTGACTACAGTTCAGCAGGTTATGGACTATTTAAAAGCGAAGGGCGTGGAAGCGTAATGAAAACCAGAATTACCGAACTTTTGGGAGTGGAACATCCGATTATCCAGGGAGGTATGGCCTGGGTGGCTGAGCATCATCTGGCGGCGGCCGTGTCGGAAGCCGGAGGTTTAGGCCTCATCGGCGGGGCAAATGCTCCAGGCGAGGTGGTACGGGCAGAGATCCGCAAGGCAAAGGAACTGACAGGTAAAACCATTGGCGTCAATGTCATGCTGTTAAGCCCTCACGCAGAGGATGTGGCTAAGGTAGTGGTGGAAGAAGGCATCAAGGTGGTGACCACCGGAGCCGGAAACCCGGAAAAATATATGGATATGTGGAAGGCAGCAGGAATCAAGGTGATTCCGGTGGTGGCTTCCGTGGCGCTGGCAAAGAGAATGGAGAAATACGGCGCAGATGCAGTAGTGGCAGAAGGCTGTGAGTCCGGCGGCCATATCGGCGAGCAGACGACCATGACGTTAGTTCCCCAGATAGTGGATGCAGTATCCATACCGGTAATCGCTGCCGGCGGCATCGGGGACGGACGGGGAATCGCCGCAGCATTTATGCTGGGAGCAGAGGCTGTCCAGATCGGAACCAGGTTTGTGGTTGCAAAGGAATCCATTGTCCATGACAACTACAAGCAGCGGATCATTAAGGCTAAGGATATTGATTCAGCAGTAACCGGTCGCAGCCATGGCCATCCTGTAAGGTCTTTAAGAAACCAGATGACCAGGGAGTATGCCAGACTGGAAGAGGAAGGCAAGTCCTTTGAAGAATTGGAATATATGACCCTTGGGACTCTAAGAAAAGCGGTTCAGGAGGGAGATATCACAAACGGCACGGTTATGGCCGGACAGATTGCAGGTATGATTTCCAGGGAACAGACCTGCAAAGAAATGATTGATGAGATGATGGAACAGGCAGAACGATTGCTTGGCCGTTAAAGAGGAGTTTATTATCATGAGCAAGATTGCATTTATTTTCCCAGGCCAGGGTGCGCAGTACTGTGGTATGGGCCAGGATTTTTATGAGCAGACAAAGATTGGAAAAGAAACATATGATATGGCTTCCGGCCTGCTTGGTTTTGACCTACCGGAGCTTTGCTTTGAAAAAAATGACCGGCTGGATATTACGGAATATACTCAGGCAGCCATGGTAACCACCAGCATTGCCATGATGCGGGTGCTGGAAGCAGAAAAGGGCATAAGACCGCAGGTAACTGCCGGTTTAAGCCTGGGAGAATACTGTGCGCTTGCAGCTGCAGGCGTCATGAGCGACGCAGATGCCATCCGGACTGTCAGGCAGAGGGGAATCCTCATGCAGGAAGCGGTTCCTAATGGGATCGGAGCCATGGCGGCTATTCTGGCACTAGATGCCTTAACGATTGAAGAAGTATTAAGCGGTATGGAGGGAGTCCAGATCGCAAATTACAACTGCCCGGGGCAGATTGTGATATCAGGTAAAAAAGAGGCTGTGGAAGCAGCAAATGAAAAGCTTCTGGCAGCAGGTGCAAAACGGGCGCTGATGTTAAATGTCAGCGGACCTTTCCATTCCTCCATGCTCACCGGTGCGGGGGAGAAGTTGGGAGAGGTTCTTAAGGGCGTGGAAATAAAACCCCCTCAGATTCCTTATGTGGCGAATGTGACAGCCCAGTATGTAACAGCCGGTGATATGGTAAAGCCTTTGCTTAAAGAGCAGGTGTATTCTTCCGTGCGATGGCAGCAGAGTGTGGAAACCATGGTGGCAGACGGTGTGGATACCTTTATCGAAATCGGGCCGGGTAAGACATTGGCCGGATTCATTAAGAAGATTACGAAGGACGCAAGAGTCTTTAATATAGAAAAGCTGGAAGATATGGCGAAATTGATCAATTTTTCCTAAAGGTGAATCGAACTCCCTTTTAAGGATGCAGGAGGAAATGAGCATGTTAGATGGTAAGATAGCAGTGGTGACCGGAGCCGCCAAAGGAATCGGAAGGGCAATTGCCGTAAAGCTGGCAGACCAGGGAGCAACCGTGATTATTAATTATAATGGTTCTGATTCCCAGGCTATGGAAGTAGTGAAGGAGATCGAGGAAAAGGGCGGTAAGGCGGAAGCCGTTCAGTGTAACGTAGCGGAATATGAAAGCGTGGGCGTATTATTAGAAGGTGTAATAAAGAAATACGGAAAGCTGGATATTCTTGTGAACAATGCAGGGATCACGCGGGATAATCTTCTGATGAAGATGTCTGAAGAAGATTTTGATGCGGTGATCAATACCAATTTAAAGGGTGTATTCAACTGCATGAAGCATGTTGCCCGCCAGATGATCAAGCAAAAGAGCGGAAGGATCATAAATATTTCTTCTGTTTCCGGCGTGCTAGGGAATGCCGGGCAGGCAAATTACTGTGCAGCCAAGGCTGGTGTTATCGGTATCACCAAGTCTTTTGCCAGAGAGGCTGCAAGCAGAGGAATTACAGTAAATGCAATAGCCCCCGGATTTATCCATACGGCTATGACAGAGGTTCTGCCGGAATCCGTTAAGGCAGCATCCTTAGAACAGATCCCGATGAAACGTTTTGGAGCAGCAGAAGATATTGCCGGTGTGGCAGCATTTTTGGCATCAGAGGAAGCTGGGTACATTACTGGTCAGGTGATCAGTGTAGATGGCGGCATGGCTATGTAAGCGAGGAGAGATGGTATGAAGAGAAGAGTGGTAGTAACCGGTATGGGTGCCATTACCCCAATCGGGAAAGATGTAGAGAGCTTTTGGAATGGCTTAAAGGAAAATAAGGTGGGGATCGGACCGATCACCCAGTTTGATACAACGGATTATAAAGCAAAACTGGCTGCCGAGGTAAAGGATTTTGATCCAAAGGATTATATGGATGTAAAAGCAGCAAAACGAATGGAGCGTTTTGCCCAGTTTGCAGTGGCGGCCTCAAAGGAAGCCTTAATGACGTCAGGCATTGACATGGAAAAGGAAGACCCTTACCGTGTGGGCGTAAGTGTTGGTTCAGGAATCGGAAGCTTACAGGCCCTGGAGAGGGAGAATAAAAAGCTTCTGGAAAGAGGACCGGGCAGGGTAAATCCCCTTCTGGTTCCCTTAATGATATCTAATATGGCGGCTGGAAATGTGGGAATCCAGTTCGGTTTAAAAGGAAAGTGCATCAATGTGGTAACCGCCTGTGCCACTGGAACCCATTCCATTGGGGAGGCCTTCCGTTCCATCCAGTACGGAGAGGCGGATGTCATGGTGGCGGGAGGAGCAGAAGCCAGCATCACCCCGATCGGTGTGGCAGGATTCACGGCACTTACGGCACTTACGACTGCCGATGATCCCCTCCGTGCCTCCATCCCATTTGATAAAGACAGAAGCGGCTTTGTCATGGGAGAAGGAGCAGGCGTTGTTATTTTGGAAGAGCTGGAGCACGCTCTCTCAAGGAACGCGGTCATTTACGGTGAAGTGGTTGGTTACGGTTCAACCTGTGATGCATACCACATCACGTCGCCTGCTGAGGATGGAAGCGGTGCAGCAAGAGCCATAACTGAGGCCATAAGGGATGCGGGAATTGCCCCTGAGAAAATTGATTATGTAAATGCCCATGGTACCAGCACTCATCACAATGACCTGTTTGAGACCCTGGCCATTAAGACTGCCTTAGGCGACCATGCAAAGGATGTAAAGATCAGCTCCACCAAGTCCATGGTGGGCCATCTCTTAGGCGCTGCAGGAGGAATCGAGTTCATTGCCTGTGTAAAATCCATCCGGGATGGCTTTGTTCATGCAACTGCCGGCCTTTTAGAAGAGGGAGAAGGCTGTGATCTGGATTATACCAAAGGGGAAGGTGTTGCCTGTGATGTGACATATGCCATCAGCAACTCCTTTGGATTCGGCGGACATAATGCCAGCATTCTTGTGAAGAAGTTTGAACAATAGGAGGCAGTCTATGGAGATCAATGATATTATCAGGCTGATGCAGGCTGTGAAAGAAAACGACTTAACCAGCTTTAGAATGGAAGAGGGAGACTTAAAGCTTTCCATAAAGAAAGAAAAAGAAAGAGAAATCGTGACAATATCCGGAAGTTCTGTTGTTCAGACAGAAGCGGCAGCAGGTGCTTTCGCCCAGCAGGCGGCTCCCGCGGTCACTCTGTCCGGGAAACTTCTGGAAGCAGCAGGAAATGATATCTGTTCGGATAAGCTTGTGTCCTCTCCTTTGGTAGGAACCTTTTATAATGCATCCTCTCCCGATAGTGAACCATTTGTAAAGGTCGGAGATCCGGTTAAGAAGGGGCAGGTATTAGGAATTATCGAAGCCATGAAGCTGATGAATGAGATTGAGTGTGAATTTGATGGCGTGTTGGAAGCCATTTTGATAGGTAACGAAGATGTGGTGGAGTACGGTCAGCCTCTGTTCCGTATCCGGTAAGCAGTTGTGAAATCTAAGAGGGGCCCAGAGGCTGGGCCTCTCTTTTAAAAGCAGGAGGGCGCATGATGTTAGGTATTAAAGAAATTCAGGAGATCATTCCTCACAGACACCCGTTTTTACTGGTGGACTGCATCGAGGAGTTTGAGCCTGGGGTGAGAGCTGTTGGATATAAATGTGTGTCTTATAATGAACCTTTTTTTCAGGGGCATTTTCCGGCAGAGCCGGTAATGCCAGGTGTCCTGATCATAGAGGCCCTGGCACAGGTAGGTACCGTTGCTATGTTAAGTATGGAAGAAAATAAAGGGAAAATCGGATATTTTGGTGGTATTGACAAAGCAAAATTCAAGCATAAGGTCATTCCGGGAGAAAGGCTTAAGCTGGAATGTGAGATCATTAAGCGCAAAGGTCCTGTGGGTGTGGGAAAGGCCATCGCAACCGTAGACGGGAAGCTGGCGGCCAGTGCGGAACTGACATTTATGATTGGGTAGGTGAGGCTCATGTTTGATAAGATTTTAATTGCCAACCGCGGAGAGATTGCGGTACGTATCATAAGGGCCTGCAGGGAAATGGGGATAAAAACGGTTGCCGTTTATTCTGAGGCGGACCGGGAGAGCCTTCATACCTTATTAGCCGATGAGGCGATCTGCATTGGTCCGGCCCCCTCGACCCAGAGCTATCTAAACATGGAGAGGATCCTCACGGCCACCGTAGCCATGAAAGCGGATGCCATTCATCCTGGCTTTGGCTTTCTATCGGAAAATGCAAGGTTTGCAGAACTTTGTGAAAAGTGTAACATTACCTTTATCGGCCCTTCCGCAGCAGTAATAGGGAAGATGGGAAATAAATCCGAGGCCAGAAAGACCATGATGGAAGCAGGGGTCCCCGTGATCCCGGGCGGAAAGGAAGCGGTCCGCCAGGTGAAAGAAGCGAAGGCTATGGCGGAAAGGATCGGTTTTCCTGTTATGATCAAGGCTTCCTCAGGAGGCGGCGGGAAAGGTATGAGAATTTCCAGAAGCCTGGAGGATTTTGAGGCTAATTTTAAGAATGCCCAGATGGAGTCTGTAAAGGGATTTTCCGATGATACCATGTATATTGAAAAATATATTGAAAAGCCAAGACACATTGAATTTCAAATTATGGCTGATAAGTTTGGAAATGTCGTGCATCTGGGGGAACGTGACTGTTCCATTCAAAGACGCCATCAAAAGGTACTTGAAGAATCCCCGTCAGCAGCTATCTCTGAGGAGTTAAGGAACCGCATGGGAGAGATTGCGGTCCGCGCGGCCAAGGCCGTTCACTATGAGAATGCAGGAACCATTGAGTTCCTTTTGGATAAACATAAGAATTTTTATTTTATGGAAATGAACACCCGGATCCAGGTGGAGCATCCGGTGACGGAAATGGTGACCGGCCTGGATTTAATCAAGGAACAGATCCGGATCGCGGCAGGAGAGCCATTGAGTGTAAGGCAGGAGGATGTAGCCATTACCGGCCATGCCATTGAATGCAGAGTCAATGCTGAAAATCCGGCGAAAAACTTCATGCCCTGTCCTGGCCTTATAAAAAATGTCCATGTGCCCGGAGGCAACGGAGTCCGCATTGACACACACATTTACAACGAATATAAGGTTCCGGCCAATTATGATTCCATGTTAATGAAGATGATCGTCCACGGCAAAGACCGGGAGGAAGCCATCTTAAAGATGAGAAGCGCTTTGGGAGAACTGATCATCGAGGGGATTGAGACAAATGTGGATTTTCAGTTTGATATCCTGAGTCATGAAGCTTACCGGGATGGAGATGTGGATACGGATTTTATTCCCAAATATTTTCCGGATTATGTCCGGTAGGCAGGTAAAGGAGCAATCTTATGTTAAAAAGCATGTTTAAGAAAACTTATACATTAATAGACAGCAAATACAAGGCTCCTGAAAAAGCAGAGGAACCAGGCATTCCGGAAGGGCTGTGGAGGAAATGCAATAAATGCTGTCAGCCAATCTATGTGGAGGATGTGAGAAGCAATCATTTCATCTGTCCAAAATGCAAGGGATATTTCCGTCTTCATGCTTACCAGAGGATTGAGATGGTAGCGGATGAGGGGACATTTGAGGAATGGGATAAGGAGATGGAATTTAAAAATCCCCTTGATTTTCCGGGCTATGAAAAGAAAGTAGCAGCAGCCAGGGAAAAAACCGGGCTTTCCGAAGCCATTGTCACCGGCTGCTGTGAAATGAATGGCCAGAAGGCAGTGATCGGAGTCTGTGATGCCCGTTTCATCATGAGCAGCATGGGCCAAGTGATGGGGGAGAAGATTGCAAGAGCCGTAGAGCGGGCGACGAAGGAGAAGCTTCCGGTGATCATATTTGCATGTTCAGGCGGAGCCAGGATGCAGGAGGGGATCGTATCACTCATGCAGATGGCAAAGACTTCGGCAGCCTTAAAGCGTCATCACAAGGCAGGCCAGCTTTTTATCAGTGTCCTTACAGATCCTACCACAGGCGGGGTGACGGCCAGTTTTGCCATGCTGGGTGATATCATTCTGGCAGAGCCTTTCGCCCTGATCGGATTTGCAGGCCCCCGGGTAATTGAACAGACCATAGGTCAGAAGCTGCCGGAAGGATTCCAGAGAGCGGAATTCTTACTTGAACATGGCTTCATTGATAAGATCGTGCCCAGGGAAGAGATGAAGGAAACCCTGGCTAACATCTTAAGACTCCACAATCCCCAAAGCAGTCAGGGTCTTCCTGTGGATAACCGTACAAAAGAGGAATCAAATGGTGGAAAAAAGAAGGTTCTCCGGTTGAAAAGGAATAAAAGGAGCGCATGGGATACCGTATTGCTGTCCAGAAGCTCGGACCGGCCGGTGGCATCGGATTACATTCATGCACTGTTTGATGATTTCATGGAGTTTTCCGGGGATCGTTATTATAAAGATGACGGGGCAATTATTGGCGGGATCGCTTCCTTCCATGGAATTCCTGTTACGGTCATCGGACAGGAAAAGGGGAAGAATACAAAGGATAATATCAGGCGCAATTTTGGAATGCCATCACCCGATGGATACCGGAAGGCTCTGCGTCTGATGAAGCAGGCGGAAGTCTTTGGCCGTCCGGTCATCTGCTTTGTGGATACGCCGGGAGCCTTCTGCGGACTGGAGGCCGAAGAAAGGGGCCAGGGAGAGGCCATTGCCAGAAATTTATTTGAAATGGCAGATTTAACCGTGCCGGTTCTATCCATTGTAATAGGAGAGGGCGGCAGCGGCGGCGCTCTTGCCATGGCGGTTGGAAATGAAGTCTGGATGATGGAGAATTCCATTTATTCTATTCTATCCCCCGAGGGCTTTGCATCGATTTTATATAAAGACAGCAAAAAGGCAAATGACGCGGCCAGGGTCATGAAGATCACGGCCAGGGATTTGATGGAGTTAGGTCTCATAGAGCGGGTGATCTCAGAAGAAGAACCGGCCTGTGCAGATAATCTTGACCGGATTGCGGAAGAAATGGATAAGGCCATGGAAGAATTTTTTGCCACTTACCTTACCATGACAAAGGAAGAACTTGCAGATCAAAGATATGAAAGATTTAGGAGAATGTAATGGGAACATTAAAACCTTTGATAATAGGAGAGCTGGTGGCAAACCATCCGGTGATCCAGGGCGGTATGGGAGTAGGAATCAGTCTTTCTTCTTTAGCAGGAGCAGTGGCAAAGGCCGGAGGGATCGGAATCATTTCTACGGCTCAAATCGGTTTTAGGGAGCCGGATTTTAAAGAGAATCCATTGGAAGCAAATTTGCGGGCCATTGGACAGGAAATGAAAAAGGCAAGAGAAATCGCGCCGGAGGGCATTATTGGGTTTAACATTATGGTTGCCACGAAAAGTTATGCCAGCTATGTGAAAAAAGCGGTAAAGGCAGGAGCGGATCTTATCATATCCGGAGCCGGGCTTCCTGTAAGCCTGCCGGAATATGTGGCAGAGGCAGCGGAAGAGGCCGGAGTCGCATTAAAAACCAAGATAGCTCCCATTGTATCAACGGTAAAGTCTGCTATGGTTATTTGCAAGATGTGGGACCGTAAATACCATCAGGCGCCTGACCTTGTAGTGGTGGAAGGGCCTCTGGCAGGAGGACATCTGGGATTTTCCAGAGAGGATCTGGTAAACCTTGGGGTGGATACAGAGGATGTGGAACACACCTATAAGCAGGCGGAATATGAAGAAGAAGTAAAAGGCATTATCCGGCTGGTAAAGGAATATGGTGATAAGTACAATAAGGTGATCCCGGTCGTGACCGCGGGTGGCATATATTCCCATGAGGATGTCATGCACCAGCTCTCCCTAGGAGCCGACGGAGTCCAGGTGGCGACCCGGTTTGTGACCACCGAGGAATGCGATGCACCGGAAGCGTTTAAGCAGGCCTATCTTCATGCAAAGAAAGAAGATATCGTCATTACCAAAAGCCCGGTGGGAATGCCGGGAAGGGCTATTAAGAATCCTTTCTTAAAGACCGTGGGAGACACTCCTTTCCGTCTGGAGCATTGCTATCAATGTCTGGACAAATGCGACAGGAAGACCATTCCTTATTGTATTACGAAGGCGTTGGTTAACTCCGCAGAAGGGAGAACCGAAGACGGGCTTGTCTTTTGCGGCAGTAAGGCTCATCTTGCAACACGGATGGAAACGGTAGAAGAGGTTATGAAAGATCTGGTTGGTGAGAATTGATTCTCATAAGTGTAATGAGCCAGGGTTAAGCTTGCTTGACTTTGAAGACTTATTTGATTAAAAGGGGCTGCAAAGCTGCCGGTTTGAAGAAACCGGCAGCAGCAGCCTTTTTTCCGGAGTATCGGACGGATAAGACTCATTCACAAGTTGAAGTCCAATGATGTACATTGAAAGAAATCTCCAATTTTAAGTGGTTGCGTGAAAATAGAGGTAGTGCTATAATGGGAAAGATAAAAAATTTTAAGAAGACTAAGAGAGAAATGGAGAGCTGTATGGAAAGCAAGAAAATCATTCAGGTGGAAGAGAAAGTGCCATTTAAGTTGCTGGTGCCTTTAAGTATCCAGCATATGTTCGCAATGTTCGGGGCATCGGTCCTGGTTCCTTTTATATTTGGAATCAACCCGGCAGTTGTACTGTTCATGAATGGAATGGGAACATTATTTTTTATTTTCATAACAAAGGGAAAAGCACCGGCATACCTTGGCTCCAGTTTTGCATTCCTGGCACCGGCAGGAATTGTTATCAGCAAATGGGGCTATAATTATGCCCTGGGCGGGTTTGTCGCCGTGGGGCTTTGCGGTTGTGTTGTGGCACTGATTATTTATAAATTCGGTTCAGACTGGATTGATATCGTACTTCCTCCGGCGGCTATGGGACCGGTTGTGGCACTGATTGGACTTGAGCTTGCTGGAACAGCGGCAGCCAATGCAGGCCTGAAGGATGAAATGATTGATATGAGAAATGTCATTGTATTTCTGGTAACTCTGCTGACCGCAGTACTTGGTTCTGTGGTATTCAGAAAGTTCTTATCTGTTATCCCGATTCTGGTTGCAATTATTGTAGGATATGTGGCAGCACTTTTATGTGGTGTTGTAGATTTTAGTGAGGTCAGCACCGCAGCATGGTTGTCCTTGCCTAATTTTGCAGCACCGAAGTTTAAATGGGAAGCAATTGTCATTATTCTTCCAGTACTTTTAGTCGTTACTTCAGAACATATCGGCCATCAGATTGTAACCAGTAAAATAGTAGATAGAGATTTGATAAAGGATCCCGGTCTTCATCGCTCTCTGTTGGGAGATTATATATCAACCACACTTTCCGGCCTTGTAGGTTCTGTACCCACCACCACATATGGGGAAAATATCGGTGTTATGGCTATGACAAAGGTATACAGCGTCTATGTAATCGGGGGAGCGGCAGTTCTTTCTGTAGCCTGCTCTTTTATCGGAAAGATGACGACATTAATCAATACAATTCCAGGGCCGGTAATCGGCGGGATTTCCTTCTTACTGTATGGAATGATCGGAGCCTCAGGCATACGTATTCTGGTTGATGCACAGGTTGATTATGGAAAATCCAGAAATATGGCCATGACCTCCGTAATCTTTGTAACAGGACTTTCCGGAGTTGCCGTAAAGTTAGGAAGCATTCAGTTATCAGGTATGGTCCTTGCATGCGTAGTAGGAATGCTGATGGGCCTGATGTTCTTTGTTCTGGACAAGCTGAATCTTACAAATGACAGGGATCATGCGTAATTGGAATAAGGAAAGATCCGGGAGCGTTTATAACCGGAAAATGTAAATAAAAGATCTGCATATACCGCAGAGCAACGAAATATCAGTTGCTTTGCGGTATTTTGCTCCGAATTTGTAACAGGGAAAACACATAAGGCTATTTTGGCGGGAATAAGATGGATTAAGAAAGAATTGAAAGTAGTAAAAAAGAGGAAAAAGCAATGTTAAATTATTTATGGGCCTTCATGATGCTGGTGGGAGTCCTTTGGGGAGCTTTCCACGGGAATTTAAATGGTGTGACAGATGGGGCTTTAACCTCTGCAAAGGATGCTGTTATGCTGTGCATCACCATGTTGGGAATCATGTCTTTCTGGAGCGGAATCATGGAGGTCGGGCGGAAATCTGGATTGATTGAACGGATGTCACAAAAAATGAGCCCAATACTTCATTTCCTTTTTCCACGGATTCCGGATGAACATCCGTCGCTTGAATACATCTCTACCAATATTATCGCTAATATCCTGGGTCTTGGCTGGGCGGCTACCCCGGCAGGACTTAAGGCAATGGACGCTCTGAAGGAACTGGAAGAGAAGCGGAGAAAAGGAGAAGTTACCGGGAAGTATGTGGCAAAGCCGTTTCCGGAAGGAACCGCAAATAATGAAATGTGTACGTTTCTTATCATTAATATTTCTTCCCTGCAGTTAATACCGGTTAATATGATCGCCTACAGAAGCCAGTACGGCAGTCCCAATCCAATGGCTGTGGTAGGGCCGGCTTTGTTGGCAACATTAATTTCTACGATTGTAGGAGTTGTATATTGTAAGTTGATGGATACAGGGAAGAATTAAATTTTCTGTATTGTAGTGGAGAGACAGTTATATTATAATGAAAATAACTATAAGCGAAGACAGAATACACAACGTATGAGAATAAGAACGTAAAGCAGATGAGGAGGTCTGGTTTGCGGGAAAGGAGTCGGGAAGGATGATAATCGGTAAAGCAGGATCCTACGGCAGCAATTATAACTATTATCAGAACATCAATCAGATGCGGCTTGAAAGGGCTTTGGAGAAGAATCCCAGATACCAGCTAAGTGTTCAGGCGGTAAAACCTGCGCCCCGGGTAAGTTCATATTACAACGATAACAGACTGGATTTTATGAAGTCCTATAGCGCCGAAATGGCAGACATGATGGGTTCTGCGAATTCACTGCGGAGTGAGAATTCCGGAAGTGCCGTGAATGAGCTGTCTGTTGCCAGCTCTGACACTGCCGTAGCGGATGTTTCCCTGAGATATTCGTCTAAGAATCCTAAGGCCATGGCGCTTGACGTGCAATCGGTGGCAAAAGGGCAGACGAATGTGAGTGCGGGAGAGAAAAGTACAGATCAGGCTGGTTCAGATATGGACTTTGTTATCACTCAGAAAGAGAATTCTGTGTCAGTTTACATAAGCGCCCTGAAGGACAATGGAACAGCAAGGACCAACAAGGAGATGCTTAAAGAGGCCGCCAGGCAGATCAATGCCGGGTATGTGGGCGTTACAGCGGTGGTGACCGATAAAAAAGGGGTTGCGTCCCTAAAGCTTCAAAGTAAGTCTACAGGAGAGGACAGTGCATTTACCGTGTCAGGAGAAATGGGAGCAGCTGAAGGTGCGCAGAATGTTGACACTGCTGCACAGAACGCGCGGTACACTATTAAGGAACAGAACGTAACCCGTGCCTATACCTCCCAGACGAACGAAGTATATCTGGATGCACCGCACATAACCGCTAAGCTGAAAGATACGGGAAAAACAAACATCAGTATTCAGTCTGATCCGGGTAAGATTATAAAGGGTATGTCGGATTTGATTGACAGTTATAACCGTGCGGTGAAATTTTTGAGTAAGAATATAAACCGCGGAGACGGAGTGATGGTCCAACGGAAGCGTCTTGAAACGAATCTGGGTTCGGAGGTTGCGTTAAAACAACTTGGAATTTCAAAACAGGAAGATGGAACGCTGGCGCTGGATAAGTCGGAGTTAACGAAGCAACTGAAGGAAGAACCAAAGCTTACCAAGGATTTGATATCCGGTTCCGGCGGAATCGCACAGAATCTCTTTCATAAAGCGGCAAACGCCATGCAAACCAGCCCGGAACAACTGATGAACTTTGAAGAACAGGAAAACAATCTGTATTCCGTGTATAATTCCAATCAATTAATGGGGCGTTATGGAACAATGCAGATGAATTATGCGATGGCTGGTATGCTAATAAATTATTTAGTGTGAGATAAGGAATGGATCAAAAAAGATTTATAACTATGGATTTCCTATCATAGTAAGAAAAGCAAAGAGTCCCGGAATGAAAGCTATAAAAGCCTTCATTCCGGGACTTTTTTGATGTCCGCTCCGGCAATGTTATTCATCGATAGATCCATCTTCTTGATAAAATACAGCAGTTCTGTTTCCGCCGGTGTTTTCCATTTGTTTTTTATACACCTTAGATTGGGATCCTTGATTACTTCGGTCTTGTAATCCCTATTATCATGGCCGAATTATATTATAAATAGACGTCTAAGTAAAAGATTTATGGCAGTTTTACTTTTTGCCGTTTATGTACAAAATCGTAAACAACATACCAATTGGTATGTTAAACGTATGAAAGGTCTGATGAATTAATTTGTATATTTGTAGTAAGTGCACAAAATATTAGATAATAAATTGTTATTTTATAATAATAATTCAAATAAATATAAAAACTCTATTTACATACATCATATGTTATGCTAACATTAGGACAGATGAAAGTAAAAAATAACCGAATATATAAAACGTAATAATAAATTTGTGTGCAATTTACACAAATTCATTTATGGGAAGGAGGAAGTATGAGAAGGAGTACAGATAAGATGCAGAATATAGATGTTCTCCCTATGGCAACGGCTCAAAAGGTCAAAACCATGATTATCCAAAGGGAGATGAAGCCAGGAGACCGGTTGCCTACGGAGAAGGAACTGTCAGAGGTTTTTGGAGTCAGCCGTTCTACATTGAGAGAAGCTATGAAGTATCTAAGGGCTGAAAATGTTGTTGTCATCCGCCAGGGGAGCGGGACCTTTGTCAGTGCTGGAACAGGGATAGGAGAGGATCCTCTCGGCCTGCACTTTACGGATCAGAAATATCTTATTCAGAATCTGTTTGAAACCCGAATGTTAATTGAACCTCAGATTGCGGGACTGGCTGTGCAAAGGGCCACACCTCAGGATATTAAGAATCTTGAGAGATTAGTAGTGGAGATGGACCAGATTCAGATTAACAGCACCTCAACGGCAGAAATGGATGTTCAGTTCCATACTGCGGTTGCAGAATGCACCCATAATGAAGTACTCATTCGGGTGGTACCCATAATCAATGAATCCATCCGGCGGAGCCACGTAGAAACCCATAATGACCTGGAGAGCTTCAAGCGTGCAAAAAGGAGCCATAAAGGTATTTATAAAGCAATTGCCGACGGTAATTTTATGGAGGCGAAATTTCTTGCTGAACGGCATGTATGGGAAACACTAAATGATGTAAGGGAAAGGGAGGAACAAAAATGAAAAAAGGTTTTAACAGAAAGAAAACAATGGCAATTGTCCTGGCAGCTCTTATGGCCGGGGGAGCGCTGGCAGGCTGTTCTTCGGGCAGTAAAGAGGCTACGGCGGTCACGACAGAGACCACAACAGAAGGTACACAGACCACATCGGCAAAGGAGGGGCAGGTTCCTTCCGGGGATATAAAACCATGTACCATAAAGTTTCGTTATTGGGCCGATAATACGGATTATTCCCAACTCATGCAGGATATTATTAAGAAGTTTAACGATGAAAACGGTAAAGGGATTACCGTCGTCGGGGAAGAAAGTCCATGGGATGGAGGTGCATATTCAGAGAATTTGTTTAATGCTAAAATGGGGGGCGGAGATATTGACTGCGCCACATGGAAGCTTACCTCTACGCCATTATTTGTAAACAACGATCTTTTGGCTGATTTAACGCCAATGATAAATGCCTGGGATAAAAAAACTGATATTGATGACAACATTTATGACATTATGAAAGAGGCTGGAGACATGGAGCGAATCTATGTAATGCCATGGAATATCCAGGTTCTGTATGTATATTACAGGCCCTCTATCTTTAAACAGGCAGGGATAGAAGTACCGAAGACCTATGAAGAATTCTTGCAGGCCATAGAAAAGTGTACGATGGATACGGATGGGGATGGAAAGACCGACGTATATGGTTTTGGTATGAGAGGTGCAAAAGGCGGTCAGGAACCATGGGGTAGTTTTGTATATGGACGGGGCGGAAACCTTGAGGACTTAACAACACCTGAGGCGGTTCAGGGCATGCAGGATTTTATTGATATTTATAATAAAGGATATGTGCCTCCGACAGCGACCAGTGACGGTTTCAGTGAGATTATTGCCAATTTCCAATCGGGATTGACAGCTATGACTATTCATCATACAGGATCCAGCAAGGACATGGAAAAGATATTCGGAGATGATGTATCTGCATTTGCATTCCCGGCAGGTAAGGGTCAATGGACATCAATGGGAGATACGGAAACGGTGATATTTGAGTCTTGCGAAAACAAAGAAGCAGCCTTTGAGTGGATATCCTATCTGGCAGCAGGAGAAGGCCAGAAAATGTGGTGTGAAGGAACTGGTAATGTTCCGGTAAGTAAGAGTATCCAGGAGACTGATTTTTTCCAGAACAATCGCTTTATGAAAGCCTCCATTGATGGACAGAAGTTTGCAGGTATCATTCCGATTCTTGATACAACTACAGAATGGATTTCCACGCTGTGGCCCAATACCGTTTCTCAAGCACTGACCGGCAGCATAACTGCCGAAGAGTGCATGAAGACCTTACAGGCCGGTTTATATCAATAAGGAATCGAAAAGTGGGGGGCTGCAAAAGAAAGCAGCCCCTTCCAGTTGGGAGGGAGAACTATCGATGGTTAAAAAACGGACCATATGGCCGTATATACTGGTTGCTCCGGCAGTGCTTATCATTCTGTGCGTAGTGTTTATACCGGTTATGAATGCAGTTCTTATGAGCTTTCAGAACTATGATCTTCGAAGACCTAAAGAGATTGCGTTTCATGGTTTAACGAATTATGTCTCTGCATGTAAGGATCCGCTGTTCTGGGGAGCTCTTATTCGAACCATTTTATGGGTGGTTTGCGGAGTAGGTTTCCAGTTTTTGTTCGGATTTATTCTGGCCCTTCTTTTAAATCAGGAGTTTTTCGGAAGAGGGATAGTGAGGGCGGTCAGTATGATACCCTGGGTTACGCCGGGAGTTTTGATCGGGTTGATGTGGAGATGGATTTATGATGGAAACTTTGGTGTTCTGAATGATCTGCTTTTAAAGCTTCATATTATTTCAGATAAAATTCCTTTTCTGTCCCGGGTGACGACCGCATTTCCCAGTGTCATTGTGACCATCATCTGGCAAGGGATACCATTTTTTGCGCTTATGCTTCTGGCAGCCCTGCAGGGTGTATCCATGGAAATATATGAAGCTTCCAGTATCGATGGAGCAACAGCGTTGCAGAAACTTTTTTATATAACCATTCCATCCATTAAGAATACAATTTTTGTTACAGCGCTGCTTCGTGTCATCTGGGTTGCAAACTCAGTGGATGTAATTTTTAACATGACGGAAGGCGGGCCTGCCTATTCCACCCAGACGCTCAGCGTTTATATATTTAACAAGGGAAATGCACTGAATCTGGGTTATGCATCTGCAATGGCGTTATTACTGGCAGTACTGCTTTTGTTTGCCGCAATCCCGTACTTAAAAATGAATTTTAAAGGGGAGGAGTAAAGGATGAAGAAACAACCTGATATAAAACAAATTCTATGCGTGTATCTTCCGCTGATTGCAATACTTATCTTTATTTTGTTCCCGTTCTATTGGACACTTGTCACATCCTTGAAGCCCCAGGAAGAATTATACGGCATGGTTGTTACCTACCTGCCCAGATCCATTACGCTTGAATCCTATCGGAAGCTTTTTACCACTACGGTTAATTTCCTGGCAGCTATAAAAAATAGCTTTGTGGTGGCTGCAATAACGACTCTGGTATCTTTGACTGCATCGACGCTTGCGGCTTATGCCTTTTCCAGATACCAGTTTGCCGGCAGAAAAATTCTCATGTGCACGTTCCTTTGCAACAATATGTTTCCTACGGTATTACTGCTGATTCCGCTGTATTCCATTATGCGTAAGATGGGACTTTTGTTCACGCCGGCTTCCCTTGTATTATCTTATACCACCTTTACCATTCCGTTTTCCGTATGGCTGCTGTTAGGATTCTTAAACGACCTTCCCATGTCACTTGAAGAAGCAGCCCTGGTGGATGGCTGCAACCGGGGCATTGCTTTTATGAGGATTATTCTTCCTATACTCGGACCTTGTCTGGTGGCCACAGGGGTTTACATTTTTATGACATCATGGAATGAATACACATTCGCTGTGATGTTTACCAATACAGAGACGCGTACCATCCCAGTCGCTTTAAAAAGCCTGATCGGACAATTAGGGGTACAGTGGGATTTACTGACAGCAGGAGGCATCATAACGATTATTCCGGTATGTATCATGTTCTTTTTTGCACAGAAGCGGTTAGTAGAAGGTTTAACAGCAGGAGCCGTAAAAGGCTGAGTATATATAAGGAGGAAAACAAAGTATGCAGTACAATAAGAAAGCAAAAGAACTGCGGGCAGAAATTCTTAAAATGTTATTTGCCTGTCAGTCAGGGCATCCAGGAGGATCCTTATCCTGCGTTGAGATGCTAATGGCACTCTATTATGAGGTGATGAATGTGGACCCTAAGAATCCGGATAAATCGGACAGGGACCGTCTTGTATTAAGCAAAGGCCATGCATGCCCTGCATTGTATGCAGTATTGGCAGATTTGGGGTATTTTCCAAAGGAAGATCTAGCGGGCTTAAGACAGATTGACAGCCACCTGCAAGGGCATCCGGATTGTACAAAGACTCCCGGAGTCGATATGAATACCGGTTCTCTGGGCCAGGGGGCATCTCTGGCCATGGGCTTGGCTCTAGCTGCTAAACATGGGGATGCATCCTATAACGTGTATGCAATTCTTGGGGATGGGGAGTGTCAGGAAGGACTTGTATGGGAGGCGGCCATGGCGGCGGCTCATTATAAACTTGATAACCTTACGTTTCTGCTGGATTATAACAAGCTGCAGATTGACGGATGCAATGAAGAAGTCATGAGCCTTGGAGACATTGTGAAAAAATATGAAGCTTTCGGATTTGAATGCTTCGAGGTTGACGGACACGATATTTCTGATATAACAGCGGCCTTAAAGGCACCGGTAACAGGTAAACCGAAGTTTATCTGCTGTAATACCATAAAGGGAAAAGGGGTCTCCTTTATGGAAAACCAGTATGGTTGGCATGGAAAACCATTGAATGCAGAAGAATTTGCCCGGGCAATGAAAGAACAGGAGGTAGAGTAATGGGAAAATCACTGAGAGTTGCTTATGGAGAATCTCTTGTAAAATTAGGAGCAGAAAATGAAAAGGTAGTGGTGTTGGATGCAGATCTGGCACATGCCACCCAGACCTGTATGTTTCAGGAAAAGTATCCGGAGCGTTTCTATAACATGGGAATTGCAGAAGCAAATATGATGTGTGCTGCAGCGGGGTTTGCAAATACCGGATACATACCTTTTGCCAGTACTTTTGCATTATTTGGGGCAGGACGGGCCTATGAACAGATCCGTAATTCTATCTGTTATACCAATGCAAATGTGAAGTTCGGTTTTTCCCATTCCGGTCTTTCCGTAGGAGAAGATGGCGGAAGCCACCAATCCTTTGAGGATATTGCACTTATGAGGGAAATGCCTCATATGACCATCTTTGTTCCCTGTGATCCGGCGGAAACAGAGAAAGCCGTCATGGCTGCGGCTGAAATAAACGGACCGGTATACATTCGGGTAGCAAGGCCGGTTTGCACGGATATTACAGACCCGGAGACGCCATTTATACCGGGAAAAGCCAATGTAATGAAAGAAGGGAATGATGTCTGCATCATATCCTGTGGTCTGATGATTCCTCAGGCATTAAAGGCAGCCGAAGAACTTGAGAAGGAAGGCATTCATGCGGCGGTTGTGAATATGCATACCATCAAACCGATTGATAAAGATATTATTTTGAAAATGAATGAAACCTGTAAAGGAATTGTGACAATAGAGGAACATTCTGTAATCGGCGGGCTCGGGTCAGCGGTAGCAGAGGTCCTGGCCGGTCATACGGGGGCCAGATTTGTGGCACTGGGAATACAGGATAAGTTTGGAAAATCCGGAAAGCCGGAAGAACTTTTTGAAGCTTATGGACTCACCGCTGAACATGCTGCAGAGGCCTGCAGAAATATACTGGATTAAATGGAGGATAAAATTATGGACATAACCGTTTACGAGTTTGCGGGCGAAGGAATGCAGAGAGTATTTGAAAATGAAAAATGGACCGTTGGTATCAAAAATTGGAAACCGGCCAATGATGTGACTGGAATTGACTGCCTGGAGAGGCATAACAAAACGGATGAGCTCTTTGTGCTTGTGGAAGGAGCATGCACTCTTGCTTATGCCAATGAATCGAATGAAGGTCTGGAATTTGGTGCAGTTAACATGCAGCCTAATAAGGTATATAACATTCCGGCTACCTTGTGGCATAATACCATTACCCAAAAGGATACTAAAATGATTTTAATTGAAGATTCTAATACTTCTATGAATAACAGTGATATTTTAGAGCTGGATGAAGAACAAATCGCTAAGATAAGAAGTCTGGTTTAGCATGTTAAGGAGAATTATAGTATGAAATAGGAGCTTCCTATGTTTCTCCGTTTTTAGGGCGTCTTGATGATATTTCCATGAAAGGTATTATTCTCATTGAAGAAATAACAGATATTTTTAGAAGACATCAGATAACAACAGAAATCATTGCTGCCAGCGTTCGCAATCCTATTCATGTGATTGATTGCGCCAAAGCTGGTGCTGATATAGCAACTGTTCCATACAAGGTATTGGAACAGATGGTAAATCACCCGCTTACCACTCAGGGGATTGCTAAATTCCAAGCCGATTATAGGGCAGTATTTGGAGAGAAATAAAAATAAAAAACGTTGCGGAATGCGAAATTGTCAAGTCATTCTGCAACGTTTTTTTAGTTTCAGGAAAATACATTATGATCTGCTTTGGTGCAATTTGCACAATATTATTTTATGTTATTAAGTGTTTTTATTATTTACAGCACTTCCAATATATGCTAAATTATAGTCATAATAGATATAAGGTAATACCTTATACGATAGGAGGTCTAATATGGATTACGAGATTGACGTGAAAAACTTAAAGCGTTGTGTGGAGATATCCCGCCAGTCAAAGGAAACGGGCAATACACCCTTTGGAGCGATTCTTGCAGGAAAGGATGGAAGCATTCTCCTGGAGCAGCCAAATGTTGAGATTACCGAAGGGAAATGTACGGGTCATGCTGAGACACAGGTAGCTGAGAGGGCATCTCAATTATATTCGAAAGATTTTCTGGGGGAGTGCACTCTTTATACAACAGCAGAGCCATGCGCCATGTGTGCAGGAGCTATTTACTGGGCAGGTATCGGCCGGGTAGTGTACGGGATGACAGAGAAAGACCTGTTGGCACATACAGGCGCAGATCCTCAGAATCCTACGTTTGACCTGCCTTGCCGCGAAGTATTTGCAAGGGGGCAGAAAAAAATTGAAGTTGTTGGACCATTTCCGGAGCTGGTAGAAGAGATATCGGAAGTCCATAAGGGGTATTGGAATAATTAATTGTCAATAGGAGGGTTTCGATATGGATCAGAAAAATCAAAGTCAACAGGCTGACACAGAATATTCCCGCTGCGCCGTGCCATTAAGTGAGCGGAAGAGCTATTTCAGCCTGACAATTATTTGGACAGGATTTGTATTTGTTATTACCAGCATGATGGCAGGAGGGGGTCTTGCTTCCGGTCTGGACAGAGAATCCGTTATACATATTTACTGGGAATGTGCTTCTTGTGGTGAGTTAAGAAAAATAAACCGACCCGGAATAAGAATATTTCAAATCCTTCATTCCGGGTCGCTTATTATGTATATGCTGCAGATCTTAAATTTCTTCATAGTGCAGAAGCCTCTTGCGTATTTGGCTGTATTTTAATATGGTGGTGTCCACATATTCCCAGGCATATACTGCGGCTGTACCATCTTCATCATAATTAATACCCTTCAAAAGGAGAAATGCTTTTGGTGGGATTCCAAAGCGTTCCAGAAGTCCGTTTAATAGTTCCACGTCCTTGCTGTATACTGCATTCAATTCTACTTTATCCCATTCCAGCTTCTTCCCGGTGGCCTTAAACATAAAGTAAAACACAGAATTAACAAAGCTGTCAAGCTCTTTCATATCCACTCCATTAAGATAGGAGTATGGGATGTAGTCCCTTGTGACGGCGCAGATTTGTTTGTCAGCATAGAATATCTTATCACAGATAAGGACCAGACTGCCTTCTGTAATTTCAAGGTGGTTGGCCACATCTCTGTCCGCTTTGATGATCCCGTGGTCAATCATTTCCACTCTGGGTTTATAGCCGCTGTTGGTTATCATGTCCACAAAATGCATGACAGGATTAAAGCTGGCCTTCATTTCAAAAAAGCTGTTATTAATAAAGGTCCCTCTTCCATGTCTGCGGAATATCATTCCCTTGGCAGACAGGTCATCCAGGACGCTTCGCAGTGTGATGCGGCTGATTCCCAGCATTCTGGACAGCTCTTCCTCTCTCGGCAGCTTGTTATTCACCGAAAGGTCCATCTGCTTGATAAAATGCAGTAGTTCTATTTCTACCTGTGTCTTTAAATCTGTTTTTTGTATTCGCTGCGGTTTTGGCCCCTTGCCTTCTTCTGTCATGTAATCCCCCCATCATATTTTCTTTATAAGAGCAGGAATTCCGTTAATGGTATTCTAGCATGACAGAATTATCTTGTAAACACGTGTGTAAAATTTAAGCCTTAGGACAGAGTTTCTTTATAGTTTTTTAATGCCTGTGCCAGCTGATCCGGGCAGGAGGTGGGCCTGAAGCCGCACTGGATCCCTTCCAGCCTTTTGATTGCTTCGTCTACATCCATGCCTTCCACCAGCCGGGATACGCCCTGGGTGTTGCCGGAGCAGCCCCCTACAAACTGAACTTTAACCAGTTTGTTATCTTCTACTTCAAAATTGATTTCCTGCGAACAAACGCCGTGTGTTTTATATTTCAACTTAAATTCCTCCAATTTGTAAAATTTCATCATAGCAGATTATAAAATTATAGGAAATCCGGGCAAGGATGTCAATAGTTCTTTGCAGGCTGGATACATTCAGACACTCCAAACCGCGATTCATATGAGGATCAGCCCTTAAGTCCAAAGAAAACCAGTGAATTTCCTGTGTATTTTTCCTGACAAATTTGATACAAACTGTTATAATAGGTAGCAGTGTACTTATATGCCCGGACAACCCGGCATGAATGGAAAGGAGAACAATTATGTTAGGAATCATCGGGGCCATGGATGTTGAGGTGGCAGAGGTAAAAAAAGCCATGGAGGATGTTACGGTAGTGACCATCGCTGCAATGGATTTTTATAGAGGAATCTTAAAAGGGAAGGAAGCGGTGGTGGTTCGTTCCGGCATCGGCAAGGTAAACGCGGCAATCTGCACTCAGATACTGGCCGATCATTACCATGTGACTGCGGTCATCAATACCGGAATCGCCGGTTCTCTGAAGAATGAAATCAACATCGGGGATGTGGTGCTGTCCACAGATACGGTCCATCATGATATGGATGCCACCGGCTTTGGATACCCAGCAGGGCAGATTCCCCAGATGAAGGAATTTGCCTTTCAGGCGGATGAAAGGCTTCGGAATCTGGCTGAAGAGTGCTGCAGGAAGGTCAATCCAGAGATTGAAGTTTTTACCGGAAGGGTAGTTTCAGGAGACCAGTTTATTTCTGATAAGGTTAAAAAACAATGGATAGGGGATACCTTTGGGGGATATTGTACGGAAATGGAAGGGGCTGCGATCGCACAGGCGGCGTACTTAAACCACATCCCTTTTCTCATCATCAGAGCCATTTCAGATAAGGCGGATGACAGCGCTAATATGGACTATAGCGAGTTTGAGGAGAAGGCGGTTAAGCATTCTGTGAACCTTATTTTAGCCATAGCTGAACGGTATTCATATTAAGTTAAGAATCGAATCCTGACAGGATTTGACGAACGATTCTAGGCTCTCTCATCTTCCCAAAGCGAAATCGGGTGATTATAATAAACCTATCACCGGTCGAAACCGGAAAGAAAGGGGAGCTATAATTATGCTGGAATTTTTACAGACAGGCAAGGCGCTATTCGTGCTGGCAGCCCTGTGCGGCATCGGCATTGTCACCAGATGGCTGACACGTAACCTCTACAAAAGATTAATCAAAGAATCTGATAACCTTACACTGACCAAAAACAAGAGTCTTCGGGCATTTAAACAGAAGACGGAAAACACGTACCAGATTAACCAGGGAATCCCAAAGGTAAAGCCGTATCTGGAACGGCAGATGTATGATTTTAAATATATGGGAGTAACACTCCACGGCTGGAATATATTTTCCAACCAAATGACACTCTGGTGCTTTCTGGCAGGAGGAGCGGCGGCATTTGCATCCTACTGGTTCCGCGCCGATTCTTATTACATAGTCTTGTATGGCTCTGCAGGTATCATGGCCGGACTGTTTACGATTCTGGTAGATCACGGTGCAGGAATTGTGGAGAAGCGGCAGCAGCTGTTTGCGACTCTGGATAATTATCTGGAGAATACGTTGATTTACCGGTTGGATATGGAAAGAGAGGAATCACAGGCAATGTCGGGGCCTCATATGGAAACCCGTGAAAATATAAGATCCATTTATTCCCAGTCACCAAAGGGCGGAGCAGAAGTCGAGCCGGAGCAGGACAAGAAGGCAGACAGGAGAAGCGCAAGGCAAAGAAATGGGACCTTAGAAAAACCCTTAAGGAGCCGTACTCAAAAACAGTCCATGGATGTGTTTTCTGATACTCCGGAGCCGGTGCCCGAAAGAGCGGAAAGCCAGGCGCAGCCAGACCTTAAGAACTCCAGGCGGGATGTGGATTACTTAAAACGGAGCCTGGAACAGATTGCCGCCAGCAGGGAAAGAGAACGGGGCGGCAGGCAGGGGGAGGACTGGTTAAAAGATCTAAGCCCTGATGAGTTAAAGCTGATCGGTGAAATTCTCCAGGAATATTTAACATGAACGTTTGGAAGGCGGGAAGAAAATCATGTCGCATTCAGAACTATTCTGTGGTATAATTTTCCTAAGCAGGGAGTCAGAAACCTGAAGTCAAATAACCCATAGCAATCAAAGGGCTATTTGGCCCCGCAGGCAGTTGCCAAGGTCAGGAAAGCTTGGCTTCGGCTCGCTGCCTTTGCGAGAATAGAAGGAAAAGGAGAATATTAGCAATGGGAAATGTAATTTTTGATTATTCCAGGGCAGCAGGATTTGTATCAGCAGAGGAAATGGAGAATATGAAGGCCACAGCGATGTGTGCAAAGAATGTGCTGATGGACAAGTCTGGTGCAGGCAGTGATTTCTTGGGTTGGATTGATCTTCCGGTAGAATATGATAAGGAAGAATTCCAGAGAATAAAGATGGCAGCAGAGAAGATTCAAAATGATTCGGATGTTCTGCTGGTCATCGGTATCGGCGGTTCCTATCTTGGAGCCAGGGCAGCCATAGAATTTTTATCCCACAGCTTTTACAATGTATTGCCAAAAGGAAAACGTAAAACTCCGGAGATTTATTTCGTTGGAAACAGCATCAGCAGCAAATACATCCATGACTTAAAGGATGTGCTGGAAGGAAAGGATTTCTCCGTTAATATTATATCAAAATCAGGAACCACAACAGAGCCGGCAATCGCTTTCCGGGTATTTAAGGATATGCTGATTGAGAAATATGGCCGTGAGGAGGCAAATAAAAGGATTTATGCCACTACGGATAAGGCAAGGGGCGCTCTGAAGAATCTGGCTGACGAGGAAGGCTATGAATCTTTCGTGGTTCCGGATGACGTAGGAGGACGTTTCTCAGTGCTTACAGCAGTCGGTCTTCTTCCGATTGCAGTATCCGGCGCTGATATTGATAAATTAATGGAAGGCGCGGAGGCGGCCAGGATGGAAGCCCTGGAAGCGCCCTATGAGTCAAACGGCGCCCTTCAGTATGCGGCTGTGCGCAATATCCTGCTTCGGAAAGGGAAATCGGTGGAGATCGTGGCGAACTATGAGCCAAGCCTTCATTATGTTTCCGAGTGGTGGAAGCAGTTATTTGGAGAAAGTGAAGGAAAAGATCAAAGAGGGATCTTTCCGGCCGCAGTGGATTTGACCACAGACTTGCACTCTATGGGACAGTTTATTCAGGATGGGGCCAGAATTATGTTTGAAACCGTGCTGGAGTTGGAAGAATCATCCGCGGAAATACTCCTCAAGGAAGAAGCAGTTGATACCGATGGTATGAACTATCTTGCAGGAAAGAGCGTTGATTTTGTTAATAAGAGTGCTATGAACGGAACCATTCTGGCTCATACCGACGGAAACGTGCCAAATCTTATGGTAAGGATTCCCGGACAGGATGAGTACAGCCTGGGACAGCTGTTCTACTTCTTTGAATATGCATGCGGCATCAGCGGATATATTTTGGGCGTAAATCCGTTTAACCAGCCGGGAGTGGAAAGCTATAAGAAGAATATGTTCGCACTCCTTGGAAAACCTGGATATGAGAAGGAAAGGGAGGAACTCTTAAAGAGATTATAGGAAGTTGGCAGGAAACGCCGGTGTTCTGGTTCAGACTTATAAAAAGTCGGACCGGAATACCGGCGTTTATATATTTTTTGGTTTAATTGGGAACAATAAAGAGATATTTAAGAAAAACTTAGATATGAAATAACGGTGCAGTATAGTATACTTATAAAGCGTGATAAAAACACATAATTAAAGGAGGAAGATATGAAAAAATATTTAATGCTTTTTCTTGCGGTGGCTACGGCTCTGTCATTGACTGCATGCAAAGGGGAAAAGGATCCAAAGGTGCTTTATGATGAGGCCTCGAAAAAAACGTCGGAGCTGACATCCATGGATGTGACCTCAGTGGTTAACATGCAGATGACCCAGGGAGAGGAAACCACAGATATCAAAATGGATCTTGATATGAAGATGGCGGACATTAACACCGAGAAGATGAGATATCAGGCTACGGGGACCACTTCCCTTATGGGTCAGAATCTGGATATTCTCATGTATTATGAGAACGGATATTATTATATGGATTCCATGGGCCAGAAGGTGAAATACGCCATGGATTTAGATGCCATGATGAAACAGGTCAAGCAGAGCACAGAAGGTGCAAGCGTAAATTCTTCTTATCTGAAGGAGATCACGGCAAAGAAGGATGGAGATAACCAGATCCTAACCTTTACGGTTGATGCTGAAAAGATGGATGCCTACGTACAGGATATGATGGGTCAGTTAGGGACCAATATGGAAGGCGTAACTTACACCATCAAAGAGGCAAGCGGTGAAGCAACGGTCAATAAGGAGGGGTATTTTACAAACTCAAAGATCAAGATGACTCTTGAAATGAATACCCAGGGTGAGACGATAGCTATGGTTATGGATACGGACTCCACCTACAACAATCCCGGTCAGGCTGTTGAGGTCACAGCGCCGGATCTGGAGGGATATACGGAAATCGATGCCAGCGCAATGGAGAACCAGTAAATCGTTTGCATAAACATTCAGAAAGGCAAAGGCATTTGAAGCGGCAGGATATGCCAAATAGCTTCCGCCTTTGCCTTTTATAAATATTTTTAGTTTATCTCCATGTAAAGCGGCATACATTCGTTTATAACTGTCATTATCTCCTTTTACCATTGAAGTAATTCTTAACCGCATTTTTCGTACAATTCTGTATGATCTGTAAATAAATATATCTTTCAAATCCCATATTACTAAATCCTTTCTGGAAAAATCAAATAGTACTTTGCTATGCCAAATCCAAGATATATTTGTCATTTTCTATTATTCCTGCCTTCAGCTACAATCTCCTGCTTCTCATCTTAAACAATACCAATAAGAAATTCCTGTTTTTCGGCTGTTGTATCATTCCGTTGGAACAATAATTACAAGTAATTACAAGTTCCATACCATAACTATAGCAAGAGTGTTTAGAACTTTGCTTATAAGTATTAGTAAAATAATGTAAAAGTTTACTGATCTGAAATTCTGATAAAATTGAAATAGTAAGTATTAATTATAAAAACGGGTAATTGTGCACAAATAATACATAAGAAAAATGTTAAAAATAGAAGAAAATACGAGAATTAAACTAAAAATATTGAAATATTACTTAGTAAATTATATAATAATTTTATCGAAAAAAGAGGAGGTATTTTTATGAAAAGAAAGTTAGCAGCATTGTGTATGTTATCTCTGACAATGGTAACCGTATTAAGTGGATGCGGCGGAAGTAAAGCCAATCAGGATACAGCAAAAGGCGGAAAAACTAAAATCCGTTTTGCATCCTGGGATGTGGCAGAAGATGTAGACCGCCAGCAGGAACTGGTGGATAAGTTTAATGCAGCACATGAGGACATTGAAGTAGCGCTGGAAGCCTATGGAAAAGATTTTGATACGAAAATCAGCGCAGGCATGGGATCCGGGGATACTCCCGATGTGATGTATATGTGGAATTATCCGGCGTATTATCAGGGGTTAGAACCGCTGGATAGCTTTATTGAAAAAGAAGGGGAAGCATATAAAGCTAATTTCTATGATACCTTATGGAATTACAATTCCATGGATGGACAGATATATGGTATTCCGATCGGATTTACGACACACACCTTGTTTTATAATAAGGATTTATTCCAGGAAGCAGGAATTCCTGAGCCTACCAATGATTGGACATGGGATGATCTGCAGCAAGCGGCAAAGACCATTTCTGAAAAAACCTCTGCTAAAGGCTTTGCATTTCCGATGAAGCCGGATCCTTATGATTTTGAAATGTATTTATGGAGCAATGGAGCAGCGTATTGTGACAAAGAGGGAAAGCTGGAGGGAAATATTAATTCCAAAGAATCAGAGGAAGTATTCCAGATGTTCCAGGATATGGAGAAAGACGGATATGCAGTTGCCACGGAAAAAAGCGGAACCGATGAATTCCGTGCCGGAGCAGCAGCAATGTATGTTTATGGTGCTTGGTCTATTAATTCCTTAAAAGAAGACGGGTTAAACTACGGTGTGGTAGCGATTCCTGCTTTTGCCAATGCAGGAAAAGATTCTGTCAGTATTTTAAGTTCTTCCGGTATCTCCATTTCAAAAGACAGCAAGAATAAAGAAGCAGCATGGGAATTTGTGAAATTCTGGACCAATGAGGAGTCCAATAAAGCGCGTATTGGCCTGGAATTACCGGTACTTAGCAGTGTTGTAGAATCTGAAAAGATTATGGATCAGCCGGAATATGCACCATTTTACTTAATGCTTGAACAAAGCACGGGTTATACTTCTGCAAGCTTTATTATTAAAGAGTGGTCTGAATTATCAGAAAACTTATCCTTATCCTTTGAAGAAGTATTTAATCCAAGTTCTCTTCAGAGTGTACCGGATGTATTGAACAGTGCGGCACAGCAGTAAATCAAAATAGGAAAGAAGAATTTGGCCGTCTGGTGAATCGTCACCAGATAGCCGGATTCCTCTAAGGGGCTACGAAAAAGAATCAGCTTAATGGGAGAAACGCTATGAAGCAAAAAAAGTTTTTAAGGAATGCAACTCCATATTTCTTCATTACTCCGTGGATTATTGGATTTTTAGTTTTTACGATCGGACCGCTTATACTGTCCCTGGGCATGAGCTTTTTTGACTGGCCATTGACGTCTGATCCGGTATTTAGGGGGGGTGGCAATTATACTGAGATGTTTACAAAAGATACTCAGTTCTGGAAGTCCCTGACAATCAGCTTGAAGTATGCAGCGATTTTTGTACCGCTTAATATGGCAATTGCGCTGTTCCTTGCAATGTTAATCACACAGCCGGTAACCGGAGTAAAAATGTACCGTACGATTTTCTATATACCGGCAGTTATTTCCGGCGTTGCGGTATCGATTATCTGGGGCTGGATTTTAAATGGGGACTACGGCGTATTGAATTATTTATTATCCTTACTGGGGATTACAGGTCCAAGGTGGCTGGTAGACCCCGCCTGGGCGCTGTTTGCAGTTGTTTTGGCAAGTGCTTTTGGTGTAGGAACGATGATGCTTATTTTCTACACGGATATTAAGAATATATCAATAGATTTATATGAAGCATCATCCTTAGACGGAGCAAGTCCGGCAAGACAGTTTTTCAGTATTACGCTGCCGATTATTACACCTACCATTTTGTTCAATTTAATTACTTCTGTTATCAGTTCTTTCCAGCAGGTGACGCTGGTAATGCTGCTGACCGGGGGCGGACCGTTAAAATCCACCTATTTCTATGGGCTGTATACCTATAACAATGCGTTTAAGCACCATAAGCTGGGTTATGCAAGCGCCAATGCATGGGTGATGTTTATTATTATCTTAGTTCTGACGGCATTGATCTTTAAGTCTTCTTCTACATGGGTATTCTATGAAACGGAAGCAAAGAATGGAAAGAAGAAAAGGGGAGGTAAAAAATAATGAAGATGTCCATGAAATCAAAAGTGATTATCTATACCCTTCTGACTGCTGTTGCAGTTTACTTTCTTGCACCTTTTATTTATATGTTTTTTACCGCCTTTAAGACGGAAGCAGAAGCCATTGCCTATCCGCCGCGGCTGTTTCCATCGAAATGGCTATTTGAAAATTTTAAAAATGCATGGGAATCACAGCCCTTTGGTACATACTTAAAAAATTCAATTATTATTACGGTTTTGACGACTGCAGGGCAGATCCTTTCCTGTTCCCTGGTGGCATATGGTTTTGCAAGGTTTGAATTTAAAGGAAAAAACCTGTTATTTATGATTTTGCTTTCTACTATGATGATTCCATGGGATGTTACCATGATTCCTCAATATATGGAATTTAATTTATTTGGCTGGATTAACACATTAAAACCGCTGATTGTTCCGGCATGGTTTGGCTCTGCCTATTATATTTTCTTAATGAGGCAATTCTTAATGGGGGTTCCGGGGGACTTTGAAGAGGCGGCGCGAATTGACGGTGCCAATGCATTTCAGATTTATTGGAAGATTTACATGCCGATCTTAAAGCCTTCCCTTATTCTGGTAGGCGTCTTAAATATGATTACGGTGTGGAATGATTATCTTGGACCATTGATTTTCCTTCATGACAGAAGTAAATATACACTTGCTTTAGGTCTTGCAACCTTTAAGGGAGTTCACAGCACACGGATTATCCCTATGCTTTGTATTACAATCATTATGATTATCCCTCCAATTATTATATTCATTATTGCGCAAAAGTATATTGTAGAAGGGACAAGTGGTTCTATTAAATAGAAAGAGCAGCCGGGTTAAGTATTTCATGTGCATCGATGCACTGTTTTCTTCCCGGCTATATATTTTTTGACACAAACACATAGAGGAGAAACAAAGATGATAAGGCGAACAAAAAAGAGATGGGAAGACCAGGCGCTGGGACATATTGGAAGAAGGGAAGCCCGTACAGAATTTTATAAAGATTCTGCTTCCAGAATTAATTTAAACGGAGAGTGGAAATTCCTCTATTTGGAAGCGCCGGAGCTGTCCCCGGAAGGATTTATGAACAAAGGAACAGGAACAGACTGGGATATGATTGATGTGCCTTCTGTGTGGCAGTTAAGAGGATATGACCGGATGCACTATACGGATGTATTATATTTGTTTCCGATCAATCCGCCTTTTGTACCTTCAGAAAATCCCACCGGAATTTATAAAAAAACGGTCCGCATCAACAGGGACTGGATTCAGAATGACACTATATTAAAATTTCACGGTGTGGACAGTGCATTTGATGTATGGATCAATGGGGCACATGCAGGATACAGCAAGGTCAGCCGCCTTCCAGGTGAATTCGATATTACCTCTTATATTCAGGAAGGGGAAAATGACATTACAGTACGGGTCTATAAATGGTCGGATGGTACGTATTTGGAAGACCAGGATATGTGGTGGCTTTCCGGTATTTATCGGGATGTGGAATTAATCAATGAACCGAAAAACTGTATTATTGATTGTACCGTGGATGGAGATTTGGACAGCTCTTATATAAATGGGATCTTAAGAGCAGATATTACCACAAAGCAGGAAATTTGTGATGGTACATGGAGATTAGAAAGGGATGGAAAGGCAGTTGCCGGCGGAACCTTTCAGACAAAAGAAGGCAAGGCACACGTAAAGGAGATCATTCCCGGTGCTGACCTTTGGACGGCAGAAACCCCTGATTTATATGAACTGACAGTATCTGCAGGTAAGCATGAAGTCGTGGTACGTGTTGGATTTCGAAAGATCGAAATTAAAGATAATAACTTTATGGTAAATAATCAGGTGATTCTGTTAAATGGAGTGAATCATCATGACTACCATCCCAAAGAAGGGCGCTGTGTCACACAGGAACAGATAGAAGCAGATATCCTGCTTATGAAACAGCATAATATCAATGCACTGCGCTGTTCCCACTATCCTGCCAATGGATATCTATATGATTTGTGCGATGAATATGGGCTCTATGTGATTGATGAAGCAGATTTAGAATGCCATGGATTTGAATGGGTAGAGCGGTATGACTGGATTACAAATGACCCATCCTGGAAGGATGCCTATGTGGACAGAAGTGTGCGCATGGTAAAGCGGGACAGGAATCATCCATGCATTATCATGTGGTCCATGGGAAATGAATCCAGCTTTGGCTGTAATTTCAGAAGTGCTGCCAAGGCAGTAAAAGAACTGGATGCTTCCAGGCTGCTCCACTATGAGGGAGATTATGAAGCAGAAGTGACCGACGTGTATTCTACCATGTACACAAGGCTGAAAAGGCTGAAAGAGATCGGAGAATCAGATTTTAAAGGGAATAAACCTCATGTGATGTGCGAATATGGTCACGCAATGGGAAATGGACCGGGCGGATTAAAGGCATATCAGGAGATGTTCCGCAAATATAAACGGCTTCAGGGCGGTTTTTTGTGGGAATGGTATGACCATGGAATACTTACCGAAGAAGAAAATAAGACTTACTACCGCTATGGGGGGAATTACGGGGATTTTCCCACCAACGGGAATTTCTGCATCGATGGGCTGCTGATGCCGGACAGAACCCCATCCCCTGCCATGTTGGAATATAAACAGGTCATTGCTCCGGTGGAAGTCACAAGAATAGGTGCAGGACGGGACATTCTTGTAAAAAATTATTATGACTTCCTGACCTTAGGCCATGTTTCTTTACGGTGGGAGATCCAGACAGAAGAACATATCATTCAGGAAGGATGCATTTCCCATATGACGGCCCTTCCTCATGAAGCGGAGAAAGTAACCATCCCTTTTCTACCATTCAGGCCAGAAGCAAATACCGATTACTATCTGAATATTACGGTCTGCCAGAAAGAGGATATGAACTTTGCAAAAGCCGGCCATGAAATTTCAAAGGTACAGTTTCCGTTGGATATAAGTTGTGATGTACTGGAGGAACGAACCGAAGGAGAACCATTGAAAGTATCTGAAACAGCGGATATCCTGAAGATAGGGAATGGGGCAGTTACAGTAACATTCCATAAAATATTTGGGAAACTGCTGTCTGTTGCGGCAGAAGATCAGGAATATTTAAACGAAGGTCCGGTGATGAGCGTATACCGTGCCACCATTGATAATGACATGTATAAAAAAGAGGATTGGCTGAATAAGTACTTTATTCAGAAATCCAGTGAGCAGACAGAATATTTTACCTATGATACAGGGACTGATAAAGTGGTTGTTTCGATTGGAAAATATTTTGGATGCTTAAATCAGTCCTGGGGCTTTGAATGTGACTATGAATATACCATCTATTCCTGCGGTCAGGTTAAGGTGGATTTACAGGGCAAGGCCATTCAGAGAGGGAAGCTGGAGCCTTCTTTTCTTCCCAGAATCGGTGTGGTCATGAAGGGAAATCAGTCCCTGCAAAAGGCCGTGTGGTATGGCCTTGGACCCGGAGAAAGCTATTCAGACAGCAAAGCTGCCAGCACAATGGGGATTTATTCCGGCTCTGTGGATGGAATGGGGACCAACTATGTATTCCCCCAGGAAAATGGTCACAGGGAAGAAGTAAAATGGTTTGGAATAGGAGATGGGAATAAGAGCCTGCTATGTAAAATGGAAGCACCTTTAGGACTGAATCTGGCAAATTATACAGATGAAAGCCTGGAAGAGGCAAGGCATCCATTCCAGATACAACGGGCAGACCATGTTGAAATCCATTTGGATTATTTACAGTCCGGCCTTGGAAGCAATAGCTGCGGAGAGGAACAGATGGAAGAATTTAAAGGAAAGCTTCAGGATTTTTCTATGGCATTTGTGCTGCAGGTGGTTGATGACGGGGAAATTAAGAAGGAAGCAAAGAAGCGTTATTTGGACTAGGAAGAGATAAAGGAGCAGCCGAAGAATGATAAAAGAGAGATTTTCAGGGAAATTAAAAGAGATGTTAAGCTCCGATGACTGGATGATTCTGCAGCAGGAATATGAACCGGAAGAAAATCTGAAATTTGAAAGTTTATTCAGTTTATCCAATGGTTATCTGGGAATCAGGGGAAGTTATGAAGAAGGCGGGAAAATAACACTCCCCTATTTATATATTAATGGTGTATTTGATAAATCAGAAACCTTTATGAGGGAGCTTGCGGCTCTGCCCAATTGGCTTGGGATAAAGCTTTATATTGAAAAAGAGCTGATTGGAATAGAAAACTGCCAGATTCTAGAGTTTTCCAGAGCCCTTGATATGAAACAGGCCCTTCTTGCAAAACGTTATATATTGAGGGATAAAAAGGGAAGAGAAACCCTGGTGGAAGGGATCCGGTTTGTGAGCCGTGCCAATGTACATCGCATGGGAATCAAACTGTATGTCACACCGTTAAATTACAGCGGAATCATAGAAGTGGAAAATATCATTGACGGTACGATTATTAACTTCCATGATGCTCCTCGCTTTAAAGTAAAACATACATATATGACAGCAAATGAAGCGCTGGATAAAGACGGTATTTATATGGAAGTGGCCACCAGGGATAATCACCTTCATGTAGGATCCGGATGCCGGATCGAAGCCTATAAAAACGGCAAGGGAATTCTGAAAAACCGTATGTTCCACGCCTTTGGGGAACAAGGGGTGGAGTTTGGTGATTTTGATGCCATGGAAGGGGAAACCGTAGAAATCATAAAATATGTATCCATGTATACAGAACGTGATGCAGCCAGATATGCACTTCATGGATCGGTAAAAGATGAAATAGATGGATTTCTAGAAACAGGCTTTGAAGAAGAGCTGGCAGCCCACAGGGCAGTTTATGAGGAGATGTGGAAAGCCGCGGATATCCGTATTGCAGGTGACTTTGAGCTGGACCGGGCAGTCCGTTTTAATATTTTCCATTTAATGAGCACGGGCAATGAAAGAGATGCCAAAGTCAATGTGGGTGCGAAGCTCCTTTCCGGCGAAGAATACGGCGGCCATGCCTTTTGGGATACGGAAATTTTCATGCTTCCCTTTTTTGCATACGTCTTCCCGGAAACGGCAAGAAATCTGGAATCTTACCGGTATCATCTGCTGGATGCCGCAAGAGCGAATGCCAGGAAAAACGGCTATAAAGGAGCACAGTATCCATGGGAATCCGCGGATGACGGAACAGAGCAGTGCCCTGATTGGACCATTGAGCCGGATGGTTCCTGTTACCGCTGTTATGTAGCAGTTTATGAGCATCACGTGACGGCGGCAGTTGCTTATGGCATTTATAATTATGTGAAAATAACCAGAGACATCGATTTCTTACTGAACCAGGGAATGGAGATTTTAACAGAAACAGCAAGGTTTTGGGCCAGCAGGTGTGAATATGTTGCAGAAAAGGACCGCTATGAGATTAACCAGGTAACCGGCCCTGATGAATGGCATGAACCGGTAAATAACAATCTCTATACCAATTATCTGGCGAAATGGAATCTGCGCTATGTGATTGCCTTAATTGATACCCTTAAGAAAGAGCATGCAAAAGAATATGATACGATAATCCGGAAAACAGGGTTAACGGACGGAGAAATCAAAAGTTGGGAAATCGTCCAGGAAAAGATGTACCTTCCGAGAAAAGAAGGCACGAGCCTTTTAGAGCAGTTTGAAGGTTACTTTAAGCTGGCTGATGTGGTAATTGAAAAATACGACGAAAATGACTGGCCAATTCGTCCGGAAGCCTTAAAGACCAAGAAGGCAATACAGACACAGATTATTAAGCAGGCGGATGTGGTCATGCTCCTTCATTTAATGGGAGAAGAATTTTCAGAAGATGAGATAAGTCAAAATTACGAGTATTATGAGAAGCGTACCCTGCATGGATCTTCTTTAAGCCCAAGCATTTACTCTGTTATGGGATTAAAGGTAGGAGACGATTCCAAGGCGTACCGGTATTTAAAAAGAGCTGCTTTCCTGGATTTGCTGAACTTACAGAAAAACACCAGGGAAGGGATTCACGCTGCCAATACCGGAGGCGTATGGCAGACCGTGGTATTTGGATTTGCCGGGGTTTCCATTGGGGAAGACGGCATGCTGGCTGTTTGCCCCCACATGCCAAAGGAATGGGAGGGGCTGGACTTTAGCCTCCACTATCTGAATTCCTGGTTAAAGATCACCATCAGCGGGGATAACAGCGTCTTAGTGAAGGTACTGGGCGGGGAAACCCTAGATGTAAAGGTGAATGGGCAGATCATAAAGGCATCCAGGGAATAGAGAGGACATATTCATGAAAAAAAGGCTTGCAATCGGGGGGCTTATCTTAGTAACCATCATATGGGGCGGCGGCTTTGTTGCCAGCGACATGGCTCTGGAGAGCATGAAACCATTTCAGATTATGGCGGTCCGTTTTCTATTAGGCACGATTTTAATGGGGCTGATCAGCAGCCGTTCCTTAAAAGGAATCACAAAATCAGAAGCAAAGGCAGGAGGGCTCATGGGACTCGCCCTCTTTGCCGGATTTGCATTTCAGATTGTGGGGCTTCAATATACCACACCCTCTAAAAATGCTTTTTTAACAGCTTTAAATGTGGTGATTGTTCCGTTTATTTCATTTCTGATCTTAAGAAAGAAGATAGGAGCAAGAGGGATCGCCGGGGCAGTGATGTCCATAGCAGGTGTGGCCCTTCTGTCCTTAGACCGGAATTTTTCCTTAGGCCTTGGGGACGGGCTGACAATTATTTGTGCTGTTGGGTTCGCATTTCAAATATTTCTTACAAGTGAATTTGTAAAGAAATACCGTGCGACTGTATTGAACTTTATTCAGATGATAACCGCATTCCTTTTATCTTTCATCAGCTTAATGGCTTTTGGAGAGACACAGTTTCACGTGACTGGGAAAGGAATATTAAGTGTTCTTTATTTAGGAGTGATCAGCACAACGGTATGCTACCTGCTTCAGACAGCAAGCCAGAAATATGTAGATGAAACAAAAGCGGCTATTATACTGTCCCTGGAGTCCGTATTTGGAACACTGTTTTCTATTCTGATTCTTGGGGAAATTGTCACCCCCCGCATGTTGGCGGGCAGCTTGATCATCTTAGGAGCAGTTGTAATATCAAACCTTTCAGAAGCCGGGTAAGTAGAATAGGAGGAATTCCATATGAAATATAAGGCAGTTATTTTTGATTTGGATGGGGTGATCTGTCATACGGACAGATACCATTATCAGGCATGGAAGCAGGTTGCAAATGAACTTGGCGTTTATTTTGATGAAGAAATCAATAACCGGTTGCGGGGAATCAGCCGCATGGAAAGTCTTGAGATCATATTAGAGAATTTTCACGGGATCTTAAACCAGGAAGAAAAGATGCTTCTGGCAGAAAAGAAAAATGAAATCTATAAGGAATTATTGAAACATATGAGCCCGAAGGATCTTTCCGGGGAAGTTAAGACAACACTGGATGCTCTCCGCTTAAAAGGGCTGAAGCTTGGCATTGGCTCTTCCAGCAAGAATGCAGGATTTATCTTAGAACGTCTTGGCCTTTTAGGGTATTTTGATGCTATTTCTGACGGAAATAATATTACTAATTCCAAACCTGACCCGGAAGTGTTTCTGAAAGCAGCCAATTTTCTTTCAGAGGAGCCGAAAGACTGCCTTGTGGTAGAAGATGCCAAAGCCGGATTAGAGGCAGCCAAAGCCGGAAATATGGACTGCGGGGCAATTGGAGATGGGATAACCTGCAATATTGCAACCTATCAATTAAACACATTCTCCGATCTTCTGAAAATCGCAGAACCTTGATGGATCATAAGACCGGACCGTAACAAATTTGGTATTGTAACAGATATATGATGATAGTTGCGGCATAAAAACAGATATGATAAAATGAGGACAATATAAGAAGCGAGGAAGGAAAAAATAGTGGCAACAATTAAAGAAATAGCTGAAATGGCAGGTGTTTCTGCTGCGACCGTATCTCGTGTCCTTAATTTTGATGACACGTTAAATGTACAGGACGAGACGAAACAAAGGGTGTTTGAGGCCGCAGAACGATTAGAATATCAGATGCGGGAGAAGAAGAAGTATAAAAAGAAATTAAAGCTTGGCATGATATCATCCTATTCCCTGGAAGAGGAATTAGAAGATACCTTTTATCTATCTGTACGCATTGCAATAGAGAGGAAATTAGAAGAGGAAGGGTTTAAGAAGTTTCCGGTCAATTTAGGGGATTCTGTGGAAAGCACATCGAATCTGGATGGATTGATCTGCCTTGGGACCTTTAGTGAATCCATGGTAAACAAGGTGAAATCCTTTCATAAGCCGGCTGTTTTTGTGGATGCTTTGGGTGACTTGGATTTGTTTGATTCCGTGGTAACAGATTTAAGACATTCGGTAAAGAAGGTGCTCAGTTATTTTTTACAGGAAGGCCATAAAAAGATCGCATTTATTGGAGGCCGTGATGTGGATGTGGATGGGAAAGAAGTGGTGGATTTAAGGGTTCCTATTTATCGTTCTTTCATGGAAGAGAGAGGGATTTTAAACGAGGAATATATTAAAATAGGCGGCTATACCCCCAAGCATGGATATAGGCTTGGAAAGGAACTTTTAGCTATGGAAGAACGGCCAAGCGCTATCTTTACAGCAAACGATTCTTTAGCCGTCGGTTGTTATAAAGCCATACAGGAGGCAGGGCTTTGTATTCCGGAGGATATCAGCGTGATTGGATTTAATGATATCTCCATTGCTAAATATTTGATTCCTCCTCTAACGACCGTTCATATTTATATGGATTTTATGGGCTCTCAGGCGGTAAGTATACTGGCGGAACGGATATATTCCGGCCGTGAGATCAGTATGCATATTTCCTTACCTACAAAATTGATGGTTCGGGGAAGTGTCAGTAAATGGAACGGTTAGTATTAAAGGCTGCCAGCTTTATTAAGATGCTGTTTCTTCGCGATTGTGCGGAAGGAACAGCATTTTTTACTTGGATTTTATAAATCTGCTTGACAAGTATCTGATTTCAGACTAATCTTTAAGCGTCCGATATCGGATACTTTATGACAGAGGAGATTCTGGAATGAATGAACAAATAAAAAAGCAACAAGGAATTTTAAACCAACAGGAAAAGGAACTCACAGCCATCTATCGCAGCGCTGCTATAAAATACGGAATTTCTGACAGTGAACTTTGGGTATGGTATGCCCTTCTGGTTTTGGGAGGCGAGTATTCCCAGCAAAACATCTGTGATTTATGGTCTTTGCCGAAACAGACTGTCAACTCCGTAATCGCTAATTTAACAAAAAAAGGCTATGTATTTCTGGAAACAGTTCCTGGAACACGCAACCGGAAAATCATCCGTCTTACCGAAGCAGGAAAAGCGTTTGGTGAAAACAGGGTGATGCATATATATGAAGCAGAAGCGAGAGCTATGGAAAAGATGCCGGAGCAGGAGCTTAAGACATTCATCGCATTGATGGGGAAGTATATTACCCTTTTGCGTGAAGAAATATTTAAAGAGTCATGAAACCAAGCAGAAAGGAGAATTATGAATCGAGAACCCCAAAATAGGATCCTGACAATCCCCAATATGCTTTCTGCTTTACGAATATGCATGATACCGCTTCTTGTCTGGCTATACTACGTAAAGCAGGATTATTTATGGACAGGAGGCCTTCTGATCTTGTCTGGCCTGACAGATGTTGTGGATGGTTTTATTGCAAGACGTTTTCAGATGATCAGCAATTTAGGTAAGGTATTAGACCCAATTGCAGATAAGCTGACCCAGGGGGTGATGCTTTTTTGCCTTGTCACCCGCTTTCCCTTTATGATGGCGCCGCTTGTTCTTCTGATTCTGAAAGAGATATTTGCTGGAATCACAGGCTTTCTGGTGATCCGGAACACAGGGCAGGTTTTTGGGGCCAATTGGCATGGAAAAGCAGCCACTATCCTTCTTTATGCCATGATGATCCTTCATGTGATATGGAATGACATTCCCAGGATATTATCGGATATGCTTATTGCAATTTGCATCCTTATGATGTTTGTTTCTCTTGTTCTATACGGAATCCGCAATATAGCGGCATTGAAGAATACAAACAAAACTTAGCCGGGAAAGAAGAATCGTGGAAAATGCTAAGTGTGTCAGCGAACACGAATCGGATATTCTGCTCCCGGATCAGGATGTTTCATTTGCTTATTCTTCTATGACCTGAATTTCAAGAAAATCAAAATCAATGTGCTCTATAAAATTATCCTGGGTAAACCGGGCCTTGGAATGTCTTTGGAATACATGGACGGTAGCATCAAGCCACATAGGCTTTCCAAGATCGAACTGGAGGCAGATGTCGTCAAGCGCCTGAAAGACCATAGTTGTTCTGGAAAGGCTGTAGTCGGAGATGCAGATGACAGTGTCTTTCATGATCCTGGTATCTTTCATTAATTTTGCCCACATGCGAAACATAAACGAATTTTCCTTTCTAAATAAGGGGATGCCATCAGTTGCTTTTATAATGCAACGATTATAGCATTATTGCATAGAAAAAGGCAAGAAGGAAAATGGCGGACATTGTAAAACAATGAAAAATATGATAGAATCTTTGTAGGAAAAACCGAAGGAGGAAGACTTAAGATGGCGCAACCCATAACAGATCAGGTTGGTTTTCTTGGAGAGGCCTGCAGGGCCGTTCAGGAGCTATCTGCAAGCAGGAGTTTATTGGAAAAGTTCCGGCTGGAGGAGAAACGTCTGGAGAAGGAACTGGATGCAGAAAGGAAGGCTGTGACAGATACCATCAGCCTTACGGTGAAGAAACGGATCGAGGAAATAAACGACACCTATGACAAGGAGATAGCCAGGGAACAGGACCGCTTAAAACGGATGAGAGGGAAGCGGGAGAAGGCAAAAACCCAGGGAGTCAGGGAACGGATCGAAGAGGAGACGGCGGAGCTTAAGGCAAACAACCGGGAGTTGATGCTGCAGATGAAGTCAGTTTTCCAGCAGGACCGGGTTCCTGGCCTTTGTAAAAGCGGCTGGTATTATGCTCTGTATCTTCCCAGGGGATTTTCTGAGTTCCTTGTGCTGCTTTTTAATATTTTCTTGTTCTTTCTTGCAATCCCCTGCGGGATCTATCTGTTGCTTCCGGAGAAATCTCCTTTTTATCTCATGGGGATTTACTTTGCGGCCATTTTGTTTTTTGGGGGCATTTACATCCTCATCAATAATCTTACCAAGGTGAGGCATCAGAGTGCATTAAGAAAAGGAAGGTCCATCAGAGACCTTATTAAGTCCAACAGACGGAAGATCAAGGTTATCGTCCATTCTATAAAAAGAGACCGTGATGAAGCTGTTTACAATCTGGAGAAATACGATGACGAGATCGCCCGGATCGATCAGGACTTATCCAATATTGCCGATAAGAAGCGGGAAGCCTTAAATACCTTTGATAAGGTGACAAAGACCATCCTGTCCGATGAGATCGCCGGCAACAGCAGGGAAAAGATTGCAAAGCTTGAGGAAGAATATGAAGCGGCGGCAGCGAATGCCAATGAGGCGGAATTCAGGGTGAAGGAGCAGACCCTGTTTATCAATGATAACTATGCGTCCTATATAGGAAAGGAATTTATGGTTCCGGAGAGGCTTGATGAACTGGCAGATATGATCCGGATGGGCAAGGCTTCCTCCATCAGTGAAGCAAAAACTCTTTATACGAGTCTTAAAGAATAAAATCAAGGTGCAGGATGAAAGCGTTTGTTTGCCTTTTTCCTGCACCTTTTTTAATATAATTACCTTCATGAAGGCAATTTTCCAATGATATTTCCTGTCCCTGTAAATGAATAATTCCATAAATGGCGGCTTATAATAGAACAGAGAAAATATGGACAGCAAGGCAGGATATTATGAAATTATGGGAAAGAATTGCGATCCGCGGAAACCGGGACGTTTTTTATTATGATACAAAGCAGGTATTCCAGGCAGAGGAGTTTGCTTCCAGGCTTTACGACATGATACGTATGGAGCAGGAAAACGGAAAGGTGGCAGGAGTGCTGTTTTTATGCATTGGAACCGACCGCTCTACGGGAGACAGTCTTGGACCGCTCATTGGCTACAAGCTGAAGGAAAAGGAGCTGGAGTATCTAGAAATTCTGGGGACACTGGAACGTCCGGTCCATGCCATGAATCTGGAGACTTACCAGACCATTTTAAAGCTTCGTTATCCGAATCATGTAGTGGTGGCAGTGGATGCTTCTGTCGGGAGTTTGGAGCATATCGGCTATGTAACACTGGGAAAAGGAGCGTTAAAGCCAGGCCTTGGTGTCAGCAAGGAGCTTCGGGCCGTAGGAGATATTTTTATTACCGGGATCGTAGGGAGCTGCGGAAATTATGACCCTCTGATGCTGCAGAGCATCCGGCTTTCCGTTGTTATGCGCATGGCTGACTGCATCAGCTACAGTATTTATCTTGTCGAAAAGTTATGGGAAAACACTGCCCTGCTTTGACACGTTTTTCACCCGTTTCATGCTATGATTCATTGGATTAAAAAGAATAGCGAGGTGAGCCAATGGGTGAATTATATAATCCGTTCCCGAAGCTGCCGAAGAATATAAGGCAGATCGGGGAAAGGGATCAGATTGTAAAATTGTATATGGAAGATTATGTAAATACGTATTTAAAACGTCTGTATCCTGCGGGTGGACAAGAGCTCCGGGTTGGTCTTCTGTTAGGCGGCATGGAATTTAATGACGGAACGCCATATATCTTCATTGACGGAGCTTTGGAAATGGAGGATGTGACGGAGGCCGGAGGCCGGGTGGTGTTTTCGGAGCTGTCCTGGAAAAGGGCCTATCGGAATATGGAGCAGCTTTTTCCAAAGCGGTCCATCCAGGGCTGGTTTTTGTGCGGCAGGCCGGGAGATGATCTAAGTCCCATCAATTATTGGAAACAGCATATTCAGTATTTTGGGGGACCCAACAGGCTGATGTATTTAAGCAATGGAGCTGACGGTGATGAAGCAGTTTACATAACTTCGGAGGACGGGTTCTACAGGCTTAAAGGCTACAGCATTTATTATGAACGAAATCAGATGATGCAGGACTATATGGTACTGCGAAAGGATGTAAAACGTATCGAAACCGATACAAATGATAAGGTAATCGAAGAATTCCGCAAGCGGATGGACGAGCATAAGGTGGAAGTTACGGACCGGCATCAGACGGTAGGGCTTCTCCGGGGCATGTGTATGGCCATGTCAGTCGTCATATTAGCTGGCGGAATTGTTATGTTTAACAACTATGAACGGATGCGGAGTATGGAAAGTGTGATCGCATCGGCCATCCCGGCCAAGGCGGAACAGATTTTAATTGGGAAAAAGGGCACGGAAAAAGGAGGTAACGGCGAATCCAGGGTAGTTGTGGAAGAGGCAGAGGGAGGCGTTTATCCTACCACTGCAGTAAGTAAGGAGACCATGTCTGAAACTATGCCGGAACAATCCCAGGCAGAGACACAGGCGCCGAGCAAAGCAGCAGAAACGATGCCCCAGGAGACTCCGGCAGCGACACAGGCGCCGACTGAGCAAGCGACACAGGCAGCGACTCAGGCAGCCGTCCAGGAAACAGAGGCAGCGGCAAATGGAACTCCGCGGGTTCATGTGGTACAGGAGGGAGAAACTCTTTACGGTATCTGTATAGCTGAATACCATACGGTAAATAAATTAAAAGAAATCTGTGAGCTTAACGGTCTGGATGATGAAAATAAGATTGTAGCCGGTCAGAAATTACTACTTCCATAGAAAAATATAATGCGTTTCTTCCTGAAATGATGTATACTACCAGTATATATGGGCATTTTTGGGAGAAAAGAGCATGATTGACAGGAACTCTATGAATCGAGAGATTAAAAAAAACCAGCTTCGGCGGCAGATTGTTTCATCTTCTCCTCAGGAGGGCGAAGACAGCCAGGAGATCATAAAAAAAGCCCTCACCAGGGTGAAAAAAAGAAGGATCAGAATCGCTCTGGTGCTGTTTTTGGTGCTTATAGCAGGAGCCATTGGCGTTTATGAATATTTTACCCATTATCAGTATACCCAGTATAGCGTAGCCTGGAGTAAAGATATGAATGAGGGAAGCTATGTGGGATATCTCAGCTTTGGTTCCAATGTGTTAAAATACAGCAAGGATGGTGCCTCCTATCTGGATTCCCAGGGGAAAGAAGTCTGGATACAAAGCTATGAAATGAAATCTCCCAGGGCATGTGTAAACGGGAATTATGCGGCTATTGCGGACCAGCAGGGAAATTCCATTTATATCTTTGATAAATCAGGCAATACTGGTATAGCGACTACGGTGCTTCCTGTTGTGAAGGCAACGGTGTCCTCTTATGGAGTGGTGGCCGCGATCCTGGAGGACTCCACATCAAATTATATATATTTCTTTAAGCGGGATGGAAGCGTTCTTGGTGTTAAGATCAAGGCACTTTTAGGAGGGGATTCCGGTTATCCTGTGGATATCAGTTTATCCCCTGGCGGCACACAGCTGATTGGTGCATATGCATATTTGAAAAACGGAACGTTAAACGGCAGGGTGGCTTTTCATAATTTTGCAGAAATTGGTAAAAATGTTAACGACCGGCTGGTGGGCGGTTTTGATGAGCCTTATGACTCTTCCCTTGTTGCCCAGGTCCGGTTCCTTGACGATACATACTCCTGTGCCTTTGCTGACAACAGCGTATCTTTTTATTCTACTAAGAATGAACTTTCTCCGGAACTGATCCGGCAGGTAGCTGTGGAAGAGGAGATAAGGAGTGTATTCTATTCGGAAAAATATGTTGGGCTTATTGTAAATAACCCGGAAGGAGAAAATCCCTACCGGCTGGATGTGTACAAGCCAAATGGGAATCTTGTATTTTCCAAAGGTTTCCAATATCAGTACACCCATGCGGATATTGACGGGGACCATGTAATTTTGTATAATGAAGATTCTTGCAGAGTCTATAACATGTCCGGAAGGCTTAAGTTTGCCGGGACATTTGATTTTCCGATATCTAAGATTCGAAACGGCAGGTTCCCCAATACTCTGATCGTTACAGGCACCCAAAACATGAAAGAAATAAGATTACAAATAGGAGGACAATACCAATGAGCAACATCGATACCATGTCAGTCAATGCAATCCGTGTCCTATCAGCGGATGCCATCCAAAAAGCCAATTCCGGACATCCGGGACTTCCCTTAGGCTGCGCATCAGCAGCCTATGAATTATGGGCAAACCACATGAACCACAATCCAGCAGATCCGGACTGGGCCAACAGAGACCGTTTTATCTTATCCGGAGGCCATGGTTCCATGCTTTTGTATTCCCTGCTCCATTTATTTGGCTACGGGAATTTATCAAAAGAGGATGTGATGAATTTCCGCCAGCATGGTTCCAAAACTCCAGGACATCCGGAGTATGGTCATACCGTAGGCGTGGAAGCTACCACAGGACCTTTGGGTGCTGGTATGGGTATGGCAGTTGGTATGGCCATTGCTGAGAAACATCTGTCATCCGTATTCAACAAAGAGAATTATCCGGTTGTTGACCATTACACCTATGTACTTGGCGGAGATGGTTGCATGATGGAAGGTATTTCCTCTGAGGTATTTTCCCTGGCTGGTACCCTTGGCCTTGGAAAATTAATCGTTCTTTATGACTCCAACCAGATCTCCATTGAAGGAAGCACTGACATCGCATTCACTGAGGATGTGAAAAAGCGCATGGAAGCCTTCCATTTCCAGACCATTACCGTTGAGGATGGAAACGATTTGGAAGCCATTGGGCGAGCCATCGAAGAAGCGAAAGCAGATACCGAACACCCCTCCTTTATTACCATCAAGACCCAGATCGGCTATGGCTGTCCTGCGAAGCAGGGAAAAGCCAGTGCTCACGGAGAGCCTCTGGGAGCTGACAATGTAACAGCCCTGAAGGAAAACTTAGGCTGGCCTTCCATGGAGCCATTCTATGTTCCTGAAGAAGTGTACGGTCATTATCAAAAAATCGCAGAGGATAAGGCAGAAACAGAAGCGGCATGGAATGTTATGTTTGCTGCATACTGCCAGGAGTATCCTGATATGGAAGAACTTTGGAATGCATACCATGACCCGGATGCAGGAGAAAAGGCCATTGAAAAATGCGAAGACTTCTGGAAACGGTCTGAAAAGGCAGATGCAACCAGGAATTTATCCGGACAGGTTTTAAACCGTTTAAAGACTTGTATGCCAAACTTAATCGGCGGTTCTGCAGACCTTGCTCCTTCCAATAAGACCAACATGTCCGATATGGGTGATTTTTCAAAGGAAAACGGCGGCGGCCGCAATCTGCATTTTGGCGTACGGGAGCTTGGCATGACAGCGATCGGAAACGGAATGATGCTTCACGGAGGCCTTCGCACCTATATAGCAACCTTTTTCGTGTTCAGCGATTATACAAAGCCAATGGCACGCTTATCCTCTTTAATGGGCGTTCCTCTGACCTTTGTATTTACCCATGACAGCATCGGTGTCGGAGAGGATGGACCAACCCATGAGCCGATTGAACAGCTTGCCATGTTAAGGGCAATGCCTAATTTCCATGTGTTCCGTCCCTGTGATGAGACAGAGACAGCAGCAGCCTGGTATTCTGCACTGACCTCTAAGAAAACCCCTACCGCTCTTGTTCTTACGAGACAGAACTTAACGCCTATGCCGGGAAGCAGCAAGGAAGCCTTAAAAGGAGGCTATGTAATCGATGACTGTGAAGGAACACCTGAGATCATTCTGATTGCAAGCGGTTCCGAGGTAGAGCTGGCAGTCAATGCGAAGAAGCTTCTTGCCGACAAAAAGGTACGTGTGGTTTCCATGCCTTGTATGGATCTGTTCGAGGAACAGACCGAAGAGTATAAGGAATCCGTCCTTCCAAAAGCAGTCCGCAAGCGCGTGGCAGTAGAAGCATTAAGTGATTTCGGCTGGGGCAAATATGTAGGCCTGGACGGAACGTATGTAACCATGAAAGGCTTCGGTGCCAGCGGTCCCGCAAATCTTTTATTTGAACATTTCGGATTTACAGCAGAGAAAGTAGCAGAGGCTGCACAATCCATCTAAGAGTGTCATCTGCGGACTTACGTTACAAAAGTAAAAAGGAGTGTATTCAAAATGGGAATGAAATGTGTCGGTGTAGATGTAGGCGGTACATCTGTAAAAATCGGAATATTTGAAATATCAGGAGAGCTCATCCATAAGTGGGAAGTCCCCACCAGACAAGAAGAAGGCGGAAAACACATTCTAAGCGATACCGCCGCTTCCATACTGAAAACCCTTAAAGAGCTGAATATTCCATTGGAAGAGGTAAAAGGAGCAGGTATGGGAGTCCCAGGCCCAGTCATGCCCAGCGGGTATGTGGAAGTCTGCGTAAACCTGGGCTGGCGTGACATGTATCCAGAAAAAGAACTGAGTGAAATGCTTCACGGCATCCCGGTAAAAAGCGGCAATGATGCCAATGTTGCAGCACTTGGAGAGATGTGGCAGGGAGGCGGAAAGGGCTATGATGATATCGTTATGGTTACCCTGGGCACAGGTGTAGGCGGCGGTGTGATCATTGACCAGAAGATCGTTGCCGGAAAGCATGGCCTGGCCGGAGAGATCGGACATATCCATATCCGTGACGATGAAACAGAAAGCTGTAATTGCGGAGGCGTGGGCTGCGTGGAGCAGATCGCCAGTGCAACAGGCATAGCAAGAGAAGCCAGAAGAAAAATGGCTGCAAAAGATACCCCATCCGTTCTCAGGACATTTGGAGATAACGTAACGGCTAAGGATGTGCTGGATGCTGCCAAGGAAGGGGATGAGCTGGCCTGTGAGATTATGGAAGTAGTAGGCCATTACCTTGGCCTTGCCCTGGCCCAGATTTCCATGGTAACAGATCCAGAAGTCTTTGTTATTGGGGGCGGCGTTTCAAAAGCGGGATCCTTTTTAATTGATATACTATATAAACATTTTGACAAGTACTCACCTATCTCCAAAAATAAGAGCGGAATCGTTCTGGCGAAGCTGGGTAATGATGCAGGAATTTATGGAGCAGCAAGACTGATCCTGGATTAAAAGTGAAAAGGCGGATTCTTTCGAATCCGCCTCTTTTTTATTTAAAAATACAAAATTACTTGCAAAGCGCCATAGCAACCTCCGCCGCCTTATTAAAGTCCTCTTCTTCCGGATTCCAAAGACACTTAGCTTCCGTCTCCACCACTGAGAAGCCGGCATCCGTCAGCCGTTCCCGAAGGACCTTTGTTCCTTCTCCGCTCCAGCCATAGCAGCCGAACACCGCCGCCTTTTTGCCCTTATACTTCAGTTCCTTCAGAAAATCAAGCCATCCTCCCACAGAAGAAAGGATGCTGCCCCCTACGGTTGGGGAACCAAGGGCAATGGCTTTTGATTTAAACACCTCAGTCATTATATCATTCTTATTTACCTTGGAAATATTATAAATCTTTACCCTGGTATCCGGCGAAATCCGTGCAATTTCGGCACTGATCTTGTGGGCCAGCTGTTTCGTGCCATCCCACATCGTATCATAGACAATGGTGATCTGATCCTCCTGATAATTCTGTGACCATTCGTAATATTTTTCCACGATCTGCAAAGGATTTTCCCTCCAGATGGAACCGTGACTGGTAGCAATGATATCGATGGGCAGGTTAAGCCCCTGTATTTCCTCAATTTTCTTTTTCACAAGAGGAGAAAACGGAGTCAGAATATTGGCATAATATTTGATAGCCTCCTCCCAAAGCCTGCACTGGTCAGCCTTGTCATTAAATAATTCCTCTACTGCAAAATGCTGTCCAAAAGCGTCATTAGAAAAGAGGATATTATCCCCCGTCAGGTAAGTAGCCATGCTGTCAGGCCAGTGGAGCATTTTCATTTCCACAAAAACCAGCTTCTTCCCATTTCCGATATCAATGGAATCCCCGGTCTTCACCACCTGATAATTCCATTCCGGATGGTGATACTGTCCGGTAAGAGATTTCACCCCGTTGGCTGTACAATAAATAGGTGTGCCCGGTATTTTCTCCATCAATGCAGGAAGGGAACCGCTGTGATCCACTTCCCCATGGTTGGCAACAATAAAATCAATTTCCTTTAAATCAATCTCTTTTTCCAGATTATCTATAAATTCCGTGGAATGCGGCTTCCATACCGTGTCGATGAGTACATTCTTTTCTTCCCTGATTAAATAGGCGTTCTGGCTTGAGCCATGATTAATGGAGTAATCCGCTCCATGAAAGGATTCCAGCTCCCAATCCATGATACCAACCCAATAAACATTATTTTTCACAAGCTTTTTCATGATCAATTTCCTCCTTCATATTTTGGAAACAGCAGTGAGTTTTCAGTAAATATATGAATATACACATCATTAATCAGTTCCTGCAGCTTTTGAAATGCCAGGCGGTAGGAAGCACAACCGTCTTCCGGCGCATTAAAATCATTGGTGCAGGCTGTGATTTCTTTTATCAGGTTTCCGGCTGCTTCATGTTCATCCTCTAAATCCTTCACATATCCGGCGCCCATGCCACTTTCAAAGCTTTTTTTCATATAGGGGAAAATAAGCTTCTCTTCCTTTGCAAAATGCTCCTGGAGTTCCTTTCTCAAGTCTGAAAAAAACCCGTGTAAGGGAACAAGCTGTGCCTGATGGTGTTCGTAATGAGCCAGCAAAACCTTGTTGATCAGCTCATCGATTTCTGCTAACAGGATTCGTTCTTTCGAATGATGAGTGTTAATAATATAATCAATCAGGTCAGGGACCTCCATTTCCGTCAACCGTTCCACGGCCAGTACTTGTCCCTTATTTGACCTTTGAGGTTGATTCACAATCTTTTTATTCAGCAGTTCAATGAAGCTCTTTGATTCGATTCCCAGCTTCTGTATAGCCTCTTCCAAGGCATCCTTTCCGCCGCAGCAATAATCAATATGAAAGTCATTAAAGATCTCAACTGCTTCCGGATAGGCCTTAACAACATCGTTTACTTTCATGTTACCTGTAATCATATTCTCCTCCTCTTTTCTGAATTCTATGTCTTTCAGAACCATTTGTTTTTGTTTGTAAGGCCAGTATATCCGGAAAAGAGAATAAAAAATGTGATTTAAATCATTATTTTTTAATTTTTTATTTTTATGTTTCATTTTCAAAAACATCTCTTAATATATCTTTGTTTCTGACATGGATCTTACGATTCCCTTCTAACTCAACAGCACCTTCTTTGCGAAGTTCTCCCAGCTTTCTGCTTATGGTTTCTCTTCTTACATTAATATAAGCGGATATATCATCTCTGGTCAATTCGATGGTTTCTCCCTTGATCCGGCTGCTTCTGAATAAAAGAAAACCTGCCACACGGGCTTTTGCATCGTTAACGGATAACAGCTGCACCAGCTCATTTGCCGCTGACAGCTTCTGTCCTACCACGTTCAATAGTTTGACTCCGATTTCCGGTTTTTTTAATATCAGTTCCTGGATATCCGTCAAGAAGATAAGACATACTCCGCATTCTCCCAGGGCAATGGCATTTGCTTCAAAGGCCTTTCCGCCGAATATGTTCTGCTCTCCATAGATATCGCCTTCAGTCAGTATATCAAGAACGTATTCTTTTCCTTCCAGGGAATAGCGGCTTAACTTAACCTTTCCGTAACGGATGACGAGTATTTTATCTGCCGGGTCATACTCATGAAAAACCGTCTCCCCTCTTTTGTAATCCAGATGCCGGGCCCTTGATATCAGTTCCTTCTGTTCCTCTATAGAAAGGGGCTCAAAAAGAGGGATTTTTGAAGTGCACAATTTATTACAGCAACTACACTTAAGTTCCATGCCATTCTCCTTTCGGGTATTTGACTATTATATGGATAATTATATTATAATAAACAAAGAGAGTATGGCAAGAGGGATGACGCTTTTAACTATGAAATATGGTACCGTATGGTCCTGAAAAACGGCTGTTCCGGGGTGGTGAGCCGGTAATTGCCGGGCAGCAGATGCATCACATCAGGAATATCCTGTGCTTCCAATGCAATGGCGCAAGAGGCGGAAGAGGACGCACCGCCGCACAAATTCAATCCAGGGGGCAAAAATCCCCCTGAATACAAAACCAGGGCGGGTGCATCCGTCATTACTTTCAGGGTTCGTCCGGTCCTTCTATCCCGCAGGATGCAGGCCTTATGAATCTCTGCAGGCCGTTTTGCAGACCTCTGCAGACTAAACGACTGATTTCTGTTAAGGATGTAGGCGTTATTGTATCCCCTTCCAATGGAAAGCTGCTCCTTGCAGACAGGGCTTTTAACAGAATGGATTAGGGATAAAAACTGCCTGGAAGACCGAAAATCAAATACGGTATCTGCGGCAGGAATGATATTGGCCGGCAGATGGTCCTTATTATTTATGCATACGTTATTTGCAAATATCTGGATCTCCTGTTCCAGTCCGGAGACAGAAAAATCACCGGAAAGATTCCAGTAGGTGTGGTTGGACATGTTGATATAGGTAGGAGCGTCTGTTACCGCAGTGTATTCTATGGTAAGCCAGTTGGTGTCTTCCAGGGTATATTTGACTTGATAGATCCTGTTGCCCGGATATCCATCCAGGCCGTCAGGCTGGACTGCAGACAGCAGGATAGAGGCCGATTCCAGGCCGGAAGCCACAGAAGTTACCTTCCAGGGTATGACTGATAAATTATTTATCCCTCCATGGAGTTGGTTTTCTCCGTCATTTTTTGAAAGCCGGCATATCTGCGGTACTACAGGGAGTAAGGCTTCCCCAATTCTTCCGGCATTAGGTCCAAGGGTAGCTCCTGCATAGCAGATACAGCTTTCATACGGTTCCATATTCTCAAAGCCCAGGGTGATTGGCTGATCCCTGCCGCTTTCATCACTTATGGCAATCTGCTGAATGGCCGCTCCAAGCGCCGTTACGGAAACTGTCAAGCCCAGGCTGGTGCTCATATCATAAACCGTATAAGCGGTTCCCGCCTGATTCCATAATTCTCTGGTTTTGATTTTCATACGCATGTCCTCCAATAAAACCAGTATAAGGACTTGTCCATGAAAGGGAAAGGGCAAAAAAATAGAAGAGCAATTTTTCGAAATGACAGAGCAAGAGAAAGCAATGGGAACCAGATCATTAACGGTCTGTAAGAACCGTGCGGAAAGAGAGCGCGGGTGCAATTAGTGGTAAAAAAGAGGATAGATGGCAAAATTTTGAACGGAAGTAAGCCGTTCCATCATAAAGAAAGGAGGGACAGTAATAAATGAGAGCAATTTTTCGCAATGATAGAGCAAACCTACATAATGATGAATTTTGTTTCAATGATATAATGAATTTATTAAAACATAAAGCTGGAATAAAAAAGAGGAGGTAAGACATGGGGAGCGTATTGGAATTCCAGAATATATCCAAATATTTTCCCGGAGTAAAGGCGTTGGACCAGGTATCCTTTCAAGCGTATTCCGGGGAGGTTCTGGCATTTTTAGGGGAAAACGGGGCTGGTAAGTCCACCCTGTTAAAGGTGCTCAATGGGGATTACCAGCCTACCGGGGGGAAATATCTCCTGGATGGCGCCCAGAAGCATTTTCAGTCTCCTCATGAGGCCATTGAAGAAGGGATTTCCGTCATATATCAGGAGCGGCAGATTCTTTTGGAATTGTCCGTGGCGGAGAATATTTATCTGGGGAGAATGCCTGTGAGCAGGCTGGGCTTTATTGATATCCGTAAGGCAAATGAGATGACTGCAAAAATCATAGAGGATTTTGGACTTCCCATCAGTCCAACCACTAAGGTAAAGGATTTAAGTATCGCCTATCAGCAGATGGTTGAGATTATGAAGGCCTATTCCAGAGAAAATCTAAAGGTGATCTGCTTTGACGAGCCTACGGCCTCCCTGTCGGATTCAGAGATCGAATCTTTATTTAGGATCATTGGGAAGTTAAAGGAAGAAGGGAAGATCATCATCTATGTATCCCACCGAATGGACGAGCTTCGGAGGATTACGGATAAGGTGGCGATTTTTAAAGACGGGCGTTACGTGGCCACGGTGGAGACAGGAACGGTGCCGGAAGCGGAACTGATCCGAATGATGGTGGGCCGAGACCTGGGAGATATTTACAGAAGCTTAGACAGGGATAAGGTGATAGGAGATGTACTTCTGGAGGTGAAAAACTTATCTTCAGACTATGTGAAAGAAAATTCCTTTGTACTGCGAAAAGGAGAGGTATTAGGCTTTTCCGGCCTTGTAGGGGCGGGAAGGACGGAGCTTATGAGGGCCGTCATTGGAGCTGACGAGGTAAAAAGCGGTGAGATTTATCTGGAAGGAAAGAAAATACGCAACCGCTCTCCTCACGAAGCCATGGAGCACGGGATTGTTCTGGTGCCGGAAGACAGGAAGCTTCAGGGAATTCTTTCAAATTTAAGCGTCAGCGATAATATGAACATTGCCATGCTGGATACCAATTCCAACAGGCTGGGGTTTGTAAACGGGGAGAAGGAAGAGGAGCTGGCACAAAAGGGAATCCAGGATTTTAAGATCAAGACTCCGTCTCCTGACAAGAAGATCGTGGAGCTTTCCGGCGGAAACCAGCAGAAATGTATTGTGGCCCGCTGGATCAGCACGAATCCAAAGGTGCTCATCCTGGATGAGCCAACAAAGGGAATTGACGTAGGCGCCAAATCAGAGTTTTATCATATGATCTGTAAATTTGCCAAGGAAGGACTGGGGATCATTCTGATATCCTCCGAGCTTCCTGAGGTGATCGGTCTGTCGGACCGGATCATTGTTATGAAGTCACTGAGAATCACAGGAGAAATAGCGGCGGAGGAAGCGACCGAAAGTAAGCTTCTGAGTCTGGGTATGATTGGGGAGGTACAGGAATAATGGGAACAAATAAGAAAAGCAGAATCAAAATAAATGGTGACAAGATCGTACTGCTCGCGGCAATCGTAGTGGTATTTGGGCTTTTTACCTCTCTGAATAAGAACTTTCTTTCGGTTACGAACTTAATCAATATTCTGGTGGCGGCTTCCCTTGTAGGGCTGGTGGCTGTGGGCCATACATATTTAATCATTGCAGGGCAGAATGACTTGTCGCCCGGCTCTGTGGCTGCATTTTCCGGCGTTATGGCGGCTCTTTTTGTAGGCAAGGGAGTTCCTTTCGTAGTTGCGCTGATCCTTACCATTGGCTGCGGGATCCTCATCGGATTTTTCAACTCCTTTATGGTAAACCGGATTCATCTGGAGGCTTTTATTGCAACCCTGGTGACCCAGTCCATTATCAGAGGCTTTGCCTATATCATATGCGGCGGAAAGCCGGTTTCCATCAGCAACAGGACCTTTCTCATCCTGGGAAAAGCAAGGATCTTAAACATTCCCCTTTCCGTATGGATCATGGTGATCTGTATCATCATCTTTGGCATCATACTTTCCAAAACGAAATTCGGAAGAAGCGTATATGCCATCGGCGGCAGCATGGAAGCTGCCAGGCTTGCCGGTTTAAATCCCAAAAGGATCATTACTACTTGTTATGTGATGATGGGAATCCTCTGCTCCATCGGCGGAATTATCTTTGCGGCCCGTATGAATTCCGGCCAGCCGGCGGCTAATGTGAACCTGGAATTTGATGCTATCACGGCGGTTATTCTGGGCGGAGTATCTTTCATCGGCGGAGTTGGAAATATGGGAGGTACCATCCTTGGAATCATACTGATCCAGTCCTTTAATACAGGTCTTACAATGGTAAATGTCCCAAGCTTCTGGCAGTTTGTGGCAAAGGGAGGGCTTCTTTTATTCGCCCTGGCAACAGACTATTTAAGAAAGCAGAAAAGAGAGCGGGATTTACTGGCAGCATCCATGAAGAATTTATAACGTTCCAAGGGAAACCGTCAGGTTTTCTGAAGATAGAGCAAAAATTAAAACAGGAGGGTTTAAATCATGAAAAAAACAGCAGCGATTATTTTGGCAGCAGCAATGGCAATGGGGTTAACAGCCTGCAGCGGATTTGACGATGAAAAGCCGGCAGAAACCACGACAGCAGCAGGTACGGCAGAGACAACAACAGGCGGGACCCAGACAGAAGCAGGGGCAAAGGGTGTCGTTTATGGAATCTACAAAGCCGGGGATCAGACATGGTTCATTGACGAAGGGGCAGCAGCACAGAAGGCAGTGGAAGAAAAGGGTGATGAATTTATCTATGTGGATGCAAAAATGAATCCGGAAGAATACTTAAAGGCTATTGACAATGCCATTGCAAATAAGGCAAAGGGAATCGTTACCTGTATCCCGGACCAGACCATGTCCCAGGCTGTGGTTGATAAATGCAAGGAAGCCGGCATCCCAATTGTATCGGCCGATGATGCACTCCAGACGGAGGCAGGAGAAAAGATCGCTCCATGGGTGGGCATTAATGCTTACGTAATCGGACAGGCCAACGGCCAGTGGCTGGCGGATTATGCCAATAAAAATAATCTGGCAGAAGATCCGGAATGTGGGTTGATGATACTGACCATGGATACAGTTTCCTCCTGTGTTCCCAGGGCTGAAGGAGAATTAGACAAGTTTACGGAAGCTTGCCCTGATTTTCCGAAAGAGCGGATTTACAAAGCCGATCATGACGGGACTACGGATAAGGGAAATGTAGCTGCTACATCAGTCATCACCGCCCATCCGGAAATCAAGAAGTGGTTGGTGACGGGAGCCAATGAGGAAGGTACGATCGGTGCAGTCCGTGCCTTGGAAAGTGCAGGCTTAGATGCCGATGCTATTGCAGTAGGCCTTGGAGCTTATATGGCAAAGGATGAGTGGAACAATAAGGGCGCCGACGGAACCTGTATGAAGGCAGCAGCTTATTTCTCCTCTGATTCGGTAGGAGCAGGCTCAGTCAATGTTTTATACGATGTGATCAGCGGAAAAGAGGTTCCAATTGAGACAGCCGTAGATGCGGTGATCGTTACCCCCGAAAATTATAAGGAAGTGATGGGGAAAGCAGCGGAATAAACCGATTGCCCGGTGATGAAAAAAAGCAGCCTCTGCAATGCAGGGGCGCTTTTTTCAGTTCCTGATAGAAAAACGGTATTCGGAAGGCGTGATTCCCGTCACTTTTTTAAATGTGGTGCAAAAGCTGCTTTCACTGGTAAAGCCTGTGCTGAAACAGATATCCTTGATGGAGATGTCCAGGGACTTTAAAAGGAACTTGGCATTGTTGACCCTGGCAGCGATCACATACTCGTGAGGCGAAAATCCGGATTCCTTTTTAAACAGCCGGCTGAAATAAAAGGGGCTTAAGGAAGCCTGATCCGCCAGATCCTTCAGGGTAAGGGGATCGGTCAGATGTTCGTTGATGTAGGCAATGGTGTCCTCAATGATGCTGGAAGAGACGTTTTCTGAGCGCTCAAAGTCCCTGTTAACCAAAAGTTCCGTTAATATATTAACAATGTAATTGTTCAGCCAGGCTTCTTTGACGGAAATACACTCCCGAAACTGCAGATAAATTTTATGCAGATATTTTTCCAGACGGTAGGTATCCCTCAGGGTAATGACCGGAGGGCCACCATCCAGGATTGCATCATAATATCCTGCCGCACCTATGCCGTCAAAATGGAGCCATTCCGCTTCCCAGCCCGTTGTCGTCCAGTAGGCGTGAGGCTCAAAGCAGTTTAGAATCACTACCTGTCCTTCGCCTGCATGAAAGACTCGTCCGCCTGTTTCAACCTGGCATTCTCCTCTCCGGATGAACATGATGAGAAAGCTGTCATAGGAATTTCGATGAAGGGAATATCCGGGTTCGTACCGGAAAAGTCCCATGTTGATGGGATATAAGAAAATTCTTTTTGCCAGGGCACTGGGCGTATAAACATAATAATCCGACCCTGAGATGACCCCGCGTTCTGTAGACAGCATATATGGGCCCTCCTTTCTTTTTATATAACCATTATAGAAAATAAACAGTAATTCGTCAATTGAATTAGAGCAATTTTTATAAACTAGTAAGCAACTAAAGCTAATGAAAACCATGGTAAAAGATTATATAGTATAGGCAAGAACTTAAAAGGAGGTCTAAGAATGGAAGCAGTAAAAATATGGGAGGAGTCCATCGTCATACCCACTTATGAGGTGGGGGAAGCAGATAAAAACCCGATGTTTCTGGAAAGCCGTGTTTATCAGGGAAGCTCGGGAAAAATTTACCCTTATCCTACTATTGAGAAGATCCATGATACCAGGACGGACAAAGCCTATCAGGCAGTCTGGCTGGAAAATAAATATTTAAAGGTAATGATACTCCCGGAGCTTGGGGGAAGAATCCAGCGGGCCTTTGACAAAACGAATCACTATGATTTCGTCTATTACAACCACGTCATAAAGCCCGCTCTGGTAGGGCTCTGCGGACCCTGGATCAGCGGCGGGATTGAATTTAACTGGCCCCAGCACCACCGGCCCACCACCTATTCCCCTGTAGACTATATGCTGGTAGAACATGAGGATGGTTCTAAAACCTGCCGGATCTGCGATGTGGACCAGATGTACGGAACCAAGGGGGAGGCCAGCTTCACCCTGCATCCAGGAAAGGCCTATATTGAGATAAAGGGTCAGCTTTATAACCCCACGCCAATGCCCCAGACCTTTTTATGGTGGGCAAACCCGGCGGTTCCGGTCAATGATTACACTCAGTCCATCTTCCCGCCGGATGTCCATGCCGTTATGGATCACGGAAAAAGAGATGTATCCCGTTTCCCCATTGCCACAGGTGTCTATTATAAGCATGATTACAGTGAAGGCATTGATATTTCCCGTTATAAAAATATTCCGGTACCTACCTCTTACATGGCTGAAAAGAGTGAGTTTAACTTTGTCGGCGGCTATGATTACCAGGTGGGGGCGGGAATCCTTCATGTGGCAGACCATCACATTTCACCAGGAAAGAAGCAGTGGACCTGGGGCTGCGGGGATTTCGGAAAGGCCTGGGACCGGAATTTAACCGATGAGGACGGTCCTTATATTGAGCTGATGACCGGTGTTTACACTGATAATCAGCCGGATTTCACCTGGTTAAAGCCAATGGAGGAAAAAACCTTCACCCAGTATTTCATGCCTTATAAGGCCGTTGGCCCTGTGAAAAACGCCTCCATTCATGCCGTCATAAACCTGGAGATAAGGGAACATGAGATCCATATTGCTGCATACGGAACCCAGGAGTATCCTGATGCGAGGATTCTGCTGACTTACGGCAAGGATACGCTTCTTGATGAAACAACTCTTCTTTCTCCGGTCCATACTTATGAAAAGACACTGCATACCGGCGTGGAGGATGAGACAAGGCTGACTCTTAAAGTAATTTCCGGCGAAAGGGAGCTGGTTTCCTATACCCCCTTAAAGAAGGAGGTTCCAAAGCTTCCAAGCCCTGCAAAAGCGGCCGATGATCCGGAAAAGATTATGACAAATGAAGAGTTGTATCTTACCGGGCTTCATATCGAGCAGTACCGCCATGCGACTTACAGACCGGATCCTTATTACATAGAAGGCTTAAAAAGGGATCCTGAAGATATCCGCATCAATAATGCCTACGGTTCCCTGCTCATGCGCAGAGGCTGTTTTGAGGAGGCAGAGGAGCATTTTAAAAAGGCGTTAAAAAGGGCTGTGCGGAAAAATCCCAACCCTTATGACTCTGAACCTTATTACAATCTGGGCCTGGCGCTTTTGTATCAGGGAAAGATTGAGGAAGCCTTTGATGCCTTTTATAAGGCTACGTGGTCAGGTGAGCAGCAGGAAATGGGCTTTTATTATCTTTCCTGCATCGAATCCATGAGAGGAAATTATGAAAGTGCTTTGGAATTTGTGGAAAAGGGACTGGTGAGAAATTCACATAATGTAAAGGCCAGAGCCTTAAACGTCTACCTCTTGCGCAGGCTCGGCAGGACGGCAGAAGCCAGAGCTCTCATTGAGGAGAATTTGAAGGTGGACTCCTTTGACTATATATCCCGTTTGGAAGCAGCATATCTGGAGCCAGGACGTCAGGAGGAAATCAGGCGGGAGATAAGCCGGTTGACCAGAGGCTTTCATGAAAACTATTTAATGGCAGCCAGACATTATGCGGAATTAGGTGCATACGAAGCCGCCGTCCAGACCCTGGAACAGTGTTCGGGGAAATGGCCCATGCTCTATTACTATAAAGCCTACTATCTGAAGCTTATGGGAAAGGACGGATCAGAAGCTTTAAAAGAGGCTTTAAAGCAGGCGGAGGGGTGCAGCACGGATTACTGTTTCCCTAATAAGCTGGAGGACATCCCAGTACTTAAGTTTGCGGCGGAAAAGAATCCGGAAGGAGCCAACGCCAATTATTATCTGGGAAATTTATATTATGATAAGCTTCAGTACCGTACTGCCCTTTCTTATTGGGAGCAGTCTGCCCGGTTAAATCCCCGGTTCCCAACTGTGTGGAGAAATTTATCTCTGGCTTATTATAACAAGGAAAAGGACAGGGAAAGGGCAAGAGAGGCCATGGAAAAGGCATATGGCCTGAACCCAGCCGATGCAAGGATCTTTTTGGAATTGGATCAGCTTTACAAAAAGCTGGAAATGCCTGCAGCAGAACGTCTGGAAAACTATGAAGCTGCTAGAGATGTATTTATGAAGCGTGACGATCTGATGATTGAATATGCAACGCTTTTAAACCTTTTGGGACGTTACGGTGAGGCTTATGAATTCATTATGAGCTATAAATTCCATCCCTGGGAAGGCGGGGAAGGAAAGGTAACTGCCCAGTATGTAGTCTCCCTTGTGGAGCTGGCAAGGCAGGCAATGGATGCAAAGGAATGGGGCAGGGCGGAAGAATGCCTGACAAAGGCCCTGAAATATCCGGAGAATCTGGGAGAAGGAAAGTTAGAAGGAACAAAGGACAATCATATCAATTATTATCTGGGCGTGGTCATGGAGAATCTGGGTAAGACTGAAGCAGCCAGAGCCTGTTATGAAGCGGCCAGTATAGGAACGGATGAACCGGCAGGCATGATGTATTACAATGACCAGCCTGCGGATATGATTTATTACCAGGGGCTGGCTAAGGAAAAGCTTAAAAAACCGGTAGAGGCCAGGTCCAGGTTCTATAAGCTGCTGGATTACGGAGAACAGCATATGTTCGATAACATGAAGATCGAATATTTCGCCGTATCCCTGCCCGATTTCCTGATCTATGAAGACGACCTGGATAAGAAAAACAAAGCCCACTGCAACTACCTTATAGGACTTGGAAAAATGGGACTTGGGGATATAAAGGGGGCGAAGGCGGCTTTCATGGAGACCATACGGCTGGATAACGCTCATTTAAATGCAATCAGGTATTTGAATATGATATAAAATGGAGATAGAAAAGCAATGGGAGGAAGGGATGTTTTTATAACATCCCTTCCTTCCTCTTTCTTATATTTTCTGGTTTTTAAGTTCCTCAATGGCTATAACGCCCCGTCCTCTTATTTACAATTTACTAAATTATGATATAATGGGAATACTTCACAAAGAATAAGCCTCATAAAATGAGGAGACCCCGATTGGCAGGCAATCGGGGCAATTATGAAAAATCTATGTGCAATTTGACGATTAAATCAATTTGACTCATATATTTTCTATGTATTTAGTATAAAAAATATATATGAACGGAATATGAACGACCTGTAAACACATTATGAAAAAAGGAGGAAAGTATGGGAGAAAATTATAAGAACAGAAAGACTATCGTAATAGGCCATAAAAATCCAGATACAGATTCCATCTGTTCTGCCATCTGTTATGCAAATTTAAAAAGAAAGCTGACCGGAGAAGAATATCAGCCAGGTAGGGCTGGTCACGTCAACGAGGAGACACAATTCGTGCTCCATTATTTTGAAGTGGAAGCGCCGGAGCTTGTGGAAAATGTGAAGACACAGGTTCGTGATATCGATATTCGTAAAACAAAGGGTGTAAAGAAAAACCTGTCCTTAAAAAAGGCCTGGAAACAGATGCAGGAAGCAAATGTAGTCACCATCCCGACGGTAACCGAGGATGGGATGCTGGAAGGGCTGATTACGGTAGGTGATATTGCAAAGTCCTATATGAACGTATATGACAGCAGCATTTTATCAAAGGCAAATACTCAGTATGAAAATATTGTGGAAACCTTAGAAGGGGCCATGGTAGTTGGTGGAAAGAGCGAATATTTCAATCATGGCAAGGTCCTTATAGCAGCGGCCAATCCTGATATGATGGAATATTACATTTCCAAAGGCGACTTGGTGATCCTGGGGAACCGTTATGAATCCCAGTTATGCGCGATTGAGATGGAAGCGGCCTGCATCATTGTATGCGAAGGTGCAGCGGTATCCATGACGATCAAAAAGCTGGCTCAGGAGCGTGGCTGTACGGTCGTTACCACTCCTTACGACACATATACGGCAGCCCGTCTGGTAAATCAGAGCATTCCTATCAGCTATTTCATGACTACCGAAGGGTTGATTTCCTTTGAAGAAGACGATTATATTGATGAGATAAAAGATGTCATGGCAAGTAAGCGCCACCGGGACTTCCCGATTCTTGATAAGGATGGAAAATACATGGGAATGATTTCCCGCCGGAATTTACTTGGTGCAAAAGGCAAACGCCTGATCCTGGTGGACCATAATGAGAAAACCCAGGCGGTAGAGGGCATGGAAAGTGCGGAAATCCTGGAGATCATCGATCATCACAGACTCGGCACTGTAGAAACCATTTCCCCTGTTTTTTTCCGTAACCAGCCGGTAGGCTGTACTGCTACCATCGTGTATCAGATGTATATGGAAAATAACATAGAGATTGAACCGAAGATTGCGGGCCTTCTGTGCAGCGCCATAATCTCGGATACTCTTTTATTCCGTTCCCCTACCTGTACAGAGTCTGATAAAAAGGCAGCTCTTGTCCTTGCGGATATCGCAGGGATCCAGGTGGAGAAATACGCTTCCTCCATGTTTGCGGCAGGAAGTAACCTAAAGGGAAAGACGGATGGGGAGATCTTTTATCAGGATTTCAAAAAATTCACGCTTGGCAAGGTGTCCTTTGGAGTCGGACAGATCAGCTCCTTAAACGCCAGCGAGCTGGAGGAACTGAAGGACCGTATGCCTCCTTACATGAAAAAAGCAAGAAAAGAGCATGGTGTAGACATGATGTTTTTCATGCTTACCAACATTCTGACGGAATCTACGGTACTGTTATGTGAGGGTCAGGGAGCAAAGCAGATGGTTCTCGGAGCTTTCCGCGCAGAGGAAGAGGAAGGGACGGCAGAAGACCATATCGTAAGTCTTCCAGGCGTGGTATCCAGAAAGAAGCAGCTGATTCCTGGCATTATGCTGGCGGTTCAGGAATAGGAGGCTGTCGTCAATGAAGAAGAAAGAAAACAATGAATACAGAAAAGCAAATGAAAATATAAAGACCGTAAAAAACAGCAGGGTTTCCTGGAAGCCTGGAAATATGCTTTACCCGGTTCCAGCGGTGATGGTGAGCTGCCAAAGGGAAGGGGAAAAACCCAATATCATTACCGTGGCATGGGCAGGAACCATATGCTCCACCCCGGCCATGCTGTCCATATCCATCCGCCCGGAACGGCATTCCTATAAAATCATAAAAGAAACCAGAGAGTTTGTGGTAAATCTGGTGACAAAGGATCTGGTGCGGGCTACCGATTACTGCGGGGTGAAGTCCGGCAGGGAGGTGGATAAATTTGCAGAAATGAGGCTGACGCCTTGTTCCCTGGAACATGTAAAAGCACCCGGAATAGAGGAAAGTCCGGTGAATTTAGCCTGCAGAGTTGTAGAGATCAAGCCTCTGGGAAGCCATGACCTGTTTTTGGCTGAGGTGGTCGGCGTGACTGTAAGCAGCCGGTTCATGGACGAAAAAGGGAAATTCCACCTTAATGATGCAGGGCTTATATCCTATTCTCATGGGGAATATTTTGAACTGGGGAAAAAGCTTGGAAGTTTCGGCTATTCTGTGAAAAAGTCAGGAAAAAAGCCGTCGGGCAGGAGGAAAAACAAATGACGAGTAAGCTTAATAACATTACGCTGATCGGTATGCCGGCTTCCGGTAAAAGCACAGTAGGCGTTTTGCTGGCAAAGCGCCTTGGATATTCTTTTGTGGATGTGGACATTGTAATCCAGGAGCAGGAAGGCCGCCTTTTAAAGGAAATTATTGAAAAAGAGGGTCAGGATGGCTTCCTGGCTGTGGAAAACAGGATCAATGCCGGCCTTAATGTCCGCCATAGCGTCATTGCCCCGGGAGGAAGCGTGATCTATGGAAAAGAAGCTATGGAGCATTTAAAAGAGATCAGTACAGTGGTTTATTTAAAGCTTAGCTATGAAAGCGTGGAAGAACGGCTGGGTAATCTGGTAGACCGTGGAGTAGTCTTAAAGGACGGTATGACCTTAAAAGACTTATATGAGGAACGGGTGCCTTATTATGAAAAATATGCCGACATAACCATTGATGAAAACGGCCTTGATGCAGGAAAGACGGTAGACAGGCTAAGAGCCATTATGGAGGAAAGGTTCGGCCTGACTACATAATGGCCGGTATTTAACCGACCTGAATTTTTACGTAAAATTTAAAAGGTGTCTCAAAAGTCTAATTTCGACTTTTGGACACCTTTTTTATTTTAGACTTTTAACTGGAACTTTCCAATTAATAGCTTCAGCATCTGAGCCTGTCCGGCCATTTCCTGGCTTGCGGCAGCACTTTCCTCTGATGTGGCGGAATTGGTCTGAATCACGCTTGATATCTGATCAATTCCCTGAGTTACCTGGGCAACTGCAAATGCCTGATCCTTTGATGCGGAGGATATCTGGTATGCTAAGTCTGCAGCTGTTTTGGAAGACTGGACAATGCGCTCCATGGATTTTGCAGTCTCCTTGGCAATATGATTTCCGGCCTCAATGGAAGCCAGGGTATGCTCAATTAATACAGTAGTATTTTTGGAAGCTTCCTGGCTTTTATTGGCCAGGCTGCGGACTTCGTCCGCCACAACTGCAAAGCCCTTTCCAGCCTCTCCAGCTCTTGCTGCTTCTACGGCTGCGTTAAGGGCCAGGATATTGGTCTGGAAAGCAATGTCCTCTATGGTTTTGATTACCTTTCCGATTTCTGAGGATGCATTGCTGATATCCTCCATGGCATTTGTCAGATCCTGCATCTGAGTTTTACCATATTCCAGCTCTGATGCGGTATTGCTCACATGCTGGTTTGTATCCTTTGCATTCTCTGCATTATGGTTAATGTTATTGGAAATATCATTGATGGTGGCGGCCAGCTCTTCAATAGAGGATGCCTGTTCGGTCGCGCCCTGGCTTAAAGCCTGAGCGCTGCTTGCCACCTGTTCAGCTCCTGAGGCCACCTGGTCTGAGGACTGGGTTATTTTTGCCATGACATCATTTAAGGAATCAGTAAGATTCTGTATGGAGAGCTGTACGGAACGGAACTCCCCTTTAAATTCCTCCCGGTCATGTGGAATATCAAAGTTTCCCTGAGCTATCTGGCTTGTGGTAGAAGAGATATAATCCATATAGTAGGATAAACGCCCCATCATCGTCCTCATGCTGTCTGCAAGATGTCCTAGTTCATCTTCTGAACGATATTCCAGAATACATTTTAAATCTCCCTGGGCCATCCGGTCTGCAACCGCTTTCAGTTCGTCAATGGGGCGGGTGATCCCCCTTGTAATGGCGATTGCTATGATAACGGATGTAATAATGGAAATGAGTATGATGATGCCCATAATAGCAATAAATATGGATGTCAGACGGGATAGCTCGGCAGACCTTAAATCACCGGTTGTTGACTTATCTGACAGCATGGTATTGATCGTATCTGCAATCTCCGCTGCCAGGGGAGCTGCCTGGCTTCGGAACGTAGTCATGGCCTCCTTGGGAGATGTCGATGCAAGCTCAATGGTATGGCTTCGGACCGCCTCATAGGATTTCATCTTTTCTGTAAGCTCGCTGTAAAGCTCTTTTTCCGAGGAGGTCTTCATCTGCCCCTGTACCAGTTCCATTTTCTGGTTTATCATTTCAATCTGTTTGTTTAGGTTTTCCTTCTGATTGGCAGTTTCCGCAGGATCCTCCGAAAAAATTATGTATAAAATTGTTGCACGGTGAGCCTGAAACGCCTGTCCCAGGCTTCCGATATCGCCCTGGGCAAATCCATAATCCTGCAATTCAGTATGATATTTCTCATTAACGGTCCGAATGAGCAGAATTCCGATGGTTCCGGCTAAGCCTGAAAACAATACAACGATGAGAAATGCAGCAAGCAGCCGGTTTCCTACCTTTCGTTTTTTTAACATACAATGTTCCTCCATAGTTTGAGTTTATTTTGTCATAATACGTTTGTTCCATGAATTTTTGGATTAATGTCGGATTTGACATAATATTTCATAATGATTTAATATTATATCTTTTCTTAAATTTCCTGAATATGGAATTATTAATAATTATAGTTATCTTTCCGATTTTAGTCAATATAGTAGATGGTTACGTGAAAATTTTTCCAACCAAAAAAACAGGATCCTTCATTCTGATAAAGGACTGGTCCTTTAACCGGAAGAGTAAATATCTATATTAAAAAAATACCGCTTCATAATGAATGATGATTATTAATTGCAATTATTCATTCATTATGAAACGGTTTTGTATAAATTAAAACCGGAACTGATCCATCAGACCATTTAAGATCTGGGCCTGACTGGAGAGCTCTTCGCTGGTGGCTGCACTCTCTTCTGCCGTAGCGGAATTGGTCTGCACAACGCCGGATATCTGGTCGATTCCCAGGGCCACATGGGCAATGGAGCTTGCCTGTTCCTGGGAGGCTTCGGCAATATCATATATCAGGGAAGCCATTTTTTCGGAAGAGGCTGCGATCCGTTCCAGAGAATCTGCTGTTTCAGCGGCGATTCCCGTTCCCTTCTCTACCGACTGGGCAGAGCTTTCGATGAGGAAAGCGGTGTTTCTTGAGGCCTCTGCGCTTTTTGATGCAAGACTGCGCACTTCGTCGGCAACGACGGCAAAGCCTTTTCCGGCTTCTCCGGCGCGGGCGGCTTCAACCGCTGCATTTAAAGCCAGGATATTGGTCTGGTAGGCGATATCCTCGATGGTTTTTATGATTTTACCAATTTCGCTGGAGGTATGGTTGATTTCGTTCATCGCATCGGTCATTCTCTTCATCTGTTCTTTTCCGTTTTCCAGCTGGGATGAAGTCTCCTTTGCCTGGAGGGTGGCTTCCTCTGCGTTTTTGGCATTTAGATCTACATGAGAAGAAATAAGGCTTATGGTAGCCACCAGCTCTTCCACGGAACTGGCTTGCTCAGTTGCTCCCTGGGAGAGCGCCTGCGCCCCTGCGGATACCTGTTCCGCACCGGATGCTACCTCCTCAGAGGACTGGTTGATCCTTAAAAGAGTATCTCTTAGCCTGGACTGTAACTGGGTCATGGCCTGAAGAATCCCGCCAAATCCTCCTACATAGGCGGATTCGCAGCTGGAAGAAACCGTTAAGCTGCCTTCTGCCATCTCATTGAGAATATGATCCACATCTCCGATAATCATTTTTAAACCGTCCGCCAGTTCCCGGGTAGCTCCTGCCAGCACACCGGTTTCATCCTGGTTGTTGATTACAGGAACCGGAGATTCCAGATCACCCTGCACCAGTCTTTTTAAGCGTTCGGCACAGGCATTTACGGGGTTTCCGATTTTTCCGGCAAGGACAACGGATATGATTCCGGTCACAGCCAGTGCTGCGATGAGCAGTATTACCGAAATGATGATACCAGTTATGGTCGCTCCCATAAAATCCGTCATGGGAGCTCTAAGACCGAAGCTCCAGCCGTCGGTCCCTTCAATGGGCGCATAAGCAAGGAATTCGTTTACACCACCCTTTTTGTAACGGCCAAAGCCGCTGTTACCTTCGGTCATTCCTTTCTCAAGAGCAGCCAGGGCGGCCAGGCCGGGATCTGTCTTAGCGATCTCCTGTGTATTTGTCACATTGGTTACTTTCTCCATATCCACATCGGCAATGATACCGCCGCTTCTGTTCAGTATGTAAGAACTGCTTCCCTTGCTTATCTTTATGCTGGCAACGATGTCATTTAAAAAAGTCTCAGTAGGGACAAAGTACACGACGCCTACTACTTTTGAATCCGGAATTCCCTTATCCCACAAAGGGGCGGATATTATAATAGTAAGCTGTCCAGTGATCTTACTGATTAAAGGATCGGATACCACTGTCTCGCCCTTTAGGGATTTTTGGAAATAATCCCGGTCAGAATAGTCTTTTCCATCAAATAAGCTGATTCCGTCTGCTCCCAGTATGTTTCCCCGTTGAAAGTCGTGAGTTTTTGCCTTCTGGTCTATGATGGCTTCCTTATCTGCCACACTGGTTACAGGACTTGAAAGACGGTCAATACTGCCGACTTCATTGGCAATATTTTTATAAATATCCAGTTCTTTGGAAACTCGCTGTGAGGCGGTGAGTGCCAGTTCCGTCATGGTCTGGTTCATGGTTCCGATCATGCTGGAATAGTTTAAATAAATACTGGTACCACCCACCGCACCCAGGGAAAGAAATACTGTCAAAGCCATGCTAAGCAGTATTTTTGTTTTTATACTTTTCATAATCACTTCTCCTTTGTACTTCGCTTGAGGCTGCGAATTTAAGTATACTTTATGTTGGGAAAAATGTCTAATTCCTTTTCTATGATATGAAGTAAAATGTCAATAGACAATTAACGATTGCTTGACACCATCAGAAGGTGTATCTTATTTAACATACATTAAATACCGCCGTTGATTTGATATGATACCCCCAAGTAAGTTTTTATATTTTAGTGTCCTACTTGGGGGTATCATATCATACACAACGGCGGTATTTCCTATCGTCTTATTTCTTTTGCTAAATCTCTAATTTTTGTTTCTATAACGCGGATTGTATCTATAAATTCTTGGTCGCTCTTGCCAGTAGGATCACTCAATCCCCAATCCTCACGATGCTTACATGGCAGGAATGGGCATTGGACGTTACAGCCCATTGTCACCACAATGTCCACGGGTGGGATTTCTGATAAGAGTTTGCTATATTGCGACGCCTCCATATCAATATTATAAAGTTGTTTCATCAGGCGTACAGCGTCTTGATTAATATGCGGCTTGGTTTCCGTTCCAGCCGAATAGCATTCCATAACATCACCCGCAAGGTGGCGGCCTAATGCCTCAGCAATTTGACTACGGCAAGAATTATGAACACAAATAAATGCTACCTTTACCATATCTTCCGTCCTTTCAAAGCGTTAACAAACGGTCGCCTTTGATTTCTTCGCCACTCCATGTAATTAACGCAAATTTTCCATCAGCATGTTCATCAACGCGATTAAGCCATTCAACCTCATTTGATGCCTTTGCTGCCAACATAGGATTGGTGGTATCCGTGCCGTACAAGGATTGGTTGATAATCCACCACTTAGCGGATATACCTGCCCGCTTCAAATCATCCTCCAAACGCAATGCCTCATAAACAGGTGTTGCTTCGGGCAGCGTTACAATAAGAACTTCGGTTTCATCAGATTTTAGCCTTGGCAGAAGCTTTTTCACTGATTCAGGGATTTCACCTTTTGTTCGCTGTATTTCGTGATTATAGCTTTGTGTGGACTCCAGAAGAAGTAGAGTATGACCAGTAGGGGCGGTATCAATTACCACTACCTGATCGTCAGCTTTATCCACTATTTCAGCAAAGGCACGAAACACAGCAATTTCCTGTGTACATGGAGAACGCAGATCTTCCTCAACATAGGCAATATCCCCTTCGCTCATACCAGACGCGCGAGCCTTGTCAAGTATTTCTGACTGGTACTTTTTCAGTTCTGCGGCCTCGTCGATATGACTCATAGAAACGCCGCAGTTTTCTTCCAGTACAAATTTCAGATGTGCAGCAGGGTCGGTGGTTGTAAGATGAACTTTTTCTCCACGCTTTGCAAGACCCAATGCAACAGCAGCGGCAACAGTTGTCTTACCTACGCCGCCTTTCCCCATCGTGAAAATAACACGCTTCCCGTTTGCTGCCAGTTCGTCAATCACATGATTCAATGTAGGAACATGAACGGCATTCAGCGTTTCGTTGTGTACAGTTACATGGTCAGTATTTAACAAGGCACGCACATTTTCAAGTCCAGTAACGTTATAGGCACGCAAGGGAACCATATGAAGCGGAAGCTTTTGTAAACTTTCCGGCATAGTGTTAATTGCAGTCTGCTGTTTCTCATACAGGTTGGAAGAAAGTGAATCGCTGTATTCAGTCAGTACACCATTGATAACAAGCATTTGATTGAGGACCCCTAGTGAAGAAAGTTCGACATAAGCCCGTGCTGCTTCTTTGAACGGTGCTGTTTCGGGGCGTGTCACAAGGATTAATGTGGTCAGGTTCCCGTCTGCCAGAGTTTCTACAGCCTGCTTGTAAATAGCCTTTTTGCTTTCCAGACCGGAAAGCTGGCCCAAGCAGGAGGCACCATGAGTGCTTTCGCTGATAAAATCGCTCCATGCGGACGGGAGCTGGAGCATACGCAGCGTATGGCCAGTGGGTGCGGTGTCAAAAATAATATGGTCATATTCCTGTTGTACCTTGCTGTCTGTGATAAAATTGGAAAATTCATTGAACGCTGCAATCTCCACAGTGCAGGAACCGGAAAGCTGTTCTTCCATGTTAGCGAGAACGGCGCCGGGAAGTTTGCCGCGATAAGGAGCAATGACGCTTTCCCGGTATTCAGCTGCGGCTTTAATTGGGTCTAGATTTGCCACAACCAAGTTAGGCACATCGGGAATCGGATTCCCCTTGTTTGACAGCTCCATGGAGAAAACATCCTGCAAATTAGAGGCCGGATCGGTACTGATTAGCAGCACCCGCTTTCCACTGTCTGCAAGTGATACAGCGGTGGCGCAGGCAACGCTGGTTTTTCCAACGCCGCCCTTGCCGGTATAAAAAAGGTACTTTGTGAGTTTAATAGTACGTGGATCGAATAAATTCACTTTAGCAGCAGCCTCCTTTGCAGCAACAGCCCTCATTTCCCTGTGCCTTTACTGGGGTTCCCAGCAGGTCGGCGGACAGGCCTAACCACTCCGTAATCTCCGCATTGGTGGGGTATTTTCCGGTCAAAACGATCTCTCCGTCCATCAAGGTTATTGGTAAGCCGTCAGGCCCTTTGTCATTGATGAAGTCATTTACAGCCTTATTATTCACAAACTCCATTGGTGCACTGTTGAGATTAAAACGATCAACGGTTATGCCATGCTTTTTCAACGTATCAAGTACAGTAGATATACGAAGTAATTCGGGATCAACCCCTACTCCGCAAAGTCCAGTTGAGCAGCACATAGCAGGTTCAAAAATTTGCATTGTTTTCATAAAGTTACCTTCTTTCATTAAATTTATTTTAGAATCGCGTCCTATGAAGAAGCGTTCCAAATTTGCAGGCAGCATATTGGGGAGGCTTTCATTCGGGAGCTCCCCTTAAATCACATTATCGACGGGAGTTGTTATATCATTTGTGGTACTGTTCATATAATTTAGCCCATAAACAGCCTGCTGGCTGTTCGATACATCATTCATGTTGCTAATGCTCAATTCGCCAACCATACAAATCCTCCTTTTCAATGTGACTTAGCTCAAATTATTGTTTGACATGGGATCCGGGAACCAATGGGTGGTTTTATTTGCTATCTTCACAAGAAAAAGCATCACGGGTACTTCCGTCAAGACCCCCACTGTAGTAGCAAGCGCAGCGGCGGAGCTGGTTCCAAACAGTGCGATTGCCACAGCGACAGATAGTTTAAAAAAGTTTGACGCGCCGATCATTCCAGCTGGTGCGGAAATGGAGTATGGCAGCTTAAACTGCCGGGCAGCAAAGTAAGCGATAAAGAAAATCAGGAACGTCTGAATAATCAGAGGTACAGCGATTAAGACAATGTGTAGGGGATTGCGGATTATGGTTTCACCCTGGAATGCAAATACCAGTACCAGCGTTAATAATAATCCTATAGTGGTAACACCATCAAATTTATTTACAAAAATATTGTTGAAATATTCTTCCCCTTTCTTTTTGATTACCAGTATACGGGTCAGCATTCCGCCTACCAGTGGAATTACGACAAACAGTACCACCGATAAAATCAGAGTATCCCACGGCACAGCAACATTGGAAACGCCAAGCAAGAATTTTACAATGGGTACAAAGGCTACTAAGATAATAAGGTCATTGGTTGCTACCTGTACGACGGTATATGCGGGATTCCCTTTCGTTAAGCTACTCCACACAAAAACCATCGCAGTACATGGAGCAGCTCCCAAAAGTACCGCGCCTGCCAGATATTCCGTTGCCAAATCTGGCGAGATGAACGCTTTAAAAATCACAAAGAAAAACAGTGAGGCGATTGCATACATGGTAAATGGCTTAATAAACCAGTTAGTAATCCATGTAACAAACAGTCCTTTTGGATTTTTGCCAACATTTTTAATACTCTGAAAATCTACTTTCATCATCATAGGGTAAATCATCAGCCAGATTAAAACTGCCATCGGTATAGATACTTTGGCATACTCAAACTGATTCATAAAATCGGGGATGGCTGGCAAAAACCTTCCTATTAATACGCCTATCACCATACAGAGAATAACCCATACGGTCAGATATTTTTGAAAAAAGCCTATGTCTGTCTGCTGATCTGATTTCATTTAATTATGCTCCTGTCATATTGAATTTTTTCTATGTTACGACAATTTTTTTATCGGTGCCAAATTTCCCCTAAGGAACATGACACCGACAGCTGCGGTGACAGTAATGCATCTATATATCACCACCTTTACGGTGGCAAATGCAATCGGGTTTCGAAGTGAATATCTCTCCTAACTGCTGATAAAAAGCTTTTAGGCATTCATCATTCAATGAGTAATAAATCCATTTACCTTCCGGCCTTGCGTTCACTAAACCAGCGCTTATCAACACTTTCATATCATGGGATAGGGTTGGCTGGGTAATATGAAACTTCTCCAAAATACTACAGGCGCACAGCTCACCGCAAGAAAGCATATCGACAATTCGTAATCGTTTTGGATCGGACAAAGCCTTAAGGACTTTGGCATTCTGAATATATTTTTCTTCCATAGTACAACCTCACATAGAATATTTTCTATATATTATCATATGCCTCAAATTAAAATATGTCAATACAATTTACTTTTATATATCATTTTTAATTGCTTTAATACATTCTCCGTAATATGGACTATTTCCGTTACAAATTTTGGGTCATTACTTGCCTTTTAACGTATTTTGTGCTACACTTTTTTATGCAATAAGGTCGCAGACCCCTTGATTTTCTCAAGGCCCTTCTGCATTCAACGACCGGTGTGTTCGAGACCTTCCACACCTAAAACAAAACTAAAGGAGAAATGAATATGCATTACAAAACTTCAGAAAAAACCTATTTTATGGTTTTTTCAGCGGCGATTGCTGCAGTCTACACTGTGCTGACCATGGTTTTCGCACCTATCAGCTTCGGCCCCATCCAGTTTAGAATTTCAGAGATCCTCTGTATTCTGCCATTTTTTACTCCGGCAGCAATACCCGGATTGTTCATTGGTTGCTTCCTGTCAAATTTATTATGCGGAGCAGCAACCCTGGATGTGATTTTCGGAAGTCTTGCAACCCTGATCGGAGCTATCGGTTCCTATAAGCTTCGGAAAAACAGGTGGCTGGTATGCCTTCCGCCGATTTTGGCAAATACCATTATCATCCCATGGGTTCTGCGGTACGCTTACGGCTCAGAGGATATTATCTGGTATGCGATGCTAACAGTGGGAATCGGGGAGATTCTTGTAATTGGAATCCTTGGCAACATACTGCTTGGTGTGCTGAACAATTATAGGCATGTAATATTCGGGCGTTTCTTGTCGGATAAATAAGGCCTTGGATATTTACGGTGCCGCAGCTTAGCTTCATGCATTTAAGAGCTACTTTTGAGCTTGTTCAGGTGTTTTGTAATAAGCATCCTGAATAAGCTTTCTTTTTTATACGATAGCAAAAGTATTCCATAAAAGGCAGGTTACAATCGTGATATCAATTTTAACTGAGACTGGAAAATGTGACCAAAATGTAACCGCCTTTATTTATAATTATATCATAACACAAGGATGATGGTGGAAATTATGACAAAAGGAAGAGTGAGTGTAGTTCGCGGTACCGACCGGTATATCACTGTAGCAGTGGATGAATGCGACAATTGGAGCGTTAAGGGGGTTATGTTTCATTGTGATGATTCTCAGGGGATCCAATACGGCAGTATGCTGGAGATGATTTTAAATATGGACCGTATATTTGATTCCATGAGTTGTCCGAAACAGACATTTCAAATGCGTCACTTTCCCGGGACAAATCCTCCGGATTTTGTGACGCGGGTCAGCAAAGAGAAAGAACGAAAGGGAAAACGGAGCACTTTCCGCATATATGTACAGTATCGTTACCATGCCAGCTGGCAGGGATTGATCCATTGGGAGGATGGAGACAGGCAGGAGTCATTTGAAAGCATGCTTCAATTAATACTCTTAATGAACAAGATGTTAAGAGGTGACTTCCTTATGGGACAAGACGGGGAATCATTGAATTCCTTCCATGTGGCAATTGATGCTTATGAGTCCGGACGGATAATGGGAAATTATCAAAATATTCCTGCTGACCTGACAGAACGGCACGATGTTCTGGCTGATCTGGCAGGAACCCTGGGAAGTTTTATGGATATTAGGGCTCCAAGGGAAAAAATTCCAAAGTATGGAATCAATTATGGACGCCTGATTTCCAATGAAGCCTGTTCCATGTGCAGAAGAGGCGGGCAAACTGCAACTTTTTCAATAAAAGTCATGTTTCGTGAGCATTCTACATGGCAGGGTATTATTTACTGGCGGGAAGGCAGGGTGGAGCAGCCTTTCCGAAGCTATAAGGAGATGCTTTATCTGATGGTATCTGCAATAGGAATGCCGCAGGTAAGCAGCGGCAACATAGTGGAAGAGGTGCCAAAGATTGCTCTGGGATCATAAGGACCGTGTCATAAAATGCACTTTACAGAACATAAAATCTGTAAGGTGCATTTTTTTGATTGTAATTAAATTGTAGATTTTCTCTGTGCTTTCTTATATAATAAGAAAGGACGCAATAAAAAAAAGGCATTCATTATTACAGAAAACAAAATTAAGGATGGAAAAAGCATGTATCAAATTGATTTTCATAAACCAGAGGCAATTCATTTTATTGGAATAGGCGGAATCAGCATGAGCGGTCTGGCGGAAATTCTCATTGACGAGGGATTTACCGTTACTGGGTCAGATTCCCAGAAATCAGAGCTGACACGCCATTTAGAGACAAAGGGTGCAGCGATCGCATATGGCCAGAGGGCAGAGAATATTAGAGAAGGAATTGACGTGGTAGTCTATACCGCTGCCGTCCATTCCGATAATCCGGAATTTGCAAGGGCGAAAGAAAAAGGACTTCCCATACTGAGCCGCGCAGAACTCCTTGGACAGATGATGAAAAATTATGAGAATTCCATAGCCGTATCAGGAACCCACGGAAAGACCACCACCACATCTATGATCACTGAGATTCTTTTGGCTGCTGAAACAGACCCCACCATATCGGTAGGCGGAATCTTAAACTCCATTGGCGGAAATATCCGGGTAGGAGGCCCAGGACTGTTTGTAACAGAAGCCTGCGAATATACCAATAGCTTTCTGTCCTTTTTCCCTACCATGGAGGTGATTCTGAATATAGAGGCAGATCATCTGGATTTCTTTAAAGATATAAAGGATATTCGCCACTCTTTTCGCCTGTTTGCCGAAAAGCTTCCTCAAAACGGCTCCCTGGTGATAAACAATGACATTGAGAGCAGGGAGGAGATTACCCAGGGACTTCCATGTAATGTGATTACATATGGTAAGGACCCAGGAAGCAGATATCAGGCCGAAGCCATCCGTTTTGACGATTTGGCAAGGGCTACTTATGATATAAAGGTGGACGGAAATATTGTGGATACCATAACACTTGGTGTTCCGGGAGAGCATAATGTGTATAATTCCCTGGCAGCTGCAGCTGTTTGTACAGAGCTGGGAATCGGCCTGGAGCTGATTAAAAAAGGACTGAAGCGTTTTACAGGCACCAACCGGCGTTTTGAGAAAAAGGGAGAACTGTCAGGCATCATAATCATTGATGATTATGCTCACCATCCCCAGGAAATCAGGGCAACCCTGGAAACAGCAAAGCATTATCCCCATAAAAAGCTGTGGGTGGCATTCCAGCCTCATACGTATACCAGGACAAAAGCATTTCTGGATGAATTTGCAGAGGCACTGTCTTTGGCGGATGAGGTGATCCTGGCGGACATCTATGCTGCCCGTGAAGCGGATGATTTAGGAATCAGTTCCAGGGATATTGCAGAGAGGATCGAGCAAAGAGGCGTAAAAGCTCATTATTTTTCCTCCTTTGATGAGATTGAAACATTTATTTTAGAAAATTGTATACACGGTGATTTGTTGATAACTATGGGGGCCGGAGATATCGTAAAAGTGGGAGAAAAGCTTTTAGGCTTATAGTTATCCACATTATCCACATAGTTTTCAACATTTTATGTTAAGAAGCTATGTGGATTTTTTAATTTACATAATTTATAGTCTAACAATTTAAGAAATCTCGGTTTTATCAGCAAATCGACATGATTCGGTGGAGAAATCCTAATTATGTATACCTGGTTTCCACATTATCCACATTATCCACAATTCAAATGGTGGATAACTACGGCTATTTTCTTTTAATAGGACCTGTGGTATGATATTCAAGAAAGCAATGAGCAGTGCGAAATAGGGCACGGGAAATTTTCGTTGTGCTTGCACATAAGAAAATCTTCCCATGGCCTATTTCATAGGGCGAAAGCCCGTGAGCGAGAGAAGCCGCAGGCTTTTCTCGCTGCACTGCGGACTGGCTATATAAAAAGGTGAGGGTTATGACATTGAATATTAAAAGCAGTTTCAAGATCAACGTTACGGTCATTACCAATGAGTTCATTGACGAATACATGGCTGCGGCCAATGGAGAATACATAAAAGAATATTTATATTTAATGCGCCATGAAGGAGAAGAAATCACCGTTTCCATGATCGCGGATGCGTTAAACCATACAGAAGCAGATGTGTCGCGGGCCTTATCATACTGGAAGAATGCCGGAGTCCTTAAAGAGGATGTTCCAATAAAACAGACGGTATCCCCAGCAGCATCAGAAACAGCCTGTTCCGGAATCATCGCAGAGGTACAAGCAAAGCCGGCACCATCCGGCCGCCGTATGGTCTACTCCCCAGAAAAGATAAGTGGTCTGGCCGGAGATGAGGATTTTTCTCAGCTTCTTTATATTGCCCAGAAATACATGAATAAGGTATTCACCCAAAGGGAGTGCGAGGTGTTCGCCTATCTATATGACGGCCTGCACATGCCTGCTGAGCTTTTAGAATATGTGGTAGAATACTGTGTGCAAGGCGGTCACAGCAGCATCCGTTATATTGAAACGGTGGCGATCAGCTGGCATGAAAAAGGATTTCGGACTGTAGAGGATGCCAAGAGCTTTGCCCTTACCTTTACCAAGGATTCCTTTGCTGTTATGAAAGCCTTTGGATTAAATGACAGGAAACCGGGAGATCTTGAGAAGGATTTCATAGACAGATGGTTCCGTGCCTATGGATTTGCCAGGGAACTGGTTGTTGAAGCCTGTAACCGGACACTGGCGGCCACTCATGCGCCCAGCTTTCAGTATGCGGACAAAATATTAGAGGGCTGGAAAAAGGCAGGAGTACGCTCCATGGAAGAGATCCGGAAGCTGGACGAACAGTATGCGGACCGTATGAGAAGCGGAGAACATAAAACAGGAAAAAGCGGTGATAATAAGCAGGCTCAGGGTACTAAGGGGAGAAGGGGCCAGAACCAGTTTCAGAATTTCCCTCAAAGAGAGATTGACTATGATGCCCTAGTTTTAAAGCAATTAACGGAGCGGCAATAATATTACATAGGGTCAGCAGGATGAATGGAGGTAATTATGGCGCTGAGCAATTCACAGTACGATGCTATCATGCGGGCATATGGACAGCAACAGTTTAAGAACCGACATGAACAGGAAGAGCGGATTGCGGAAGTATACCGCAGGATTCCGGTTATTAAAGAGCTTGATGATTTCATCAGCACCAGTGCAGTGGCCAGTGCGCGCAGGCTGCTTGAAGGGGACAAGGGAGCCCTTAAGGACTTAAGAAATGAAATTGCAGATTTGAGAGAGCAGAAAAGTGTACTTTTAAAGGCAGCCGGTTATTCTGCGGACTATATGGAGATGCGCTACCGGTGCCCGGATTGTAAAGATACCGGACATGCAGATGGGACCAAGTGCCACTGTTTCCGCCAATCAGAAATGAAATATCTTTACGCACAGTCAAACATTGAACAGATTATTGCAATAGAGAATTTCGATACATTTTCTTATGAATACTTTGATGATACCAGGGTAGTCCCGGTTCTTAACAGGACCGTCAGACAGTATATGGGACAGGTTGTGGAGACCTGCAAAAGCTTTGTAAAGGGATTTTCCGGGGAACATGGAAACCTGCTGTTTACAGGCCCTACAGGAGTCGGAAAAACGTTCTTAACAAACTGCATCGCCAAAGAGTTAATTGACCGGTATTATTCCGTGATATACTTATCGGCCAATGACTTATTTGAGGTATTTTCAAAGAACCGGTTCGATTACCAGGATGAAGAAGATATGAAAGGGATGTACCAGTATATTCTGGACTGCGATCTTCTGATCATTGATGATCTGGGTACAGAGCTTAATAACAGCTTTACATCTTCCGAATTGTTTTACTGCATCAACGAACGGCTTAATTCTACCAGGTCCACGATCATATCCACCAACCATCCCATAAATGAGCTGAGGGACCGGTACACAGAACGTGTGACCTCAAGGCTGATCAGCCGCTATACGGTGATCCCCCTTTATGGAGACGATATTCGCATCAGGAAGAAACATATCAATAAATAAAAAACCAGGAAGCCCTTTGTATCATCATCGGGCTCCTGGATTTTCTATGTTTCCTGAGGTTTTTAAAAGCTGGCAAGCCGCTCAAAAAGTCTGTTTACCTCCACCTGCCCATATCCCCAGATGTTATTTGGATAAACATAGGAGCTGCTTCGCACTGCACCGCTGATTAAGAGACGGTTCACATTATTTCCGGTCATGCGGGGGTAATTGCCTCTGACAATGGCCCATTCAAGCACCATTGCAACGATTCCGGCCGCATGCGCCGTAGCCGCGCCGGTACCTGTTACCGTTCCATATTGGCCTCCGCGAACCGCACAGGTAAGCTCGAAGCCCGGTGCGGCCAGATCAGGCTTGATCTCACCGATTCTTGTATAGCCTCTGCTGGATTCCGGCAGGATGCTGTTTGTCGCATCGTTATAAGCGCTCACCGTCAGCTGATGCCTTCCATTTCCAGGAGAGGTTATGGTAGTATCAGGGTTTGAATTGAGAAAATATGTATCTCTTGAAATCAAATCACCGGAAGGCAGCCAGGAATGGAAGGCGAAGCCTTCACTTTCAATATTCTGTACCCGCAGGTACCAGATTCCGGGAATGAGGTTGTTAAACCGCAGCAGGATGAGTTGATCTCCGTTTGCTTCCTCAAATATGAAGTTGTTGACATAGATGATAGTCTCATTAAATATGAAACTGAACCTTCTGCATTGATTAAAGGTAGGAAAAACAGGCTGTGTGGATTCACGGTTAGGAGAAGAGATGTCTACGGATAGCCTTGCCGGAGCGTATGACCAGATCTCCATGGAAAGCATTTTATCATTGGCCCCCACTCTTAGTTCAAAATCATTATAATAAGGAGCTTCGGTAGTGGAGTTAAAGTAATGCCTTTGATTGTTCCCTTCGTTGCCGGCGGAAACGCATATTCCGATTCCAGGCAGCAATGTGAGGTAATCGATATAGCTGTCAATGGAGGCCCTGCCGTCATGACCTCCCTGGCTGCTTCCTAAAGCAACACAAACCACAAGAGGGCGGTTTAACCGTTCTGATACTGAAAACGCATAACGGATGCCAAGTATGATATCGGATTCCTGATAGCAGAGAGTGCTCTCCGGAACAAAGAAGATATTTTTTAAGTTTTGTTTTGCTTCTTTCAATTTGATGATTACAAGATCTGCTTGAGGTACGACACCGCTGAAGGATTCGGCCTCATTCGGGGTACCGGCCAAAACACTGGCTATGGCCGTTCCGTGTCCGACGGGGTCCGTTGTAGGGACAAGGGCCAAGGGATCCTCTGAACTTAAAGCGGCGTTGATTTGATCCCTGCTGTATTCGGAACCGAATGTAAAGGTATCGGGAACTGTACCCGTTTGCACTGTCTGGTCCCATATCGAGAGGATGCGCGAAGTTCCGTCATTATATTTAAATGCAGGATGAGTGTAGTCAATTCCGGTATCAACGACAGCTACCAGGACGCCTCTTCCGAACAGAGCCAGAAAAGGATTTCTCTGCACGGTTGTGATGCCGGATTTTTCCAGGCTGGTCGTAGCGGTCGGTGTATAGAGGAAGGGAAAGCTGTTATAGGGATGGCGGCCTAAATCACAGGGATCAACGGTAGTGACAGGCACGTGCAGAAGGGAATCCCTTATATCTAGAAAGGTGACATTATTTCCAGTATCATAGGAAGGAACCAGGGTATTACTAATTATTAAGTCATAATAATTATTATCCAAAATTTTTAACAAGATAAATCCTCCCTGTATTTATTGGGTACATAATACATTTTATGCGAAAAAACATCTATTATGAGGATATCCTGGAGCATTGTACTGGATTATAAACGTAAGAAATTAACAGTTGCATCAAGTTCTGTCAAAGGTTACAATGAGAGTTAAAGAGTCCTAATTGCATCGATTAACTTGACTATTTCCGCGCATAATGTTATAAAAGAACCGTTGCGTTGTATTAGGATACGTTGGAGGAGAGAAGAATGCTTTACGAAGAAAAGACGATAGAAACCATTCCGGTAGGTCCACTGGGTCTGATACCGTTAAAAAGCTGCAAGGAGCTGGGAGATAAGGTCAATGACTACCTGGTGTCATGGAGACAGGAGCGGGAGAGCGAACATAAGTCAACCATCGCTTTTTCAGGTTATCAGAGAGATTCCTATATTATCGGAGCCAGCACGCCAAGGTTTGGAACCGGCGAAGCAAAGGGTACCCTGCAGGAATCGGTACGGGGTGATGACCTTTATTTTATGGTGGATGTGTGCAATTACAGCCTTACCTATTCCCTGTGCGGGATGACTAATCATATGTCCCCTGATGACCACTTCCAGGATTTGAAGCGCCTCATTGCAGCATCGGCAGGAAAAGCCCGCCGCATTAATGTGATCATGCCGTTTTTATACGAGAGCAGACAGCATAAGAGATCCAGCAGGGAATCCCTAGACTGTGCGCTGGCCCTTCGGGAGTTAGTGAATATGGGAGTTGAGAACATCATCACCTTTGATGCTCATGACCCGAGAGTACAGAATGCGATTCCTTTAAAGGGCTTTGAGACTGTACAGCCTATTTACCAGTTTATCAAGTACTTACTGAAGGAAGAGAAAGAACTGGATATTGACAGCGAGCATATGATGGTCATCAGCCCGGATGAGGGAGGCATGGGACGTGCTGTATTCTTTGCCAATGTTCTTGGCCTTGACATGGGTATGTTCTATAAACGCAGGGATTATACTCAAATCGTGAATGGGCGCAATCCCATCGTTGCCCACGAATTTCTGGGAAGCAGCGTAGAAGGCAAGGATGTGATCATTGTTGATGACATGATTTCTTCCGGCGAAAGTATGCTTGATGTAGCAAAGGAGCTTAAGAGAAGAAAAGCCAGGAAAGTATTCGTTTGCTCCACCTTCGGCCTTTTTACCAACGGTCTTGCAAAGTTTGATGAATATTATGAGAATGGATTTATTGACAGGATCCTTACAACCAATCTGGTCTATCAGACCCCTGATCTCTTATCCAGACCATACTATATCAATGTTGATATGAGTAAGTATATTGCGCTTATCATAGATAATTTAAACCATGACGCCTCCTTAAGCGAGCTTTTAAATCCAACGAAAAGAATTAACCGGCTTCTGGAGCGTTACCGCGCAGGTGACAGGTAAAACGGGCATATGGAACGATTACCGAAGCAGAAACTGGTCTTAGTAGGCCTTACACTTTTCTCCATGTTTTTTGGGGCGGGAAATTTAATTTTTCCGCCCTATTTGGGTGCATCCGCAGGAACGAATATCTAGATTGCCATGGCAGGCTTTGCTGTGACAGCCATCGGGTTTCCTGTTCTTGGAGTGGTTGCAGTGGCTAAGTCCGGCGGCCTTAATAAGCTGGCCGGCCATGTTCATCCCAGATTTGCATTTATTTTTACACTGCTCATTTACTTATCCATAGGGCCGTGTCTTGCAATTCCCAGAACTGCCAGCACCTCCTTTGAGATGGCGGTGGTCCCCTTTATAAAAGAAGGGAGCTCGGGAGCGCTCACCCAGTTCCTTTATTCCGCCGTATTCTTTACCATAGCCTTTGTCGTGTCTTTGAAACCGGATAGATTGACGGACCGTCTGGGTAAGATAATGACTCCCTGCCTTTTGACTTTGATCGTGGTGATATTTGCAGGCAGCGTGGTCCATCCGGCAGGCCCTTACGGAATTCCGTCAAAGACCTATGGGTCCAACCCATTTGTAAAAGGATTTCTTGAAGGGTATCTGACCATGGACACCATCGCTGCCCTGAACTTTGGAATTATTATCTCATTGAATGTTCAGGCAATGGGAATCAGGCAGGAAGCTTCCGTCGTAAAGGAAACCATTCAGGCCGGTTTCGTCGCAGGAGGCGTACTTTTATTGGTATACAGTGCTCTGGCCCATGTGGGAGCTGTCACCGGCGGCGCAATGGGGCTGGGAGAAAACGGAGCTCAGACCTTAAACCAGGCGGTACGTTTTTTGTATGGCAATGGGGGGCTTGTGATGCTGGCCGCCATTTTCTTCATTGCCTGTTTAAATACCTGCATCGGCCTTATCAGCTGTTGCAGCAGGTATTTCTGCACCATTGTTCCCAAAGTTGGATACCGTGTATGGGCATTCATTTTCGCATTGGTGAGCCTTGTAATCTCCAATATCGGTCTTACCAGGATATTAGAAGTTTCTGTACCGGTGTTAAATGCTATTTACCCCATAGCCATTGTCCTCATTCTGCTATCCTTTGGTTTTCCGGACGGAAGGAAGTGGAAGGCTGTTTATGTCTGTTCCATTAGCCTCACAGGAATCGCCAGTGTGCTTTTGTCCCTGGAACAGGCCGGTTTTAGATTTTTGAATCCCGGGCTTTCCATGCTTCCTCTTTATGATATGGGACTTGGCTGGATCGGACCGGCGATTACAGGGCTTATAACTGGCGTTCTGGCCGGTTTGGCCGGATATAGGAACAGATCATAGGATCTATATGAAAAGGACTGTCATGAGGCTTAAAAGCCGTCATAACAGTCCTTTTTATTGGAACATTATCATAAGGTTAAATTTCAATCAGGTGATAAGGGATCAGGTTTGCAGTCAGCATCTGGGCTTCTCTCTGATGGCAGGTGAAGATAATAACCTGGTCGGAGTAAGTGTTCACCAGCCATCTTAAAGCAGTCCGAAGCCTGTCATCATCATATAGTACAAAACTGTCATCAAATATGAATGGCATTCGTTCGGTGCCCTCCTGAATCAAGGTGGCAGCTGCCAACCGAAGGGCCAGATATACCTGGTCCATGGTGCCGCTGCTGACTTGCTCTAAAGGAACCAGCTTGGTTTTCGTATTCAAAAAAACATTCAGGTTCTCATCTACACTCATGCTGGTATAGATTCCCCCTGTGATCCCGGCGATAAGGTCAGAAGCTGTCTTATTTAAATAAAGGCCAAAGGAGTCCCGGATAGAGGAGGAAAGGCTGGTCATGGTTTCCAGTGCTAAGTCAATGGCGGATATTTCTTCCCGGATCCGGTCATTCTCTGCCAGGATGTGCTTTAGTCCTTCTGCCTGGGTTTTGCAGCTTGATAAGTGCTCCAGCTTTTTCTCAAGCTCCCACTGGCTTTTCTGCTGCTTTTCAATGGAATCCCCGCAGTTTTCCTGCTTTTTTGAAAGCTCCTCAATTTCTTTCGCTTTCTGGGCGATGACGGCTTCCGATTTGGCTACCGCTGAGCATAAGCGGGTGAATTCTGCCATCTTTGTCTGGAATGCACGGATCGAATCTGAAGATATCTCAGTATTTCCCAAATGTCTGGACAGGATCTCCTGCAAAATCTTGGCACTCATTTCCATGTCCTTTTGGCTGTGCCTTAACCGTAAAAACAGGATCAGGCCGATCAGGTAGAAGATCGTGGCGGTTCCGACAAAAACACCCAGCAAAAGGAGGAGGTCAAGTCCATAGTAAGCGGTGAAATAATTTGCTTCTCCCAGATAATAAAGCACTCCCGTGCCGCATAACAGCAGGGTGGCAATGACCAGGGAAAGGACAGAAAAGATCTTTCTTGGTTTTTTATTGCAGGCCGCCCTGGCTTCCATATATTCGTCATAATTTTCCTGGGCCTTTGCCTGGCAGGCGTTAATAGATGCCTGGTCAGAAAACTGGTTGCTGTTCAGTACCTGCCTGCCCCTTGCGGCTTTTTGAAGAAGTTCTTCCTTTTCCTTTTGCTGTTCCTCCATGGATACCCTGATATGGGAGCGGAGCTTATGGTATTCCTGAATCTGGTTTTCATACTCCGGAGATGAGATTTCCTTTTCTGTATTGCGGATTTCACTTAATAACGAGGTATAAGTCCGTGCCGCTTCCGGAACCATCTGGGATTCCAGCTCCTTTTTTTGTGATTTTAAAAAGGCGGCTGCTTTTGTGATATTAAGGGCCAGGTTTCCCGTTGTATTCAAGTTGGCTATGTAATTTTTAAGTTCGGATACCATACCCTCATCAGTAGCGCTTTTAAGCTGGCCGATACTGACGGTGTTAATGTATGCCGATTCGCTTAAACCGCACAATAAGTCATCTAAAAATGCCTTAGTCGGCTCGATCTCCCGTCCGGCGGTTTCATCTACGATCTTAAACTCTTTTTTATTTTTCTGGAAGGTGCGCTCGATCCGGTAAATGTGATCTTTATGCTCCAGCCGAATCTGCCCCTCATACGTGCCGCTGTTTTCCCATGGCTCGAATTTTGTGTAGAGATCATTCCGGGATGCACGGCCTCTCTGGCGTTCAATACCGAAAAGCATTCCCCGGATGAACGTATGGATGGTGGATTTTCCGGCCTCATTTTTCCCATATACAATGTTTAGTCCATCCCGGAAGGTAAGGTTTCTGCCATGGAATTTCCCAAAGCCATTGATATAGATATCAATTATTTTCATGGGGTCAGCTCCTTTCGTCCGTTGTACGAAGCAATGCGTTGATGCCGTAATGAAGGGCCTTTTTTTCCACAGGGCTCATCTCTGGTTTCTGAAGGGCCTGGATAAAGAAACCGATCATATCGCTGGGATGTTCGGCAAACAATGCGGGAAAGTCATACTGAGGTTCGGATTCGTCAATGATTTCCATGATCTTAAAACGGGTGGAAAGCATCTCTAAGTCAAAGGAAATGTCAGGGTCCCTCATGCCGCGGATCCGAAACCGGAATATGTTTTCCGATCCCCGGTTCTGGATTTCCTGGGTGATTTTCATGGCAAGCTCCGTATTGGTAGTGGCGGTTGATACATTAACTGCCAGGGAGACGTACTGGAGCCTTGCAAGGGGAATGAACTTTAAGGAAGTCACCATACGGGTCACCTCATTGATCTCCCCCACCATCATGCCGTGCTGTCCGGATTCCGTCTTATCAAGCGGCTCTAAGGAACCGGCAAATGCCATACGGTTTTCCAGTAAGATCTCCGGACGGTGGATGTGCCCCATGGCGATGTAGGAAAAGTCCAGATTGGCCATGGCGCCCTTGTCAAACGGTATGTGGTTTGCATCGCCCCCATGACCAAGAAGGACATGAATGCGCCCGTTGTTGGGCACCTTTAAATGATCAAGGCGGTTTTCCGGGATTTCTGCTGAGTGGTAACTGAAACCGTAAACCTCGGTATTGATATCCTTAAAGTAAACGCTTTCCAGCTCCCCTCCCATGAGATAAGATACATTGGAAGCCCAGGTGAAGCTTAGAAGGGCAGAGTTGTTCCGGATGCGGTCATGGTTACCGGCAATGATGACCACATGGACATCCGGTATGGTGGTAAATAGAAAATTTACTTCTTTCAAATCTCTGGCCAGGGGCTGGCGGTGAAATAAGTCTCCGGAAATAAAGAGGCAGTTGGCTTCCAGGGCCTTTGCCTGGCTGACCGCCTTTGCAAAGGTGTCCTTGATGTCCTGATACCGTTCCTTGCTCCATGGCTTGTCGCTGTCCGGGCTCATGCCCCAGTGAACATCTGCAATATGTATGAATTTCATTATCATTACCTCGCTGGTCCTCTGCATGGCTGAACTGAAACCACAAATTCCCTGCCTTTTGGGAAGGGAATTTGCGGTACAGGCTTAAAGCTCGCAGTTGTTGACAGTTCTTGGGAATGGAACCACGTCACGGATATTGCCCATTCCGGTAAGATACATCACGCAGCGCTCAAAGCCAAGGCCAAAGCCTGCATGGCGGGTAGATCCGTATTTTCTTAAGTCAAGATAGAATTCGTAATCCTCTTTCTCAAGGCCAAGCTCGTCCATACGTGCCACAAGCTTGTCATAATTGTCCTCTCTCTGGCTTCCTCCGATGATCTCTCCGATTCCTGGTACCAGGCAGTCTACGGCAGCCACGGTCTTGTTATCCGGATTCAGCTTCATGTAGAAGGCCTTGATCTCCTTTGGATAGTCTGTTACGAATACAGGCTTCTTATAGAGCTGCTCAGTTAGATAGCGCTCATGCTCGGTCTGTAAGTCACAGCCCCAGAATACCTTATAATCAAATTCTTCATTGTGCTTTTCCAGAAGCTCAATGGCCTCGGTGTAAGTCACACGGGCAAATTCAGAGTTTAAAACATGGTTTAAGCGGTTAAGAAGCTCCTTGTCCACAAACTGATTGAAGAAGTTCATCTCTTCCGGTGCATGCTCCAGGACGAAGCGGATCACATATTTCAGCATGGCTTCTGCCAGCTCCATATTATCATCCAGATCGGCAAAGGCCATCTCCGGCTCGATCATCCAGAACTCTGCCGCATGACGGGTGGTATTGGAGTTTTCTGCACGGAACGTAGGTCCAAAGGTATAAACATTGCGGAATGCCATGGCATAGGTCTCCGCATTAAGCTGGCCGCTTACGGTTAAGTTGGTAGGTTTTCCAAAGAAGTCCTGGGTGAAATCCACAGATCCTTCCTTCGTCTTTGGAATATCGTTTAAGTCCATGGTAGTAACCTGGAACATCTCTCCGGCTCCCTCACAGTCGCTTCCGGTGATGATGGGAGTGTGTACATAAACAAAGTCCCTTTCCTGGAAGAACTGGTGAATGGCATAAGCGATCAGAGAACGCACACGGAAAACTGCCTGGAAGGTATTGGTTCTTGGCCGCAGATGGGAAATGGTTCTTAAATATTCAAAGGAATGGCGCTTTTTCTGAAGAGGATAGTCCGGTGTAGAAGTTCCTTCAACAATAATTTTATCCGCCTGGATCTCAAATGGCTGTTTTGCTTCGGGAGTGGGTACCAGGGTACCGGTTACGATAACAGCGGTTCCTACATTGAGTTTGGATATTTCAGAGAAATTTTCCATAGTGTCATGATAGACGACCTGAAGTGTTTCAAAATAAGTTCCGTCATTTAAAACAATGAATCCAAATGATTTGGAATCTCTTAAACTTCTCACCCAGCCTCCGATCGTAACCTGCGTGTTAAGAAGTGATTCTTTGTCTTTATATATTTGTCTTACAGTGATTAAATCCATAGTGGCTTCTCCTTTTACATGTTCGCATACTTAGTAAGATTATACTGTATTTCGGGCATTGATTCAAGGGGGAAGGGTGTAAAAACGCAAGATATGACTTAAAATGTAAAAGAATCGAAAAAAGCATGAAAAATGTCGGAAAATGCACAAAAAATTATCCTAATAATTCAAAATTTTGTTCACTATTTTCTGAATATGTGTTATAATGCTAGTACAATAAAATTACAACAGCGAGAGGTGATAACGTGATCAAGAAAGAAATGATTGCCATGCTTTTGGCAGGCGGGCAGGGAAGCCGGTTAGGCGTGTTAACGCAAAAAGTGGCCAAACCAGCAGTATCATTTGGCGGCAAGTACCGTATAATTGATTTCCCACTCAGTAACTGCATCAATTCAGGAGTAGATACAGTGGGAGTTCTGACTCAGTATCAGCCATTGCGCTTGAATACCCATATCGGGATCGGCATCCCATGGGATTTGGACCGGAACGTTGGCGGCGTCACGATCCTTCCTCCCTATGAAAAGAGCAAAGGCAGTGATTGGTATACTGGAACGGCAAATGCCATCTACCAGAACCTCGAATATATGGAAACTTACAATCCGGACTATGTCCTCATATTGTCAGGGGACCATATCTATAAGATGGATTATGAGGTCATGCTGGAATACCATAAAGCGAATAATGCTGATATCACCATTGCTGCTATGCCGGTGCCGATTGAGGAAGCCAGCCGTTTTGGAATCCTTATAACCGATGAGAGCAACCGTATTACGGAATTTGAAGAGAAACCGGTAAATCCAAGAAGCAATCTGGCATCCATGGGTATCTACATATTCAGCTGGAAAGTACTAAGAGAGGCACTGATCAAGATGTCTGAAGTCCCTGGCTGTGATTTCGGCAAACATATCATTCCATACTGCTTTGAGGCAGGGGACCGGGTATTTGCCTACGAATACAATGGTTACTGGAAGGATGTGGGCACCTTAAGCTCTTATTGGGAAGCCAACATGGAGCTGATTGATATCATTCCGGAATTTAACCTATATGAGGAGTACTGGAAGATCTATACAAAGAGCGACATCATACCGCCTCAATATGTGTCGGAAGAGGCTGTTATAGACAGAAGCATCATCGGAGAAGGGTCAGAAATCTGCGGAGAAATCCACAATTCTGTTATTGGTGCCGGTGTTACCATTAAAAAGGGAGCTGTGATCAGGGATTCCATTATTATGAGGGAATGTGTACTGGGAGAGAATGTTAAGATCCATAAGGCCATTATCGCTGAAAATGTAAAGATAGGAGCGAACTCTGAGCTAGGTTTCGGGGAATTTGCCCCCAGCAAATATGATCCCAAGGTCTATCAGTCCGATCTGGTAACGGTCGGTGAGAATTCAACCATTCCGGAAAATGTGAAGGTAGGTAAGAATACGGCCATTGTCGGTGTAACAACAGCAGAAGATTATACTGACGGAGAACTGGCTGGCGGAGACTACATCATAAAGGCAGGTGGCATGCGATGAGAGCGATAGGAATTGTATTAGCAGGCGGAAACAGTAAGAGAATGCGGGAATTATCAAATAAAAGGGCGATCTCGGCCATGCCCATTGCAGGGAATTACCGCAGCATTGACTTTGCCCTCAGCAATATGACGAATTCCCATATTCAGAACGTAGCGGTTTTAACTCAGTATAATTCCAGATCGCTTCATCTGCATTTGAGCTCTTCCAAATGGTGGGATTTTGGAAGAAAGCAGGGGGGGTTGTTTGTATTCACTCCAACCATAACCGCAGAAAGCAGTGACTGGTACCGTGGAACTGCAGATGCGCTTTTCCAGAACCTTACATTCTTAAAGAACAGCCACGAACCCTATGTGGTCATTGCAGCAGGTGACGGCATCTATAAGCTGGATTATGGAAAAGTTCTGGAATATCATATTGAGAAGAAGGCTGATATTACCGTCGTATGCACGGAGCTCCCCGAGGGAGAGGATATCACACGATTCGGTCTGGTGAGAACCAATGAAGACGGAAGGATCACGGACTTTGAAGAAAAGCCTATGGTCGCATCTTCTAATATCGTATCCTGCGGTATTTATGTCATCCGCAGACGGCAGCTGATTGAGCTCATTGAGCGCTGCGCCATGGAAGACCGTTATGATTTTGTAAACGATATTCTGATACGTTACCGGAACTTAAAGAGGATTTATGCTTATAAGATGAACACTTACTGGAGGAATATCGCTTCTGTTGAGTCTTACTACAAGACCAACATGGATTTCCTGAAATCGGAAGTGAGGGATTATTTCTTCCGCCAGTACCCGGATGTTTATTCTAAAATAGATGATTTGCCTCCGGCAAAGTATAATCCGGGAGCCTCCGTTAAGAACAGTCTGATATCCAGCGGCAGCATTGTCAATGGAGTGGTCGAAAATTCTGTTCTGTTTAAAAAGGCATATGTAGGCAATAACTGTGTCATTAAAAATTCTATCATTTTAAATGACGTTTACATAGGTGATAATACGGTTATTGAAAATTGTATAGTGGAAAGCCGGGATACTATCCGGGCGAATACCACCCATATTGGAACACCAGACAATATAAAAATTGTCTTAGAGAAAAACGAAAGATACACATTATAAGGAAATGCGGGGGAAAGCTTGACATGCAGATTACAGACGTGAGGGTTAGACGTATCGAAAAAGAAGGAAAGATGAAAGCAATAGTATCAATTACTCTTGATAATGAATTTGTAATTCATGATATTAAGGTAATCGAAGGGGAGAAGGGGCTATTTATTGCTATGCCAAGCCGCAAGGCGGCAGATGGGGAATACCGGGATATTGCACATCCCATTAATTCCGACACCCGTGATATGATCCAGAGGGTCATTCTGGATAAGTATGAGACCACGGCATTAGAGATGCCGGAGGTAACGGCATTTGCTTAATAAGTCTTTTAATCCGCAGGCAGGGGTGACTCTGCCTGCGGATTTTTGCATAGGGACTCTCTTTAAATACAGGATTTACACGGGGCTCTTTTTGGGGTTATAATAAAAAGTAATAATTTTGGAAAGGTAGATGAAATCATGACGATAAAAATAGGTATTGCAGGATATGGGAATCTGGGAAAAGGGGTGGAATGTGCCATCCGCCATAATCCGGATCTTGAGCTTTCTGCCGTATTTACCAGAAGAGATCCGGCATCATTAACCCTTCTTACCCCGGGTGTAAAGGTATATTCCATGGAGGACGCCATTTCAAAAAAGGACTCCATTGATGTGATGATCCTCTGCGGTGGAAGCGCGGCAGATCTTCCGGTACAGACTCCCCTTCTTGCCAGACATTTCAATGTTGTGGACAGCTTTGATACCCATGCACGGATCCCCCAGCATTTTGAAGCAGTGGATGGGGCGGCAAAGGAAGGAAACAAGGTTGGGATCATATCCGTTGGCTGGGACCCGGGCATGTTTTCCTTAAACCGCCTGTATGGAGAATCCATTTTACCAGGCGGCCATGATTATACGTTCTGGGGCAGGGGCGTAAGCCAGGGCCATTCCGATGCGGTCCGCAGGATAGAAGGTGTTCGGGATGCCAGACAGTATACCATTCCGGTTGAGGGAGCTCTCGAAGCCGTCCGCAGCGGGAAAAATCCAGAACTGTCCACCAGAGAGAAGCATACCCGCGAGTGTTTTGTAGTGGCGGAAGAGAATGCAGATTTAGACCGGATCAGGGATGAAATCGTATCAATGCCTAATTATTTTGCAGATTATGATACTACGGTTCATTTTATCAGCGAAGAGGAACTTAACCGGGACCACAGGGGAATTCCCCATGGAGGGTTTGTTATAAGAACCGGAAAGACAGGCTGGGAGGATGAGAACAGCCATGTGATCGAATACAGCTTAAAGCTGGATTCCAATCCGGAATTTACGGCTTCCGTGCTGACGGCTTATGCAAGAGCCGCTTATCGTTTAAATCAAAAAGGCCAGAGCGGATGCAAAACCGTGCTTGATATTGCTCCGGCATATTTAAGTGCTTTCAGCGGAAAAGAGCTGAGAGGACGTCTGTTATAATTCAGAGGCAGGAGGAATAGAGAATGGCAGCGAGAAAAGAAATGGTCCTGTATTATCAGCCTGAAAAGGACAGGCAGAGCGGAAATGTTACAAAGGCCGCAAAGCTTAAAGCAGTTCTTGTCCGTATGGGGGTACGGATTAAAAACATTTCCCCGGAACAGGTGAATCAGACCGTAGGATATCTGGCAGGCTTTGACGGCTTTGAAGAAAAGGAGCAGGAGGATTGTCCTGATGTGGAAGAGGAGATTCTGGTAATGAAAAATTTTTCAAACCGCCGGATTGACGAACTGCTCTTAAACTTAAGGCGGGCCGGAGTTCCTAAAATCGACTTAAAGGCGGTAATTACCGATACCAACTGTAAATGGAAATTCTATGACCTGTATCTGGAGCTTAAGAAAGAACATGATACCATGTCAGAAGCGAATGAGACAGATCCGAAGGACGCGGAAGCGAACGAAACAGAAACCGTTTAAAGAGTCGGACAGAATGATAAGACTGATATATTGAAACATTGTAAAAATAGTAAGATAAAACGCGTCTTGATCAAGGGGTAAATCCTCTCAAGACGCGTTTATGTTCTTTATGCAGCGAATTTACTGATAATCACAAACAGTGGCCCATTGTTGCAGCAATTCTGCTTCTTCCGGTCTTCTTTTTGAAAGCTGGGCAGCAGCAACCATAGGAAGCCAGGTCTGCACATATTTCTTAGCAGTACCGGTCTTCTTACAAAACAGGTTCATATACATGTCTGCCTTATTCTGGTCCTGCAGACAGAACAGTAAGTAAGTTCTTGCTACATCCGCGCTGGCATTTCCCTGAGTCGCGTGTACCCAGTCCAGAACAAACATGGTTCCGTCATCTGTTACCACAATATTGCTGGGATTAAAATCCCCATGGCATAATTTTGTATGTTTAGGCATACTGTCCAGCTGCGTCCGCATATCGTATCTGGTCACATCCTCTAATTCTTCCGTATCCAGAATCTGACGTGACATCTTATCTTTTAACTTATTAAGAAGCGGGCACTGCTTTGACAGAATACTCAAATGAAGATCTACCATATTCTCCATGTATTCCGGTAATTTATCAGGATTTTCATCCATGAGCTGTTGGAGAGTCTTGCCTTCAATGAAATCAAAGGTAATGGACCACTTACCCTCGAAAACACCAACCTCTAAAACCTTAGGAACATTGATTCCGCCGACTTCTTCCACGCGGGCCGTAATCAATGCTTCATTCAATACATCTGCCTTTGGGAAATCAGCGTTAAAAACCTTGATCGCTTTATTTCCATCACGAAAGACCTTTTTTGTTGCAGTTGTAGCAATTAATTGTGCTGCCATACGAATCTCTCCTTCCATCCAACCATTAGTCTGAACCGTTATGTAGTGATTCTGTACTTATATTTTACTACAAAACCCATAAAAAGTATAGCTTGTTTTGAGATTTATCAGGATAATTTTACTGAATATGTCTGTGATTTAAAAGCGGAAAACAGCCGCACCATAAGCCGGCAGCTGGTAAGGGAAGGAGTATTCCTGCCCATCCCACTCCATCTTTTCAGCGCGGAAAGAAGGCCCTTTCTCTCCCCGCTTGTACAGTCCGTGATCCTGGTCTAAAACAAGAGTATAAGTTCCCCGTTTCGGAACTCCTGCCCGGTAATCAGGACGGGCTACGGGAGTGAAGTTTAACACAAACAGCAGGCTGCGCTTTAGATCCTTGCTGTACCTGATAAAACTGAAGATGCTACGTTCCTTGTCATTGGCATTGACCCAGAAGAAGCCTTCCCAGTCATAGTCTTTCTCATAAAGAGCCGGATATTTTTTGTACAGGTGCAGAAGATCTCTTACATAATCCTTTAGGCTTTTACCGAAAGGCTCCTCAGACAGATACCAGTCCAGGGAGGTTTTTTCGTCCCACTCATGAAACTGTCCGAAGTCCTGTCCCATAAACAGCAGTTTTTTACCGGGATGGCCAAGCATAAATGTATATCCCAATTTTAGGTTTGCAAATTTATCTTCCAGAAGTCCCGGCATTTTGTTGATCATGGAACATTTCAAATGCACCACTTCATCATGGGATAATACCAGTATATAATTTTCACTGGTGAAATATGTAAGGCCAAATGTCATTTTGTAGTGGTTGTATTTGCGGAAATAAGGATCCAGCTTCATATATTCCAGAAAATCATGCATCCAGCCCATATTCCATTTAAAGGTAAATCCAAGGCCTCCCTCTTCCTGATTTCCGGTAACCTTTGGCCAGACAGTAGATTCCTCGGCAATGACCATTGCTCCGTTTCCCCGTTTTTTAATGACGCTGTTTAAATGCTTGAAAAACTCAATGGCTTCCAGATTCTCGTTCCCGCCGTACTGGTTTGGTACCCAGTCCCCGTTGTTTCTTCCATAATCCAGATAAAGCATGGAAGCGACCGCGTCGACCCGTAGCCCGTCAACATGGAATTTATCCACCCAGTAAAGGGCATTGGCAATAAGGAAATTATCCACCTCATATTTACTGTAATCAAAGACTTTTGTTCCCCAATCAGGGTGTTCCCCTTTCCGGGGGTCTGCATATTCGTAGCAGGCTTCTCCGTCAAAGTCGGCCAGGCCATGAGCATCCTTTGGAAAATGGGCCGGAACCCAGTCTAGGATGACCCCGATTCCCTTTTTGTGCATGTAATCAACGAAATACATAAACTCCCTTGGAGTTCCAAACCGGGAAGTAGGGGCAAAATACCCTGTCACCTGATATCCCCAGGATCCGTCATAGGGATGCTCTGCAATTCCCATCAGCTCCACATGGGTGTAACCCATTTCCAGAATATAATCTGCCAGTTCGTGTGCCGCTTCAATATAAGTATAAAAGCCATCCTTTTCATCCCTGCTTTTCTTCCGCCATGAGCCTAAATGTACCTCATAAATGCTGAGAGGTCCATCTAAGGGGTTATTGGCCTTCCGCTTTTCCAACCAGGCCAGATCCTTCCACTGAAATCCTGAAAGGTCCGCGGTAACAGAGGCGGTCTGGGGACGGTATTCTGCCTGGAATGCGTAAGGGTCCGCTTTGAAAAGGATCTTGCCGCTCCTTGTGGTAATTGCATATTTATATAGCTCCCCGACGCTTAGATCCGGGACAAAGGCTTCCCAGATTCCGGAATCAGCAAGGGATTCCATGGGATTTGCTTCCGGATCCCAGCCGTTAAAATCACCTACCACGCTGACCTGACTGCCATGAGGCGCCCAGACTGCAAAATACATCCCATCGTTTCCTTTGTAGTTTTCCGGATGGGCGCCCAGTTTTTCGTAAATTTCATAATGTCTTCCATTGTTATAAAGGTATCGGTCCACTTCTGTAATAAAACCCATTCCGATTTCATTTCTGCCACGTTCCATTCGCTCATCCCTCCATGATCTTTAAGATTACACCCCTGTTTGTGGGTATGGTCAATCCGATTCTATGGTCAACCACTGGAAATACTTCTCCGTTCAGAAGATTGACAGCAGTGTTTCCCTCACAAGGACAGGGAATTCCGGTAAATGCGTCGGAATCATCATTGTTAACTGCTGTAATGATGACCTGTCTTTCATGAAACCGTGCAAATGCATACTGACGATTCGTGAGAAGAAGCTCCTGGTACCGGCCTCCATGAAACTCCGGATTTTGTTCATGGATATGCCCCAGCTTGCTGATGAAATCCTCAAGCGGACAGGAAAACTTCTTGACTTCGTTAATGGAAACCAAGGGACGCAGCATGGAGTCATCCGTATTGGTCCGTCTGCCCTCCATCCCAAACTCGCTGCCATAGTAGACGGAGGGGATTCCGGGAAGGGTAAATAACAGGGTGTAAACCGGATAGAGGTGCTGGGTATTGCATAGCTTGCTTGCGATCCGGTTTTCGTCATGATTGTCCACAAAGGTATAAAGCTGTGATCCGATGGATTCCAGCCTTTTTACATTGTGTGCAATCTCAAAATAATTGTGGTCATTGTGACCCGAATAAATGCTTTTATGTAGTTCGTAGTTTGTGACAGAATGAAGCATACCGGGACTGACCCATCTGCCGTATTCTCCATGGATAACTTCCCCCATGAGCCAGAAGTCTTCTTTCATTTCCGCCGTATGCTGCCGCAGATCTTTCATAAATCCAAAGTCCAGCACATTGGCACAGTCAAGACGTATTCCGTCAATGTCAAAGGTGTTGATCCAAAACTGTATGGTGTCGAATAAATACTGCCTGACTTCGGAATTAAAAAGATTAAGGCAAGGAAGCTCAAAGTATCCCTGCCACGCTTCGTAACCAAAGGAATCTCCCAGAGGACTGCCTCCGGAAAAGTTGATTCCCCGGTACCAGTCCCTGTAGGGAGAATTCTCACCATGGTTTAAAATATCCTGAAATGCAAAAAACTCCCGCCCCGTATGGTTAAAGACGCCGTCGACAACCACCTTGATACCTGCTTCATGGCAGCGGGACACAAACTCCTGAAAGCCTTCTCTGTCACCAAGACGGCGGTCCACCATCCGGTAATTACGCGTATCGTACCCATGGGTAGAGGATTCAAACAGTGGCCCGATGTAGATCGCATTGCACCCCAGAGACCGGATATGGGAAATCCACTCACAAAGTTCCCCAAACCGGTTCACAACAGAAGATTCCCTGTTCTCTTTCGAAGCGCCCACAAGCCCCAGGGGATATATGTGATAAAAAACTCCCCTTTCATACCACTTGTTCATATACTTATCCTCCAGATTATAGTAGTTTATACCTCCCGGCTTTTAAAGCGTCGCAGAAGGAACTGGTAACGCAGCTGTGCCGCGTTAAGTTCGTAGATATAACAATCAATAAGCGTTGGATCAACCACCTGTTCAAAGTGATTTCTGGCGGAATCAATGGCGGTTTTGGAACGTTCGATCTCACGCCTTAAATTCCGCTCTTCCTCTGACAGGACCAGATGTTTTTTTAATAGACCATGTTTCATTTTATCATCTCCAGATTTTATAATTTTTACCGAATGCTATAATTTCAGTATGTCTGGAAAATGGCACTTTATTCATATATTACCTGTATATCTTTTATTACTTATGTAACTTGGTTCATCAGTTCCTGTAAATACAGTCCCAGAGAACAAAGCTTTTTTGTGCTGTCACCAATGGTCAGGTAGTAATAATTAGCGGTTCCTTCCTGGCGGACATTCACAAGACCTGCCTTTTTTAAAATCTTTAAATGATGGGAAATGGCAGGGCGGGACAACCGGGTCATTTCCGTGATTTCCTTTACATTCATTCCCTGTCTGGGTCTTATGCTTCGGTCATCTTTGATGTTTGAAACGTCGTTTCCCAGGTCGTCATAAATACCTGCATTGGCAAGAACCTTAATGACGGTCAGCCGCACTTCGTCCCCGAGAGCGATAAAAATCGGCATGCAATTCTGGAAAAGTTCATTAAAATCCTCGGCATGCATGGTTGGATTCCCCCTTTGGTTTAAATAATTAAACTAATATTATTTTATCATCCCAGCAGGATAACGTCAATGTTTTGGTGCCGGAATTTTGTGATTTATGCTGCGATAAATAAAAAATATTGAAAAAAATTGTTGAAATATGACAATAAATTCATAGGAGAGCTTTTGCTTTCAGAAAACCACATAAAAGAATGTATACAATATTTCTTTATAAAAACAGTTGACATTTCATTTTTCCTTGTGCATAATAAAGGCACATTCTTATATGCGTTCCGCATACAGCATTTCAAACGTTATTCATAATCCATAGCTGATTTTCCAGCGAGATTTCCAATGTTAAAATTTTTTGTAAAGAGGGGGGATTGTATCGTTCGGTATGTTTTTTTGCTGTTTATTCTAGGAGCAGGAGCTTTTTATGATGTCCGGGAACACCGTATCCCTAACTGGCTGGTGCTTTCAGGGATCATCCTTGGCATTTTGCTTGAAATCCATGGATCAGAGAATCCTTTTCGCGTTTTTCTGTTCTTACTGAGGTTATTAATTGTGACAGTGATATTCTTTTTATTATTCCTGTGCCGGATGATCGGTGCGGGAGATATCAAGCTGACTGCACTCATATGCGGCTTTTTAGGGCTTAAAGCAGGAGCTTTGGCAGTTGGACTTGGTTTTCTTATAGGGGCTTTCTGGTCCTTTATCAAAATGGCAGGGAGCGGCAGTCTTTTCGCCCGCCTTTTCTGTCTTCTTGCCTATATCAGGCACGTATTTCAAACAGGGAAACTAACAACCTACTATGATCCTGTCCGGGATGGATATGATGTGGTGATACCTTTAGGCCTGTGCCTGTTTTTAGGGACACTGGGTTCTGTGTTTTTTTGATCAACTGGATATGAAAACATATCTGCTTGATTTATTAGTATACAAAATAAGGAGGTTTGGTTTTGGCAAAGAGAGTGATGGCGGTTTATGATACGGATCCTTTGTATACGGAGAGGTTCACGGAATTTATAAACCAAAAGAAGCAGGTTGGGTTCTCGGTTATGGCATTTACAGCCCTGGAAAGGCTGAAGGCTTATGGGGAAGACCATAAGATAGAGCTTTTGCTCATTAATTCCTCCGTTCCCAGGGATGAAATAAAGAAAATAGGCGCCGCCGTTGTGATCATGCTGGCTGACGGTGAAGCGGTCTCTCCGGGAGGACAGTATCCAAGTGTTTATAAATATCAGGCGGCTGACAGCCTGATGCGTGAGGTGATGAATTACTGCTGTGGCGATCCTCGCGATCCGGGTTATGCCATGGTTTCAAAAACGGGGAGGATCATAGGAGTTTATTCTCCCATCAACCGGTGCTTAAAGACTTCTTTCTCCCTTACCATGGGACAGCTGTTGGCCCGGGATTTAAAGGTTCTTTATTTAAACTTTGAGGATTGCTCGGGATTTCGGCGGCTGATCGGAGAAGAGTACAGGGGAGGCTTGTCTGATCTTTTATATTATTACAGCCAGGAAGGTTTCCGCTGGGTACGCCTTGGATCCGTCGTCTATACCTGGGGAGAGCTGGATTATGTGCCGCCTGTGCAATATCCTGAAGACCTTTGCCAGGCGACCGGACAGATGATGGCTGAACTGGTATCCCACATTGCCGGGGAAAGTGTTTATGAATCCATTATTCTGGATTTAGGCCAATTCGGTAAGAAAGCTGCGGAGGTACTGGAGATATGCGATGTAATATATATGCCGGTAAAGGATGACTGCGTATCTGCAGCGAAAATAGAAGAGTTTGAGGAATACCTGGTGTCATCCGGCCATGAGTCTCTTAAAAACCGGATACAGAAAATAAAGCCTCCTTACCACTGCAGTTTTGGACGGAAAGACAACTATCTGGAACAACTTTTATGGGGAGAATTGGGAGATTATACAAGACAGCTATTGAGGAAACAGCCATAAGTCTTAAAGAAATTGTACAAGGAGGAACAGCCATGGACGATGAGGAGAGAAGGAAGCTTCGGGAAGAAATCATGATAGAGCTGGATGAACGGCAGCAGGTAACTGATGAGGAGCTTTATGGCATCATAGACCGTAGAATTTTGGAGTATGGGCAGGGCAGTTTTCTCCCCCTAAAAGATAAGAAGGAGCTTCGTGGCAGGCTTTTCGATTCCTTCCGGCGGCTTGGGGCCCTTCAGGAGCTGGTAGATGATGAGAATGTGACGGAGATTATGGTAAATGGGGCAGACCATGTCTTTGTAGAGAAAAACGGGCGTATGGAGCAGTGGGGCAGAGCCTTTGACAGTCAGGAGCAGCTTGAGGATACCATTCAGCAGATCGTCAGCAGAGTAAACCGTACGGTAAATGTATCAAGGCCTATTGCGGATGCCAGATTGTCTGATGGTTCCAGAGTCCATGTCGTGCTGCCGCCCATTGCCTTAGACGGCCCCGCAGTGACCATCCGTAAGTTTCCAAAGCCAATTACCATGACCAGTCTGTTAAAACTGGGCTCGGTTACGGAAGAGGCGGCGGATTTTCTAAAATGCATTGTAGAGGCGGGATATAATATTTTTATCAGCGGAGGGACCAATTCGGGAAAAAGTACGTTTCTCAATGCTCTGTCCGCCTACATACCCAGGGATGAGCGGATCGTGACCATTGAAGATTCTGCGGAATTGAAGATTGCCCATATTCCTAACCTGGTGCGGCTTGAGACAAGAGAGGCCAATGGGGAGGGTGATGGGGAGGTATCCATTGGTGATCTGATCCGGGCTGCACTCAGGATGAATCCCAGCAGAATAATCGTTGGAGAGGTAAGAGGAAAGGAGGCTTTGGACATGATATCAGCTATGAACACCGGCCATGACGGAAGCCTTAGCACCGGCCATGGAAACAGTCCCAGGGACATGCTTTCCAGGCTGGAGACCATGGTGCTTATGGGAGCGGATATCCCATTGGCAGCAGTCAGGAGCCAGGTTGCGGCAGCAATTGATATCTTAATTCATTTGGGACGGCTCAGAGATAAAAGCAGGAGGGTTCTGTCCATTGTGGAGGTAATTGGTTATGAGAACGGAGAAATCAGGCTTAATCCATTATACAGGTTTGAGGAAGATTATGGGAATCCGGAAGAAGGACAAGCTGTTCATGGAAGCCTTAAAAAAGTGGGAATTATTCAAAACGCCGAAAAACTTAAAGCAGCAGGCATTGAGATATGAAACCTATGTTCTGACACCCGTTCAGTGGTGCCTGTATGGATTTCAGGGCCTGGCAATTGCTGGACTTTTCGCTTACATCTTTTACCGCAGTGCCACATCACTTCTGTTGTTTGTCCCAATGGTTTTTATATTTCCCCAAATTAAAAAAAGAGAGCTGAAGGAAGGCCGGCTTCAGCAGTTAAATCTGGAATTTAAGGAGGGCATCCTGCTTTTAGCCTCCTTCTTAAGTGCCGGTTATTCTGTGGAGAACGCGTTCTCTGCTTCCGTTAAGGAATTGAGTTTGCTTTTCGGGGAGGAGGGGATGGTTTCCAGGGAATTTAAGCATATTGAGAGCCAGATCCGGATGAACCGTTCGGTGGAGCTGGCGCTTTCCGATTTTGCAGGACGCAGCGGCCTTGATGATGTTAAGAACTTTGCGGAGGTATTTGCCGCGGCAAAACGAAGCGGAGGAGAACTGGTTTTGATCATAAGCCAAACGGCGGATGTAATAAGGGACAAAGTACAGGTAAGGCAGGAGATTTTAACGATGACAGCTTCAAAACAGTTTGAACAAAAAATTATGAGCATGATCCCCTTTTTTATTGTCCTTTATATTGATCTGACTTCTCCAGGCTTTTTTAACACCATGTACAGTACGGGAATCGGAAGGATTCTCATGACCCTGTGTATGATCATTTACATCGCTGCCCTGGGGATTTCAAAATGGATTATGAGGATTGAGATATGAAAAGAACATGGAGATTTCCTTTTACAAAGGTACAGACGGCCTGCGTTGTTTCCGGGATTGTCTTATATGTTGCTTTGGAGCTGTTTTATGCAGCAGGCGGGCAGGCGGTATCGGAAGGGGATGGGCTTAAACGGGCAGGGCCGGGGCACGGAGAGACTACATATAATATCCTTGTATCCGGGCTTGACCGGGAGAATGGGAATAGGAAGATACCGGTGAGAATCCCTGTCAGGGAGCGGCAGTATGAAGCGGAAGAGGCAAAGGAGCTGTTTCAAAGGATCCGGCCTGAACTGATCAAGCAGATGCTGGGAGAAAATGAGTCCCTTGAGGAGGTGAGAGAAAGCTTAAATTTAAAGAACAGTCTGGGAGATTATGGGCTTAGAATCAGCTGGGAGTCAGATAATCCCCAGGTGATCGATTCCTTTGGAATTGTTCACAATGAGGAAATACCAGAAAAGGGAGAGCAGGTCTGGTTAAGGGCCAGAGTGACCGATGGACGTCATGAAGACCAATATGAGTTTAAGGTGACGGTTTACCCAGCCTCCCTAACCAAGGAAGAAAAAGCAGCCGCTGACTTTCTTCTGTGGATGGGCCAGATGGATATGAAACAGCAGACGGAGGACCGACTGTTACTGCCATCAGTTTATGAGGGGAACCGGCTGACGTATTTCAAGTCTGAAGAGGAGGATTACCGGATATTGCCGGTGCTTGGATTTTTACTGGCGGCTCTCCTGCACGTGAAAGAAGAGTTTGACAGGAAAAGTCAGGCGAAGATACGTGAGCAGCAATTGCTGTTTGATTACTCTGAGGTGGTTTCCAAGCTGGTAGTCTATATCGGGGCAGGTCTTACCGTCCGTGGAGCTTGGGAGAGGATTGCGGGTAGCTATAAGGATGCGGTAAAGCAGGGGAAAAGAAGTATACGTCCGGCATATGAGGAGATGGTGAAAACAGCAGGGCAGATTAGCAGCGGGCAGTCGGAAGGACGGGCTTACAGTGAATTTGGAAGGCGGTGCGGCTTGCAGGCCTACATAAAGCTTTCCGCTCTTCTGGAACAGAGCCAGAAAAACGGAAGCAGGCAGCTTCGCCCGGCTTTGGAGCTTGAGATGGCTTCAGCTTTTGAGCAAAGGAAGAACCTGGCCAAAAAGCTGGGGGAAGAAGCAGGAACCAAACTTTTGCTGCCCCTGTTTATGATGCTTGGAGTGGTCATGGTCATGATCGTAGTTCCTGCGTTCCTGGCATTTTATTAGAAGGGAGGTGATATGATGCTGACATCGGTAAACAAACAGATCCTGGATTTTTTTAAGGAAGAAGACGGAGTAGGTGTGATTGAAGTGGTGTTGATTCTGGTGGTTTTAATCGGACTTGTCATTATTTTTAAAAAACAGATAACGACTCTTCTTGATAACATATTCAAGGAAATCAACAGCCAGTCTAAAGAGGTGTATTGATGCGCAAAAGCGGGCAGGTAACAGTGTTTTTCAGTTTAGCTCTTTTATGCATATTCAGCCTGATGTGCGGGCTTTTAGAGTCCGCACGGACTGCCGGAACCAGGTGTTATCTAAAGCTGGCGGCCGATTCTTCCATGGACTCTGTATTCAGCAGGTTTCACAGAGAAGCCTGGGATAAATACCGTCTCTTTCTTCTGGAATGTGAGAATGGCGGGGAACTGGAAAAAGCATGGGAGGGATTTATGGAGCCGTATATGGATAGCTCCGGTTGGTATTCCATGGATATGGAAAAGGCGGATACAATGCAGCTTTTCCGTATCACTGATGGGGGAGGGCAGTATTTGAAGCAGGAGGTTCTGGATTATATGAAGTATGGGATTTTTGAAAATGTGACAGATGAAAAGGGTGCAGAAGCCCTGCTTAAGAGTTTAAAGGAAGCAAAAGCTGTGAAACGGTTATCCGGATCGTTTCGTGACCATGAGCGGGAAGCTGTCCGGTTGGAAAGGGCTTTGGAGGATATCAATGATTCATTAAAGCAGCAAAAGGCTTACTGGCGGTCTGCATATGAAAGAATCAGGGATTATGATGGTTCAGGCTTTCGCAGAGAGGCGGATCTTTTGAAGCGGGAAATGAACCGGATTCCTTCCCTTGTAAAGGCCTATGGGAAGAAAGCTGATGATTTAAAAAACAGCTTAATTAGAACTGACAATGACTTATCTGCGGCTCAGGACGAATTGAGCCAAGAAGTACGTGAGGCTTTTACCGGGGATACCTCTTGCTATGGATCCTATGTAAATCAGGATGGGGAGCGAAGGCGGGAAATTGAGGCTCTGCCAGATAAGATGGAACAGATAAAACAGGTTATGGAACAGGCAGAGAAGCGCTCCTTTGAGGTAGAGCAGATTATTAATAACTGGGACAGTGATGATGAAGAGGATGACGGCCCGGATCTTTCCGAACTATGGGGGTCTGTGGGGGAACTATGGGCAAAGGCGGACATCCCCTCTCTTTCTTATTCCAATGGGGTGAAGGACCCGGAAAAGCAAAGACTTTTGGAACAGTTAGAAGGTTTCATACAGACAGGGCTTTTATCCCTGGTTTTGCCTGATGGAAAGGAAATATCCAAAGGTATTTTGTCTGACGATTCTTTTCCTTCCGTTACCTGCGGGGATGCCCAGGCGCTGGAGACAGGCCTCTTGGATCGGATTCTCTTTGGGGAGTATTGCGGCCGTTTTCTCACAAACGTTCTCTCAGAGGAGGATAAGGAGGTAATGTACGAATTGGAGTATCTGATTTCAGGAAAGAAAACAGATGAGGAAAATTTAAAGCAGACAGTTTTAGAGGTTCTCATGATAAGGGAAGGCATGAACTTAATCCATATTCTTTCAGACGACCAGAAACGAGAGGAGGCAATGTCTCTTGCCGGCCTTATTACCGGAGCCGTGGGTATGGCTCCTCTAACCGGGATCGTTGCATTTTTTGTGATGAGCATCTGGGCGCTTGGGGAGGCGATTGTGGATGTAAGAATGCTTTTAGAGGGGAAAAAGGTGATCTTTCTTAAGTCGAGGAACACATGGAAGCTGTCCCTTGATGCCCTTTTGGAATTAGGAAGAACGGGAACATGCGAAGGAGGAAAGGAAGATGAAAATGGAATTGATTATACCGGCTATTTGAAGCTTCTTCTTTTCCCGGGAGAATCCGGGCAGCAGCATTACCGTCTGATGGATGTGATCCAGATGAATTTATGCAGGAAACAGGCGGATTTTCGCATGGCAAACTGCGTTTATCAGGCGGAAGTAAGGGGAACTGTGAGATCAAGGCATATGTTCTTTGGAGGAAATAATCCATCCTATCCGGTGGAGGTCCGGACAGAAAAGGCATATTAGGGGATGCCTTTAGGTATTCCGTTATGTCCGGTAAACGTTTAAAAGGTGGTAAGGAGGTGGATGATCATGCCCTTTTTCAAGGAGTTCCAAAGAAAAAATAAGAAAAAAATTGTTACTCTCCAGGTACAAATCCCCTTCATGAAACAAGGATTCCTTGTAAAAAGGGTATTATCATCTGCCTCCTGCCACCGAAAAAAGGGGAGCCTGACCATAGAGGCTGCCCTGGTCCTGCCCCTTTTCCTGTTCTTTATGGTGATTCTCATGCTTCCTATGGGGATTATGAAGGAAGGGAGGCGCATACAAACCGCACTGGAAGCGGCAGGAGAAGAAGTCAGCCAGTATGCTTACATTTTGCATCAGCTTAAACTGGGAGAAGAGCTGGAGGCCGCGGGAAGCGAAGGCTTTTCAGAGGAGTTTTTAGACGGGCTCACAGAGGAAGGGATCCTTCTTTTTGTCAGAAAGCGGGTGGAAGGACGGGCAAGGCTAGAGCGGCTTGAATCAGTTTCCTTTGCACGTTCCTCTGTATTAATGGATGGAGAGACCATTGATTTAATTATGGAATACCGGGTAAGAATTCCCTTTTCTGTTTTTGGTTTAAGCAGCATACCCATGACCGCCAGAAGCTGCCGGAGGGCCTGGATCGGCCAGGAGGGAGGCAGCAGCGGAAAGATTGGACCCGAGGATGAGCTTGTTTACATTGGAAAGGCGAGTACAAGATATCACCGTCAGAGGACCTGTCATTACTTATACAATGATATAGAACAGATATCTTTTAAGGAAGCAGAAACAGCTCGTAATTTATCCGGCGGTAAATATAAACCCTGCAGCAGATGCGGCAGATTTGCAGAGGAAAGCGGCAGTGTATACATCATGCCGTCAGGAGAGCGGTATCACAGTGACAGGAGTTGTCCCTCTATCATGGCATATGTGGAGGCTGTCCCATTATCCCAGGTACGCCATCTGGGACCGTGCTCTTACTGTTCTCAATAGGGAGGTGCCACTATGGTGGAAAGTGTAAATAAAATTATATTTGGATTATTTTTATTGGCGGCTGCCTGGGAAGACGGAAGAGAAAAGGCTGTCAGCGTATGGCTTTTTAAAGCAGCAGGCATTACCGGACTGATTCTGGCTCTTTTACAGGGAGATATTGGCATAGAACGGTTGTTAAGCTGTATGATAGGAGTTGGGCTCCTTCTTTTAAGCCGATTAACAGGTGAGGCAATCGGAATGGGAGATGGATGGTTTTTTGTAATCAGCGGCCTGTTTTTAAGAGCGCGTTTGAATCTGAGGTTATTGATCTATGGAATTTTTTTAAATGGCATTGTATGCGGTGGAATTTATCTCTGGGGCTGGCTGCGGGGACGGGACTGTAAGAAGAAATCGGTACCGTTTCTGCCATTTCTGGTTCCTGTGTGGATTGGTCTGGTGATGTTATGAAGAAAAGGCTTCATGGAAGCTATACCGTTGAGGCGGCTTTTATTATGGCAATTGTTTTATGGGCGCTGATTGTTTCTGTACAGGCAGCTTACCGGTTGAGGGATGAAGTTGTAGGATCAATGGCATTGGAAGAGACGGTGCAAAGACTGCGCCATAATGAAACAGAGCCGTCTGACGAAGCTGCTTTGTGGGCAGTCAGAAGGGCCGGTAATCCATTTTCCTGGAGAAAATATGATTTCCGGATCAAGATGGCAGGAAACCTTGTAACAGGCAGGAGGGTGGAAGCCTATGGAAGTGGAGGGACCTGGAAGCTGGAAATGGAACAGGGCGTGTTTGATCCGGAGAATTTTTTAAGGATGTTGACGCTTATCAATCAGGAGGAATGAGATGAAGGCTGTATACAGGCGGGAAATGAAGCACAATTATTTGATCATGGAGCCGGAGGAGACCGGATATGACTGCTATGAAATACATATGATGGCGGCAAACAGGATCGGGGGGCTGCTGAAGTTCCATGTAAAGCAGGTAGATAACCAGAAATTTTATTATTATGAGATTACCTCAAAGCAGCCTTTAAACAGGGTTCTTGAATATCATAGTCTGGGCAGGGAGGAGCTTAAGAAGTTAATAGAGGATATTGGACGGACTCTGGAGAGGCTGGAAGCTTACCTGCTTAAGGAAAATCAAATCCTTCTGGAGCCGGAATATATTTATGTTGAACCGGAGCAGTTTACGGTTTCCCTTTGCCTCGTTCCCGGAAGACAGGTGGGATTTCCCGAGGAGATGACCGGGTTGCTGCGGTATCTTCTGGGTAAGGTCAATCATCAGGATAAGGAATGTGTAGTTATGGCGTATGGTCTGTATCAGGAGAGCCTAAAGGAAAATTACGGGATGAAGGATCTTCTTGAAATTGCCGGAAAGAATTGCTCCATTGAAAAAGGAAGTGATGAAAGTGTGCTTCAGGCGGAAAGAGACAACAAGACGGAAGAGAATCATAGCTCTCACCTTTCGTATTCATTTACTGAGGAGATAGAAGAAAGAAAACGCTTTTCAGATGGTAAGATAAATGAGGTTGTTTTCATTATCCCTATTTTAGCCATGTTTGGTATTGCTACAGCTTTATGGTTGGTTTTTGGCATGGAAGGGATTCGGAAATTCTGGTACGGGGTGCCCATCACCGGGGGTTTCTCAGCTTTCGCTGTTTTAGCTGTATGGAGAATAGAGTCCAGTCAGCCAAAGGAGATGATGGTGAAAAAGAAAGAGCGAGGCCGTCAACCGGCGGAAGGCTATGACTGGCAGTTGACATTTGAAGAAGAAATAAAGGAAAAGACGCCAAAACCTGATACAGGAGATGAGGAAGTATTTCAAACGGCCTTGTTAAACGATACAACGGCCGATAAATGTATCCGGTACTTACGCGCAGTTGGTGCTGATATGGAAGATATCGCAATTACTTATGTTCCTTATTTAATTGGAAAGCAGGAAGGCATGGTTGATTGTGTACTCACTGGAGAAGCCATCAGCAGGATACATGCCAGGATCGACAGGGAAGGAGAAGAATACCGGATCAGCGACTTAAATTCTACCAATGGAACCGCTGTGAACGGGCGGGTATTAGAAACGAATGAGACGGTATTGCTGAAAATAGGAGATGAAGTTTTTATTGCAAATTACCCGTTTATATTTACATGAAGTTATATTTACATAAATTTGTATTTACATAAATTTATAATCAAATAATAAAAACACCGGCCTTTTTCGGGCCGGTGTACTGGCTGTATGGGAATGAAATTCTATACCGCCTTAACATCGTTTACCTGCACATAATAATATGTGTTACCTTCCTCCACATAACTTTGATACACACCTGTTATTTCTATTTCGGTATTTTCATCCGGATAGTCATCTGGATAGGAAGGATCTCCATCCCAGATTAATTCCAGTCCTTGCTGGCAGCAGGCAGTAGCGTCCGCAATGACCAAAGCGTAAAAATTGTTATTTTTCGAATCCTGGTAAACCTGGAATATCCCTTCGGCTTTAATTGTTTTTCCCATATATTCTTCCGGAGATATCATCATATTGTATACCTCGGAAAAAACCATGGTGCTGCTTAATTTCGTCAGGTCAATATCAAATCCGGTATTATTTGTGGAACCTGCCGGATCAGCCATAGAAAAAACGTCACCGTCATCCTGAAATTGCTCCGCGGTTGGTTCAAAGGAATCAGAAGGATAGGTATTAATGTCAAAGTCTTCCGTACTCTTCGGATCGTATTGTTCAGAGCCTGCGGTTCCATATTGTCCGGAGTCTGCCTGGGCCCCTTGCGGCAGCGACGGACCGGGGGCAGTCCCGGCGTCTTTTCCGCAGCCTGTTAATGCAAGGTTTATCATGAAAAACATCAGAACCATTCCAAAGATACGTTTCATCCTTTGACACCTCCCCAGATCCGCCCAATGAGTGAGCATATGGCAAACGCAGCGATATCAACTGCTACAATAGTTGAGCCGACCGGTGTTCCTGCCAGAATGGATGTCAGAATTCCAAGTACGGCGCAGAAGACAGATAGGATTGCCGAACAAAGGATCACGGACTTAAAATTTTTAAATACGCGCATTGCCGAGAGTGCCGGAAAGATGACCAATGCAGAGATCAGAAGTGAGCCTACCAGATTCATGGCAAGTACGATGATAATGGCTATGATGACCGCAATCAGCAGGTTGTATTGTTCCGCTTTTGTACCGGTTGCCCTTGCAAAGTCCTCATCAAAGGTGACTGCAAATATCTTATGGTAAAAGAGAAGAAATACGGTGATAACGACCACCGAAAGGGCAACACAAAGCCATACTTCCGTCTTTGTCAGTGTCAGAATGGAGGTTGAACCGAACAGCGTGCTGCATACGTCTCCTGCCAGGTTGGCTGAAGCAGAAAATATATTCATAAGCAGGTAGCCCAGGGCCAACGCACCTACGGAAATCATAGCGATAGCCGCATCGCCCTTGATTTTTGCATTTTGACCGGTGCGCAGCAGAAGAATTGCGCAGATGACTGTAACCGGCAGAATGAGCAGCATATGATTGGACAGCTTCATTACCGTAGCGATTGCCATACCGCCAAAGGCAACATGGGAAAGTCCGTCGCCAATAAAGGAAAAACGCTTTAACACCAGAGTAACACCCAACAGGGAGGAGCAGAGAGCAATTAATATCCCTACAATCAGAGCGTAGCGTACAAAGGGATATTCAAAATATAAGGTTAATTTTTCAATCAATATACTCATGCTTCTTTCCCTCCATTTTGAGATGAATAAGCTTTGCCGATGCTGCTGTCCAAATATTCATCTCTTGTTCCGAAAAAGAGGGGATTTCCCATGTGCAGGATATGGCTTGCATAGTTAACGGCAGCGCTGATATCATGAGATATCATAATAATGGTGATGCCTTCCTCATTCAGCTTTTGGATCAACTCATACATTTCAGCAGTAGCCTTTGGATCAAGCCCTGAAACAGGCTCGTCAAGCAGAAGCATTTTTCCGGCGGCACACAGCGCCCGTGCCAGCAGAACCCGCTGCTGCTGGCCTCCGGACAATTCTCTGTAACACCGTCTGGACAAATGGGAGATCCCCATTTTCTCCATATTTTCACGGGAAAGCTGCTTATCTTCACGGCTGTAATAGGGACGCAGCCCACAGCGGTTCAGACAGCCCGATAAAACAATTTCCCAAACAGAAGCCGGAAAATCCTTTTGTACCACTGTCTGCTGAGGCAGATATCCGATCCCACCTGGCTGCTGCTTGTTTTCTATAACAATGCTTCCTTCAAGCGGCGCCAGAAGGTGCAGAATGGTTTTCATGAGAGTACTTTTTCCGGAACCGTTTTCTCCTACGATACAGAGATAATCTCCTCTGTTTACGGAAAAGTTAAGTCCCTTAAGGACCGTTTTACCGTCATACCCGATGGTAAGGTTGTTACATGTTAGCTGTGCCACTTTGATTCCTCCTCTTAATCTAATGCATCTTTCAGTACTTCCAGATTCGTCTGCATAATGGAAAGATAGGTGGTACCACTTTCTGCATCCTTGGAAGTGGTAGACTGCATGGAATCCATGGTACAGACTGCCTGATTTTTATCCTTCGTGTTTTGAACAATGGTTTCGGCGATTTTATGCTTGGCGCCTTCAATCGTCAGTACAGTGCCAAGTCCCAATTCATCAACTTTTTTTGAGAGAAAGGCGATGGTTTCAAAGCTGGCCTCCGTTTCTGCTGAGCAGCCCACAAATGCGGCATAGTAGGTAAGGCCGTAATCATCTGCTAAGTAGCGGAAGGGAAAACGGTCCCCAAACAGCACGGTATTCTGTTTGGCAGAGTCCACTGCCTGCTGATAGCTTTCATCCAATTGTTCCAGCTTTTTTCCATAAGCATCTGCGTTTGCAGAATAGTCCGCAGCATTTTCACTGTCGATTTCACCCAGCTTTGAAGCAATGTAATTGCAATAGGTTTTGGCATTTTTCAGTGACAGCCAAACGTGCTCGTCATATTCCGGGCCCTCCTCGCTGCCATCCCCGGCTTCTTCTTCCTCTGACTCCATTCCTTCAACTACTTCTTCCTCTTTGGCGGTGTCGCCCAGAACTTCAAGGAGATTGATCACGACCATATCTTTGTTTTTAGCTTCCTTTAAAGCATCCTCAACCCATTGGTCAGATTCACCGCCCACATAGATGAACATATCGCTGTTTGAGATTTTGATGATATCCTCCGCTGTCGGCTGATAGCTGTGCAGATCCACACCGTTATCCAGAAGCATGGTGACCTCTCCATTGTCCCCATGGCTGCCAAGGATTTCTCTGACCCAATCGTATTCCGGGAAAATCGTGCATACCACGCTTAGTTTATTGTTATTGCTGGCCGTTGTCGTTGCATTTGTATTGGAGCAGGCAGTAAGTGCTCCTGTCATCATAAGCCCTGCTAACAGGCAGGAAATTAATTTTTTCATTTTAGAACCTCCGAATATATATAGATCATTAAAAATGGGCATAAGAATATAAGGGAGCATCGACAGATATCGGTTTCTGCCTAAAATGGGCAGAATTCTCCCTTGTTAAAGTCAATATTCAATTCGTAAGCTTTACCTTAAGAGAAACCAAAGTGTGTGAAGGGTTGCGGTGAAAGACCGGAGTTACGCAGATTACAAAAAAGCAGGCTGCCGCAAATACGGAAACGACAGGCGCAATGCCAGTTCCAAGAGTATTCAGTGCCTGGACACAGGCCTGAACTTCAAGACAGATGGGGCAGTCTTCGCCTATACATTGATGGCGGGCTTCAGCAGTGATATAAAATACGGAAAAGAGCAGCATAAAAAGAATCGCCAGTGTGATAAATCCGGCAAGCAGTTTTTTATTTTTTGCCATGTCTCTTCCTCCTTTTAAAACGATGGACACATCAGATACAGTTTTTGCAGATCCCGTAAAGTACTGATTTCTCTTTTTTGATCTGGAAACCGTCCACTCTTAATATATCCTCCAGCATCCTGTCGGCAATCCTGGCATCCATATGAAATGTCTTTCCGCATTTTATGCAGTTCATATGAATACAATTACGGCAATCTTCTGAATGAATATACTGATAAAAAAGCTCCCGGCTTCCTTCTTTCGTGAAGCGGTTAATCAGCCCTTTTTCCTCCAGATAATTAAGATTACGGTATACTGCACTTAAACTGACGGAAGAATCGGAGAGGCTGTCTGCAATTTGTTTTGCGGAAAATTGTCTGTCAGGGTTTTCCTGCAAAAAAGCAAAAAGCTGTTTTCTTTGTGCTGTCATATAATTGGCCAAAATGGTTCACTTCCTAATTTGCGATTTGTTCGCAAATAAGTGTACTGCGGAATTAATATGTTGTCAAGGTAATTTGCGAATGTTTCGCAAATCATATCCTTAAAGCCCCTTGCCAGACAGGAAAAGTTCCCCGGATTCCTTTTGAAACAGCCGGCTGGATTTCGTAAGGTGATGCTGCAGTTCATGCTAAAATGGTGAAGTTTTTACCGCAAATTTTGCGTTCATATTTACATAATATGTCAACTTGTGTTAAAATAGGCATAATATTTAACAAGGAGAGCTGTAATGAAGGACTTATACAGGCGTAAGAAGGCATTTGTTAACGTTGGTTTGATTGCAATAAATGTCATCTATTTCCTATATCTGGAGGTGACAGGCTCCACGGAAAATACGCAGTTTATGGTGGCACATGGAGCGATGTATGCTCCGCTTGTATTGGAGGGAGGAGAGTATTACCGGCTGCTCACTTCTGTTTTTATGCATTTTGGAATTAACCATATTATGAATAACATGCTCATTTTATTTATATTGGGAGATAATCTGGAGAGGGCCCTGGGCCATATAAAATACCTTCTCTTCTATTTGCTTTGCGGAGTAGGCGCCAATCTGGTGTCTATGGCAGTGAATCTTGGAGAATACAGGACCGTAGTCTCGGCAGGGGCGTCAGGCGCAATTTTTGGCGTGATCGGAGGCCTTTTATATGCGGTATTAGTAAACCGCGGCCGGCTGGAGGACTTAAGTGTCAGACAGCTGGCAGTTGTGATTGCGTGTTCCCTGTATTTTGGCTTTACCAGCACAGGCGTAGATAATGCTGCCCATATTGGCGGGCTCATTGTTGGCGTTGTTATGGGGATTCTCCTGTACCGCAAGCCAAGACGGCGCCAGGATATGGAGATATGGGGATAATTTATTTGGAAGGAGGTGAGTAAGTGAGGGACGATAATTGCATTTTCTGCAAAATTGCAAATGGCGTGATACCTTCTGAAACGATCTACGAGGATGACATGTTTCGCGTGATCCTGGATTTAGGACCAGCTTCCAGGGGTCATGCCCTGATACTTCCTAAACAGCATTACAAAGATATCTGTGAGCTGGAAGAGGAAACAGCAATAAAGGTTCTCCCGTTAGCGGCTAAAATAGGAAACGCCATGAAAAACTCATTAGGCTGTGCCGGATTTAATGTTGTGCAGAATAATGGGAAAGCAGCAGGCCAGACGGTTTTTCATTTTCATGTGCATTTGATTCCTCGTTATGAGGAAGGCCCTGTAATGGTTTCATGGGTGCCGGGCGAGGCAGATCCAGGAGAATTAACACAGACAGGAGACGCTATAAGGAGCGCCCTACAATCAGAGGGACACATTCAATGAGCATACATGAAGATGAAAATTTGTTACTGCAGTCTATATATGGGGAATATCAGGGATTGCTCCGCAGGATAGCGAAAACGCTCAATGTGCCGGACATGGAACTGGATGATGTGGTGCAGGAAACTTTTATTGCATATTTTGAGAATTATTCATTATCATGGTCAGATACGCGAAAGAAAGGCATGTTAATTAAAATCCTGAAACGTAAATCCATTGACTGCCTCCGTAAGAACGGCCATTACGAAAAGGTGAGCCTGGATGAGGGAGATGCAGTTAATGAGGTGGCGATGCTTACGAGATATGTGGTCACTGATCCCCTGGATGTGATCCTTGGAGAGGAAGCTCTTTTAAAGATAACCTGGGAGATTTCCAATATGAGAGAGGAATGGAAGGAAATGGCCATTCTTTATTTCCTGGAACAGCTTACCATTCCTGAAATTTGCGAAATACTAAAAATTCCGGGAACGGTTTGCCGTTCCCGGATATATCGTACAAGAGTTTGTTTGAAAAAGATCCTTGGTCCTAATTTTCATTTGTAAACGCTAATTTTGAACCAGGGATTCAATCATATCAATAATGGTATCGACCGCATTGTGTAATTCACTTTTTTCCATTTTAGAGATATAAGCCTGCCGGTTGGCAAATGTTTCGCTGATTGCCTGCAAAAGGGAATCTCCGGTTAGGTTTTCTTCTTCCAGAAGGGAGCTGAAGCCTTGCTTTGCAAAGGATCTTGCATTTAAAATCTGATCCCCCCTGCTGGCGGCAGCGGAAAGAGGAATCAGGATATTTGGCTTTCTAAGTGCGAGAATTTCACAGATGGAATTTGCCCCGGCCCTTGAGATCATTAGATCAGCAGCAGCAAAAAGATGTTTTAAAGGGGCATCAACATATTCGTATTGTACATATCCTTCCATTCCGATCAGGCTTTCGTCCAGATTGCCTTTTCCGCAGATATGTATCACCTGGTAATTTTTAAGCAGTTTCGGGAGAATGCCCCGTAAGGCGGTATTGACTGTTACGGAACCAAGACTTCCGCCGATAATCAGGATAACAGGCCGGTTTGCAGACAAACGTGCATATTTTAAACCTGTCTGCCGATCTCCCATTAAAAGCTCTTTCCTTATAGGAGAGCCGGTGAGTACGGCTTTTTCCTTTGGAAGATAAGGAAGGGTTTCCGGAAAATTGCAGCAAATTTTCGATGCAGACGAAATACTGAGCCTGTTGGCAAGCCCTGGAGTCATATCTGATTCGTGAATGATAACAGGTACCTTGCAGTGTTTTGCAGCCAACACTACGGGAACGGCTACAAAGCCTCCTTTTGAGAAAACCACATCCGGCTTATAATTTTTTATCAGTCTCAATGCTTCCCAATACCCTTTTAATACCCGGAAGGGATCAGAGAAGTTTTTAAAGTCAAAATACCGACGGAATTTACCGGAAGAAATGCCGTCATAGGGGATGCCGGCTCCTTCGATGAGCTTGCGTTCGATTCCCTGGTATGATCCTATATAGTGAATATCGTAATTCCGCTCTTTTAACGAGGGAACTAAAGCCAGGTTCGGGGTAACATGACCAGCAGTACCGCCGCCGGTTAAGATGATTTTTTTCATAAAGCGTTGCCTCCCAAATTCGATATACTATTATAGTAAACGTTAGCGATAAAAAGTCAACCCCAAAGCTTGTGGGAACTTTAGGATAACTTGTATTTAAGAGGTGTGTACGTGGAGAAGGAGAGAAACCATGGAAAAAAATATTCAATTATAAAACGGATAAAATATCATTTGTCGTCTCAGGAAAAATTAGAAGCCCATCTGCTTGATTATATGCAGGAGCATCCGGAATTAACACCTGAGCCCCCAGCCCCGCCTCCCGGTGAATTTCAAACGATTATGGCGGAGCTTAACCGGAGAGGGACAGAAACAGTAATTGGAAAGCAGCTGAGGGTATTGTATTACGGCCACAGATTAGTAAATTCCATACAAAAGCCGTTCCTCATCGTAATGGTGGTCCTGATTATACTGGCTGCTTCCGCGATCGGGACATCGGCAAAGAAAGCTCATGCTTATCGTTTGAAAGAAAAGGAAGCCGGTAAGAGCAGAAATGAAGTACTCAAAGCGGACAAGATGTCAAATGCGTATGAAGAAATAAAAGAGCATCTGGGGATCGAACTGTTAATTTAACAGCTTGCCCCATAAAATAGACCAGTAAAGTTTATGACAGAATACCCGGCGGAAGGGAGAGGATACAAATCTTAAATCCGCCGGGTATTTCGCTTGTTCAGACATGGGAAAGCGTTGTTTTCTTGATAAATATTTACCGAAGCAGGGACGTCTCCCATTCCTTCTCCTTAAAGCCGACCAGGACGAAATCATCGCCTATGATTAAGGGACGCTTGACCAGCATTCCATCGGTCGCCAGGAGATCGATCTGTTCTTTTTCGCTCATGCCGGGCAAAAGCTCTTTTAAATTTTTTTCCTTATAGATGATTCCGCTGGTGTTAAAAAAACGCTTTATGGGAAGGCCGCTTTTTTGGATCCAGTCTGCGAGCTCTATGGAGTTTGGGTTCTCTTCTTTGATGTTTCTGGCGTCATATGCTACTTCATGGGCATCTAACCACTTTTTTGCATTTTTGCAGGTACTGCAGGGGGGATACTGTAAAAATAAAATACTCATATCGGTACATCTCCTTTCGGTTAATAGCGTAAATCCGCAGTGAGGCGGGTGAGTCCGCAGCGCTCATTGCTTTCGTGGATAGTTTACCTCAAAACGTCTTGAATGAAAAGGGAAGAATTGGAATAAACTATAACAATTAAGGTTTTTTAGGTGAAGGTATGAAATTTCTATTATTTCTGTCTGAGGCGGCAGTGCCGCTTATCATATTTTACATGGTAGGCTTTGGCATATTGTCCAAACGTCCTGTTTTTGATGATTTTATAGACGGGGCCAAGGAAGGGATGAAAACTGTGGCAGGGATCATGCCTACACTCATCGGTCTTATGACCGCAGTGGGGGTGCTCCGTGCCTCCGGTTTTTTGGACTTTCTGGCAAAATGCCTGACAAAGCCGGCTTCCCTCCTGTTTCTACCCGCGCCGGTCGTGCCGGTGATTTTAGTGCGTCTGGTATCAAACTCGGCTGCCACAGGTCTTGTGCTTGATATTTTTAAGAAATATGGAACAGACTCCTATATCGGTATGCTGACGTCAGTGATCATGAGCTGTACGGAAACCGTTTTCTATTGCCTGAGTATTTATTTTGGAACCGTAAAAATAAAAAAGACCCGATATACCCTGGGCGGTGCATTGGCTGCCACGGCAGCGGGCGTAGCCGCAAGTGTCATCATATCCCGTTTTCTGGTATAAAAGGTATTTATTTGATCTGATTTTAAGAATTTCATAAGAATTCAGGTGGTTGTCTTGGGATACATAATCATGTATAATTACGAAGAAGCTTTTATTGTCATAANNTTACAAATAATGATATGCATGTGATCGAGGCCATTGGCATTGGAGAACCTAAAAATATGTCGGCCATAGCCAGGGAATTGTCTGTTACGGTCGGTACGTTGACCATAGCTATGAACAGTCTTGTAAAGAAGGGGTATGTGACCCGTCAGAGAGGAAAAGAGGACCGACGCGTTGTATACATCTCTCTTTCAGAAAAAGGGAAAGAAGCCTATGAACACCATGCCAGATTTCATCAGGAGATGATTGCCGGCATAGTTGCAGGTTTAAGTGAGAATGAAATAGAAGTTTTGATCAAAGCTCTGACCAAGTTAAACCAGTGGTTTCGGAGCCTTTAAGAGAATTAAAGGAGGCAATACTCAATTATGAAAAAATTCATCGTGTTTTTAATGAGCGCTATGATGATGATGTCCTTGGTGGCATGTGCACCAACAAAAACCAAGGTGGAAACCACAGCGCCTGACCCTCAGGTAATGGGTCCAACGGGAGGCGCCAGTGATAAAGTTCCTGATCCTAATGCAGAACCAATGGAGATCATTTCCGTATACAGTAAGAATGATGATTCTACCGGTTTAAATCAGGCGATGGATGCGGTATCTGAGCTGACGGCTGACGCCATGGTGGACAAGCTGATTGAATACAGCGTATTAGAGGACGGTACGAAGGTTCTGAAGTTTGATAAGAAAGATGATGGAACGGCCACTCTTGATTTATCCCAGATGCCGGAAAAGGGTACAACAGATGATTTACTTACCCTGACTGCGGTTAGTAATACCTTTATCGAAAATTTTGAATTGGACAAATTACAAATTCTTGTTAATGGCAAGAATTATTCCAATGATCAGATCAAGCAGGGAGATAATAATTACCTGGAATACGTTAAGAATTATAAGAAAATAAAATAAGATAAAAAAGTAGGGCAGAAGCGGCATATTACAAGCTTCTGCCCTTTTTGATTTATTGGCTTCTTAACTGTTTGGACAGCCAGGTACGGAACGCAGGCTGGATAACTGAAAACGGAGCAGGACCTGTATCAAGTATAAAAGCGTGGAAGTCTTTCAAATTAAAATCATCCTTTAAGATCCTCTTTGCAGTGCCCAGCATTTCCATAATCTCCATATATCCCACGTAGTATTCCATGTAATTGGTGGGATTTTCGATCAGGCTGGAGTATATGGAATCTACAATATCTGTTTTCTCTATATTATAAAACGTGCCAAGGTATTTTGCTGTCTGCTCTTTATCCCAGCCCTCATAATTGATGCAGATATCCAGATAGGCATAGATGCCCAAGGTAACAGCAGTATTATGTGCCAGAAGCTCGCCAAGTCCAGGAGGCAGCCCGTTATCCATGGTGTAGGAGTAGAACTCCACATAGGTGGCCCAGCCTTCCGAGTAGCTGGGGAAGGAGAGGATGCTTCTTAAGTCATTTGGTTTCCTGCTTAAAAAATAAACGTTCTGATATAAATGTCCGGGATAACCTTCATGAGCCAGGGTGGTGTAAAGATCATCATTTTGAAACCGCGGGTTGCCGTTAATGTAAATGACATTATCCTCATAACGGTCCAGAGGAGGAACTAAGTAGAAGGCAGGGCTTAAGGATGCTTCCAGGGAACTCGGAACGTATTTTACGGTATAGCTGCAGGGCGGAAGCTCAGGAAAATCCGTGGATATCTTGGATTTTAGAGAATCCAGGATATCTTCCGGCTTGGTATAATGGAAGGAATAGTTGTCTAGGTGGTCCAGCACTTCCGGATGCTCCTTTGTGATCACTCCAATGGCCTGAATATCGGAGTTTAACTGTTTTTCGATTGCCTTTGTCAGGCTTCGGATGGAATCATAAGAGGTTCCGGTGTTGGAATTGACCAGGTATTCAAAATATTCCTTACCCTTAGGGTAGTAGGATAAGCCTTTATCATTGGTCCCGGTCCCCATAAGGGCGGTAATACCATTTATAAGATTTTTATAAGCAGGTATGAAATGTTCTTCCAGGATTTTTAAATTCTTCTCTTTATAAGAAGCTTTCTCTTCATCGGTTAAGTCCGTAAGGGCATCCACCCGTGTGTTGAATGTGTCGGCAAGGAAGCTGTGGTCAGGCTGGATTAGATATGCCTCACAGGATTTTAATACATGATCTGCGGCAGCGTCAGACATAAATAAGCCGGCTTCTGATTTTTTCTTTTCAAACTCCAGAATCTGCCCATAATAATCATCAATGGTAGAAAGCAGCGCAAGATAGTGGTCCACATCAGCCCGGGTATAAAAGGCGTATTCTGAAAATAAGATGGGAAGCTGTGCCTGGATTCCTATGGTGGTTGTTAAAGGCTGGGCGTAAAGCTCCAGACCGTCAGATTCTAATTCTGTATTTATGTAAGAACGGAGAATCTGCCAGGTAAGCCGCTGCTCGTCGGATAGCTGGCGGGGGTTAAAACCTTCAAGCTTTCTTTTTAACTCCCTAAGATCTTTCGATCCCTGTTTCATTTTATCCAGAGAAAACTCCCCTAAGGTCAAGGGAACTGCATCAAACCCCCGGGAAGCAGGATCTGCGATACTAAAGTGAAAACTGATTCCGGATTCGCCGATTTCCTCACGGAACAGATCATTTGTAAATTGATCAAACTTGTTTTGTGCGGACAAATCTTTTGCATGGAATTGTTCATACCCGGCCCCTGAAGGTGTGGCAGGGGATTTATCGGTAGGTGCACAAGCACAAAGCAGGGAAACGGCCAGGATGAAAGAAAGAAAACGGCGGCCCTGTTTCAAAATGATGTTTTTCATATTTGCTTCCTCCGTGATTCACTATTATTATTTATATGATGATATTAAAAAAGTCATGACAAAAGCGTTGATGTACTAACATACCCGCTTGACAAACCTTTCTGAAACTATTAAACTAGGGTTACTAACAAACTATTTATATTAGAATGCTGAGAAAAGAAGAGTAAGAAATCAACCTCATGTGCAGAGACTTCCGGAAGCTGAAAAGGAAGCTTGAGCGTATTTCCCAACATGGCCTTGGAGCAGCGGAATTGAATTGGCGAAACCGCGCCTTTAAATTTCGACGGTTACACCCGTTATCGTGTCAGACTGTTATTAAGTAACCATAGGATCTTAAGGAGATTTTATGGAACAAACGCAGCCGGTAAGGTCTGTACTGCAAGGTACGGATAAATTAAAGTGGTAACACGGGACAGTTCCCCGTCTTTAAATTTCCGAAAGGATTTTTTTAGGCGGGTTTTTCTTTGGGGGAAGGGAAAAAGACCCTTCAACCTATCCCATTTCATAAACAGGAGGAAAACAGAATGTGTAAAGATTCTAACAAAAAACCATACTATATCACCACAGCCATTGCCTATGCATCAGGAAAGCCTCATATTGGCAATACCTACGAGGCAGTATTAGCGGATGCAATCGCCCGCTATAAAAGAGCGGAAGGCTATGACGTATTTTTCCAGACAGGAACCGATGAGCATGGCCAGAAGATTGAGGAAAAGGCGGAGGCGGCAGGAATCACACCGAAGGAATTCGTAGACAGGGCAGCCGGTGAAATTAAAACGATCTGGGATTTGATGAACACCTCTTACGATAAATTCATCCGTACCACGGATAAAGACCACGAAGAACAGGTTCAGAAGATCTTTAAGAAGCTCTATGATCAGGGTGATATCTATAAGGGGCATTACGAAGGCTTATACTGTACCCCATGTGAATCCTTTTTCACAGAATCCCAGCTTGTAGACGGCAAATGTCCGGACTGCGGACGTGAGGTAAAGCCGGCGAAGGAAGAGGCATATTTCTTCCGTATGAGCAAATATGCGGACCGTTTGATTAACCATATCAATGAGAATCCAGACTTTATCCAGCCAGTGTCCAGAAAAAATGAGATGATGAACAATTTCCTCCTTCCGGGACTTCAGGATCTTTGTGTATCCAGGACTACTTTTGAATGGGGAATTCCGGTATCCTTTGACCCGAAGCATGTCACCTATGTCTGGCTTGATGCGCTGACCAATTATATTACCGGCATCGGCTATGATTGTGACGGCAATAGCAGTGAGCAGTTTAACAGATTATGGCCGGCAGATCTTCACCTCATCGGAAAAGATATTATCCGCTTCCATACGATTTATTGGCCTATTTTCCTTATGGCCCTTGATATTCCCCTGCCAAAGCAGGTATTTGGTCATCCCTGGCTGCTTCAGGGGGACGGCAAGATGAGCAAATCCAAGGGAAATGTTCTCTATGCGGATACTCTGGTGGATTTCTTTGGAGTGGATGCAGTCCGCTATTTCGTCCTTCATGAAATGCCTTTTGACAATGACGGAGTCATCTCCTGGGAGCTTATGGTGGAGCGCATGAACTCAGATCTTGCCAACATCCTGGGCAATCTGGTAAACCGTACCATTTCCATGTCCAATAAGTACTTTGGCGGAATCGTGTCAGACGGAAAGGCAGCGGAGGCTGTTGATGAGGACTTAAAGGCAGTGGTGCTAGAAGAAGTGAAAAAGGTCCAGGAGAAGATGGAGAAGCTTCGTGTTGCTGATGCCATGACTGCAATCTTTAATATTTTCAGAAGGAGCAACAAATACATTGATGAAACTGCTCCATGGACCCTTGCTAAGGATGAGGCATCAAAGAGCCGGCTGGAAACCGTTCTTTATAATCTGACGGAAGCCATTGCCATCGGAGCTTCCCTCCTTGATTCCTTTATGCCTGATACATCCAAAAGGATTCTAAACCAGCTTAATACAGAAAAAAGAGACTTGTCCCAGATGAATGAATTCGGTTTATATCCTTCTGGAAATAAGGTGACGGATAAGCCGGAGATTTTGTTTGCCCGAATGGATATCAAGGAAGTCATAGAGAAGGTGGAAGCTATGTTTGGGCCGAAAGAGGAAGACTCTAAAGTGGAAGCCAAAGAAGATTCTTCTGCTGTGATTGATATAGAAGCCAAGGCAGAGATCGAATACGACGATTTTTCAAAGCTGCAGTTCCAGGTAGGCGAGATCATTGCCTGCGAGGCGGTTCCAAAGTCAAAGAAGCTTCTGTGTTCTAAGGTAAGAATCGGAAGCCAGGTAAAACAGATTGTCAGCGGAATCAAAGCCCACTATTCACCAGAAGAAATGGTTGGCAAAAAGGTGATGGTTGTGGTAAACTTAAAACCAGCAAAACTGGCTGGAGTCATGTCTGAAGGCATGCTTCTCTGCGCGGAAGATGCAGAAGGCAATCTATCCCTTATGATACCGGAGAAAACAATGCCGGCAGGAGCAGAAATCTGCTAATACAGGGGAATGTCTGAAGACACTTAAAAGAAACAACGAAAGGCCGGGTAATTAGATCCGGCCTTATTGTTTTAAGAAGGAGGATTCCATGAAGGAATCAATGAGCGCCCGAACGAGAGGAATAACAGGAAACACCTTAAAGATGATCGCCATTGTTACCATGCTCATAGATCATATTGGAGTGGCAATCATTGAAAACGGTATATTAAAATATCAGGACAACCTTCCGGCCTTGGAGATGTTTGGCCTTTCGGGCGGAGGCATGTGGAATATCGCTGATCTGGTGCTCCGCACCATTGGAAGAATCGCATTCCCTATCTTTTGTTTTCTGCTGGCAGAAGGATTCTTCCACACCAGGGATATTAAGAAATATGGCGCCAGGCTTCTTTTATTCGCCCTAATTTCCGAAATTCCGTTTGATCTGGCTCTCTTTGACAAATGGTTTTACCCAGGCTATCAGAATGTATATGTTACCCTGTTCATTGGTCTGTGTGTCCTTTACTGGTATGATAAGGCGATGGGTAACCCAATCAGACAGACCCTGGTATTTTTGGCTGGATGCGGTGCAGCAGTTTTTTTGAAATGTGATTATGATATCATTGGGATTACCATGATCCTGCTGTTTTATGTGTTTTATAAAGATAAGAAAAAACAGACCATATTTGCAGGAATCCTGGCAGCCATTGAAAGTCTTAGCTGCTTTGGGGCCGCCATCCTGGCCTTCATCCCCATCCGGATGTACAGCGGGGCAAGAGGGAAAAGGAATTTAAAATACTTTTTTTATTGGTTTTATCCCGCTCATTTAGTTTTACTATATATCCTGCGTTTGATTATTATAAAGTAAGAAACAGCTTTAAAAGGAGATTTCTATGATTTTTGATACACACGCCCATTATGATGATGAGGCATTTGATGAAGACAGGGAGGAACTGCTGACAAGCCTCTTTAACCATGGAATTGAGGCTGTTACCAATGTAGGTGCCAGCATGGAGACTTCCAGACATACCCTGGAACTGGCAGAGAAATATCCATATATATATGGTGCCATCGGTGTTCACCCCAATGAAACCGGAGAACTAAACGAGGAAGACTTAGCCTGGCTGAAGGAGCACTCCGCACATAAGAAAATTGTGGCAATCGGCGAGATCGGTCTTGATTATTACTGGGATGAGCCGGACCATGAAACCCAGAAGAAGTGGTTTATCCGTCAGCTTAGCCTGGCAAGGGAAGTGAAGCTTCCTGTGGTCATCCACAGCCGGGATGCGGCAAAGGATACTCTGGATATCATGAAGGCAGAGGGGGCAAGGGACCTTGGTGGAGTGATCCACTGCTTTTCTTATGGAAAAGAGATCGCCAGGGAATACTTAAATATGGGGTATTATCTTGGGATCGGAGGCGTCCTCACCTTTAAGAATGCTAAAAAGCTTAAAGAAGTAGTTGATTATATGCCGATAGAACAGCTTGTCCTAGAGACAGACTGCCCTTATCTGGCTCCCTCTCCCAACAGGGGAAAGCGAAATTCCTCCTTAAACCTTCCTTATGTGGTGCAGGAAATCAGTGCCATTAAGGGAATTCCGGAAGAAACAGTTATTGATATCACCAATCAGAATGCCAAAAGGCTATACAGGCTTAAGGAACAGCCTTAAAAGAAAACGGAGGACAGGCATGGCAACACTGGGAAATCCTTATTATATTTTGCTATAGATTTTATTTCAGTAAATCAGCAGCGTCCAAATAGTAGAAAATGTCTATATGGTTATCCTTTTTTGAATATATGACTTTTTCAAGTATAGATTTTATAGCAGAGTTTTTCTGCGCTACGGTGCACTCCTCCGAAGTAATTATATTATATACATTGTGAATGTTATCCAGCATTTTCTTTTTTGCATTGTCAGAATTTGGCTGCATCTGTTCAGACTGTTTTTCCAGGCGGTTCAATTCCTCCATTAATGAGGTTTTGGCCGCCTTATATTCTTCTAAAGTATCTATTCCTGCCATGTATGAACTCTTTGCCCGTTCAAGTTTTAATTTGACTTGTTTCATCTGAGCCTGTATTAAATTAATATGTGACTGGCTATCAACCTCAGAACGACGAACCGTAAAGTCAAGAGATCCAAGTGTGAGGACTTCTTTTAATGCCTCAGTAACTGCTTTTTCAAGTTTATATTCTCTGACATAATGAGAAACTTTGCATACACCTCTAGTATACCCTCCGCATTGAAAGATCATATATCGTCCCTTTGCTCCTTGAATCGCTTGAGAAGCCAATCTTTTTCCACATGACGAGCAATATATTATGCCGCTAAGCCAATGTTTACATATTTCCTCTGGCTTTGCATATTTTGGACTTCTTTTTTTATCAAGTATTTGCTGTGCCTTTTTAAAATCTTCCTCGCTAATAATTTCTGGAAAGTCACCCTTCACAGTAATGCCATTCCATCTACTGTATCCTGCATAATATGGATTTGAGAGCATTCTTGTAAGGGCGGTACTCCATATCTTTCCGCCCCGCTTACCGGTGATGCCGCAATCTAATAAATGTCTGGCAATTCCAAAGACGCCAGTGCCTTCAAGAAACATTTTATAAACCAGCTTAACGGCTTCTGCTTCTTCTGGTACGATTTCAGGAGCAGCCCCTTTATAGGGGATTCTGTATCCAAGGGGAGGCGCCACCTGTGGTTCCCCCAGCTCTGCCTTTTTTGCCATGCCTCTTGAAACTTCCATGGCAAGATTATATGAATAAAACTCATCCTGCCATTCTATGATTGTTTCAATTAAGCGGCCATACATGCCCTCAAGCACTGGCTCTGACACGCTCACCACATCGATCCCAAGCTTCTTACGCAGCATACTTTTATAAAAAGTACTCTCATCTTGGTTCCTTGCGAATCGTGAAAATTTCCATACTAAAATCACATCAAAAGGCTTCGGTTTTAATTTAGCGGTTGCAATCATCTTTTGAAATTCTGGACGATTTTTGGCATTTCTCCCACTATGCCCCTCTGGCTCCATGAAAATATAATCTTCCGATATGTACAGCCCATTTTGTTTTGCATAGTTCCTGATCTCATCAAGCTGAGAACCAGGGCTATAGTCCAATTGATCATCTGTGCTTACTCGTATATACGCTGCAGCGGTTTTGTACTCCATGATATATCATCTTCCTTTCTTAAAAATAGGTATAAAAAATACGCCCCTTGTCAGGACGTTCCGAAAATGATATAATTCCTTTGATGAGATTATATATCTTTCCGGATTTGTCTGGTAAGAGAAAATCTATATAAAGCCGTTCCGGTTGCAGCCGGGGCGGTTTTTTCGTTATAAGGATACTATTTAGCGTAGTCAACTACTTTAACATTATTTTCATTCCCTAAATTAACTCCAGGGGTAGTATCAATTGCCTGTGATTCTCTCCAATTATATAAGGCTGCTTTAGCTGTTTCTCCCCTATTTATAGCATCTATATTTTTATTATATTCTTCTTGTGACTGCCTCGTAGTCTGAGGTGGGTTTTGGCAAGCCCCATTTTGGTCGAAATGATAAGTGACCCCATTTTCTACATAATCTTCTGTTCTTGCATCACCAGTAGGATTCATGTAATACCACTTTCCACCCACTGTATTTACCCAGCCTGTTAGCATATAGCCATCTGAATCAAAGTAGTACCATTTTTCGTTTTCCTGAAGCCACGAATTGCTTTGAAAACTTCCGTCATCATTTTGATACCACCAGCCGTTAGTATCTTGTTTCCATTCTCCGGCAAACGCTGTTATACCCATTATAATAGATAGGGCAGCGGTTGCAATTAATAATTTCAACTTTCTCATTGCATTCCCTCCGTGATTATATTATTAAAACGCCATAAGCTATTTTAATCTTAATTTTATCAGTTCCTCGGGATACCCCGTACAATCACAAAATTGCTCCCTTGTAAAATCCTCATAATCGTGCAGCATATTATCATCGATAAGTAGATAAGCAGCAAACGTATTCGCCCTGCGTTCAATTTTAGAGTTCAAGAGCAGAGTTTTATTTCTTACAAAGTAACAGTTCTCTTTTCTATCAAATATTGCATGAGCCAATTCATGAGCCATTACTAGCTTTAATTCGAATTCATTTAATTTATTGCTTAAAAAAATATATCTGTGATTTTTTAGAAACATATAACAACCTTCATGTTTGCAATTTCCTATTTGGTACAATATTCCCAACAGGTCAGCAATTTCAAAAGGGTCTGACGTTCCATATTTTTTTAAGTAGTGAGCGATAATGTGTTTTATCCGTTCAGTTTCCCCCATAAGCAACACCTACTTTTTGTTTTTCTTTGAAGTATATTTCTCCTTGTTGATTATTTTAAGCCTTCTAAGGGCTATCTCTAATTCATCTCTAAAGAGTTCTGCGGCATCCGAATCAAGTTCCTCTCCATCATAGCTTGCTGGTCCTTCTTCCCCAGATGATAGTTTATTCATAATGCTTTCAAGATCTTTAGCGATATCTCGTCTATCCCGTGTCGTAAGCGAGTTTTCATCAGTACTTAAATCTTGCCCGCCAGATAAGAGGTACTGCAGATCTATATTCAGATAATTAGCAATTTCCACGGCTCGATCTGACGGAACAGTGCCCTTGCGAAGTTGGCTAATATACCCATTCCCGTATCCCAGGTCTCGCTCAAGATGAGAAATAGGTATTTTACGTTCTTTACATATTTTCTTTATTAAATCAACACTGTTCATTATACACCTCACTATGTTTTAGAGAAAAGACTAAAATATGGCTTGACAAAATAGAGGTGTCTCTATATAATGAACTTAGGATTTAGAGAATCATCTAAATACTAAAATGACATTTTAGAGAATTACCTCATATAATTGCTGGACACTCTTATATTAGATTATTCTCTAAAAAATGTCAATAGTTTTTATGCATTTATCTAAGAAAGGAGTGGTTTTTTGATCTACAAAAAAGTAGAAACCTACTGCAAGAAAAGTAACATCGCTATATCCGTATTTGAAAAGAATTGCGGGCTTGGAAATGGAACAATAGGTGGATGGGCAGAAGGCGCTAGACCCAGAATTGATTCTCTGGAAAAAGTTGCGACAGAGATGGGAATTACAGTTGCAGAACTTCTGACCTGTGATCAGGACTCATAACAGCTTATTGAAAAAGAGGAGGATAAGATTGAAACAAAAAATAACTTTTACTAATTGGGTCACTGTAGAAGGAAAGCCTGTAAGGGTTTGTGACCTTCCGGGAAAAGTGCAACGTGCTCTTGGTAACCGAGTACTTAAAGAGCCGTTGAGGGCTTTGGGGTTCGTATTGGAACCCATAAAGGAGGAACCCCATGCAAAAGTACTTTGATAACTTAGATGATTACGATGATCACAGCGAGTCACCGATGGTTGACAGGGTAGGCAGGTTATTAGATGGGATATTTGTGGGGGCAGGATCCGCTATGTTGGGATATACGCTGTTTCTGTTAATATCAGCATATTTAACATGGTGATGAGGTGAAGGAACCATGATGAAGAATGAGTTTGAAAAGCTCATCGGGAAAACGGTCGGTGAGGAAGAGTATAGCACCATTGAATACGTCTACACTTGGCATCCGGCTATCAGCGAGACTGAGGGCAAGGCTCAGATCGCAAGGTTGTATACCGATTATGGCATGACAGTCATTGAGGACATGGTGGAGAGAGCTGGAAAGATGGAAATGGCGGAGAGAGATCTAAGAGTGGCCCGTACCAATGTTGCTATCATTCAGAACCGGATTAAAGCATTGAGAGGTGAGAGCGATGTGTAACTGCATGAAAGAACTGGAACAGAAGTTTATTGAAAGGTTGGGCTATGAGGAGGCGGATGCGCCGGTGGAACTGTTATCTGGCAGAGCGTATCTTTCCTTCACGGTAAGGGAAGCGGGTAAAAATAAAACCAAGCAAATACCCATGTTGCTATCAAAATGCCCGATTTGTGGACAAGAGTACGAGAAAAAAGAAACCCCAGGAGCGGCAACTCCCAAGGAATCAAAGTAACAAGAAAATATTTTACAACCCTATTATACATAGGGACCAGGAGGAAATCAAGATGGATTCAAAAATTACCAACAATACAGTTACATTAATCGGAGAGATCGTCTCCGGGTTTACTTTCAATCATGAAGTTTACGGCGAAGGATTTTATATGGTGGATTTGGCCGTGCAGAGGCTTAGCGATCAAGTAGATGTCCTTCCAGTATTAGTATCGGACCGGTTACTTGATGTAAGCAGAGATTATAGCTGTGAAACGATTCAGGTGTTTGGACAGTATCGTTCTTTCAATATTCTAAAGGGAAATAAAAGGGGATTATCCCTTTCCGTATTCGCCAGGGAGATTTATTTCCTTAGTGAGGATAGGGTAGACGCCACAAAGTCAAACAGTATCTATTTAAAGGGTTTTCTCTGCAAATCTCCTAAATACCGGAAAACGCCATTAGGACGTGAAATCACGGACCTACTTATCGCTGTGAACCGACCTTATGGGAAGTCTGATTACATACCCTGTATAGTTTGGGGCCGTAATGCCATATATGCTGCAGGGTTTGAAGTAGGATCAGCTGTTGAAATCACAGGTCGGATCCAGAGCCGCGAGTATCAGAAGCGTCTGGAAGGCGACAGTGTAGAAACAAGGACTGCTTACGAGGTTTCCATTTTTAATATCAATTTGATCATGGGTTAGAAGAGAGGAGAAAGTAGAGAATGAATTTGAGATTAAGAAAAATCTATATCGAAAATTTTAAGGGTATCAAACAATTAGCAATTGACTTTCAGAACAGGACCGTAATTTCTGGTCAGAATGCAACAGGCAAGACAACGATCATGGACAGCTTTACATGGCTTCTTTTCAACAAGGACAGTGAAGGCAAATCTGATTTTGATATTCGCCCTAATGATCGGCAGGGCAAACCGATTGATAACGTAGTCATTAAAGTGTCTGCTGTTTTGGAAGCGGATGGAAAAGATATCCGGCTAACAAAAACCCAGGAGCAGAACTGGGTGAAAAAGAGGGGGAGTGAAGTTTCACAGCTGCAGGGGAACATTAACAGCTATGAGATTAACGAGATTCCAAAAACTGAAAAGGACTACAAGGCTTACATGGAAGAACTGATCAAGGAAGAACTTTTCAAGCTGATTACCAGTCCGCAGGCATTTACCGCACTGAAATGGAAAGACCAGAGAGTTATTCTCTTAAAACTTGTCTCCGAGGTGACAGATCAGGATGTGATTGCTACAGATGAAAAGTTCCAGGCACTATCACAGACGCTGCAGGATTTTTCCGTTGACGATCTGACTGCCAAGGCAAAAAAGGCACTGAAAGAACTGAATAAAAGACAGGAAGAGCTTCCGGCCAGGATTGATGAAGCCAGTAAGGGATTGGTTCAGGCTGACTTTTCGGAGTGTGAGATCCAGAAAACCGACCTTGAACAACAGATTCGCAAACTTGAGGAACAGGAATCTAATGCTACAAAAGCTGGTGAGGCCATTGCTCAGGTAAATAATGCGATTATGAAAAAACAGTTTGACTTAGGTGAATTAAAGCGTGTAGCGAATACAGGACTGATAAGACAGAAGCAAGAAGTTCAACGACGAATTGATGATGCCGGATTTGCTTTTTCAGACTTGATGCGGGATTGCGAAAAGATCGAAAAGGAAATTCAGCACAAAGAGGAATTGGTGGAGAGTAATCGAACATTCAGGGAAGCATTGCTTAAAAACTATAACGAAGTTCAGGCGATGCAAATTGATCCAAACAACTTGCGCTGCCCCATGTGTAACCAAGCTTTCCCTGCTGATCAAAAGGATGCAAAGATAGCTGAATTCCAGGTAAATAAGCAAAAGAGCCTGGAGGATATCGTGAAGAATGGGAAGCAGACGGCAGCTAATATCGGGAACCTGGAAGAAGAGATAAAAGTCCTTAAGGATCGGTTAGAAGCGTGCAAAGCCAATAAGATCGAGCAGAATAAAGTGAAAACAGCAGCCATGGAAGAGTTGGCGGCATTACCTCAGCAGGTGGAGTTACTTAATGATCCAAGGTATCAGTCTCTTTCAACAGAAATCCAACAGCTGGAAAACAAGGTCCGGGAAATGGGGACAGACTCCGGTTATTTGAATCAGCTCAGACAAAAGAAAGCAGAATTGATTGCAAGTCTGGACAAGGTCAAAACAATCCTTACTGGAAAAGAGAACAATCAAAGAGCGCAGGCCCGTGTAGCTGAATTACAGCAGGAGCAGCGGACTACATCGCAGCTGATAGCAGATCAGGAGAAGGAGTTGTTTCTTTTGGAGGGGTTCACAAAGGCAAAGATGGACCTGCTTTCCTCTCGTATTAACGCAAAATTTAAGTTGGTCAATTTCCGCTTGTTTGAGACACAGATCAATGGGGGATACAAAGAAACATGTGAATGCATGGTGAATGGTGTTCCTTTCAGCTCTTTAAATGCAGGACATAGAGTTGTAGCCGGGTTAGATATTATTACAGCCTTACAGGGGATTTATGAGGTAACAGCACCGATTTTTATTGACAATGCTGAGTCAGTAAATGATTTTAACATTCCAGACATGGATGGACAGCTGATTCTATTAAAGGTATCTGAAAACAGTGGATTGGAAGTAGAGGTATAAGAATGAATGATGCAGTTGTGGCAACGCAGCCAAAAACAGGGATAACAACCTTTTTATCAAGTGATAAAGTGAAAGCCAATGTCATGCAGGTGGTCGGGCAGAAGAATACCGCGAGATTTATTGCAAGTGTAGTATCAGCAGTTCAAAACACACCGGCTTTGCAGGAATGCAGCAACAACAGCTTGTTAAATGCAGCTCTACTGGGAGAGGCCCTGAACCTTTCTCCCAGTCCTCAGCTGGGGCAGTTTTATATGGTTCCTTACAAGAAAAAGGATCGTGATGGCAATGTTATTTCCGTAGACGCTCAGTTTCAGCTTGGAGCCAAAGGGTATAAGCAGCTTGCCATGAGAACAGGACAGTATCTTGATCTGGATGTCATTTTCGTAAGACAAGGGGAATACCTGGGCAGGGATAAACTGACAGGAAAGCATAAATTTGAATTTATAGAAGATGATGCAGTCAGGGAAGAACTTCCGGTCATTGGGTATCTGGCATATTTTGAACTTCTTAATGGATTCAGAAAACAGATTTACTGGACCAAGACAAAGATGGAAAAACATGCAGACCAGTATTCGCAAGCATTTAACTTAAATGAGGTTAAAAACAAAAATCCGAAATACAGTCGGGTTTCCTATGCGGATTTTTTAGCAGGGAATTATCCAGAGAAAGATTCCTGGAAGTATTCCAGCTTCTGGTATAAAAGTTTTGATGAAATGGCAGAAAAAACTATGATCCGGCAATTGATCAGTAAGTGGGGGATCATGAGCATTGAAATGTCCGATGCATATGAGCGGGATATGGCTGTCATAAATGAAGACGGAAGTCCCCGTTATATTGACAATGAAGCAGTAGATCAGCATGAAAACGACTTAAGCCAGGCAAATACCGTTGATTATGAGGAAATTCAGGAAACCGTCAGCGGGGAAGTTACTGACCAGGGAACGGTTGGGCAGAATGGTCGTCCACCATTTTGAAATTAACGTGTTTAGGGAGCGGATCGGCGGGTAACTGCTATCTGCTCCACAATGAGACAGAGTGCTTGGTCATTGAAGCGGGGATACCATTTAAAGAAGTTAAGAAAGCTCTGGATTTTAACATCAGCAAGATTACTGGGGTAGTGGTATCACATGAGCATGGTGACCATGCTAAATATCTACATGAGTATATTAAGGGTGGTATACCTATTATGGCCCCTAGCATGGAGCGTGTAACAGGAGCGCTGTCAGCGGTCAGCAAGCCCTTTTCCGTCAGGACATTTCCATTGGTGCACGATGTACCATGCACGGGATTTCTGATTGAGCACTCTGAAATTGGGAGGTTGCTTTTTGCAACTGATACCGAGTATGTCAGGTACAGGTTTAAAAATCTGAATCACATCCTGATAGAGTGCAACTATAGTCAGGATTTATTAAGTAAGTCATATCATGACGGGCTACAAGAACGGATTAAGCTCACGCACATGGAATTTGGGACATGCAAGGATTTTATCCAGGCAAATAAGAGCCAGGAATTAAAATCGGTCTGCCTTTTGCACCTATCAGACAGGACCAGTGATGAAAAGATATTTCAGGAGGAAATCCAGGATCTGATAGAATGCCCGGTTTATGTGGCCAATAGGGGACTTGAATATGAACTATAGAGGAGGAATGACATATCAATAAGGTGATTTTAACAGGCAGGTTAACCAGGGATCCAGAAGTTAGATATTCTGACAACGGCCATACAGTTGCACGTTTCGCAATCGCAGTTGATCGACGGTTTAAAAAAGAAAATGAACAAACAGCGGATTTTATAAATACAGTAGCGTTTGGAAAGACGGCAGAATTTATCGAGAAATACTTCTATAGAGGAAGCAAAATTGTAATTGAAGGCCGTATTCAAACGGGTTCCTATACTAATCAAGAGAGCCAGAAAGTGTATACAACGGATGTGGTTGTAGAACAGGTAGAATTTGGTGAATCTAAGAATCCCGACAGTTCTGCCAATGAAGCAAGGCCCTCGCCCAGCAGTGCGATTGGTGATGGATTTATGAAGATTCCGGACGGAGTCGAAGACGAAGGGCTTCCATTTAATTAAGGAGGTTTTTAGATGGTGATACAAATTGATTCCAGAGAAAAAGCCAGGGCGATCCGCAAGATAGTTGATGCTTTTGACAAACAGGGAGTGCAGCATTTTGTTAGTAAACTCCATGTCGGTGACTATATGAATTTTGATAACCCACGATTAATCATAGACCGCAAACAGAATCTGACTGAGGTTGCCTCCAATGTATGCCAGGGACATAAGCGATTTACCGATGAGCTGAAACGTGCGCAGGAAATAGGTGTAAAGATCATTATTCTGGTGGAGCATAGCAACCAGATCAAGAGTATCGATGATGTTCATAATTGGAACAATCCTCGGCTGAAGACTTCCCCTAAGGCCGTTACCGGAGAGAAGTTGGAAAAGATTTTAAAAACTATGGAGCGCAAGTATGATACACAATTCTTATTCTGTGACAAGTTACATACTGGCGATAGGATAATCGAACTACTGGGAGGTGTCTCTGGTGACCGTTGAGGAAATCAAAGATACATTCAGCATGAGAGATATTGTAGAGCGTTACGGCTTCCAACCCAACAGGAGGGGGTTCATTCCATGCCCCTTCCATAAAGGGGATAGGCAGGCTTCCCTGAAGGTATACGAACGAGATTTTTACTGCCACGCCTGCGGTGCCAAAGGGGATGTTTTTTCTTTTGTAGAGCAGATGGAGAATATTGCCTTTAAGGAGGCGTTTCAGATCCTTGGTGGAACCTATGAAAAGCCGACTTTTGCCTCCAGGTTGATTGTTTATAAATCCCAGAAACGCCGGGACATGCTGAGAAAAGAGCGTGAGAGACATGACAGAAAGAAATGGCTCAACTGTATGCTCATAGGCATCTACCGGGCATACATGAATCGTTCGGAGCCTTTAAGTGACGTTTGGTGTGATAGTTACAATGCCTTGCAATATCAGCTTTATGTACAGGCAGAATTAAATGAGATAGAAGCGAGGTGGTAGCATGGTGCCGTTGAACGAGCTCACGGCAGAAACATTATTATCCAATGAAGTTTTGACAGAAGTTTTTGACCAGGAAGATGAGCTGTATCGGGCGGAACTTCTTGCTTCCCTCGGCGTAAAAGCTACGGAACTAAAAGTAAAAACAGAATTCAGGGAGATGGTGGCAGCTTATAAAAGGGTTGAAAAAGAAATGAAGCGCCAGAAACGGGAAGAGAGTAAGACCCCCAGTTACCTTGATAATTGGACGAATTTTTCAGGCCCTTATGACAATATGCAGTGCAAGGAATGGCTTGCAACAGAAAACGGGATTTGCCTAAGAAACCCGTCAACAGGATATACGGATATACTGGCCTGCTATCATCCGATTCTTCCGATCGAGCGTTTAAAGAACCTGGAAACAGGGGAAGAGCAGATCAAGCTGGCCTATAAACGGAATGGCCGGTGGGAGGAGATTATAGTTCCCAAGACTATGGTTACATCGGCTAATAAGATTGTTTCACTATCAGGTCGTGGGATCTCCGTTACCAGCGAGAATGCAAAGTATCTGGTGAGATATCTCGCTGATGTGGAAAATGCCAATGAGGAGCATATAGCAGTTCAGTATTCAACGTCAAAGCTGGGCTGGATCCGGGGAGGGTTCCTGCCTTATGATACGGAAATTGTCTTTGATGGAGACGCACGCTTTCGGCAGATTTATGAAAGCATTGGACAGGACGGAAGCCGGACGAAGTGGTTTGATCATGTGTCGGCTCTGCGTAAGGCCGGGAGAATTGAAATCAAGTTTATGCTGGCAGCAGCGTTTTCCAGTGTACTGGTACAGCCGCTTGGAGGACTTCCCTATTTTGTTGATCTATGGGGAGAAACGGAAGGCGGTAAGACCGTATCCCTGATGGTGGCAGCATCGGTCTGGGCTGACCCTGATGAAAGCGCCTACATAAAAGATTATAAGGGAACGGAGGTTGGTCTAGAGGCTATCTGCGACTTGCTGAATAATCTTCCCTTGATCCTGGACGATTCCAGCAAAAAGAACCGGAAAATCGAAGATAACTTTGAGGGACTGGTATATGATCTGTGTTCCGGAAAGGGAAAAACCCGTTCCAACAAGGACCTGGGATTGAACCGAGAGAACCACTGGAAGAACTGTATTCTGACGAACGGAGAGCGGCCTTTAAGCTCTTATGTGACCCAGGGTGGAGCAATTAACCGTATTCTTGAAATAGAGTGCGGGGAACGTGTATTTGAAAGCCCTGGCAATACTGCGGAGTTGGTTAAGCGGAATTACGGACATGCCGGCCGAGAATTTGTTGAGGTCATAAAGGAACTGGGTATTGAGAAAATCAGGGAGATCCAGCAAGAATTTGCAAGGCAGCTGGCCGATGATGAGAAGATGCAGAAGCAGAGCCTATCCCTCTCCATTGTCCTAACGGCGGATAAGATCGCCACGGATTACCTGTTCAAAGACGGAGAGTATATCAGTCTTGAAGAAGCCAAAGAGGTCCTGGTAGACCGTAACGAGCTGTCAGATAATGAACGCTGCTATCAATTCATCCTGGACAAGGTTGCCATGAATCCGGCTAGGTTTGACATTCAGAATGAGAATGTTGAGAAGTGGGGCGTGATTGAAAACGGTTATGCCATTATCTATACCACTGCTTTTACTTCATTGTGCAAAGATGGCGGGTTCTCAAAGACCTCATTTCTTTCATGGGCGGATCGCAAAGGGTTGATTCAGGCCGAAAATAGTGGGAAAAAGATGGACAAGCTTAAAAGTTTCAAGGGAAACAAGGTGCGTTGTGTATTTCTCAAATTAAATGATGATGCAGATAAAGACGGTTTTGTAAAGATGAATAAGGTAGAAGAAGGACAGGAGGAACTCCCATTTAGATAAGATAGTAACTTTTTTGGAGTTACTGCAAAAAGCTAGGTTTTATGCGGGTTTGCGGGTGTTTTTATGGGCGGGTAACCCGGTAACCGGGAAAAACACGCTCCTATATATAGAAAAATAAAATTACAATCTTTGTATTTTATTTAACAAAGTTTTTAAAAATATCTCTCGCGTATGGAACATTAAAAAGTAGGTTACTGGGTTACCGTAGCTAGAAAACCATTATTTTATGCGGGTTTGAGCGGTGACCATTAAAATAAAAAAGTTGGTTACTGTAACCTAAAATCTGGTTACTGAGGTGATGTTATGACGGAAGAAGTAAGGAAATATGCCGAAAAACGCATTATAGAGAGCAACATCAGAATGGTTCCCGGACATTATCCTGAGTTTGATAATAAGGAGCAGGTGGATAGGTTCATGGAGATGTCGGCCAAGATGAGTGAATTGGCTTGCAGATCCCAGGAGGGGTTTCGGGCTAACATAATTGATTTAACAGATGTGGACTTGAACGAATATCTATCTCTGCTGGAACGTCTGAAGCGGAACAAAGAAAATGTCTCCCTGGAGCTCCTTACAACGAAGTACCAGAAATCATACGAACAGCTTAAGGAAAAGCTTGGTTCCATGACAAAAGAAATCCTTCAGGACATAGTGCTTAGTGGTTTGCAGATTGAGCAGACCCAGGCAAAGGAGAAATACACGGAGATCAATACAGCGATCAGGGAATCCGGAATCTTGGATAAGGTAAGCCATGCAGTGTTCCACCAACAAGATGCGGATCAAGTACTTGAATATGCAGGGCAGCTACGGGAGATCGTTCATCGGATTGTAAAAGGGTGTGAAGAGAATGCCAGCTAAAAAGAAAGCCATTGCTCCACAGCAGGAAAAGATTTATCTCTGCTCTATCTGCGGCAAGGATATCCATGGGGAGCACGTGTACATAAAACCCAGGCGACGGAGTGAGTTACGCATACATTTTGAGTGTATGCCAGGAAAGGGGAATAAATCATGAAAGTAAGAGTGTCAATGCCAGAGGCAAGTATTGCAATAGATTTTGAAGAAGGAAAAGCCATGGAGGTATTTGGAAAACTGAATGAGGTCCTTCTCGCAATGAAGAAAAAGGGTAAGGCTCCGGTGCCAGAAGAACCTGTTATTCAGGTTAAGACAGTTTTTGAGCCCAAAGAGAAGGATCTGCCAAAACGTGAGATCAGTCCATTTCCAACACCCGTTTGGATGGAGCCAGAAGAGGTATCAACCTCCGCGATGCCAAAATACAAAGGCTTTGTGTATATAAAATGTCCTGTGTGTGGAAAGGAAAAAGGACTTTGCATGAAAAAGGAATCAGATCACTTCCATTGTGACAGCTGCGGAAAGCGGTCAGAGTTTGAAAAGCCATTAGTCCCTTTATTTCTAAATTGTGAATGCGGCAAGAGATTTAAGTATCTTACCAACATGACGGAATCCTTGTTTGACATTAACTGCCTGGGCTGTGGTGCGCCGGTAGCTGTGAAGTGGAATGGAGACAAGCAGATTTATGAAAGCATTAAGTAGGGTGGGGAGGGTCAGCCATGAATAATAAACTTATTGATTTGAACAATCATTTATTCGCAGAGATGGAAAGACTTGGTGACGAGGAATTAAAAGGTGACAATCTGATCCAGGAGATAGAGAGGGCGAGAGCGATTACTGGGGTAGCTTCCCAGATAATTTCCAATGGATCCCTGGCTTTAAAAGCGGAGCAATTCAAAAGTGATATTGTGTCGGCAAAAGAAGCCAAGGTTCCTAAGTTTCTGGAGGGCGAGTGATGGTCTTCCGAAAGTATACCGAAGCCGAAAAGGAATTTATCAGATCCTTTGCTTTCGGTCATAGCCATCAGGAAATAACAGATGCTTTCAACGAGAGATTTGATCCGCCGATTGGGGCTAACCAGATCCGGGCATATCTTAAAAATCATAAGATACTTACCGGTCGGACAGGCTTTTTTGAAAAAGGTCATGTCCCGGCCAACAAAGGAACCCATACAGGAGGCTGGGAGCCTACACAGTTTAAGAAGGGCAATACACCTGCAAATCATAAGCCGGTAGGAACCGAGTCAGTCCGGTGCAATTATAAAAAAGGTCAGAAATACTTGTATGTGAAAGTGGCTGAACCGAACCGGTGGAGAATGAAACACATCCTTGTATGGGAAAAGCATCATGGCCCAGTGCCGAAGGGAAAAATAATCATCTTCCTGGACGGAAATGTTTTGAATACGGATATAGACAATCTTATGATGATTGATCGGAGTGTACATGCAAGAATGAATCAGCTAGGACTTAGGTCCCGAGACCCGGAAATTACACGGACCGGCGCCTATGTGGCGGAGCTGGTAACAAAGGTTTCAGAGGTAAAGAAAAGATAAACCCCATAAAAAGGGAGGGGCCGGCAAGATCGGGAAATCCTGCCGGCTGTATGAAAAAAAGTTTTATTTAAAAGGGTTATTGGCCTCTTTACATTTACTAATATACCGGAGAAATGTGACGGGAGTTTGATAGATCTGTGAAGAGTTTGTGAAAGGAGAACAGCGTGAAAGAAGACTGTAAAAGTTGTAGATATAAAAATCGGGGTAGCTTACGGTACCCGTGTAGCACCGGAGTGTACCAGATTTATCACTCACATAGATGCTTCATGTGGAGAAAGAGGGCATGGTAGCAGCGTTTGTCCGAGAAGGTTTTGAGCGGAAAAGGGGGAAAAGTTGATGGCAAAAATAAAAATGGATCATAAAATTAGCGGATATGAATGCCCGGAGTGCGGAAACGATGAGATAGAGCTTGGACAGAGCTTTTGCCAGGATTGTGGCGAACCAATTGAGTGGAAGGAGGATTATGAGTAATGGCAGAACAGAATGAAATGGATAAAGTTGTCACTCCTATGGTGGAGGATATATGCGATCACTTGTGTCGGTTCCCTAAGGCGGCTTCTGATCCGGAAGCCATGGAGGTAATATGTGCAGAGTGTCAGATGGGAAAGTATGTGTGCCTGATACTGAATACATACAATGCTGCAGACCAGCTTCAGACAGCAGCGGAGGTTGTAAGGAATGAATTCATGCAGAATGGGGACTGGTATAGGGCGCTTGTCAATTCTATCTATGGTTATCTGCGTGATACTGATGGTTCAATCCCATGGGATCGGATGGCGATAGAGTTGGCGGATCGCATTATCGGTATTGAACAGGAGAAGGAAGGCGTGAAATGCTAAAAATATTAATCATACCTGAAAATATGCAAAGAGGTAAACGTGTCCTTGATGCCATACATAGAAGAGAGACGGAACCTGTTATAAGCAGAAGAAAAAATCTGATACGAACACAAGGCGGAACGGAGTATATTGTGATACTTCCAGAAGTGCAGTACTTAATGGGGCAAAGCGCTGACCAGATTATTTTAGATTATGCTTTCGTGCATTCTCTAAAACGTGAAGTCGATGCAATTCTATGCAGGTCGTGTGTTCCGGAAGCGTTTCAGATTATAGATGATAGAAGGGTATTGATCTGTGATTGACCAAGCTTCGTTTTTGGCCGGAGAATTAGGAGAGGTAGTAGAATGAAAAACGCAGAAATTATAGCGCTCGATTTACTAACAGCTATAAAAGGCGATGACGAACTACTTGAATGTGTATGTGATTATATAGCATGTCCAAGCGAAAGAGATTGCAAGTATGACGGAGGAAAAGACCATACACCTTGTGCTGAATGCAAGATGAAATGGCTTAAGAAAGAATTCGAATAGCCAGGTAAACCAAAATCTGCATCTGTACACCGGGATGTGATCCGCGCAAACTGAGAATGCGTTTAAATGGCTGCCATGGCTCTGCGTGTACACAACCAGTAAGAGCAGCGTTAAAATAACAAACCTGAAATTAGGAGGTATTGAGGTATGGCTACAAGGGCGTTGCTGCACAAGAGTAAACTTAAAGAATTAGAAATCTGGCTGGAAAAGCAAGGGCATATGATTCTTGCTACAAGTAAAAATCCTTACGAGGTTTTGCGTGCAAGAAAGGATAAGGATACTGTGATTATATACTGCAAGCTAGAAGCGAAGGAACATTTATCTGTAATGGATAAGGACTATGCACTGATTCGTAGGTTTATAAAACAGCAGGCGAATTAGGATTTGATGGAGGTAACTATGGAGATAAAGATTGATGATGAAGAGATGCGTTTATGGGTTATAAGGCAGATTCAGAAACGAATGGGTGATCGGATTAACAGCCTAATGCGTGAATGGGATTGGGAGTGTTATATGAGAAGTGCGATTGATAAAGCAGTTAGTGAGAAAGTTACTGATGAGGAAATTAAGGGACTTATGGGAAGCATGGATAAGAGTAAGTTAATTAAGGCAATCAGTGAACACGTCGCGAATGAAATCGCTAATAGCTTGGAAAACTGAGATTTTTGTGAGGAGGGTACAGATTGAGAAAATCATCCAAAGAGCGCCGGGGACAGTATGAGCAAGCGAAGAGGATAACCCTGGCCGAGGCGGCTATAGCCATAAAATCTAAGCCTTCTATGACGTTATCAGCAACGATGCCGGCTTATACATATACAAGCCTATGCCCGGATTCGGCACGTCGAGAGCCACCGAGGTATAGAAAGGAGGCAGATCATGAAACTAAAATATCCTTATGCGATGTATGATAACGGGGAGTTTCAAGGAGAGCGCACCTCCAGGGAATGGGCAGAAATGCTGCATGTATCTGTACACCTTGTAAGGGATTATGCCCGTGAAGGTAGAGCCTACAAAGGCCGGTATACGTTCAAGGCGGTACAGGAGGACGATGTAGGGGATACGCGGCAGGTGAATGCGGATATTACGGCACTAGATCTGGCAGAATTTAAGCGGTCTTTGAAGGTCGGGGCCAAATTTGTCTACGAGAGTTTCCGCAAGGACTTTGTCAGGGGAACACGGATTGCATCTGAAAAGGTTATTGTAGTGAGGAAATATCCTCATATCGTGAAGTTGGTCAGTCTGAAAGATCCTAAACGGTCAGTGACCATGACATACATAGAGCTTTTGAGGCAGAAAAAGGACAGAATAAAAAAACATTAACTGCGGGGAGGTGATTGTTTGGATCAGGAACAGGAAAAGAATCCGAATGAAGAAAAAAAAGATTACTTAAAATCTTATAAAAAAACCAGGAATCGTTTAAATTCCTTGGAACTCCAGCTTCAGCAAATCAAGGTAGACATGGTACATGTGAGAGCTTCCCAGGGTGATGGAATGCCGAGGGCAAAGGGGGAAACTACAGATCTTTCCCGGTACATGGAGCAGATGGCAGACCTGGAGGAGTGGATCGATGATAAAAGAAGTGAGCTGATGGACAAGCAGATCAAGATCACAGCTGCCATTAATACTCTTGATGATGAAGACGAGTGCACGATCATGACTGAAAAGTATCTAAACGGTAAGACGTGGGAACAGGTTGCGGAAGATAATGGTTTTGCTTGGATGACTATGCATCGAATCCATGGCAGAGCATTAAAAAAGATAAAATTGGAAAAATTGGGATAGAATGGTACAGTCGATCTGTGTTATAGTGTAAACAAGAAATTGGGCTTCCGAGAGGAGGCCCTTTTTAAATCCCGACAGGAATTTTGTTATCATCAATTGAAAAGGAGATGGTAACATGAATAGTTTCATAAGTTGGATAGGTGGTAAAAAGCTTTTACGCAAAAAGATCCTGGAGCAGTTTCCAGATCCGGATTCCTTTAAACGATACATTGAGGTATTTGGGGGAGCCGGTTGGGTTTTGTTTGCAAGTAATAAACATGCAGCAATGGAAGTTTTCAATGATGCAAACGGTGAGTTGATTAATCTATACCGAATTGTGAAGCATCACCCGGAAGCTTTACAAAAGGAACTGGAGTGGCTGCTGTTGTCTAGGGAGCAGTTTTTTGATGAACTTAACCGGAATACCAGAGGCATGACAGACATTCAGAGGGCGGCCCGTTTCTATTGCCTGATTAAAGAGAGCTTTGGTGCAGATTGTAAATCGTTTGGTGTTAGAACCAGGGACATGCAGAAAGCGGTTGATTATCTCAAAGATGTATCTGACCGGTTGAATCGGGTAGTTATTGAAAATCAGGACTTTGAGCGATTGATAAAGACTTATGATCGTCCAGAGGCTTTGTTTTATTTGGATCCGCCTTATTACGAAGCAGAAAAGTATTATCCGGATCGTTTTAATCCAGAGGATCACAAGCGGCTGTGTGAGTGCCTTGGTGGCATTAAAGGCAAATTTGTTTTGTCCTATAACGATTGTCCCCGGATCAGGGAGCTGTATGAGGGGTATACGCTTGTTGAGGTTGAACGGGCGGACAATCTTGTTACCAAGAGCGAAAGCCGAAAATATAAAGAGCTTATTATCAAAAATTTCTAATTGCACAGGGCTGCCAGGTGTAACAGCTTGGTGGCTGATTGAAAATAATTTATATAAGGTATCAAAGATTATCACGGTACAAGTCGAAACTTTATATCATATTGGTATGATGGTAAACACTTACGACATATTTATTCATAGTCAATTGTTCATACAGAGCCTCCTATTTTTGAAACACCTGTCATGGTTATGCTGTGATGGGTGTTTCCTTTTGGGCAATTTGGGCGTATGATAGAAGAAAAGCAAAGGGAAGAAACGCATGTATATTTTGGGTTTTCTTTGTTACTTTGCACCTATAGCGGTAATTATCATAATTTTAGCGATAATCAATAGTTAAGAGACGGTCAATCTCGTCTCTTTTTTAATGTAAAAAACAGCCAGATTGGAAGGTGAGGTGGTTGGCTCGTGGACATGAAAACTTAATCCCTTTTAATAAACGAACAGAGGTTGAACAGAGGAGAATTGCATCAGCGGGTGGAAAAGCCTCTGGCGAGGCCAGGCGGAAAAAGGCTGACTTCCGAAAGACGTTGAATGCCCTTCTCACTGCTGAGATAGATAGCCCTGAATGGTCCCCGGTCCTAGAAGCTCTGGGACTTGATAGTACCCTGGAATCGGCGGTTAATGCTGCTATGATTATGAAGGCTGTGAAAGGTGATGTGAGGGCCTATGAAGCCATTGCCAAGTACTCCGGACAGTCTGAAAAGACGGATACGGATCAGGAAGAACAGCAGATACGAATGGCAGTGTCTAAGGCTAAGATGGGCGTTGATGATGAGGGGGAAGTGGAGGACGATGGTTTCCTTGATGCATTAAGCGGATCAGCCGGTACAGATTGGGAGGATTGGGAAGAAGATGAGGACGAGGAAGAAGAGACCGGTATTTAAGTTTCAACCCTTTTCCCGCAAGCAGAGAATGGTTCTGAACTGGTGGACAAAGGACTCTCCGGTTAAGGACATGGACGGCATTATCGCAGATGGTGCGATCCGATCAGGTAAAACAGTGTCAATGTCCCTATCTTACGTCATGTGGGCCATGAGCTCATTTAATGGACAGGATTTCATCATGGCGGGTAAGACAATTAGTTCCTTTCAGCGTAACGTACTTACGACATTAAGGTCAATGTTAAGCAGTCGAGGGTACAAGCATGTTTATCATATATCTGGTGAGACGCCAAACATGCTGGAAGTGACGAGGGGAAAAGTTACCAACTATTTTCATATATTTGGTGGAAAAGATGAAGGATCACAGGAGCTGGTACAGGGACTTACGGCAGCCGGGGTATTCCTTGATGAAGTGGCACTTATGCCGGAATCCTTTGTCAATCAGGCAACCGGGCGTTGTTCTGTCAAAGGATCAAAGTTTTGGTTTAACTGCAACCCTTCAGGACCTATGCACTGGTTCAAGATCGGCTGGATAAACAAATCCATCGGGTATCTTGGTAGAAAGAAAGCCGAGGAACTGATCGCCGCCGACAAGGAAGTTAAGAACATCTTATATTTGCACTTCACTATGGATGACAACCTTTCCCTGGACGAAGAAATCAAGAAGAGATACCGCAGCATGTATGCCGGTGTCTTTTTTTTGCGTTATATCAAGGGTTTGTGGGCAGTGGCCGAGGGCCTTATCTATACCATGTTTACCAAGTCGGCCAATATCTACAACGATGAGACACGACCCAAGGGATTGGAGTATTTATCAACCCGCACGATCGCCCTGGACTACGGAACTACGAACCCCTGCGTATTCCTGGATATTTACGACGACGGGGACACCATCTGGGTAGATCGGGAGTATCGGTGGGACAGCCGGGTAGAAAAGGAAGGCCAGAAAACAGACAGCCAGTACGGTGCTGATATGGTGGTCTTTATGGGTGACAATCCGGATCTACAATGTGACATTGTAGCGGATCCATCGGCGGCCAGCTTTATCGTAGAACTGAAAGGCCGGGGCTACATTGTAAAGCCTGGGGATAACGAAGTTGAAGACGGGATCCGGGTGGTTGCAGCCCTGTTTCAATCTGGAAAGATCAAGGTGCATGAACGCTGTGCAGGATTAATCACGGAGTTGCGGTCATATGTGTGGGACGATAAGGCGGCGCAGCATGGAGAAGAGAAGCCAGTCAAACAACTAGATCATGGTCCTGATGCCCTAAGATACTATTGCATGACAAAGTTACCGAAATGGAGGAGGAATGTTCAATGATATTAGCTTGTTTGACTGGAGTCTGGTTGCTTATTGATTTATTAATGGCATGGCAGTGTTGCAAAAAGAAAGATACTTGTGGAACCATACTCTGGTGTACTTTTGCGCTGCTTATGGCAAGGTTAGTATAGGAGGAGCTTATGGCAAGACCAAAACGAAACCGTCCGCAGAGAGAGCGGGCAGAAAATAGAATACAGGTGAACGATGCTTTTTCAAACCCGATCGCACGGTTAGGCTACGGAACGCAGGATCTTTTACAGGCCACACAGTACCCGCTTACCCGCATGACGCAGAATTACCAGCTGCTTACAAGCCTGTACCGAGACAACTGGATTATCCAGAACATCATATCGACCATTCCGGAGGATATGATCCGCAAGTGGTATACAGTGAAGAGCAACGCAGCACCGGAGTACATTGACGCCCTGCAACGCCTTGAAAGAAAGGTGCATCTGCGAAAGTCACTCCTGGAGGGAATGTACTGGGGCAGGCTTTATGGTGGAGCTGCAGCGATCATCATGGTAAGAGGCCAGGACGATCTATCACAACCTTTGGACTACGGCTTGATTCTCCCCGGCACGTTCCTGGGATTGCAGATCCTTGATAGATGGAGTGGCATCTACCCAGAGATGGGAATTGTTACAGATCCGTCTGATCCTGATTTTGGGCTGCCTGCTTACTATACGATCAGGGACGAGGAAAGCGGAGTCCTGGTATCCAAGGTGCATCATAGCAGAGTGATACGATTCACAGGCAGGGAACTTCCTTACAATGAGAAGATCGCAGAGCAGTATTGGGGAGAATCGGAAATTGAAGCCATATACACCGAAGTCGTCAAGAGGGATAATGTTTCTTCTATCATTGCAGCGCTTACGTTCCGGGCCAACGTGAACTACATGGAAACGGATTCCATGGATCAAATGCTTGCAGTTAATAATGCAGAGGCTCAACGTCGGTTCTGGCAGACAATGCAGGCCCAGAGCGTACTGGAAAGCAATTTTGGAACCCGCTTGGTAAACAAGGGTGATGTTATGCATAACACCCAGTACACCTTTACCGGATTACCAGACGTTTACGACCGGGTGATGATGGACGTTGCGGGAGCTGCCAGAACGCCAGTGACAAAGCTGTTCGGACGTTCCCCTGCCGGTATGAATGCTACCGGGGAAAGCGACATGAATAACTATTACGATTACATTGACGGTCTGCGGGAAAATCAGTTTCGGCCATTGCTTGAAAAGATCCTTCCAGTTATGCTGCTGTCGGCTTGGGGCGCCGTTCCTGATGATCTAGACATTGACTTCCCACCATTGCAGACGCCAGAATCCAGTGAGATTGCTGACATTGCAGAGAAGAAAACACAGTCTATCATGGCGGTATACCAGGGTGATCTGATCGACGCTGCTACCGCTCAGAAGGAGCTTAAGGCCCTGTCTGATGAAACTGGTATGTACAGCACAATTTCCGACGAGGCCATAAAGCAAGCGGAAGGAAAGACATATTCAGATTACAAGGCAATGCAGGATCCACTGGCAGGGTTTACGCTTCCGAGGACTTTTGAGGAGGTTGACGAGTAATGCCGCAGATGATACGGCCTCCTGGTAGCAAGGATGAAACGGCTTACCTTAGGGTGTTGTTCCTAAAGACAGAGCAGAGGTTGATTGCAGAGATAAACCGGAAGCGCAGCCAAGGCTATGTTGATTATGCAGAGGTGGCCGCCTTAAACAGGACACAGCAGATCCTCCAGGAAATGGTGGACGAGAGCTGGAGTTACGTCCCAACCATGATAGAAAAGATATTCTATAAATCCGAAGCTGCAGCCAATGGGTATAAGAATGCTGCAGGACTTACGGCTTCTCAGTTAGGAATTGTGCAGCAATTATCCAATAACCTGCTGGGTGATATCGTAGAGGCTTCTGTCACGGCACAGAAAAATATAGAAGACTCTTTTCGGATCGGAAGGCGAGAAGCTGATAAGGTGAGAGAGGCGGCTTTGAAATCAGTAGCAGAGGCAAGAGCTGCAGGGTACGGTTCACAGAAAGCAGCGGTCAGTATGGCCCGTGAATTACAATCCGCAGAAATAACAGCCTTTACCGATAAAGCCGGACGTAATTGGGGATTACAAGATTACTGTAACATGGCTACCAGGGCAACAGCTAGGCAGGCTGAAATATCCGCTATATTGACAGCAGATCCTGACCATGATTTATACCGTATCGTTAAGATCGGCAGCACCTGCCCTATATGTGCACCTCTTGAAGGAAGGGTTTACAGTCGGTCCGGTACAAATCCGGATTATCCCCCATTGGCTTCTGCTTTTGGTAAGATTGATCCTAATGGTAGCAATGACCTAAGCAATACATACCTAAATATCCACCCGAACTGTCTTCATGCATTGGTCAAGTACACCACCATCGGAAAAAGCGAGGCACAGATCCAAAAGGATAAGGACTTTTCCAGTTTTGAGAAGAATCCTGTTACTGTGGACCCGAGAAGCAAAAAGCAGATCGAGGCTTATAAGGAGAAGGTTAGAAATCGCCAGAAGTTGCTCAGTGATTATAAGCAGCATGAACGGTACCGGGCGATACTTGGAAATGATGTACCGAAAAGCTTTGAAAAGTTCCGGAAATTAAAGTATAATGGTGGTGAGGGCTGGAAGAGTGCGCAGGCGCTATACCGTAAGACAAATGCTTACAACAAGATAATCCTTAAGGAACCGGCTATCACTGCTGACCTGGCGCAGATATCCAAGGATACCGGAGTGCCTATGTCGGGTCTGGAATACCGGCTAAAAGCAAAAGATTCCTTTCTGCGAAAGGTGGGAACAGAAAGCGAACACAGCCTAGATCCCCAAAGGATAAAGGATGTAATTACCTCCACGAATGATGTGATACGTTATACCTACCAGGATAATCCTTTAACGCTTGTAAATTCATATAAGAATATTACGGGAGCATTACAAGGAAAAGGATATGAACTAGTAAGAGTAAAGAATTTCTGGCACAATAAAGGGAATCCTTATAACGGCATTAATTGTACGTTTAGAATGCGAGATCCGAAAGGAAAAGGGTATCAAGACTTTGAGGTACAATTCCATACACCTGAAAGCTATGGGGTTAAGGATCGAATGCACAAGGATTATGAAGCGTGGAGGCTGTTAAGTGCTTCTTCTCCTGAAGCTATTGCACTTAGAAAAAAGATGATGGAACAGTCACGAGGTATGGAGATACCAGCCAATATCGAAGAGGTGAAAAATAAATGAGTGTAACATATTATCGCATTAAGGATTTGGGTTTATTGGGAAAAGAAGAGGATTACATTCCCTATTTGTATAAGCCGGGCAAAGGCTGGGTTGTGGATAATGATAATATCTTGATGGATAGGGTTATGGGATTCGATGATTCAGAGCCGGATAATTCACCATACAAGATTGGTAATTCAAGCACCATGGACCTCGTGAAAGAGATCAGCCAAAAAGAAGCAGATAAGATCATAGCAAATTTGTAGATACCATCGGTCAGAAAAATGACTGGTGGTATTTTTGTACCCTAAAAAGTTGTGATATCACAACAGAAAGGAAATGGAATGCTTGCATATTATGGATACACCATAAGCCCTAACCAGATTGAAACTGGCGAGGGCTTTTTAATTTGCCGGAATGTTCCTATTGCCCGAACCGGGAGTATGGACTACCTGGAAAGTGAATTGAACCCAGCGGGCAGCTCCACCAAGAGGGTTAAGGTGTTGCGCTCTCCGGAAGAAGTGTTTTCCCCTGCGGCATTATCCAGCTTTGAGGGGAAACCCGTAACCAACGAACACCCACCAGAGCTACTTACCCCAGAAACATACAGTCTTTATGCAAAGGGCCACGCCCAGAACGTAAGGAAAGGCGAGGGACCGTGGGAGGGCCATATGGTGGCTGACCTGCACGTTCAGGATGAAACCCTGATCCGAGAAGTGCAGGAGGGTAAGAGGGAGATCAGCTGCGGCTATGAATGCAGTTACTCTGATAATGGAGATGGAACCTATTCGCAACACGACATCCGGGGAAATCATGTGGCAGTAGTCACAAGGGGCCGGGCTGGTAAAAATGTTGCGATCTTAGATTCAGTAAAACAGATGGAGGCCGACAGGCCAGAAAGGAAAGATATTATGAAAAAGAGTTCATTGTTTAAGTTGTTTGCAAGAGCGGCTAAAGATGCCTCCCCGGAGGAGTTGGAGACCATGGCCGCCGATGCTGCGGAGGCATTAGAAGGAGAAACGAAAGTCAAACCGACAACACTTCCTGCAAAGGAAGAAGTAAAGGACTTTTCCAGCATGGATGCAAAATTGGATAAGCTTATTGAATTACTGTCTGCCAAGAAAGAGCCGGAAGTCGATCAGGATCCGCTGAAAGGCCTGATTAAGGCACTTACAGGAGGAGAAGAGGAATCGGCTCCCGGTGCGGAAGCAAAAGTGATTCCCGCGGAGGAGCTTGACAAGGCTACTGGCACAGCAGATAAGGCCATTATGGCTGAGGTTATTAAACAGCTCCGCCCGGTAATTGCTGGAATCAAAGATTCTGCCGACAAAAAAGCTGTCACCGATTCGCTTATCGCCTGTTTAACGGATAAGGATTCTGTGAGCGATATTGCAAAGATCGCAGCGGCTACCCAGAAAAATGCTGCAAGACTGGCAGATAAACAACCGGGCATAGATCTGGACGCTTGCCAGTCTGCTTATGATGCTATGAACCCACACAAGAACGGAGGTAAGAAATAATGAGAGGACAGGTAATTGGAAAGAGTATGACACACGGTTACGCCGGAGATTATTCCAGGCAGCCAGATATGATTATTGACACGCATCCGCTTGGAGGCACTGGTGCTGTAAAGTTTGGTACGCCTTTGGTCTATGATAGCGAAAGCAATGTGGTAGCTTTTGGTGCCAGTAATATTGCTGTTGACTTTGTAGGCGTGGCTTCCAGGGAATTTAAGTCGGCAACGTCTTATCTTTCCCAGTCAGCGGGACAGTATGAACCAGGAGAAGCAACAAGCACGTTTAAGCGTGGGTGCATTAATGTGCTTTGCAAAGTGGGAAGCCCTAAACTTGGTGGTAAGGTATATATCCGAACAGAAGCAAATGCAAGCTTTCCTACTGGTGTAGTTGGTGGTTTTGAGGCTGCAGAGGATACTGGAAAAACAGTGGCGCTTACTAATTGCGAGTGGCGTGGAGAAAAGGATGCAAACGGTGTGGCAGAAATCAGGATTTTATCCTGTAACAGAGCATAAGGAGGACAAATCAATATGAAATATCAGAATATGGGAACATTTGATGCGGGCGTGGTGAGTGCCCCGTCAACAGGAGCTGCGGCTCCACAGAAATTTCAGACCATGGATGCGGCGGCGATCGCAAACGGTGGAGCCTTCCTGCAGTCTGAACTTGAAAAAAGAGATAATATGATCCGGCAGCCCCTTACCAGTTTTACATATGGCCGTGATCTCCCTATCCGTGTCGGTGGTGGCTGGGCTGAATACGTTTCTGCCATGAACGTGGAATATGGAGTTGCTGGAGGTAGTGAGGACGGTCCGGTCCATGCAGGTGGGGCCAATGGAATCCCGATGGTGCAGGCTAATTTTGACAAGGAGCTTTTCAAAACTCACATTTTCAGTGTTGGATTTCGGGTTGGTTTCGTAGATATGCAGCGTGGAAACATGACTGGGCGCAGCTATGATAGTATTTTAAGAGATGGCGTCAGAATGACCTATGATAAGCATATGGATGCCAATGCTTACGTTGGCATTAAAAGGTACGGATCTACCGGACTTATTAACAATCCAAACGTAACCACTGCAAACGCAGCCTCGACCGGGACAGGTAATTTGACTACGTTTAAGAGCAAAACTCCCAATCAGATCCTGCAGGATATCAATGATGCTATCCTTGCAGTATGGGCGACAGCAGAATATGACAGGGAGGCGATTCCCAATCACATCCTGATGCCTTATGAGCAGTTTAATTACCTTGCAACAACAAGAGTTTCTGAGCTGGCAGAAAAGACGATTCTCACATTCCTTCTGGAGAACAATGTCTCTAAACAGAACGGAACGGAGCTTTATATTGGGGGAGCGTCCTGGTGTAAGGGATCCGGCGCAGGCGGCACTGATCGCATGGTGGTTTACATTAATACAGAGCGCTATGTTGCTATGGATGAACTGGCACCGCTTAACCGGGCCATGACACAGCCAAATGCGTCTCATCTCTGCTATGACACTGCATACCTGGCCAACCTGTCCGAGGTGCAGATGTTCTATGAAAACATCATGCGCTACGTTGACGGAATTTAGGAAGGAGCTTTTATGTTTGTAAACAGTAAAAAGAATTTTGAAATCTGCGAGGGAGAAAAGAAGTTTAGTATTCCTCGTGATTTTATTGGAGAGGTCCCGGCCTGGGTTGCTAAGCACTGGCTGGTGCTTGCCGCCATTAAAGACGGGTCCATTGCCACTCCTAAAGGAAAGAAAGATAAAGCACTAGAGCAGGCGGATGGGGAAGCCGAGGTAAAGGCGGACGCCGCCGACAAGCGGGAAGAATAAGGAGGATACGGCATGTCTGAGCAGTTTCATGGTTTAATGTCCGCAGCGGCCAACATGCCGCAACCGGGTGAGCTTGGAACCTATACGAAGGATATGTTCCTGATTGATTTTCCTCAGTTCACAAAAAAGCAGATCATCCAGGGAGAGGAACCAGAGAACCAGGTCATAAGTCTGGTTCCCGATCCTATGCTGCAGGTATTCATTAATAACGCAAATGCAAGTATTTTGCCCAGCCGGTACGGCGAGATATGGAGGTATGCAGCTGGGCTTTATGTGGCCCACTTTTCTGCGCTATACTTGAAAACTTACTCTGACGGATCCGCAACTACGGCCAGAGCTGCTGCAACAGGTCAGCAGACCGGACTTGTAAAAGAGGCTACCATGGGAGACACGACAATCAGTTATGATAATGAGGCCATCACAGAGGCAAGCGCAAAGTGGGGGGCCTGGAACGCTACTCAGTACGGCCAGCAGCTTGTGACCATGGCCCGCATGATCGGAATGGGAGGAATGTATGTTATTTGATAATCCTATCTTTGAAAACTGGTATACTGATTCCATGAGCATTTCCAGGAATGTCCCTTATAAGGTTGGGAATATCGATAAAAAGAAGCGTGAGGAAGTGCACAAAGATATTCCGTGCCGGGTCTACAGTACAAAGAGGAATGGTCCTTCTTGGAAGGAGACAGCGGCCACAGCTACAGCCACAGATAAAGTGGCCTGTGATGTGTCGGTGGATTTAAAGGCAGGGGATATGCTTATGATTGTGAGAGGCGGACTCTTAGGAAGCAATCGAGAACCTGAGCGGTACTTTGCCGGACTTCCGCAGCCTTATTATGATCCGGTGGGCGGAGTTCTTTCCGGACTGGAGCATCAGGAAGCCGTTCTTTTAATGGACGAAGTGATCAAGTAGGGAGGAATTAAGATGTCAACCTTTGGTCAAGCAACCAGAAAGCGCTTGGAACAGCTCCGGAAGCAGGGGCAGAACGTACCTAAGATCATGGAGGAGGTTATGGAGGGGGCCACGATCGCAGCGGTAGAACGGGCTACGGAATTGACTCCGCCAAACGGATCCACTATATCCGGAACCGGAACCCGATCAGGAGACATGGCGCAGGCATGGGAGCTGGATAGCATTACAAAGCCGGTAATGACTGGTGGGAGCGTACGGACCACTCTTGCAAACAACTTGCAGTACGCTTCCTATGTAAATGATGGCCATCGAATGGATCAGCACTTTGTACCGGGTCTAATCATAAATGGCAATATGCTTGAAAAGGTGGATCCTAAGTTGGGTGGTATTACGGTGGGAACTAATACGCCTTATGTAAAAGGAAAGTATATGAAGCAGGCAGCCATAGGGCGCTATAAAAATGTTGTGAGGCGGGAACTTGATAAGCGAGTGAAGGAGAATTTTAAATGACATTTACGCTTACACAGTTAGTAGACTCCATAAGTGGAGCTTTGAAAGAAAGCTATCCAGATATCTCAGTATATAGTAATCCAAATCAGCAGGGGACAGATGTTCCTTGTTTTTTTATATTCTTCATGCCAACCGAGACAGAAAATCGGGTAGGTCGCCGTTTTATGCGGAACGTCGGAATTGATGTGATGTATCTGATTGAAAGAAACGATCCGGATGTGCATGATCAGCTGGTGTCTGTTGCGGATCAGCTGGACTATGCTCTGGAATTTATTCCCTATGAGGACGGAAAGCTACGGACCTATGACCGGGAATGGAAGATTGACGATGGGGAGCTGCATTATCAGTTCACCGTTAAGGCCATCGTTTCTCACCCGGACAATACGCCCCCGATTAAATCAGTAGAATCCTATGAAGGAGGTATAAAACAGGATGCCAATTAGGAATATGCCAGTTAAGTATAAAACAGAATCTCTGCTTAAGTGCAAAGCTTTTGCAAGTTATCAGCAGGATTTTGCGAGGGCACTGCTCCCTGATCCGGAGTATTCCCTGGAAGAAGCAAAGGAAATATTAGATAAATTTTTTGGAAAGAAGGAGGGAAAATAGATGGCCGGAGGAACTTGGACCAGTCAAAACAAAAAACAGCCGGGCGTGTACATCAATGTTAAGTCAAACATGACACGGGGTGTCAGTGCAGGAGATCGTGGTATTATTGCGATTTGTGAGCCGTTATCCTGGGGCCCGGAAGGAGAGCTCATGACGATTAATATCAGTGATGATTTTACTCCATTCATCGGATATGATTCTACAAATAGCAAGGCGATTTTTTTAAGAGAGATTTTTAAAGGCAGTGGGCACACAAGAGGGCCTGTTAAGGTCATGTTATACCGTCCAGCCACAACGGGTTCGGCAAAAGCTAAAGCAACCATTGAAACGCTTACAGTCACTGCAAAGTACAATGGCGTTAGGGGTAATGATATTTCAGTTTCCCTTGTTGCGGATCCTGATAATGAAGGGAGCTTCACTGTACAGACCATTGTTGACGGAGCTGTAAAAGACACACAGGCCGGTAAGACCATTGCTGATTTGAAGAGCAATGACTGGGTTGTATTTTCCGGAACCGGAGATTTAGCAGCCTGTGCAGGAACAGCCCTTTCAGGAGGCGTAGACGGAACCGTAAACAGTGCGGCCTATTCTACATTTTTGATAGCCTTAGAACCCCACACCTTTAACATACTGATCTATGATGGTTCTGACAGCACTGTACAGGCTGCTTATGTGGCCTTCATTAAACGGATGCGGGATAACCTGGGTAAGAAGTGTCAGGCTGTTATGGCGGGCGTTGAGAGCGATTCTGATGCTGTTATTTCAGTAAAGAATGGAGTGGTACTGTCAGATGGAACCACACTCACCCCTCAGCAGGCATCTTGGTGGGTTGGCGGAGCAGAAGCCGGAGCGAATTACAGTGAATCCTTGGTATACGCGCAGTATCCTAACGCCGTGAATGTTTCTCCCCGTCTGACAGCTGCTGAGATTGATGATGCATTGAGCAAAGGCCAGATCGTATTTTTCGAAGAGTTTGGCAGCGTAAAAGTAGTATCAGACATTAATACTCTAACCACTTATACGCCGGAAAAAGGTGAGGCATTCAGCTTTAACCAGGTGATCCGCACCTTAGACACCATTGCGAACGACGTTTACAAGAACTTTTCGCAGAATTACATAGGTAAAATCCCAAACAATGTAGCCGGAAGGGACCTGCTAAAGGCTTGGATCGTTGGATATTTGAATGAGATCCAGGCAAACGGAGGTATTCAGAACTTTGTTGCAGATGATGTAGTGGTGGAAACTGGAGAGGCGATCAATGCGGTGGTCATAACGTTGGCGATCCAGCCGGTGGCAGCCGTTGAAAAGATTTATATTACAGCAACCCTTACAGATTAACATGGAGGTAGAGTATGTCATTTTTATTAGAACAGGATGCTTTAAACGGTAAGGCTGGCCGGGCCTTTGCTGTGATTGATGGCCGAAATGTGGAAATGTTCGGCTTAAAGAAGATGCAGGCCGACGCTGAGTTTCAGGAAGCGGATTTTACTGTGGTAGGCACTAACTTGGTGCAGAAGAAAACCAAGGGTGTAACTTTGACAGGGAGCTTTACAATTTATTACGGGACACCTGAGTTCCTTAATATGTTAAAGACTTATTTAAAAACAGGTAGGCTGCCCTATTTTACTATTCAGATTACAAACGACGATAAGGGAACGACGGTGGGGGCTCAGACTGTAGCCCTTTATAACGTCAAGCTTAGCAAACTTCCCATCGCGATATTGGATGATAGTGTGGATTACCTGAGCATGGACGTTTCATTTAGTTTTACCAACGTAGAAATATTGAACGCATTCGGAGCCCCGGCACAGCTGGGAGAATAGGAGATTTTATGAGCGCATTAAAAGCATTTTTACAGCCACCGGTGACAAATGTAACAAAAAAAGTTATTATATCTGATCGTTTTAAAGATGATGAGGGCAAGCCGGTACCATTTGTAATTAAGACCATAACCCAGAAAGAAAATGAAAATCTGGCACGCATGAGCAGGAAGGTGTCAAGCGTAAAGGGTAAGCCTGTTGAGAGCTTGGATAATATTTTATATACCAAGAGACTGATTCTTGCCTGCGTCCAGGAGCCAGATCTTAGTGATCAGGAAGTTTGCAGGCATTACGGCACAGAGGATCCGTTAGAGGTTCCTTCCCAGATGTTGAGCATTGGGGAGTATGGTCGATTGTCTGAGGCCATTATGGAACTAAATGGAATGAAAGATCCGGAGGAGAAACTGGAAGAAGCAAAAAACTCCTAAACGGGGAAGATATGGACGTGCAATTGGCATACTATTTGTTTGCCAATCATGGTCGCTTCCCCAGTGAGATCGTGGATTTATCAGAAGACGAAAAAATATTAATGTACCAAATGGCAGTGAAAGAAATTAGTAACCGACCCAAGAGGTAAAGGAGGAACCATGGGAGAGATAAGAGAAGAGTTTATACTAAGCGATCAGTTCAGCGCATCTTTTTCCAAGTTCCTTGATCTTGGAAATTCTGCGGTAAGTCAGATGCAGCGCATTGACCAATCCGTTACAAGAACGGAAATGATCATGCGTCGGTCCATTGGTGGAGCCGCCGGCGCAGTTATTGCAAACATGAGACAGATCAGTGATTCTGCTAATGAGATTTCTACATCCGGATTCGACCGCTTGGAGGCACAGCTGATTAAGATTGCCAATAATACCTCTAAGGCGGCCAGGGAGCAGGATAATCATAATAAAAAAGTAAAAGAGACTAACAATTCAGCTGGCAAGTTGCTCTCTACTATAAAAAGAGTAGTTGTGGCTGCCGCGGGGTTTAAGATGGGAAAAGAATTGTTTGATTTGTCTGATGAAATGACACAGACAACCGCCCGGCTTAATCTTATGAATAAAGGGTTTCAACCTTCTGAAGGCGGCACTGGCAGTCAGGAAAATGAAGTTTTAAATAATAGCCTCCAGGAAACGGAGCGGATTCAAGAACTCATTTATCAGTCGGCGCAAAGGACAAGAACCAGTTACCTTGATACGGCGGATGTTGTTGCAAAGCTGGGACAAAGGGCAGGAGATGCTTTTTCCGGAAGTGATGAAGTTCTTGCTTTTGCTGAAAACCTCAACAAACAATTTAAAATTGCAGGCGCAAGTCAGCAGGAGATTGCTTCTGCTTCTTTACAGCTTACTCAGGCGTTGGGGTCTGGTGTTCTGCGTGGTGAAGAATTAAATGCAGTATTTGAGGCGGCACCCAACGTAATACAGACCATTGCTGATTATCTGGGTAAGCCAATAGGCGAAATTAGGGGACTTGCTTCTGATGGTGCTATTACTGCTGATATTGTTAAAAATGCAATGCTGAGCGCTACGGATAGTATCAATGAACAGTTTGAAAGTATCCCCATGACCTGGGCTGAGGCATGGACCATGGCCAAGAATGCAGGAGTCAATTCCATGGATGAAGTCTTGGCTAAAATGAATGAATTTTTGAATAGTGACACGGGCCAAAAGGCACTGGAAGGAATCATTGGCACGTTTGATATTCTGGCTGATGTTGCGGGCGGAGCGATTGACATGCTGGCCACAGGAGCTGGTTTCGTAGTTAATAATTTGGATCTCATTTTACCAGTGCTTGCAGCCATCGGAATAGGGTTTGGGATTGCAAAAGCGCAGGCCATAGCCACGGCATTAGCAAGTGTGGGAGGTGGATTGGCTACGGCAGCGGCCTGGGCAGTAGCCAACTGGCCGATTATATTATTTGTGGTTCTGTTGGCGAGTGCATTGATAGCCGCTCAGCAATTTGGATTTGGTATGGAGGAAGTTGGTGGCTGGGTGGGTCAGGTCTTTGGAATGATTTATGCAGTCGGGTATAATATTTTTGCCACCCTTTGGAATGTAATAGCTTCCTTTGCTGAGTTTTTTGCAAATGTGTGGAATGACCCATTAGGGGCAACGGTCAGGCTTTTTACAGATGTCTTTGATTCGATCCTTGGTATCGTGGAAACAGTTGCGGGTGCAATCGATGCGCTGACCGGGAGTGATCTTTCGTCTGTCGTCTCTGGTTTCCGTGATAAGGTTGGGTCTTGGGTTGATGAAAACTTTGGCGAAAATGCAATCAAGATAAAAAGAATGAGTACCCTTGATGTTAAAGGTACCGCAGCGGCCGGTGGAGAAATAGGGGCTAATCTGGGGAAAAAAATGGACAATATGAATTTCAGCCTTGATTCAATCACCGGAAAGCTGGGTGATCTTGGCGGCTCGTATGGTATGGGGGATATCGGTAATGTTGGGAAGGTAGGCAAAGTAGGCAAGATTGAGGAGGAAGTGAATATTGCTGATGAAAATATTAAACTTCTCAGGGATTTATCGGAACGTCAGTATGTAGCACTGGTCAACCTGACACTACCTCAGACGAATCTTTCCGTAAGGCAGAATGTTACAGGTGGCGGCGGTTCCGATATTGACGCCGTACTCAGCGCGTTAAGCAATGTATTGGGGGCACAGCACGCTTCCAGTAGCAATGTTGTTATAGGATAGGAGGATTCATGAGAAATAAGTACAAATTTTTCGTAGATCTCGGCGGAGATACTATAGAGTTTCCTGTCAATCCAAAAGAATACACTGTCTCATATCCTGCTGATCACAAGACATTTAATATTTTAGACATTGGAGAGATAGTTATTCCCAGGCTGCCTTCCTTGATGGAGGTGTCCTGGGAATCTTATTTCCCGGGAAATGAAGACGATCCGCTAATTTATGGACATGATTGGACGGAGCCAGGAGATTATGTTGAGGCCATAAAAGAAGCCATGGACAATAAAGAAATATGCGACATTGTGATAACTCGGTACGATACCAGGGGTAGCCGTATGTATGATACAAATATCAGTGCGGTGATAGATAACTTTGAGACAACGGAAAAAGGTGGGGAAGCTGGTGACGTGTATTATAAGATTAAATTTAAAGAATACCGGGACTTTGCTCCTATTAAAATCGTACTTCCGAAACCAGAGGCGTCTACAACCGGAGCCGTTCAGATTGAAGAACAGCCAAGGCCACTATCAGCAGCCCCAGAATTGCGTGTAGGGGCTTCAGTCATTGCAAACGGCATCTATTTCAGCAGCAGTTACGGAGATAAGCCTACCGGTACAGCCAACAACTTAACAACAACAGTTTCAAGGATTATTCCAGACGCTTCCAGGCCCTATCCGATATTGATAGGTGGGAGTCGTGGTTGGATTAAGGCAGATCAGTTGCAGGTGACCGGGTGAGCCACAAACTTCTAATTTATAATGCTGAGTCTAATACAATGTATGATTATGCCCCCATTACCCAGAAAGTCACTTACACCACAAATAGGAATGGTAGTGCGGGAAAACTGACATTTTCTTTTCTGCAGCAAAAACCTATCAATCTTACGGAAGGTGCAAAAGTTCAGTTTTATGTTGATGGGAAAGAAATTTTCCTGGGCTTTGTGTTTATTACAGAGCAGGACCGGTGGGGTGTTGTTTCAGTTACGGCTTATGATCAGCTGCGATACCTAAAATCCAATGCCAGTTATTGCTTTGTTGGAAAGAAGCTAGGTGAGATCATTCAGCAAATTGCAGCCGATATGCAGCTTCAGATAGGGACCTTGGAGGACACCGGCTATACGATCCCCACTCTTACAAAGGAAAATACGGAATGTCTTGATATCATCGAATATGGCTTACAGGTAACTCAGTACAACACTGGAAGAGCCTATGTTTTTTATGACGATTTTGGAAAGTTGAGCCTGCGGGAGGCTAAGAATATGATGTCCGATTTTTTGATTGGCAATGGCAGCGTTCTGACGGAGTATACATATAAATCCGATATTGATACCGAAACTTATAACCAGGTGAAGCTTGTTCGGCCTAACAAGAATACCGGTCAGGGAGATACTTACGTATTCAGCGACAGCTCTACCATAAAAAAATGGGGGCTCCTGCAGAAGTACGAAAAGGTAGATGAAAACCTGAATGAAGCGCAGATCAACCAGCAGGGAAACATCATGATGGCTTATTATGACAGGGTACTTAAAACAATATCAGTTGATGGAGTCGCTGGTATACCGGGACTTAAGGCTGGAGCCATGACAATGTTTAAGATTAAAGATGTTCCAGAGCTATCAAATGGGCTCTTTTTGCTTCTGAATAAAGTACAACACACCTATTCAGACGAAGAGCACACAATGAAAATCGACGCTAAAATCATAAATATTTAGAGAGGGTAATATTGCATGGAAATAATTGAACAGTTAAAGATCATTATAAATGACACCGTGAAGGCCATGGATTTGCTGTCTACTGGATATGCAACTGTGATTAGAACATCGCCCCTAACCTTAAAAATACTTGCCACTCAGATGGAAGTAATAGAACCGGTAGCCGAGCTGACTGATAATGTAAGATACAAAACCGTTACCGTACAAGGGGAAACGGTAGTGACTAATCCTGGGTTAAAAGCCGGTGATAAGGTGCTGGTCATGAAAGCCAACTCTGGCCAAAACTATATCGTAATATCGAAAGCGTAGGTGATACTATGGAAACATTGCCGGATTCTTCCGGATCCGATTATAAATCAGAAGCAAATGAATATCCGACAGAAACATTTATAATTGATGAAAGTACTGGCAGCATTAAGAAAGTTGGAGGAGGATTACCTGCTATGAAGCAGGCAATTAACATCATATTGCACATAGAGCGGTATCAATACCAGATTTATACATCTAATTTTGGACGGGAACTTAACAAATTAATTGGAAAGCCACCTGAGTACGTAACGAGCATGTTAAAACGACGTATCCGGGAGGCTTTTTCTATGGATTCAAGGATCATTTCCGTGGACAATTTTGTTTTTGATATAAATTTAGGTACTGTAAAATGTACTTTTGATGTAAAAACAGTATTTGGTACGATACCGGGGGAGGTGGAGGTTTGATAGACTTTGGCAAGAAAACCTATGAGGACATTTTAAGATCTCAGCTAAATCGGATACCCGATACGCTTGACAAGAGAGAGGGATCCATTGTACAGACAGCTCTTGGACCGGCCAGCTGGTACATGGAGGGTATATATTTAGATCTTGCATTTTTTCAGAATAATGTGTATGCGGATACTGCGGCTGGCACTTATCTTGATAGATTAGCCATGCAGGTTAGAATGGAGCGAAAGAGAGCCACGCCTGCTATTAAAAAGGGCGTGTTTGACATTCCAGTCCCTATAGGATCCCGATTCTCTGTCTTAGCCAATCCTCAATATATGACTTATCGGGTGATGGAGTTGGTAGAGAAAAAGGCGGATGATTTTGTGTATAAAATGGAGTGTGAGATAGCAGGTGAAGCTGGAAATAACTATTCCGGAAAGCTCATAGCGATTGATTACATTCCGGGGCTTACATCTGCACAGCTTACCGATCTACTAAATGCGGGATCCGATGAAGAGACAGACGATGCTTTGAGGAGAAGGTTTCTTACAAAGCTCCAAAAGCCATCTACCGGAGGAAATCGGTATGATTATTACAACTGGGCCATGGAATGTGAAGGAGTAGGGGCCGCAAAGGTATTTCCCCTCGCGAATGGCCCCGGAACCGTAAAGGTAGTAATTGCGGATTCTAACCGATCTGCAGCCGGCGCTGATCTGGTAAATCTGGTTGCAACTCATATCGAAGGAGTTCGCCCGATCGGGGCCAATGTGTCAGTGGTGTCGGCGCGAGAAAAGGAAATTAATGTATCAGCAGGAATCAAACTGAAAAATGGACTTAATCTTGGTACAGTTCAGAATCTATTCGAAGAAGCTCTTACGGAGTATCTGCAGGAGAATGCCTTTGACGTTTCTTACATCAGTCTGGCAAAGGTTGGGAATCTTCTACTTAATACGGCAGGAGTAGAGGATTTTTCGAATCTTCTGATCAACGGGGCAGCCGGAAATCAGGAACTACAGGATGAGGAAATCGCGGTACCCGGCACTATAACCTTGGAGGTGATATAGGTGGAGATCAGTAAATTTTATGAAAAGTTGAATAAAATAGAAGGCAACATCTATGTAATCGAAGAAAAGGCAGAGCTGACAGGAGGCGTCTATGATGCCCAACTGCAGCACGATAATATTAATACCTCCACCCTTTCTGTGTATACCGGGCCAAAATTGACCGGGGAGAGGATCCAGACCTATGTACTTTCTACGCCAAGCCTTGCTCCCTGGAAGAAAGTTATAAGGGTTTATGCAGATGTGCCTACGGTCTATATCAGCTATGAGGCCGAAGGGGATACCGTAGAGGCGGATGACGTCAACCAGCTGCAGGATGAAATGGTCCGTACCCAGGAAGCGGTTAACGAAGAAATCAATCGGGCCGTTGAGTCAGAACAGAATATTGCCGAAGATCTGGTAGAAGAGGTGGCCAGAGCGAAAAAAGCAGAGCAGGCGGTAGCCGGAAACCTGTCCGCAGAGATCAGCCGGGCCAAGGGAGCAGAGCAGGAGCTTTCAGGAAACCTGACCGCAGAAATTACCCGGGCAAAAGCTGCCGAAAAGATCAATGATGATAATCTCACCGCAGAGACAACAAGGGCAAAGGCTGCTGAAAACACTCTGACAGAAAACCTGTCAGCGGAAAAGACCAGGGCTATTGCCGCTGAAGAATCCATAAGAGGTACCATTCAGAGTAACAAGCCAAACTGGGATGATAAGTATACCAGAAATGAGGTGGACAATAAATTTGCTGCCCTGGAGAATGCCATTGACTGGAAAGAAACAGTCAACAGCTATGCGGATATTGCGGGAGCTTATCCAAATCCGCAGGACGGTTGGACTGTCAATGTGAAGGACACGGACTACACCTACCGTTACAACGGTACGGTATGGGTGGTCATATCGGCCAACGCCATCCCCAAGGCCACTCAAAGCGTGGACGGGCTTTTAGCCAAGGAGGACAAGGCTGCCTATGACGATGCAAATAGTAAAAAGCATACCCACGGGAATAAGGCCACCATTGATAAGGTCACAGAGACGCTGTTGATTCAGTGGAACGAAGCATACGGAAAAAGGCATGAACATGAAAATAAAGGGATTCTGGACACGATTACACAGGCACTGATAGATAACTGGTATTCCGCCTTTGTCCACATAAGTGATGCAGTGAAGCACATCACAGCAACGGAACGGACTAATTGGAATGATGCGGACAGCAAGAAGCATAGCCATTCCAACAAGACTATCCTTGACGGAATTACTTCTGCACTGATCACAAACTGGAATGCTGCATATACCCATATTTCTGACGCTGTGAAGCATATAACAGCCGAGGAGCGTACAGCCTGGAATCGGGTTTCTGACAAGGTAGATACGGTACCCGGAAAGGGGCTTTCCACAAACGACTTTACGAGCGCTGAAAAGAATAAGCTGGCCGGTATCGCACCTGGAGCTGAGGTGAACGTACAGGCAGATTGGAATGTAACGGATACGACCTTAGATTCCTTTATTAAAAATAAACCAACAACCCTGCCAGCTTCCGATGTATCGCCTTGGGCGAAAGCTTCTACTAAACCAGGTTATGCTTGGAGTGAGATCTCCGGAAAGCCGACCAGTTTCTCCCCTGCAGCACACACGCACACCAAGTCACAGATAACCGATATGTCTACTAAGGTGTCGGAGTTTGAAAATGATGTGGGATATGTAACGGCTGCTGAGGTGGGGCCGGGCTATACACATCCCAACAGCGGCGTAACGGCGGGCACATACCGCTCAGTGACAGTTAACGCTCAGGGGCACGTAACCGTTGGGACCAATCCCACCACGCTGGCCGGATATGGAATCACGGATGCAGCCGCCAAAACTCATAATCATGACAGCGCATACATGAAAAAGACCGGCCTGACTTGGGACGACCTGAAGGGGGTGTAAGCCATGTATGGAAAAAATCAATATGGCCTGATTCAGTATGCCCAGGAGAAAAGTACTTATGAGGAGCAGAAAGACTACTATGTGGACCTGGCGCGCTATGCTCCTCCCTTCTTGGCGGAGATCCGGGAGCTGAAAGCCATTTATGAAACGGAAGGCTATGCGGTAGGACTGTTAGAGCATGAACTTTCTGAGCTGCTGGATCAATGCTTTATATCAACCGCAACCTGGGGGCTTACCCGGTGGGAGCAAGTCTATGGGTTGGTGACCAATATGGCCCTAACTTATGAGCAGCGCCGGGAAATCCTTATGGCAAAGCTTCGAGGCCAGGGTACTACAACGGCCCAGATGATAAAGGAAACGGCGGAGACATTTTCAGGTGGAGAGATTCAGGTGATTGAAGATAATCCGAACTATCACTTTATCGTGCGGTTTATAGGCGTTAAAGGCATACCTCGAAACATGAATGCGTTCATCGCTATGTTGGAAGATATCAAACCCGCACACCTGTCCTATTCCTTTGAGTATCGTTACACAACCTGGGGAGAACTGATCAACCGAAGCTGGACCAGTGTTTCAGGCTTTACCTGGGACAGCATCAGAACATTGAAGGAGGCATGATCGAAGTATGAAATATACACAGAACCTTAATATGAAGATTCCTGAAGGCGGGGATCCGATTGATATAGTGGATATCACTGAAAATTTTGAGACTCTGGACATCGAAATCAACAAGAAAGCTAACACATCTGGCGGAGATATTTCAGATACCACCATAAAGACCGTAGATGCCATAGCAACAGAATTTCCGGTGCCCAGTGCTGGTGAGAGTAGTAAAACCTTTCTAGGCAAAATTAGAAAGTTTATCCAAGACTTTATTGCCATAAAGGACACATTGCTTACACTCAGCAAACTGGTTAATAACGGACAGACCACAGCATCGGGATTTGCGCTTGATGCCAGGTACGGAAAGACATTAGCGGACCAGATCACTAAATTAAATACTGATTTAAAGTACTTTTCACAAAATAGAATCCTAATAGGTAATAGTGAAAATATCATAGTGCAATGCACCAGACGTGGGCATGTTGTCGATATTGTTTTTAAGGGGAGTAAACCAATTTCTTTCCCCGCTGGTGGTTTTGCATTTTTTACTTTAGCCGAACAATTTCGCCCATCTGACTATAAATACATCAACGCTTATGGGTTTAATATGCTGATACAAATTGCACCTAATGGAGAAGTGCTTACATATCAAGAGTCGGTAGACAAAATTATTCACGGACAATGCTCTTATACCGTAGAATGATCATTTTACGGTATGCTTGCTACATCAGCCGTCCCCGTTATAACGCCATCAACACGTTTCACAAGCCGTAATTTGCCATTAGTTACTGTAAGGTTGGTTTGCACATTCCCTGAAATATCAATCAATTCGGTTCCATAATCAATACCTGCTCCTGCGTTTTTAATGAATCTTCCTTTTAAAGTGCTGCTTACCATCGCTTCGTAGATTGGAGTATCTTTTTGTAATGTAAGATTACCAGTTAACGTCCCACCAGTGTTATTTAATTTATCACCTAAATCAGTATTTTATTTAGTAGGAACCGAAAATCCAGAGCCGAAAGGCTCTTTTTATATACATACAACTAATAATTTCAAAGAAAGGGGTCTATATCATGGACAAAATCATTTTAAAAAATGGAAATATTATTGAAATCGAGGAGAGCAGCAACGGTGGCAGCTTCCGGAAACGTTTCACGGATCCGCAGGAGTATCTTACAACGCTGGCAATACTTACCCAGGATAACTTAAGCGCCTATCAAGTACAGAACGGCGCTGGTCTTGTATGTGCGAACCCAGAAAACAAGGAGTGCCTGACGCAGACGGTTGTTCCACTATGGGCCCATGATGGTACCCTGGACGGGCTGGACGTGACCTTCAATATAACCGATGTGGATTTGCTGGCAAAGGCGGTAAAGGAGCTGCAGGCGGGTCAGCAGACGCAGGACGGAGCAATTTCTGATCTGGGAGAGACTGTGGGTAAGCTGGCAGAAAGGAGTGTGCAGTAATGGGCGAATTTTATGGAAAGAGAATCAGAAACGACATTATAACAATTGAACAAGTTCCGACCTACTGGCTAGATAAGACCCAGAAGTGGTTGGAAGAAAATTAAGAAAGAGTGAGGTAAAGTCCATTGAAAGAAATCATACAGTATGTGGACATGAGATGGGTGGAGTGGTTATTCGTAATCGCCTCTGCTCTTTTTGGTTTTGGATATAGAAAGTTATCCAAGAGGATTAATAATGAAAGCAAAAAGAATAAGGCCTTGCATGACGGTATGCAGGCACTTCTCCGGGACAGAATCATAGGAGCCTATAACCATTATCAAGATAAAAAGTTCTGTCCTATTTATGCAAAAGAAAATGTTAAACGCATGTATGATGCCTATCATGACTTGGGCGGAAACGATGTTGCAACGGGGCTGAAGGATAAATTAATGTTAATGCCGGAGGAACCGGCAGAAAGAGAGGATTAATATCATGGAACAGATTATGAATTATGTAAAGCCGGAGCTTATTGTGGTGGCAGTGGTACTCTACTTTTTAGGGCTGGGTGTTAAACAGAGTCAGACAATCAAAGATAAGTACATTCCGCTGGTAAATGGATCTGTAGGAATCGTTCTGTGCGGCGTATATGTCTTAGCTACCAGTGCTTGCCAGACAGGCCAGGATATTGCTATGGCGGCATTTACGGCCGTTACACAAGGTGTTCTGGTTGCAGGTCTGAGTACATACGTAAACCAGATTATCAAGCAGACTGGAAAAACAGAATAATCCGATGCGGTAATTCCCGTTTCGGTTGTAACATTACAACTTTTATGGCCTGGATAATCCCGGGCCTTTTTAAATGGAGGAAAGCAATATGAGAGATATCACATTATGCCACCCTCGTCTGCAGGCGCTGGCCGCCAAGCTAGTAGAAGAATGCAGCAACCAGGGATTAATAATCAAAATAGGCGAGACATACCGCACTGTAGCGGAGCAGAACGCATTATACGCCCAGGGCAGAACAACACCCGGTAATATCGTGACCAATGCTCCAGGTAGTACATACAGTTCTTATCATCAGTGGGGGACTGCCTTTGACTTTTTCAGGAATGACGGCCAGGGTGCCTACAATGAATCTGGTAACTTCTTTAATAAGGTAGGTGCCATCGGTGTAAGCCTTGGCCTGGAATGGGGAGGAAACTGGAAGTCTCCAGTCGACAAACCTCACTTTCAACTTCCTGACTGGGGAAGCTCCACAACCGGGATTAAGGCGCTTTACAAAACACCAGAAGAGTTCATGAAAACCTGGGTAAAAGAAGAGATAGTCGGATGGATCCGTGATAATATTGGCTACTGGTACCGCCGTGCAGATGGCAGCTATCCTGCAAATAAGTGGTGTATCATTAATCATCATTACTACCTATTTAATAGGGACGGTTATATGGTTACCGGATGGCACCGTTGGGACGGGAAAGTGTGTGATCCGAACGACGGATCAGGCGATTGGTATTTCCTTGACAACACGAAAGATGGACCATTGGAAGGTGCCTGCTGGCATACCAAGGATAACGGAGCTCAAGAGATTTGGTTGATTAGTCAGAACGACAATATCTAAATTCATAAGGCGGGTCCGGAATACCGGATACCCGCCTTTATTTTGTAACCTTCATTTTTTATAATACTGTTCATACCATCTCGTTTTTCTTGTGTACTCTGTTTTTTCTTCTTTCACCTCACCTGAATCTTTAAAAAATCCGCACACTTTGTTATTGATAGCACAGCTCCCCATATCTGCATTGTAGTTAGGACATTGATTTATATCTGGTGCAAGCATACATAAGCTAGTCATAATTTATCACCTCCATTAGTCAAGGTAATTATAAGAACAAATGTTCGGAAAGTCAAAGGGAATTACTTGGAAATAAATTACCTGTAAGCTATGGGGGCGTCTATAAAACATTGACTTTTAGATCATAATAAGATACCATAAATTAATAAAAAATGAATGGAAAATACTATATGCAGAATAAATTAGGTAATCCCCAAAAAACAATCGAGATCATAAAGAAATACGAATTCGCATTCCAGAAGAAATTCGGACAGAATTTTTTAATAGATACCCACGTATTAGATAAGATCATAGCCGCGGCAGGCGTAACAAAAGATGATTGCGTTCTGGAAATCGGGCCGGGGATCGGTACGATGACACAGTACCTGGCTGAAAATGCCAGACATGTCGTGGCAGTGGAGATCGATTCAAACCTGATCCCCATTCTCAACGAGACCCTGGCAGACTATGAGAATGTGACCGTTATCCATGCGGATATTCTCAAAGCTGACATCAATCAGATTACGGAACAATATAACGGCGGACGTCCTATCAAGGTAGTTGCAAATCTTCCTTATTACATCACAACTCCTATCATTATGGGTCTTTTTGAAAACATGGTTCCAATCGACAATATTACGGTCATGGTCCAGAAGGAAGTGGCGGACCGCATGCAGGTAGGACCCGGTTCCAAGGATTACGGTGCTCTTTCCCTGGCTGTTCAGTATTATGCAGAGCCTTATATTGTGGCAAACGTCCCGCCTAACTGCTTCATGCCCCGCCCTAACGTAGGGTCTGCGGTCATCCGCCTGACCCGTCACAAGGAACCACCGGTTAAGGCAGAGGATCCAGGGCTTATGTTCAAGCTGATCCGCGCTTCCTTTAACCAGAGAAGAAAGACACTTCAAAACGGGCTGAACAATTCGCCGGAGATTCCCTTTGCAAAGGAACAGATCACGGAAGCGGTTGAAAGCCTGGGGCTTGGGCCATCTGTACGGGGAGAGGCATTGACTCTGGAGCAGTTTGCTTCCCTAAGCAACTTTTTTTTAGGAATGAAAAGATAAGAGCAGGAGGGATTATGTCGGATTCGCTGATTACAAAACGTGCAATAGCGGAAGCCTTAAAACAGGTATGCAGGGAAAAACCCTTTGATAAGATATCCATATCCAATATCACATCCGTATGGGGATTAAACCGGCAGACCTTCTATTATCATTTTCAGGATAAATATGAACTTTTAAGCTGGATTTATTACAATGAGAATTTTGCTAAAATAGCAGAGGACATAACCCTTGAGAACTGGGACCAGAAGATTTACGAACTGCTTCAGAATATGAAAGAAGAAAAAGCCTTTTATATCAATACCATTAAAGAACAGGAACATACCTTTGAGAGTTATCTGTTTGATATGGCAAAGGCCCTGTTTTCCGAAGCAATTATAAAGCTGGATGAAAAGAAGAAACTCACCGATGAGGAGAGGGATTTTGACGCAGGATTTTATGCATATGGCATTTGCGGGATTATCGTAGACTGGGTGGAGAAGGGAATGAGGACAGAACCGCGTCTCGTGGCGGAACGCTTAAAAAGCCTGGCCAAGGCTTCGGAGCGGGCCGGTTATCTCCGGAGCCAGGCTGGGCGTTAAGAAAGCTTATGCATGATGATATCCAGGCATTCTTCCCTGGTACAGCTTTTTATGAGCGCAACCAGATCAGAATAAGAAAAAAGCTCTGCAGCTATAGGACTGAATTTTTCCAACAGCTCTTCTAAGTTCCGGGCGGTTCTCTCCGGAGATTTCTGCCCATTTCTCAGCTGATGGAGCAACGCCGTTTTAAGGACGGACTCCCGGATATGTTTGTGTATTGTGGTCGACATAAAAAGTCCTCCTTTATCATTATATTCATATTAAAATAAGGTAAATAAATCTTCTATAGACAAAAATCAAAATTTGTCTGGTTTTACGACATCATTTCCCTGATGTCGTTTTTTTATACAACTGAAAAACCATGTATGGTGACGGATAAAATGAAGTATGATAATATAAGCATATCAGTTAACACAATTCATAGAATGGAGCGTTGCATATGAAAGGAAAAAATAATTTCGGAAAAGTGCTTGCATGGGGAGCTGCGGCAACTGCGGCAGGAGTAGCCGCAAAAAAAGCCTATGATTATTCAAAAAAACAGATGGATTTAAAAAGTGAAGAAAACATAAGGCATATGGAAAATGGGCAGGCCCCTGGAAAAGCGTATTTTGTAGGCGGCGGTCTGGGAAGCATGGCAGGAGCGGCTTATCTCATACGCGACTTAAACATGCCGGGAGACCAGATCACGATTTTTGAAGGAATGCATATTCTTGGAGGAAGCAACGATGGTATCGGAACCCCTGAAAAAGGCTTTGTATGCCGGGGCGGACGTATGCTTAATGAAGAGACGTATGAAAACTTCTGGGAACTGTTCCGTACCATCCCGTCTTTAAATAACCCTGCCAGAAGCGTGACCGAAGAGATCTTAAGCTTTGACCATGCCCACCCGACCCATGCAAAGGCCAGGCTTGTGGACAAGAATGGAACCATCCTTGATGTAAAGAGCATGGGATTTACCCAGCAGGAACGTATGGCCATGTTAAAGCTTATGAATACACCGGAAGAAAAGCTGGATGATATGACCATAGAGGAATGGTTCGCTGACATGCCTCATTTCTTTACAACGAATTTCTGGTACATGTGGCAGACCACCTTTGCATTCCAGAAATGGAGCAGCCTTTTTGAGTTCCGCCGCTACATGCGCCGGATGATCCTGGAATTTTCAAGGATCGAAACTTTGGAAGGGGTAACAAGAACCCCATTAAACCAGTATGACAGTGTAATCCGTCCTTTGGAAAACTATTTAAGAAAGCAGGGAGTTGTCTTTGCGGAAAACTGTACGGTTACTGATATTGATTTTGCAGATGGTGACGGAATCACGGCTAAAGTGCTTCACTTAAAGGATAACGGCATAGAAAGACAGGTAGAGCTTCAGGATGGCGATATCTGCATCATGACCAACGCCTGTATGACCGACAGCGCAACCCTGGGAGATCTTCACACTCCGGCTCCTGAACCTGTGTTAAGGCCGATATCAGGGGAGTTATGGACCAAGGTATCTGCAAAGAAGCCTGGCCTTGGAAATCCTTACCCATTCTTTGGCGATGTTCATGAGACCAATTGGGAAAGCTTTACCGTAACAAGCCGTGGAAATAAGCTTCTTAAATTGATTGAGGATTACTCCGGCAATGTACCTGGAAGCGGTGCACTTATGACCTTTAAGGATTCCAACTGGCTGATGAGCATTGTTGTTGCTGCCCAGCCGCACTTTATCAATCAGCCGATGGACCAGACAATTTTCTGGGGATATGGGCTTTATACGGACCGTGAAGGGGACTTCATAAAGAAACCGATGAAGGATTGTACCGGAGAGGAAATGCTCATCGAGCTTCTCCATCATCTTCATATGGAAAACCGTAAGGATGAAATTCTGGCAGATGTGGTCAACGTCATTCCCTGCATGATGCCTTATGTAGATGCCCAGTTCCAGCCACGCAAGATGACGGACCGACCGAAGGTAGTTCCTGCCGGCTCTACTAACTTCGCTATGATAAGCCAGTTTGTGGAGATTCCGGACGACATGGTATTTACCGAGGAATATTCGGTCAGGGCAGCCAGAATCGCTGTTTACACGCTAATGGGATCAAATAAAAAGGTTTGTCCGGTCACCCCTTATGTGAAGGAACCAAAGGTTTTGATGAAGGCAGTACAGACCTCATACCGTTAATAAAATACAAAAATGTCTTTAAGGGCCAGACACTTTCCGCTCCGGGAAATGTCCGGCCCTTTACCAAATTACCGTGTTGAATGGTCCGCCTTCGCACCAACCCGCCGTGCAGGTACATGGCACTCTCCATACGGCTTCTGGTTCTTTACCCATGCAACCATGGAATAATGACTGGAACAAAAGGAACCATTATAAATTAGTATAATAATAGAACGTAAAAAGAGCGCGTCTTGGCTGTAAAAACAGCTTTAAGACGCGCTTTTTGCGCTGTGCAAATTAAGCAGACTGCTGTCCCCAATACCTGGTTCTATGTTCCCTGCTTATCCCAGGGAATCGTCATAGCAGGCGCGGGCTCCGCCAATGTATTTCAGCCTGGTACGGGCGGTGACCACGTGGGCGGCGCCGATATACCTGGTCTTTATGCGGACTGGAACGGCTACGGCCTTTAAGTGCATGCCGATCAACGTGTCACCGATATCAATCCCGGCATGGGCTTTAATGGATTCTACCGCCACCGGGCATTGCAGGGTCTGGTAAGCCGCAGTGGCAAGAGAGCTGCCGGCTTTTAACTGCGGGACCACATTGACCGGTTCGTAGCCATAGAGCGTGGCTGCTTCTTTTTCCAGAATCAAAGCCCGGTTTAAATGCTCGCAGCACTGGGCTGCAACGTAAATCCCCTGCTCATTAAAAACTTCATAAATAGCAGAAAATACAGTCTGTCCGATTTCCGCGCTGGAATGGGAACCGATCCTGTGGTCGGATATCTCGCTGGAGGAGCATCCGATTACGACCAAGTCCTTCTCGTTTAAGTGTGCCGCTTCCAACAGCTCTTTTGCAGCCATTGCAGCCTGCGTTCTGATTTCATCCAACATGATCCGGCATCCTCCTCATGAGTTTTTTATAATGCTGCACGGATGGCAGCCGCCATTTCCTCATATTCTTTATCCGACAGATATAACTTGTCCGGGTTCATGGCAAAGGTACTGCCCCATTCATCCATGCCGTTATATTTCGGAACAATGTGCATATGAAGGTGGCATCCGGTATCGCCGTAAGCGCCGTAATTTACCTTATCCGGGTTAAATACTTTATGGACAGCCTTAGAAACTCTGGCTACATCAGCAAAAAAGGCATTTCTATCCTCATCCTCAATATCAACCAGCTCGCTTACGTGATCCTTATAAGCCAGAATCACTCTGCCCTTTTTACTCTGCTCTTTAAATAAATATAAAAATCCTGTCTCCATTTCGCAAATAGGATAGCCGAATTTTGCAACAAGATCTCCCTTCATACAGTATGCGCAATTTGGATCTTTCATAATCATGTTCCTTCCTTCTGCCGGAGCGTTGTTTTAGTTTTCCGGCCTGTTCTGTTTAATACCGGTTCCATGAGAGGCACTTCACTCTGGAAGTTTAAGCTCTGCTTCTAATATGAGCGGCCACCTTGGCATCCTCTTTTTTGATGTGGTTGATCAGCCAGCCCGCAATGGCACTGTTTACTTCACCTACAAGAATGATGGTCGGGCCTTCCTTTTCCAGTTTGGAACAGATTCCGGCCACCACCTTTTTAAATTCCTCGTGATAACGTTTGTGGTTTACATAATCCGGATACTGATTCTGGATCTGGAGCTTTTCCTCATTGCCGAAATGCTTTGCCGTATAGTCCTGCAAAAACTTGGTGGTATTAGCCAGTTCCGCACGTCCTTTCCCTGTGGAGCAGGCAGTAAGCAGGTTATTGACTGCATCGATCAGCTGGCGATGCTCGGAATCAATTAACTGGTTGCCGGTTTCCAAATCTTTTGAAAATGTATATGCCATATTACTGTCTCCTTATCTTAAGTTTTAAACTCATTCTACACTATTTCCAGTTAAATTCCAACCGTTATTTTCCGCATCCTTAAGGGGATCCCTGCTTTTTCTTTTCGGAATATCAGCCCTTAAAACAGGTATAAAAAAGCCCGGCGCAGAAGCAGCCGGGCAGAAACTGTCATATAATTTGGAAACGGAAGATTAAGCAGCCGGATTTAAATATTTCCCATCTTGGAAAGAGCCGCTTCGTCTGCAACAATGGTGACATCCGGATGAAGCTGTAAAATAGATGCCGGAACTTTAGAAGTAACTGGTCCGCAGATTACATCATAAAGGATGTCTGCTTTCTCAGCTCCGCTGACGATGAGCAGGATCTTTCTGGCTCTCATTATGGTGCCGATTCCCATGGTATAGGCCTGGCGCGGAACTTCGTCAATTGATGCAAAGAAACGCTTGTTGGCTTCGATGGTACTTTCCTGAAGGTCTACAATGTGCGTATCCTTTGGAAAAATGTCAGATGGTTCGTTGAAGCCAATGTGGCCATTGTGACCAAGTCCTAAGAGCTGTAAATCAACACCGCCCAGACCTTTGATAATTTCCTCGTAACGGGCAGCTTCTTTGTTGGCGTCAGCTTCCATTCCATCGGGGATGTTGGTATTTGCTTCGTCAATGTTTACGTGGCGAAACAGATTCTCACGCATAAAATAATAATAGCTTTGATCGTTATCCCTGGTGAGTCCCTTGTATTCATCAAGGTTTGCGGTTTTAACCTGGGAGAAATCCAAATCCCCTTTGTTATACCACTCGATCAGCTGCTTGTAGGTGCCTATAGGTGAGGAACCGGTAGCCAGTCCAAGAACACAGCTCGGTTTCATAATAATCTGGGCAGATATAATATTGGCCGCCTTACGGCTCATATCATTGTAGTCCTTTGCGCGATAAAGCTTCATTTCTNNTGCAATGGCATTTTGCATAAAATAATTATAAAGGAGTGATGGCATGCCTAATTATCGAAGACTAATCTCATATATTTACGCCTATGAAGGCGCAGTCAAAGGAAAAAACATCGGATTTGCCAAAATAGAGACGAGAGGGGTCCAGTGCAAGATTACGGTCAGTGTCAAAAGAATATATGTGGGCGGCAATGATATCGGAGTATACTTATTAGCTGCTGACCAGGAAATATTCCTGGGAAATATTTTTATACGCGGTGGTTCCGGTGAATTCAGGACTGTGGTATCGGCAAGCGATATAGAACACTCCGGAATTAACATGGATCAGTGCTACGGACTGACCATCCATGATGTGAAAAATACATGGCGTTCCTATACGACCATTTGGGAAGATGCTGTTGCCCATGCGGCGGAAGTCGATCTGGAGAATGCGGCCAAAGTTGTTTTGGAGAAGGAACAGGCCGATATTTCAGAAGAACAGATTAAACGGGCGGTACGTGAGATTGAGGAAGAATTTCCGCTGGAGCCTGATGCTCCCAGAGAGATTTCCCAGGCAGAGAATTTACAGGATGAAACGATGAAAGCTTCCTCCAATGACCGAACGGAAGAAGAGGATGTTCCGGTTGCCAAAAAACAGGAAATGCCGGAAGAAGAGGATCTGCAGGCAGAGAATCTGGTTGAAGATGATCAAAAGTCTGCTGATGCAGATATGGATTATGCCGTACCAGACGATGAGGAACCGGTAAATGCAGAATCAAAAGATGGTGATCAGGAATGGCTCATGTCTGATGAATCGGTTGCGGAAGCAGACAGCGTACAGTACATAGAGGAATCGGAAGCAGACAGCATACAGTACACAGAGGAACCGGAAGAAGACAGCATACAGTACACGGAGAAACCGGAAGAAGACCTTCAGTATGCGGTGGAATCAGAAGAAGATCTCCAGTATACGGAGGAACCGGGCATAGATCCGGCGGAAGTCGGGGAGCCGGTAGTGGCCGGAGAACCGGAATGGTCCGCATCAGTGGAATCACAGCAGCAGGAAGACCGGACCAAAGCAGAGGAGCCGAAGCCGGAACCCCAGCAGAGTGCCATGCAGACTTCGGAGCAAGTATCCGGAGATTGGCAAAATGACGGACAGGAAGACATACCAAGTGAGATGCAGGAGAAGGAAGATGAGCAAGAGGCCGCGAAAGCAGTGGATGTCCAGGAGAGGGAAGCTGTATTCAGTGAGCCTTATCCCTTCAGCGCCCAGGATGAGATGGGTGAAACCACTTGTTACCGGGCAGATGCTGTGAAAAAAGAAAGCATGGGCAATCAGGAAGTACGGCCAAAGCTGGGAAATCCTGATGAATTAGAGCGCCTTCGCCAAAATGAGGTCCAGGAAGATAACACCCATCATTTGATTTGGGAAAAGTTGAAACGTGAACATACAAGGATTCTTGCGTTTGATTATGAGGATGGCTGTGAAATTCTGACCATCAAGCCCCAGGATATCGGTGTCCTTCCAAGGGATACCTGGGTTTATGGCAACAACAGCTTTCTTCTGCACGGATACTACAATTATCGTTACTTAATTCTGGCAAAACTATTGAACCCAAACGGGATGCCCCGTTACCTTCTTGGAATTCCAGGGCATTATTACAGCAATGAGCGATACATGGCTTCCATGTTCGGCTTTCCTAATTTCGTTTTGTCAAAAGAGCAGCCAATGGAAGACGGCAGGTTTGGATTCTGGTATACCGATGTAAATTTAGGGGGCTAATTTAAGCCCCCTTATCGGCTTGCCCTGATTAATCCTCAACGCCTCGAAGCATGGCATTGGGAATCAAGGGCTTTAAGATGTTTAAAAATTTATTCAGCTCTTCCCTGGAAAAAGGCTGGAAGCCGGGACAAAGGACCTGATCTGAGTCCACATAGTTCTGCAGATAATAATTAGGACAGCCTGCCAGCCATTCGCTGATATCTACAAAATCAAGGAGGCTATGGATCCCTTTTACCGCCGTTGTGCGGAATTCAAAAGGAATGGTTCCATGAAGGAGAAAAGCAGCGCTTTCCTCAATGTCCTTCATCCTTAGCCCCCTGATTCCCGCTGCCTTGGGATAATTTTCCCTGCCGGCTTTTATATCCATTGCCACATAGTCCAAAAGTCCGTTTAAAGCCAGCTTTTTTAAGACCTCCGGCCGATAGCCGTTGGTATCCATTTTAATAAGAAAGCCCAGATCCCGAATTTTTTGGATAAAGGGTTCCAAATCCTCTGCCAGGGTGGGCTCTCCCCCGGTAATGCAGACACCCTCTAAAATTCCTTTTCGTTTCTTTAAAAAATCCAAAATCTCCTCTTCACTGAACAGGGATTCTGTCTCATTGCCGATCAGCCCGCTGTTATGGCAGAAGGGGCAGCGGAAATTGCAGCCGCCAAGAAAGATCGTGGCTGCCACGTGGCCGGGAAAATCCAGTAGCGTTGTTTTTTGAAGACCGCATAGTTTCATACCTTCACCATTCCTTTGTTTCGTGATATACTTATCCCAGTATATCACAATTAAACACTCGGAGGGTATAATAATATTAAATACCCTGAGGTGTCCCTATATGCCCGGAAAGCTTGGGCAGTAATATTAATAGCAAAGAGGAACAAATATGACAACAGATGAGAAATATATGCGCACAGCAATAAAACAGGCTGAAAAGGCAGGTGCCATTGGTGAAGTCCCTATCGGCTGCATTATTGTTTATGAAGATAAGATCATTGCCCGCGGATATAACCGCCGCACCATTGATAAAAATGTTCTTTCCCACGCGGAGATCAATGCCATCCGCAAAGCGTGCAGAAAAATAGGGGATTGGAGGCTTGAGGGCTGCACCATGTACGTGACCCTGGAACCCTGCCCCATGTGTGCCGGAGCTATTGTCCAGGCCAGGATCCCCAGAGTCGTTATCGGCTGCATGAATGCTAAGGCCGGTTGTGCAGGATCGGTGCTGGATATGCTTCATGAGGAGGGCTTTAACCATCAGGTTGAAACAGAAACAGGAGTTTTGGGGGAAGAATGCTCTCAAATGATGAAAGGCTTTTTTAGAGAGCTGCGGGAAAGGAACAAGAAAAAACAGGAAGACAAATTTTCTATAACAGAACAGTGATTTCATTTAAGTCTCTGAATTGAGTAATAAATCTCAGTTTGGAGGCTTTTTAATTTCTGGATAGCTTTTTCGGGGAAAAATTGCTCCCGACCCCAGGATACTGAAGCGATGATTATTGCCTAAGTAACTGTTTATGCCATAAAAATGGCCGTTTCTGACATCATACAACATTTAATGTTCTTTTTATTATATATTATCCTTGCAGGCTCTTCGCTGTAAAAATATGAAATAAAGGAGAAAGATGAGTATGAGGGGCAAAAGAAGACGATTTGTTAAACAATTGTTTAGCTATCTGCTTTGTGTGAGTATGGTAGCGCCGGGCATGACACCGATTGTATCATTCGGTGCGGAGTACATTAACAACAGGCCGAGGTATGTAGACTTTGCAAGCCCGGAAGCATTGACACTGGAAGAACTTGGGTTTGACCAGAATGAGACAGAAGAGGCGGTAGCGGAAGATGACGACAGTGAGACCGCTGCCACAGATCCTTCGGACGAAACCAACACGGCAGAAACGCCGGAAGTGGAAGAGGGCCATGAGGCAGAAACCAGCCCGGAAGGGACGGATGAATAGGAAACCAGTCCGGCAGAAACTGATGGGAAAGCAAGCGGTACAGAGGAAACCGGCAAATCAGATTCCGGGTCGGAAGGGGCTAAAGAAGAGAGCGGCACATCCCTTCCGGAAGAGAACAAAAAAGTTGACAAACTTAAAGAGGAACAGGAAGAGACCAGAGAGCCGGAGTTGTACTACGACTTCGATCAGCACATCGATGAGCCGGAGGGACAACTGGTACAGTTTAACGATTCGTACCGTACCTACCGCACCGGAGACGGCCAGTATGTGACCGTTGCAGGCGGTTATTCCGGCTTGTACCGGGATGAGAACGGAGTGGTCGGGCAGATCGATAACAGCCTGACTGAAACGGAAGAGGAATATACAGTTGGTACGCCCTCCAGTGCCCTTTTGCGCTCCAGGACCAAAACCGTGGCCGGCTATGGGAACAGCGCGGGAAGCAGCAGAGTATTGTTTCCGGAGAAAATCAACACAAGTCAGGGAGTTTCCATCGAAAGGGAGGGACACCGCATTGAACTCATCCCGTCAGGAGGAAGCTTTAAGAAGAGTGCCGTATCGGATAACACCATCCGCTACAGCGACGTATACCCAGGCGTTGACTACCAGTACAGTCTGGTGGGGAACACACTTAAGGAAGACATTATCCTGCTGGAAAAAACAGAAAGAAATCAGTTTTCTTTTTCCATAAAGACAGGGGGCCTAAAGGCGGCCCAGGAGAAGAATACCATCATCCTATACAGCGATAACAGAAGGCACCCGGAATTTGTTCTGGAGGTCCCCCTGATGATCGATGCAGATGGGAAGACCAGCGAAGACCTGGTAATGAAGCTGAGCGGAGAGGAAGGCAGTTACCGTGCCACCGTTACAGCGGATAAAAAATGGCTTCAGGATGAAGGCCGCAGCTACCCGGTCCGGATCGATCCTTCGGCTGTCAACATGGTTCCCAGCGAATTTGTGCTGGTAAACGTAGCTGACGGACAGCCCTCAAAGTTCCTGGGTAATATGGGACCAATGTATGCCGGATACAGGGAAGGCTTTGGCAATATGAGAACCTATATTGCCATTAACGGAGACTGGACTCAGATCATGGGCCAGGCAGTCTGTACCCAGGCCACATTCCGCATCGGTACACAGACCGGCAACGGAGTAGGGAAGACCCGTATTGAGCTGCGCGCACCGGGGAAAGAATGGAATGCAACCACCCTTACCTGGAATCAGTTAAAAGAACCCCTTCCGGAATTGATTGATGTTCTGGATTCTCCCGGGCCGGATCAGACTCTGGAATATGATATAACAGCCATGATGCAGTCATGGATGACAGGAAGCAGACTGCAAGCCGGGTTAGAGCTTCAGGCGGCTAACGAGCCTAAGTCTGAAGCCCAGGCGCCTCTCCGGATGCCTGCGGAGAGCTTTTACAACCGGGATCATGCGGCTATGGGACCGAGAATCGACATCTCCTGGGAAGGAGAGCTTTTGGGAGACTTGGCCCTATTGGATATCAACGCTCTGACAGCGCAAGTGAATCCGGCTGTTAAGGAAAGCGAATCCGGCGGCAGGACAACCATGGGAGTTCTGGCCCACGGAATCTCTCAGGCCGGATCAAAGGTAACATGGGAACTCCGGGAGATGGATCATGAAGCAGCTACAGATATAGTAACGGCAGAGGATTCCTATACATCTCCTGATTTTTCAAAGGAAACAGCATTTACTGAGGCCTTTAACAGCCAGGCAAAGACCGGAAACTGGCAGAGTCAGGCTCTGGAAAGCGGGTTAATTTTAAAAACGGATACCATCTATCAGGTAATGGCTGTGGCAGAAGGCGTGGTACTGGAAGAGGATCCGGATACCGGAGAAATGGTGCCTGGTGTAGAAACAGTCACTAGCGGGGAGAAGCTCAGCGATGAATTCCTGCTCTACGAGGTGCAGAGTCTGGATCTATTAACCCGGATCGCTGATCATTACGGGGTTGAGGAGAAAACCATCCAGAAGGACAACCGTTTAAGCAATGGCCTGACCTTCTCCGGAGACATCCTGTTTATCCGTAATCCGAAGCAGAGTGTTCCATATACTCCAAAACCCCTGACTGATGCAGAACAGATGATGATCGACATGCTGTTAAACGGTATGGGGAAAGACTGCGTATTCAGTCATGAACCAATTAACATGAATACCGGCGATTTCTTTATGCAGCAGACGGACGCAGAACTTGAAGAGCTGGGCGGAATCTTTGCATTCCAGAGAAGCTATAATTCCATCGCTGTTCATTTCCTTTCCGAGTTTGGAATCGGCTGGAGCAGCCCCTTTGGCCAGAGGCTGACGGTTAGATATAACGGAGATATTTTATACCGGAAGGATGACGGCGGAGCCATTAATTTTGCAAAGCAGTCCGATGGCAGTTATCAGGCCCCCGATGGCTATGATATGGTTCTCGTATCAGCAGACTCCATTGACTTAGAAACCGCAGATATCCCCAGCGAGGACGGGGAAGAGGGAACACCATCAGAAGCCAGTAACAAATCCTATGCCCGTAATTTCTCCTTCTTAGAAGATGGACCGGCTGGTATGACGGAAGAGGCCGAAGAAGCTGAGGAAGATAGAGAAGAGGAAGAAGATAACAGGGTTCCGGAGGCTACGGCCTGGGAGCTTAAGAAGTCAGACGGCACAGTCCTGACCTTTGATGCCAGGGGTCTTCTGCGTTATGTCACAGACCGGAAAGGATACCGGACCGTCCTGCTCTATGACGAAAGTGATGATGTTCGCCAGATAAGAACACCCTCAGGGAAGCTCTTTGACCTGACAGCAGATGATTACCACCGCATCACCTCTGTCACCCTGCCAAACGGCGGCATAATCACCTATGGGTATGATGAAAGTCACAACCTGGTTTCCGTAACCGATCCGGAAGGAGGCGTGCGCCGGTACGAGTATGATGACGCTCACCATATGACTGCATGGTATGATGAAAACGGAAGCCGTATCGTGGAGAACGTTTATGATGGAGATGGACGTGTTACCAGCCAGACGGATGCATTGGGCAATATCACCAGCCTTGCATATGTAAACGGCTGCACGGTATCAACGGATAACCGGGGCAATGTTACCAGATATTATATGGACAGCAGGAGGCGGATATCCAGAATTGAATACCCGGATGGAAGCAGCGAGAGCACCACATATACAGAGGATAACCGGGTTGCCGGAAGGACGGATGAACGGGGTGTAACAACCTCCTATACCTATGATAAGAACGGAAACATTCTGACAGAGACCAGAGGTGACGGAAGCCGGGCCTCTTATACTTACAATGACTTGAACCTGCCCCTGACAGCGGCAGATTATGAAGGTAATGTGACCACCTTCACGTATGATGAGGCAGGAAACCTTCTGTCCATGACGGATGGTGAGAACAATACAGTCCATTATACCTATGATGAGTTAAACCGTATGGTATCCATAAAAGATGCCAATGGAGGAACACATGAGTTTACTTATGAGGGATCCGTAGTGGCTTCAATGACCGACGGCAAGGGGTATACCTGGACGTTTGCCTATGATGATATGAATCACGTCCTGGAAGCTTCCGATCCGCTGGGAAATACCAAGTCCTATGAGTATAACTTAAAGGGCTGGAGAACCTCTGAAACGGAGAAAGACGGCGGAACCACAAAATATGAGTTTGATGCCGTAGGAACAGTTTTATCCATCACGGATGCCATGGGTGAAGAGACTGCATTTACCTATGATAAGATGTATAACATCCTGTCCGGCAGCGATGCCCTGGGAAATACCCTGGCTTATGGATACGATGAAAACTATAACAAGATAAAGGAAAGAGATGCAAAAGGTGGGGAAACCCATTACACCTACGACAGCCGGAACCGTCTGATAAAGACTACCGATGCTTTGGGACAGGAAATTTCCTATGAGCTGGACGGGAAGGGGAATATCTTAAGGACCACAGACCGCCGGGGGAATACAGCTGAAACTCTATACCATAAGATCTTGAATTTACCTGTGCTCCAAAAAGATGCCCTTGGCAATGAGACATACTACAGCTATGATTATAACGGAAATCTGAAAAAGATCACGTATCCGGATGGAACATCTATTTCCTACATGTATGACCATGCCGGAAGGATGGTTTCCACCACAGCCCAGAACGGCTTGGTAACAAAGCTGTCTTATGACGGAAATGGAAACATCATCCGTATTACCGATGATGAGTCCCGGGTGTACCAATTTAAATATGATCGCAATAACTGGATTATAAGGGCAGAAGATCCTTTGGGTGGAATTACTCTCTACTCTTACGATGGGGCTGGAAACCAGAAGAAAGTAACCGATGCCGAGTCAAATGCCACAGGCTATGCCTATGATGCTGCAGGCCGCTTAAAAGAGGTAACAGATGCCTTAAACGGCACAGTAACCGCGGAGTATGATCTAAATGGCAACACCTTAAAAACCACAGATCAGAACGGCAACAGCACCAGTTACCATTATGATGTCATTGGTCAGGTACTTGCAAAGGTAGATGCAGCAGGATTTATCACTGCCATGGAATATGATTCCCTGGGCAATGTGGAGAAGGTGACAGATGCTCTAAAAGGCGAGACTTCCATGGAAATGGATGCCTTAAGCCGCACTACCAGGATGACGGATGCCATGGGCCATGAGTATAAATATACCTATGATGCAAACGGCAATGTGATCCGCGTTCTTTACCCGGATGGAGACAGTGTAGTCATGGTCTATGACGCAAATGACCGGATGATAAAGAGTATTGATGAAGCTGATGTCATCACTTCCTATACCTATGACTCGATGGGCCGGATCACAGAAGCAAGGGATACCATCGGCAACACCATGACCTATGAGTACGATGAAAGCGGAAATTTGGTAAAACAAACCGATACCATAGGTAGAAGCGCTGTTTATGAATATGATAAATTTAACCATTTGATGTCTGTAACCGGTACGGATCTGGCTACGACACGGTACGGCTACGATGCCATGGACCGGCTCATAGAAGTGACAGATCCGGAGGGAAAACAGACATCCTATGAGTATGACAAGGTAGGTAATCTTGTTAAGACCAGGGAGCCAGGAGAGGCTGTTTATACCTATGCCTATGACGCCATCAACCGTCTGACGAAAAAGGTGAATCCATTAGGGGCTGCCACTGCCTTCCAGTATGATGCCAAGGGAAATTTAACCTGCACAGTCGATGGGGAAGGCGCAGAAAACTCTTATGTTTACGATGCCACCAACCGTTTGACCACATTTATTGATGGAAGAGGAAACGGCACGGCTTATGAGTACGATGAGCTGTCCAGGCTTCTCTCCTATACCACAGCGGAAGGAAATAAACAGGAATACCGCTATGATGCAGACAGCAACTTAACAAAGGTGAAGGATGCCAATGGCCTGATTACAGAATACCAGTATGACGTAATGGGCAATCTTGTAAAATCTATTTCACCCAAGGGAGCAGTAACTGCTTATACCTATGATAAGCATGATGAGGTAACCAGTATCACCGACCCCGCAGGGAACGTGACGGCCTATGAGGTGGATTTAAACCGCCAGGTACTTTCAAGAACCGAGAAGAACGGAGGAACATACAGCTACAGCTACGATGCCGTACATCGTTTGACTGGAATAAAGACCCCGCTGGGCTTATCCCGCAGCTTTACTTATGACGTGGCCGACAACATTGTGACGGATATGGATACTTTAGGCCGTACCAATGCCTATACCTATGACATCATGCACCGTATGACAAAAGCCGTGGATGCCAAGGGTGGGGAAACGTTATATGGCTATGATGTCAGAGGAAACCGGAACGCAGTCACCGATGCTCTGGGCTATACGTGGAATTACCGGTATGACAAAATTGACCAACTGACAGCCAGTGTAGACCCGGAAGGCAAGGCAACTGAAGTGGTTTATAATTTAGTAGGTGAGATCGCTTCGGTAACAAAGCCTGGAGAGAGAACCACCAGCTTTGCATATGATAAGAATTACAATCAGACCGCAGTCATTGACCCCAAGGGATATATTTATCAATTTACCTATGATAAGGATAACCGGCTGACCGATACGATAGATCCCCTGTCCCAGAAGTCACAGATCACTTATGATGCCGGAAATCGTATCACTGACCTTAAGGACAAGATGGGCCTGACGGAAAGCTACACCTACGACCCTCACGGCAATGTCTTAAGCGTCCGGGCGACCAATGGCCTGATGACCAGGTTTAGTTTCGATATCCTTGATAACCTGGTAAAGGTAACCATGCCAAGCAATCTGACAACGACCTATGCTTATGATGTGATGGGAAATGTCACGGCAATGACGGATACCATGGACCGGACCACGGCCTATACCTATGACTTAGAAGGAAATATGACTTCCCTGGTGAATGCAGAAGGCCGGAAGGAGCAGTCCGCTTATGACGCAGGCGGCCGGATGATCAGCCATACCACAAACAGCGGCGACACCATCCGCTACGATTATGATAAGCTTAACGATCTGGTGGAAAAATCCTATGAGGGAGCTAGTGGAGAAACGCAGGCAGAGGGAGTATTATACGGTTATGACGCCATAGGTCAGAGAGTTTCCATGATGGACACCACAGGAGAGAGTACCTATGAGTACGATTCCCTTGGAAGAATTACCAAGGTTACAAGTGGTTCCGGTCAGGCAGTGACCTATACTTATGACGGTGCGGATCAGTTAGAGAGTATAACCTATCCAGATGGTAAGAGCGTCCATTATCAATATGATAAAAATGACAACATCACCGGAGTAGTAGGAAGAGATGGGAAGACCACAGCGTACACCTATGATGCCATTAACCGAGTGACAGAAATCCACCGGCCAAACGGGATCAATACATATAACACTTACAATGCCAGAGACCAGATTGTTGCTATGAAAAATGTCTGCGATGACTGCGGCTGGATAGTAAGTGAATACCAATATACCTACGATGACCGCGGCTTTATAGTAGGGGAAGATGTGTTAGAATCCTTATATGCCTACGCCTGGGATGACAAGCATGACGGAAGGCATAAAAATGGAAAGCATGACGCCCAGTATCCTCATGGAGACACCCATAACAACAAGCACGATAAGGATGCAAAGGACAATTACCAGATCATCGGAACAAAGCGGACCTTTGAGTACGATGACGACGGAAAGCTATTAAAAGCCACAGAAGAGGAAGAACGCCAGGGAACCTATGTCTACACCTACCGCTATGACGATATAGGAAACCGGACCTTCTACTCAAAGACCCGAAACGGCACCGTTTTAGAAAGCGCAGACTACACCTATAACGCCTCCAACCAGAAGATAAGCGCCAAGCTTTATGACGGCAAGAAGAAAACCACCATGAAGTATGAGTATGATGCCGATGGAAACCTGATTTCCGAGACAGGAAAGAAAGGAACCGATAAGGTTGAGCTGACCTATGATTACACGGTGGAAAACCGCTTAAAAGCCGTTTTTGATGCGGATGAGCTTTTGGTGGCAGCAGCCTATGACGGAGACGGAAACCGCCTGTTCCAGTTAAACTATAACCTTCATACGGATGATGACTGGAAAGGAAACTCCGGCAATGGAAACGGAAATAACAAGGATAACACCGGAAGCGGGAATAACGGGAACCGCGGAATAAGCGGAGTGATCAGTGAAGCTCTTTCTTCCGTTGTGGATTTCTTTACTGGAACAGTGGTAGAAACCGCAGCGGAGCCAGAGACGGAAGCGAAGTCCAATGGGAATAAGAACAAGGACAAAGGAAACGACGGGAACGCCACTAATAATGGGAAAGGGAATGGCAACGGAAAAGATAATTCCAGTGGGAATAACGGAAACAACGGGAATAACGGAAACAACGGGAATAACGGAAACAACGGGAATAACGGAAATGGAAATAACGGCAATAGCGGGAATAATGGTAATGGGAATAGCGGTAATGGTAACGGCAATACCGGAACCGGAAGTTCCAATAATGGATCTGATACCGCAAATGGAAGTGGAAACACCAACAATACCGGAGGAAGCCAGAATCAAAGCGGAATCCTGATGCCGAAAAAGCCGGTTTCCGATGTGGAACAAGGATTAATTGATCTCATTAAGACCACAGGAAAGCATAAGAACTATGAGCTGATTGAATATGTCAATGATGTCAACCGGGAATACACGGAAGTGTTAATGGAAGTGAACATTGACGGAGAAATAGATACGGCTTATACTTATGGAAATGAACGTCTTGCCTTAGAGCGTTTCACAGGTTGGACAGGCTATTATACCAATGATCCCAGAGGAAGCGTCACCGGAGTAACCGACAGCGAGGGAACCTTATGGAAGTCCTACCGCTACAGTCCGACCGGAGATATAAGTTTTGGAAAGCCACGGTATAATAATGTTTACAGCTACAATGCGGAGGATTACAACCCAAATCTGGAGTTTCAGTACTTAAGGGCGAGATATTATGATGTAGAACGTGGAGATTTCCTAACAGAGGACACTTATCTGGGCAAGCTGATAGACCCATTAAGCCTGAACCGATATAATTATGTAAAATCCAGTGCATTAAATTATACAGATCCATCAGGAATGCTTTCTATACCGACAGATAGAAGAATCACGAATCAAAAGGGAGTTGCAAATCCGAGCAGTGCAACGCCAGTTCCAGGGTATGAGTCAGAGACAGGATTAATGCAATCCCTAAATGAAACTAAGAGCCGTCTTGAGAAATCAATACAAAAAGCTAAGGAAAGTCAAGCTGTTAAAACCTGTTTCCTGTATTACAAAGGTGTCCAATATGGAATGTCAGATTTTTGGGAAATTGTACAAGGTGAAACGGTAGGAAGATTATTGGATTTATTTGGAAATGAGTCTCAACTCTATACTGATGAGGAATTCTGGAATAATCGCTCTGAAGCATTTATAAATGCTTATAAAGGAATAAATTCTTCATTAGCCTATACCAATGCTGATGTTGAGGCTTTTAGTGATGGAGTGTATCTTGGATATCATATTTCACTCGTTGCATTGATTCCAGTATTAATAGATGCAGTAACAGGCTTAATGCCCTCAGGGTCAATGACAGCTCAGGTAAAAGTACAAGGTTTAAACGGATATCAATATAACGCAACAGTAGAAATTGCTAGCGGTGCTGGCGGAGTTTCAGTAGGAGACATAGGTGCCGGGCTGATTATACAGCAGGTTACTGGTTCTGGAAGTGGGAAGGATAATGATAAGGGGGATTCTAAAACTGTAAAACCTGAATCAGCTGTTACAGGAAGTAAAAAACATGGTGTAAATTGGAAAGAAGGGCCGGCTAGAGCGAAGGCTACTGGAAATCCACAAGGCCAGTGGGCAAAATCAGACTTAGATTATGCAACTGAAATGGCAAATACTTTAAAACCTGGGGAAAGCGCATATTTTGATCTGCCAGAAGGCTCTGGATCTATAGTTCATATGCCAGATGGAAGCACACAAGCAGCTACAAAAATGTGGATTCGAAACAATGGTACAGGTACATGGCATGGTTATCCAATGCCATAGAAAAGTCGTAAAACAAGGTCGCAGAGAAAGTAATATAGTTAGGGGCTTTTTAGCCCCTGGCTATAAGATTTAGCTGCAAAGGAGATGATAATATGGATTTTTATATTCAAGCGAGTAATCCAGTTTTTTTAAAAGAGTTTACTGGTGGAGATGAATGTTTATCAGATGCGATAGAAAGTTCATTTCCTTTGTTTACAGAAAATGCTATATTGATGTGGAATCATATTGCAATTCCACTTTCCTACAAATATGATTTAAGCTATATGGTTGATGATATTCTAACGCTTTTAAATCATTTAAGCACAAAACAAGATGGAGAAATGGTAATTCATTGGTTACCTGATACATTTAGAAGTGATTGGGAAATTCAATGGTCAGAGCAAGTAATTAAAATATCTTCTCGCTGGGAATGTACAGTTGGTCATTTAGAAAGTAAACTAAATAAGAATTCGGAAATATCAATGACTGTTGATGATTTTGTGCAAGAATGGAAAAAGGTCTTAGGAGTAATAATTGAAGGATTAATAACATGCGGATACAGTGAGTTGGTTATCGCTGATATGAAAAAATTAAAATCTATGTATAGCAAAATTACAGGCAATGGTGTACTATATCGTAATTAAAATTATTGGTTTGAGAAATAAGCTTTGGAAAGGTGAGGAAAATAGGCGGCTTTCTGTGGAAGAGATTCTAGTTTTAATAATTCAGTAGGTTAAGAGATACTGTATATTTGGAAAACAAAACAGGTGACGGTTTAAGAACCGGAATAAATCTTTAATCGATGCATATTTGGCCGTATTCCGACCACCTCGACCGTACCAAACCGTGAATATGACCACCTAGCGTAAAATGGTTTCAAACGCCCAGCACTGCTGGGCGAAGTGGGAGTCGAGCGGTCGCTTGCGACCACCCTTTCTCCTGCTTTATTTTCGACCCAGTAAAAGTGGACTAAAATATGCCTAAAGGAGGATTTTGAAGATGATTCTTACAATGGTATATGACATCCTTTGGAGGAAATATATCAGAAAAACAGTTATTAGTCATTTCTCCAAATTGGCTCACATTTGGTTTCGAGTGCGTATGTGGTCAACTATGCCACCCAAGTCCTTTTGTGGTCACACTGGGGCAACACGAGCGTACAAGGGCTAAGAAGAATGGATTGCTTATGGGAGATGCGATCGGGCTAGAAAATTGCCTGGAAAGGTCATTTAAAATTATCATAAAAAAGTAAGGATAAATCCTGCTGAAACAAGCTGAACCCTTCTTTTCAAAAAAAATCCACCTATGGTAAACTGGGCAGGAGGGGGTATAAGGGGGGAGAATTAATCCGAATACACCATCTGATGAACGAGAAAAAGATAGCCACTGATTCCGTCATCGTGGAGTCAGTGGCTGTTCTTTTTCTGATTTACAGCTTTTCAATGTACTTCATCATGCGGATGCCATGAGTTCCCGCTCGTTCATGATTTTTGTCATCTCCTTTGAGCCAAAGGATACCGTACCAGATCCTGGAAGTCGATACCACAATGTAACAAACCCATCCTCAGCTTTTGTATCATACCTTACAAATCGGAAAAACCCATCCAAAACGACTTGCAATCACTACAAACCAGAGGTAACATACACCAACCTTGAAAAAGGATTTCCCTGTAAAATCCTGGGTTTTGGAAGTGAATAGGCTTAATCCCCCTTGCGGTCACCGTGGCCTTTGTGTGTAAATCGGTGAATAACGCTTATCAGCTAAGGTTGCCGGCGGTTTTATCATTTCAGGATGGAGACAGGAAAAAAGGAAGGATGACATCTGAGAAAAGAAAATATCATTTATGTGGGAATCGACCTGCATAAGGAAACTCATACGGCAGTCATGCTTGATTGCTGGAATCGGAAATTAGGAGAAATAACCTTTGAAAATAAGCCATCGGAATTTTCTAAGCTGACGAGAAAGGTCAGCCGTTTTGTGACGGAGGAGAAGACCGCTGTTTATGGTCTGGAAAATGCCTACGGTTATGGACGGACGTTGGCAGTGTGGCTTCTTGAAAAAGGAAATGTGGTAAAGGACGTGAATACATCCCTGTCCTATGCCCAGAGAAAAAGTGTTCCAATGTATCAGAAAAGTGATAGCTATGATGCCGAAGCGGTTGCTTTGGTATTAATCAACATGCTTGACAGATTACCAGACGCTGTCCCAGATGATAAGTATTGGACGTTGAGCCAGTTGGTAAATCGGCGGGATAATATCTGTACTCACCAGAGTAGGCTTAAAAATCAGCTTCATGAGCAATTATGTGTAGCATACCCAAGTTATAAGCAGTTTTTCAGTGACATCAGCAGAACGACAGCTTTATATTTTTTCAATAAGTATCCATCACCAGAGCATTTGCGAGGAAAGTCAGCAGAGGAACTGGCAGATGAGTTAAGACCAATAAGTCACAATAACTGCTCCGTCAAACGGGCGAAAAAGATACTGGATTTAATCCAGTCAGACGGAGAAACCAAAAGAGAGCATCAAGAAAGCAGGGATTCCATTACCAGAAGCCTGGTCAGTGACCTTGAGCATTACCGTGTGCAGTTGGAAGAAGTGGAGAAAGCGATTGAACGGATGCTTCTAGAATTCCATTGTACACTAATGACCATGCCTGGAATTGATGTGATAACTGCTGCCAATATGTTGTCAGAAATAGGAGATATCAACCGATTTCCTAATGCCAATAAGCTGGCGAAGTTTGCAGGAATAGCCCCAGTCAATTTTTCATCGGCAGGAAAAGGTAAGGATATGTGTCCGAAGCAGGGAAACCGACGGCTACAAGCTATCTTTTACTTTATGGCAATCCAGATGATTCAGATATCAGTAAATGGAGTGCCAAGAAACAAGGTGTTTCGGGAATATTACTTGAAAAAAGTAGAGGACGGAAAGAATAAGCAGCAAGCGTTGATTTGTATTGCCAGACGCTTGGTTAATATCGTGTATGGAATGCTAAAAAATCATACAGAATACCGAGAACCAGAGCAATAATGGCTGTCAATTCCAAACAGCTTGTGCTAAGATAAAATCAACAGAAAGACAGACCTGGTTTACCATCTTTTCCAAAAGAACAGAGAAAAAGGTGCAAAAGTTATAAGGTGTCAGCCTCAATGCCAAGGGGGATTCTAATAGTAACATTCCTGTTAAAGATAAGATCTGGCATCAAATGGATTAGACTACCAATCCAATCCAAAACATACTCCAGGGCAACCTGGAAATAGACCCAATGCAGGAATAGAACCCAAAAACTCCTTGGATTTGTTTGGAGAATCTACTCCTTCAACCTCAAAACCAAGTCAGCGATTTACGTTTGATAAAGAAACCAATACGCTACACCGATTTTATGACGATGGAAATGGTACTTGGCATTGGAGTGGCTCTACAAATCAAGGTGCAAATTCTATAACAGGAAGTCAAGTTCCAAATGACATAAAAAACATATTTAATTTACCGAAAAAAGGGTGGTGATTATGATATTAGGGAATCCATATGAATTTTCAATTATTATCGACACTATAAAAGAATGGAACATAGACGAAGCATTTTGTAATGGAGTTTTACTCTTTTGTATTGATGGTAATTTCTTTCCGAAAGAAGTTATTACGGCAACACTAAAATGTGAAGTTCCACTTCTTAAGGAAAATTTTAAAAATCTTACTGTTAATGAAAAGTTATATAATATGCAGAAAGATAAAGCATTTGTCGAAATCTATAATATGACGTTTCCTTCAGATACGGATATTGACAATGATTATCGCTTTGATATATCCCCACAATCGTTTTCTGATAATGATTGCTATGTTTTTGCAATAAGTAACGGTGAGCAAGTGAGGATTATGGCATCAAAGCTGAACTATGTAATGAAAGACTCTAGACATGAACTTAAAGGTATAAGCGTAAGCGAGGCGTTTATTGATATCAGTGAGTTGAATAAAATAATATCAGAAATAGACACCTTCTAAAGCACTTGCTATTGAGTAGTAGAAACAAACGATAAACAGGATAGGGGATGTTCAAGAGCACCTTAAAAACATCTTAATTGCGTAGGATTTTGGTAATTACAGCACCTTGGACAGCACAAAGGCCTATTTACAGCACCTTTGGAGCAAGGGACAAAACGGTTATAAAAAGTTCAGAAAAGCTGGAATTATCTGTAGTATGCGGACGGCACTGCCGTCCGCTAACCGCAAGGGGCGATTCACAGCCCTGCTCTATTTTCGACCAGTCAATATGGCTGAAATTTTTCTCAAAAGTGGAGTTTGAGAATGATTCGTGCAATGGCTGCCTGATTGTCGGAAAGGGTTATAAGACAACAATGGAAAATGGCATGATCAAATACACAAGTAAGGATGGTACTAAATCTTTTAGAATTATGACTAAGAAAATGAAAGGGGTTTATGAAGCAAACTTTGAGTTGTTTGATAAGATAGGAAATAAATTGACTGATTATCATGTAGGTATTATTGAAAATTAATATTTTTATGAAGAGGTTTAAATGGTTGTACCAATTTTGAATTGCATTTTAGATGCTAACGAACCGGAGGATATAAATGATTTTGTTATGATTCAATTATATCATTTGGTAAATAGAAGAGGTTCTATAGTGTCATTACGCCATGAATTTGCCATAATTGAAAAGGATAGTAAGGAAAACTTTATTGATACAAATATGAATCCAGTGTCTATACCAGACGTAATGGTCTTGTATATGAATGACTCATTTCAGTGGGTAGATACTTGTTGGAATGGAAAAAAGAAGGAAAAGGATTGGATTATTACGGGTATACAGTTATAAAATGCGAAAATATTGATAAGTTAAATCAGATCATAAATTCTTGGATTGTACTGTTTGAAGTAGCACCAGATGACTTTTCTCTAACAGGAAATTATATGCCAGAAGAGGAACGATATGAAAAAAACTTATTTAATAAGCAAAATGTATTGTCGCAATTAAAAGCTTTAAGTGACATTTGTAAAGAGGCAGTTAAAAAAAATAAGTACATTTTACATAATGGAATCTAAGTAGGTCAGGTGGATATTCAAGGTGTACTTGGTGAGGCATTATCATGTGTTGATTTTGCCACATTCCGACCACCTCGATGGTGCCAAACTGTAAATCTGACCACCCGGCTTTCTCCTGCTCTATTTTCGACCCATAAGTATGGGCTTACAAGGTATTTAGGGAATATTACCTGAAAAAAGTAGAGGACGGAAAGAATAAGCAGCAAGCGTTGATTTGTATTGCCAGACGCTTGGTAAATATCGTGTATGGAAGGCTGAAAAACCATACAGAATACCGAGAACCGGAGCAATTAGATTTCAATCCCAAACACTTTGTAGTAATATGGAATCAAAAGAAAGACAGACCTAGGTTAGCCACCTTTTCCAAAAGAACAGAGAAAAAGGTGCAAAAGTTATAAGGTGTCACCTCAATGCCAAGGGGGATTCAGAGACTAAAGATGAATCTGATTCTGGATGCGCTGAACAAGATATTGATTTAAATGATATTGAACCAGATAACTTACCAGATGGATGGACGAAAACAGAAAACAATGGACATATCCATATTCGCGATGAATAACCGATTCTTTTTTCTATATATTCTAAGGAGGATAATATGAGGATTGAACATTTAAGCACTCCAATAAGTGAAATTGAAGAAAAAATGATACTTCTTAGTATAGTAGGAATATTAGAAACATTAAAAAGAGATTGTTTACAAATTGATGAGGCAGAAAAATTTTTATTTTCACCTCGCATGATTAAAATACTTAAATTACGAAAATGTAATGATAAAATTATAAATTTATTGAAGAGAGGATGTGAACTTGAGGATATTGTTTCGTTAATTCCAGAGGAGTTAGAAAAAAATATTAATGAACTTAAGGAATCAGCAATGGAAGTGATTAAAAGGTATCCAGAATTTGTGAAAACATTTTGGGTTGATTAGGGGAACAAAAATAGGTATTATGTTTTTGAGTAATGGCTAAATTAATTTAATATATAATAACAAAGGAAACAATAGGTGTATAAGGTGGAAGTTTAAAATATAGAAACAAAAGGAAAAGTCAAAGTTATCAGCAGTGAGCCCTGTTTGGTGGAGAGTGTAATTTATTTATTTTCCCATTGCCTTCAGCAGGTCTACCATTCCATAACTCCCAAACAAACAAAATCCAATAAAATGCAAATCCCCTTCAACTCCTTGACAACCCGCCCGTTTCCATGTATACTAAAGTGCGATTAAACCAATACATGTCATAAAGTTTCCGTGCAGCCGGGGAGATAGCGGTGCCCTGTACCTGCAATCCGCTCTAGCAGGGGTGATGTCTCACCCCGGGCTGCCTATTGCAGGGCTGCCCCTGGTAAGTGGCGATGACGTTTGGGTCTTACGCAACAGATCTTCATGAACCGTGTCAGGGCAGGAATGCAGCAGCACTAAGTGAAACCTTCTGTGTGCCGTGAGGGTGCCTGGACCGAGTTAACTGCCAGGGTAACGCCTGTGATAGCGGTTCAAAGTGAGACGCACGGATTAAAAATATAAAGAATTATCAGACGCCGGAGAGCAGGAAACTGTTTTGCGGTGTCTTTTGCAATGTGTGATTACCATTTTTAATATTTTCTTACATTTCTTATGAAATAAAGTTTTCCCTTGCCCCGTATTCCCCTTTGTATTATAATTATAAAATGGGTATAATACTACCTATTTCCTAATGACAAATCTAATCAAAAAAAGAGGTGTGCTTTCATGATAAGAATTGGAATGCTTACAAGCGGGGGCGACTGTCAGAGCTTAAACGCTACCATGCGAGGCGTAGCAAAGGCACTGTACCGGATGCCCGGCGATATTGAGATTGTTGGATTTGAGGATGGCTACAAAGGGCTGATTTATGAGGAGTACCGTGTAATGAAGCCGGAAAATTTTTCCGGGATTCTTACAACGGGTGGGACAATCCTTGGTACTTCCAGACAGCCATTTAAACTTATGCGGACACCTGATGAGAACGGTCTTAATAAAGTAGAAGCTATGAAGCACACCTATAGAAAGCTGAAACTGGAATGCCTGGTGGTATTAGGCGGCAATGGAAGTCAGAAAACAGCCAATCTCCTTCGGGAAGAGGGGCTGAATGTAGTATCTCTTCCCAAAACCATTGATAATGATTTATGGGGGACCGATATTACCTTTGGTTTCCAGAGCGCTGTCAATGTGGCTACCAATGCTATTGATTGCATCCATACAACGGCAGCTTCCCATGGACGAGTCTTCATCGTGGAGGTCATGGGACACAAGGCCGGATGGCTTACCCTGCATGCAGGGATTGCAGGCGGAGCTGACATCATCCTACTGCCGGAGATCCCGTATGATCTGAATATCGTAATAAAGGCATTAAAGAGCAGGGCCCAAAACGGTAAGAAGTTTTCCATTCTTGCTGTGGCGGAAGGGGCAATTTCCAAGGAAGATGCCTGCCTGACGAAAAAGGAATTAAAAGAAAAAAAGAAGAATGGAGTAGTTTATCCCTCTGTGGCATATGAGATCGGGGCGCAGATCACGGAGCGCACCGGACAGGAAGTGCGGGTTACCGTACCGGGCCATATGCAGAGAGGCGGCGATCCATGCCCCTACGACAGAGTGCTTTCCACCCGCCTTGGGGCTGAGGCAGCAAAGCTCATAAATAACAAAGAATACGGATATATGGTAGCGGTAAAAAACAATGAGATTGTTAAGATTCCGTTAGCCGATGTAGCCGGAAAATTAAAAACCGTCGATCCGGAAGGCTCTATCGTTAAGGAGGCCAAGATGATAGGCATTAGCTTCGGAGACGAATAAGGAGTTAACAGGCATGTCATATACGGCATTGTATCGGAAATGGCGCCCTCCTTCCTTTTCGGATGTTAAGGGTCAGGACCATATCGTACAAACATTGAAAAACCAGATAGTATCCGGGCGTATCGGGCATGCGTATCTGTTTTGCGGAACACGAGGAACCGGTAAGACCAGTATTGCAAAGATCTTTGCAAAAGCGGTTAACTGTGAACATCCTGCAGACGGAAGTCCCTGCGGGGAATGCCAGACCTGTAAGAACATCGCAGCCGGCGCATCCCTTAACGTGGTTGAAATTGATGCTGCGTCAAACAATGGCGTGGAGAACATCAGGGAGATAAGGGATGAAGTCCAGTATCCTCCCACGGAAGGCAAATATCGGGTTTATATCATCGATGAGGTTCATATGCTTTCTACAGGAGCATTTAATGCACTGTTAAAGACATTGGAAGAACCCCCATCCTATGTTATATTTATTCTGGCGACTACGGAAGTCCAGAAGATCCCGGTGACGGTCCTGTCACGGTGCCAGCGGTATGATTTTAAGCGCATTACAGTGGAAACCATTGTAGAACATTTAAAAGAGCTGACCGCCGCAGAACATATCCAGGTGGAAGACCGGGCCCTTACTTATATTGCTAAGGCTGCTGACGGGGCGTTGCGTGATGCCTTAAGTCTCCTGGACCAGTGTATTGCATTTCATTACGGAGAGCTTCTCACCTATGACAATGTCCTTGATGTCCTGGGAGCCGTAGACATCACCGTGTTTGGAACGATGTTCCGCGCAATCGTGGAAAACCGGACAAAAGACTGTATAACCAGTCTTGAAGAACTGGTGATCCAGGGAAGGGAGCTGGGCCAGTTTGTTATTGATTTTATCTGGTACTTAAGAAACCTTTTAATATTAAAATCCGTTGATAATGCAGAAAATCTGCTCGATATGTCAACAGAGAACCAAAACCTGTTAAAAGAGGACAGCAAGCTTACGGATAACGAAACACTCCTGCGGTATATCCGGGTGTTTTCAGATCTCTCCAATCAGCTTCGCTATGCTTTCCAGAAAAGAGTCCTGATTGAGGTTGCCTTAATCAAACTGACCCGCCCTCAGATGGAACAGAATCTGGATTCCATACTTCAGCGGATCAGCAATATAGAAAAACAGCTGGAAAGCGGTATTGTAGTAAATACTTCCCCGGATAACTTAAACGCGGGGGAAGGAAAAGGCGGCAGCAATAGCCCTGTCCCAGAATTAACCCCTGCAGAGCGGGTGGCTCTTCCCAAAGGCCAGTTGGAGGATTTAAATCTGATCCGCAGCGAATGGGGAAAGATCATACGGGAACTGGGGGGACCTATCCGGGCCAGCTTCCGGGATACGGTTGTAGAACCAGCGGGAGAGAGCTGTCTTTGCGTTGTCTTTTCCGATCAAAGCAATTACATGATCGGAAGCAGGGATACAACAGTTGCAGCGATTGAACGGTATGTGGAAGACCATTACCAAAAGTCCATAACCTTTAAGACCAGGCTTCTGGGCGGAGGGGAACGGCTTGATACCGTTTATGTCAGCGATGAAGAATTAAAAGCAAATATTTTAATGGATATAACAATAGAAGATTAAAAATCATAAAATCATAAAAATAGCAGGAGGACATACACCATGGCAAAACGTGGCGGTTTTCCAGGCGCAATGCCTGGCAATATGAATAATTTAATGAAGCAGGCTCAGAAGATGCAGCGTCAGATGGAAGAGACAACAAAGGCGCTGGAGGAAAAGGAATATACAGCTGCAGCAGGCGGCGGAGCCGTGGCAGTCACTGTTTCAGGAAAAAAGGAAGTGACTGGGGTTAAATTATCCCAGGAAGTTGTAGATCCGGATGATATCGAGATGCTTGAGGACCTGATCATGGCGGCCACCAATGAAGCATTCCGCCAGATGGAAGAAGACAACAGCTCTGCCATGGCGAAGCTGACCGGCGGTCTTGGCGGTTTAGGCGGAGGCTTTCCGTTCTAAAGGTTGAAAGAAAAGCTTCTTTCAGCCATGAATTTGTGAATCAACTGGATATGCAAGTATATCCGTTTGATTCATTAGGAGACAAATTATGAATTACTATAGCAGTCAGATAACCAGATTAATAGAAGAACTGTCCAGGCTTCCGGGTATTGGCAGTAAATCCGCGCAGCGCCTGGCATTTCATATCATCAATATGCCAGAGGAACAAGTGGCAGGTCTTGCTTCATCCATTACAGAAGCAAAACGGAATGTACGTTATTGCAAGGAATGCTTTACCCTGACGGATCAGGAAAAATGCCCCATCTGCCAGAGTGAAAAACGCAATCATAAGGTGATTATGGTAGTGGAAGACACCAGGGACTTGGCTGCTTATGAAAAAACAGGAAAATTCGATGGCGTTTATCATGTCCTGCATGGAGCTATCTCTCCCATGCTGGGAATTGGACCTGGTGACATAAAGTTAAAAGAGCTGATGCAGAGACTGCAGGGGGATGTGGAAGAGGTGATCATTGCCACCAATTCCAGTCTTGAGGGAGAGACGACAGCCATGTATATCAGCAAGCTGATCAAACCGTCAGGAATCAGGGTTACCCGTATAGCCAGCGGGGTTCCCGTTGGAGGAGACTTAGAGTACATAGATGAGGTGACATTATTACGGGCCCTGGAAGGCCGGGTCGAACTGTAGATCATTTGCCTTGTTAGAGATATAAGGTTGAAAGAAAAACATCCTTTAGCCTTTCGTTTACGAATAGCATGCCCCGCTTTACCGGGCATCAACGGGACAGGCAAGCATATCCGCCTGATTCATTAGGAGACAAATAATGGATAAGTACGAGTTTAATATAAAGGTTGAACAGATTAAAAAATTGGTCGGCAAAAACGACTATGATACGGCTATGAAAATAGCCGACACAATAGACTGGAAGAGAGTCCGCAACACCAATCTGCTTTCCATGGTAGCCACAATTTATGAGAAAAATGAAGATTATCAGGAAGCCAAGGAGATCCTTCTTCAGGCTTTTGAACGTGCTCCCATTGGAAAACGTCTGCTGTATAAGCTTGCAGAGCTGGCGATCAAGGAAGGTAATATCGAAGAGGCAGAAGCTTATTATAAAGAATTTGGCGACCTGGCATCTGATGATCCAAGGCAGCAGCTTCTGCGCTTTATGATTTTAAAAGCAAAAGGAGCACCGGCCCAGCAGCTCATCCACTCCCTGGAATCCTATACCAGTGTAGAACTGGATGAGAAATGGCTGTATGAGCTGGCTGAACTTTATAGCCTTGCGGGCATGCCTGACCGCTGTGTGGATACATGCGACCGGATCATGCTGATGTTTGGCCTTGGAAAATATGTGGACAAGGCCATGGATTTAAAAATACAATATGCACCTCTCACCAACTACCAGATGGATCTTGTGGAGAACCGGGATAAATACGAAGCAAAGCTGCGCGCAGTTGAACAGGAATACAGCATCGGAAGAAGGCCGAACTCAGTGCCAGAGCCAGTGCCGGAATCAGAACCAGAAGAGGAATACTATGAAGAAGAGCAGGAGTTTTACCAGGAGCCGGTCATAGAATTTGAAGAGAATCCTGGAGAGGACAATCTGGAGGCGAGGCTTCAGGAAGCTGCGGTTCAGGAGACACTGGCAAGAGAAATGTCAAAAATCTCCTATGAAGAACCCGTTATGCAGGATGAACCCAAGATGGAACGCACCAGAGTGCTGGAGGACATCCGGAGAGTGGGCCGCCCTGTAACTGCCATACCAAGACCCGGGAGTGTCTATGCGCCTGTAGAAGAGGAGTCTCTTTTGTATCATTCGGAGCCGGTTATTGAGGAAGAGGAACCAGAAGGCCCTGGAATGGAAGAGACTGACATCGGCGGGTATTATGACGGAGAAGCAGAATATGAAGCGCCGGATGATGCCAGAGGACAGTTCACCAGTGCAGAAGAAGATTATCAGGAATCCGGTGGTCAGCTGGAGGAAGATTTTGAATATGAAGAAAATGATTATAATCAGCCCGATGGATCATTAAATTCAACCTTAGAAGAGGAAAACGCTCCTTACGGCGATGAAGATCATCTGGAGTTTGAGGACTTATATGAGGAAGAGCAAGACGAAGACGACTTGGAGGAAACCCCAGTTCAAAACCACCTCATGATAGAAGCAAGGACTCCTGAAAAAGGACTTCAAATGGCTGTTGAAGCCTTAAAACAAATTCACAATGAAAATAACGTTAAGAATCCGGTGGCCAAAATTACTGGTTCCAAGTTATCCAACCGGGGAGTACTGGCATCCGCAGACAGGCTGGCCGGTAAAGATTTAGTCATTGAGGAAGCCGGTGATCTTACCAGAGAAGCGTTGGAAGAATTAAATCAATTGATGGACCAGGATACAAGCGGAATGATCGTGGTTCTTATTGATAACCCAAAGCAAATGGAAACCCTTCACCAGGAGCATCCGGCACTGGCAAGTAAATTCGAGTGCATTGGAAGCGGGGAAGAAGCTCCGGTTTTCTGTGTGAGAGAAACGGTGCGGAAGGAAAAGCCGGTAAAAGTCGTTCAGAAGCCTGCCTTTAAATCTTTGACTCCTGCTTTTGATAAGAAAGACTTAAGGGAAGAATCCTACGAAGATTATGGAGATCAGGAATATAGTTATGAATCTGATTCCCTGCAGGAGAATGAATATGGGCATGCCGGAACCTATGTAAACGGAACCTATGATAATGGAACCTTTGAAAACGGCTCCTATGAAAATAGCTCCTATGAAAACGATGATGCTTTTGAAGACGGTGTCTATGAAGACAATGATTTCTATGAAGAGAGTGAAGAATTCCGCCCATCTGTCCGGGACGAGGAAGGCCCTGGTTTTCAGGGAGAAGAAATGGATATTGATGAATTCGCCCAATATGCCTGTCGTTATGCTAATGAGATCGACTGCAGCATTACCGGAAAAAGCATGCTGGCACTCTATGAAAGAATTGAGATCATGGAAGAGGATGGAAACCCTTTAAACAGAGCCAATGCAGAAAGTCTGATTGAAGAGGCAGCTGACCGAGCGGAAAAGCCTTCCATTGGAAAACGGATTAAAGGTTTGTTTTCCTCAAAATATGACAAAGACGGCCTTCTTGTTTTAAAAGAAGAACATTTCATTTATTAAATTGGAGTATGAATCGTGGATATTAAACTCATTGCAATAGATTTGGATGGAACCCTGTTAGACAGTAAAAAGCGACTTTCCGATGTCAACCGCCGGGCACTCATCCAATGTGTTCAAAAAGGAATATGGGTTGTTCCGTGTACCGGACGAACAGTACATGGAATACCTGAAGAAATAAAAGGCATTTCCGGAATCCGTTATGCAATTACCACCAATGGAGCGGTCATTGAGGACATGGAAGAAAATGCAGTTATAGACACCCGGATGTTATCCCGGGAATTAGCGTTGGAGCTTTTGCACCTGGTGGAATCCTACTATGTTATGTACGATCCCTACATAGACAGACGCGGGATAACAGAACCCCGCTTTTATGAACACTTATCAGAATACGGGCTGTCGCCTGAATTACAGGAAATGGTCTTTCAGACCAGGGATGTCCATCCCAATATCATCGAATTTGTGGAAAAGAACCATAAACCAGTGGAGAAAATCAACCTGTTTTTCCCTGAAATGGAAGAACGCGCCAGACTAAGGGCTGAATTGGAGAAAAGAGAGGATATTCTGGTCACCTCCTCCATACCAAACAATCTGGAGATCAATGCGATCGGGGCGACAAAAGGTGAAGCGATCTTAAGACTTGCTTCCCATTTAGGGCTCAGCGGAAATCAGACAATGGCAATTGGAGATGGAGAAAATGACTTTTCCATGATCCAAAAGGCAGGAATCGGAGTGGCTATGAAAAATGGAAGCAAAGAGCTCCATGCGGCTGCTGACTATATAACGGATACGAATGATGAAAACGGAGTGGCATCAGCTATTAACCGTTTGGTATTCGGAGCAAAAGGTTGAAAGAATGATATCCTTCAACCTTGAGTTTATGAATCAACTGGATATGCTCACATATCCAGTTGATTTATTAGGAGACAAATTATGACGAAGCTATATATGGAAAACTGGTTATCTGTAGTGGCCGGAGTTTATCTTTTGGGAATGGTCCTTTATGGCCATCACAGAGGATTTATCCGGTTGATCGTATCAATGCTGGCGGTGGTCCTGTCGTTGACCATTGTCCGGGTTGCTTTACCCTCAGTAACGGGGTATTTAAAGGAAAATACAGGTCTTCAGCAGACTATTTCAGAGAGCATGAAAAAATCCGTAGGTTTGGAACAGGAAGAAAATCCTTCCGGGGAAGCCTTGGAAGCTCCCTCGGCCCAGCGTATGATTATTGAAAATCTTAAGCTGCCCCAAAGTGTCAAAAACGCACTCATTGAAAATAACAACAGTGAAGTGTATCAAATGCTGGGAGTTCAGGCTTTTACAGACTATGTTGGAAACTATCTTGCAGATGTGATCCTTAATTCTGTGGGATTCGTTCTTCTGTTTGCCGCAATCTATCTGTTCTCAAGGCTGGTCATGAGGTGGCTGGATATTATCTCCAGACTTCCTATTATATCAGGAATCAATAAGATAGCAGGCGCTCTGCTTGGAGGTTTGGAAGGACTTGTATTCCTTTGGATCGCCTGTTTGCTTATCACTGCGTTCTCCGGAACCGAGTGGGGCCTTATGCTGACCCGGCAGATTGAAGCGAGTAAATGGCTGTCCTTTCTATACACCCATAATTTCTTGAATCTAATGGTTCTAGGGGTACTGCGTGGCTTTGTGTGAGACAGGAATTGTACCTATCATATATTCAATTAAAACAAATCTGCAAGCAAAGATGTGAGAATCTCTGCTTGCAGATCTTTTTTTAAACCACAAAATATAGAAAAATTAAGGATAAATACTTATATATAGTAGGTGTAGGATTCCTGAAAAAATTGTTTGAACAAATGGAACAAATTCCCTTGACAATCTCATATGGAAATGATATTATAAAGACCCAGCGCGAGAGAGACTCCGTGGGCAATCAATTAAAACAGATTGAAAAAAATAAAAAAAGTTGTTGACAAAAAAGCAGCCACATGATAGAATGAATGAGTTGCTGCTGAGTAAGAAAGCAACACAAACAGCACTTTGAAAACAGAAG
>DFCS01000011.1 GCA_002367105.1 Hungatella sp. UBA3048
TATTGCATTATATCCCAACTAAAATCTTTTTTCACTACACAAAATCACAAATATATAGTACAGTATAACAGAGGTGAAAATTATGCAGTTCTACAAAACTACTACCGATGAAACGTTAAGAGAAACCGCTGTTCATGGCAGCGATAAACACCCTATCGCATATTATGTTGACGATATCTGGCAATTCGACCTTAGATTCATAGACTGGCATTGGCATCGTGAGGTTGAATTCGTGACTGTCTTAAAGGGTACTATAAATTGTCTGATTGGCCAAAACAGAATTTGTCTGGAGAAAGGTTGGGGAATCTTTATAAACAGCGGAACCATTCATCGCTTTGAAACCGATGACGGCGGCATCATGCCCAATATTGTATTTGCACCAGAATTAATCGCAACAGAAAGGAGCCTGATTCATGACACATATATCTTACCTGTTCTGTCGTCCGGTCCTGCATATCAGATACTGGATCCTAATATTCCATGGCAAAACACAATATTGATGCTATTGGATAAAATCTATGATAAACAAGAACAAAATGAGGATTCTTTATCTCCTCTTAATACGCTTCTACTAACTACTGAGCTATGGAAACATCTATTTCAAAACATAAATATTGAAACAGTCCCTGCAAATGGAGTAAAATCTGTCTTCCAAACTTCACGTTTACAGATTATGCTCCAATTCATCCATGAACATTACGCAGAAAATATAGGACTTGAGGATATAGCAAACGCTGCTAACATTAGTAAAAGTAGTACGTTAGAAACTTTTCGTCAGGGCATCGGCCAATCTCCGGTTTCTTATCTTATTGAATACCGTTTAATACAGGCAGCAATATTATTGAAGAACACAAGAAAAACAATCATTAATATATCATTAGTTACTGGTTTTTCTAGTTCCGCTTACTTTTGCAGAAAGTTCAAATCTCACTATAAAATGACTCCTGCTGAATATAGGAAACAAACATTACATGTTACCCCCTCACTATAACTCCAATTACTTGATTGTGCGGATAACATCTATGAGTAAGCATATTGTTCTGCATTTGCCTATATTTTTACGCAATAGTAACTTGTTAATCTGACCTTTTACAAATTCAAAAGTGCTTTATCTATATTAAACATGACGTAAGTGAGTTACTTGGACGGACAATTGCAAAAAATGCAATATTATACTTGCCTAATGCATCCTATAAGTATCTCACTACGGCCTTGTACCATTTATAAAATTTCATAAATCCAGCAGTCGATTTGTAAGCTTAACCAGTTCCTTATTACTAATTAAGCCTTTATATTCCCCTATGCTTACCAAAGGCTTCATCTTACCATAAAAACCACTGCCACATGTAGAAATCATATGTCTTTCGCATGCGATTTGACTGAATAACCCCGCTTGTTTAGGTGTATGATAACTGCTGAATGCCTCAATACCGTCTATTCCTTTTCTCAAAATCTCATCGAGCAAAAATTCCTTACCCTTTAAATTTACAGCAGGATGCGCCAACACAGCTATGCCTTTGTTACGATGGATTAAATTTATGACTTCTTCTAATGCAGGGTATTCTACTTTTGAATAACATAGTTTTCCCTGCGCATAAAAGTCCAAACAAAAATTGGTATATGGATCATCACTCCGCGAACCACCAGTCCGGTACAGGCTTAACAACGGATGATCCATGTACTCTGGCTTCTGCAATAATACCTTCGCAAACATACCTCCTGTCCACGACACTTTCCAATAACAGTCTTTTGATACGTTCCACATATCATTTTCTGTTATATGAAACCCTAATTCCTGCGTTAATTCAAGCCTATGAAGCGACACCTGAAAATTCTGCCTCTCAACATTCTGCTCAATCTGATCGAAATCGCTATGATGAAAATCAATTCCATACCCAAGTACACTGAACTTAGTCTCTTTATAAACACAATCAATTTCAATTCCGGCAATATATGTGATTCCTTTTTCTTCTGCCAATGTCTTCACTTCCATATTTGCTTTCGCACAGTTATGGTCTGTAATTGACATCATACTTATTCCTTGGCCGCAACAAAGCTCTACAAGCTCAATAGGTGAATATTCTCCTTCTTCACTATATCTGCTATGCACATGCAAATCTATCATAATCATTCTCCAGTCTTAATTCCAATAAACTTAAAGTAATGTATCGTATCAAAAAAACAGTTTGTCATTATTTTTTCTAAAATGAAAATCTGTATTACTATGTTTCCAATTTATATATTCCCGACTATACAAGCTGTTACATATTATCCTCCTATTATTTTGTTTATCGTGATTTGCCTACTATTAGTAGAATATCGCCATATACTAATTGATTCAATTCTATTTCAGACGTATAATATAATAAAATCGACTGAAAGGAAATATGTTCATGGGATTACAAAAATGTGGTCTTAATTTAAACAGTGCTGGAAAAGAACTTCTTCCACACGGTTCATTAGAATTCCCCTGTGCGGGATACTCCGATAAATATACTGAAAATCCAGAAAATATCATACCATGGCATTGGCATGAAGAATTAGAAATAGCTTATATAAAAGAGGGTACATTACGATTGAAAATACAGTCAAAATCTTTTTTCTTAGAAAAGGGAGATTGTTTTGCTATAAATTCAAATGCTATTCATTATGCCTCCGCTTTTCCATCCTGTGAATTGCAAACTATTGTATTTAGCCCCTCACTTATTACAGGAAACAATGAATCAGTATTTGCAAAAAAATATATACTACCTCTTATCTCATGTACATCGTTTAACGGATACTTATTGAAATCAAGTGAAAACATAGAGACATCCAGCTATTTTGTAAATGCCTTTGAAGCATTGGAACATGAGATACCTGGTTATGAATTCATCATTCGTGAAAACTTATCAAAATTCTTTTTCTTTTTATACAATCAATTTGAAAAAGAAATTGAATCAGAAAGTATTGAGCTTAATAATGACAACCATCGTATCAAAAAGATGCTGGATTTTATAAATAGCAACCTTACAGAAAATTTAAGCTTATCAGATATAGCAAAAGCAGCAGAAATTGGAGAAAGAGAATGTTTACGCTGTTTTCAGAGAACAATGCAGCTATCTCCAATGCAATATATTTTAAAATATAGAATTACGCATGGCGCCGATCTGCTTATTAAAAAACCAACAAGAAGGATCTCTGATATATCCTCTTTATGTGGATTTAACAGCCCCAGTAACTTTTCAAAGATGTTTAAAAGATTTTATAACTGTACACCAAAAGAATATCGAAACCGCTCTTAAAGAATTAACATTTTATTGCAATAAGAAATAGTTCTATCTATAACAAAAGAAGCATCTACGGCAATATTGCTTACCGAATATGCTTCTTTTACTAAGTCCAATTATTTCTGTCTCTAAAGTCATTACCAAACTTTTCACACTTTTGGATATGATGAATTTTGATAATGAATTCCTTGTGATAATCAGCATTGATGCTACTACCGGGTGCAGTTCAACAAACTCCTTTGATGCCACTTAAAAAGAGACAGCCATCTCACGGTCAGAGGAGGTATTCATTTTAGCCGACTCTTCGAACCATTATTGTTGTATACCAGAAACAGAAATATGCATTTCTGTTTTCATCTTTTTTCCATAAAGAAAAACAGTCTCTCCTGCTATAGCCTCCATGTTGCTATAATACTGTATCTCCGTTCTTTACACGGGAAATGAAGCCTTCACCATTTAATGAGGCCGTATCAAGACCACAGCATCCTTGTAGCGTACTGTACCGAATATTGTATTTACATCTTCGAAATTATCCAATTCAAAAATATAGTGGAAAAATCGATCTGTTTCAGCCCGCATATCATGTCCCGGAATTGAGATCATTCTACAGATTAACCAAGTATTTTCACTCCATTTCATTACTAACCAGTTAAATATTTCCAAAAAACGATTTCGTCCTACTTGCTGGTTCACCTTTATCTTTTCCTAGTATTCTGCCGCGGTTTATCAGTCCGAATGCTCTCTGAAGTCTCAATCGCTTAGACTCATATAGTCACTACAATCCACTTTAAAAAAGCTTATTTAACAATAAAATCTTATCTTTGTTCACAAATTTCATTATAGAAACCTTTCCTTTTATTCTTAGCGTCTTCCAATGAATTATCAAATAACCCCCTATTTTCAATTCTGCGCTCAGAGCCATGCTCCATTGCTGGCAATCACATCCTTATACCATGCAAAGCTTTTCTTCTTATAGCGTTTTGAGTTCCCGTTTCCCTTATCATCCTGATCTACATAAATAAATCCGTAACGTTTTGATATTTCAGATGTTGACATACTGATAATATCAATCGGCCCCCAGACCGTATAACCAATCAGATCAACACCATTTTTTACAGCCGCAGCCATCTGTTCAATATGGCGCTTTAAATATTCAATTCTGGCATCATCTGCAATTATTTCCCCAGGATTGTGAGTCTCCCGAAGACCAATACCATTTTCAGCCACCAAAAGCGGGATCTGATACCGGTCATATAATTTTTCCAAAGTAATGCGCAAACCAACCGGATCAATTTGCCAACCCCATTCACTGCTATCCAAATAAGGATTTTTAACCCCATTAACCAAGTTACCGGTAGTTAATTCCGTATTTTCATCAATCTGAGCTTTTGACAAAACAGTCATATAGTAGCTAAAGGACAAATAGTCAATGGTATAATTTTTCAGCAATGTAAAATCTTCATCTTCCATTGCCACGTTAATGTTATTTGCTATAAAAAAAGCCTTTATGTAGCTGGGATAATAGCCACGGACAAGAACATCGGAAAAGAACAGGTTCATCTGGTCATCATGTATGGCTGCCAGTACATCTTGGGGACTACAAGTCGCAGGATATCCCTCCCTCCGCGCCAACATCCCCCCCATTCTTGCAGTCGGGCATATTTCTGCCAGTGTTTTTTTTGCCAGCGCACTGGCAAGAAAAAGATGATGAATAACCTGATACAAGTCATTCTTCTCGTTCTTAATAAAATCTTTGGGAACTGCTCCGCCAATATAAAAACTGTGCTGAATCACATTAATTTCATTAAATGCCATCCAATATTTTACATCGTCCTTGTATTCACTCATCACTACCCGGCAATAACGTTCAAAGAATACCAGTAACTCCCTGTTTAGCCATCCACCATATTTTATTGCCAGATGGATCGGCGTTTCATAGTGTGATAAAGTTACAATTGGCTCAATCTGATATTGTTTGAGAGTCTTAAATACTTTCCGGTAAAACTCCACCCCTTCATGATTGGGTATTTCTTCATCACCACGTGGAAATATCCGTGACCAGGAGATCGATAACCTCAGCGCTTTAAACCCCATCTCAGCAAATAATTTTATGTCTTCCTCGTACCTGTCATAAAAGTGAATTCCCCATCGTTTGGGATAACACCCCTGTTCATCATGTAGCCGCTCTTCTATTTGAGCAATCGTCAATTCTTCAAAAGCAATATAGTTGGCATAATCCTGATCCTCAATATAAGGGGCCGTGTCTGCAACAGAAGGGCCTCGACCACCCTGATTCCAACTGCCCTCTGCCTGGTTTGCGGCAATTGCCCCGCCCCATAAGAAGTTTTCCGGAAAAATGATTTCATGTGCCATATAAATATTTTCCTCCTCGTCTATGTTATTTGATATTTATTTTACATGAGCCGGGAAAATAAAAGGTTGCATATTTTGTACCCCCGGCCAACCGGGAAAACGGTATAATACACTTAATAAAATAAATTGAAGGGGATTTTGCTTATGAATTTTGAACGAACCGCAAAGGATCTATTGAACATCATTAAGCCCAACAACATTGAAAATGTCACCCATTGTTCAACAAGGCTCAGAATCAAGGTTAAGAATTTGGAGCAAATCGACTCCGGTCTTCTCGAAAAGACCGAAGGAGTGGTAGGAACGGTAATACAGGGGAATACTTTGCAGATTATCATAGGTCTGGAAGTCGGACGGGTCTATTCGGCCTTTGTCAACCTATATCAGCCACAGAAGTCAGACGACAATAAGAATTCTGAGATTGTAGCCGGTAAAAAAGAAAATCTATTGTCCAAGACGCTCAGTTTTCTTGCTGCTGCATTCTTGCCAACGATGCCGATTGTTGTTGCAGCTGGTATGATTTCAGCAATTTTAAATATTTTGATCCTGACGATTGGCCTTTCAACAGATTCCTCCACCTATAATCTAATTAATGCCATCGCCAGTACGGGCTTCTTCTTTCTCCCGCTGTATGTTGGTTATGGCAGTGCCAGACAATTAAATCTGAACCCGGTATACGGTATCTTTCTGGGAGCTGTTTTATTGAATGAAGGTATCAACGGTGTAGATAATCTCAGCTTTTTTGGCCTGCCAGTATTGACCACTACATATTCCTATACCGGATTACCGGTAATGCTGGGAGTTATGGTAATGGCTCAGGTTCACAAATTCCTTGCGAAAAGAATTCCTGCATATTTCAAGGAGGTTCTGGTTCCTATACTCGTAATCACTTCCGGAACACTTATCACTCTTTTAATTGTCGGCCCTCTAGGAGTAATCCTGGGAGACGGAATTGCAGCAGTAATTGTCTTCATTCATAAGCAGGTTGGCGGACTGGCTTCCGCTCTTGTCGGCGCCTTCTTTGGTTTTACAGTATTAACAGGAACGAATAAAGCGCTGGTACCTTTTATGGTTACCTCCTTAACGGCGCAGGGATATGATAATTTCCTGATTCCTGCAATGATGGGTACCAATATTGCAATTGGTACTGCTACCTTAGCTGTTGCTTACCTGGAAAAAGATCCGTTTCGGCGTGGAACTCAAATTTCAGCTGGTATAACCGGTTTAATGGGTATTTCAGAACCATCACTTTTCGGTATATTAATTAACGACAAAAAAGCTCTCTATGGTTCAATGATTGGGGGGGCTGCAGGCGGCTTACTGGCTGGAACCGCAGGGCTGGCTCAAAACTCCATTGTCTCTGGAATTCCAGGACTGCCGACAATGATTATTTCTATTCCGCCATATGAGGGTCTCACCAATATGTACTGGGGAGTTGCAGTTATTCTTTTGTCAGGTGTTGTTGGGTTTGTTGCAACGATTATTCTTAAAAAGGGTAAAAAATAACTTTAATACAGCAGTGGCAAAATACCCCCGGGATATTCTGCCATTGCTTCGCTATAATCGTTTATTTTCATAACATCTTGCATATTCATAATATAAGAAATCAAAAAATAAATTTGTCGCATACCGCCGATACACCACTTCTTCTTTAATTGCCTCATCAGAAATCTGCTTAGTACCGTAATACAATTCATCATTACACAATCGGATTACTTCATCAAATATTTCATTGTCAAAGGTTTTATTAATTGTAACCAGATAAACCGAACATTGAATTCCCTTCAATTCAGGGATTAAATGTTCTGCCATTACCCCGCTTACAGAAAAAACAATGACTATATCCTCCTTGGTAAAACGAATTCCCATATTGCGATTATAGCTGACAATCACATCCCAAAAACAATCGAATTGCATAAACTGCATCTGCATATCTTCTACAAACCTGGTAGTTGATGAGGAAGTAACCCAGTATATATTACCAGCCTTGTGCATAACCTTGGCCAATGCTTTGATTCGGCCTAATATGTCTAACTTGTTATTCAGAAAAAAGAAAGGGATCTCATTTAATTGTTTGATGTGTTCTTCTGTATAATTCTTACGTTCAAGCTCTTTCCCGAACATGCCGATATCGTATGGAACCTTAAATTCGCTTTTAAAATCAAGAAAACTATCATAACCCAGTCTGCCAAAGAAACGTCTTACGGTTGCTCTTGATACATTGCATTCCGTTGCAACATCATAAATATTAACATCTTTGATACAGGTGAAATTTTTCAAAAAATACTTTGCCAAGATTTTTTCAGTAGAATATAATGGGGATTCATTATATAACCGCAATAATAATAAATAAGTCCCGTATCTTTGAACTGACATGAGCGCCTCCACTTTATTCATTGAGAGATCAGGAGCAATAAATATATTGTACTACAAAAAAGGGCTGGGGTCAAACGTCCATAATGAGTTGGACTCATGGATGACAACTGCCGCTGCTCTACAGATTGATGAACTGGATACTTATATAAATGAACTAAATGCAGATATTGATACGGCCAAAAACGGAATTCATTATAAATACAATAAAAGCAAAGCTTCTGTCTAATGAATATTACTATCAATCAACTAAGAATGGAAAGAGCCATCTAGGTGCTTACAAAATATGGAGCTATCAGTTTATAATATTATCATTTACAAAAAGAACAACTCCTCATGATGAAAGCACTCTCACGCATGTGGAATTGTTCTTTTATGTTTATAACCCATTCATATCCATCTTTTTTAATTTTATTGAAAATGAATCCGTTTTCAAATACGATTTAATTCAATCAAAATAATCAACACTTGTCATTCGGAAAAGCTTTTTGGTAAGCAGCTAATTCATCCGCATAATCCCGTCTTATAATTTCATTCCAGATGTCAGCATTTGTAATACCGCAGTTCTCGGGAAGAAACACAGGATCAATTCCTTTCTTCATCTGTCTCTCATAATCCTTCAGTGTTGCTAAACCTGGTTTATAAAGTAATACAAGACTTCCGACATTAACTATAGATATAATCCCGCACATTGCTGATGCCAAATTCCATATCGTTGCAGATGAGATCAATGGTCCTGCAAATGCCATAATAACAGTGGCTAAATTAATATACACCATCGTTTTTTTCGCACGGGCCCCACCAATATCGCTTTTAAAGAGGTAACGGTTAATACAATTTAAATATACCGAATATGCCATAACTGTGGTAAATGTGAAAAAGAACATGGCAATTGCGATAAACACTGCTCCTCCCCCTGAAATAAGAGAGTCAACTGCCATAGCGGTAAATTGGCTGCTGTCACCAACGACATTTGAAACAAGAAAGCTTCCATCAGGTGATAACACATTGTAACGTCCTGAGCACAGGATCATCAGAGCTGTTGCAGTACATATCAGCAATGATATAAAAACAGAAAACGCTTGTGAAAGCCCTGCCTTGGCAGGATGCGATACATCTGTACAGCCAGCTACCCATGCGCCTGTACCAAGTCCTGCTTCATTTGAAAAAATACCTCGCTTAACCCCCCATGAAACCGCAGAACCAACTAATCCCCCAAAAAGAGCATTCATATTCAATGCGGAACCAACAATCATTGCAAGCATAGAGGGTACTTGCTTAAAGTTTACAATTAGCATAATGACTGCTACAGCAACATAAAGAAGCGACATAAAAGGAACCGCTTTTTCGGCAACCCTTGCAATTTGCTTTGCTCCGCCAAAAACTACTGCACTAAGTAAAACTGTATATGCCACTGCAGTTACAATGGAAGGGATATTAAAACTTAATGATGCAACTGAACTAAATGCGTTCGATTGTAACCCCGCAAATATTATCAAGAATACAATACTAAAGATTGCATAAAACATACCTACAGGCTTTGCTTTCAACCCCTTTTCCATGTAAAATGAAGGTCCTCCAACATATTCGTCCCCAGCTTTTTGCTTCCAGATTTGTGCTAATGCCGATTCGATATAAGCCGAAGAAGCACAAATAATCGACATCACCCACATCCAAAAAATAGCACCTGGTCCGCCGAACAATATTGCGCTTGCCGTACCCGTAATATTGCCAGTACCTACACGACCGCCAATTGCAATATTTAATGCCTGAAAACCAGTCATGCCTGTTTCAGATTTATTGCCTCCAAAAGAACATTTAATCATTTCTTTAAAAAGTCTAATTTGTACAAATTTCATTGCTAAGGAAAAAATCAAACCGCAAATCAAGCAAAACCAAACTAAAACCGGCCCCCAAACAAATGTATCAACTGCCCCAATGATATCACCTATAGTCATTGTTCATCCTCCTCTAATTACTTACTTTAATAAGTTATTAAGTATATCAAACTAATTATCCGTTAATTCTTTAATTGCTTTGACTATTCTATTTAATCCTTCTTCCAGCATACTTTGTGGGCAAGCAACTGTCATTCTAAAATATCCTGCGCCAGATTTTCCAAATACATGACCGTTTTCAATCAATAAATCATATTTTGTAATCAGTAATTCAAATAATTCTTCATAATCAACATATGCCCCAAAATTTATCCAGGCCAAAAATGTCCCTTCAGGCTTTTTGTATTTTACTTTTGGAAGATGTTTATTAAGATAATTCACTAAGAAGTCAAAGTTCCCCTCAACATATTCCATGACTTCGTCAACCCAATATTCGCATTTATTATAAGCGGTCTCTGTTAAAACCATATCCAGCGGCGGAGCAAAACTAATATAATGTTTTCTTCTTGTTTCTTTGTGCCATATTTGTTTTAACTCTTCATCATCTATGATTATTTGAGAAATTGGTACCCCTCCAACATTGAAGGTCTTGCCTAAAGCCACAGCAGTAATAATTTTACTGTAATCAGTTACCGTCTTAGTTGGATAATGCGTTACATTATCTCGTGTTAAGTCACAATGCAATTCGTCTGAAAAAATTAAAACATCATTTTCCTGACACAAATCAATTACTCTCTTTAATTCATCTTTTGTCCATACTCTGCCTACCGGATTATGCGGTGAACATAAAACCAGCATTGTATTATTAGGATCTTTTAATTTATTTTCCAAATCAACAAAATCAATGCTATAATTCTCATCGTTATTTATTAATTCATTATTTACTACTTTTCTATCTGTTCCTTCTATTAACTCAGCGAACGGATAAAATACAGGTTCTTGAATAATAACCCCTTCCCCTTTTTTCGTAAATCCCCTTATTACAAAACCCAGTGCCGGTAAAACACCTGGTGAATAAAAGATAGAATCCCTTGAGATGGTCCAATCGAACCGTCTTTTATACCATCCCTGAACAGCTTCAAAATAGCTGTCGCCTGGCATAGAATGTCCAAGAAAACCATGTTCAACCCTTTTGGTCAATGCTTCGGTGATTTCGTCAGCAACTTTAAATTCCATATCCGAAAGCCATAGAGGCAGCGCCGTGTCTGATACTCTGCTGTCCACAAAATCTTTGTGATCCCATTTAACACAATCCGTACCTCTCCTATCGTACAGCTTGTCTAAATTTAATTTCCCCATAATAAATGCCACTCCTTTATACTTTTTTGTTGATTATGACATAGAAAATCACGAAAAACAACTTTACAAAATTCTATTTAGAAGACCATAAAAATTTATATTGTTTCATCACAGTAGACTTTTACCTATAATTCGGATATAATATACATAGTAAATTGTATAACTACACTATATTCATGCTTTTAGAACCTTTATACGAAACGAGGTGGAGTTTTATGTCGGACTATTTAATAGAACTGGGCATCATTCTTAGAAACGTGAGAAAATTACGTGGCTTTACTATCCAACAGCTAGCAGATAAAATTCAAAAAAGTAAATCAACATTATCCAAATACGAACGCGGTGAAATAGCAATAGACATTCTTACTATCAGTGAAATTTCTCAAGTTTTAAAAATAAGCATTGATGAATTATTACCAAAATTCAGTAATATGTCAAGTCAGCATTGTCAACCATCCGTTGCAAAAGTACCATCATTTTTCAAAAATAATACATGTTTTTATTCTTATTATTATGACGGTAGGAATAAAAATATAATTTGCTCCACTCTGTTGATTAAAAAGGCTCGTGATGATAATTCTAATAGGGTTCATATGTATATGAACATAAAAGATATAAATTATCCTCAAGCATGTGAAAATACATACTATGGGCTGATGACTCATCATGATATAATTACAAGATTCGATTTCATTAATCGGGATACTTCAATAGAAAAAGCAACAATAGCGATTCTCTCCCCATTTGTTGAAAACGATGAAAGATGGGGGCTTTGGTCAGGAATTTCTACAAGACCAGTAATGCCAGCTTCAATAAAGATGCTCTTTACAAAAACTCCCCAAAAGATAGATAACGATCTAAAAAAGAAATTAATTATAACTCAAGAAGATTATAAACTACTTAAACTTTATAATATGTTTACCGTATTTTAATCTATGGAAATTTCAAAATAAGAATAATACTGATACATCTTTACATAATGGAACACCCCCTGCTTTCTCATATGTATAGCACAATGTGCTCTTGCCTATGATTGCAGGGGGCGTTTTCTTCGATTATAATCTCAAATTTTCTTTTTAATTTCCTATTCTGTTACAAATCCTCTCCGTTGCTTGCAATAACCTTCCGATACCAATCAAACGAATCTTTTTTCCTTCTGGAAAGATCACCGGAGCCGTCATCATATTTCTCTACAAAAATAAAACCGTATCGTTTTGCCATCTCGCCTGTAGTGGCACTAACTAAATCTATGCACCCCCAGGGGGTGTAGCCCATTAAATCTACACCATCCTTTACTGCTTCCTTCATATACTCAATGTGTCGGCGCAGGTAGTCAATCCGGTAGCTGTCGTGAATACTGCCATCTTCTTCAATCCGGTCATAAGCGCCCAGGCCGTTTTCCACTACCATGAGCGGAATACGGTAACGCCCATACAATTCATTTAAAGTATAACGCAGCCCCTTAGGATCAATCTGCCACCCCCAATCACTGGATAGCAGATAAGGATTTTTAACACCATCAGTCAAATTCCCGCCGATTTTTGCCTGGGTCGGATCGGCACTCTCACAGTTGGACATATAATAACTGAAGGTATAGAAATCTACACAGCCGTTTTTCAGGATTTCCATATCCTCCTTTTCCATAGCAATGTGAATGCAATTGTCCTCCAAGTACCGCTTCATAAAGAAAGAATATTCTCCCCGCACCTGTACATCGCCGCAAAATTGGTTCATAATCTGGTTTTTCTTCTGAGCCAGCAGAATATCGTCCGGATTGCAGGTTAAGGGATATGTGGTAATGTGGTTGATCATGCAGCCAATCTTATATTCCGGATCGATTTCATGCCCGGCACGGACCGCCAGGGCACTGGCCACCAGCTGGTGATGCAGTCCCTGAAAGCGAAGCTGAGGAATATCCACCTGGCTGGCAAACTCTGTGGTTCCTTCATTTAATATTCCAAGACACAGAAAACTGCCCATAACCATGGTTGCAGAGTTGATTTCGTTAAAGGTAAGCCAATATTTCACCTTGCCTTTATAGCGGACAAACAGAACCCTGGCGTACTTTACAAACAGATTAATACACTCTCTGGAAGCCCAGCCATTGTATTTTTCCGTCAGGGCAAAGGGCATTTCATAGTGGGAAATGGTAATCAGGGGTTCAATTCCATGTTTTCGGCATTCATCAATCACAGCATCGTAAAACAGCAGCCCCGCTTCGTTGGGCTCTTCTTCCATACCTGTGGGAAAAATGCGTGTCCAGGCAATAGAGAAGCGAAAGCATTTAAAACCCATTTCTGCAAAAAGGGCAATGTCCTCTTTATAATGATGATAGAAATCAATAGCCTCATGGCTGGGATAAAAGGTTCCGTCTTCAATCGTTCTGGTAATTCTTTTGGAGCGGGTATGAGATCCGCCGGTGCACATATCTGAGGTGGAAATACCCTTCCCATCTACATTCCATGCTCCCTCACACTGGTTGGCTGCCACAGCACCGCCCCATAAAAAGCCTTCTTTAAAAACCGACATATTCACTCTCCTAACCTTTAGTTCAACTTTACTTTTTATAAGATAATACTCCCCGTATGTTCTTACAAAACTCAACCTTTACAATTTGCCAGACATCATCAGTCTTTTTTAAATTGACCGTATAATCCAATGTCAGCCAATTTGCCAGATACGTCTCCTGATTTATGGTCTTAGAGCCTATCCGGTTTGGCTCCAGGCGTGACATGCTCACCTGTGCCTGCCGTCCCGTTATTTGAATGTCCATAATCTGGTATGTATGGTGGAGGCAGGGTTCCTTCTGGTTCAATTGAAACAAAAAATCAGTCCATTCCTTTACACCTGAAAACGTTTTTCCATGATATCCATCTATGACCCGGACGTCTTCACAGGCAATCTCGCCAAACAGGCCATAGTCCTCCGAGTCGATAACCCATCCATAAAGAAACATAAGCTCCCGGATCTGCTCTTTATCTGATTCCGGTTCCTCTGTCTGGAAAATCACCCTTGGCACACCGTCCCGTTTCCATGAAATCACCTGTTTATGCTTCTTTGGCATACTGAAATCAATCATCTTCCAATCTTTCACCCAATATGTATTCCCATCTGTCCAGCAAAGGTCAAAGAGAATCCTGCTAATTTTCCAATCCTCCTTCTTACAGAGGCTCAATACAAATGTTCCCCCATACTGAAAATAATGAAATTCTCCGTTTTCTGAATGGCGGACATAAAGCTGATGCAGATGGCAGCTGATCTGTGCCTGAGCTCCCTTCCAATGAAGTATGATATTCTCTAAATTCTGCTTTACATATTCCGCGCCCGAGACCGGCAAAGCAAAGAGGTTCTTCACAGCTTCAACACCTTTTCCTTTGCCGATATGGTAGCATTCCGCTTCCACATCATCTTCAAATATGGATAAATTCCGGAAATCACCATTTCTCAGCCCATCTCCAAATGAATCCAAAAGCTGCAGGATTTTTTTCTTTGTCTCAGTCAATGTTACTACCTCCTGTACTGTTTTCAGTTGCATTGAGGGCCAAATGTCTATCCGGCAGTAAAACCTCCATCCACCCTCAGCTCCGCTCCAGTTATAAACCTTGCTTCATCACTTGCAAGGAATAAAATTGCATTCGCTACATCCTCAGGTGTTCCATAGTAATTTAATGCCTGTCTGTCCATAAACTGCATAGCCTTTTCAGGTCTGGCTCCATCAGTCATAGGAGTTTCTATCCAGCCGGGACATACCGTATTTACACGGATATTATCCTCGCCATAGTTTACTGCCACACGCCTTGACATCGAATACAGTGCGCCTTTACTTGCAGGATACACCGTTCCTCCGCCAATCCCAACTACTCCGCCTACACTTGTCACATTAACAATTGAACCTTTTTTTCTCTCCTGCATATAAGGAATGCAATATTTCATTCCCAAATATGGACCATACGCGTTAATGTTCATGATGCTATCCCACAACTCACGGCTTCCTTCAGCTACTTTTTCCCGTGAAGTCACTCCGGCATTATTTACCAGCACATCAATTCTCCCGGTTTTTTTCATCACCGAGCTTGTTACTTCTTCCCATGCCCTCTCATCGGAAACATCCATTACTGCTACCAGACATTGGTGCCCTTTTTCTTCTATTTCCAGTTTCAGCAGTTCCAGTTCTTTCTGCTTTCTTCCAATTGCCACTACTACGGCGCCCTTGTCTGCAAATAGCACAGCTGCAGCCCTGCCTACACCGCTGGATGCGCCTGTTACAATTACGACTTCACCATTAAATCCCATTGCTGTCCCATCCGTTTTTCTAATATACCTGCTGGTTATCTGCCGGCAGATCTTCCCTGCTGAATACCACCCGGTATATTTCAAATTTTTCTCTTTCTTTTCTCAACGTAAATATGTATCTTGCTTTATATGCATATTTCAGTTCAGAATAACTGCTTCCCATTTCTTTAAACTTACAGTTTCTGAGCAGATAACCTTCAACAACCATATTGCCCCCGCTCTGCTTCATCTTACTGATAAACAGAGCATGTTGAGCATTCGAAACTGTATGTCTGTATTGTTTTAAAAACTCTAAAACTCTGTCTGCACCAATATAAGACGTTTCAATGTTTTCAAAAATCCCCTCTTTATTAAATACTTCCACAAAGGAATACCAGTCCCCATTGTCAATTGCATACGCATATTTATATATTATCTCCAGCGCTGTCTCTTCATCGGTCCGGTTTTCAGGGCTGTCTTTAAGACCTCTCCAGGGTGCATCATATTCGCTCACGATACACAGTGAATGCCCACCGTACACGACCGGATCATTCAGTTTGTACTTCAGCAGATTTTCCCCGGAGCTCATATCCAGATCATATCTGCATTCATTCAGCAGCCATTTATGGTTTTTCCACTGGTAGGAGTTACTATATCTTCCGGCATACTCAAAAACAATTTTTCCCTCCTGATTAAATATCACGTTCTGGACATAAATACTTTGCCTGGCAATCTTATCGTTCTTGCAGACCACATGATTTGTGTAAAGTGACTTTATCCTGTAATCCGATGTCAGTCTCAAACGCCTTTTCAATTCTAAGCAGGAGTGTACATCCGGGCAGATGCTGAATTGTGCATAAAACCCATCAGTGACCCACTCTTTTTTTATGGAAGAATCATCATACAAAGACTGCTCAAATCCCGTAAAAAATTGATACAGGTTTTCTTCACATTCACCCATGACTATCTCTTACCCATTTTCTGATATACGTCAATAAATTCTTCCGCAATCATCTTAAAGCCTTCCGCACTCATCAACTGATCCTCCGAGTGCATAAGAATCATGGATACAGCCACCCCTTCTCCAGCCGCTTCCTGGGTCAGAAGTCCTGCATGTGCACAGTGGCCTTCCCGAAACATCTCAACGCCTTCTTTAACCAATTCCCTGGCTTTCTCAAACTGTCCATTTTTTGCCGCCTGAATTGCCTCGATATATAAGCTCCTTGCGGTTCCTACTGAAGATATTATCTTAAAACAAGTTAATTCCATGCCTTCCATCTTTTACTCCCCAATCATTCCCTGAATTTTTTTTAAAATACCATCTGCATTCATTGTTCCATAGTCACGCATATCAATCACATCTACAATCTTACCGGGCAGCTCATCCTTCACTCTTGTCAGGTTAAAGCGAACCTGAGGCCCCAGCAAAATCAGATCCGCATCGGCCCCGTAAATTGATGCTTCTGTTACTGCATGGGCTGAAATATCATATTCTTTTCCACATTTCTTTGCACAGTCCAATATTTTGTTAACCAAAATTCCTGTTGACATTCCTTCTGAACACAATAGCACGATTTTCTTCATCATTTTACCTCTTTAAATTTCATACTTTTATAATAGAACCAAACCCATTGATTTATACGGTAATTGCTGTCTTTGTCGCTTCAAAAATTGCTATCTTAGCATCTCTTACCTTTCTGCTGTCGCCAATCACAAAAACATCGGCTGCATTTAATTTACTCTCGTCAAACGGGTTGTAAGCCCGTGCTCCCATTGCAATCACAACATGATCAAAGGATCTCAATTCTTCTTTTTTTCCATTGCGTTCAAAGGTTACCCCGTCCGAGTAAAATTCCTTTACTTTACAATTAGGATACATCTGCACCCCTTGTTCATTCAGCCGCCTTAACATCTCCGTCCTCACGATACGGGTAAGGTCTGCTGCAAAATCCGGAATCATATCCATCACCGTGACCTTATTCTTATAAACCCCCAGAAATTCGGCAATTTCACAGCCTACTAATCCACCGCCTACAACCAGAACATTTTTATTAGCTGCAACTTTTTCTCCCCGCAGCAGTTCATTTGCCTTTATGAATTGGGGATTCCCGATTCCTTTTATGGGAGGAATCAGAGGCACTGAGCCCGTTGCCACGATAATTGCATCATACTTCTCTCCGTTAAGCATTTCCTCATCTGCTTCGCAGCCCATACGGTATTCAACACCATACTTTTTTCCCAAGTCATAGTAAGTTGAAATTGTCTTTGAAAGATCGTTTTTATGAGGTGGAATTGCAGCAAGAGCATACTGTCCTCCCAATACCACATCTTTTTCATACAGTGTCACTTCGTGTCCTCGCTTAGCAAGAATCCAAGAAGCCTGAAGCCCCGCCGGTCCGCCACCTACAACACCTATCTTTTTCTTTGTTTCTGCCTTCTGAATTGACCAGCGCCCCTCTTTGCCTGAAAATGGATTGATCAGGCAGGAGATTCCTTTATCCTGTTCGTCACAGCCCGGTGAATAATAACACCTTTGCATGCAGCCGGTGCACTGAAAGATTTCATCCAGTCTGCCCTCGGCAATCTTATTGGGGAATTCCGGGTCAGCAACAGACTGCCTCCCAAGCGCCACCAGATCTGCCTGTCCGGATGCGATCATTGTCTCTGCTAAATCCGGGGAATTAATTCTTCCGACGCAGATTACCGGTATATCAACCGCGCTTTTTATAAATTTTGCATACTCTCCATTAAATCCGGGCTTCTGAAAATAGGGAGTGACGATTCCGCCATTGACAGCAGTTCCGCAGGACAAGTTGAGTGCATCCGCACCTGCATGCGCAACAAGCCTTGCCATAGCGGCCACGTCCTCTATACTATTTCCATCTTCCATCCAATCATCCACGTTCATACGTACCAGAACCGGATAATCTTTTCCACACTTTGCTTTGATTCCCTTAATCACCTCACATGCAAACCGGGCCTGATTCTCCAGAGAACCCCCAAATTCGTCTGTACGCTTGTTGAAGGCTCTGGAAAAGAACTGGCTGATCAAATATCCATGTGCCCCGTGGAGCTCAACGGCATCAAAACCCGCTTTTTGGGCACGTTCTGCCGCAACCACAAATTTATCAATCATTTCATACACTTCTGCATTTGTAAAAGCCCGGGTTTTTTCATTAAACTTAGGATGTGGTATGGCTGACGGACCTACAGGAGTCCCTTTTGCACAGGCTGTGCTGGTCTGGGTTCCTGCATGTTCAAGCTGCCCTACACATTTAGCGCCGTTTTCATGAATTATTTTCGTAAGTTCGGCCAAATTCGGAATGCATTCGTCATTGTGAATTCCCGCCTGATTCGGTGTAGAGAGACCACCCAAATCCACGCATAGGAATTCTGAAACAATAAGGCCAAACCCACCCTTTGCACGTGCCCCAAAGTAAGCCATAGACTGTTCCGTAAAGTGATGATTGCCGTCAATCATACTTGAATCCATTGCCGGCATTACAAATCGGTTCTTCACTTCCATCGAACCGATTTTAATCGGACTAAAAACATTACTATAATTCATTACAATTCCTCCGTCCCTCAATCAATGAAACTGATGTTGCCCGGTTCATTTTTCATAAATACTTTTCCATTATAATTGATTTCATACATTTTCCAGACTCCGTTTTCTTTTCGCAGTCTGTTAAAATAAGTTGCAGAATAAAATGTATCACGGTAGTTATCAATACTCAATGTTTTTGAACCCAACCGGTGAGGCTCCAACCTATATGCTTCAAAGGTAGCTTCTTCCCCGTTTACTTTTACATTAAATATTTTTATGGAATGCTGAAGTGCCGCTTCTTTATGTCGCAGGGCCATAAAGCCTGCGACCAAATTCCTGAGCCCGTTATGCAGAACTGCTTTTCCACTATAAAATACCACATCCTCAGTAAGACTTGTACGGAACAATCCAAAATCAAAATTATCCAGTCCTGCCGCATACCGATACATCGTTTCCGCAACCCGCCCTTCTTCACTACGCAGATTTTCCGGATTTGCAATTGCCCTGTAAGGCGATTCGTATTCGTGAACTGCCGCAAGTGCATGTCCTCCGTACATTTTATAGTCCATCAGCTTCCAGTCTTTTGCAAAAGCAGTATTTCCCTTTTCATAATCCAGGTCAAATCGGATTACGGAAAGCTTCCAAATTCCATTCTCTTTTACATACGAATTGGTCATATGACCGCCAAATTCAAATGGATAAAGAGCTTCTTCCTTAACTGCATAAAGAAAATGTACGTATACGCTCTGCTGCGCCTTATCTCCTTCGTAAAATGCCACATAATTACTCGTCTGGCACTTTGTGATATCAAGCTCCACGCCTTTCCACCGAATTCCCTCAGCAGCCTGGTTTTTTCCTTTATAATTTCCAACTGTGCTGAATACTGCTTCTACCTCATCAGTCATGAATTCCTTAGCAGAATCGTAATTGTTTGACAGCATAGCCATCAAAAACGTATTTAATATCTCTTTCAGCTGTATTGCATTGGGATCGAGGTTTTCCAATTCTTCTACCTTCTTAAAAATAATTTCTGTTGCCATCTCTTTTTCTCCTTGTTCAAGCTATAGCACTGCTTTGACTTTTTCTTCTTGTCTCTTAAGTGACGCCTCGTAAATCTTCACAAAGAAAAGGTAAATACAGCTGTCTGCCAAAATCAGTGCAATCTGTAAAAACACATTTCTCAAATCTCCCCCGCTGCTGATATATGCACTCAATCCCATGGGCGTTGACCACGCAACATAGACACTGAGCTTGGACACCAGGCCGGTTACAGTAGCAAAATATGCTACCAGCATATTAAATACCGGAACCAGACAGAGCGGAATACCAAGAATTAAGTTGTAAACAATCGGTATGCCAAACAAAATCGGCTCATTAATATTGAAAAACGATGTCGGTAAGCCTAATTTTGCTATTGCTCTTAACTCGCTGCGTTTAGAAAACAAAAGTATTACAATTACAAGACCGATTGTTGCTCCCGAACCGCCAAGCGTTCCGTACACATCTCTGAACGGCAGGTTAATAATCTCTCCCTGCTCCAATGCTGCAAGCAATGGGGCATCAAAAATCGGATTTGTAACTCCTGCCGGATGAATCCCGAATACCCAGCACAGATTCTGCAGGAATATATTTACAACAATTCCTATCGGCGTAGCGCTGAAACCAACCAGAGGAGCCTGCAAAACCTTATTGATGAATTCATGCAGTTCATAGCCAGAGGCAATTTTGAGTATAAAGCAGACAATACCTGTTCCAACAAGCGTAATAATAACAGTAATGATCATGTTGAAAGATTCGATAATTGCAGGCGGAACCTGTCCCTTAATATGTATCTGCAATTTTTCGTTCTTAGCAAGTTTCATAAAGACCTCTGAACCTGCCAACGCCACCAGCAAAGCAAGAAACATATTACTCGTGCTAAACATGCCGCTGTTTATTATGCCGCCCACATTTTCCGTTACCCCTCCTACGGTCACAACACTTGTAAATGGGATTATAATAAAATACATTGCCATCGTTACAACAGTTACATACATTGGGTTGTAAAACTTTCTCGTTTTTGCAATATCATAGGACACAAGTGCCATCATTAAAAAGCCTATAATCCCCATAGTGCCGTTGTTGATTCTCGCTGTAAGTCCCGACAACTGATTCAGCATTTCCTCTGACATCATTTTCCCCATAAAGCTTGTCGGTACAAAAAGTACATAGGCAAAAAACGTCATAAACCCGCCCAACACCAGCAATGGAATCAAAGTCATAAAGGAGTTTCTAATCGCTTTGAGATGTATCTCCTGGCTCATCTTTCCTGAAAACTCCTCTAACTTTTGTAAAAACTTGTGATTCATGCTATTCACCCTCCTAATTTTATCGTTTTGATTTTTGATTGATTTTGTTAGCTATAACTATTATTTCAGTAATTCAATCATATTTCAATCACATTTCAAACAATAATACATCTTCTGCTTTTTGTCAATATATTTTAAGCAATTTTTAATTATTTTTACATTCAAGCAAATTTCAATCACTTTTTGAACATTTCTCTTTTCTTTTAGCTTGATTTATTATATACTATTGTTTATATAAGGAGGATTATTATGAGACAGATTGAGCGATGGAAAAAAATTGAACAAATGCTGAAAAAAGAAGGACACCTTTCCGTCCAGGACCTTGCTGTCCGCCTGAAAGTATCTGAGGCCAGTATCAGACGCGACCTGACAAAAATGGAAGAAGAACGTATGATCACACGAATCTGGGGCGGAGCCAAATTAATTGATAATGATTTGGATAACTCTAATCTTATGACTAATAATTTCGATGACAAATACCTCCTTCGCTTCAGCCGTAACATAGAAGCTAAAGAAAAAATCGGGAAAGCTGCGGCTGCTCTGATAAAAGACAATGATTGTGTTTTTATCGATGCCGGTTCCACTGCATTGCACATGATTGACCATATCACTGCAAAAAACATTCTGGTTGTCACAAATGGTATTTCAAATCTGCAAAAACTGGCTGCAAAAAGAACGAATACCTACGTTCCCCATGGCGATTTAAATTTTGGTTCAGCTGCTATCATGGGTGCAGATACCAGCAATTCTTTGGATACGATGAATTTTGATAAAGTATTCCTTGGAACAATCAGCATTGATGCAGCTGCTGGGTGCAGTTCAACGAACTCCTTTGATGCCGCTTTAAAAAAGACAGCCATCTCACGGTCAAAGGAGGTATTCATTTTAGCCGATTCTTCGAAAATGAATACACGCGCTCCCTTTTCTTTTGCAAATTTGGAGGACATTACGATTATAACTGAAAAAAAGCCTGATTTAGAGCACAATAACCTGCGCTATATCATTGCACAATAAATACAAGTCAGAACTTATCCATATCCTCCCGTTACTTTTATAGTCTCTCCAAAGCAGCTGCCCACTAAGTGAAATTAGTGCGCAGGCATCAGCTGAAACGGCTGCGAAGATTCCCCATTTAAATATCAGGAGAGTAACAGATACGGGATATGAAAATGAAGAGTACTATGTACTCATTAAAACAAATGAGTACATAGCATACGAAAACATCACAAGTGAGCGAGGAATTCTGCAATAACTATAAATAAGCAATTTTTGCGACACCCCCTTCTGTCCTATCACACTCAACAACCTGATGCATAAAGAAATAGCGTAGCTTTTACGCTACGCCATACCTCGCTCAAATACTGTTTTACTAAGGACTATTTTAACCGCTTTTTTACGGTGATTTATTCCTCCTGCAAAATATACCGATTGATAAATTTTCCGATTCCGTCATGATTATTATCAGTCGTTATATAATCAGCTGCGCTCTTTGTCTTTTCACTGCCATTAGCCATAACAACTCCTATACCTGCATGTAAGGTCATATCGTAATCATTATCGGCGTCTCCAAAGGTACATAACTCTTCCATAGAAAATCCATGAAGTGCTGCCACTTGTTTCAGCCCATATGTTTTATTAACTCTCGGATCCATGTATTCAAATAAAATACTGGCTGTTTTTAAAGCGGTTGATTCATATTTTTCATTTTTAAAAGTTTTGCTTCGTTCTATAACTGCGTCCATCATGGAAGGCTGGCACACAATCATAACCTTAGACCTTGGCTCTTTTAAGAATTCGCTAAAATCAACCACCTCATATGGCACCTTGTCCTCCTGGGACAGCATTTGAATGAGTACGTCATCCTTGGGGGCATATAGAGTGCCATCATAAGGAACCGCAAAATTCACATCCATATCCTGGTAATAACTCATAACCTCATGAATAAGCTCCCCCTCCAACGGATAACTTTCATTTTCCACGCCGAAAACAAAATCACAGATTTCAGCTCCGCCAGTTCCAACAATAGTATCAATCAAACCGTCAATCCCCCACTCCTTTAGCAGTACCTTAACACTTTTGACATCACGGCCCGTTGCCAGACCAAACAATATGCCCTTCTTTCTGACTTTTTTTATTGCTTCCACTGTCAGCGGTGAAACGATGTGTTTATCCGTAAGCAAAGTGCCATCCACATCACACATAATTGCTTTTACCTGTCTCACTTTATCCTTCAACATAATATCCTTTTCCTCTTCACAGAACCCGCCGTCAATATACTGGCTATTTCACTTCAATGTCCCTAAGCAAAACCGGATCCTGATAGAATCATTCTACCAGAACCCGGTGAAAGGCAGTTTTGCCAGAAAAGCTGCATTATAGCAATTTATCTGCCTCCCAGCCGCTTATAAAGGCTTATCATTTCTTCTGCCACGACCTTGAACACTTCCGCGCTCATCATCTGGTCCTCTGCATGTGCCAGAATAAGCCCCATGGTTACTGTTTCTCCTGCAGCTTCCTTTTGAATTAACTCTACATGGGGAAAATGTCCATTTTTCATCATCTCATCACCCTGTGCAATCCTGCCCTCCGCCTCTTCATATTTCTCTTCCTTTGCCAGTTGTATCGCTTCAATATAGCTGGACTTTGCCCCTCCTGCAGCAGTGATCAGCTGAAAACAGATAAGTTCCATATCTTGCATTTTATCACCTTCTCTTTCCCTTCCTTAAGTTATGACTCCTCTACGCTGTTTTCCTGATTATAATACATTTTGTCAACGATCCTGATAAACGGCAGGTACACAAAAAATGATAACGTGATGATCACTGCTTGGAGCAACGCCGTCCTCCAGCCTCCGATCAGAAAGCCCGATATGATCGGGGGAGTAGTCCAGGGAACCAGAATCCCACTGTACAGGGGGCAAAGCCCCGTATAGATGGCCAGATATTCTATGATACCGGTTAAAACAGGCATCAGAATAAACGGAATAGCCATAATGGGATTTAATACAATAGGTGTACCAAAGGTTACCGGCTCATTAATGTTAAAGCAGCCAGGACCAAGACCCAGCTTGCCGATCTGCTTGCACTGGGTAGATTTGGCCAGAAATACCATATAAAGCACCAGACCAAGAGTAACTCCAGCTCCTGTAACAGTGATAAACTGATCTACAAACTGCTTGGTGACAATGTGGCCTCCATTGGCAATGGTAAGCGCCTGCCCACTGTCAACAATCGCCTGATTAGAGGCAGTGTTGGCCATCAGAATACCATCCATAATTCCCGTTATAAGATTACTTCCATGAATTCCAAAAAACCAGAAAAACGGAATCAGAAAGCTGATTGCGATCACACCTCCAAAGGAATCCGTAAGGCCCTGCAGCGGAATCTGAAAAGTATTATAGATCCATTCCATAGGGCTGATGTTAAGCCCTCCCTTTGTAAATGCATAAATAACAGCTGCTCCGGTAACCATCACGGTGCCTGGAATCAGTGCGGTAAAAGAAGCTGCTACCCCTTCAGGAACCCCTGCAGGCATCTTGATGGTAATGCGCTTCTTTAAAAAGAAGCTATAAACACAGCCTACAATAATTCCAATAAGGAGGGCCCCGATCATCCCCTTGCCCCCTGTCCATTCCTTTAATATAACGCCTACAGTGGAACCTTCCTTTGTTTCAACAGAAGAAGGCTGGAACAGTAAGTAGATACAGAGGGAGATCACCCCTGCCGGAAGTCCGTTGTACCCTTCGTTTTTCACATAAGTATAGGCAATGCCTACAGAGGCAATGAGGGCCATTACACCAAAGGTGCTGTCATTGACTTGCAGCAGTACCGGAGTAATTCCCTTAGCACTGAACCAGTCAGCAACAGGTGTGTAAGGGAAAAAAGCCAAAAGCAGGAACACAGAGCCGATGATCATCATTGGCATAGAATAGAGCATGCCATCCTTTAAGGCCTGGATGGGCCTGGTGTTGATGAATGCCATCATTTTAGGAACCACCTTTTCGTTAAAAAAATCCTTCATCTTCAAATACCTCCCTGTTCATCCTTATTTCCCAGCTAGTTTCCGGGCAAATTCCAGTACATTTTTTCCGTTGCACATTCCGTAATCCACCATTGGGATCACATCCAAAGGAACTCCATTCTTCTGGCATACCTTGGAAACCTTTCCTTTTAGATATCCTACCTGGGGGCCCAGCAGTGCACAGTCCACCCCTTTTAAATTCTCCTCTATTTCATTAACCGGAAATGCCACGATATCCACTTCCATTCCACCCTTTTCAGCCTCTTCCTTCATTTTACTTACCAGCAGGCTTGTGCTCATTCCCTGATTACAAAATAACCGTACTACCAGCATGATCCTTATCCCCCTCTTGTTATTTTCCCATTTAATCCATCTCTTTAATTATCTGTCAAATCTGTTCCGTTAGTATCGATTACCTTCTTATACCAGTAGAAGGAGTCCTTCCTGTAACGATCCAAGGTTTTTAAATCAAATTCATCCCTGTCAACATAGATGAATCCATAGCGCTTTACCATTCCCTCATGGGTGGAAATCAAATCAATGGCAGACCACGGACAATAACCCATCATTTCACATCCGTCAGAGATCGCCAGCCGGATCTGCTCAATATGCTCCCTCAGATACTTGATGCGGTAGCTGTCATGTACCTTGAAATCTTCTGTCAGCTTATCATAAGCACCTAAACCATTCTCGGTAACAATCATGGGCAAATGATATCTGGAGTACATTTCACGTATGGTTGCCCTAAAGCCGACTGGATCTATTTCCCAGCCAAACTCGGTGGCGGGCAGATGAGGGTTTTTAACGCCGCTAAATAAGCCTGCCACTCCTTTGTTCTCCTGCTGGCTAATGGCCCCCGTTTCTATTTCTCCCCCCTCATCAGCCTTACAGGTTGCCGTATTATAGTAGTTAAACCCAATAAAATCCGGATGTCCGCCCTTTAATGCTTCTGCATCATCTTCTACAAAATCCGGAGTAGCATCATGCTCCTCCAGCCAGGACCATACGATGTTGTTATAGACCCCATAGACAGCCATGTCCAAATACAGCCAGTTTCTTATGGCATTAAAATTCTGGGCGGCAATCATATCCTCAGGCCTGCAGAGCTCCGGATATACCAAAGATATATTGGGAGCAGGTCCGATTTTAGCGCCAGGCAGCATTTCATGGCATAATGCCATGACTTTTGCCTGGGCAACCAGCATGTGGTGGTTTTGCTGATAGATTTCTTTCAATTCATTTTTAGTTCCTTCCGGAATTGTCAGAGTGCCAATCACCGGCCCCATCAGAGTCAATATATTCTGTTCATTAATTGTCAGCCAGAACTTCACTCTATCTCCAAAACTTTCAAATAATACCTTTGCAAAATTTAAAAACCAGTCCACGGACTCCCGATTAGACCATGAGCCCCGCTTATCCAGGGCAGCAGGCATATCAAAGTGAAACATGGTCATCAGTGGCTCAATACCATACTTTAAGCACTCATCAATTAGATTACTGTAAAACTCAATTCCTTTGGGATTTACTTCACCTGTTCCTTCCGGAATAATCCTGGACCAGGAAACGGAAAAGCGATAAACTTTAAATCCCATTTCAGCCATTAATGCAATATCTTCCTTATATCTGTGATAATGATCGGCACAGACCGCCAAGTCGGAAGTGCCCTGAGGAACTTCTTTTACATCCTGGCAGGACGGGCCTTTCCCGTCTTCTAAATTAGCACCTTCCACCTGATAAGCAGACGTGCTGGCCCCCCAAAGAAAATCCTCTGGAAATGTTTTTAATGTTTTGTGCAGCATAGCGTTTACCCTCCTTCATCATCTTTATACCATAGTAACACCAGCCCCTGTAAAACTCCAACCATAAAAATACCGCATTCAATCTGGTAACAGATGCCAGCTTAAATGCGGTATTTTTACCGTTCCAACAATTCCATCAGCGTCGCATACCCTGGTTCCTTGATCAGTCGCCTCACTGCGTCTTTATCAAGCGCAAACCGTGCGGTAGTCTCATAAAAGATCTGGCGGTTTTTGTCCTCCTTCCTCCCTATTGAAACCAGCAAAATGACCTGAACCGGAAGCCGGTTCCAGATAACAGGCTCCTTAAGAACTGCCACATACACAAATGTTTCCTCCGAAGCAATGTGGTTTGGATGAGGGAGAGCGATATAATTCCCATAATCCATCTGGGCAAAGAACTCCCGCTCAATCACCAGTTCATAAAAATTCTCGTCCACCTTTTCCTGTCTCTGTATTACACTGCATAAAAGCCTTAATATATCTTCCTTTGTCTTCCCACCTACCTTGGTAAGCAGCCGTTCAGGCGTATAATATCTCTCTATAACCCCTCGGCTATTGCCTCTCCTGAGGGTTCGGGTGATTTTGGGGATATCATCTTCTTCCAAAAACGTCCCTACCTCCACGATCGGCACCGGCACTTCCATGGTAATAGGAACAGTAGAAAAAACATAATCAACTGCCTTAAAATCGAAATGTTCCAACTCAATCAGGTCGCAGACATAAATACTTCTTAAATATTCGGAAAACTCGCTTTGATATTTATATTTCAACAGACGTGAGCTCCCCTTTCCGGTGCTACATACCACAAGAATATCTGAAGAAGGGCCTATTTTATCTTTTTCCAGGGCCAGTTGGAAGATTAAAGCAAAGTAACCGATTTCAGCCTCGGAAATGTCTTTTCTATAATGCTTTTGCAGTACCCCAACCGCCTCGTAAGATATCTGGTAAGCCAGACAATACTTTTGTTTGATATCTTCAAGAATAGGATTTTTAAGTGGAATATCGTACCGTATCCTGATATCAAAAGGAACCAGATGTTGGTTCAGGGTCATCCGAATTTCAAAATCATTTTGCATTTCCAGCCCAAATTGTCTTTTCACCAACTCTATCATGGCCAGAGCCAGTCGGTCAATCTGCTCCCTGATAACAAAATTAGAGTCGTTTTCTAACGTGCTCCCTATTATTCTCTTTCCTGCTACATATAACATGAGACAGCTTTCCTCATCAGTCGTATATGTGACCTGCTCCTGGTCTCCCAATACAGAAATCAGCTCCTGGATAAATGCTGCTTCCTTGCCACCTATTTCCGGCAGATTCTCCTTGTTCATCCGGAGATAGAAACCTGACTTCATCCTTTTTCTTGCCACATAGGCATACTCAACAAAATTTTCGAAAGCAATTTCAGAAAGGCGGATTTCATACTTTTTTAAAAGCTCCTTTACAATCCCGGCCAAGTGAATCAGCTCACTTTTCTGATGACTGATATCCACCCCTGCAAAGCCCTGACGTTTGATAAAGCAGTCACATACCAGTCTGCGGATACCAAACTCCTGATTGCTGATCCTAATCCCGTAATTAGGTCTTCGCTCAAGGGAAATACCGTAGCGTTTTAAAATCACTTCTACAGTCTTAAGCGAATTAGACAGGGTGGATCTTGAAACATAGAGGAAATCACAAAGTTCCTCTATTTTTATATAATCCATTCTGCCTACCAGATATGCCAGCAAATATTCGCTTCTTTCATTTTCTCTCTCCGGGAAATACCCAGCCTCCTCTGATTCGCTCTTTATGTACCTGTCGTACTTCTCTTTGTCATCAACCTGCAATATGTATCCAAACCTTGCCTTTGAGCTGATATGAGCTCCATGGCCCATCAGCAGACCGCTTAAATCCTTTAACCTCAACCGTACTGTCTTCTCACTGACCCCCAGCCCTTCTGCCAAAGCCAAAGCCGTCCTATATTCTTCCTGACTCAAGAGCATCAGCAATTTTTGAAATCGTCTCCAAAGCATGCCCCTCTCCTTCGCATATCATATCCTACAAAGTCTCTTAGTAGGATAACATGGTACATATGATATTTCCATGTATATTTTTACCACATTAACTCTGGTGATTTTAATAAATACAAAAAGCAAACATAAAAAGAAGGAATAAACATTGAAGCTTTATAAAGACATGCTTCTTCTCTACACTATATTCAGGTCAAGGACCGGCAGGAGAGGGAGGCTTTATCTAAATTTAATTTCCTTATAATAAATGCCATTCCTTTATAATTTTTCGTTGATTATGGATTAGAAAATAACCAAAATCAACTTCACAAGATTCTATTTAGAAGGCCATAAAAATTTATATTGTTTCATCACAGTAGACTTTTGCCTGTTATGTGGATATAAGTGAACTTTCTCAAGTTATAAAAATAAGCATTGATGAATTATTACCAAAATTCAGTAATTCGTCAAGTCAACATTGTCAACCCTCCATTGCAAAAGTACCATCATTTTTTTTAAATAATACATGTTTTTATTCTTAATATGATGGTCGGAATAAAGATATAATTTGTTCCACACTATTGGTTAAAAAGGAAAGATAGATACTCATCCAAAAAAGAAATTAATTATAATTCAAGAAGATTATAAACTCTTAAACTTTTTAATATGTTTACCGTATTTAAGAACGTAGGGAATGAATTTCTTTTGCTCTTTGCTTTTAAAGGCAAGATGTTTTCCTTGTTTAATAGAGTAATCTGCCTGTTCCATTTGCAATAAGAAAGTATCAAAATCGGCAAGCTTTTTTCTAAGGATTTCATCTATTGCAATCCGTAATTTTTCAGAATGAGAAACAGGTTTTTTATCTCTAAGCCATGGCCGATTTCTTATAATCTGAAAGTAAATGCCATAATAAAACTCTTGTTCTTCAACAGAGATCACCTTTTATTTACTTTTATTTACTTCAACAACGATACCTTGCTCAGTTATAGCCACATGTAAAGCCAATTTTTTATCAAGAACCGGCAATCCCAAAAAAACAACAATATCCTTTGCCATATTAAATCTTTCCCACGCCTCTTCTTCGTTTGCCTGCGGAATCCCAAATTAAGTGCTAATATTGTGATAGGTAGCCTCAATCAAATATCTTTAATTGAACTGTTATATTATAAACCTTGACAGCGCGACGTCAGGGTTTGTATAGTATAATTATCAAAAAAGGGGAGGTGTTGAATTGCAGGAAAGCCGATTATTCAAAATAATCTATTATCTGCTAAATAAAGGTCAAGCAACTGCCCCGGAATTAGCAGAAAAGTTTGAAGTATCTGTCCGAACAATTTATAGAGATGTAAACGCCATCAGTAGCGCAGGTATTCCTATATATGTTACCACAGGAAGAAACGGTGGTATCCAGCTGCTTGATAACTATGTGCTTGACAAATCATTATTTTCAGAAAGTGAGAGAAACGAAATTCTATCGAGTTTACAGAGTCTTTTAGCAGTACAATATTCCAGTGCAGATATGCTTCTGCATAAACTTGGAGCAATCTTTCAGATCCACTTGACTGATTGGATTGAAGTTGATTTTTCACGCTGGGGAAGCAACGTTGAAACAGAAAGGAAGTTGTTCAATGACCTAAAACAATCCATACTTGAAAAACGTCAAATTGTCTTTGATTATTATTCTGTTGGAGCAAAGGAAATGCGTCAAGTTCAGCCGCTAAAATTAGTCTATAAAGACAAGACTTGGTATCTATATGGCTTCTGCTTATTACGCAACAATTTTAGAATATTTCGCCTATCTCGCATGAAGAACATGGCATTAACAAAAACGTATTTTAAGCGCATCATTGAGCAAGGCACAACTATCTTTCCATCCCCCAATGACTTTGGTACTCTAATTGATTTGGAATTATACTTCTCTTTGGAAGTAGGCTTTCGCTTGTATGATACATTAGATAATAGCGCAATCCAGCAGCAAGAAAATGGATATAGAGTAAACCTTATTTTACCTGAAAATGATTGGCTTTACGATTTTCTAATGTCGTTCGGCGATAAAGTAACCATTATCCAACCCCGATCTTTAAGGCAGAAGATAATAAACAGATATGAGGCGGCATTAAATCATCATAGGAGGAAAGAAAATGAATATTAAAACCCAACTAGAAAAAGAACTTGGCGCAAATAGTGGACTATGCTTTAATGATATTGATATATACCCCATAGGTATTAAGGCCATTATGATTAACGAAGTCGTACCATCTAATCCTACACAGGATTTTTATGGGCAAGCAAATGCAGACTATATGAAAACGACCATTCCACTTTTCCCAAAGGCTGGTCTTGATTTTTTCTTGATTCAAGATATTTTACAGCGTGGCATTTATATTACAAATGCCGTAAAAACACCGAAAACAGAATATTCCATTGAGAAAAGTGTAATAGAAAAGAGTTTACCCTTATCCGAGTAATGCCCTCTTATATCATGGCAGGGGGCAACATCTTAATTGAAAAGTCAAAGTTTGAAATGGTCGCAGAAGATATTGCTATCATGGCAAACCTAATCAAATAATTGGTAAATATTCCAAAAGCCTGACATGCGGTGTCAGGCTTTTGGTTTTATAATGGAGTAAAAAATTGTTAGATATGAGGAATGAGGATGAAGTCAAAAATATTTAATTCAAATTTTGTTTTTTTAGTCTTAGGACAAACTTTTTCATTGTTTGGAACGGTAGTATTGAAGTTTACTATTTCCTTACTGATACTCGATTTAACGGGTTCTGCGGCTTTGTTTGGTGCTATAACTGCAATAAGCTATCTGCCACCTATATTTTTATCACCTTTCGCTGGGATATTGGCTGATAGGATGAATAAGCGCAGCCTAATGGTGGGAATGGATTGTTTTTACTCTATCACAGCAATTTTGCTGGCTCTATCATTGTCTGTAGCTAATGTGCTGATACCGATAGCCGTGGCTATGATTGCTATGTCTGTTGTATCTTCTTTTGAAACACCGGTTGTTCAATCGAGCATACCACTTATTCAGGATAAAGATACGTTAATTCGCTCAAATGCCGTGGTAAGTCAAGTGAATATGCTTTCTAATCTGCTTGGCCCACTGGTAGCGGGAGCATTATATGCTTTAGTCAGTGAAAACAATTTGTCCGGAGTAAGGATGATCTCTTTCTGTTGCGCTGTTTTCTTTTTAGGTGCTGCACTTCTTGAAATACTTATTAAAATACCAAAGACTCAGCAGCAAGCCGCTAAAAACAATATTTACGCAGTAAAACAAGATTTATTCGACGGCGTTCAATTTATTGTAAAGGAAAAGCCATATGTATGTAACGCCATTCTTCTAAATGCCGCCTTTGTTTTGCTGATACAGCCGTTAATTACGATAGGTGCGCCTTTCATCATAAGAGTAGTGCTTAATCTAAATTCTATCCTCAATGGCACATCACAAGCTGTTATGGGTGCGGCAGGGCTAGTAGGAGGATTATTGGCTGGCCTTATTGCGCCCAAATTCAAAACAAGTAAAATCTATCAGCTATTTTGGATAATGGGTGTGTCAATGGCTTGTTTCGGTATTAGCTTTCTTTTCAATATTCCGTCAATTGTCAGCTATGTTATGCTCGTCATTTGTGGTGCCATAATCTTTATGAGTGCAAGCATTGCAGGAATATATATTATGTCAGCTATTCAAAGAAATGTACCTGACAATATGCTAGGCCGGGTGATGTCCTTTTATGGCGCGTTATTGAGTGCCGCACTGCCAATAGGCTTACTATTATACGGGTATTTGTATGAAAGATTTGTAAATAGAATGTATTTAGTGATGTGTCTAACGGCAATATTAATTCTTGCAGTAGGACATGCAGGAAAAAAGACTTATCAAAAGTTATAACTCAAGTTACTTACAGCTTTATATCATATTTATGATTAATTACCAACAAGGTGTTTTTTTGCGACTTAGAACCCACTTTGAACTGTGGAAAATCATAGCAGCATATGGTATGATAACAATAATTTGAATTTTCTCATTGTTTATATAACAGGAGGGTGCCATATGAGTGAGTTACGATATAAAAATCTTGATATTTGTCATGCAAAGGAGTTTTTGAGTATATGGACAGATGTACACGTTATTAAGTATACAAACATGAAACTCCCATATACTTTTGCTTTTGAGGATGTTGAAAATAGAATCGAGATATTTAATCCTTTAGATGTGGTTATAGGACCCAGTATTTCGTATAGCTATGAGAAGTCAAGGTTTTAGATTATGGCTATGTGGAATCCTTGGAGAGGCTGTCATAAGTATGTGTTTTATATATTTTCAATGGCATTCACCTCCTTCTCATGATACTACAAATAAAAACATTGGTGTTTTAGTGTAGGGTTGTTCCTATACTTTATAAGAGTATCTTAATCAAGGCGAATACCCTGATTCTTCATTGGATATTCAATAAAAGTTCAAATTATAAAATAACACTTATTTCCGGAATATGTCAATTGAGTGACTGGTAATGCCAACGAAATCTTCACGCTCACAAGTAGCAAAGTGATATTTCAAATACAGCTCAAATAATCCATCATCCATAGCATCCACTGCTTCGCGCATAAATAAGGCGCTGCCGTCCGAAGCAACGTAGTTCAGTCGAAAAACTGGAAATACAGACATCAAATCGTCAATATCTTCTTTACGTACAAGTTCAAATAAATCCTTTGGCTGGGACTTAGCCGCAAATGTTTCGGGGTCAAGTAATCCCTTTTGAATGTACTCAGCAACATTGATGTTACCACGATGGAATCCTTCGTCAAGGAGACAACCATCGGATATCACATACGCAGCAAAAACTACACCTCCCGGTTTTGTCACACGAATTGCCTCGCTCAAAGCTTGTTGTTTATCCTCTTTGGAGTAAAGATGATACAATGGCCCTAACAGCAGAGTTATGTCATACGCATTATCTGGTAACATCGATAAATCCATAGCGTTGCCCTGTGCAATGGTTACCTTTTCATTTGGCTGCGTGTTTTGTTTAAAAATCTCTATATTGTGTTCCACTAGCTCCACTGCATCAACATCATATCCTGCTCGTGCCAGTGCATGGGAATATCGACCGGTTCCTGCGCCTATTTCAAGCACACGGTCGCCAGACTTTAAGTATTTCTCAATATACTTCATTGTGGTAAGAAACTCAACGGAACCATGTTTGGGAACAAGTCGTCTATCTTCATCATAATTATTGTAATGGTTAATCAGATATTGGTTTGTCATCATATTGCACTCCTTCTGTTAATGATAAAATTCAATTGGACAATTTCCAATCTGGCTTTTCTTGTCTAACAAAAGCTGTTAAAATGTTTGTCACCATTTTTTCAGCCTTGTCTCTATCTAATGCTAATTTTTTCGTTGCAGCCAGAACTGCTATGCCATGTGTGTAAAGAAATAAGTCTAAAAAAATAATTTTTGCTTTGTCTAACTCTATTCCAAGAGTGTCCGAAAAGATTTTTGCTTTTTTCTCATTATTAATTTCCTTATAAAAATCTTTTGCTTCTGTCATTTCTAAATCCATATCTTTTGTAAATAATAGTTTAAATAAGTTTGTCTCTTTTTGAGCAAATTCAATGTAGGAAAGAGGAAGAATTAAGTATGGACTGACACTAACAGAATTCTTATAATTGGTGACATACTGCTCATAGTATTCATAGGCAAAATCAAGAAATTCTGTTTTTAATTCATCCATATTTTCATAACAAGTAAAAATAGGCCGCGTAGAGCACTGTAGCTTACTTGCAATGCTCCTCGCATTTACAGTCTCAAATCCCGTTTCCTTTGTAATATCCAAAATAGTATTTAAAATCATTTCCTTAGTTATTTTTGCTTTAGGTGGCATATAATTCACCTCTATATTCATTATGCAACAGCAGTTATATAACTATTGTTGCATAATGAACAAACATTGTCAAGTGAATATTTCTTCTTGGTTTTGAGAATAGAAAGCGTTTTTATATTTCCAGAAGGTCTTTCTTTTTCGTTCGATAATAACGATTATCTCATGAGCAAGTCCAATTGCAAAAACAGTACCGGTTGTTATTAATTCCAACACAGGCATAGATGTTCGCTCATAGACTGCAGTATCGGGAGTTAATCTACTATGAGGCTTACACCTTGCGGTATATGATTTCAGAATTTCTAAAAGGCAGTCAGACAGGGCTAAAAGGACGCTTCATGTGGATTGTGATGGACGACTTAATTGCTGGTGAGGGAATGCCCATAGCTGCAAAGAATGGTCAGGAGTATTTTGACGCATGGCGTGAGCACGGACAGAAAAACAATACTGCTTTGGCTTGCTATTTTGATTTACCATTTTTTATGACAATATTCCATTCACCGGGTTTGCCCCTTGGCTCTATTTAGTTTTTGGACGACTGAAATCCTTAAACTTGTAAACTTATACAAGTTTAAAGATACTGCTTACATGACCAGCCTCATTCGATTGCCTTAATACGGTCGGCCAGTGATTGTTTTCTCAGATAATGCACAGCCAATGTTGAATAGCACAGTTGAATTATCGCCAGAATTACGGTAAGCAGAGCGACCGCCATCCATGGAAAATGATAGGTTAAGGTGCCAAAGATACCGACCTGATTAAAGACAGTGCAAATAACAAATCCGGCAGGAGCACCAACTGCAACAGCAAGAGTAAGGGCAATGCCAACATACCATAGGCATTCTAAGGAAAGCATGGATGCCAGTTGTCTGCTGCTCATTCCCACTGACTGCAAAATTCCAAGCTCCTGTTTCTTTGCCAGAAGGTTCGTCATTAGTGTATTGATCAGATTTACCAGCGCAAACAAGAACAAGAATGCCACCAATGCATATAGCCCTTTTATCATCTGGCCAGCCATATCCCTTAAGCTGTCCGCAAGATCTTTTCGGGAGGTAATATCAATCCGACCATCGGTGGTAGCGGAAAAAACTGCCTTCCTTACTTCTTCTGAATCTTTATCCGTATATATATTCCATACAGTATTAAAATTACTGACTTGAGGATAAAGCTTGGACAGCGTTTCATTAGTAACCAAAAAGGGGGAGGCACTTACACCAGTATCAAGAGATCCCTTTGCAATTCCGAGGACAATCATCTCCACGCTTTGTCCATCATATCCCTTGCAAAAAAGCACATCGCCTATGTTTGGTTCATAATTGTTGTACCGTGCAAGCAGATGCTCTGAATCAGCAATTATGACACCGCTTCTTTTAATCATTTCCTCATAGTCTGCTTCACCTGCCATTATAAATTCAGGAGGTAAAAACTGATCAAACTGCTCCCTCGTCAGTCCTGCAAACGAAAATCCACCCGGATTTTTCGGTAATTCTACTTCTGCATAGCTGCTGTTGTAACGTGTAATCTTTGTGACAAAATCAAACTTGAGTAAGGCTTGATACAGCGGCTCATCAAGAGGGTTTTCCTCCAATACAGTATGTTGTTCTACCAAACTGGGGTGGGAAAGACTGAGCATATAATTTCCACCATCTCCCAGATTTTTTGCTGCCATACTGTCCACATCAAAGGAAACTGCATAGGTAGCGACACACATTAGCATAACAGCAGTTAATCCCAGGGAAACGAATGTTAGGACAGATTTTTTCCGATTACGAACAAAACTCATTCCGGCCAGGGATAGAGGCGTGATACGGCGGTGTAGCTGCTTGGAAACGCTTTTTCCTTCCTGCTTTGAATAAAAAGTCATCCTCACCGCTTCAATTGCCGACACTTTTGCGGCTATTCGGATCGGCACACGGGTTGATAAAATCACCGATAGGGTCATTACAGCCGCTACACCAAATGCTGACCGTAGATTCGTTTCCCACTGCCAATACCCGGGCATCCATGCAAATACAACACCTCCAGCAATTATAATTCCAAGGGGAATAGAACGCAGGCAAAGAATCAAGGTTTCTCGCCGCACGATACGCCTTAGCTGTTTGGAGGTCGTACCAATTACCTTCAGGCGTCCGTATTCCCGCAGCTTTCCCGACACGGAAATATAAAAGAGGCTGTATACGACTACACTGCAAGCGATAACCAACAGCAGACCCACCAGATACAGCATGGTATTATCGGATGATTGAAACCCAACCATATCAAAGTAATTGGAGCTGTAGAAGATTTTATCTTCGGGGACGCCCTGTTTTAACAAAAATTCTTTAATTTGACCTTTTAAGGCGTCCATATTTTCTTCATTACTGCCTGCCATACGAAAACGAAAGTCAAAAGTGGGCATAGGAGAAGTGCGTTTAACAGCATATGCTTTGGATGTGAAAATGGTAAAGGAGCGAGATGTATTTTCGCTCAGTAATATGCCTGTTACCGTGTAATCCTGCTTTCTGCCATCACCCATATCCAACTGAACACTTTGTCCTATGACCGCAGGCAGGTTAAGATACTGCAAGAATGGCAGTTCGACCATAATTTCTGTTTCCGTTTCCGGCAAACGGCCGTCAATTTCCGGCCGTCCTGCAAGGCCAATCTGATTTTCATCTTCATATAATACCGTCAAGGCGGTATCTTGATAGCGGGTAGTGCTAATTGATTTAGAAACACCCCATTGTTCAACCTCGGGCTGCTTAGAAAGAACATCAATCATTTCTTGTGAAATTCCCGCACATACAGCTTGATACTGCCCCCTGATACGTTCCACTAATTCTGCATTCTGTGCCGAAAGATAAAAGCACAATGTGGATAGGAGCACCGTTGCAAATGTAATCGTAATAACAGCAAACAGATTCCGGCGCTTATCCGCTTTCAGACTTCTGTCTGTCAGCTTCTTTACGATATTTCCTGTATCATTTTCAAATGGTAATGTCATAATATCCCCCTTAACCAACGATCTTGCCATCTTCAATTCGCACGATACGGTCGGCAAGCTGAGCAATTTCGCTATTATGGGTAATCATGACTATTGTTTGGCTGAACTCTGCGCTGGTACGCTTTAAAAGCCCCAGTACATCAGCACTGGTCTTACTGTCGAGGTTTCCCGTAGGTTCATCGGCCAACACAATGGCTGGTTTGGTAATCAAGGCACGGGCAATCGCTACCCGCTGCTGCTGACCGCCGGAAAGATTGTTTGGCATATTTTTCAGCTTCTCCTCCAACCCCAGCATAGACACTACTTCACTCATAAAATCCCTGTCTGCTGTGTCGCCGTCCAGTTCTACAGGCAGAACAATATTCTCATATACATTGAGAATCGGCACAAGGTTATAGTTCTGAAAAATAAAGCCGATGTTTCTGCGGCGAAAGATGGTAAGCTGTTCATCATTCATCTTCGCCAGCTCCTTGTCATTTACCATAACACTGCCGGAGGTAGGCGTATCCAGCCCTCCCATCATATGAAGCAGTGTGGACTTGCCTGAGCCGGAGGTTCCAACCACGGCAATAAACTCACCCCGCTCCACTGAAAAATTCACACCGTCAAGGGCACGGGTAAGATTCGGCTCTGTGCCGTAATATTTTTTTAAGTTTGTTGTTTGTAAAACACCCACATTTAAACACCTGCCTTTTAAGTTATATGAGTACATTCTAAAACCCAATTGTTACAGAAATCTCCCAAAAATAAGAATTCACTTGATATACTTCATTAACAGGAGCCCTGTACTGCATTCTCTTCAAACCACCATATAGGAATGGCGGATTGTTATTTTGTAACATATCGCTACTCGAGTCTTCAGAGAATCCCATCTACCATGTCGTCTCTTTCAAGCGTTCTATGATACTGTGTCGATTTAGCGCTTTTATAGCGAATAATGGAACAATCATTGAAATTCCAAGCATTAATATAAATGCAATCATTGCGGGAACTAACGTAATATTGATCGTAAAGAACCAAAATGAAGAACTGCTCAATATTTTACTCAATAAGGTTTTACTAAAAATATAAGATATTACAATACCAAAGAAACCGGATATTATTGCATAATAAATGCCCTCATAAACCAGCAGTTTCCGTAGTTGTTTTTTTGTCATGCCGATACTCTCAAACAAAGTAAACTCATATTGCCGGGTAATAGCATTCGTTTTAATTATGCTTACAAAGTTAATTACTCCAATGCATCCTATCAGGAAGCTTAATATACCGCCCGCAACGTAGACCATCTGCTTAATTCTATCGATTGATTGTCGCAGCATCTGTGTTGACCCATATTGCATCCCGGCATCAACCTTCAGAATATAACTATTTAGGGTATTTTCTATATTACTCTGGTTTGCGTTATCGAAGTCAAACGAATAGTTCATTAAAGTCGGTTTTGTATAGACTTCTTTGAACCCGTAATCACTCATATAGAAAAACGGGCAATCACCTCCGACAGTCGTATAGCCACTGTTTACCGTCCATACTTCACGTTCTGTTCCGTTAAGAACAGCCTGTGCGACTACTGTCATCGTTTTTAGTATTTTGCCCTCTTTTCGTATTACAATTTCTTGACCAATATCGAATTGAAAAGACTCGGCATCTTCCGCTCCTTCAATAATGTAGTTGCCGGTTGATACTTTTTCTATCAGTTTGCTTTTGTCTTTTTCTCCATTAATAATCATCAGTCGGCTGAGCACAGGTGTTGAGGCGCCATAAACATTACATAATGCATATCCATCGTTCCCCAAGACGATAGGGTACTGTCCACCGACAATAAATCCATATTTTATTCCTTCAATACTTTCATTCGTTTCCGTAATTTTTTGCCCGTAATCAATCGTCACATTCAAATCATCTAAGGTGTTTTTATATAATTTCCCACCGTTTTGTATTCCGGGTTGTTGCTCGACAAGGGAAATCACGGCTTCATCCAGACCATCGGAATGATACATAAAGCCATGGCGCACAGAAAATGCATTCTTACTTGCTATAACATAATCCGTAGACATCATTTTTTGCAAATACTTATCAGTATCGACACTTTGACCAAGAATAGCAACCAAATTAAGCAAAACGAAACATATTGATAATGACAAAATGATGAATATACTCCGTTTTTTGCTACGCAAAAAATTAGCCCAAGCCATTTTCTCAATTCTGAAGAAGGATGCTTTCTTTGAAAAGGTTTTGGTTATATGCCCATTTTCCGTATACCGAAGCGAATCAATAGGTGAAACGAGGGTAGCGATTTGAGCTGGTTTTTTAACACTGACCCAAACAGTAAGTAAGCTAAATAAAGAGGAAACAATAAATATGAATGGACTAAGCGACATCTTGGATTGAAAATCCGAGTATTCCTGGTTTAGAAATTGCATCATGAGTGGAAGCGAAGTCTTACCGATTAGGTAGCCCAGCAACAGCCCTAGAGGGATGCCGATAAAAGATAATTGAATGGCCTGCCGCAAAACAATTTTTTTTATTTGTCTTTGGGTAGTCCCTATTGTCCTCAACATGGCGTATCTTCTTATATCCTTCGAAATTGAAATATCAAATATGTTGTTTATCAGCAGATAGCCGATAAAAATAAACATCAGAAGGAAGGGCATTATTGCCAAAAACAGCGAAGCATTCATTGCAAGAGTTAATTCAATTACTTGCTTCAATGATTCAATTACTCCAACGCCAATGGATACTACTGATGTAAATAATATAGTGGTCAGTGCAATTGCGATAACAGCAAAGGTGTTTCGCTGTTTGTCTGCTTTCAGGCTCAGTTTTGCAAGCCGTTTTATAACTGCCTTGTTATCATTTTGAAACATGCCTCTGCCTCCTTACGCCACAATCCAGCCATCTTCAATACAGATAATCTGGTCGGCAAGATGGTAGACATTTAGCATCGGTACAAGATTGTAGTTCTGAAAGATAAAGTCGATATTTCTGCGGCAAAAGATGGTAAGCTGTTCATCCTTCATCTTCGCCAGCTCCATGTCATTTACCATAACACTGCCAGAGGTAGGCGTATCCAGCCCCCCCATCATATGAAGCAGCGTGGTTTTGCCTGATCCGGAGGTTCCAACCACGGCAATAAACTCACCCCGCTCCACGGAAAAGTTCACACCGTCAAGGACACGGGTAAGATTCGGCTCTGTTCCGTAATATTTTTTTAAGTCTGTTGTTTGTAAAACACCCACATTTAAACACCTGCCTTTTAAGTTATATGAGTACATTCTAAAATCCAATTGTTACAGAAATCTCCTAAAAATAAAATCCTATTGAAATACTTCATTTACAGGAGGCTCTGTACTACTACAAGGTCAAGAATTTCGTTTTAGCGGAAGACCTTACCCTGGAAACCTTTCTCCGCCATTTTACACAAAACGCTTACATTGAACGCGGAAAAATGCTCCAAGAGCAGAAAACAGCAGCTTTGATTTTTCTCAAAACCGCTGTTCATCAGTAATAAAACTTTTATGGCACAACTATTCCCCGCTGAGCAACGGTTTTTTCTTTTTCCGCATAAGCGGCGGGTATTTTTTCATGTTTTATTGTGCTGTCACTTCGAGCCAAATTATCTCGTAGTGATTATGGGTCTTTAGGGCACTAATCAAGTAGTTTGTAAAAGTAATCTTTCTGCTTGTCAAAAATATATCCATTTGACAGCAATACATTATTAGATGGCAAGTTTTCTTTGTCCGGTTGTACGATAATTTGTTTTGCCTGCTCCTTTTCTTTTATAGTATTAGTCAATAACCTAACAATAGCTTTTCCATACCCTTTTCCTAAATATGCTTCATTACCAATTAAGTAGTCTATGGAAAAGGTGTCATTTTTTCGAGCAACACTATACCAATCTTCCAGATCGTTAGCATCAAAGCAATCATAATATTGGCAAAAACCAATAGGGATATTTTCATTCATGACAATAAAGTGGTGTATCCATGAATAAGTGCTATGTCGTTCATTAATTTCAGTAAGCCATTCATCTGGCTCGTGATACCACTTTAAAATGTACTCTTTATTAAGCCATGTTGTAAGCAACATAATATCTTCATTGTTTATTTTCCGTAAAATGATTTCTTTCATAATCAATTCCTCCAAACATGAACATTTCTTCATATTCTTATTTTAATACATTTCTATGCTTGATGTCAACATGAATAAAACTTCATATTCATTGACGAATTAATCTTCCAAGTGATATACTATCAAAAGGGGAGGAGGATTGAAATTGACTAATTTACCACCTATTCGAAAGCCGCAACAAAAGCGTTCAATAGAAAAGAAACGCAGGATAATACAAGCAAGTTTTGAGCTTTTTTGTGAAAAAGGATACCACAATACTAATACAACAGAAATAGCAGATAAAGCTGGCGTCTCCACTGGAACAGTATACAGTTACTTTAAGGATAAGAAAGATATTTATGTGGCCTCATTTGAAAGTTTTCTAAACGTTCATCTTCAGCCATTGGTAGATGATTTAGCAAATACACCGAAACCTATTGACATTAGACAATTTGTTGATAAATGTATTGAGATATTTAGGAACCTGTATGTCAACTCGAAGCAGATTATCAACGAATTAGGCACGATGCAAGAAACAGACCCTGAAATTATGCAACATTTTGCAAACTATGAGGATATGCTATTATCCGCTTTTGTAAAAGCACTTGATAGCCCAAATATAAATCAACAAAATTTAGACGAAAAAATGTATCTAATTTATACTTTAGCAGATGTATTAGGGCAAGAATACGCATTTGGCTATCATAAAAGCATACGCTTCGAAATACTGAGGGAAGAAGTCACCAATATGCTAACCAGTTTACTGATAATAGATAAATAAACCGAATAAGAGTTTACTATTTTCAAGGTTTCTGCTATTCCGTTATCACAAATCTAAGATAAAACCAGCAAGCAGGGCAAGCGTATCGCTCATTGTGAACGATACGCTTGTTTTAGACATTTTCCTTTGCAGTAGCCCATAAACAGTATAGTTTTCTTATACTGTTTATGACAGGCAGCCCTTAGAGCTGCTTTTGGTTGGGGAGAAACACCGAGAAGATGGAGCCTTTGCTTATTTCGGATTTTACCTTTATGTAGCCGCCCTGTTGGGTTATAATCTCACGGACCAGATAAAGCCCAATACCGATGCCCTCCACCTCACGGACAGTATCCTCGCGATAGAAACGCTTAAATATGGCCGCTTGCTCACTTTCAGGAATACCTTTCCCTGTATCTATTACATCAAGCTTTACATACATTTCCCATTCCTGCACGACTATACGAATGTTCCCGTTCATAGGTGTATATTTTACGGCATTGTCTAACAGATTAAAGAGCGCTTCTGCCGTCCAACGGGAGTCATGGGCGATACAAAGCTCTTCCGGACAATCCACGGCAAGCCCGATTTCCTTCTTCTCCAGTGCCGTCAGCACACCATTTACAGCCGCTGCAATCGTTTCATAAATTGGAGAAAACTTTTTCTCCAACACAATTAAGCCGGTTTCCAGTCGGGAGGTTTTTACTAACGCCTGAATCATAAAATCCAATTTATCCAATTGACTCCCTGCTGCTATCAGGAACTCCTTTTGCCTTTCCTCCGGCATGGAATGTCCCAGCAAGGTTTCGTTAATCATTTTTAGATTTGCTATGGGTGTTTTGGTTTGGTGGGAAATATCCGAAACAAGGGCTTGAAGCTCTGTTTTTTCTATCTCCAGCTTTTTTCGATTTTCCTTCATAGTGTGATAAAGCCGCTCCAAACGATGACTGATACGAGCCAGCAGACTTTCCTCTTCCAAGTTGATCTCGGGCTTTTCATTGCCATTCATCATTCCATCTAATGTGCGGCACAAATCAGAAGTAAATTCCGATAGCTTTCGCTGCAGCAAGCGTAAAAAGACAGCGCCCCACAGTAACAGAGCGATGGTTAGTGCAAATCCGCCATAAATAATAATAGAATTGCCGGTCATGGCATACATTGCGATAATCAGCGTCAATGCTGTTATAACAGCGCCAATCAAAACTATAAGAACAATCTTGCGAACGGAAAAACCACTTGTTTTCATGGATGGTCACCGCCAATCCACTGATATCCCATGCCATAAGTAGTCTTTATATATTTACGATGATCAGATTCGATTTTCTTGCGGATACGACTAATTGTCGTAGTTAATGTATGCTCGTCTACAAAATCACCGTCGATGTCCCATAGCTTCTCCAATAATTGACGCTTCGTCAGTATAATTCGGGGATTTTTAACGAATAGAAATAGGGTACGATATTCCTTGGGAGTAAAGTCCACCGAATTACCATTCAAGACAGCCGATTGTTCTGAAAAGTCTATTCTTAAAAAACCATCATCATACAGCTCATGCCTTGGAAGTCTTGTATCCAGGTTTTCAAAAACAGCGGCTATTTTCCTTGTAAGCACCGCAATCGAAAAGGGCTTTGTAATATAATCTGCGCCACCGGCCTCATAGCCCTCTATCATATCGCTTTCCTGATCATTAGCAGTTAAAAATATAGGATAAGAATCCATGCCACGCTCTTTTATTTCTCTGCATAAATCAAGACCATTTCCATCTGGAAGGTTTATGTCAAGCAATATTAAATCTAAATGATTCTCTCGCAGATGGCAACGGGCGGAAGCACAGTTATTTGCTGAAATAACCTCATAGCCACATAAAACCAGATTATAAGCCAATGTCTTATTCAAAAGAGTATCGTCCTCGACAATTAATATTTTTTTCATACCACTCACCTCCATTATGGGAATTGACATTTTCATATGCTTGCCAATAGTTTCGATTTTTATATAGGGAACGGATACCTCATGATAAGGTATCCGCTCTTGTTAACGATTAAGTGCTATTTTTCTCATAAGGTTACTTGCGAATCGTCACAGACTAAACTAACCTACATCTCACATGCTTCATACGTAAAAGGTGCATCGCTTGAATAAATCTCATGAAAGAATCCCTGATAAGGGATATTGTCCTCCAGACATTTTATAAGGTATGCCAGTTCTTCATCACTCCGAAGCTCTTCACCGTAATTCCGCATATCCTCAAAATGCTCTACAATGTTTTCCATAAGGTTCACATTGATAAACAACGGTAGGTTTTCAAGCTTTTTGTCGTTGACAGTGCATGAAGCTTGCCTAGTATTTTGCCGCAGTTGTAGAAATACTCGGACAGAGGAGCTCCCTTCCGATACCGATATCCGTAATCTGCAAGCTGCTCTCCCTTGGCTTTTTCAAATACACTTACAAAAAAACGATCACCCTTATATGTAATTTCTCTTTCAATAATGGACTAATGTCCCTATATATCTCCTTGATACAATCAATTATTTTATCATTCCATATATTTATCGTTGCTCCACCAAGAATTTCTCATCAACATAAACTAAAACTTTGATTTTTCATATTTATATGGAATACTTGTCCCAACAACAACATCATCAATCTTTTCAATCATTAACCAATCATCCATGTTTCCCTGATGGTCAAAGTCAAGCGCAGGAGTAATTGCTGTAACATTTTGAAACTCTATCAGACATAAACATTTCTTGTGCCAACGTATTTTTTGTTTTTCTGTTAAATTGAGTTTATCCTGATTATCTGCAAGTACTTTTACAATCTCATCATCGGTTAGCTTTACGTAATTTTGGACAGATTTCACGATAGCTTTAGTGGATATCTTTGCTGTTCCTTTTTCCATAAAATATAATATTTCACCTTCAAAAACTCTGCTATGTGGTATCTTGCGCCCAGCAGCCCCCCTTACAATCATAGTTTTTATTCCACTATTAATCTTATCTAATACTCTCTTACCTGCCACACCAATATTTTCACAATATACTAAATGTACCATTTTAAGCTCCTCAATTCTTTTTAACTACAGGAATCCAAACTTCATATATTGCATTTTCCGGGTTTTGATTAATATAAACCTCAATATCCGGTGCATTCCCATATTCATATCCTGATGTTGGAAGCCAATTCGTTACAATTTGTCTCTCTAGTTCCTGAATGGATATATTTGTCCCGTTCCCTCCAAAAATTGCCCAAGTCGCTTCCGGCACCATGAATTCTTCCAAGTCTGTTTCCGCTGCCTGATTACTTGCCACTGCTATATAATATTTCCAGTCGGATTCTTCATTACATGAGCTGACACCTAATAGTCCCTTTACCTCTCCATCCATCATGTTCGCCAACTTTTCTATCATACCATTTTGAGCAGCCTGTCCCCACATGGCCGGAACCACTTCAAAGTTTTTCTCAATTTCTTTTTCTAATGGAATAGATACTCCAACGATTCTAAATGCCTCTTTCTTCTCAATACGATAATCCATCACACAATCTCCTTTTATTGATATTTTGAAGCTAATGGGAGGATATGCTTTCAAACTATGGAGGCCTCCTCTCGCTTCTGAAGGGGCGATACCATGTATTCGCTGAAAAGCTCTGTTAAAGGCCGTAGGTGAATCATAGCCATATTTTAAAGAAACATCTATCACTTTATTACTAGCATCCTGTAGGTCTGCTGCAGCTCTTGACATTTTTCTTCGCCTAATATATTCCGATAACGGGACATCTGCCATATATGCAAACATTCTTTGAAAGTGATAGGATGAACAAAGCGTGATCTTGGATATTTCATCAAAATCAATTTCATCCGTAAGGTGTTCCTCTATATAGTTAATTGCACTGTTTAATCTCTCTATCCATTCCATATCTTAGCTCCTTATGTCATTATATTTGTTATAAAGCTGACTATCCTCTCTTTATCATATCGGAATAAGAGAGGTACAGATTGTTCATCAATAATTACATCTCACATAGCCGGTATCTCCATTCGTTAGTCGTACAGACTCAAATTTGCAATTATTTTTCAAGTGTTTCTTTTTAAAAGGCATTCCATAAAAAAACAAAGATAAATACACAGCCCCACGCATTTCCAGTGTATTCCTTTACCATCAGCATACCATACACAATCATAAATATAGTTAGCATTTCAATAATACCTTCGGCAGTCACGCCGATTGCACCATGAATAAGGATACACAGCACAGCACAGTAAATAGCTCCCCAATTGAGCCATCTATTCTTACTTGGATATCGCCGGTTAATTTTATCACTGATTACCACATAATTGAAGCCCTCAAAGAAGCCCCAAGCAAGGGCGGTTACCAGCATTCCAACAACATTTACCGGGAACCCACTTGATAATACATCCTGTGTTGTCCAAACAGATTGAAACGGCAAATAGCTTGTAATTTGCTTGGTGAACAGCATGAAAGCAATGTAAGGAATAAAGCACAGGGAGCATAAAAAAATGGATAAAATAGCTCTTTTTTTGCTTAGTCCATAGGCGAAGAGATTTTCCTTTCTAAAAATCGATACAGCAGCAATCCCTAAGCCCGCCAAACCAAATTGAAATGCGGCCCCTAAAAATACGCGCAGAAGGACATTGATGTCGCTATCCTTTACAACCTCAGCAAATTGATTTTGAAAGGCCATGTAAATTCCAAGTACCGCAAAAGAAATAAGAGCAATCGCCCATAGATCCACGTCTAGCTTTCGTTGTTCCATTGTCAATTCTTTTTTTACCATATTATCCTCCCAGTTTGTTGCATGTTGACGTATCGTGATGCGGATATTTCGTCATAGTTAGTCTCAGTTTTATAATTGAAAGCTTTCTGTTTTCAAATCACAATAATGCCGTCCTTTTGTTGCTGCAAATTTTAATACGCAGTAATCCGGATCAGTTACCCCCTTTTTATAAAACATTGTGTCTCCGGTTCGCCAAATATCCTGTTTTATTTTGGCGTCCTCCAATACCTCCATTGTTCCAATGAGCATAACGCCTTCATAACGAAAACGTCCTCTGTTAAAAAAATAGATGCTTGCTTTCTCATTTCTTCTATACTGGCTTACACGCAGAGATGATGTATTAGTCGTGAAATAAAAACAATTTCCTTCAATTTTTCGGGCTGTCAGCATTGCTTTCATGTTTGGAAAGCCTTCACTGTCAATAGAAGCAATAAATGCTACTTTCTGCTTTTGTATAAACTCAAGTATCTGCTCTTTCATTTTTAAATTTGATTCCTCCTGCTAATTTCCTACCACGATAGGACATTGATTTCAATTACTAATAAAAATTTGAAATAAACACGATCTATAATTGGTATGTGTGGACCTTTTGATAATCCTTAGAAAAGGTTATTCTAACGCTCCTTTTTGTCAGGTTATATACTGCCGACCATTGTTCATCTCCAGGTATCACATTTTGTTTCAGCAATTTTAATGCATTGCTTTCAGAAATAATGCCGTTGCATTTTTCAAGCGCTTTTTCAATATTCTGATATCTTTCCTTTCCGAAGCCCTCATGCTTCGGATTATTATACAAAGTGAAATTAGTTGCTATTTGATAATCCTTATGTTTTAGAGTGGCTGCCATTTTTCCGTCTACAAATTCAATTACAGCCGAATTGCCTGCTGCGTCAGCAACCATATAATGCAAGGGAGATACACTGTAAAACAAATTATACTTTTGGGCGTATTGAATTGCTTCCTGGGCCGTTTTCGCTCTATCCAAAATTAACCGCGGCAAGGTTTCATCAAATAATGTAATGCCGTTATGTGACGGATAAACAGCAGCAGCATCAGTCATAATTGCCACAGCTAATCCATGTTCGTTTATACCATCTGCTGGGCTATAGGGTGCCGCTAATGTGAGCTTAGCATCTGTTTCCAATGAGTCATATGTAGTCTCATCCCAATCCAATTCCGCCATATTCAGCATAGCCAACGACTTATAATTACCGTTTTCGCTTAATCGAAGCATCATTGGAATTGCGCAATCACAGTCCAGATTACGGGCAAATATAACATCTCCGCCTGGATTTCGGGCAGTGAATACTGCGCAGCCAAAATTAATTGGGCTCACATTTTTCTTAGCATTTCCGATTAGAGTTTTATCGATAAAGGCACAGAATTCTGCAAGATCGCAGGCACCTTCCGATAAATACTTGTCAAAGCAATAATCACCATGGAACTCCATGGAATAAAAAGGTCTGTCACTTACCTTTACAATTTCTACCTTGATATGATTTTCACTATTCTGTATGATTTTCATTTTCTTTATTCCTCGTATAACCGGTGCTTGCCCATAAAAACCAAACTCTTTTCGACAAGAATTCTTAGTCCCTGCTCTTCGATAGGAAAATGACCGGCACCTGTAAGTAAATGTATTTCTTTTCCACATCCCAGCTTATCATAAAACAGGTGGCTCAGTGTTATTGAAGTCCACAAATCATTCTCCGGATGCAGAAGTATGAAAGGAGTTTTGAAATCAACCGGCTCTATCATAACTTTAGGATTAAGCATGGTGTATAAAAAGTCAAGCGTTATTTTTGCACCGGATGATCTTTCGTCTTCCATAAGCAATTTGACTAATTCTTTGTTATTGACAATTGCCTTCATGTTTGCAACCCATTTCATAGGAATGCGTTTCTGGTATAATCCATAACAGGAAGTCCGAAACGCACAAGATACGGACTGGATGCTGTTCTTTCTCTTACAATATTTTGTCTCTGATCCAAAATGCAAGTCACTAATACACCCCTTATTCCAGAAACTTGGCAGGCAACCTGATAGGCTAACATCCCACCTGCACTAAGACCAAATAAGAACATAGGGAGTTTTTCTTCCTCATAATGTTCTGTTATTTCAGCGGCATTTTCCACCCATGTATCATAGTTGACGGTGCCTGTATACTCACTATACCCATATAAAGGCATATCAGGACAAATCACCTTATATCCGCTTTTAAAAAGAGGAACTGCCAAAAAGGAAAGCAGGCGTCCATTGCCTCCAACTCCATGAAGAAGAATGACCGTACCTTTGGGGCTTGAGGGAGAGTAAACATCCAAGTGAATGAGATTGCCCTTCCTTAATTGCAAAAATTGTTCTTCAGGCTCTATATTCGTATATAATCTATTCTGCAGCGGGAGATAATTCTGCACTTTCTTCCACACATGATCATTTTTATACAATTGATTACCTCACTGATTTATTAAAAACCTATGGCATATACAAGTCTATTTCATTTTTTATTGGGCTTTCGCTTAATCCGTAAAAGCTTTTCCATATCAGAAAACAGGGAAGTATCAGTCAGTTCAAACATCATCCACTTACCATCATGATAGGTGGTAGATTCATCGTAAACACGTTGTACTTCTACAGAATAATTGTTTCTATCGGTCTCAAATTTTGCTCTCTCATCCTTACCGAAAATAATCATGAAGCCAAACACAGCTTCTTTTGCATATAAGGCACATAAGGTCTTACCACCCCTGCGATACTTATACTCATAGGTCCATCTTTTCCCTCCACTGTTCCAAATACGTTCCATATCGTATTTTGCTTCAATTAAATCGGTAACCTTTGTCCATACATCGAATAATGCTTCACCAATTAAAGAAATCATTTCCTCATTGGTTGGTATCTTCATAAGCATTCCATTCCCTCCACGTTCTTTTTTCTATATTGCGATATACCAGTATACGCCATACTTATCAACGACATCAGCACAGCAGGAACTCCATGGCAGGGAACCCAGCTCTAATAGTACCGTTCCATCCTTCGCTAACATCTCATATGCCCTTTTTACTTCTTCTTCACTCTCAAAAGTAATCCCATAGCTCATAATTGGGCGTGACTCTTCTAATGATGATGTGAGCATAATATCAACAAAGGTGTCATTACGTGATTCACTGACAGCGAATATTTCTTGTCCGTTTCTAAGTAATGATGCATGCATAAATGTGCCATCCGGAAATTTTTCATGGTATCCCAAGGTCAGTCCAAAAGCTTCTGAGTAAAGTGCTACAGCTTCAACGGTTTTTTTATATATAAGGTTGACCCAGTTTCATCCTGTACCTCCTTCATTAATCAAGTTTTATAAAGCCGGACATATGATCTTGGCTTCAAACAAGGCTTCAAAGGTATTGGCTGCTCCACCGTGTTCCACAATCTTTCCGTCTATTACTTTATCAACATCCACACCGGTAATGTACAACTTTTTGCCGGAGGGCTTCATACCCAACCATTCTCCCTTATGGGTTCCTTCCATAATAAACTCAGAGATAACATAGCTGCCATCACAGTATTGGCGTGTAATAATCATCTTTAAATCGGGATAAGTCTTCCTCACCTCAATCATGTGCTGCTGCATACCCGCTACCCCAACAGGAATTGTTTTGTCTCCTAATCGGATCGCACACTCTTCGGATACATATTCAGGAACTTCATTAATCAAATGATTGGAAGTAACATGCTCGTAAAAATATTTTACTTTTTCCTTATAATCCATCTCGTTCTCCTATGATCTTATATTATAGTTTTACTTTAGATCCTTAAATACCGAACATACAGTTACGTCATAATATTTCATTACAAGATGACTATAGTATGATTCAGCCAGTCCCTCTTTATATCACTAAAAATTCTTTCATTGAACTTAATCTCGTTTATGCTTCCGACTTCCCCGACATCTTCTATAAACCACTCCATGGCTTGCATAAGATTATTTCTGACTGTCACGAAATCTTCCAAACAGCCATATTTCATCAAATGCTTTTGTTTTCCCTCATCTATAAAATGCAGCTTGTTTGCGCTGCCTCCCCATGTAATTTTATCATATGCTGTAAGTAAAAGAGACATATGTGTATCCATCAGAATACGCAAAACACTCTCTATCTTGAAAAAGTTCTTGCGTATAAAATACTTGGCAGACATATGGACATGAAACCAATATGTAGTGATTAGCTTAAATATATCGTCCTGCCACAGGCTTCCCTTAATTTTCTTCCGCATCAAGGTCTGTACGCTGCTATCCTTGCTGAAAACAATGTCCTGCTCTATTAAAGCCGTATAATGGATTTGGCACATAAAGTCATCAATATGTGACCTGTTCAGTAAAAAAACATCATATTGAAAGAGCTTTTGATTCTGTTTCATTACATAGCCATAGTTCTTTATGGCTTCGCTGTTAAAGCTCTCCGGCCAGCATAGAACGATTTCATCACAAGCCTTACCAAGCAGTTGAGTAAGTCTTTTATCCAGAGATAAAAAGGAGAACTCTTCCACAAGAAAAACAATATCTATATCTGAATGTTCGTCCGTGGTACCATTGGCTAGCGATCCGAAATACCATGCACCCAACACTCCCTGTTCTGCCTCCATCATTTTCAGAAATTTACTATGTACAATTTGAAGTTCCTCCAGCATAAACTACCCTCCTAAATATGATCTCCATAGAAATAACTTCTATAAAGAATAGATACCTTCTGTAATATGACGCTAATTTCCTGAATAAGAAGATGTTTCTTGCAGCTCTGTGTATTTCTCACGTAATAATGCCGTTGCCCAGTGATAGGAATCGGCTGTCTCATACCCTCGATAAACCGGTTCCTGTGCAACAATCATGAGCAAATAAAGATCGTACCAAAGGATTCTCCGTTTTTCTTCTTCCGTAAATTCTTCAATTCCGTATCCCCTCAAAAAGTCAGCCGATTGGGCGTAGGACCGGAATCCCACTTCCATGAGCGGATCACCCCACAGGCAGCGCTCCCAATCGATTATACCCATAAGCTTTCCGTCCTCAACGAAGATATTGCCGTCCCATATGTCCCAGTGAACCAGACGGGGCGTTACGATGCTTTGGAATATCCCCTTATCTTGCTCCAGTAATTCGAACAGCTCACTCGAGGAGATAGTCAGGTCAATGCTTTCTTTCCTGGCATCCAGTATGACGGCTCTCAGCATTTTAGCAAAAACATCAAACCAGATTTTCCCTTGAAGAGCCGTTTGCCCGGGATACCCAAAGCTGCCGTTTGTTATCAGGTTAATCTCTTTATTCAAGGAACCTACCAGAAAATGAATATGGCTTACTTGCCCAGAAGTCAACAACGGCTTCTGAGAGGACAGGCTTTTCCCATTTAATTTCTGCATAAAAAAATAGGGAGAACTGCAAAGCGTGCAGGATGGATCGTAAAACTCTACTTCCGGCAATGGAACCCTCATTTTCTGTGCTACCAGCTGCATGGAACGAACTTCCGCTTCCATGATATTTTGTTCATAGGTCATGACCGTTACTTTAGGGTCAGGTGCTATCTTCAGAATGCTTTTTGTCCCATCTTCAAAAGATACCTCGTAAGCGATATTAAAATAACCTTCTGTCAGCTCATGCAGATCTTTAAGCTTTCTTTCCGGAAATGCGTGATGGATCAGCTTCATGAGTGTTGCTTCGCTTTGAATATTTTTTGTTAAGTATGCCATTTTACCTCCCTTAGTCGTTATCCATTAAATTCTCATGTTGGCTATCTGAATGGTTGTAAAGCTTGTCCATAAAGGCTAGCATTTCTATCAACTGTTCAGCCAGTTCATCGTTGATACTGTGCCAACGATAACCATACCCCGGAAAATAAGGGCATAAATGATACGCTTCTCCATTATGAACGACTTTCATTTTGGCAAGTGGGCGTGTGCCTGTTTGATCGGTCTGCACACAATATTTACATCCATCACATTTTTTCGTGTGCTCTATAATAAAGTTTTTTATATGGGTATTTGCCGAATCAAAAGCCTTCAAGTATGTTTTTAAGCCATTTGGTATGCACAAACCAAAAACAACAGGATTTTGAAAACAGGAGTCATATCGTGCCGATATGCCTGTATACCTGATTTTATATTCAAATCCGCCGGTTGGACGATCTTTGCTCCACATAGGGTTTGCGTAATTCAAGGACAGCTTGCAGTCACTGGCCGTGATGTTGTAAATATCAAATCTTCTATACCCTTGTCCAATCATCCGGTTTTCAAGTTTGCGAAATGCTTCTTCCCCAAGCAGATATGCATAGATGTCGGAAGTGTACGGGTACTCTTTATTGAATAAGCAAAATGAAAACTCGGTTAAGTTACTGTCAGGACGGGTTGACAGCCAAAGCCAGGCCTCAGGTATATTTGCAAAATCGTTAATGCCGAGCTTGGAGAAGATTGCTTTTTGCCTCTTATTCCATTTCACCTGAGAACCTTGGCCCATGAGAAACATATTTTGCAGCAGCATATCTATCGTTTTACTAAATTTTCTCATATTAACCTGCAATTCAGGCTTGCCATACGAAGATTTAATAAACCCGGGATAAGCATCATCCTCATGAAGGGATGCGACAAAAAGCAATGGTTCGTCAAAAGCTAACTGATATAGCTTCTTTATTAAAATATAGAACCGTTGTTGTTCGCCCACACTTACACTCCCATGATCATCAGGAACAAACGGCGGAAGCAAATCGATATAACCCTGCGCTATTCTTTGTTCTAAATTCTCAAAACTCATCTCTAACCTCCTCTACAGAAAAAGATATGAAGTTTAACAGGTACTCGGTTAGGATACAATCTAAAGCAATGGGAGCTAGTCCTCATATAAGTCACCGCTGTTCTCTTTATTTAGAGTACCTGACAGTTCAATCATTAAGAACTTAGTCAACGCGCCAACTACGGGACGATGCTTCTTTCCTTTAGGAACAATCACAAATTCTCCCGCATTGACTTTCATCTCCTGCTCCTCGGTTTCTAAATAAAAGCTGCCCTCGATGACGTAAAACAATTCATCCGAATGCTCATGCACATGAAAGTCTAATGTACGATCTTCTACTTGCACAACACTAAGAACATGCTCGTTTAACAGTCCTATTTTTTTGTAGACATATAGTTCCGAATTCTTATTGACTTCATCAATTAAATTAACCACCTGCATAGATGTACTTCCATATTATTAGTTTATTTAAGAATGCATCAAGAATTGCACGTTATGCCTTTCTTGATGTATCAACGAAAAGCTGCTTTTTATACTTACAGGTTCTGAATTTCCCCTCAATCCAGAAGGTTGCCTCTAATGTGGTGAATTTCAGCAATCTGAATTTGGGGTCTGCGATACCCTTACTAAAGAACCGTCGGTCAGATTCTGACCATAGCTTTTCTTTCAACGCTTGCTCCTCGACAAACTCGACCTCACCAACCAAAGTGACGCTATCAGTACCTTTGAAATAGCACACGGAGGCTTTCGGATTCTTTTCAAAGTGCGTTGCCTTTCCATGAAGCTGGGAACGTTTTGAGGTAATAAAATATACTTCCCGAAAACCATTGTCCGCAGCCTTTGTAATAGCGCAGGTTCGAGGATAGCCGTTTTCATTTACAGAAGTCAGTACAGCGGTCTGAACCTCTTTAAGCAGCAAATCTGCTTTATTTTCAATCTCTGCTATTCTTTCTTTTTGAATCTCTGATGCTTTCATAAATTCCACCTTACTTTCTTTTCTTTTATTGCGTGATTTTACATTTATTTGGATAAAAGCTTCCCAACGCCAAAACTTCCACGCTTTTCCCTTTATATGTTTCCAACCAATTGCCGTATTCCGAATTATTCCATACGCTTCCATTCTCAAATGTAATTTCTTTTATATGATATAGTGCGTACTCCTATACCTTTATCCGCTTACCCCAGTAGTGTCCACCAGAGATTTCCAGTTTCCCCATCATAAAAAAATTCTGTCAAACCAAAATGGCTTGCTTTTTTTACAGACACACGACAGTAAATCTCTGGTGATCTAAGCAACTGCTTTCGGTAATGCCTGCATTAGCATATAGGGTAGTGGACCCGGGGGCAGGGGCGACCCAATTGGAGGGCATGACAATCATTCTTTCATATAAAACATGGTAGCCTTTTTTTGTTAACCGCTTGATGCTGCTGACTCGGCAGGCTGTGTTAGGACAAACATCTCCAGCTCCCGAAACTGAGATTACAGCTGCGGAAATGTGTTTTACAGTGTCCAATCCATCAATCCACTTGTAAACTGCATCTGGTGCATTAAAAGCGTGAACCGAAAACAGTAAGAGAAGCAAATCAAAATGCCTTTTGTTATGATCTATTCCATCGGTTATCTTTTCAATGCTGCATACACGACAATCAGCTTTGGAAACTCTTTGCTGCTAATTCTGTACCACCGGTGCCGGAATAATAGGCGATTTTTATGTTGGAATATGTATTCATCATACTATCTACCTTGCCGCTCTAAAGCAACTGCTTGAATGAGTCGGTTTACATGCTCAAATAACAGCCAATCTTGGTTTTTGGGTGACGTAAAAGGCGGAATACCTCCAAAAGATTCTATACATACAGCGCTATCAATCAGTTCTTGAGGTATATTTCTTTCAATTACTTTTTTAAATGTATCCGGATAGGAATTACATAAGAAAAATGCTGTTTGCTTTGAGAGAAGAGCTTTCATATATTTCTCAATAAAACCTTTCATAGGCTTATATATTTTTCCCATTCTCACACCCGAACCTAAAATCACCATATCATATCGTTCAATTTCCGGCACTTGCTTTGACAAATCAAAAAAGGAGCAATCTTTTATTTTAGAGGCCAATAATTCTGCACATTTCCGGCTTGCGCCGGATTTTGTTGCATATACAATGATGGTTTTCATTGAGTTATCCTTTCTTCTTCATTCGAGAAAAAGTATTGACCGCTAAACACAAAGTAACGACAGAAAAAATAACTGCTGCAATCCCGCAGTTCACATGGAAATCAAAGGAGCCGGGATTACTGATATTATTTGCTCTTAACCATAGACCGCATATCATGGTGGATAACAGAAGCAATACTGTGATAACTGCACTGACGATAGTTGCTGTTTTCATATCTCTACTCTCCTATTTCGTTACTGCCAATTAGGTTGTTTATTAGCTTATCTATAAAGCGGCTTCGCTGCCCTTGATTGGATACATTAATACCGCTGTACATATAAAATGCATCTCTGTTAAGCCCCGTCACCTGAATGGGATAGAGTATCTGTAAAGCCAGTATACGCAATTCCATATCGTCTTTCTTATCTCCAAATATCTGTTTTAGTAGCGGAATAAGATGTAATGGTGTCTGCATATTTCCATTCATAATGTCATTGGATAAAACAAATCTCATCAACTTTTCTTTTTTGTCTGATAGGGCATAAAGCTCTTTGAGCATTGCTTTTAATTTTTGGGCGGGAGATAAATCTGTATAGCTGTCAGATTTAGAAAAATCCAAAATGATCTTAGCCATGGTATCACCAATGGCAATACCAAGCAGATTATCTTTGCTTTTAAAATGATAATTAATAAGGCCAATCCCTACATTGGCGCGTTCCGCAATTTGTCGGACAGTTATCTTCTCTACATCCTCTGTTTCCTCCAGTAGTGCTTTTGCCACATTAACAATCACCTGTTGTGTATCTTGCTCCTTAGAATTCATATTCTATACCATCCTAGCTGAACTATATTTGAACATGTTCAGTATAAAATATTTACATACAATTGTCAAATGTTTCACTTTTAAGTAGAATAGAAGAAAAGAAAAGAGCGGCCACAATGTGATCGCTCCAGAGTACCAACTCATGGCTATTAATTTTACTGAATTCGAGAGGCTACTTCAATTTCGTATTTATTACGTATACGCTTGTGATCTCGTACTATTAAAGTTGATTCAAAACTTCTTTTACTTCATCGGTGGCTTTAATTGTTCCATGCACCATAACACTTTCAATGGTTTCTCTTGCTAATTCAGCTGTGACATCTTCTAAAAATGTTAATGTGCCAACCATCCTAATTTTAGCTTTCTTATTTGACGCTTTCAACTTTTCTAAATCTTGACGAGTAATTGTCGCAATTCCAACGTATTTGGCATCGCTTGATTTGCCCAAAATATCCTGATTGAGTTCTTCCAGAAGATCATCTAATCCGATAATGCGTTCTTCCATTACATAATTCCTCCTAATTAATTGTTTATCCTACAATGGCAGATTTCATATAATTTGTATGTAAAAAACCATAATAAAACTCTTACTCTGCAACTGAGATTACCTCTTATTGACTTCAACAACGAGACCTTGCTCAGTTATAGCCACATGTGAAGCCAATTTTTTATCGAGAACCGGCAATCCCAAAAAATCAACCATATCCTTTGCCATATTAAATCTTTCCCACGCCTCTTCTTCGTTTGCCTGTGGGTATATTGCGGGCATCATCCAAACATTACAAATCAACAAAAACAATTCCGCTGTTAATTTCGGATACTTTGCTTTGATTGAACCATCGTTTATCCCTTCTTCAATAAGTTCAGCATATTTTGACGCTAAAAAAGTTCGCTGTTTTTCCATATATACCTTAAAGGCTGTCGGGCTGCTTTCAATCAATGGAATTATTTGAAGTTGAAGTTCAGCATATTCTTCACTTTCGTTTATAATCTGCAAAACCAATTTTAATTTATCTAAACCATTTAAGTTGGTATGTTTTTTGATTTTTTCAAACGGTTCTACATCATTAAATAATCTGTCGGTCAGCGCAAAAAACACCTCTTCTTTTGACTTGAAATGGTGATAAAATGCCCCTCGTGTCAGGCTGCCCATTTCACCGACTATATCAAGAATTGTTGTTTGCTCATAGCCCTTTTCGGTAAACAGTTTTAATGCAGCATCAAGTATTTTCTGCTCAGTTTCTTCGGGATATTTATTTCGCGACAAGTCATTCACTCCTTTACATACACTGTGCATGTAAATAAATTAACATACACCATGTATGTTTGTCAAGACGGCCTTCAAGCTTTTGTAAAAAAGAGTGTACCACCTTGGGACTCATATCGCGCAGAAGAAACTATGACGTAGCTGCCATTGTCATAGTTACAGCACTCCCGGCGTATCAGGGCGTTGGCCCTCCTGCGCTGTCCCGGTGTCATACGGGGCAGGGAACCGTCCGGCCTGCGCTCGATTGGCTTTATATCTTTCATGGGTATCCTCCGTTTTCTTTGTCCTCTGCCGTTTCTCCCGAAAGCCGTTCCTGCCCCATTCCTGCGGCGTTTCCCCGTATTGGCACGCTCCCCGGCAACTTCGGGCCAAGTTGGCCCGAAGTGCGGTTCATGGCGGTGCTTCCCCTGCGGGTGGTATCCCTTTCGGACGGTCATTCACTTGTGTTGTTCACCGATGAACTACTCCAAGTGTATACTTTTTTGACCGCCCCTCCCGTATATCCACAAGGTTGGAAAACAAGCTGAAAAGCGAAAAATTCCACGTTTGTGGAAAGATATGGTATAATGGGAATAAGGTTTTGCCTGCTGTCTTTGAACGGTAAAAGTGCGCCAAATAATTGAAAATTAGGGAGAATTTACTTATGAATAAAGGTTTAGAACTATATAAGGCTTTAATTGACAAGCTGGTTCAAATGTCCCGCAGTTGTGCCGCTGCGAACAGCATCATAAAAGGCAAGGTTCACGGGACTGAAGCCGAAACGGGAATCAATGATGTTCTTTTTAAGCTAAATGAGAAAGAAAAAACCATTTTAGCCAAGTATGTTCTAAATACGTATCATTCTGGAATTTACGATACATTAGAGCAACTGGAATGGTTACGTGAATGTAAAGCTATGGTCATTACGGTAGATGGTGAGATTTTGCCAACTGGGAAATATGAAGGAATGCCTTGCGACTATATTGGCCATCACGAAAATTGGGAATGGCCAAAAGATTAAACTTTCGTTTATCAAGATGGTGTATTTACCTTATCGGGATAGGATTCAGAAGAGAAAGGCGGGATACGGCTATGAATTCGGCTTTGACCATACAGGAACGGTTAAAGGATTTGCGGGTAGAACATGCCTTGACGCTGGAGCAGTTGGAACAGCGGACGGGCATTTCAAAATCCGCTTTGGGCAACTATGAAACCGAGGACTACAAGGATATCAGCCACACCAGCATTGTGATGCTGGCGAAATTCTACGGCGTGTCCGCCGATTACCTGTTGGGATTGACCGAAACAAAAAATCACCCAAACACAGACCTTACGGAACTGCATTTGGGTGATGGCATGATAGAGCTATTGAAAAGTGGGAACATCAATACCCGGATTCTTTGTGAAATGGCGGCGCACAGGGATTTTGTAAAGCTGTTGGCCGACATTGAGATTTATGTGGACGGGATTGCCAGTATGCAGGTGCAGAACCTGAACGCCTATGTCAATCTGGCGAGGGACACCATAGAGAAGAAATACCGCCCCGGCGAACATGACCGCCATATCCGTATTTTGAATGCCGCCCACATCAAAGAGGACGAATATTTCCGTCATGTGGTGCATGATGATATGGACGGTATCATCAAGAGTATCAAGCAAGCCCATAGACAAGACACCACCAGCGCACCGGAAACCGATTTTGTACAGGAGCTAAAGCAGGATTTAGAGTTTGTTTCCAGTATTGAGGGGAGCGCACAGAAGAAACAGGTTGCCCTGTATTGTCGGCGGCTGGGGGTTGACTATACCAAGCTGACCGATGTGGAATTTGATGTGATGATGAGGGTACTGGGGAAGTCCAAACATTTGAAAAGGCAAGGGAAAAAGCAGGGCAGAAAGAAGCGGAAGTGACAAGCTATGGGTTGTGTGATAAAATTAAAATATTAGTTGAATTGAGTAATTACAATGGCTATTCATGCTTTTACAAAAATGGAGGTAAGAAATGATAACACAAGAACCGACCAAGGATATGCTTGAAGAATGGAAATCTATATGGATACATTATAAGGAAAGGTTGAGGCCCAACAGAAAGTCGGGAACAGAACTGCTTCACTATCTACAAGAAAAGTATGTTTTGACGGAGATTCACGATAAGAGTGCTTCTGATGCCGTCATTGGCAATGTTAACGAGAATGAATGTTATGCCGAGAAATTGCCAGCGGGAACGGCTCCTGTACCAAGAACTTTTTTCCTTGAGAATACCGAAAATGGCAAAGTTCTGTATCAAGATCAAAATAAAGATTCTGTAAATATTTGGGGTGGTGATATTGCCAGAATCTTTGTCGGGATAGATACAGTAACAGGTTTCTTTATGGTTGAAGGAAGTACTATGCTTTGGGACGAACTTTATGCCTTTAGAGGGTTAGATAAAAAGGATTTGCAAAATTACGTTTGTGTTGCGGAGTATATCAACAGTTTGAAACGATTTGACCTATTAACAACCGTTATACCTAGCTAAAAATGCCCTACTGAACTATCAAAGTAGTCGCTATGCCTATCCAGCCAGTCAAGAGCCGAGTAGTATTTTGCAGGCGCAAAATTTACACGCTAAAACATTGACTGGGCTACTGATGTAGATTTTGAGTCAATGGCAGGTGCTTCAATAGTCCAAGCATTTCAAAAAATATCGCAAAAGCGAGCCAGGAAAAACAGAAATGCAAGAGAATGATTTGCGTGGTAAAATTAGAATAAATGAAACGAAGAATTATTAAGTGTGAGGTGTTGTATGAAAGCCTATCCTTGTTATATTTACATCAACGAAACAGAAGGTTATGTATTTTCGACTGGTGTTCATTTTAAGACTTTTGCGGCTGCTTTATTAAATAGTAAAAGTGGATTTTTGATGCTAAGAGGTTATCCTGAAGAAGCAATGTATGACAAACATACTTTTTTTGAATATGTCCCTACCAAGGATATAGATAATTTTATACAGGAAGAAGATGTGTATAACTATGGGGATTTCTGTTGGGTCGATTTTTCTGATGACAAGAGTATAACAAAATTAACTGATAAAGAAATTGCCGAGTTATTATTTGCCGCGCATATGAAGCGTCCTCTTGAAAGTGCTTTTTACAGTTCTATTAGAAACCAATATCTATATCTTTGCCATGACGATGATTATTGGGTAAAGGTTTATATGCAGGATATCAAGCAATATAAGTTGGTAATCGCGCAAAAAATCCGGGATTGCTTTATGGGAAGAAAAAGAAGCCTCGCTCCAATTCCTAACGATATCATAGATGTCCTTTTTAATTTTTTTAAAAGTGGAGCCGTATTTGATTTTGAAAATAGTACGGTGTCATCCATTCATACAGGCGTAAGAATTTTCCCTACAAGAAACATTGGATTTTGTGCTGATGATATTCATAAAGAATTAGACCATCAGCGGAACATTGCGGGACTTGGCAAGTATTTGGAATACAATCCTAAAACAAAGAAATGGTCTTTGTTGTAAATCAAGCCGCTATGCTTATCCAAGCAGTTAGAATGAGCACAAGCGAATTCAAATTTGTTCAAAGCGAGGTTAAGTTATGAAAAAAAGAAATGTAGGATTACTGATATTTGCCCTTGTATCTGTAGTATTTATTTTGTCGGTGTGGTTTGGACAGAAACGCATGGAAATACCGTTTTCTGCGGCTGATGTAAAAGACATTGCGATTTATCAATATATAGTCCCGGCAGAAGCAGAGAAAAAAGTAGTAACAGCCGAAGATGATATAGAGAGTATTTTACAAACATTCAACACAATTAAAGTAAAAAGGAATAGACTGGAACCCATTTCCGGAGCAACTACAACAAGCTTTCGATCTAATTTAAAAGACGGAACAGATTTTAATATTATTTATATTAATCATAGTGTAAAGTTGGGCGAAATTAAGTCTTCGTATGCTTTTGATTACGAAACAACGGCAGATATCGAAGAAATATGGAACAACTACAACTATGATGTTTCTGCAGCAGAAGAATCAGAATTACCAACATATGAACAATAAGGCTGCTACGCCTATCCAGCCCCGTTGCCGCCTGCTTCATTCTACGGCAAAACCGGCTCCACTACATTGTGGTAATCGTTAGTTTTTACGGCGGCTCTGCTCCCGTACCCCTGGCCTCCTCCAAAGAACAGAGAAAACCAAACGGCGAAAGGCGTTGTCAATGGGAATGTGGAATAGCGGACGGAACGGAGCATATGCCGCAAAAGCCCATTGGCATAAGCCGAAGCCTACACTAAACAGCAAGGTTCCCATGTCCTTTCACATGGGAACCTTGCCACACGGCGAGTGGGGAGAGTTTCAGAGGGGGAACGCCTCTGGATACCTTGCGGGACTTCGGGCCAAATTGGCCCGAAGTGGGATACGGTTGTAGGGACAATAAATATACTGTATAATTGGGTTTGAGATAATGATAAACAGGGAAAGGAGTAGTAATTCAATGGAATTCACTTTTTTATTAAGCCGTTATGAAGAACAGAGTAAATTACAACTTTTCTATGCATATAAATATTTGACGGAAATGAAAAGCAGAAAAGCAACCCCCAACATATGGAAAGTAGTAGATAGGCTGGAGGCTGTTCCTAAAGTTTCAAAAAGCGTTTCCGAAAAAAGACGAAAGCGCTATAAACTCTATGGAGCGTTTTTGATAATTCTTGGATTATTCGCCATAATTCCAAGCTTTATGGCTCCAAAAGAACTATTATCTGTATTGATTGCAAGTATAGTAGCTTTATTACTCGGATTTATCTACCTTTTCCAACCCAAAATCAATTCCGATAAAAACCTTCAGAAAAAAACAGACCGTATTTGGTCTGAATATCAGATTTTTGACGAAATCAAAAATTCAAAAGTGGTTTTTAGAGATACAGGTATTTACGAAAATGAAATAATGTTCTTATCTTTTTCTGATTTATTGCAAGCTGTATTTTGTCAGGATATCATTCTTTTTATCGGGGAAAAAGGATTTGTTCTTCTGCAAAAGAAAGACTTACAAAATGCAACCATGGAGCAGTTCTTAGATTTTATTGAGAGGCAGTCAAATATTGAGGTTGTTGTGATTGATGGAAGGAGCATCACAAATGGCAATTGAATTCTCACCCGTTAAATTTGATACACATGAAATGTATCTTTCTACCTTAAAAAGAATAAAACCTTTTGCGAGATATGTCGAGCTTGTGCAAATATATGATGGTGAAACAGATGGCGTTATTTCATACTCATCAAGTCATCTGAAACTTATCGAGAAACGAAAGGTAAACAAATGGCTTGGCACAAAAAGAGGTGGACAAGGTGTTACAAAGTATATATTGGAAATAAATCCAGAATACTGGAAATATCTACATAGTTTTTCAAGCTTCTTTCTTAATTGCACCGATTCCTCTGGTTGTGACGATGTAGTTCAAACAGAATTTGGACAGATTGATATTGCCTTTCTTGATGGTGAAAGACAACCTCTTTTTTTACAACAACTCATGAGGGATATGCCAGCATTAAGAAAGGATTATGAGCATAACAGTTAAATTGTTAGCAGAGAAAAAATCCTTCGATAAGGAGGGCATATAGTCCATTGACATAAGCCGATTTCCACACCAAACAGAAAGGTTCCCAGATTCTTTCACATGGGAACCTCTGGATACCTTATACCACTTCGGGCCAAGTTGGCCCGAAGTGGTATGTTCTACTTGTTCTCTTTCCTATCGGTAAAGACTTCAATCATCAGCTCCACGCCGAGACGGAAACCGTAGCTAAAATTTTCATAGCTGTATGCCGCTGACCTATCATCTATCATATCGTCAAGCTGTTCCAGACGCTTCCAGTCCTCTGGCGAAAGTGTTTTCTTAAAATACTCCGTTTCGTCACTGATTTTATGGGACAGTTCCCGATATTCAGGGTCTTTGCAGTTAATGATTTCTGCGGGGTAAATCTCCCCATTGTATAACTGTTTTAAGAGAGTTTCAGTCATTAAAAATCCCGTCCGTTTCTTTCATTACCTCCATCGTCAGAAGCATACCCAGCGAAAACGCATAGGAGAATAAATTATCTTCCCCAGCGGTGGAAAGCTCCATGTGCATGTGGGATAATTCCTGAAACCGCTGGCAATCGTCCAATGACATTTTTGCCATGAAATACCGTTCCTCGTCCTCTATCTTGCGGAGCAATTCAAGCTGTTGTTCGCTTTGTGGGTTGCGCCGTTCCCACGGGATAATATCGCCGTTGTACAGGCCACACAAAATACTTTTCATATCAGCGGCCCTCCCCGGTAATTTCCTCTTTGCCCATGAAAACCTCTGCCATAAGTAGTATGCCGAATTTAAGGGCATAGGTGAAAGTATCATAACGAGTGATACCCTCAATTTCTAATTGTGCGTCACAGTATTTTTCAAACAATTCCTTTTCGGAATCGTCCAGCCTTTCCATGAGCTTGTCAAGGTTTCGGCTTTTCAGGTGCGCCGCTTCCACAAAAGGAGAATACGGGCTGTAGCGTTTGGAATCGGAGCAGATATTGCCGCAATATACTTGTTCTAAAATGCTTTGCATAAAAACCATCCTTTCATCATTGTTTTCCAACAATGCCTTGAAAGGAATGACAGCGCATGTTATAATATTTACGCCGCATTTGCTTTCGGGCATGTGCTGGTGGGGGAAGTGGCGAGAAACTTTGACGGGTGGAACGCCGCTTCCTTTTATTTTTGTTTGAGGCACTTAATACCATCTCGTGCGCCCTCTGGCCTTGTCTTTCCAGTACGTTTGCAGTAATCATCAAGGATTTTCAAATCGACATCACTTAAACGCAAATGGAGTTTATTAGGCTTCGGTTCGTCCGTTGGTCTGCCCATTTTTTTAGCGGCCATAATTCACCTCCTACTTTTGCCACCAAAACTATATTACGACTTTCGGTGGCAAAAGTCAAGGCTCTCTTTGGCGTTAATAAAATTATGCGTGTGTCTATACACAAAATACGCAGAATCCCACTTCGGGACAAGTTGGCCCGAAGTTCAGCCAATAGACGAGGGTTCCATATACGCCCTGTCCGCTGATGAATTCGGACTGTCATTTGCGGCTCCACGCCGCAAATTCCCGCCCGCTTTCCTGCCGTTTCAAATGCCCTTGCCCTCCCCGGCGGCAATGGCATTTGAAACGGCAACCCTGACAGAGCGTATAACAAACTACACTTTGCTCCGCAAAGTCGTGTGCAAAATGGGGAGTTGCCCCCTTTTGAATCCCCCACAAGAAAAGACGGTATGCAGCCCCTCTGCGGGGTACATACCGTCTTTTCTTGTTATTAGCCCTCCGGGCTTTATTGCCACAGGCAAGGTAAGCGTGAGTTGTAGTGTGGTATCTTTAACTATGTGAAACTCCAGATTCCCACTTTGCAACAGCTTGTCTGGAAACACCTAACTGTTCAGCTAACTGTTCTTGTGTATGTCCTTTACTCCTACGAATAAGAGAGAGTTTTTCAGAAAAGATCATTTGAACCTCCAATAATGTGTTTGCACTAATTTTATCCTAATTATGTAATAAAATAAATAAACCTGTGGTTGAATATATGCAACCTATGATTGCTTTATCAAAAATAGATCCGTTATAGAAATCAAGATATACGAAATATAATTTTGTATCACGTCCCTGCATCTTGGTAAATATCTTAGCCACTATTTATAATATTTATGGTGCAATAAAATTTTTTCTATGATCACATCAACGTTTGTTTCTGACTTAAATTCAATGGAACTGATTCTGAAGGAGGAGGTTCCTTCTTTTTCCCTTTTGCAGCAATTCATTTTACAATTTGTGTATCTAGATAAAAAGCAAGCCTGCGGATTGATAAAATCCACAGGCTTACTTCCCTTTATCAATTCATTTTAGCTTCTTTACTGTGCATTTCGCTTTTCAGCTGAATTCTGAGATCAGACATCCAGTCAGGCTCAACATCAAATTGGTCTGCAACGCAACGAATCAACCTTGCATAACCGTATAGATTTGCAAAACGCCGCATAAGCGAATAAGACGCTTGCATTTCCTCGGTCAGGCAATGTTCTGAACGATATCCTTTTAGGAATTCTGTTTTTGCTTTTTCGATCATGCTGTTGCTCAGTTCTTCCTCTATACAATCGAAAACCTAAGCAATATCCATAGCATACCAGTGGTACATCCCATCGTCAAAATCTATTACGGAACAGAAATTCGCATTCCTATCGTAAAATACATTGTCAAACTCAAAATCGTAGTGTATGAGTCCGTAATTGTCCGTGTGAATGGGCAGTGTCCATAAAGAAGCAACTACCGAATACCAAAATAACGAGATAGACAGCTAACAGACAATGTATAGTCCTAAGAAATAAAGGAAAATCAAACACCAAAATGATTGGATTGGAGGGCAATTATTATGCTAAAAAGAGAACGGAATTTGCGGCTTCATATCATGGTAACACATGAAGAATTAGCTGTCATACGGGAACGCATGGCAGAAGTGAACAGCCAAAATCAGAGTGCTTTTATTCGCAAGATGATGATTGACGGATATGCCGTGAATGTTGACCTTGCGCCTGTAAAAGAACTCCTATCCTTGCAACGCCGAAGCGTGAATAATCTTTCCCAAATTGCTAAGTATGCAAAGGCTCATAATGCCTATCACTCTGAAATTGCAGAACTGCAAAAAGGCTATAATGAACTATGGAAACAGTATTCAAAGCTATTGGGACACCTTGCAAAATTAGTGGCACTTTAGGACTTCGGGCTAACTTGGCCCGAAGTGAAACAAGGAATGAGCGACAGCGAAATGACGCAACATTAGCCGGGTTTGGGGAGGCTCCCCAACAAGCAATTTTTAGAGTTTTACCGCAAGGGAAAATTCTAAAAATGTGCAAGTGTGTGCACACTTGCCCTGCTTGCCGTTTAGTGGTAAGCCATAAATACCCTTAAAAATGATATACTTGAATTATTCGATATCTCGAAATATAATATAAGTACATCTGTAAAAAGGCGGTGTTTTATATGGAATATTTAACCGTGAAAGAGTCCGGGAAAAAATGGGGAATTACTGCTCGTATGGTAAACTACTACTGCTCCGCAGGACGAATACCGGGAGCAATTAAAAAGGGAAATCTATGGTTGGTTCCAAGCAATATAGAAAAACCTAAAGATGGACGAACAAAGGGAGGAAAATAATGAGTAGGTTGTTACTTCTTGAGGATGATTTAAGCCTGATTGACGGGCTTTCCTGTTTACTAAAAAGACAGGGTTTTGAATTAGATATTGCCCGAACTGTAAGAGAAGCCAATACCATTTGGACAGATGGTAAATACGATTTATTGATACTGGATGTGTCCTTGCCAGATGGTTCCGGTTTTGAGGTTTGTCAAAAAGTACGTCAGGTATCCAAAGTACCGATTATCTTTTTAACTGCATCTGATGAAGAAATAAGTATTGTAACAGGGCTTGATATTGGTGGTGACGATTATATCACCAAACCCTTTAAGCTAGGTGTTCTCATATCAAGATTAAATGCTTTGCTTCGGAGAGCAAAGAACTTTGGAACGGCAGATACAGAATTACTATCCAATGGGATAAAAGTATTATTGCTGCAAGGACAGGTTTACAAAGACAACCAGCTTTTGGATTTAACCACAGCCGAATACCGATTGCTTTGTCTGTTCATGCAAAATCCGAACATTATACTCTCCAAAGAAAAAATTCTGGATAAGCTATGGGACGGTGAGGGCAACTATGTGGACGATAATACATTGGCGGTATATATTCGCAGGCTAAGAATGAAGATAGAAAACAATCCGGGCGACCCGCAAATGCTGCTGACAATCAGGGGCATGGGGTACAAATGGAATGGTTTGAATTGAGGTGGACAGGTGAAGATTTTTACCAATAAAGATATTAAAAATTTCTTTGTTGCAATATCGTGTATATTGGGCGGCTTTATCCTTTTATTTCAGTTGTTTGCATGGCTGTTTTACGGCACATGGAGCCTTGTCATGCTATTACTGTCCCTGTTCGCTGCATTCTGCGTTTTAGGAGTATGCTTTCTCTATTTTTATAAGCAAAATCAGATTATGGAAGAAGCCGTTTCTCAAATTAATTTATATCTTTCAGGAAATACGGATGTCCGCATTGATTGTGATAAGGAGGGCAGCTTGTATAGGCTGTTCCATACGGTCAACACATTGGCGACAGCGCTCAATGCCCATGCGGTAAAAGAGCAGAAATTGAAAGAGTTTTTGAAAGGTACTATTTCCGATATTTCTCATCAGCTAAAAACCCCGCTTGCTGCTCTCACAATATACAACGGACTTTTACAGGACAAACCAGAAGATATTGCTGCTGTAAAAGAATTTGCAGTAAAGTCAGAGAAAGAAATTGAACGGATTGAAATGCTTGTTCAAAACCTCCTAAAAATTACAAAGTTAGACGCAGGGGCTATTATTATAAATAAAGCATCTGAAAACATAGCAGACATAATGAAAGATATTTATCAGCATTTTGAATATCGTGCCAATGAGGAAAATAAAATCATTATCTTGTCAGGGCCAGATGATACCCAGCTTTTTTGTGACAGAGATTGGATAGCAGAAGCCATTAGTAACATTGTAAAAAATGCACTCGACCATACAAACGCAGGAAGTCAGATTACAGTTGAGTGGAAAAAGCTCCCGGCTGTAACACAGATAACCATAAAGGACAACGGCAGCGGCATACACCCGGAAGATATACACCATATTTTTAAGCGGTTTTACCGCAGCCGCTTTTCAAAAGATACGCAAGGTATCGGCCTTGGACTGCCGCTTGCAAAAACAATCGCAGAAGCACATGACGGTAATATCACAGTGGACAGTGCTTTGGGTAAAGGCAGCACATTTGTTATGAATTTTTTAAACCTTACTAAAATGTAAGCGCAAATTCATGTGGGAGTAAGGCATGAATGTTATCCTGCCTTTATAGAAAGGTGGGATTTATTTTGAAAGCATTATTATTTGAAAAATTTGCAAGGTTCGCAATGCTTCGGGCGGCGCTCCTTGCAATTATGGGAATTGTGACATTTCTGTTCCCGGAGTTTTTGCTAATCGGAATGGTTTATGCGGTTGCGGGATACGTAATTCTTAACGGAGCTTTAGGAATTACTGATTATTTCAGGCACAAGAACGAAAGCCAAAAAACCGTGCATTATGTAAATATTGCAGTTGCCTGTTTACTAATTATATTTGGCATCCTTTCAGTCGTTTATTATCGTTATCTTGTTAGCATACTACCGGTTTTCCTTGGTGGATTGATGATGGTTGAAAGCATTGTTTACTTTATAAATGCTTTATTCCCTCATACAAAGGCAAAGCCATTTTTGATTCTCCTGACGGTTTTCATCATGATAGGTGGCATTGCTTCCAATGTTTTCACCTTTGGTTTTGGCGGTATACAGACGCTTTCCCAGATATTTGGTACGCTTTTACTTCTCTCATGCGGCTATGAATTGTTCATCTATATCGTTCATCGAAGGGCTGTTCGATAATTACCGACCTTACTAAGATGTAAGCGGAAATTCATGTGGGAGTAAGGCATGGATGTTAGTGTATCCTTAGGCGGTTATAAAAGTTTCGTGAAAAATAACTGCTTAGAAAGGTGTGATAAGATATGGATTTATTAGAAGTAAAAACAATTAACAAAACCTATGGCACGGGTGAAGCTGTGGTCAATGCTCTAAAGAATGTGAACTTTTCAATTCCTAAAGGAGAATTTGTCGCCATTGTTGGGGAATCCGGCTCCGGGAAAAGTACACTGCTTAACATGATTGGTGCGCTGGATACTCCTACTTCCGGCAAGGTGTTTATTGACGGTAGCGATATATTTGGTATGAAAGATGAAAAGCTTACCATCTTTCGCCGAAGAAACATCGGTTTTGTTTTTCAGGCGTTTAACCTGATACCGGAACTTAATGTGGAGCAGAACATCACATTTCCCGTTCTGCTCGACTACAAAAAGCCCGATCAGGCTTATGCAGAGGAAATTCTAACTGTGTTGTCCTTAAAGGACAGACGGAATCACTTGCCACGGCAGTTATCGGGCGGTCAGCAGCAGAGGGTAGCGATAGGACGTGCTTTAATTACCCGACCTATGCTGATTCTTGCAGATGAACCAACTGGCAATCTGGACAGCCAAAATAGCAGTGAGGTTATCTCACTTTTAAAAACGGCGTCTAAACGCTATCAACAAACAATTATCATGATTACTCATAATCGAAGCATTGCTTCTGCGGCTGACCGTGTGTTGCAAGTATCAGACGGTGTTCTCACAGATTTAGGGGGATATACCGAATGAATAGTTATCTTGGTCTTGTTTCAGAATATGCGAAAGTACACAAAAAGAAAAATAGGCTGACTGTAATCTGTATCGCAATATCCGTCATGCTGGTAACAGCCATTTTTGGCATGGCCGATATGAGCCTGAAATCCCAAATTAATGAAGCGATACGCCAGTATGGTAACTGGCACGCTATTGTTTCAGATATTTCAGATGACTCAGCGTCCTTGATAGATAGTCGCAGCGATATCAATGTATCCGGATTTTTGGGTATGGCTGATGCGACAAGCTATCAGGGAAAGGAACTCATTGTTCAGAGTAGTAGTGAAGAGCTTGCGAAGCAAATGAATTTGGTCGTTTCTGATGGACATTATCCTGAATCGGAGCAAGAAGCCTTGATTGACAGTAAGGGGCTTGAACAGTTTGGCCTTTCCATTGGAGATACAATTGAAGTTGATTTTTCTGACGGTAAGACAAGGCAGTATAAAATTACTGGAACCTACGGCGACTTCTCCAGCCTACAAGGTACGGACGCTCATGGTCTGCAACTCTCAACTGCGGGTATGCGTATGCTTCCGTCTGAACTATATCAAGAGTATGATTACATTCAATTTAAAAGCGGAGTAAATATCAATCGGGCACTTTCGGAAATCAAAGCGGAATATGGTCTGACCGATAAACAGGTTTCTACAAATGTTATGCTACTTGGCCTAATGGGACAGAGCAACGACACCACTATGTTAGAAGTTTATCTTACAGCGGGAATTTTATTTATTCTTGTGACAATGACAGGTACCTTTATGATTGCCAGCAGCTTTAACATGAGCATTTTGGAAAGGACACAATTTTTTGGATTGCTGCGCTGTCTTGGAGCAACCAAAAAGCAAATTAAACGATATATACGACTTGAGGGACTTCAGTATTGTCTAAAAGGGATACCGATTGGATTATTGGCCGGATGCGGCATATTGTGGATAGCAATCTTTTCCTTAAACAGGCTGAACTCGGAATATCTTCCTGAAATGCCAATGTTTCAAATTAGTTGGATTAGTGTGGCTTCAGGCATTATAATGGGCTTCCTAGTTGTCATGCTTGCTTCAAAATCTCCTGCAAAAAAGGCAGCTAGGGTATCTCCGCAAGCTGCCGTAACTGGCAATATCAATGAAACTAATAATTTGCAAATAAACAGAGCGTCAAACACAAGAATGCTTCACGTCGATACGGCAATGGGTGTTCGCCACGCTTTTTCCAATAAAAAGAGCATGGTATTGATTGCGGGTTCTTTTGCAATCAGCATAGTCCTGTTCTTGTGTTTTACAATCTTAATTACCTTCATGAACCATGCGTTAAATCCCTTAAAGCCTTATGCGCCGGATTTATCCATTGAGGGAATACAGGATACCATTCTGCTCGACCGTTCGCTCAAACAAGAAATCAATTCGCTTCCTCAAATAGAGAATATATATGGCCGTATGTTTTACACAGACATTCCTGCAAACGACAAGCAGGGAACTAATACGGCTACACTGGTTTCCTATGACGAACCTCAATTTGCGTGGGCAGAAAATTCACTTATTTCCGGCAGTATTGAAAACGTGAAAAACGGCAGCGGTGTATTGGTTGATTACGGGTATTCTCAAGAATTTAATTGGCAGATTGGCGACACGATTACATTGAACATTAATGGAAAGTCACATGAAGTACGGGTTGCAGGCATTGTTTCCGATGTACCACTTGATTCGGCTAATGGCGAATGGATTATTCTTTGCTCTGAAACCACATTTACAGCCTTAACGGGGGTAGATAGCTATAAGATTATTGACATACAAGTTAAGCAGGACATTTCCGATCAGGTTAGAAGCCTGATTACGCCGGAAATGAAACTGCTGGATTTTCAGCAACATAACAGCGAGGTACGCACAGGCTATTTCGCAATGGCGGTATTTGTCTATGGATTTTTGATGGTCATTGCACTCGTTGCATTAATCAATATTATCAACACGGTGAACGCAAGCGTTTCCAGTCGAATAGGCAATTATGGCATGATGCGTGCAGTGGGCATGTCAGGTAAACAGCTTAAAAAGATGGTAACCGCTGAGGCCGCTGCTTACGCTATATCCGGCAGTCTAACGGGCGGTATATTAGGATTAATCTTACACCGTTTCTTCTTTGGGATGTTAATAACATCGAATTGGGGAGAGCTTTGGCAACCGCCGCTTGCGGTTCTCATTGTTATCATTTCAGCCGCAATCCTGACTACCTTTATTGCCGTGATTTCACCAACAAGGAAAATTGAGAAAATGAGTATTGTTAATGTTGTGAATGCAGGATAACGGTAAAGTGTATTTAGGCAGTCGAAACACGGTAATAAAAAAAACCGTTGTTTTGTCGGTGGTATAGCTATGCCTTTTAATGAACAACCATGCCTAACGGCGGTTTTGAAATAACATTCAAAGCCGCCGTGTTCTATTCTCCTATGAAATTTCGGAGGTGTGATACGACTATCCTTTCCATATAGCAATGGCGGCTTTGGGAATGGAGATTTTTCATGTACACAAAGCCCCCTTATTATGTCTGGGAGGAACCGTTACCTTGCTGTAACGGTTTAGCATAGCTGACGCTCCAATACTCTATAAATTCAAAATGATTATCAAAAAAATGACCGATCAGTGCGGTCATTTTTTATTCGACACCTTTCGTGCAAATGTTTTTTTGTACTCTTTTTTCACTGACAATTCATGGGCCAAGCCCCATCACTTCGGGCCAAGTTGGCCCGAAGTTCGGCCCCGCTGTCGTTCCCCGCCTACTCCATTTTGATTTGCTGACCCCTAAAAAATCGAAATGGAGGAATGCCATATGGCTAAAATAAATTTGCGGGACTTTTACCCTTTTTATCATTCAGACCTTTTTATTGAGATACCTGACGAAGTAGAAACGGCCCTTTTAGAAGCGGAACGCTTAGAAAATAATTATATCCGCCGCCGTTTCTATAACAAAGCCCACTATTCACTGGACGCAAATGACGGGATTGAAAAAGATATTCTGCTCGTGCCGCTTACGCTCTATGAAATTTATGAGCAAAAAGTGACCGCCGAACAATTACAAGCGGCTATCGCTTCTTTACCACCAAAACAGAGAAAACGGATTTATGCCCATTACATACTCGGCATGAGTAAATCCGACATTGCTCGGACAGAGGGCGTAGACGAAAGTGCTGTTCGAGACGCTATTTCCAGAGCACTGAAAAACATGGAGAAATTTTTGAAAAAGGATTGATTCTCTGTTCCGAACCAGTCCTGTAAATCACATGGCTATTAGAAGGAAAATTTTCTCAATGGAGGTAACAGAATGGACAAGTCATTTGTGACAATAGAATACAAAATCGACAGCACAAAACGAATTAGTATTGAGGTTTCAGCTTCGGTCAAAGAGGTGCTGGATCAGACCACACGGCAAATTCAATCCCAAAGGCGGCAAGACAGACGACGCATTGACTTTACCCCTCTGACAGATGAATTTCTGGAACTGTCTGCGAAAACCGCAAGTGAAGATACTGCCGTTCTCTATGAACAGATAGAGCAAAGCCAACGATTGTATGCGGCTATGGAACAACTGACCGAGATACAGCGGAGCCGAGTATATTTGTATTATTTTCGTGGACTTAATCACCGTGAGATTGCTGAAATGGAGGGCGTAAACAAATCCTCAATAGGCCACTCGCTCAAACTGGCATTAAAGCAATTACATAAGATTCTTTCCAAACAGCAATGAGATTTTACAACTGAAAAGGAGCGATTCCCACTTCGGGCCAACTTGGCCCGAAGTCCGGCAAAAGTATCAAGAGGGTGTTCCCCCTCTTGTACTCCCCCCACTCGCCGTGTGGCAGAGGTTCCCATGTAAAAGGATATGGGAACCTTGCAGTTCAGTGTGGGGCACGGCTTACATCAATGGGCTTTTGCGGCATATGCTCCCACGCTCCGCTCGTCCGCTATTCCACAATCCCATTGACAACGCCTTTCGCCCTTTCTGCTCTTTGGAGGAGGCCGGGGCGCGGGGCCTGGCCCCGCAAAGCTGACGAACAGCACCAACGTAGCGGAGCCAGTTTTGCCGTAGAATGGAGCGGACGGAAACGGGGGCCAACTTCTCCTTGCTCTGCTCCCCGTTTTCGGCGGTGTAATGGCACGGCAAAAATCCGAGCTGTCAAGGGTGTAAGGGTGAAGCCCGCCCTTGACAGCTCGGATAGGCGCAGCAGCCTAAGTTTCGGACAGGTCGATGTTACGATTTTAGGTTTTCCCCCTGTCCGCAAAACCGCATGAATACTGGGTTTCTGCCCCCTCAAAAACTTCGTTTTGAGGGGTACTAAGGGTTTTATATTACCCGCCCTCTGAAATCAAACAAAAAGCTAACATTCATCACTTCGGGCCAACTTGGCCCGAAGTCACCGAAAGGAGTTTGCTATGCAGGAAATCAATAAAAATGAAAATATCTCCACTCCCGCCGTTATCAAGCCGAAAGAACATACCGCCACTCGCAAAATAGGCAATACGACTTTCCTTGTATCCTCCCGCTTCAAAGAGGGCAAGGAGGGCGATATTATTTCCACCTTTACCCGCTTGCTTCAATATGAAGCCGACAAGCAGAACAAGGCTTGAAGCAAGGTTTTATGCTATCGACAAACTTAACAATAGGCGGCAAAGGCGGTATAATTAGAATATACATTACCGTCTGTTGGCTGTCGGAAAGAGAGGTCACTATGAAAAGACAGCCTGACAAGAAGATTTATTTATACGGCAGATTAAGCCACGAGGACGAATTGCAGGGCGATTCCAACAGCATTATCAATCAGCGGAAAATCCTCACCAAATACGCCGAGGAAAACGGCTTCACACCTTACGAGTTCATTTATGATGATGGTTTTTCCGGGGCCGATTTTGACCGCCCTGCTTTTTCCCAAATGATTGAGGAAGTCGAAGCTGGGAACGTGTCCACCATCATTGTAAAGGACATGAGCCGTTTCGGGCGTGATTATCTGAAAGTGGGATTTTTCACCGAGGTTCTTTTCTCTGAAAAAGATGTGCGCCTGATTGCTGTCAATGACAACATAGATACCCAGCGTGGGGAAAATGACTTCGCCCCCATGATGAACATATTCAACGAATGGTTTGTACGGAGCACCTCAAAGAAAATCCGGGCCGTATGGCAGGCCAAAGGTAAAAGCGGCGAACGCCTTGCCGTTATCCCACCCTACGGCTACCGTAAAGACCCGGATAATCCGAAACAGCTTGCCATTGATGAAGAATCCGCCGCACTGGTGCGCCGTATCTTCCGCTTGTCGGTGGAGGGCTACGGCCCCGCCCAGATTGCCCGGTTGTTCAACGGCGAACATATTTTGAATCCAAGTGCCTACAAATACGAGCATGGCATTGTGAAGAAAGCCCGGCCCTGTAAAGACCCCTATTACTGGAATACCACAACGGTTCACAAGATTTTGGATGCTCCCGAATACTTAGGGCAGACCATCAATTTCAAAACATGGTCGAAGTCCTACAAAGACAACCGCCCACGCCTAAACGCAGCGGAAAATCAGCTGGTATTTGAGAACACCCACCCAGCAATCATAGACCCGGAAACGTGGGATATTGTCCGCAGTATGCGCCAGCACAAGCGGCGCTCCCCACGCTACGGAAAACCCGGTTTGTTCTCTGGTGTGGCTTACTGCTCCGATTGTGGGAGCAAGCTGTATTTCCATACCCGTTCTATCAAAAACAAATGGGGTACACGCCTTGAGGGTTCGTATAGCTGTGCGGAATACCGCAAAGATGTTCAGTATCAGGGCAAGCGGAAATGTACCTGCCACTTTATCCGGGAAAGCCAGTTGGAACAGCTTGTGCTGGAAGAATTGCGGGACTTGCTCCGCTACATTCCAAAGCATGAAAAGCAGTTTGCGCGGGTAGTCATGGACAGGAGCGCACAGGAATACAAACGGGAAACAGCGGCGAAGAAACGAGCCGCCGAAAAGCACCGCCGCCGCATTGCGGAACTGGATACCCTCATTGAACGGCTGTATGTGGACAATGTTTCCGGGAAAATCACGGACGAGCGGTACGAAAAAATGTCCGGGAAGTTTGAAGCGGAGCAGGAAGAATTGACAAAGGCTCTTGCTTCTATGGAAACGAAAATCGCCGCCGAGGAAAGCCAAGCCGTGAATGTGGACAGGTTTCTTTCCGTGGTTCGCCGCTATACCGAGATTGAGGAATTGACCCCGGCAATCGTCCATGAATTTATAGACCGTATTATCGTCCATGAGCCGGAACAGGCCAGAGGTGACCGCCGCCAAAAGGTGGAGATTATCTACAACAATATTGGTGCGGTTGACCGTCTTGCATTAAAGGGCTTGGGTGCCTGAAACAACTGAATATCTGGCATTGTGCCGTTACTTTTAACGCCGCCGCCAGCCATGAGTTTATGCTTCCTTTAGGACACTGTCCTAATTGACAAATTATCAAACGATGCTTTGATTTGCTTCCATTCTATAAAAGTACATTTTGGGGCTTCGTATTCAGAAAGCGTGGCATGGATCCACTCTAAAACTTCGGCATGATCCCATTTTTTTACGTTCGGACGATATGCGGATGACAATGTGTGAAGCCTTCCCAGTGCCTTTCCGCAAGCGTACATGATATCACTGGATTTATCTGTCTTTGCAATTTGTATTCCTTTTACGCATCTAAAAGACGTGACATAATAGCGTCCCCAGGGTGTATGCAAATCCAAGCACACATCTCCGGATTTACTTGAGATAGGCCTCAATGCGGGATAGTTGTTCTTTGCCAGATACTGGATGAACTCCATTTCGCCGTATAGATTTTTCTTCAGTTTTTCTTCTACAGGCGCAAGACGAAGAAAACATACCTCCCCTTGGGAGCGATAGGGATAGATTGCATTGGAAGATATCCGATAATAACCCAGCATATCGTCCAACCCAACGGTGTCATGTTCCCAATACCTCTTCAAGATTTCTTTTACCAGTTCAAAATTCTCATTCAAATGTTTTAATTTAAGCATGTGTTTATCCTTTCAAAATAAAAAGCACTCCTGAAAAACAGAAGTGCAAAAATTTATTGCTGAAATAATAAACAGAAGTGCTATTTCGCCATATTTATTAAGTGAGCAATATTACTTCGGTTTTTCATGCATAAAATAGTTTTCATAATATTACTCACCTCCATTCAAAATTTTATTTTTATTATACAGCAATAATTCCAAAAAAGTCAAGGCTAAAATCAACATAACTTACCACATAAGTTTACCAATAACACTTGATGGAAATGGTGCGTTAAGAAGATACTACCCTGACTAATATTGACCATGACATAATATCTTAGTATTTAACTACATCTACTTTCATGCTGATACTTATTTCATTGCATCGCATAGTTGCATTTGGGGAAAATGCGTTAACCTTTCCCTTACACCAGGGCTACCCCTCGCAATATATTTTGTCACCATCGCCTTATAGGACTTCGCATTGCTCATACCATCTGTAAGCTCGGGCTGGTATTCTAAAAACAGTACCGTGTGGAAATCGCTTTGAAAAATATCCGTATAATCGTTTCGTACACTTTCATGCGTGAACGGGCACAGGATATATGCGTCGGCATTTTCCAGCCGCTTTAGCAAACGCATGGAATGTTCGATTTCATAGGGCTTCGTGCCGCAGACCAAAAGCAGCATATGGCTGTTCTCCAACGCAGCCTTCGGGTCTGCCATATATCCGAAATCATGGATGATAAAATTCACCGGCTGGGACAGGGGGGCCGTTCCGTAGTACACACCGTCCAGCCGCCAGCCGTCCTCCTCCTGCTCCATTTCATAGTCGGCTGCCATCATGCTCAAAATACCACTTTGGTTTTCCTCCACATAACAGACAGAAGCGCCGACAGCGGAAAGCCATGAAGAAAAACCGATAGCCGTTGTAGTAGCGCCCATTCTTGGCTGTGAGGAAAGAATTGCGATATCGATATTTTTGCAATCAAACCGGTAACGCTTGCTGCCCTCCGCCTTTTTTGTCCGTTTCTTGGGATGATACCGTATCATGCCCTGCTCACTCAGGCACTCGCTGATCTCTCTCTGAATTTCTTCGATTTCAGTACCGCAGACGATATTTCCCACGCCGCTGTCCAGAAGCGCACGAAAAAAAGGACTGTCCTGTGCCAATTCCTCATAAATCACCGTAATCCGAGGGCTGTACATAGTCAGAAATTCCTCAATGGCTTCGGCAAATTCGGTATCGCTATCCCCGAAGGCCATACGATCCAGCACTACTTCGGTAAAGTGAGAAAAATTACGCATATCATAGATGATGAACTGTTTTAATACAAAGCTCCCCACCATCTTTTTAATGGGCGTAGTGCTGTCCGTATCGTACCATCCTGTAAAATCCAATAGGTTTGTATGCTGTGTAGATGAAAGATATAAAATCATGTGTTTCCCTCCCATCAGTTGCCTATTGCCCAAAACGGGCCGCCTGCGGCAGCGCCTTTCCGGGCCTCGTCAATAATCAGTGACAGCTCCCACTCCTGTTCACTACGCTTATAACTTGCAGGATCTGCCACGAGAATTTTTCCATTGCTGGTAACACCTCTTAGGACAATAAAGTGGCCTCCAGTTGTAAAATGTCCTTCACTCATTAAAGCTACCACCAACTTACCACTAGAAAGTGTATTTACAATATCCTGTGCGGACAAATCCCCCTTACAGGATACCCCATACCCTTCGGCGGCGGCCGGTATTAGACTGTGATAGGAGCCATTCCCCTCACAGCGATGTCCGTTTGCAACAGACCAGTTGCTCAGCTCTATCGGGTCGTGTGGCTCTCCTGTCAAGGTTGATATGACAATGGACATGGAAGTCGGACCACACGCTCCCTCTCCGATAGTTCCGGTGGTGCCGTACATTTTATCAGCCCAGCGCTCGTCAAGCTGGTTATAATAAACCACCTCCATGCCGCCATCTGTGAACACGATTCCTTCATAGCTCTGTCCGCTGCCTTCAATATAATCCTGCTCATAAATGCCGATATTTTGGTTATATCCGTAATTGATTTGTAAGTCCTCGATGGCATCCAGCTCATCACCCATTGCCCATTCTGCAAATATGGACAACGGGCTGGTCAGGATATAAAGAATCAGGGCAATCAGCAAAAGAAAGGTAACTGTAGGACCTAAAATAAGAATGAGCAGGCGTTTTCGTGCCTGCTCATCCGTTGCGGCTTGTGCCGCTATATGTGCCAGTAATTTGGCTGTAATCGGGTCTGCCATGATATACCTCCAGTTCTAATAAGAATAGCAGGCCGGCCATCCGCATGGACAGCCTACTTGCCGGTGTTTTATCTTCCTCCCGCTTTTCCCATATACAGCAGCTTGTAATCGGGAATTTCAAAATTGATGTGCAGGCGTTTGGCACCCACCATAAATAAAGCGTGTCCACGCTTTCTTGCCAGCAAAAGCTCCTGCTCCGCTTCGGTTAAATCATAGAGCTTGGCCGTTTCCTTCAGGTTTGGACCGTCTGTTCCCATCAAGAGCTTGTAGCACGGAATATCAAGGAGTGCCTGCCCGTACTGCTTGATGCTTTCCGAAAGGAAGTCAATCACGCTGTGAGAGATAATTCCCAGCGCAGCCTCGTATTTTCTTGCCCGTTTCATGGCATTGCGAAGATAGACAAGGGATTGCGGTACTTTTTGGTCAATCATCAGATAAGCTTCATCACAAATCAGCAGCACCCGTTCCTCACGGTTCCGGCTCATCTGTTCCCAGCAGTAGGTAAGGATATTGAAATACTGCGTCCGCTTGATGTTGTCACTGGTTTCCTGCAAGGCATTTGTGTCAAGGCAGATAAACTGGCTGTCGCTGGTGATAGTACTGTGACCATTCCATATAAAACTATCGGCGCCCTCGGCAATATCATAGAGCAGCAGCGCAAGGTCTGCGTACGCCTGCCTGTCCTGTTCCGTATCTGATTTTTCCTTGACAAGCTGATGGAGGTCTGAAAAAATCGGGAAATCCTGCGGACGCAAGGCGGCAATATCCGTATCCCATGTGATACCGAACTTTCGATACAGCTCCATAAGGCATTTTTTTAGCACTGCCTTTTGCATATCTGTCAGGCTGGGGATATATAAGCTGAAAAAGATTTCAAGGTTTTTCATATGCAGGGCAAGGTCGTTCATGCCGTAGCCCTCGTCAAGGTACAGCCGGTCGGCTTCCTTTTCCTGTTCATCATCACGGGGTGAGGGGCGAACCTGTAATGGATTGATCCTGCCATTGAAACCGCCCACAGCGTTGATCCAGTCACCGCCAAGATTATAGCAAAGGTCTTTGTACTCGGATTCCGGGTCTGCCACAAGGATTTTTGTGCCTTTCATGTACTCCGACATGATGATATGCTTGATGGCGGTGGACTTGCCGACACCGGAATTGCCCATAATTACAAAATTGCTGTTGGTACGGTCGCTTCCGCGTTTCCAGACATCTACAATAACAAGGCTACCACCGGCGTCCTGCGCAAAATAATAACCCTCGCCGTCATTGAAACCAGAGCTGGCAAAAGGAAAGCCGCCCACAAAGGTAGACATGGGAACAATTTTTTGCAGGATGCTTTCTATCTTTCCGATAGACGGAAAGGACGGAGAAATATGCTGAAAACTCTCCTTTTGCAGATTGGGAATAACCCGCATCTTGCACTTTAGCACACTGATTATGCTTTCCGCACGGCGGCAAACCTTTTTGAAGGTGCGGTCATCCTTGGCAATGGGCATGACCGACACATTCATCAGCCCTACGGTTTCCCCCTCCCGGTCGATCTGCATGATTATTTTCTCACCGTCCTCGGCGGCTTTCTCCGCACGCTGGCGGGTCAAAGGGTCTTTGGCGCCCTCGGCAAAGCCGCGCTGCTGAACCACGCTCCGTGAAATGGCGTTAATCAGCGTGGTGTTGTCTACCGGCTTAAAGCCAATGGATACGATGGTTGAGGGAATATTTGTGATTTTAGAAAGCCACTCCGTTTCCACCTTTTGCGGGTAACGAACCAGGCCGTATACCTTTCCGTAATTCTCACCTACGGAAAGACTGTTTTTCGTAAACTCCAACCCCATCGGGGTAACGACATTGAGCAGGGCAGAATTGGTAATACTCTGCTCCTGCACCGCTTGTTTTTTAGGCATATACGTCCTCCTTTAGCGTGGGAATGCTGGCTTCAAATTCCGTATCCTCTAAATGCGTATAAGAGGGATTGTTTACGAGATTAAGAAGCCGCACAATCTCCTTTTCTGTCAGCACCTCACATCCGATCCCATTGGTGGTGAATTTCTCCGCCAGAAGGGATGCGCTTTTCAGTAAATCCTTTTCCACACCGTCCTCAACCCTATCCCAGAGGGAAATATAGAATTGGCGCTCTACAATTTCGCCGGACAGGGCATAGCTGCTCATCTGCAAAATCTCCTGCCGCAAAAGCTCCTTACGCCGGTCATCAGCGGTTTTGAGCATTCCCTGCATATCGGAAATAAGGGGCGAAATATCCACGGGCCTACTGACCGCCATAAATTTGAACGGATACTGAATATCGGACAGCTCGGCGGTAAGCTGGCGAATCAGCGTATTCTTTTCAGCTCTGCTGTACAAATCGATGCTAATGGTATGAACACGCAGATAGGTCAGCACCAATCCATCCTTGGTGTACAGGTACTTGTCTTTTACATCCCGCACATTGATAAACTGCTGTGCGGTCTGAATGGCCATGGCCGTTTCATCCGATACCGGACGCCTTTTGGCTGTTTTCGGAAACAAAAGCAAAAGACCGCCACCCACAAGGGTGACGGTCAGCATAATAATCGGGAATAAAAGTCCCTGCATTTATCGTTCCTCCATTTCTTCGGCGGTTTCCTCGTCCAATTCTTCCTGATGCCCAAACATCCGCCAATAGCGTTCTCTATCCTCCTGCGCCTGTGGAGAAGCCAGATATTCTTCCAAACGCATAGTCCCACGGGCAGACTCCAGCTTATCTTCAAGACCGGTTCTGCGGTGGTAAATGCCAAGCAGCCTGCCGAAATCCGTAATCCCCCGTTCCTCGGCGTGGGCAAGGAGTTTTTGCACGTTAACCAGCCCCACATCAAGGTCAATGGAAAAACTGCCCATGGTACGATACCATGGGCAGTTGGGGTTGTATTCCATCATAAAGTCATTCTGATCGAGGTCAAATGTCATACGCATCTCAAATCCGCTGTGCTTTGCGTAAGCCTTATTGTATTCCGACATTTCAGCGGGAGGGATACGCTTGCAGAACATATCCGCATCGTCCAGCCGGGGATTTTGATAGGCGCCGTCATAGTCCAGATGTTCAAAAATATGGCTGACGGATTCCGGCCGGAGCAACGTTTCCTGAAGCTTTTTCGCCTGAAACATCCGCAAAAGGGGCGAAAGGGCATTTGCCCCATGATGCACGGTAAAGAAGTTGTTTTCCCCAACCTCTTGAATGATATAAATGGCCAGGTTTCCCATAGTCCACCTCACTTTATTGGACGGATATGCCAATCGCTGAAAAGTGATTCCCGAATGGTCAGATCGTCTGTCAGATTGATTTGCAGCATTCCGGTCGGAGTCCACGCATCAAGGCATTCCGTATAGGTAGTATACCGTCCGTCCGGGAACCATACCGGTGAAAAATGGACGGGCTGACTGTAGGTGCTGTACTTGCTCTTCTGAAATTCAAAGGTGCTGGAATATCCGATATTCAGCCGTTTCAATAGCCGCCAGTAGGTCGTATAATTGAATTCAGGGAAGTAAGCCAACACGTTCTGCACACCGGTAATGTGGCTGCTGGGTGCAGAAGATCGGACCTGCACCGACACACTGGCGTTCAACCCATAACCGCTTTTCATCGTTTTCCCCGAAGCGGTAGGAACCTTCTCATCCGGCTTAGTGGTTAAATTGGCAGTCAGGCTTGCCGAGTAAGAGAGCCAGGCATATTCAAACCAGCCCTCATCCTCCCACCAGCCGTCCTCATCTTCGTCACCGCTGTGCCATACCCAATGCTCATGCCACCAACAATCCCATTCGCCCCATGTCAGAGTTGTCGTGTTTAGTTTATTCGGCGCAGACGGAATGGTAAAACTATCATTGCGGTCATTGGCCTGCGGGTCGGGCGGCGGGTTCTTATCAAGGTCTACGATTTCGGCTACGATTTCACGGCTGCTCATGGAACAGTTGCTTGTAACTGTAATAGTGATATACCCCGGTTCCTTGGGAGTGCGCCACTTCACCCACGCGAGCTGAGAGCCGTCCTCCGGGATATAAATATCCGTATGGGAATAGGTCTTGCCGTTGATATAGAACCTTGCATATGCTGGATTATCTGGTGTTTTTTGAGAACTGGTGGTAAGTGTAACTGCTGTAACTACTTCTGTATCTGTTCTGTATTGTTTTTCAGAGTTAATTTTTGTAGACGGACTATCTTGGTAACTGATTATTCCTATTCCTAATGTACTAATCATCTCTTCCGTAGTTCTTGCACTTTCTGTTGGACCCTTCCATGCAGAAAATCCCAAATCATCTCTTTCCAGAAAAATGGCAAGTGCCAAATTCTTCATAACTACCGTCGGAAAATTAGAGCCCAAATCACCGCCTGTTATTCGGTTATAAAGACCAGCTTCCGTAGTTGTCATGGCAAAATAAAGATGCTGGTAAATAAGATAAATAACTGGTTCAATTACCAGCTTATATTTTCCGTCCCTTATATCCTTAAAAGGAAAACCCGTATCATTTGCCACCATAACCGCAGCTGCTTCTGAGCAAAAATATTGACGAATTGCAGCTAAATCCGCTTTTTTTGTGTTTCCGGAAATAATCTGCGGAATTGCTTTTTGAGGATTCCTATAAAAATAATTACTGACCTGCGGTGATAATGCTGACCCATGCCTATAATCAATCTTACTTACTTTACCAAAATGACATATATTTTGTGACAGTTCTGCCACATTCCTATTTGTATAGTCAATGGGAGTACTCATCCTTTGACCATTCTGTGCATCTACTACTGTAACTCTTACCCCATCATACCCAATGCCAGGCCATGTATATCCATCTTTACCGCTGTTTAATCCGCCGCCCCCTCCATCTATGTTACCTGACCCGTCAGCATAAGCGGTTGTCGGTATCAATAGAAAAATTAACAGAAAAACCAAAAGTCTTTTTATCCAGTTATTCAAAATTTCCTCCTTTAACCGAAAAAAGAGGATACAGACCTAATTTTGTCTGTATCCTCTTTCATAATATTTACTTCATCTCTCCTATTTGCTTATCCCAGTCTCCATCTGTATATGATGTGCTCCCTTCTACCGTACCGGATGGTTCAATATTCCCAAATCCCGGAACATATACTGAATTAGGCGAGCTAGTACCACTATCCTGTTTTGTTTTCGGCTGTGAAGTTTTCTCTGTTGAACCCTGCACGCTTCTATCTGCTTGCTCCGTAGGTGCTGAAGTTTCGCTCTTTGTTGGAGACTCAGACGGAGGCGTTGCTTCATCTGGAGTTTTGGGCTTCCCGTCTGACGGCTTTTTATTCTTCTGACTATGTGTCTCATCGGCAGTAGAAGCTGCACTGGTTTCACTTTTTGCCTCTGACTGCTCTTCTATCTTTTCTAATGGAGAAACGGTAACTGATACTTCACCATCATTACTCTGCATATCTTTAGCTGTAGTTCCAGTATTAATTTCTGGCACAACAACTTTAGTTTGTGCCGGAGGCGTACTTTCTGCTGGGAGCTCTGCCTGCTGGATACCCATGGTATTGATGTAATAAAATAATCCCCCAGCAAGGCATATCGCCACTATAGATAATACGGCAATTGCCGTTTTTTTCTTGGTGCTGTAATCCTTTTTCATAACTTGGACCTCACTTTCATTGCAAATGAATGGTTTAGCCCTATATACCCATTTCGCTGTATTTACCCAACTCAATTATATCCTGAAATTTCCTGCGCGTCCAGACATTTTAAAAAAGTTTTCACACGAGCGCAATATATTAAAACTTGGGCATATAGGCTGATCTTGTGCGTATCTCCATCGTAAACGGAGGGAGCGCGTCCCAGCCGAACGACAGAGGGATTTCAATGGTAATGCGGGCGTCAGCTTCAAAGTTATCGTCTGTGCTTCCAGGTGTCAGCGGTGCGTTTACAATTTCTACGGAAAGTCCGGAAAGTCGGTATTCATAACCGTCTTTATCCTCTTTGATGTGATACCCCCCGGACTCGTCGGTTCCCAGCAGATTGTCAAGCCGGTAATACACATCATCATAGTCAAGGTTTTCCTGCCAGCTTTCTCCGGACAGGGCGTATCCCCCGGAATAGCCCTCTCTCAACCCGTTATAGGTTTCGTCATAATTGGTGGTGGCTACTGTAATCACGGCCTGCTGGAGTCCGTCACGCACACCCTGTACAATGATCCCAAGCCTGAAAAACTCGGAGACAGCGCAGATCAGAAGCAGAAGCCCCAATATCAGGGCAATGGTAAGGGGCGTGGAATGCCCTTTCCGGTCTTTCAAAATAATCCGCAATCGCATCATGCTTCACCCCCCTTACTTATAGTAGACTTCGGATTTACCCGTCGCCTTGACCTGAATGTCAATCGGAATTGAACCAAAGACGAAGAATCCAATGTCTACCGTATCCGTCAGCCGGACCTCAATATCACCGTTTAGCTGTACCTTTTTTCCGCTGCAATAATCACAGTCCCAGCGAATATCCGGGTCAAGTCCGGTTTGCTCTCGCATCTCTACAATTCGGGAATCCACACTGGTACTGCCTTTGATTTCGGCCTCCCGCACGATTTCCGTGGCGAAAATATCAAGCTGCTGTTTTGCAGTGAACACGGGAAACAGTTGTACAGCGAAGGCTACAACCAGCAACAGGCAGAGGATGCCAATAGCAACATCAATATAGCCCTCGCCGCTCTTGGATTTCAAGATTCTTCTGAACATCCTGCACCCCCTTAGAACATCCCTGACATGGCGCCGAGGATTTGATACCCCATAACGCCCATGTACAGGAGCAGCATACAGCCAAGGAGCAGAAAGGAATACTTGCGTATTTTAGGTGGCCGTTCCATTGCCAGCCTTTTGAGCCGCTGCAATTCAAGCTGTTTCATATCATGGGAGAGCATTCTGAAAAACGCCACACCGTCATCTCCGCGAAGAACACCAATCAGCCCACGCACCACATCAGAGAGCATGGCGCTGGAAATTCTGGCCTCAAAGCGTGTCAGTGCGCCCTCGAAGTTTCCTGTACGCATATCCGCGATGGTGATGGACAGCTCATTTTTCAGAGCTTTTCCTGCATTTTTCTGATAGCTTTCCAAGATAGAGAGGACATCACGGGTTGCTTTCAGCTCCTGCACCAGCGTTGCCACAAAACGGGGCAATTCGTACTCAATTTCCTGCCGTCTTGCGGTAATGAGCTTTTCCGCCTTGCCGCTTTCCGTAAAGTAAAGCGCAATCCCTATGATAATAAAGACCGGGAATAGGATGGGAACAATCAGCAGGCAGGGAATTACCCCGGCAAAAATCAGACCGGCCTTTACGATTGCCTGTGCCGCATAAACCTCTGCGGTCATGGGGATTTCTGCGGATTTCAGCACAGCCGTGAGTTTTCGTTTCCGATATTCGTCCATGGGCAGGACCGTGGAGAGCTTCACCGCCAGCTCCATGATAAAGGCGTCGGAATCCCGTGCCTTTTTCCGCTCCCGTTTCCCAAGACTCAAAATTGCTTTGGTTGCCTTATAGGTCGGTACGCTGAGAAGCTCCGCCGAAATCAGATAAAGCCCTGCTGTCAGAAACAGGGCAAAGAGAAGTAATATCATATTCTGCATAGTCAAAAACACCTCCTATCTCTTGTATTCAATGGGGCGGGTATGCTTTGCAACAGCGGCCACTGAAACAAAAATCACGCCTGCGCAGATTGACAGCAACACCTTTCCAAACTCAGTGAACATCAATGTCTGATACCAGTCCTTGTTCAAAAAGTACATCAGCGGGATACTTCCCAGCAAGAGAATGACCATGGTGATGTATTCCTTGACCGGTTCAAAGAGCAGCAAATCCAGCTCCGCAGACACCACACGCATATCCGACAGCTTGGCGACAATGGGCGGCAGGGTCGTTTTCAGGTTATAATCGTCCTGACACGCAATTACCTCGTCTACCCATTCATGAAATACGGCGTTATCAATCCCGGTCTTTAGCCCTGCCAAGGCTTCCTTAGTGTTTGAGTTGATCAGTTTGGCTTGTAGAAGAAAGTTACGGAATACTTCCGCTACCGGCGGATTTAAGTAAGGCTGGTTTTCCTCAATGGCACGAATGATGGTGTTTTTTCCTCTCAGGTAGCTGGTGGTGATGATGGACAAAGCCGTTTCCAGCTCGGTGTTGATTTGTCTTTTATACCGTCCTGCCGTCAGCTTCACATAATAAAACGGCAAAAGCGCCAAACCAGTCGCCAGTACTGGCACAAGATAGCTGTTTTTCATGGTGAGGGCAATCATGGTGCCTACCGCGAACAAAATAAGTGACAGAATGCACAGCGCAGTAAACAGTCCGCTTTTGCCCGTAATTCGCAGAATCTCCTTGGTTTCCAGAAAGAGCAGTTTCAAGCCTTTGAGCTGCTTATTCTTCCGGCTTTTTTCGATCCTGCTTTTCATGGAGGTTTTCTGCGGACGGATATAGGCCGCCAGCCCCTCCAAAAAAGTAAAGGGCGATAACGAGAGCAGGATAAAACTGCCCGTTATTGCCAATAAAAACGCAAGTGTTACAAGTATTGTCAATGTTTTAAGCCTCCATTTCTTCTAAATTTTCCATTAAGTCATCGTAATCCTTGTACCGTATCACGGTATCAGACACCTCATGCAGATGGTCAACCATATCCCGGTGGCTCTCCGGCAGGCTTTGGGATGCAATCTCCTGTTTCATATCGGAAAAGCTCCCCAAGAACCCCCAGCAGCTATCGGTTTCCTCGCCGTTTTCGTACAACCGGAAACCGTAGCATTGCCCTGAGAGGTAATAGTCGTAGCTCTCCACCTCGGATTTCAGCAGGGTTTCGGCTTTCTCATAGCTTTCAGGCGTCAGGCTGCCGTACTCCTTTTTAATGTCCTCCGGCGTGGCGTAAATCCAGCCCACTTGACCGGAATCCCACTCGGCGTGCTGCGCCCGTCCGAAAAAGGAACTGGTGGACATACTCAGCATGGAATGATCATAGAGGTTCAGGGGTAGGATGATATTTTTCTCTGCTGCCAGAGTATAGAGGTCTGAATTAAGCAAGGTGTCCACAAGGCTTTCAAAGATATCCTGCTTGTTTGCGTCCAGTTTTCCCTCAAAGGTTGCCTCGAAGAACCATTTTTGAAAATGTCGGTCGTAACTGCTGATTTCCCATCTTCCCGCCGAACGGTCGTATTCCAGCTTTACCTTGTCCGCTTTGCCGGACTTTACAAGGTCAATCACCGTATCCGGAGAAACACTGTTCCTCACCAATTCCTTCAGTAAATCATTGGTATCCTCAAAGCTATGTTCGTCCCCAAGGTTATACCGGCTGTGCCAACAAACCATATGCCCGAAATTGTCCCAATCGGTTCGAGGATTCAAGGGTTCATCATCCATCATGATTTGAAGCATATAAGGCGCTTTATAAGCTGCCATGCTCATAGAAATGCACCTCCTTTATGCGCTCAAAAGCCTCTGCTGCAATTTCAGCGGCATTCCGTTTTCACGGAGCCGCTTGCAAAGGCTTTCTGATGGACCGTTTACCTTTTCGTAATGACCTATGATCTTTGCCTTTCCATTTTCCATCAGATTATCGGTGATATTAAAGCGGTACAGGGTACGCATAATAGGCGCACCTTCCTTTATGCCCACACACTCGGCAATCTCCATCAGACGGCGGCTGTTATCCTCCAGCTTCTTGGCAAAAGCCACAATGGGAAAGCCCCTTGTTGCAAGTCCCATGAGGGTAGCGTCATCCATGGAACTGCTCTCCTTGCACAGTGCTGTCATGCGGTAATAGGTGTCCTCACAGCCGTTGGCGTGAATGGTGGTCAGGGAGGTATGGCCGGTATTGGCTGCTTTGATTGCTTGCAGACTTTCATCGCTTTTCATTTCCGCAACAACCAAAAAGTCCGGGTGCATGGTAAGGGCAAGTTCCAAGAGCTTCACCATGCTTACCACCTGTTTGGGATCGTCGGACTCCTTGGTGATAAAATGAATGACGTTATTAAGAACTCTTCCCAGTTCGTCACGTTTTACGCTGTCAAACTCACGGCATCCTTTTTCAATGGTAATCAGCCGCTTGTCATTGGGTATCTGATCCAGAATCCAGCTCATCAGCGTGGTTTTGCCGGAGGAAGTCGCCCCGGTCATGCACATGGAAACACCGTAATTAAAAAACACTGAAAGCATATCCAGCATTTCGGCGGTGGCTGTGCCATAAGCAACAAATTCCTCTTTTTTAAGCTTGCGGGGGTTGACGATACGAATGGATACGGATAATCCTTTTTCCTCGTCCACAATACCCGGAGAGGTGGCCGTAATACGGATTTTGTTGGACAAATGGCCGATCACATAGGGCTTGGCATTATCCAGTATCATACCGGACTTATGCAGCATACGCTTGATAACATCAAGGGCGTGCTGGGGTGAGGTAAACCGCTCTTTCGTGGGAATCACCTCGCCGTTTGCGTAAATGACCTTTGTATCATCCCATTGGTTTATATTCACTTCCTCCACATCGTTGCGGTAAAGATATTTGGATAAAAAAGAAAAGCCGGTCATCTCCCCATAAAGAAGCTCCGCAAGCTCATCCGGCTCCGTATCGTCCACACCGATCCGCTGTTCCTCAAGGTATTTTCGGATGTAGCTGTGAATCAGCGCACGGCTTTGGTCGGGATCGTCCTTTAGGGTTCCGGCGTAATTTTTGCTGATATACTCCTGTACTTCCTTTAAGACTTCAGCAAAGGGGCGCAGCCGGATTTCACCGCCCATCAGACCCGCATTGTTATGGATGTTTAAGATGTTCTGCAAATTTTGTCCTCCTTTCGGACCAGGATGATTTCATACAAATACTTCGAGCAGACCGGAGCCTTATCGGTTCTCGGTCTGCCCGGTTGATTCCAGCTCCCGCCCTTGCTGGTATAACAGTAGGAAAAGCCGCTTGCCAAAAGGCTTTTTCCGTTCTCATGTGCTAACGTGTAGGTAATGAGCCGGTGGTAGCCCAGCGCCTTTGCCGCACGGCGGCAGGCTCCATAGAGCTTGGAGCAGGCATTCGTTGTGCCATCCGTACAGAGCCGCAGAACCTCCACCGTCATATGCTGGTCGATACGGCGGGAGCGCGGCCTGCCTGCAATGGCGACACCGCACAATCTGCCGTCCGCATAGCAGGCAAGAGAGAACCGATGTCCCCGCACCGCTTTATGATGCCGGTGGTTCGCTGTCACATAGGCGTTGGCGTCCTTCAGCTCTATGTGGCTGACGGTGAGTATCAAAATCCCCCCCGGTTTTTGGCAAAGGGCAGCCGAAAGGCCGGTTTTCCTTTCGCTTTTTCTTTCGACTTTGCTCCGGCTGTATCCGCAACAGCGGGAGGGGCTGGCTTCACCTTGGATTTGACCGATTGTATCCCTAAAAGCTTTTCAATCCCTGCTGTATATCCAGCGCTTTCCGGCTGGACCAGCGGTGTCAGCAGTGTCAGCTCGTCATATTGCTGTTCCAGCTCCGGCGCATAGGGTAGCACAAAATCAGCGCCGCCTAACTGCTGGGATACGGACTCCCAATCCTGTCCAGCTTTCAGATTTCCAATCACAGTTTGCTGGGTGTCTTTACGAAAACGGCTGTCCGCCAGCATAGGATTGTGGGTCAGGTAGTAGGAAACGCTTTTTAGGTTGGCGGTTCCCAGCCGTAAACCCCTGTCCGCAAGCTCGATTGCCACAATGGAGGCCGGGTCGGCCTCAAAAAAGGCGGTGCAGTCGATAATGATATAATCCGCCAGGTAACGGAGCAGTACAAAAAACTCCACCGCCTTGTCCCGTGTGATCTGCGGATACATCATCAGGCTTTCTCCTGCCTGATACCCTAAGAAGCTGATGTACTCACTTTTTTCCGTTGGCACACAGGCGTTAAGAATAGCGGCCTGCGTCAGCGCCGGAGCCGTCAAAAGGCTTCCCAGCGAAGTGTCATGGTTTATATCTGCCGGTAAAACTGTAGGAATCACCGGCGTGAACGGATCGCAGAATACGACAATCACATTCTTTTTTGCCATGGAAAGCGTCAGTGCAAGTTTAAGGGCAGCGGTGGTTTTCCCGCTGCCCGGACTGCCCATGACGGCAATTACCTTATTTTGATCCATCGATTCAGCCTCCGTTTCTCAGTCCTGTGCGGCCGGAGCTGCACTGCTTTCCGCTTCACCCACGGAAGAATCACTAGCAGCCGGTGCCGCAGTGCTGTTGTTATTTTCGCTTTCATAGGTAAGCCCCTTGCTTTTTACAGGATAAAGCGCTTCCAGCACCTTTGTCTGTTCATCCAAGAACTTCTGCGCATTTTCCGAACCGCCACGATAAACAAGGGCGGCGTGGAGTTTCCCGGTCTGCTCCAGTTCTGCAAGAAGCGTGGCCTGTTCCGGCGTAGCAAGCACGGTAATGGTACTGGCAAGCTCCGTGTCCTCGCTGTCTTTGGGCTGCTCCTGTATATTGCTGTCATTACCGCTGCTGTCCGTGGTGGCAATAATCTCAACATATTGCAGTTCTGTGGGAATCAGTGTTTCGCGCATTTCGCCCACATCACTGGCAATCAGGGAAACAATGTCCCCACGCTCCAGCTTGCCGGAAAGTCCTGCGGCAAAGCTCTTGATGGTCACGGAAATCGCTCTGTTTGTGCCGTCCAGTCCGCTTAAATACTCGTTTTTCAGCATAGGCGTATCCGAGAGTTTTGTTTTCAGGATATAATCGCCTTTGTAAAGGTCTGCATTGGCGTACTTGCCAACCACCTCATTAGCCTTATACACCACATCAGAGGGGAGATTGTAGCCCCCTGTTTCCACGGTGGTAATCATGCCTGCGGTGATCTGGTCGCCTTTTTTGATTTCGCTGCTGACGCGCACCAGTTCCACTTTAGATTTGAGCGCATCGTTGAACATAGGTGTCAGCCCAAAGCAAATGATAAAAGCCGTGATGATGCACAACAGCCCCACTACAATTCGGTTTTTCAGTAGATTTTTCATGTTGTTTTTCCTCCATATCAATTTTAAGTTGGCATAAGCGCCATAAAGCACCCAAAGGCAAGAAAGGGCGCAAGGGGCAGACTTTTTTGCTCTCTGCGGTAAGCCCGGTTCCAGAGCAGTGCGGCCGTAAGCCCCCATATCATCATCCAGATACCGCCTGTCACACCGAGGGCAAAGCCGCTGGCTGCCATGAGCTTCACATCCCCGCCGCCGATTTTCTCCGTTTTCAGGGCAGCGATCAGGAAAGGTAGTGGTACAAGTAGAAATCCCAAAAGCGCTGGCAGGGGCTGAAAATGAATCAGCCCCGCCATCGCTATTAAAAGGTGCAGACAGTCAGGAATTTCATAGGTTGAAAGGTCAACGCCCCCCGCCACAATCAACACCCCGCAGAGCAGGATACAACGAAGCGCCAATGGGGTAAAGCCATATAAAGCAAGAAAAACCGCCGTCACAGTCATACTGTAAACGGCGGTTTTTGGTATGGATTGCTTTAATATTCTGCTGATTGCCATGTCGCACAGGCTTCCCGCAAATAGGACAAGGAGTAGACAGGTCAAAAATATATCCAAAAAATCAATGTTCCAACTCATCCATATACCCGCTCTGATTCTCGCTGGATAGAGTGCTGACTACCCTGTAACCCGGAAAACTGCGCTTTCAAAATGCGGCTTTGACTCAATTCACAGTAAGAAGTCTCTATTTCACTGCCAATAAAAAAACGTCCTGTCTGGATCGCGGCAAGTGCCGTAGAACCACTCCCCATAAAAGGGTCAAAAACAATATCACCGGGGTTACTGGATATTTGTATGAGCCATTCTAAGCATTCGACATTCTTCATTGTGGGGTGCTGGAAACCCTGCTTAACTCTCCATACCGGATTGTAAGTTGCTTTTGGGTATTGTTTTCCAAACCAGCAACAAAAGAACCGTGTTTTATATTCCTGAATGGGATTTCCATAACGATGAGCTGGTTTGCCCGCAGGCTTTTTATTCCTAAGTAGCTTTGTTTTGTTAAAAGCACGGCGACCTTTATGACAGAAAATAATCCACTCGCAGTTACTTGCATAACTTCCGTACAAATCTCCCGAATTTCCACATAGCCCCTTTTCTATAACGAGACAATTTTTTATACTGAACCCGGCTTTCACAAGGCATTCATAATGAAATGGATATTTGTCATACCGGGTAAAAAAATATGCATGGGAATCCTCCTCTAATATTCGATAGCATTGTTGTGCGAAAGTTAAATAGTCGATTCCGTCATCTCCTGCTAAACGAGGTAGCTTCTTTCGTGTAAGATTATTTTGGTATTGGATTCCATAAGGCGGATCGGTAAGAATTAGCTGGACCGAAGTATCTGGCATCTGCTTCATCAGATCAAAGGCATCCATGTTATAAATTTTATTTTTATCATTTAGATATGAGAAAATATCCATCACTCCATTTCCTTCACTTTTTGTATGGCCTCCCTTATATCAAGGCGGTAAATTTCATTGCCAAGGCACACCCAGCCGTCATACTGCTTCCTCGCAAATAACTCCGCACGGGGAATATCTCCCATAAGCAGATCAATTCGGCGTCGTACTTCGTCTGGCTTTTTACTGTGACGTTCCACCGGTGTATCTACAATGCTATGTACCGCCTTTGATACCCGCTTTGGTCTGCCCTTTGTGGCAATCAGGCACAGTTCCGAGTTTGCGCGTGTCCAAAAACCCAGTCCCCAAAACCATTTGTCAGTTTGCTTTTTACACCGTTTTACCCAGCAAAAGCCAAGGGTTTTATAAACAAACCCCCATCGTTTGATGGCATTCAAACCCTCCAGCAGACAGGGAAAGGTCACCCACAGAAATAGCACACAGTCCTTATCCGCAATACCGTCTATGTCAAGGCTATAAATATCCTCGGCGTGCATGGTATGGTAATGATTTTCAGCACTGCGGCCTTCTCCTTTTTTGGAGTAAACCTTGTACGCCCATGGAGGGTCTACATAAAGCACACCGAACTTCATAGGCGACCTCCCGGCAGGCGCGACCCGATTTCATAGACAATATTGACGGTCACTGCATTACCTGCCTGTCGGTAAAGCTGGGCGTCACTGACTCCAGCCGCCCTCGCCTGGTCAAACAGAAAATCCTCGAATGCCTGTAACCGCCATGCCTCTCTCGGCGTCAGCCTGCGGATGCGGCAGCACAAAAGGACTCCCATGCTGCCGCTGGTAAGCAGGGTCTGCGCACATTGCTTTCCAACGCGTCCGCGGCTGGCGGTGCTATTCGGGTAGGCAAGGTTGATTCCGTCCCCATGATAGGCCATGGTGTAGCCGTCTTTTTTCGCCTCTCGGATGGGCAGCCCTCCGTCATAGCAGCACAGTAGAATGCCGTGCATATCCTGCGTGGTAAGAGTAAAGCTGGGTTCCCCTGGTTCCTTGATTCTTCTTCCGTTCTGACGCTTATTCTCCCGATTCGGGGTAATGACTGCTCTCACACAGTCAGGGTGTCCCTGGCAAAGAAAAACACCGGAGGTTTCCCCCCGATGATTGCCAATTCCCGAATGATACCGCGCCTTTAGGCAGCGGGCATGTTCCGTCAGCTCCGTATCCCTGTTTAAGTCGATAAAGGCCGCGCAGGGCGGAGCCTGTGCGGGAACCGTGAGCTTGATTCCTTCTCCCTTGTTGGTGGTAAGCGTTGGGGAAAGCCCCTGTGCGCTGTACACGTTTCCATTCATGCCGTTGCCGCTGGGATTCGTATTGCCCACGCAGACAATGCCCTGCGCAGGGCCACTCTGCCCGGTATCTTGATTAAATCCGCTGAACGCCTCACAGGGCGGGATTTCTGAAAGCACGGCGTTCTGATCCTGATTGCGGTTCAGTCCCCTAAAATCGCTGGCGGTCAGGGTATGGGCGTGTTGGATTTCTCCGGTGAGTCCGTCCTTCCGGTTTACCGATACGGCATACAGTCCGGTTTTACCCGCAAAGCCGCCTCCCTCGGCAGTTAACGTGACGGACACGCCACCGGGGTCATAGACCCGTTTTCCCTGTGAGCCGTTTATGATTTGTCTAATAGCCGCAGGGTTTGTTCTGCCGAGAGGAAATACTTTTCGTCCACGGATTCCTCCAAAATGTCCAATAATGTACACTCGCTCCCGGTGCTGGGGAACGTAGAAATCCTTTGAATTGACGGCCTGCCATTCACAGTCATACCCAGCTTCCCATAATTCAGTGAGAACGGCGGTAAAATTCCCACCTCTCTTAATTGACAGCAAATGCTTAACGTTCTCAACGATAAGCCGCTTGGGTCGATCTTCGGGACTCGTGCTTTTGAGCAGGCCAGCAACCGTAAAAAAGAGTCCACTTCTGGCCCCGTCAAGTCCGAGCTGCTTATTGTTTGAGATAGAGATGTCGGTACAGGGGAAGCCAAAAGTCCAGATTTCAGCCTTTGGTATTTCTCCTGCCCGGATTTGCTTAATGTCTCTGGCGTACCATTCGCCCTTGCAGTTTTTTCCGTCACAGCTTTTCCTCACCTCCGGTTTGCACATCATAGTAAAATTAGAGCCTGCACCGAACCCATAGGGGCAGGGCGCAAGCTCATACATTGCCATATAGCTCTTATTTGCGTATTTATCAATTTCGACATGACCCACACAGGTATGTCCGCTTCTTTCGAGACCTCTACGGAATCCGCCGATTCCTGCAAAAAGGTCAAGAAATGTCAAGCTAAATCCTCCTTTACTTCATACCCCATTCGTCCTGCATACGGTAGGGATAAATTTGCTGGCTGCGCCAAAACCGTATCATATCCCGGATTTGGTCAACCACACTTTGGTTGTTCTGATCTCTGGTACACATCATCACTGAACCGAAGATACCGCTGAGAACGGCAACGACAGTCAGTGCCACATTTCCGGCGACCAGCCATAAAAGAGCCGCCACAGCACCGCCGAACAGGGAGCCGATTGTACTTTGCAAAAGCTCCCGTTTGCCGAAGCCGTTAAACAGTTCATTTTCGGCTCTTACGCCGGTAGGAATGTATAAACTGATTTCATTTGTCACATAGAAAGCCTCCTTCTTTGAATTTGTATATAGAGAAAGCTCCCTTGAAGCACAAGCCCATGCCTTCAAAGGAGCTTTTACAGCAATATGGATTTTCTTTCATTACTATCCTGCCAGAATTTCACGAACGGCGTCAATCAATGCGTAGTACAAAAAGCAGTCCTTGGTTCTGGAAGCCGGATGGGCAAAGGAAATAATGATTATGTCTGTGACCGTATACCATATTCCTCTGGAGGTACGCTTCCATTCTATACCGCTGTTCCCATAGATACATTCAAGAAAGGGCCTTTCCGTTCCGCAACAAATCACAAGGTCTGCATCATAGAAGGAAAATTGCTGCTTTAAGTAATTGCGGTCTGTTTGAGCTGCCAAGGACACTTTTTTATGGTCAGCCGTATAGCCGCCCGCTGCTTTTTTTAAGTTGAGGGCACAGATTTTTTTCAGATACACGCTGCGCCGTTCCTCATTATCCTGCTCCAAATCCTCCCAGCGGATATTTTGCTCCAGATTCAAAATCCCCTCTGTCCAACGAGCCACGTTATCCCACGTTTGAGAACGTCCTCCGCAGCGCAGAAATTCTCTTAAATCCCAGCCTTCACCGCCGTTTACTTCTTTCAGCACAAATACGATTTTATATTTTGCAGACAGATAGGCATTTTCCTCTACCACGCCGTCTGTAACAATTTTGGAATCAACCGCTTTCATGACTTCAAAAAGTGCGTCCTCTTGCTCCCGGATACTCATTTTCGCGTCACCTCCTGTGTATGATAAACATTATTATAACCGATCCGCGCCGCAACTTCTACCGGATGTTACGCGCCATAATAGTAGAAAACAATCTCTTTGATCTGCCAGATACATTCGGCAATTACATAGAAAATCACGGTGTTTTTCGTCCGTTTTTTATACTGCGCCTGTTCTTCCTCGGCAGATTGCAGCCGGATCATGCAGTAAACAAACCGGAACACCGCCCCCAGGCGGATGAGGGAGATAACCGCCATGGAAATATCGTCAAGTGTTATCATAATCCATCACCGCCTTTACTTGATTATACCCTTTGCCATACCAACCAGCCGGACGGAATGATACATATTGTTGATGACACCCGCACCGCCGCCTGTGGGAACCATAAACTCACTGAGAAAATGCGGTGTTTTGATGGCAAGCACAATACAGGCGATTCCCCAAAAGATATTCATATTGATGCCGATGTTCATCATCATCCCGACTCCCAGCTTGCACAGGCATATCTGCACCACCACGGCAAGAGTAGACTGAAAAAACTTGTTGAGATAGGTTTTAAATACCCCCTTGTCATTGTCCAGCAGCCCCACACAGGCAAGGGGCAGGCCGATACGCAAAATCATAATCTCCAACCCCCGCATCAGGAACTGGAAGTACAGCACAAAGTAGCATACTACGAAAATCAAGCCGAAGATGGCCGTAACCAATCCAAGGGAGCTGATGCCGTTAACCCACGCCTGCCAGTCATAATTCGTACCCGCTCCGATGGCTGCCATCAAATCATCTGTCAGTCCCTGTGTGATATCCGCAAGCCACCCGTACAGGACCGGAAAGCAGACCGCCACAGCAATGGCCTGAATAAAGCGGATAACAAGGTGGGTCGGCTCCACATCCGGGTCGCCGTCCGTCCACATGACATAGGTTTCAAAGCCTTTTTTCAGGAATTTCAGGATAATCAGCGACACGCCGAAGCCCAGCAGAATATCAAACAGAACGGATACCATGCTTCCGCCGCCTGCCGCCATCATATACTGGTCGGCGTTTAAGGTCATAGGAACGAGGTCGGAAAGCATTTCATCTATAAAGGCCACCGCGCCGTTCAAGACCGCCACGATAAGCAGTACAAGGATTATTTCCAAATGATTTTCACCTCCTTGCCCTGCAGGAAATCCCGCAGGGCGCATACTGCATACCGTTTAATCCGCTTCCTCCGCTTGAGCCGGTTGATTTTGGTAGGCTTCCAGCACCGTTTCCTTGATGGTTTTATGAAGCTGTGGGGTAATCGGAAAGCAGATGTCCCGGTATTCCTCCGCCTTTGTTCTGCGGCTGGGCATAAACACGCCAAGCCCTTTTTCGCAGTCCACAATGCGGACTCCGGTAATCAGAAATTCATCGTTTAAGCAAACAGTGGAAATAACCTTGAGCCTGCCTTTATCGGTCAGATTGACAACAATTTTTGCTGTTACGTTCATGTCGGTTCCTCCTTCAAAATTGAAAATAAGATGTCCGCCCCTTTTGCCTAATGAAAAGGGGCGGACTTGTGCCATTCTTTAGCCCTTATAGTTGAAAAGGCTCTTGATACGCTCAGTCAGCGTGGGCAAAATCGTATCATTAAAGAGCATGTAAAGACCGGCAAGCAGCAGAGCGCCCACGACAACCGAAATTAAAATTTTCAGCGCCGTATCCACGAAGCCTTCCCCGGACTGCTGGCAAAGGACCCTGCCGGTGTTTACTTTCCACTGCTGGAGCTTTATTTTGGTGCGGATCAGGGCCTCTTTCGCTTTGCCCGCCATGTGCTGTGCCTTGGAAACGATTTTGTTCATCAGATTTTTCATAGTGATTCTTCTCCTTTTTAATCATGGATTTTTGATTGCAACTGAAAAACCACAGGGGCTTCCTGCGGCTTCACATGAGGTTTTCCGGCTTACTGGTAGTAGCCGATAATGATGTTTAAGGTGGCACTGCCCAGCACTGCTCCGATGCAGGATACAATGGCAACCACAATGCGGTTGTTCCATTTTTTTTGATCCATTTCGTCAGCAGCTGAACGCCGGATGCAGAAATAAATAATCAGCAGTCCCGCCACGACCGGAGCCAGCACCATAAGCCAGGTGGTGGCATCCTGAATGAGTTTTTCCGTGCCTTTGGCAATCTGGCTGTTGCTGATGCCTCCGGCAGCATAGGCAACCGTGCTGTTTTGGAGCATGAGAAAAGCGGTGAGCAATCCTGCACCCACCGCTTTCGCCTTGGCCTTAATCTTTTGATTGTAGTGTTTAATCGTCATCTTCACTCTTGTTCGAGCCTCCTTTCCGAAAGCCTTTTTCTGAGAATATAGCGCCCATCTGCGAAGCGAAGGCCTGTGACTTCTGCTGGGCTTCTTTAAGCTGCAAATCCTTGGCATAGTACACCCAAATATTCCAAAGAGGAATATCGCCCTTTATTTCTGAAAGTATCGGCCGTGCCGCTTCTCTGGTTTCCCGTACCAAACGGTTATGCTCTTTATCACCCAATCCGCACATCCGGTTAAAGTACCACTGTGACAGGTCTGGAGCGTTCATCATCGCCGGATGGGAACGGCTGATGACAATCTGCGACGGACGCTGTACCCTGCGGATTTCATCTGTGGTCAAAAGCTCCCTTGCCACAAGGCTGATGCTGTGGGAGCTGGAAGGGTTCACATAGCGCCCGTGCTGGCTGGATAGTTGATAAGCGCTAGTGGTGTACTTGCCCAACTTGTCACAGACCTCCTGCAAGGTTTCCTTATCGTCCGCTTGCAGATAAATCCATGTCTGGCAGTTGGATTTGACAATGGCCGCCGTTTCTTTATCATACTTTTGGGTGAGCTGTTCAAAGCTTTGTAAAAACAGATTGAACCGCACTCCACGACCGCCTGCCACAGTCAATTTGTTGGTGAAATCGGTGAGCTTGGTAAAGTTTCCGAACTCATCCAGTACAAAATTTACCCGGCGTTCCAACCTGCCGCCCCGCTGGTCTGACTGACGCACCAAAAGCTCATAGAGTTGGGATACCATCAGGCTGGCGATAGGATAATAGGTGGTCTTTTCATCTGGTAAAATCATAAACAAAGCCTGTTTTTTTCGCCCGATTTCCGAAATATTATAGTCACTCTTATGGGTGACGGAGTAGACGGACCGGCTGGTGAACAGCCGCAGGGTGGTCAGGGCAGAGGTGTCGAAGCTGCCCTTGGTGCGGCTGGGTGCAACCTCCGCTATGGACATGAGCGCCCGTGCCGGGTGGGAGCTGGGCAGCTTCTTCATGTATTCGCTCATGGGTGTCTTGCCGCCCACGGATTTGCTCATTTCCGCAATAAACCAGTACACGTTGGTCAGGTTCTGGTATTCGGGCCGCTTTTTGTTATCCACCACCACGCAGAGGATTGCCGCCGCTATGGTGGATTTCTCGCCGTTTTCCCAAATCTTTTCGTTGGACACATCATCTCCCACAAGAATATTGGTGATGTCCCACGCATACATTTCCGCCCGTTCCATGTTTCCGGCATTCACCGCGTCAATAACAGGCTGCAACAGGTTGTAGCGGGTACTTTTTTCGGGGTTCTTAAAATCCAGACAAATCACCTCATAGCCCAGCTTCTTTAGAAACTCCGCTGTATAGTGGAACAGCTCTGCCTTTGGATCACTGATGACAAGACTTTCCCCCGCAAGCCCCAGCAGGCAGATGGACTGGATGACAAGGCAGCGGGTCTTGCCGGAGCGTGTGGCGCCGATGGTCAGGGTATGGGTATCCTCCGCAATGTAATGGAGCTTTTCGGACGGCTCTCCGTCACCAATACCGGCAATCTGCTCCATTCCCACCACAATGCCGCCCTCGGAAAATAGCTGGCAGGGATCGGTTTCCTCCTTTTCTTCCTCCTGCTCCGGCAGAGGGATCGGAGCCTCCCGCGGCTGTGCCTTCTTTAAATTCTCAGCCGCAAGGTCATAATCCACCGTTTCAAAATCTTCATCTTGAACAAAGCCCTCCTTTTTCTCGTTTTCTATGGCAACGGGTGGCTGTTCTGCGGTTTCGTCCTGTACCGCCGTACCTTGCCCGGTGTCAGCCTGTGTTCCTTTTTTCTTTTTCATAAACGGCAAATCAGAATATCCGGTATCCAAGAGTCCCCGGATCAGTTCATTTTGCGGATTGATAACCTGTGTGCCGAAAACCTTGCTTTTTTCCGCATTACTCAGCCATCTGGCCGATCCGTGCTGATACTGTCCCACGGGGGCAGGCGTATAAATATCCTCGGCTACCCGCACAAGCTCACTCTGATAAGGCCGGTTATTCTGTACCCAAAACAGCACACCGCACAGGCAGAGAAATCCCTCAAAGGATAAAAACAAAAGGAACTGCTGGCGCTGGGTAAAAAGCCCGGCGATGCAGTCCCATAAGGAAATCAGAGTGAGTGTTGTGTACCGGCGCGACAGCAGGCCATGCAGGGCGGCTGTAAAAAACAGATTAAAGATTGTGCCGATACCGAATAGTATGGCGCTTAATAGGATCTTTTCTTTTTTCTTCATCGGCAAAGCTCCTGATCCGGTTCTGCGGCAGGCTGCATAGCGGCGTCAAATTCGGGATAAGCCTGTCTGATGCAGTCCAGCATTTCGGGCTTTGGAACACCCCACACATCACCGCGTCCCACCGCCATATAATCACCGTCCACCGGATGCCTCAGATGAATGGTATCGCTGTGGATATAATCAGGCCGGCAGCCGGGGCCGTGGGTCACAAGCCATATCTGGTTGCGGGGCGTCCGAAACTCCGGTTTCAGGTGTTCATGCCGAAGCACCACAAGCTGTTTCTCATAGCTTCTGCGGCTGCTCTCGTAAACGCAGTCAAACTTGGACAGAAGCTGGTTTTCATCGGCGCTGACCGGGTATGCCTCCGGTTCCAGCGGGTTTGTGATATGGTAAGCCGGAATGCCGTGCTCCATAGCAAAGATGATTTCACCCCGCATACCCTCGCTGATCTTTTCACCCATCACCCAAAGTGCATCGGCTTTTTCAAGCAAGGCAAGGCCAAGCTGCAAGCCCTGCGCTCTTTGTTCGGGGATCGTGTCATTACACCACTGGCTGAAAATAATATGGGGTGCAAGAGGCAGCACACCTCTTTCACCGGCAAGGCGGCAGTATTCCACCGCGTTTTTTATATTGGCGTTGTAATCCCCGCGCAGGGGGCTTGCAATATACACCATTTTCAAAAGTTCTCACCTCCAAAAAAAGATGGGCGAATACCAGTTGCCCGGTATTCACCCATCTTTTCATTATACAATTATTCTCTATTTAGTTCTTCTATAGCACTACCCTAAATGCACCTTTAATGCCTTTCCTATAAATTCTGCTGCTCCTTCACCGTATTTTTTATTAGTAGCATTGATAAATATAGGATTAGAAAGATAATTCTCGGCCATAAAACCCCAGTAGTTTTCTCCCATATCAATACCACTGTTCTCTTGATTGCATAAATCAATAAGTTCCTGAACCATTTCTTGTACTTCTCCAGAAGAAACATCTTTGCTCAGATCTGCGGTAAGCCTTCTAGTAAGATCATCTGTCTTTTCAATAGATTGTTCTACATCGACTCTTTCTGCATCATCTTCTAAATATTTCTCCAAGTTCTTTTCTGAAGCTTTGAGATAGTTTTCGATGCTACCATATTGTTTGACAGCAAGTTCAATAATATCTGATTCCTTTGATTCTAATTCACTTACCATTTCATCAAATTTATCAGTACTTCCGAATTTCTTAAAAATTTCATCAATATGAGTTTTCTTAAACTCATCTAAAGCCCGAAAATAATCACTCATATCAAACTCGGTAAAGCTCATAATTTTTTCCCCTTTCTCCAGTTCCTCCAATAAACTGAGTAGGTCATTCAACCTATTCCGCTTCATTTGGATTAGCTCCTTTTGTCTTTTGAAAGCTTCAACTTTATCAAATTGTGGATTATCCATGATTTCTTTTATTTCTTTCAGAGTAAAGTCAAGTTCTTTGAAAAACAATATCTGTTGTAAATTTTCCAACGAAGCATCATCATATAACCGGTAGCCCGCATCGGTAACTTGCGTGGGTTTGAATAAACCAATCTCATCATAAAATTGAAGTGTTCTAACGCTAACCCCAGTTAATGCAGAAATCTGTTTTACAGTTTTCATATTCTAGTCACCCTCCTTTCCGTGATTTTGAGATGAGATTTTCGAAAAAGATTACACCTATATTGTTTGTAAGCTACTCATCTCTATTTATTAAGAATAACCTATCACGTTACGTGAGAGTCAATACTTTATTTAAAACTTTTAAAACTTTTAGCAAAAACCATTCTGTAATATACTTCCAAGTCCTGTGGCATGATAAATTCAAACCGACAGGGTACTACTGGCTTACCACTATAAAGAATAGTAAAAATAGTAAAAGCAGCGATATGCCAGCTAACAGCAAATCTTCTTTGTTCAGCTTCTTTTTAACCATAGCACATCTCTTTTAAGGCTCAAATCCAAAGTCCTCCGCTTCCTCACCAAAGGTAAGGGGAATCAGATTACTTTTTATCTCGGTATCCGCGGAGTGATCCGGTTCCTGTGCCGCCCGGTCAAGCTGCTTTTGCAAAAAAAGACATATAGGCGCTTCCATGGGAGGGATTTTCGCTTCCTCCTGTATCAGATCATTATAATTGGAAATGTAAACGCCGAAATTCTTATTCAGGGTGGCAAGCAGGCTATCTTCCGATACGATTAAGTCCTCAACCTCATCATAGATTTGGCGCAATTCAAAGAGAGGAACGGCGGCGGTGGTCAGATCATAGAACAGGTATTCTCCCTGCTTTCTTCCAAAGGCTTCGGCAATATCCGACATAAAATTGTCGGCTACCGATTCATGTATGGCAAAATAGTCCTCTCCCTCTGAATGAACAAAATAGATGCCGTTGCGTACCCGGTTTAGCTGTTCCGGGCTGCTTTTTTCCGCTTCAGAGGGGACAGGCGGGGCGCACTCACCGAAATAATCCGTAAGGCGCAGGCTGCCGTCCCGTTTAATTTCCTTTATCATTTCAATAGCTTTGGTTTCCATACGTTTGCAGGCAGCGACACGGCGCTGAAGCATTTCATACATGGGGATGTCCTTGGTATCTTCACCATAGCAAATCCAGTCACCGTCCTGCTCCGCCATGGAAATGGCTTTCTCTGAAAGGACTTCCTTTGCCTTTGACTTTGGAACCATAATGCCCTCACGTTCAAAACCGTTTTCATCTTTGGCGGCAATCAGGTAAATGTTCATGGCGATTTCTACGGCGGTGTTGATGTTTCCCCAAATCGACTCTCCGCTTGGGTGGTTCATAATATCACTCTCCAATCTTTTAGAATAGGGTCTTACTTGTACATAATACAACTATATATCCGTATTATCAACAAATATCGTTGTCTTATATTTTGTTGTGTTATGCACCATAATAATAGAAGTACAGGAAGGAGGATAACAATGGATTTGCCACAAAAGTTTAAGAATCTCCGAACACAAAAGGAGATTAGTGTTTATAAGCTCTCTAAAGATACTGATATATCGCAAAATTATATCCGCAGAGTTGAAAAAGGGGAAAGCCAGCCGTCCGTTTTAATATTGGAAAAACTGCTTGCCCGTCTTGGTACTACACTTGCGGAATTTTTCAACGACAACAATGAAGTGATGTATCCCAGCGCTGATGAAAGAGAGCTTGTAGAAAACTATCGTGTGTTAAACGAAGAAAAGGCTGCGGCGGTGCTTCACATGGTAAAGCTGATGACCAAGTAGTGGCTGCCGCCCTTTTACGGCAGCTTTTTTATTCCCGTTCAATGCCTCGCTCCATGCTGTTAAAGAGCCACGAAAAATCAAGAGCCTTATCTTTTTTCTGCAATTCTGGGATAATATCCTCGATTTTATCCACCAGCCTTTCCACGGAATTAAGGTCGTCTTGCGTCAGGTCGCTGTCAATGGTGCGCATCTTTACAAGGCCAGCATGAATGATTTTTAAATCCGTTTCGGAAAACAGCCGCTTTTCATCAATCAGGCCGCTTCGGGTCGCAAAGCTCTCAAAGGCGGCATCCTTGTTGTAGAAATACTGCCGCTGGATGGGATTCTTGTTTTCATCATTTCGATAGGTGCAAAGTACATACTCAAACAATGGATGTTGCTTGCAAGCCAGCACCACACCGTTATGCTCGTTGATTTTGTAGAGATTGTTCGGCAGCTTTGCAGCGGTAGCCTCGTCAAAGGGCTTATCGGAACAGATTCCGCAGGCTACCGCCGTAGTCTTGGCGAGGGTCTGAACCCTGTCTATCAGCTTATCCTGCACCTCCACAAAGGGATTTTTCATCACCAAATCATTCTTGGTGAAAAAGGCGATCAGCTTATCCTTATGGTAAATATCCGCCACATAGTCGGGTGAGGTGGAGGGCTGGACGGTAAAGCCTTTCTTTTGCAGAGCCTCAAAATAGCTTTGATAAAACTCAGTTTTGGATTTCATAGGCATTCTCCTTTACATTTCATTTTGAAAATAGTTACGTGGAGATAGGTCTAGCTGCTGGGGCAGGCTTTCCTCAATCTTTGCCATTAGTGCCCGGATACGGCTTTCATTGCCGCTGTCCAGTTCGTTGTCCAGCATGACATATCGCGCGCAGCAGGACACCAGCGCACGAAGCTCGTCATGGGAAAAGGAAATCGGGGGAGCAATTTTCAGGCCGCTGCGCTCCATAAAGCTGTCCTGTGCCTGCACCGGATCATAGAATAGCAACTCCCGGTAATATTTCCTGCTGTTGTGCTTTGGAAGTGCTTTCTGACAAGTGACAAACTCATAGCCGAACAATCCGGTACGGCGGCAGAGCAGAATGGTTCCGGCACTTTCAAATATCTTGATGTAAGAGCCTCCTGTCAACAAAACAGGTTCCATCCGCTCCATATCTGCAAAGGGCGGCTGTGTACAGCAGCCCAGCGTGGCACGGGAATCCTCTGCGGCCTGCTCCAAAATCCTTGCTTTGCCGCTTTCATATTTTTCAAAAACAAGCTCCCCGTCCTGTGTGACCACACAGAAAAGGGAGCTTTCGTCATACACCTCGGCGGCAACGTCGCTTTCCATGATACGTTCCACCCGAAAGCCTTTTTCGGCCAGCCGAGTGAAAAAATCGTCAAAAAAATCTTTTTTTGTTTTCAATCCATTTTCCTCCCTGATGGTTAATGTTCATAGCCCTTATCCTGAAATTTCAAAAATAGTTCCTTCTTAGCTTCTTTCGATAAATCCCCGTGGTGTAGTTTCAGCCAATCCTCAAAACGCTGGTCGTTATCGCGGCTTAGAGCGGAGAGCATATCCAAGGCTTCCATCAGCATACGCTCGGCATAATAGACCCGGCGGGCGCTTTGATATTCTGCACCACGCAGTTCCTCGTCCAACCTGTTCAGAGCCTTTACCATGCCTAAAATGCGGTTTGCAATAATCTTATCCGCTTCCCCAGCAAAGCGTTCCCGCTGCTTTTCAAGATAATCCTCGCTGCCGCCATAGAGCAGTGCCATTTTCATTTTGCTGCCGATATAGCTTTCTTTCTGCTCCCTAAGAGCAGAAGTGCTTTCCAGTAGATAGATAACCAATTCATCCACCTGTACTTTGATTTCAGGGGACAAAAGCTGATACGCAATCCTGCCTGTGGGCGACAGGGCCGCCTTGATCCTGAATATCCGGTCAGCGGTTTCAATCAAAATCTCATCATCGAAATCAAAGCTGCCGGAAAGTTCATGATCCTCGTCATAGTCCTCCCGAAGCCGCTTATACTGGTTTTTATTAAGCCTCCGCAAGTGCTGTTCAAATTCGTCCACCAGCTCATTGCTGATTTTGCGCATATCGGCGGCAGCTATATTTTTCTGTTTCCCAAAGGCTCGGATTTTATCTGCAAAGGTATCCTTAATGAGCTGTTTACGGATAGCATTTGGAACAGACGGAGGAGTAAAGGGGTTTTTGACCTGCGACGAGGTATCCCAAAATACCACATGGATATGGGGATGGTGCTTTTCTTTGTGGAGAGCACACGCCCACTGCAAATGCTCACGCTGAATTTTGTTTTTCTCGGTAATGGTCATAATGTGATTTTCAATATACCGCTGCCATGCTTTCTGATCCGTCAGGTTCAGTTCGGCAGCGGTTTCCTCATCAAAGGAGATAATGCTGCGGTACATGGTGATATGCTTTTTAGAATTAGCAAACACCAGTCTTGCCACATCCCGCCAGTCCTCAAATTCGGTGATAGGACCAGGGGTAAGCTTTCCAAACAGTCCATGGCTCTTACCTTCGTTTCGGGCAACTCTCGGACGGGTGGCAATGTAGCGTACATGGGCGTAATTCTTGCTTGCGGTACTTTTGTAATTGGGATTTTTGAACCGCTGCTTATAAACCAAGCTGGAAATAAGTAATCACCTCCATCCGAAAGGGCTACCGTTCTAAGTCCTCGTCCTCCGGCTGGCTGTATTCCTCGTCCTCGGCAGCTTTGCACACAAGGGCATAATTCTCCATGGTGGTGCGGTATCGCCTTGTTTCCTCCAGAATGAATTTCATACCCTCCGCCGTACTGGGCGGCAGGGTTTCATAGGAGCGGTAGAACGCATAGCGGTTGTATGATTCCTGCGGTCTTGCACACAGCATATCCAGAAATTCCTCATACCCAAAGGGGCAAACCCGGCTCACTTCCTGGCAGGCCAGATTCACGCCGGACAGGGTATCACTGTCCCGGAGCTTTGACAGAATCAGTTCACCAACCGATTCATTGGCAGCCAGCTTCACTTCAATCTGCTCAGTGCCGTGAGCCAAAAGCTCCGACGCAGGCGTGCGAATGCCTATACTGCCCAAATGTGCCGCCAGCTCATAGGCTTTGCAGGGAAACTCCACCACCAGCGTCCCGTTCTGATAACGTATTACTCCAGTAATCATAAAAATCACCTTACCTTTCAGGCTCTGTGGCCTCGTCCTGTGTCATATCTGCGGTCATGGAGCGTTGAAGCTGCTCAAATTGACGGTAAACACGCTTGGTATTTTGATAATGGGAATTGTCCAAAGTCATTTTTGCCTTTCCGTCCTGCTCCTGCGTGACCACCACCTGAACCTCTCCGGCAGCAATATAAAATGCATTGCATACCAATTCCATGTAGGGATAACCTAGCCTTGAAATATCAAAGGGCGTAGCGTTGCATTTGCTGTTCCATGAAAACAAACTGTGGGCAATATCCACCACCTGTCGGGTGCACTCGTCAAAATCACGAACTGCCCGTTTCAGCCCGGCAAAGCCGATACCGTCTACCGTGACATATCGGCTGGCCGTTTTCCACAATTCCGGGTCATGGGATAATAAATAAAAGGCCGCATGATAAGAGGAATCTATGGTATCCGTCCTCTTAGTCAATGCGGCCAGCCTTATATATCTGTCTGCTTGTGTCATAGACTTTAATACTCCTGTTCTGCCTCGTAATAGAAGCTGATAAAATCGCTTTGAATAGGGTCAATACCGTATTCCTCGTCCAGTTCGTCCGTGTACTGTTCGATAATGGCAAGTTCGTCCTCGTCAGGATACTCGCTTTCTCCGCGCCCCACGGAGTAAGTATAAACGCTGGTATTGACATCCGATTCGGTTATGTCCTCCATAAACTCCTGAAAATGATCGTTTGATTCCAGACTGTCACGGTCGCAGATACCCGGCATCAAAAAACAGGTATAGCCGAAATCGGTACGGACCTCCACCATGGAATAGACCAAACTGCGGCTGCCAAGCTCCAGCTTTGCAAGCTCCGCCTTGGCTTTTTCCTCGGTCAGTTCCTCGTAGGCCACGGACACTTCGGGAAATTCCACAAGGGAAACCGACTCCGTGATCTGCATATCCTCATAAGTCTGTACAAAGCCGTATTTCAGCTTATCGAAATTCACTTCACCATTTTTGACATCCTTTTGCAAGCAGCACCAAGCTTCCTCCCCGCCATAGCCGCCATATTCCATATCTTCGGCTTTGATTTTGGCTGCAATCATGGCATAGACCATGGTTTCATCTGTGGTAACACCTAAAATGCGCATATTGTCTTTGCCCGCCCATGCGTCACAGGCGGAAAAAATAAAAATATTTGCTGACAAGGTATCCCTCCTGTCCTTTTTTGTTTTTTCTTGAAAGGTAAGCCGTTCCGCTATCTTTCTAATAATTTCATCATTTATTTCATCTCTCCATAAACCCTCAATCGCTCCACTATTGTTGATCCAAAAAACGCACATTCGCCATTTGACATTTTTTCAATCTGCTGCTGGGAAAAATAAAGGGAATGGTGAAAATCCGCGGCCTGCGCTTCCAGATAGCTGTGGACTTCTTCGATCTTACCATCAAGTAGATTAACGCTGCCGCTCCAGAATGGCTTATTTTTCAAAAAAAGATTGCATATCAACGGAAAACCTCCTTTTACTTCTATTTCACTTAGAGAAACCAGCGTTTTTATAACTCCTGTCCCATATCAGGCTCGTTCTCCTGTACCATGAAGTTTACAGATTGCTGTATGTTTTTCATCAATTCGGCAGTTTCCTCTTTCGTAGTTGCCATGGAAAGGGTATGTTCCTTTCCATCATAGTAATAGACTTCATTTGACAGGCGATCTTCCATTGGTACAGTCTCCTGATTTACACCCATGACCATAGCCTGAAGCTCTGTTGCATTCAGTTCTCCGGTATCTCTCATCAAAATCAGTTCATGAATACTGCTGGGCAGGATAAAAAAATTGGACTGCATATTATCGGAAAGCTGTTGTAATACCTCTGGATACAGCAAGGTAGCGGCCCCGAACATTTTTTCTGGATTGGTGAGTACATATTGCTCATAAGGCTCCATTTTACAGGTTTCAGGCTTTTCCCACCTAACTTCATTCTGAAAAATAGGAAGCTCAAATAATTCGCCCATCATAGCACTTAATGTTGTGAGCTGCGCCGGATTTTCCCGTTCCGTGTTGATAAGAGCATCTTGATATACTGTTTCCAGCTCCTGCCCCCACTGTTCCATCAGTTCCTTGGTCACTCGTATGGTAGCTGTCCCACGCTCGTCAATAAAGAGGGGGATTTTAAAGATTGCTGCTAAATCTGTATCAGAAATTCCCTTGCTGGGCAGCTTCTCCAGAAGAGTCTGATTCATATCCCGATTGACCAGTTGAACTACAACTCGGTCTTTTATCTGCTCATAATCTGACATGTTCTCAGGCAGATTTTCAAAGGACTGAACTGCTTTTTGAAAGTAACTGGCGGAGATATTCATCAATATTTCATTCAGGCTGACACCATTCTCATACAACTCAAAATATCCATTAAGATAAATCTGCGGCACGATTGTGTCCTGCTCACGCCTTATGACAAGCCCATCCAACTCCTGATCGTTGGTTTTCACAATATGATTCACTTCCACCTTGGCATTCTGATATTCTGTTGGGAAATAGTCCTTCACCTGTTTACTCACTTCATCTAAAAATTCATGATAATCCATTAAATTCATGAAAATTCTCCTTTCTGCCTGCTTTTACAGGCATTCGCTTAAATAGAAACTTCTGTCCGTCACAGCTTATCCGCAAGACGGCGCAGATTGTCCGTATCCTGTAAAAAACTGTTAATTTGAAAATCTTTTTTCTGCATGTAGTCCACACCCAATGTAATGGCCTCATTCAGCATTTGGTCAAACTGATCTTCTGTTCCCTCATTGGCTACATTCATCAGCACCTTTATCAATAGAAAGAATGCTGCGGCATCTACTTTGCCGGACTTCATGTGCATTTTGGCTATGCGATTCGTCTGCTGCTCCACCACTGCTTTGATATCTTCAATGTGGTAAATTGCCATTATCTCTTGCCGGATAATACTGGCTATAAAATCGATGTCCTGCCGGTATCCCTCTATTGAAAGTCCTTTATCCACAAATTGTCGCACCAACTCCGAAGTAGTTGTGTCATTCTTGGCAGCAAGAGTGTCCAGTGTCTTTAAGGTTTCTGGTGAAAAATTAATGGAGCGTTTCAGGCTTTTTTCCGGCATAAAATACCTCCTTTCCATGGTGTTCCGTTTGGAACCCCATAATTTAATAGAGAACCCCGTTACAGGCTTTGCCTGTAAGCTGTTTTCTTGGCGGGTGGAACCCGCCTATTCCTGCCTTAACTCCAAAATCAGAGATTTTGGCATTAAGTAGCCCCCACCGCTTTGCGGTGAGGGCGTGGGTCGCTTCGCTCCCTAAAAGGGCGAAAAATGAAGTTTGTTTCGGTGGAATTTACATCAATCATATGGTAAACTGAAATCACTCACAGCAAACAAACAAATTACTGATTCACTTAACAAGCTGCAAGGTGATACCTTGTCGCTGCTTCATAATCAAATATAGGAGAAGATGACCATGAATAAAAATTTCTTATTTACTCAAATCGGATACACCTATCTGCCTACAGCCAACATAGAAGGCTCCAGCCAATGGTATGAAAAGTACCTTGGGTTAAAACTCATAGATAAATTTGATGATAGAGGTTCCCTTATTGCCATTTTACACTATCCCCATAAGCATTCCATCGCATTGGTTCTGGTGGAGACAACGGAGCATCAGCCCCTATCTATTCTGAGAAACGGCTCTCCTTATCCCGTACTTACTATGAATTGCCCCAATATTGAAGATACTTATCAGAAGTTAAAAGAACAAGGTGCAGAAGTTCAGGAACTTCATTTCATTGCAGACGGAGAAGCAAAATATTTTTACTTTAAAGATGATCAGGGCAATTTGCTGGAGGCCGCCTGGTCTAAATGGGACCCTGTTGATGAGGTGAAAGAAAACTTTCTGATATAAATTTATACTCGCCTGTTCCATTGGGAACTGCATGGCAGGAAAAAATGTTATCATATGGGAGAGGTATACGAGTTGTCAAAAATCAAACCTAATCTTAACAAAAATAATATTTTGGCGATATTGTGCCATAACAGAATGGTTCATAACCTATACTTGAGAAGGAGGATACACCAATGGTTCATTTAGTTTATTGCGATAACACAGGCAAAAAGGGAGAGCATGTTTTAGATAAAATCTTATCCGGAACAAAAACAATGGTTGTGAGAGGTGCGGCAGGACGTAAAATTCCTCACAGCCGTGTTTTTGACGGTGAAATGCTGTATTTCATGGAAAAAGGCACGGCGCTTATCGCGGCGAAAGCCGTTGTGAAATCCGTACAAAATTACGTTAAGCTGACTGAAGAGGAAATTATAAAAACCTTTGATGTTCATCAGGACAAGCTGAACTTAACCGACAAGCAGCGCATGCGCTGGCATAAAAAATGCCTGTGTCTGGTGGAATTTGAACAGGTGGAAGCGATTAAGCCTGCGCTGGCATTTGACCATCAGGGCAATATGGACGACTGGCTGATTATCGAAAAAATTGAAGATGTGGTTGTCGGAACCAGCATTCCATATAATTATGAAAAGTCAAGGTTTTAAGCTATGGCTATGTGGAATCCATGGCGAGGCTGCCATAAATTCAGTGAAGGCTGCAAGTTTTGTTACATTCATAAGGGTGATTATAAGCGCGGTGTGGACACCGGCAAAATCGTAAAGACAGATAAATTTGCCTCACCTGTTGAAAAGAATAAAAAAGGCGAGTATAAAATCAAGTCTGGGCAAGTCGTTTATCTTTGCTTTTCCTCCGATTTTCTGCTGGCTGATGCAGATGCATGGCGGGCCGATTGCTGGAAGATGATAAAAGAGCGCTCTGATCTACACTTTTTATTTTTAACGAAGCGTATTGAACGGTTTGCCGACTGTATTCCAAATGATTGGGGAGATGGGTACGATAATGTAACAGTTGGCTGCACCATAGAAAATCAAGCTATGGCTGATTTCAGATTATCAATTTTTAGTAAACTTCCAATTAAGCATAAAAATGTTGTATGCCAGCCGCTTATAGAACAGGTTAATATAGAAAACTATCTGAAAGATGTAGACCTTGTTGTGGTTGGCGGTGAATCGGATTATCATGCACGCCCACTGAATTATGACTGGGTTTTATCCATCAGGCAACAATGCATCAATACAAATACTCATTTTGAATTCAGGCAATGCGGTACTCATTTCATAAAGGCTGGAAAAAACTATACACTTCCTGTAAGGCAGCTATGCAGTCAGGCAAAAAAGGCAGGAATTAACTGTTAGTAAAATAATAGCAAGTAAAATCAAGCCGTGCTGTCCCTGCTCCTTTATAATAAATGCAGGGCAGGGGTATTGCTTTGACACAGCGTCCGGCAGAATCATTTACATGTATCATAATCCGGAACGTTTTTTCAAGTATGTCCGTCCAATACAAAAGTAAATGAACTCATTATTTTCTTTCATGAGAAAGCCGAACTGGAAACTACTAATCCTAAATTTATATATTTTAATTACTCTTTATGAGTAATTATGGGAGAGTTAACATTCAAAACGGAAGGTACTGTTTTATGCAGTCCTTCCGTTTTCTTTTGATTTGTTTAGCGTTCTATATCCTCATTTTCGGTATTCTCACCGCTGTATGCGGTATTTTCCTTTACATCCGACCGCACATTATCCACAAAAAACTGCGTAGACCGGGAGTTTACAAGTTCGGTCAGCATTTCTACACGCCTGCGGAGGGCAAAGCATAGAGCATCACACCGGGCGGTGTCAATGAATACGGAGTTTCGTACCAGCTCCCTGAGTTCCTCGTCAATGTCATAGAGGGCGTTTAAGTCAAGCCAGTCAAAGCTCTGCACCAGCTTGATTTGTTCCTCATGGTCAGACTTAAAGGGCTTGCAGGGAATTTTGGCTCCCGCATTGATGAGCGCAGGCGGCTTTGTGAACCACAGGGAAGAACCGCTGTCATAAACCGGAGCGGCACCCAGCCATTCCAGTGTTTCCGCATTTCGCACCACACCGAAATTATTTTGATGTCTGTCCTCATTGGCAATCAGGTAATCCAGCACCATCATCCGGTCAAGGGAGTCTGCCATGCCGGGAATGCCTAGGGCCTCACAGCAGTCCAAATAATGCTGATAAACGGATACATGGTTTTGCTTTTTCTGCGTCTGCATAATGTACCATGCGGTAATCAGCTCGGTCTGCGGCGTGATGAAGTCTTCGCACACACTGTAAGGGTAATCCTCCTGTATCATCAAAGTATAGGGTACATGGGGAATTCCCAGCCGGTCCATAATCCGGCTTGCCAATACTTCGTTGTATGGCTCCTGCTGGGTTGCACCGCTGCCGCCCTTAATCAAACACCGTTTTCTGCCAATGACCGCCCATTTCTTTTTCAACCAGCCGTCCGAGGTGTTGTCGGGGGACATCAGACTGATCCGGTCGCTGGAGGAACCCTTTCCAAACAGGAGGTTCCCAATGTCATCGGAAAAGGCATTCTCAAAAAAGTTGACCTCCTGCCACTGAATGCCGGAATCCTTTGGACAAATCCAGTATTGATCCGAAAGGCTTAACCCTAAGCATTTATCCAGAAGCGCCTGCGTGGTAGTCAGGTTCAGCTCTGTCAGGACATGGTGTATTCCGTCACGGCTGGCAGGAATGGCACGGCCTTTCCACCATTCATTGAGGGCCGCCCGGTCAATCACACCTTTCCTGACAGGAATGCCTACCGGTAAATGATTTGCATCAAACGCAGTTCCTATGGCAGAAATCGCCCCGGAAGCTGTGTCAAGGGCAAGCTCGGCCACAGGCACATTTTTGTGCATCAGAATATATTGCTTTGATAATTTTTCCGCCATATTCACCACTCCTTTCGCTATTTTATAATTTTACCAAATTTTCCGTACAAATTCAATGCTCTTTGGGTTCCTTTTCACCGCTTTTCACCGCTCTGCTTCCTGTTTTAAGTCCGCCTCAGACATGTGGACAACCGCCTGCCGGAAAGCAAGAAGGTCAAGGTTAAAATCCTTGCTCACCGGCGTTTGTATCATGGTCTTATAGCCCAGCCCGGCAAATTCCTTACAGGCTTTCTGCGCCCGGACCTGACCGTGATTATGGGGTGTGCCGTCAGGTAAGGTGCCGTCCCTATCGTTGTCATAGCAGAAAACAATCTCCGTGATTTCAGGATGACTGCTCAAATAGCGGCGCAGAGCCTTATCTGACAGACAGCCTTCCGCTACCCGATGATCCTGCCGCCATTCAATACCATGCAGTTTGCACAGGGTCGCATGGCTCATCGCATCAATAGGAGCCTCAAACTCATAGACACGGTTGGAGGTTCCCACCATGCAAAAGCCGTAGGTCTTATCCGAATTTTCTACATCCTGCCGGAAACCGCTGTCTGCACTCGGAGCACGCAAAGCGCAATAGCGCGGCTTCCCGTTTTCATCGTAGCCGACAAAAGCGCAGTTATGAAATGAATATCCGTTTTTCTCCGTCCTTGCGCCATAAACCTTTCCTTCCTTTATCATGGCGTAGACGATTTCCGCAGCAATGCCGCGCGTCTTGATAAGGTATGCAATCGTGCGGTTAAAATCCTTATCCTTGGGCGGAAGTATTAAATCGCTCTTGGACTTTTTTGCGCTGGGCGGAATATAATGCTCGGTCAGCTCATAAGCACGGCAACCCAAAATCATTTCCACGGCGCCCTTAAAATCCTGTCCGAAATAATCCTTTACAAAGTCGATGATGTTTCCTTTACGCTCTGTGGTATAGCAATAATAGCCCCTGCCGTGATTGAAAAGATAAAGACCGCCGCTGTTCTTTACATGAACGGAGTGGCGGTCGCCCTTTTCAATCTGAAAGCCGTGCTGGACGGCAAAATCAATCAGGTTCGTGTCAAAGACCTGTTTCATCTGTTCCTCGGTAAACGGCATGGGCCTTGACTGTGTTCTCAAATCCATTCACCTCCGTCAAAAAACCGCCCTGCAAGCAGGACGGTCAGCGTTCCATGTCCATATCTGAATTTTCATTGTGCAAAAGCTCTGCGGTATGCTCCTGAAAGGTTTGCAGAATTTCCTTGATGCCATCTGGCAGTCTATCCTTAGAAATGTGAATGTCGCCGGAAATGTCCGCCGTGTAACAGTAATCATAGGGCAGATACCTTGCGGTTATTTCACCGGAAAGGGCTTTCGGCAAATCACTGTTTCCCTGTGAAACCACACCGTATTTACATAAAAATTCAGTTTGGCAATGTTCACCAGAGGATAACAGGTCTATTTTCAGCAGCGCAATCGCTATTTCTCCGGTATTCTTTCCCTGCACTACGCCGGGAACCACGGCATATTCCTCCTGCATATCACCATGGCCGCAAATCAGCCGGGTATCGCCGTACTGCTCCAGCATGGCCGTATGCAAAAGGTTCAAAATACCCTTTGCGTACTCCTTTTCCGCCGTTTGATATGAACGGTCAAGTGCGTTGTAATCAATGAACGGCAGAATGTGCCCGTTGATATAGTCAATATATTGTTCTAATTTACTCATGCTTTCCTCCTGCTTATCGTTCCATTTCATCACTGCCGCCCAAGAAACCCATCATACGGAGAATGTCCTCCATATCATTGCTGATAGGCGGCATGACCTTAATCTCGTATTCAAAGCGGTGCGCTTCTTCATCCGTATACTGCTCCGGCTCTTGAAAACGCTCGGCATAGTATTGGAGCTGCTTATCGTTCAAAGAAGCATCATTTCCCTCGCCGTCATCCGCACAGATAATGAACGTGCCGCAGATAATATCTCCATCCAGGCGGCGGTTTCCGGGCAGGCCGTTCAGCTTGCCCTCATCGTTGCAATAGAGGTGGCAATCCGGCTCCGGCAGCGGACCAAACTCAATACAGCCGTCCACCAGCTTCTGCATTTCCCGGTAGTCATTCTCTATCGCCTAGCATAGGGTGCTTTGCCCGGCTCCACCACCAGCACACGAATTTTATTTTCCTCCTGCTTTTGTTCAGGCTGGATAATATGAAACTGATCTTCATTTGGTATAAGCGCAAGTGAACGCCCATTCTGCCATGCCATGTGCAGCTGACCTTGGTCATCGATGTGCTTCACCACACCCTGCAAGCCATCAGGCATATCATGCTCTCCTTCCATGTGGTCAAGCTGAAGGTGTGTGCCGGGCGGGTATTTCTTTTTAATCTGTTCCACCTGATAAGGCTTCAAAAATCCCTGCATTTTGTCCTCCTTTTCCGACATAAAATATTGGGGGCATCATCATTGCCGATGATGCCCCAAGTGTTGTTTATCACCTATTCAAAGTAAAATTCCACGCTATATGTGATATTGCTTTTATTATACATGCATGAATGATTGGTGTAATAGTACATTTCAAGTTTTGAATACACGCCGGGTGTCAGATTACGGGTAAAGGTGATTCCGTTAGAGGTGGTTCCATAATCAAGCTGATCCCAAGCACCTGTTCGAATGTTATATCCACGAACACGACCAAAATCCTGACCGCTATGCCCTGAAACTGGCGGAACGGTAAAAGTATAGTTTGTTATGGTAGCGCCTTGAATACCCTCCTCAATGATCGTGGAATCAGGGCCTGTCAATGTCATACCGCCGCCACGGTTAGGATCAGCCACAAAAAAGATGATTGCGGCCCATGATGACTCAGCGCCCGTACTGTCCACCGCTTTGACACGCACTACATTTTTTCCAAGGGGATAGGTCCGCGTTTCGGAATTTCGCCCCTCCCACACATAAGTTATTGCATCACCATCGGGATCGGTGGAAGATGCCCGTATGGTAACCGCTGTTCCAGGTGCCACACTGTTGCCGCTTGGCGTTCTGGTGATTACCGGCGTTGTCGGGGCGGAATTGGAAATCGTAAAGGTTGTTTGCTCCCACTCCGACACACCCCCGTAACTATCCTTGGCTCTGACCTGTACCGTGTGTGTTCCCGATGGATAATAATTATCGGCGGCCTTATTCTGATATTCATAGCTCACGGTGTCGCCATCCGGGTCTGTACTGCTAGCAGAAAGATTTACCAGAAACTTACCGCTTTTCACAGTCCTTGTTACGCTGGCGTGAATTGTCGGCTTGGAAGGAGCTGCATTGGAAACGGTGAAGGTAGAGGCTGTCCAGTCAGATACGCCGTCAAACTCATCTTTTGCGCGAACCTTAACCGTATGCCTACCAAGTGCATAGTAGTTATCCGCAGCCTTGCCGTCAAACTCATAGGTAACCGGATCGCCGTCCGGGTCTGTGCTGGCGACAGTCAGGTTTACAAGGAATTTTCCATTCGAGTAGGTTCGTGTAACATTTGCCGTGAGTGTCGGCTTTGTGGGGGCGCTGTTGGTAACGGTGATTGTCTGAACGGCTGTAAAAGCCCTGTCCAGTTCATCGGTTATTGTAGCGGTGAGCGTGTAACTACCGGATACATCAACGTGTACCGTACCGCCGTTGTTAGCCAAATCGCCCTTGAAGAACTCGGAAACCGTAGCAACCTTGCCATCCTTGGTGAGTGTCCAAGCCATAGATTTACCGTTCAGTTTTACATCACTGCCCATATTTACGGCAAAACTCTGCCCGGTGTGAATAGTAGATGGCATGGAGAAATTGCAGTTATAAAGGGGATAGATGCTGATTTTCCCACTGTAACTGAACACCCTGCCCAGCGCATCCGTCATAGAGGCGGTCAGTCGATATTCGCCAACCTTTGGGAAACGGATTTTACCGCCCTGTGCGTTCAGTGTGCCGCTGACTGCCTGATCCAATGGGATAACTTCACCATTTTTCATCAGCGTCCATTCCACCGGCAGGACATTGTTGTTGCCCCTTGTACGCAAATCAATCTGCATATCTGTGTAGCCGTTATCAGGCAATTCAAAGGACAGCAAAAGCACAGGCAGGACTTCAATCTTTCCGCTATTGAAAAGGAATACCCGCCCGGTCGGGTCAGTTACACGGGCCTGCAAATCATACACGCCTGCGCGTTTGAACCGGATGGAACCGCCGTTATTGGTAAGTTTCCCGTCAACATAGGTGTCCCAATCCTGAAAGCCGTAGGTATTGTCTACATACCATACCGCCGTCAAGCCCTCCATGTCGGTAAGGACCGTGTTGACCGACAGCATATCATCTGTGTGGACGGCTTCCGCAAGGTCAAAAGCGATGTTTGGAACCGGATGTACCTTGACATTTTTACTGTCGGAGAAAGTGCGCCCGGCCTCGTCGGTGACAGCAGCGGTAACGGTGTAATCTCCCTTTTCCGTAAAGCTGATGGTGCCGCCCTCATTGGTCAGTGTGTTTTCGGCAATCACGGGGATGCCGCCTTTTTCCATGCTCCAAGAAACAGGCAGCGTTCCGGCGTTCGTCAGCTTGACAGAAGCCGCCGCCGTGCGGTCGGTATGGGTTTCCTTGGTCAGCTCCATGGAAACGGTGATAACGGGATAGACCGTAACCGGGGCCGTGTAGGTAAAGCTGCGCCCCGTATTGTCCGTAACCGTGGCGGTCAGCTCATAGATGCCCACGGATTTGAAGCGGATTTTACCGCCGTTATCATCGAGTGTTCCCACATAACCATCTGCCAGCGGGATTGCTTTCCCGGCCTTCGTCAAGCTCCAAACGGCGCTTAGTCCGTCGGCTTCTTTGAAAGAAGTTTTCACCTCAACCGTTGTATCCGTATGGGTCTTTTCGGGCAAGTAAAAGCCGGTTTCCGCAACAGGATATACCACAATACTATCCTCATGGGTGTAGGTGCGCTCGGTTTCGTCCGTCAGCGTGGCTTTGAGGATAAAGCTGCCCTTTTTCAGGAATCGGACAGATCCGCCCTCATTGGTCAGTGTACCCTCCAGTACCTCCGCAAGCGGTACGCTTTTCCCGTTATGGAGAATCGTCCATTCTGCTTTCTTATCCTGCAATTCGCTGGAAGTGACCGATACTGTGACAGCCTTATCGGTATGAGCGGTTTCCGGCAGGGTAAAGGAAATTGCCGCCACCGGGTACACCTTGATTTCTTCTGTGTCAGAGAACACTCTGCCGGATATGTCGGTAACAGCGGCAGTCAGCGCATGAACTCCTTTCTCCTTAAAGCGAAGGCTTCCGCCTGTGGCATCCGGCGTTCCCTCGGCACAGTCGGAAAGAGCCGTTTCCTGCCCATCCTTGGTAACACTCCAATTTACCGAAAGCTCGCCCAGCTCCTTGGTTTCTGCGGTAATAACGGCTGGGGTATCCGTATGTGCGGTTTTCGGCACTTGCAGGCTGAGTTCCACAACAGGCAGCACCTCAATATTTGCCTTGCCGAAAAACTCCCGGCTGGATTCATCAAAGGCCGTGGCTTTCAAGGTGTATTTCCCTTTGTCCTTTAATTGAATGGAACCGCCTGCATTGGTCAGCGTACCGGTAACAGTATCCGCCCAGCTTATTTCATTCCCGTCTTTGTAAATATGCCAGTTAAGCTGCTGCTTTACATTCTCGGAAAGCGCGGTGCTGACGGTAAACGTCTGATCGGTATGGGCATACGGCTCTGCGGTCACGGCAATTTCATACACCGGATAGATGATAACGGTCTTGGTAAAAGTATAGGTACTGCCGCCATAGTTCTTTGCGGCAGCGGTAAAAAGGTAGTTTCCGGGTTTCGTAATCGTGATTTTCCCGCCGTTCTTATCCAATGTACCTTTGAGAAAATCACTTTCCTTGGTGTCACTGCCGTCCTGCGCAACCGCCCATTCCAGCGATTTTACATTGCGCAGGACTGTTTTTATCTCAAATTCCGTCCCGGCATGGCTGTATTCCGGGGTGATGATTTCTACCGCTGCGGCGGGGTAGCTGACAAGACCACCGCTGGAGCCGCTGTCATCGTCATCATCGGAGCTGTCAGGGGGTGTGGGTTTTACCGGTTCTGTCGGCTTCACCGGTTTGATGGGATCCGTTGGCTTCACCGGAACCGTGGGAGTTGGTGTAGGCTGCACAGGTGTCACCGGCACAGACGGGTCAGCCGGTTTCGGCGTTGGAGTAACCGGCTTGGGAGTGACAGACGGCTTAGTGGGCTTTGATGTGCTGTTGTTTTCCTGTCCGTCCTGTATTTCCGTTGATTTGCCAGCCTCCGGTTTTTCATCAGGGTCAGAAGAATCAGATGAGGTATCAGATTTATTGCTGCTCTCCCTATCTTTGGGGAGAGTCACGGCTTCCTCATCGGGAAGTGCGATTGGATGATTAGGTTCGTCCGTAACTGCCGGACGGTTATCCGACTGACGGAGCTGCATGGAGCAGCTCCCGATACCGGCGATTAAAATAAGTAGGGCGATTATGGATAGCACCACAACCACCCTTTTGGTTTGAGGGTTCATTTTTTTCTTCATTATAAATCCTCCCGATTATATTCATTTTCCTGTTCAGGGTCATAGCCCTGTTCGTCTTGCGGCAGCATACATTCCGCTTTGTGAATGATCTTATCAAGTAAATGGCTGCGGTCAGGGTCATTTTCCATTCCAGCCTGCACCGCCAGAAAACAGATTTCCCGCATTTCCTCCGTTGTAAAAAGCGGAGTACAGTCCTGTTTGAAATACTGCAAAATAGAGCGTTCTTCTGTGGTCATTCCAAATAAGGCCCCTCTGAAATGGTTTTCCTGATAAGCCTCCCTTCCAACAACCAGCTCCTTGGAGCCGTCCGGGGAAAGGGCATAGCAGGTAAGACCGTGCATTACCGCTTTTTCCGCGTCCATCGGACCGGTCAGAATCAAATCATCGGCGGTATAGCCGTAATCGTGGAGCCGGTCATGCTCCAGCCGTTTGACATAAGTATCAACGTCCATGGGTTCGGCGGCATTCCAAAACAGGCCGTGTGCTTCGACAGCGGCATAGGACAGCGCATAGGGGTCTGCTACACGAAAAGCTACCCGTTCCACTGTTCCGTACCGCTGGAGAATGGACTGAAAGTTCTGGTCGTACTCCTGATAAGAAAAGGTGCGCACATCATTGGGATTTTTGAATACGATTTCCACCGCAGACGGTTCAAAGGAGTGGGTGCAGAGATAATCTAAATGCTTCTGATAATCCATCTCCACAATATCGCCCATAACTGTTTCATCCCGCATCCCCTTCAGCTCGATCCAAAAGGTTTTGACACGCTCGCTTTTGTTTCCGGCACCATAATAATCCCATGTGTTGTGTTGACTGGTTCTGCGGATATAGACCTCCGACTCCGCAAAGCACCAAGTTCCGCCACTCCGACTCATCCAGAAGAAACGCCTTTCGGCATTGCGCTCGGCGGCGGCATTCCGCAGCTTTTCCACATCATATCGAAAATCCGACTGGTAGTAATCCGTGTTCTGCTCCATAATTTTTTGCAGGGTTTCCAGCACATCTACATTCAGAAAGCTGGCATTGCTGCGCAGGGCATAGCCCTGCCCCTTTAATGTATCCCTCAGTTCCGCCATAATCTGCTCTCTGGAACCACGGACAGAGCAGCCGTTATGCCTGTTTTTCTCCGCAAAATTCTCGCCCATATCTACCGCAAACAAACGAAGACCATTGCTGTGAGGCAGGACAAAGTGGCAGATGGATTCCTGCTGTTCCTCACCGGATGGCACTGCTTCAAAAATTTCTCGCAGATTTTCCTCCGCTGCGATGGTGTTTTGCCGGATTTCATGAATTTTTTCACGGGGCAAGGTCAGCGTCCACAGGGAAAAATCATCCGAGCCAAATTTGGCCAGGGTGTTGATCTGGCTATATTCCATATTCGTCCTCCTGTTCCTGTGCATTCTCCTGCGTAATGACTTCCGGTGGCAGATTGTCCTCCAGCTTTTCTATAACGGTATGCAGTTCCTGTTCGCTCTCAAAGGTCAGGTCATCGTCATTCTTTCCGCGAAATATACAGGACTGGTACATAACCGTTATTTCTTCCGCTGTGAAAAGCTGGTTCTCGTCAATCAGACCGGAGCGCACGGTAAAATCCTTCAAAGCGCCCTCGTAGTTGGTTTCGTAGTAGTGTCCGAGGGTCACGCCGGTGCGGTCATAGTCGTACTGCCATGTAACAAAGCGGATTTCATTGTCTGGGGACTGCTTGGCGGCAAGAAGATGATTGCCAAACTCCGAAATCAAGCGGAAATCCCGAACACCCTCGCAATCCAGCGGCTTTGCGTTCAGATACAGGTCATAGCGATTTTTCAGGTCTAACAGCAGACTGTGAAGCTCATTCCGTTCTTCCACAAAAGGGCTGTCTCGCCAGAAATGCATAGCGCCAGTCTTTTCAAACCGGCAGATTTCCTCCTGTCTCTTAAATGCGGTTAGCAGTAGCTTGGGGTCGTGTTCATCCGATTCTTTGCGGACAGAGTATCCCATGGCGACTGCCTTTTTTGAAAAAAGCTCTGCCAGTTCCGGGGTAATATCATGTTTCAAAAAAATCTCTCCTTTCCGGGTATTGCATGGTATAATTTAGATAAAAAAGTAAGGAGTATTGCTATGGATACAGAGAATCCAAACGGCTTGCTGCCGATTGCACTGGACGCTGTTGTACTGGAATGCAGGGACGCTGCGGCTTTATCCGATTTTTATATCCGGCTTCTTGGCTGGAGGAAAAACCATGTGGAAGAAAACGAATGGACAGATATTATTTCTCCCTCCGGCGGTGTGAGAATCGCCTTTCAGCAAAACCCGGATTATATCCCGCCTGTATGGCCGGATGAACCGGGCGCACAGCAGCAAATGGCACATTTGGACTTTACCGTACAGAATCAGGAACAATTGGAGCTTGCAGTACAGCACGCTCTTTCCTGCGGTGCGGTAAAGGCTGGTGTCCAATATGGGGAAGCTGTTTTGCCGGAAAGTGAATCCTTATGGATTACGCTGCTGGACCCGGCAGGACATCCCTTTTGCTTTGTCATTTGGTCTTGAGGTTTGAATCTCACTTCATGATGATTGCTTTACCTGTCAAATTCGTTATCCTCCTTATCTTCGGCTGCGTACACAGAAACTTTTTCCGGCTCAAAGCCCTGACCCGCAATGTTGGTGAACCACTGTGACATAAAATCCTTCAAATCCTGTACCATCGACGGCTTTGCCTGTGCCGTTTCATAAAAAAGCCCTATATCGTCCTGCAAGAACGATGTAGGGTGAATGGAAAGGTTCTGTTTGTCAATGGTAAAGGTGATTTCCGGGTCGCGCATGGCGTCCCCGTTTTGTGTGTAATAATGGGCGATGCTGTACTCACCGCCGCCGATGGCCTCCAGCACCAAATCCTCAAAACCGTCGCTTTTCAGCTTCATGTAATAGGCATACCCCTCCAGAATGGGGCTTGCGAATACCGCCAGTTTCTGATACAGCTTTTGTTCCAAGGTGAACCGTACGGGTGGATGCTGTGTCCTGACGGCTGTGCTTTCCTCGCCGTTTGATTCTTTCGGTGCCTCCGTGTCATCCTCATCCGGCTCTAAAATCTCATCGGTACTGTCCTTAAACTCTAAGGCAAGGTCAAGCTCCACCTTTTTCCGCTGGAGCTGCGCCAGCTTTTCCTCACTGTGAAACGGCTTCTGGCTTTCCAGCTTCGCCGCCTCAAGCTGCCGGTGCAAATCCGCAAGCTCACCTTTTGAAACTTCTAAATCTCCTGCAATATGCTCCGCCAGATTTTCGATACGGGTAATGTTGCCAAGGGCCGACTCTCCCATATCGGTGGCATAGCTGCGCTGTCCGTCCAAAACAATCCGAACGGTGCTCATCAAGCCCCGGTGCAAAGAAACCGAAAAGCCCGCATAGCTGCCCATATCCAGCGTATCGCCTGTTTGCCGCCCCAAATTGCGGGCGCGTACCATAAAATGCTCGGCAGCCTTGGTTCGCTCGTCATGGACTCTGCCGTCAACCACCATCTGAAACTCTGCCGGTTTATTCTGCCGGTAGGCTTCGAGGTCAGCGGTCATTTTTACTATCTTCTTTTCTGTACCTGCAATTTCATTGGGATACCGCTTGGAAATATCGTATTGCAGGCTATTGCGCTTGCTCTGCCATGAGGATTTCAGCACCGTCAGGCGGCTGATTTCGTTATCCGTTTCCATCTTTTCCTTAATCCTTGGGTCAGAAACAGCAAGGGCCTTGAACTCGGCGTACTGGAGCATGGTACTGTCCACATCCTCACAGCTTCTAAGGGTGGAACGCCCGGTCATAATCTGGCTGATATACCGCTGTTTTTGCTCCAATATCTGCCACAAATAAGCGTCAAAAGTCTGTTCCGTGATGTAATTGAAGATAGAAATTTCCGGGTTGTCATTACCCTGACGGAGAATGCGTCCGTTGCGCTGAATGAGGTCGGAAGGGCGCCACGGCACATCTAAATGATGGAGGGCAATCAGTTTATTTTGGACGTTCATTCCCGTCCCCATTTTGCTGGTGCTGCCCATGAGGATACGGATTTCACCCGTTCGGACCTTTTCAAAAAGCTGTTCCCGTTGTACGTCCGTTCGTGCGTCATGGATAAAGGCGATTTCCTCCGACTTGACTCCCTGTGCAATCAAAGCCTCCTTGGTGGCCTCGTAGAAGTTAAAGCTGCCGTCCCCCTTGGGCGTTCCTTGATCGCAGAAAATAAGCTGGGTCAGCCGCTTTTCAGCAGTTTCATGATAAATTTCCGCAGCTTTCCGGGCACAGACATTGAGCTTGGTATTGGGATCATCCGGCAAATCCGGGTCAATGGCTCTTGGGTCGGTGGACAGCAGGCGGGCCTCCAATGTGAGCTTTAGGAAATTATCCTCCGAGCTGTCCACCTCGCCGTTTCGGATTTTCTCAGCCCGTTCCGCAAGTTCCATGACAATACGCTTTTGCTCCGGTGTGATTTCCGTCTTGATGACCTGCACTGCACCGGTTTTTAATTTGGGGGTAGGCAAATCCAGCATATCGGCGGTTTTGATGTCGGCAATCATCAGAAACATATTCATGAGTTCGGGTAGATTGTGAAACTTAGCAAACCGGTTTTTCATCTGATATCCGCTGCCTTCCGGCTTAATTTCCAGAGAGGATTCAATTACGCCGTAGGTGCTTGCCCAGCTATCAAACATCAACAGTCCGCGATCTTCCAGTGCTTTCGGCTGTAAGGTTTTTTGCAGCACATACAGCTCCGCCATAGTATTGGAAATAGGCGTACCAGTAAGATACACCACACCCCGTCCATTGTTCAGTTCATTGATGTACTGGCATTTTTGATGCATATCCATGGCACGCTGGCTGCTGACACCAGTGATTCCCGCCACGTTGCGCATTTTAGTGTAAGAAAAATTATTCTTATAGGCATGAGCTTCATCCACAAACAGAGCGTCTACGCCGAGTTCCTCGAAGTTGACAACATTATCTTTTTTCTCCGCTTTGAACAATCGGTCGTAGCGAAACTGGAGATTGGCTTTGAAAATCTCCATCTGCTTGAGTGTCCAGTCTTTGCCATCACGGAATTTCTGCTCTGCGATGGCGTCAGTAATAGCTTCCAGTTCCGCCTCCATTGCCGCAAGCTGCCGCTCTCTGGATAAGCCGATCAGTTCAAAACTGCTGTGTCCCATAATAATGGCATCGTATTCACCAGTGGCAATCCGGCTGACAAAGCGGCGGCGGTTCTTTTTCTCGAAATCCTTTTTTTCTGCCACTAAAATATTGGCGTTGGGGTACATTTTCATATAGTGGGTTGCCCATTCGCCAACAAGGTGATTCGGTACGGCATACAAGGGCTTATGGATTGCTCCCAACCGTTTCATTTCATAGCCCAGCCCGATTGCGGCGTAGGTTTTCCCAGCTCCTACCTCATGTGCCATCAGCAGATTGCAGTCCCCATAAAGGCCATGGGCGATTACATCCCGCTGGTGCTTGCGGAGTTTGATGCCTTCCGCCATATCCGGTAAGAGCAGATCATCACCGTTGTACTCACGGGGCCGGATATTATTGAACCGGTCATTGTAGAGCTTGGTCAGACTTGCCCCGCGTTCCGGGTCGGCAAACAGCCAGCTTTCAAAGGCCAGCTTGATTTCCGCCTGCTTTTCACGGGCCAGTATGGTTTCCTTTTTATTGAGAACGTATTTGGTCTTTTCCTCCCCGGTAGCTGGATCAATGTAGTCCACCGGGTCTTTGACCTCCACCGGGCGCAGATTCAGAGTAGTTTCCAGTATGTCATAGGCATTCATCCGTTCTGTGCCGTAGGACTGGTTGACCGTAACGGAGGTGCGTTCTACGCTTTTACTCGTAATATGGTAAGCGCCGCTATAACGGGAAAATTCAAGAAAAATGCCGAACCGTCCCTCCTGATTATCCGGTGCGGTCTGAAATGTATCATACATAAACTGCTGGTAAATCTCTGGAGGAATCCATGTGGAACCCAGCGTAAAGCTAATATCCTGCGGAGTCAGGGGTACGGGTTGAACCAGTTTAAGAGCTTCCACATTGCGGCTGAACCGTTCCGGTTCTTCCTCCGCCTTTAAAATGGCAGCGGTCAGCCTATCCCTCACATAACCGCTCAAATAATCGTCGGCGGTTTTCCAGCCAGTATGCGGATTGCCGGTGTAATCATCCGGGTCTTGGTAAATCCTATCGCCCAGCTCCTCTATAATTTCGTCCGGAGTCGCTTTGCGGTGATCGGGCCGCTGATAGAGCCAGGACATATAGGCAAGGTCTAATTTCCCTTTGACATTAAGAGAAACCATCAAGGCTTCCTCTGCGGAATGCACCGTTTTGGGCATCAGCTTGGGCTTAATGGTGGCTTTATAGAAAATAGCCGTCTTTTCCCATATGTCCTTTTGCCCTTTTTTCTCTGCCTCAATGGAACGGAGCAAAGGGGCGTTGGCATCCCGTGAGAACGCCATAACATTGGCGTAGGAATTAAGATACCCCTGCTTTTTTACAAAGGCATCATAAACATGGTTCAAATGGGCGATATGCTCCTGAAGCTGCTTCTCATATTCCATGGTGGGCAGTTCATGGAGATCTGCGTACTCGCTGTTCTGAAAGTCAATCAAACTGCGGATAGCTGCCGTAACCTCTAACATGCCCCGGATACGCTCAGCTTTGCGGCCAGTAATATTCTGCTTATACATCCGGGAATTTTCACGGTAATAGAGTTCGTTATCCATCAGTCCATAGCTGAAATTGCGCACCTTGGGGTCGGCGGGAATAGACTCCGGCAGCATTTCTTTTTCGTCCTCGTATTCCGAGGTGGCCTCGATATACTCGCCGTCCAGATAGGAAATAGCGCGTTCCAGCCGTTCGTTCAAGTCCTCTCCGGGGATCGGGTGGCAGGCGGTAGTCTTTTCGTTGCCGAACATGGATTCATCGAATACCATTTCACCCAGCACCATTTCCGGGTGGTCAATAAAATAGCTGTTCAGCGGGATGCCGTCCGCATTTTGCTCTACAGAAAGCCATGGGCTGTTTTCTTCGTCCGGCACAATTTCTCGTTCCCGCTTTTTGAGGAACAAGATATCCGTGGTGGCTTCCGTTCCGGCGACCTGCTTAAAAGAGTTATTAGGCAGGCGGATTGCGCCGATCAATTCTGCTTTTCCTCCAATGTATTTGCGCATCTTCGAGTTGGCCTTATCCATGGTGAACTTTGAAGTAATAAGTGCCAATATCCCGCCCGGACGAACCTTATCCAGTGACTTCGCAATAAAATAATCATGGATAGGGAGGTTGTATTTATTGTAGCGTGGGTCATCTACCTTGATGGAATTAAACGGCACGTTGCCCACCATTACATCAAAGAAATGATCGGAAAAGGCCGTCTGTTCAAAACCTGTCACCTGAATATCCGCATCCGGGTAAAGGTGCTTGGCGATATGGCCGGGGATGGGGTCGATTTCACAGCCGTAGAGTTTGGAACCATTCATGCTATCCGGCAGTACGGAGAAAAAGTTTCCTGTACCAAGGGCAGGGTCTAAGATATTGCCGCCCCGAAAACCCATACGCTCCAATCCATTATAAATGTGACTGATAACGCTCTGCTCTGTGTAATAGGAGGTCAAGGTGCTTTTCTGTGCCGCCTGAAATTCCTCGTCGGTCAAAAGCTCTTTAATTTCTGCATATTCCTTTTCCCAGCCGCTTTTATCAGGCGTAAGCGCATTGGCAAGACCGCCCCAGCCCACAAACCGGGCAAGGGTAATTTGTTCTTCGGCAGTAGCCATGCGCCCCTGCGTCTGCAATTCTTTTAACAGTCGGATAGCCTCAATATTGTTTTTACATTTAGTTTTCTGTCCGCCGTCATACAAATGATGGTCGGGAGAATATCGATAGTTTAAACCCTCGCCCCATGCGCGGGCGTGAAAATCTTCCATGATGGCATGGCTATATTCATCATTGGACTGATTGACAAGAGTTGCAGCATGAATTGCCGCTTTGGTTTCTTCGCTGTCATCTCCACTTTGTACTGCTTCCACCACCATAGAAGCAAGCTCACCCTGAGTATAATAATTTTTGAGGGGCTTACAGTCCGCAATTTCGGATAGCGGTACACGCTCCGTAATTTTCAAGCTGTTCAGGTTTTTAAGTTGGGCAATATCACCGATTTCTACCGTGCGGCCGTCGTGCAGGAATTTGATAATCTCAAAAACCCGGTCATGGTAGTAAATACGGTCACCCTCAATAAACGGCAGGATCGGTGCTTCTTCGGAATTTCCGTCAATCACACTATCATTGTTATCGTCCGTGCTATCTTCGTAGCTGTCCTGTGCAACGGGAGTCATATCGAATAATGTAAGCTGACGTTCAGGAACTTCCTGTGTGGAATTTTCATGAGTGGGGATATATAGGGTTTTGCCCTGCTCCTCCAACTCAGCCTTGTCTTCCTCTGACAAAAACTGGTCCTGTCGAAGCAGTTCCATAATTCGTGTTTCCGCTCTGTCCCAAGTCCAATGCTCGTTGATTTCCACTCCGTCATGCTGGTAGTCAATAGAAATTCCTTTACCATCATAGTTCAACCGCCTGTGTCCGCCATTCTCTAAACCACTGGAATAACCGCTTATACCATGTTCTTTTTTCAGCACATCAACTCGGTCTTTTTTCCCAGGAAGAGAAATCAATGCCCGATATATCTTCTGTCTGCCGACCGAAAATCCATGGCCGTTTCTAAGAATTTCATCAATGATTTCTTGCCTGGATGGTGGTATGGGTGTATTGGGATTCACATAGCGGTCATCTTCTATGAGCATAGCAATATTGGCTGCAACCTGTTCCCATGTCAGGTGAATTTTAACGCTTTCCTCCAGTTCAAAAACAGTAAGGTGCAGCCCATCATCATAAGTCCGCGCTTTTATTAAAATCCCATCCAGCTCTATTTCTCGACTACCGCCTCCATAGGTACTGCGGACAAAATCAGCCCGCAGTTCGATAGCCGTTTCTTCCTTGAAATAATTCTGAATGGTTTGCTGGATATAGAGTGACTTGGACTGATCCCGCAAGAATACATGGATATATCGGCTGTCGGCAGCTTCAGATAAGTCAATGTCTATTTCTGACTCATCTTCATCCGGTGTGCCCTGCATTTCGTTCATTTCATCGGGTATGGAGAAATCGTCAATCATGCTGTCGGCAGAACTAAACGGGTAAGCCCCCATTAAAATGAGTTGATCAATGCGACTCGTAAGCTCCGCATAAGTAACAGTAAACTGCTGTCCCTCTGTTTCAAAGGTCAGCCCTTCACTGTCGGCAAGGATATGCAGAAAGTGATCGCCTGTTTTAGTCATATACTCCGTATCCAGCTTGCCATAATAGGCTTTTAAGATTTTAGCTTTGGTGGTCTGCTTGTGTCCACCTTCGAAGAATTTGTGAATCTCCGATACCCATTCTCTCGTATCGGGGGTAATATCGTCGGCGCAAAGCACCACATCAATGAGGTCTGAAATTTCTTCTTCATCCAGTGGCTGAACCGTTTGGGATGGTATCGAAGCTGGAGCCTCCGGCTCGGCTCTCGGCGGTACAACAAAAAAGCCGCCCATAGACGGCTGTTTACCATCTATGGGCGGCTCTGCGGTTTCTGTTATCGGGGCTTCTGTACCAGTTCGCTGATTACGATTTCCTCCGCTGTGAAGGTTATCATGCTCATGTGACCGGCTCTCTCCAGAGTATCTTCGGTGTCCGGCATCGGCTGGGCGCCCAGTAATTCCTGTATCAGCCGTTCCTTGCGGTTCTCGACTTCCTCGTCCACTTTCAAAATCATTTCGTTGATTTTGCCCTGTGCCACCAGTTCCGACAGGCGGTGCGGGTGGTTCTCCAACATGTAATTCTTCCACAGGCTCCCGAATCTGCCCACCGGTGTCCGGTCGGTTTCCTCGTTCTGCGAGATTTGTAGGTTGGGATACATCATCCCATCCTCGCCCTGCCGATAAGTGAGGTTCATTAACGGTTCGGTTCTCATAAATTTGGCTCCTTTCGATTTTTATTTGCTGAATTTCCTGATGGATTTCTTTCAGGATAGGTCTGGCAAGGGATACCGTACAGCTTCCCATTGCCATAAAAAGCTCCAAGCTGTTAAAGTGGCTGATATTCTCAAAAGCATTCTGCTCAAACAACTCTGTGGAAAGTCCGCATTTCCGAAAGACAGTATAAGCAACGCTGTCGGTGACAAGCTCCATAAATTCCGCTTTTACCGCTTCCAAAGGAAGCCCATACAATATGTTGCTTTCATCTTGCACCTTAAAATTTTCCATGTACTTCGGCAGAACCTGCCGCACATGCTTCTGTACCAATTTATATAGACACAGTTCTATGCTGGAAGTAGGTGTATGATACTTTTCATGGAACTTCACCAGCAAACCGGGCTTGTATTGATCCTCTAGCTCCCACAGATAGTTTAACACTTTTTTGAAGCTCTGTGCATCCCCATTCGTGTCCATAAAATCAAACAGGTGCTTGATGCTTGCCGTAGGGTTTACCATGTCGATAACCGCAATGCCTTTTGCACCCCGGTTAATGTTACGGTTAATCCGCTTGTCATGCCACTCGTCAAAAGTGGCAAGCTGGCTTGCGTCGGGGCGCTGGGCATAAATCAGAACGGCGTTATCGAAAGAGCGCTTATAGTACCTTGCCACACAGGACAGCAAACCTTTCCACTCCGCAGGGTTCTTCGTGTATTCCTGCACCGATTCCTTATATAAATCAGCAAGAAAGGTTACTTTACTCAAGATGCCACCTCCTTATTCTGATTTTCAAAGTACAGGGCCAGAGCCTTATCAATGGTTTCCTCAATTTCCTTTTGGGTCTGCTGCGGAGTAAAATATTTGGAAATGACAGCAGGCTTGATTTTGACGGGCTGAGGCTTACTGCTTTTTGGTTTGCGGGTTTTCTCGCCGGAAAGAATTTGTACAACGGCGGTATCGGTCAACTTGCCTGTCTCATAGTAACTATGGAACAGCTCCGCCTTTTTCATATCCACCTTATAGCTATCGGATTCCATGAGATCAGCAATTTGTCGTTGCTTTGCCGTGTCCTCCACAAAGGAAAGGTCATATGCGGCAAGAAAAGCAATTTCCCCTGTATCAACCCTTAAAATAAGAGGGTCAATTAAGTTGGAAATGCGGATATATTTTGCAACCTTATCCCGTGAAAGGCCGTAATCCTGACCGAGTTTTGTGTCCGAACGGGACTTCGTCTGAACCTCAGACGAAGTTGAATTTTCCTCAGAACCATGCGGGTTTAAGAGCATTTCAATCTCTTCTAAAAGGTCATTTCGTTTGCCCTGTGATTTGAGTGCTTCATAGTGCTGGGCAAGGCAGTAAGCCCGTTCCGAATGGCTCATGTCGGAGAAAGAGCGCTGGCGCAGATTGGTTTCTGTAACAATTAAAACTGCATCCTCATAGGTCAGGTTTTCACGGATAATAACGGGGCCTTTAGTCAGCCCCGCAAGTTGAGCGGCATTTTTACGATTGTGTCCGCTTAGAATGATGTATTGTCCATCCTCTGTATGCCAAAGGATAATGGGGAGCAGAATACCAAACTGGCGGATGCTCTCCACCATATCCACTAACTGCTGTCCTTCATAGAGTTTAAATCTGTGATTCGGAAAGGACTCCATAAGGCTGAAATCCATTTCCAAGATACCGCCCTGCACAGGAGCAGGGGCGGTATCTTGCTGCGGTTCAATACTCAGCATTTCTTCAAAGTCTACGAAACGGGCTTTTGGTTTCGGTGTAGCCATACTTATGCGCTCCTTTCCGCCGTTTTTCTGTGTGTCCCTGCAAGCAACTCGTTCGTAAACTGTTCATAGGCGATTGCCGCAGGATTTTCTGGCCGAAACTCGCAGATAGTCTGATGGTATCCCACTGACTCCGCTACCTTGATGGAACGTGGGATGTGCGTTTTGAAAATAGGAACTTTATCCGCAAATCCACGGTGAATCATATCGTTCACCTGTGCGGACAGAATGGTGTTGGGAGAATCCATGGTAATCAGAATCCCCTCAATACGCAGACTGTGGTTGCTGTTTTTCTTGATAAGCTGATAATGCTTTAAAATCTCTGCAAGTCCCTGTGCTGACAAAAGTTCCGCTTGCGTCGGGATGATAATACTGTCAGCACACATCATTACATTAATCATAGGCGTACCCATTTGTGGCATACAGTCAATGATAATGTAGTCATAATTATCTTTGATGGTATCAACATATTGTGACAGGATATGTTCACGGAAATCCACATTGCAAAGATTTCGCTCAAGAGTAAAAAGCTGTGAGTTGGAGGGAATCAGGTCAACACCATTGGCTGACTTGAATATGTAGCTCTCCAAGGCAGGCAGTGGCTCGCCCTCCACCAGCTTGCGTAACATAGTGTTGATTGTAACCTCCAGCTTATTGGTGTTGATCACACCTAAAATAATACTGGAATGCCCCTGACCGTCAAAGTCAATCAGGGCAGTACGGTGTCCTCTTTTGGACAGGAGATAGGCAAGCGTGGTCGCCGTGGCTGTTTTGCCCACGCCGCCTTTCTCATTGATAGTTGCAATGATTTTTGCCATCGGTGTACTCCTTTCTGGATAAAATAGGGTTGAGTAAATCGGGTAATGGGTAAATCGGGTACAAAAAAATTGGACTAAGATTAGCGAAAACCCTTTGATTAAGCGGGTTTCACTTACTTAGTCCAATTATAACAGAGTCACC
>DFCS01000012.1 GCA_002367105.1 Hungatella sp. UBA3048
ACTGGTTATTTACCATTTACACATCATTAACTAATTTGTCCCATAATACACCATTAATTTTATCGACAATTATATCTTTGTCAAATTGTGGAGGCGTTGGTTTGAAAATTTTTGTATCTTTCTGCAACTCATATTCTTTCCGCTGAAAAGAACGCAGTTTATGAATATCCACATTTGCTACAAGTATAGTACTATTAATACCGCCTTTAGTTTTGACTATGTCTCTAGTAGCTAATTCAGAGGGTTGTAGTATTCTGCTATCGCCATAATCAGAAGAATTTACTTGAATGCAGTAACAATGCATATCTCGACATAGGGATTCGATTATGCTACTGAAATAATTGGTATCCTTATTCCATTCAACTGCGGTAAATAAGTCAGGGTAGTTTTTAAATAAGGATCTATCAGAAATTGAAGCTAATTCAAAACAGCAATAAACAGGAAACCATAAATCTTTCCATACAAACATATCATATGTTTTACCAACAATCGGATTTAAACGATATCCTCTGATTTGTCGTTCTTCTTCGGGTGAATAGTGTACTTTTAAATGATAAGTAATATGAGAGAATCGAAAATCATCTTTTTCATAGGGTAAAATTGTTGCAGTAAAATTAAAAATACATCCTTTGTATATAAAATGCTCAATACCAGTAACTAACGCTAATTGATTTTTAGCACATGTACGTGCAACAATGGGCAGCCAATCTACTGGTAGATACGATTCGGGGAATACCAACATATCCGCTTTCTCACGTAATGCTTCATTAAAAACATGAGAAAGTTCTCTATATCTATCATAAGTTCTATTGGGATTTTCCTCCAAAACATTTATAAAATTTGAAGTTTTTAATTTGACATTTGCAACTGCAATATTGAAATTTGAAGTTTTATCGGTTGTAATTTTTGTTACATAAGTGTTCAGATCAAATGGATGTGAAGTTAATTTTTGAACCGTAGTCTCCTCATATAAAAGTGTTTTTGTATTATAGTTTAATTGTATATAATCTTCATGAATACGATTATTTATTTCTTCTGGGTCTATTAACAACTCTTTTGAATCGTCAATTGAATTTATTTTAGCTAAAAATAATGCAAAAGATAAATCTTGTGGAGTAATAATATATGGGTAGTAGCAATATTCTTCGTCAAATGTAAATTGCGTTACTTCATTTATAAAGTCATGCATTTTCGTTAAATTAAAATCGTATGTATCAGTTAGCTTTCTATATTTGAGCCTAGATTTCTTACGACCACGAATGATAAAATCTATAGAGGATATAAGTGCGTGTTTATCGCACATACGGCTATAACAGTACCCCCTACGATATTTTAATATCATTTTGTATTCAAAAAGTTGCAGAATAACTCGTTTAACCGATTTCTCACATTCTAATTTGTCGGAAGTTTCAGATATTTCTGCGCATAAGCTATTAATAAAACTTTTAACCGATTCACCCCAAACTAAAGAAAGTCCTCGGCATAATGATGCATGCAGGTGATGTAATAATGATTGTTGTAAATCATCGGTATGTATCCAATCACTATCTTCAGTATTAAGTATAGATTTTAATATAGTGATAATATATTTCTGCATTATTGAATATCTGCTGTTTAATGCAAGTATTTGAATAACTTTGTCCCACGTAGTGTAGTTGTCAATTATATTCCAAGTATCGAATATTTTTAAAATATCCTTTTCAAATTTACTTTCTGTAGGATCGTTAATAAGTTCCCCAATATCATAAGTTTACCAAGAAATTTGGAAACTGCATACTTATTGATATTGATACTTTCAACACCACGTAATTTATTAATTGTATCGTTGTTCTTTAAATCAAAGATTTCACTATAGTCATTATTAACTAATACAGCATCATCTTCAGGTAAATATCTAAATTCACTGGTGTTCTCATATAATGCCTTTTTGAAACTATCAAGCAGTGATCTTGAACCTGATTCTTTAAAGTAAAAAACCTTAACCTTTTTGTTTTTTACTGTGATTTGGGACATTCGATTGCTTAATAAGTTGGGGTTAATTGTATAAAGAGTTTGATTATCATTATCTTTTATTCCACTATCAATGAGTAAACCACGACTTTTCCCTCCACTGGCAAAGCAAGGAACAGATTTATCTGCATTACAGTTACACAAAAAGTAATCCATAACAAATTCATTACTTAATGAACCCTTCTTAGCTTTTAAATACAGTGGGCTGTTTTTCTCGACCTTATCTACAATAATAATATCATCAACGTAACGCCCATAATATAAGGGGTTCCATCTGTCAATTACTCCTTCATCAAAGCTTTTTAGACAATAATTTGATAGTATATTTGAAGGAAAAAAACCTATTGGCAAAAATATGTTGCTTTGTTTATCATTATTTTGATATGCATTCTTCTTGCTATATATTTTCAAGACACTATAGACAAAAGAGTTAAGTCTTTCTACACTTTTGTTTTCTCCCTGTTCTTTAATAAAATCCTCATAGAATTGCTCGGACTCTTTTTCTGATATATGTACATTATAGTAAAATCTTGAAAAATCCATAGTGAGTATAATAGTATCTTGTTTATCATTTAAGGTTTCAGAGGCAATATCTAGTGCTTTATCTCTCCAACTCTCATATTGAGAAAAGTATGGCTGAAACAAATAAGGAGAATAGCTCTCTTTATCAATAGGTTTATTGTTTTTATTTGGTGTACGTTCTTTTAGTCTATTACCATAGGAATGCGTGTAAATTTTTTCATCTAAAATCCGCCCGATAGTCATCACCCAAAGTATACCTAATACTTGTCCATCAACTTCAATATTGATAAAATGCTGTAATTGTTCAACATTTACAGACTTTGGAGAATCATTTATAACAGCATTATCATTAAACTCTTGTAATTCTTTTGGAAAATATAAAACGCCAATCGATTCAAGGATATTTGAGACATAGTTTCCCCATTCATAATCATCGGAAAGATTAAGTATTTCAAGAATTTCATTAAAATGCTGCTCCAATATTTCAGCATCATGTTCATATGTATTTTCGTAATCTACGATAGCATTTCTAAGTACAAGTTGTGTTTTATCATAATACACGCTTGCTTTTAGTTTTTTATATGCTATTTTTATTTGATTTAATGTAATCATACATACCTCCTAGTAATACACAATATTTACAATGTTTTATCACGAAAAATTACATTCGAAACGAATAATATTTTATTAATTATATACTAATATTCGTCATCTAACAACGAGAAAGGAGATAATTCTTATGGTTCGTACCCCACCCATTTAAATTCTATAGATTATCGGTTGAACCGCCAGAAATGGCGGTTTTTTTGTATCCAAAAACCAAATAAAAAGATGGAGGTAATCAGATTATGCAATTTTTTACGAGTGCAGTTAGTACCTTACAGACCCTTGTTATGGCTCTTGGCGCGGGCCTTGCCGTGTGGGGCGTTATCAACCTTTTGGAAGGTTACGGGTCGGATAATCCGGGCGCGCGAATGCACAGTGTCCATAAGGAAGCAACTACCTAACATGAAAATAACGTGATAGACAGCCGACAGACGAATGTATAGGATTTTATAGTTTAGAATTTAGCTTCAAATGACAACAGAATGAAAATGTGATAATATATAAATAATACCTTTAATTTATCGCGCGTTGTAAGTTAGGAAAGATGATGCTTATGAGAACAAGTGAATATTTTGAAAGAAAACTACAAGTTATCTTAACCCAAGATGTAAAAGAAACTATTGAAAGTAAAACAAATGTAGTGTCATTTCCTGCTGGACACACGGTACTTTGGGAGGGTGATACGGCATCATATCTATATTATATCATTCAGGGCCTTGTAAGAGGATATTACATTGATAGCAAGGGCAATGATGTAACAAAATGCTTTTGTGCGGAGGACGATTTCTTCTCAACAGAGGGCTTTAGAATATCTTCCCCTGCAACGTTTACTATTGAATGTTTAGAAAACTGCAAATGCTTGCAATTGCCGTATACATCACTCAAAAGCATTGTTCAATCTAATAAAAGCATTGGTGATTCGGTAAGTCACTTATTTCAAGTGGAGGTGAGCAAGCAGGAAGATAGAAGTAAAAGCTTAATGTTGCTCAATGCAGAAGAGCGTTACTACTTTTTTTCCAGTGATTATCCGAATTTACGAAACAGAGTTCCTTTGAAGTATATAGCTTCCTACATTGGTGTACGGGCAGCTTCATTAAGTCGTATTCGAAAGAAACAAAAATCAGACGAAAATTAACATAGGTGAATTACAAAATCACTTTTTTCGGTCATACTTGACTATATAGGAAGGAGTGATTTTTTATGGATAATGTTCTTATTACAGGTGGAACCAGCGGAATCGGTTACGCTCTTGCAAGAGTATTTGCCGCAAATAAATATAATCTTATACTTGTTTCTTCAAATTATGAGAACTTAAAGATAACACAACAAAAACTTCAATCAGAATTTTCTGTAACAGTATATATTTTTGAACAGGATTTATCCGAGCTAAAAGCGGCCGAAAATCTTTATAACAGTATACAAGCAAAAAACATACATGTGGACATACTGGTCAATAATGCCGGATATGGCTTGGTCGGGGCAACAGAAGAAATCGACTTTTGTAATGATGAAAAAATGATGGTTTTGAATATGATAAGCCTTGTAGAGTTGTGCAAATTATTTTTGCCTCATATGTACAAGAACAGACATGGGAGTATTCTAAATGTTTCTTCAACAGGAGCATTTCAGCCGGGGCCATTTACATCTACTTACTTTGCAAGTAAGGCATTTGTTTTAAGTTATAGTAAAGCGATACGCTTTGAAGCTGAAAAATATAATGTGCAAGTTTGTACACTATGTCCGGGTGCAACTATAACTAATTTTTTTGCCCGTGAAGGAACTGACTTACCTAAAACCTCAATGCCTGCTGATGAAGTTGCTGAATATGCATATCGACAATTAATGAAAAACAAGTCGGTATTTATCCCTGGAGCTATCAATCGTGTAATGCAAGCATTCCCCACAAACATAAAAATGTTAGCAGTTGCAAAAATGAAGAAAGATTAATCTTCATTCGCTGCGGCGGCAAATAAAAAAACCGTTGTTTCAGCGACTGAATTGCTATGCGCTTTCAAATTGCAACCAGATAACAGCGGTTTTGAAATCAAACAATCAAAGCCGCTGTTTTTATTTGCCTAATTTACAGGGACACGTCTACGCATTTAAAAACAATGGCTTGGAGGTTTTCCATGTATCCAAAGTCGCTTTTTCATGCATTGGAGGGGCCCCCACCTAACAGTGACGGCTTGGCATAGCAGATGTTCTAAGGCTATATAATTTCAAAAAATCATATCAAAAAATGGGCGGCTACTGCGCCCGTTTTTCATACGACACCGTTCGAAGTTTTTCTCGGATAGGTGTCTTTTTGTTTGCTGGCCTTTGGGACAAGCTAACACTTTACCATACGTTTTAAGTTTAAGGCGGTTGCCGATAAGAGACAGTGATCTCTCGCCGCCTCTATTCCCCGCCTAAACAGCCGTTTTAAGTTATGCATCCATTTCTGAGCTGCAAAGCTTCCCTCACACCAGATTTGACGCAACTTCAGGATGTGCTTATGAGTGAGGGTTCCATCCTTTTCTCTCTGTCGTCTTACCGCCTCCTCAAAGATATTGACCCGTATCGTTCGGCTCCGGTGGCTGTCACTGACACACTTATTTAACATCAGGCAGTTTCGGCAGTCCTTTCGGTCAGCCCGGTAGGTTCGGCAGATGTTGTAATGCTCCCGCTCAAGACTCCGCAGCGTCAGTTTCTTTCCCGCAGGGCAAATAAAGCAATCTTTTTCTTTCTCATACATAAAAGCTTCGCGGGTAAATGCAACCTTGTAATTCACTCCGCCTGTTGTTCCCGGTGTAAACAATTGAATGCCCATATCCTCCATAGCCTGGTAAATCAGGCTGGTACCATAGGCGCTGTCAGCACCTGCTTCTTTGATATCCAGTCCCAAATGCTTTCTCATATGTTCCATTCGTGCCAGATACGGCTCCGAGTCGCCTGTGTTTCCCGGTGTTACTGCCACATCCTTCACTATTAGCAAAGTAAGTTCCGTCAAAGGAGATCGCCAACAATTCATATCCATTGTCGGTCGTATCAACAACCTCAAAGCCTTACTTTTATGCAAATATCTGATTGGAAAGAAAGCAATACAAATAATAATAGTTGTCACCAGCGAGATTTTCTGCTGTTAAGTTAATAAAATCATTATTCATATTCAGCCTCATATAGCTTTGTACTCTTACGCCTCTTTTATCCAAGGCGGGGGCGGCAACAGGCAGAACGGATGTCCCGCAGGGTCTATCATCACCCGCCAACCATCTTCGCATTGGATTTCAGACATAGTTGCGCCACACGACATGGCAAACTTCACTGCTTCTTCTACATCCTTAACATGAAAGTCTAAATGCTCCATCTGCTGCTGTTCATCCAATGTCGTAGGCCAAACGGGCGGCTCATAATTATCTACCTGCTGAAAGGTAATCCAAGTTGGAAATCCCCTCTGCTCTACATTAGCTAAAACTGTAAATTCTTTACCCGGGAACCTTGACCAGCCAAGTAATTTTTCATAAAACGCAGACAGCATGTCTGCATCATTGGAATCCAGGACAACATTCCATCCGACAAGATTAAGTGCCATAAATACAATACCTCCACATTTTACTTGAAAACAGAATTTCAAATAGTTGGTTTTAATTGTTTTCGCACGGGGCGAATATATTTCCAAAATTGCTCCGGGTTATAGTAAAAGTAAATTATTCTGCCGGGGGAAGTGTCAAAGCAGTAACCGGTATCTGTAAAATCAAAAGTTGCCATTGCCTTTTCAATCTTTTCCTCTACGCTACGATTTTCCTGTTCGTAATCAAAAGGTGAATGTTCAAAAACAATATATTCGGCTTCTGGAACATCAACCATAAACATTTGCGGCGGCACATCCCCATTATAATCAAAGGGAAGTCTTACCCCCCAACATTCTGTACGCAGGAAACCCCAGCCGCAAAGTCTGCCGTTCGGGTCACTAATGTATGCCATTATCTGCCCGCTCCCGCAGTTTACTTCGCTTCCACCATCATCATCCAGTTTGCCCTTGATACTATCAAGTAATCCGCAAATTGTTTCATAATCTTGTTCCGGAACAAGGCTTTGCTTTTGCCAAAAATCCCAGTATCCGTTACTTTGATAGTTTTTAATGTGTAAAAACTTATGTGCCGGAATGGTTATAAAATAGATGTTTACACCATTTGTAGATTTTATCATTCCAATCTCACCTAATCCTAAAAAGTAGCGGTCGAAAGGGTGTATTCTTGTGCGAAGAACGACAGGCATAGGGTTTTTTCGATATTCGCTTGGAGCTACACCATAGGTTCCTTTAAAAGCTCTGGTAAATGCTTCATGTGATGAAAACCCATAATCAAATGCAATATCCATAAGGCTTTTTTCACTATCACGAACCTCTTTTAGTGCAAAGGCTAATTTTCTATGTCGCAAGTAATCCCTAAATTGCATTCCCGATATTTCTTTAAATTTCTTTGTTGTATAAAACTCAGAATAACCCAACTTTCGTGAAAGAAAGCGCAAGGTCAAGGCTTCACCGTTATAACTTTGAATACATCTATCAATTTCATCAACCACGATTTGAATTTGCTTCTGCCATTCGTACATTCGTCTGTTCCCCCCCTTTCAACTGCCCTATATCTATTATAAAGAAATAAAGAGATCACTGCTTGATTTTACTTGCAATTATTTCAATTTCGCCTGAGCTTGATAACTTTTTATTGTACATAATCAAATCCTCCTTGTTCATCGGAGGAATCCACTAACCACCTATACCATAGCATATTTCGTGCAAGACTAGAATCATGAAACATGAATTTACCCTTGCTATCACGAATTTATCTTTGCATTTTACACTTTCAAAGCAAACAAGGATTGACTTAAAGTTAACATTAAGGTTTATAATTATCACAAGCATTACCAATGAGCAAATAACAGAGCAGCCTGATTTTGGAGTTGCCTTATACTAGCGGCTACTCATATCCGAAAGGAGGAATCTATATGAAATACAATAATTTGCCCGGAACAAGTATTAAAGTTTCATTATTAAGCCTTGGCACAATGATGTTCGGCGCTCAGACCAGCGAGGCTGACAGTCTCGCTATCATGGATTATGCCTGCGGTCAAGGGGTTAACTTTTGGGACACTGCCAATGTGTACAATCAGGGCGAAAGCGAACGCATCGTCGGCAAGGCCTTAAAAGGGCGGCGCGATAAAATTATTCTCGCCACGAAAGTTAACGGCCAGATGGGCGAAAACCCGAATGACAGGGGCCTTTCGCGCCGAAATATTGTCTCCGCAGTAGATGCCAGCTTAAAGCGGCTGGATACGGATTATATTGACCTCTATTATATGCATGCTCCAGATTATGAAACAAAATTTGAGGAAACACTTGAGACAATGTCTGGCCTTGTTAAAACTGGAAAGGTCCGCTATATCGGTGTCAGTAATTTCGCCGCCTGGCAGATTGCAGATATGCTGGCTATCTGCGATAAACGGGGATACATCGCACCGGTGATTACTCAGAACGTATATAATCTCATTACGCGTGGCGTAGAAACAGAACTCATTCCATTTTTGCAGGCACATGAACTGGGAATGGCAGTATACAACCCTATCGCAGGCGGACTTCTGGCAGGAAAACATAAGCCAGGCGCCCCAACAGAGAATACCCGTTTTGCAAACAGTGAAGCCTATTATAAACGCTACTGGTCAGATGAGAATTTTGCAGCTGTTAAAAAACTGACAGAAATCGCTTCAGAGAATGGTATGGGTATTCTTGAACTCTCCATGAAATGGTGCGCAAGCCGCGCCAAAATCTCCAGCGTGATCAGTGGTGTCAGCAAGCTTTCACAATTAGAACAGAATATTGCTTCATTGGAGGGAGCCGCACTTCATGATGACGTATTGCAGGCTTGTGATGCTGTTTGGCGTTCTCTGGCGGGTACACGCTTTGGATATAATCGTTGACATATTAAAGGCTGAAAAGCAATAAGTAAAGTAACATATTTTAATCATTTATAGAAAGAGGATTTATTATATGAAAAAAATAGTGATAACCGGAACTGCGGGTCTTCTTGGCCCCTATGTAGTTAAGCACTTTTTAGAGCAGGGATATGAGGTTTTGAGCGTAGACAAAGTAAAGCCGGCCGAGTCTCTGACACATCATATGACAGCAGACTTAACCAATCTGGGTGAATGTTATGGAATCTTAGAAGGCGCATATGCTGTGATCCATCTTGCCGCGATCCCTACAGCATACATTTTCCCCAATGAGGTAACATTTCGAAATAATGTAATGGCTAATTATAATATTCTAGAAGCGGCGGCAGGATTAGGAATCACAAAAGCTGTTATTGCCTCCAGCGAATGTACTTATGGAATCTGCAACTCCCGCCAGGGTTTGACACCTGTTTATGTTCCCGTAGATGAGGAACACCCTGCACTTCCTGAAGATAGCTATGGCCTTGGAAAAGTAGTCGGGGAAACAATTGCTGATGCAATTAACCGCCGCTGCGGAATGCAGATCGTCTCCTTCCGGATCGGCAATATTATAAGCAAAGAGAAATATTTGAACTTCCCCGGTTTTATACATAATTCTGGGAAACGCAAACAACTTATGTGGAATTATATTGACGCTCGTGATATCGCTGTGGCATGCCGCCTTGCTATCGAAAAAGACGGACTCGGTTCTATCGTAATGAATCTCGCCGCTGATGATAACTGCATGGACATCAAAAGCTGTGATCTGATGAAAGCCGAATATCCAAACGTGACTGACATTCGTTCTCCAATTGATGAATATCAGACCTTATACTCCAATGAGAAAGCCAAAAATATCCTGGGTTGGAAGCCTGTTCATTACTGGAGAGAAAATGTACCTCAAGAATAATACGTAAGAGATGGCAAAGAATAGTTTCATCGTACTATATTCTTATTAAGTAAAGCTTGCAAATACTATTTTTTAGCATTTGCAAGCTTTCAGACTTATAACCTGTCATTCCATTCTGTTATGAAATTTAGAATTTGACCGATTTGTATCATACTTTATTCAGAATCTCATTTTAATTACAAATAAGAAAAATAATATAACAGGTAATCCTTCCGTTTATTAATAATCTGCAGTTTAAGTTCTCATTGCGCTCGTTATTTATGCCATTGCTTCCTGAATATATTTGTCAATCAAATCATAAATCCACGATTTTAAAGGAGAAAAATCGAATTGCCATTCTGATGCACGTCTGGTATTTAAGCTGTAATCCGGCGCGCCGTTGTAGGGACCGGTATCTCCCGCTTTCGATAAAACAGCTCGTCTGCCGGTCTTTCCTTCAACATATGTAATTATCTCTCTAAGAGATATTGTCCCCTCACTGCTGCCGTTGACTGCACCTGTACATTCCTGCCCCGCCAGGTAAGCCAGAAACCGGCCCGCTTCATCTGAACTGACAAATTCCATCTGTGCGTCAATATTGTCAATAAACATGGGAATACCCTTAACAGCATGTTCGATATAGAAATACAATCGCTTTGTATAGTCATCGGTACCAATAACAAAAGGAAACCTGACGGCTACGCTGTTTTGTGATGGAAAAGCTTGAAATAAAGCGCACTCTGCGAGCCTTTTCACCTCATCATATGGATAATCCGCTCTATCGCACCACTTTAGCGGCTTCTCAAGAGGATTGAAGCCGCTTTCCATTGTGTTGAAATGGAGATCATCATAAACAGACATGGAGGAGGTCATTACGTAGCGTTTGCATTTTATAGAGTCCAGCGCATATCTTACGTCATTGGAGCAATAGGCAATATTATCGCATACCACATCATAAGTCTTGTTGTTAAATACTTCCGCCATGCTTTTGGCAGAATTGCGATCAACAACTAATCTGCGTACGCTGTTTCCATACGTATCTTTTGCCATTCCTCTTGTTGCAATCGTGACATTATGCCCTTTTTTGATGAGTTCTTCAACCATATGTATGCCAAAGTATTTTGTACCGCCCAAAACTAAAATTTCCATATGCTCTCCGATCCGCCATATTTTATAAATGGTCCGTACTTCAAATTTCGATTTAATAAAGTATACCATATATCGGTAAAGAAATATAGCCTGGTCTATCCTTTCGGCAATGTGGCTTTGCTTTTTATTGCGGTTAACCGTTCGCACAGCATTTCAGCTTTTGTAATGGCCTCCAAGACCGTGAGGTCTTTCATATGCATTTGACGTCCTCCGGCAACACGAAGGGTAACTATATTCTGTTTATGGCCGTTGATTGTGAACCGGCAGCTGACCAGGCTGGTCCCGTTATTGATCTTCTCTCCGTCATTCGTACAGATATCATCTAAGGTAGCTCCGTCAATGAATTGGAGTTCCTTGGGGTTGTATTTAAAAACTACAGCGAATTTGCCGTTAGCAACATCCAGGAAAAAAACTCCATCGTTTGCACTGAAACAGTAATCAATGACAAGCCCCTGCTCCTTCAGGGCCTGTTCATGAAGACTCGAATGTTTCGTAAGGTTAGTATCCAGGATTTTATATGGAAGCCAGAAGAAAAAATAAAGAAATTCAAATGTTAAAAAAGTCCCTATCAGAGATTGCATCTGCGGCAGCTCCCATAACAACATACGAACCGGTGCAATGAGGACAGCGGCCAACAGTATCAGTCTGAGCCCCAAAATTTTTATAAAGTAACCCGTATCAATTTTTCTCATTGATATTTATCCTCCCTCTTTATTGTGTCCCTTTCATCTGCTTATTCATCTGCCGGATCCGGATTTCCACCAAAGCCGGAATTTCCTAATTATAAACTTTTCTCAATAAGAATAATAAATATTATATTTTTTTGGAATTATATTGTTCTCAAATTGATTTTTTTTGTATTCAACATGAAATTATAAGGATTTCAAAGAAATGGTTGACAAATTGACACCGGGGACATATACTAGAACAGGTTAATGAATAATTAGACCGTTTCGGTAGGTGAGGCTACCGCAGGGATACGGGTTGCTGCCGCAAAATAGTGGAAACACTATGAGAAGGTGAACAGTCCATGTCGAAAAACAAGGCATGGAATAATGCAATTACATTGCCCTGCGAAGCTAAAGCTTGAACGATGGCGGGAAACGCTTTACATAATAGAGTCAAGCGTTTTTATAGGGATGTTTTCCCCTGTCGTCGTTTTAATATGACGGCAGGGGATTTTTATATTTGGAGGTGAGGACATGGACGACGGAAGTAGTAAGCGTATAAACGATGGACAGGATGATACCGCTTGTGACATAAGTGCGCTTTTTTTGTGTGCTCATGCCCAAAACCGGTGCTTTAGGCGAAGGCTTTTATAGGCCGTAACTCCTATTGCTGTTTTGCGTGTTGTCCATCGTTTGGTTTTAAAAAACAGACGATGGTTTTTTTATGCCCTTTTTTAATAAAAAAACTCTTCCCATTGGGGTTTATATAAATACTACTAAAACAAGCGAGGTGAACGAAATGGAAACCGGAAGTAAATGCGGCCCTGATCCTGACGGGCGAAACCGAAGGCCTGAGCCGGAATGGAACCCTTTTTCCATTTCGGCGGCCTGAATATAGTCGAGGCTCATCAGTGTATGGGCTGTGCTTCCTCATTACAAAAATAAAATGGAGGTGCAGACCAATGCAAAAAGTAAAAAACAATTTAGAAACGTTAAAAGTAACCCAGGACATGGTACGCCGTGAAGAGATCGCGACCAGGCTTAAATCAGCTGCCGCTGCTAAAACGGATGCACTGTTCCGCAATTTGAACACGATGCCGGAAGGACTCAGTGAGGATCTTGTGACTGCTTCCCGTGAACAGTACGGCGACAATAAAGTTACACACGGAAAAAAAGTATCCCTGCCTAAGCGTATTGCTGAGGCGTTTATCAATCCTTTTACCGCCATCCTTATCGGGCTGACGGCGGTGTCGGCGTTTACCGACATCATTCTCGCAGAACCGGGGGAAGCAGATCCGCTGACTGTTGTGATCATCATGACAATGGTACTGATTTCCGGGATTCTGCGCTTCGTGCAGGAAACAAGAAGCGGCAACGCGGCTGATAAACTTTTAAAGATGATCAAGACGACCACAAACGTCCGGCGGCTGGAGACCGGCAACGTGGAAATACCGCTGGAAGAAGTCGTTGTGGGCGATATTGTCCATCTGGCTGCGGGAGATATGATTCCCGCAGACATGCGGATTATCCAGGCCAAAGATTTGTTTGTCAGCCAGTCGGCATTGACCGGCGAAAGTGTGGCAGTAGAGAAAATTCCAGGAGCCGTGAGTGTGGAACACGATACATTGGCAGAGTATCCGAACCTGGCCTTTATGGGATCAAACGTCATCAGCGGCAGCGCGGCAGGCGTGGTTGTTGCGGCGGGTGATGACACGATATTCGGAGATATGGCAAAGAACGTCAGTGATAAGCCTGTGCAGACCAATTTTGAAAAAGGCGTTAATTCTGTATCATGGCTGCTCATCCGCTTCATGCTGGTCATGGTGCCCATCGTGTTGTTCATCAACGGTTTCACCAAAGGTGACTGGATGCAGGCAACGCTGTTTGCCCTGTCAATAGCGGTAGGCCTGACACCGGAGATGCTGCCAATGATTGTTACCACCTGCCTTGCCAAAGGCGCAGTGGCTATGTCAAAGGAAAAGACAATCATCAAGAACTTAAATTCGATCCAGAATCTTGGTTCCATTGACATTCTGTGTACTGACAAGACCGGAACTCTGACCCAGGATAAAGTGGCTCTGCAATATCACTTGAATATCCACGGGGAGGAAGATACGCGTGTATTGCGCCATGCCTTTTTAAACAGCTACTACCAGACAGGACTTAAAAATCTCATGGATGTCGCCGTCATTGAGCGCACCCTGGAAGAACAGAAAACGGCAGCGGAGCTTCGAGGCCTTACCGATCAGTTTACCAAGGTTGATGAAATCCCCTTCGACTTTGAGCGCCGCCGTATGAGCGTAGTGGTGAAAAACGGCAAGACGCAGATGATCACCAAGGGCGCTGTGGAGGAAATGCTGTCGGTTAGCAGCTTTGCTGAATATGAAGGAAAAGTGCTGCCGCTGACTGACGAAATTAAGACATATATTCTTAAAAAGGTAAATGATTTAAATGAGGATGGAATGCGGGTTATCGCCGTTGCGCAAAAGACAAATCCCTCTCCCGTAGGCACGTTTTCCGTGGCCGACGAATCGGATATGGTACTGATGGGATACCTTGCTTTCCTTGATCCGCCAAAGGAATCCACGGCTGAAGCACTCGCCGCCTTAAAAGAGCATGGCGTGGATGTGAAAATTCTGACCGGCGATAATGACAAGGTGACTCGCTGTGTTTGCCGGCAGGTAGGCCTCTCGGTTGACCGCATCCTATTGGGCTCTGATCTTGACAGCATGTCCGATGAAGAACTTGGAAACGCCGCCGAAAGAATCAGCGTTTTTGCCAAGCTGTCTCCGCAGCAGAAGGCCCGTGTCATTACAATCTTACGGAATAACGGGCACAGCGTTGGCTATATGGGCGACGGCATCAACGATGCGGCAGCAATGAAGGCTTCCGATGTGGGCATTTCCGTTGACACGGCGGTAGACATTGCCAAAGAGTCCGCTGACGTCATTCTTCTGGAAAAGGATTTAATGGTATTGGAAAAGGGCATCATCGAGGGCCGCAAGACTTACGCCAACATGATCAAATATATCAAAATGACGGCAAGCTCCAACTTCGGCAACATGTTCTCAGTACTGGCAGCCAGTGCTTTCCTGCCCTTCATTCCCATGCTGCCCATCCATCTGATTCTGTTGAATCTGATTTACGATTTAAGCTGTACGGCAATTCCGTGGGATAATGTAGATAAAGAGTACCTTGCTGTACCGAGGAAATGGGACGCTTCTTCCATCGGAAAATTCATGATATGGATCGGGCCGACCAGCTCGGTGTTTGATATCACCACCTACCTGCTGATGTATTTCATCATCTGCCCTGCCATGACCGGCGGACTTATGTTCCATCAGCTTACTGATCCGGCTATGCGGGTATACTTTATCGCACTGTTCCAGGCCGGCTGGTTTGTGGAATCCATGTGGAGCCAGACGCTTGTCATTCATATGATTAGAACACCTAAGATTCCTTTTATCCAGAGCCATGCTTCCCTGTCGGTGACACTGCTCACCTTTACAGGCATTGCAGCCCTGACCATCATTCCCTTTACCAAACTTGGAGCATCCATCGGCCTGGCCGCTCTGCCTCCTGTATATTTCGCATGGCTGGCGCTGACCATTTTCCTTTATATGGTGCTCGCTACGGTGTTTAAGAAGATCTTTATCAGAAGGTATGGTGAGTTATTATAAGAACTTTTTACCATGATCCATGCAAAAGCCTGCAGGTATTCTCAAAATTTGAGAGAATACCTGCAGGCTTTTACAATTCCTCTTCCGCCGTACCATGCCGGCTTATATATTCCAGAAAACTATCATAATTCAAGGACCTGCTGTAATAAAAGCCCTGATAACACTCACAGCCAAGTTCATGAAGCATTTCGACCTGTTCCCTGGTCTCCACACCTTCGGCCACAGCCTTGACATGCAGCTGTTCACAAAGAGAAAGAATGGATTTTATAATCTGCCGGCGCTGTTCGTCGCTGGTTACCAATCCTACCAGGGAAGCATCTAATTTTATGATATTCGCGAAAAAATCACATATATAGAGAAGCGAACTGTGACCCATGCCGAAATCGTCAATAGAAAGATTAAGTCCCATGTCCGTAATCTGCCCTAATTTATTGCATATTGCATCAGTCACATCAATTGTAGCGTTTTCGGTAAGCTCCAGCTCCATATACTGAGGCTCGATGCCCAACTGATTGATGCAATCCTGAACAGACCGGACCAGGGATCCATCCTCTTTGAGCTGCCTCGGACTTAGATTTACGGAAAGAGGTACCTTAAAGCCCTGTTCATGCCAGCTTTTCATATCGCTGAATGACCGGTTCATAATCCATTGCCCCAGCTCATTCGTCAAATTGGCCTCATCACATATATTTAATATAACGATAGGGGATACATAACCATAAACGGGATGATTCCATCGCAAAAGAGCCTCTGCACCCACGACCTGACCTTTATAGTTTACTTTCGGCTGATATTCCATATGAAGCGTCTGTGCCTGGCTCTTAAAGCCTTCCCTGATCTCTGCCGCCAAAGCACGGGCTAGAGAACCTGTTTCATCGTGCCGGTTGAGGATGGTTTTCGTCTGCCGTTCCTGAATATATTGAATTTCATCAGCCAGTCCTTTAAACACTTCAATGCGTGCGCACTGCTGGTGCTTTTCCTGCATCCTGATGAAAGGAATATAAATCAGCACAGCCAACACCAGATTAACGGCTTGCATCAAGGCTCCGACAACGGATCCAGTACTGAGATAACCGGATAAGAAAATGGGAGTAGTCCATTTAACCGCCTGCGTAACCGGAGGAACCCAACCCGCACTCACGGATATCCAGGCATTAAGGCATAAAAAAACAGGTGCTAAGACAAATGGTACAAAAAAATACGGATTGAATATTATTGGTAAACCAAATATCATGACTTCATTGATATTAAATATACCGGGCAGTACCGAAATCTTTGCCAATCGGGTTTCGCTGCTGTTTTTCCCAACCAGGAGCAAGGCAATCAACAGTCCAAAGGTTGCTCCTGCACCGCCTAAATAAACATAGGTGTCAAAAAATTCTTTGTTAAAAATAACCGCATCCATTGCTGGCGATACTGACGAAGCAGCAACAGGCATGGCATCCATAATGACATTTCCTCCGTGTATGCCGAAAAACCATAAGATGTGAGTGATGAGAATAACAATCATTGCTGAATAGAAATTTTGTCCCGATAACCACATGTCATGGATCTTATGGAATAACTGATAATTGCCGAATCCTATATAATCAAGCATCACTTTTCCCATACTAAAGGTGAAAACAGTGAGCAAAGCAGGCACTACCGTCCGAAAGGCTTCCCGGGTCAGGGTGCTGCCATGATAATTGATAAGATTTTTAGGCCGGATGCAATTCTGTATTCTATAGAAGAAACAATACAAACCACATGCAAGAAATGATATGATAATGGCACCGAACATCCCTGAAGAGCCGGCTTTTGCTGTGCTTATAACAATACCATCTGATGTCTTCATCCATATAATGAAAACGATCAGCGCTACTGCCTGTAAGACAGTTGTACTGACCTCCCCGGACTTAATGAACTCTTTTTCGCTCGCAATTGCATGGCTTACGGTAATCAACGTAATAATCGCCATAATTTGAAGTGTACCTTCATATATGAGCAAACCAATTTCCCACCAGCCTTCTCCAAAAACATAAGACATAAATGACTGGTATGCCGGAATGGGCAAATTTAGCAGCGCAAGCACAATGGAACCGATTAGCACAAACGGCATTAAGTATAGTAATCCTCTGCGGAGTACGCGGACCATCTGCTGATTTGCCAGCTTAGATATAAGTATATCAAATTCTTGCATTACTTTTATGAATACCTCCTTTCGTTATGCGGGAATTAACGATGATGCGACATCTTAACTATCTTTTCCTACACCTTTTGACATAATCTTACGCTTTATTATAAAATTTTTGATCAATTTCTTGTTGCCAAGTGTAATCAATTTATATAATTTTGTTCCCAATTTCATTCTTTACCAATTAACGGTCAAATGTGTCGAATGTAAAAGCTGAAATGTAAAGTGAGTTGCAATTTTTGTAAATGAACTCTTGGGTCTCCATTTAAATGAGATAACATCTATAGATATGGAAAAGGCCGCAGTTTAAAACTGCAGCCTTTTCTTTGTTGATAGGCGTCTTACCCCACATTAATGATCCTCAAGTTTTTAAGCTGCTTTCTTTTGAGAGCTTATGATAAGCGTTGCAAAAACTACAAGTACACAACCAGCAGCTTGATACTTACTGATTGATTCTTTTAATATGGTGACAGAAAACAATGTTGAACTAATTGGAATAATACCTGCAAATGCTGCAATGGTATAACCATTACACCTTTTTGCCCCTGCAAACATAAACGCAAAAGCGACGATTGTAACTATACTGCCATACCATACGAAGGCAATCCAGCCGCTGACCGGCAGCGCTGCGATTGCTGCCCAGGGCTGTTCCAGCAAGGCGGGAATAAGGCACAGTACCATAGCACAAATGCTTACAAGCCCAGCGTGGACCAATGGGGGCAATATTTCATCACCTTTTGCATACATATGGATTTTCCGTGAAAACGTTGTAAAAAGCGATTCACAAACTGCCGCACATAATACATAGATTGCTCCGATTGGCTGAAAGTTTTCAAATGCTGTCTCAAATGGAAAACCTTGTACCAACAGTACACCGGCAAACGCTATAAGAACACCTGTCACCGTGCGTAAGCTTAAATACTCGTGCAGCATCAACCAGGTGAGCAATGCGGTGATTGCAGGCGTGGCCCCTGTAATAATCCCCGCTTCTGCAGCCCCGATATATTGCAATCCTGTTGTCAAAAACACCCGGAAAAGGAAACTGCCAAACATAGCCTGTAACAGTATGACCGTCCAGGTTTTTCTTGACAGGCTCTTTGCTGTATCATACATGTTCTTACCGCAAAACAGTACCGCAGTTAAGGATGCGAATACCAGGCTTAAAAACGTGGTGGTAAAAGTCGGAAGATATGCGGATATAAAACTGGCGGCAATCACCGAAGAACCAGCCAATATAAATGCTATCGTTAAATATAATCTCCCCATAACGGCCTCAATAAACATTTATGGATTGTACTTCCACACCTGGAATTGCTTGCAACAGATAAGAAGATATTGTTTTTAAGTGCGCATGGATTAACGGTTCGGTCACGCCTTCAACTCCGTATACGAAATAGAGTGCATTTTGGGTGGCTTCTGTAATTCTTGTCCGGTAATCAGGTCCGCTCATTATGCTTGAGAGTATCCCTTTTTCGTCAGATAAGTACAGATCGTTTTTTATAAGCTGCTGTTCTTTCCCGGATATGCCTGTATAATATAATGGTTCTGTGGCGGCATTAACTGTCAGATCACCTTCAATCAATTCTAAATCGTGTCCGGCAGTAAGCAGTATATCTTTCAACTCGGCTAAAAACATCGCTTCTACGGGTATGCCGACAGGCGGGATACTTTTACCCTTTAGCAAAACCGACTCTAACTGCCCCAATACATGATAGGTTTTATGATAACGCTTGTAGTAGGCCGCGTAATGACAAAGCGGTTCTTTTGTCAAGGCGGGTTTGCGCTCGTAACCGGAGTTATTTAACTTCATCTGCTCTATTTCTGTTGCTATTATGTTATCCATAACAGCACGTTCAATCGGTGAACATAGACCCTTCACTATCATCATGCCGAATTTCGCTTCTGGAAAATCGCTTTTCACTGAGGGTGATATTTTTATCATTTTCTTTCCGTCCTTTCCTTTTTTCAGTGGTATGTGCTATAATTCTATCATCCGGAAAGTGGTCTTAAAAGTTCCACTTTTCATCTGATTTTATAGAACCACTTTAGAAAGGAAAGATCGGAATGTGGATTACACTTGACCGCCAAAGCCAGCTAACGCTTGCCCGCCAAATTTATAAACAAATCTGTCAAATGATTTTAAACGGCACACTGGAATCCGGGTACCGGCTTCCCTCTACAAGAAAATTATCTTCAGATTTATCTGTCTCAAGAAATACTGTAATTGAAGCTTATAGCCAGCTTATTGCAGAGGGATACTTAACTACTTATAAAGGTTCAGGTACCGTTGTTGCCCAAGGATTACACGCTTTAGATATTAGGGTATCTTTCAATCAAAGCCCTGCGCCAAAGCAGGATAAAGTACCGATTCCTAAGGAAATGATTGACTTCCGAACCGGAATACCGGCGCTCGAATACTTCCCCCGCAAGGAATGGGGCAATCTCTATCGGGAAATATGCAGCCAGATCCCTGCCTGTTCTTTCGGCTATTGCAGTACATCTGGAGTATGGGAGTTAATGGTAACGATTGCCCAATACTTATATCGGACAAGGGGACTGTCATGCGACCCTGCCCAGGTCATAATCACCTCAGGTTCAACGCAAGGATTATCGTTGATTTCCCATGTACTGCAGGATAAGCAAAAGGTGGTCTTAACAGAAGATCCTTCCCATGCAGGACTGCGGAAGGTAATTACAACGGCGGGTTGCTTTATCGAAAGCATTTCTGTAGATGATAAGGGACTGCGCACAGAATTGCTGGATATCCCAAGGCAGATCTCATTCATATATACCACGCCATCACACCAGTACCCCATGGGAAGTATTCTGCCTATTCAAAGACGGCTGGACTTAATCCGGTATGCCGAACTAAATAATTGCTATATTGTAGAAGATGATTATGACAGCGAATTTCGATACGAAGGACAGCCTGTAAGCTCTCTTTACGAATTAAATCCGGAACGGGTGATTTATCTCGGCTCATTCAGTAAGATACTGGCCCCCGCATTCCGGTTAGGATTTATGATTTTGCCTAAGGAGCTGGTCTCTCCGTGTAAGAAGCTGAAAATGTATTCCGATGTCCATACGGATGCATTGGGGCAATACACATTGGCAAAATTCATTCAAAACGGCGGTTTTGAAAAGCACATATGGAAAATGAAAAAGCATTATGGCAGAAACCGCAGTTTACTCCTTGCTGAACTATCAAAACATTTTCCCGGCCAATATGAAGTTTTAGGACACGCTACGGGCTTACACCTTGTTGTACAATTCCATAACAAAATGTTTACCGATAAAATAATTAGTGCAATGGCCAATAATGGCGTACGTATCTATCGAACAGGAAGTTTTTATCTGAAAGAAAATCAAGAACGCAGCAATGAAATCATTTTGGGTTATTCCCATTTATCCTCTGAAGAAATCGCAGAAGGGATTAAAATTATCAGTGACATGATTTCATAGACGGCTAAGATATGGAATAGCGGAAACTTTAAAACTTTAAATGAATAGGACAAGAGAGGGCACCCCTCAGTCATTTCACGACTTTTGGGATACCCTCTCCTTTTTTCTATTCACAATAATTATATGTTCGAAAGCAAAGCCCCTTTCGAAGACCGGTAGTACGGGTTAAAAAGCAGCCCTTTTTTCACCAGCTTTAAGTTCAGATAAGCTGCATTATAATGACATTGCCGAATACTCATCTACCGGCGTATTATACAAATTCACGTCAAGCTCTGATGTCAGCCTTGCTGTTACAAGACCAGCCAGCATAGCATCATTCACATTCAAAGCGGTCCGACCCATATCAATTAAAGGTTCCACCGATATTAACAGTCCGGCCAGGCCAACAGGCAGATTCATGGCGGATAAAACCATCAATGCGGCAAATGTCGCACCGCCGCCAACCCCGGCAATACCAAAGGAGCTGATTGCAACGATAATAGACAGTTTTGCAATGAAACCAATACTCATAGGGTTAATACCAACCGCAGGGGCAATCATGACAGCAAGCATAGCGGGATAAACGCCTGCGCAGCCATTCTGGCCAATTGTTGTTCCGAAAGATGCGGCGAAATTGGCAATGCTATCAGGAATACCAAGTTTCTTAGTCTGTGTTTCAATCGTTAAAGGCAGCGTACCCGCACTGGATCTTGATGTAAATGCAATGGTAAGCGTTGGGAAGGCCTTCTTGATGTATGTTGCTGGATTCAATTTCATCAACAGGATAATTAAAAAGTGTATGGCAAACATGACAATCAATGCAACATAGTTTGCAATAACAAACTTAGACAGGGCAATAATGCCTGCTATATTCGTAGTCGCAATTGTCTTTGTCATAAGTCCCAGAATGCCATACGGCGTTAATCTCAGTATAAAAGTAACCATCCGCATAACGACCGCATAGAGGGAATTAATGATTTTCTGGAAAGTTTCAGCTTCTTCCGGTTTTTTCTTTTGTATCCCCAATGCGGATATACCAAGAAATGCGGAAAAGATAACCACTGCTATGGTAGAGGTAGCCCTGTCGCCGGTCATATCCTGGAAGGGATTTTGGGGGATAAAGCTCAATATCTGCTGCGGTATCGTCTGATCCTGGACAGATGAAACTTTTCCTTCAAGATACTCGGCCCGGTCTGTCTCCGCCTGGCCCACGGTTATTTCTTCCGCAGTCAGATGAAAGGTATTTGCAGTTGCAATACCCACCAACGCGGAAATGAACACAGTCAGCAGTAATGTTGCCAGCACATATGTACTGATTTTCCCCAGGCTTGTATGGGACTTTAAATTAACGATGGCCGATATAATGGAGACCATAATGAGGGGAATCACAATCATTTTCAAAAGATTTACATAACCAGTACCGATAATGGAGATCCAATCCAACGAAGTTTTCAGTACTGGGCTGTCAGATGCAAAAGCAAGCTGCATGATACTGCCTATTACAATTCCCATAAGCAGAGCAGAAAATACTCTCTTTGCAAACGATATATGCTTCTTCTGCATATAGTAAAGAATTCCGACCAGCACAAGAATCACGGCGATTATAACCAAAGTCCATAACAAATCCATACATTTTCCTCCTTAAAAACCACACATATTGAACACTGCAGTATCAGACATTTGTTTGCATAGTGACGGGGAGTGATTGTGAAACTACTGAAATCTTTCATGGTACGATGATTCTGCGGCGGCTTTGGAACTGTTACGGCCTTAAATATTCCTATACCCAAACGCCTCCGGATTGATAAAGTATATTCACAAGTAACAACCTTAATGATACGGTTTATTGATGATTTCAATCAGCCTTACTCTATATAACATATATGTTTAGTATGTTAACATTATGTGGAAAATTTGTCAATTTATTTTTGCTTGATTTTAAGCCATTGCGGCTGCGCAAAAAACGGAGTGCATCTTACACATGCATTCCGTTCTCTCAGACATCATAATTCTCTTGCAACAACTCCATATACACGGCGCCCGATCCGAATGATTCTTCCGGTTTCTAATTCCTTATTAAAAAGTACCAGAGCGAAAATAAAGTATGTCAGTAAGGCCACCAGGCCAATCATCGATAAAAAGTAAACGATTCCTTTATAAATGCGCATGATTTCTCCCGTTAAAAAAGTTGAAGCTTGCTATTCTTCATGACTTTTTATTTTTTAGTTTTTGCAGTCATTTCTTCCAACATGCGCATCAGTTCCAGGGCGCTTCGAAAGCTCACATATTTTTTCTTCGTCAGCCTCCCAATCACTCTTCCCTGCATGCTGGCATTCTGGCGATACTCTATCTTGACAATCAATGTTTCTTTGGCCAGATGAGCCCTGGTACCCAAGGTCTTACTATCCTGCAGCTGAATCTTTGCCTTTGCTGGCAGTCTGTTTTTCCCTTGGGTCCTGTTTGCATATTCATCTGCCATTTTTCTATTAAGAAATCTTGGATTCGTGGATGGTTGGGGGGTCCCAATCCAGTTGCATATTTCATCCATTTTAAGAATCAAATCGCCTACGCTGGAAAATAAGACAGGTTCATCGATGTAACAGTTAAGAATTTCACCATATAAATTCTCATCTTTTTCTTCATGAAAACAAATAAGCATCGTACTGATGCGGTCTGTTTCAGTCAAGCCTTGACAGACGTTTTGTATTTCTTCGCTATATATCATTCGTATCTTATCCTCTTTTTATATCATAGTTTATCAAGTTTCAGACTACTATATTTTTTTATTTTAAAATAATAAAGGACTTTTTTGCTTTAATCTGTCCTTAACCTGCATTATTTTGTTCCTAATTTGAAGATATTATCAGCAGGCATGACAAAAGGCATGACAAAAGGGCATGGCAAAAGCCGCAGCATGTAACTGCGGCCATTACTTCTTTACAATATATTTATTGCTATATTATCTTTATTTATAAGTCAATACTTTCATCCGTCTTAATCACACGTGCAAAAAGACCAGCCAATGAAGCCATAAAAACATTATGTACGGTTTCGGCAGGAATCGTTTGCTTATTATAGATCAGGTCTTTCGTGGTACAGACATCTTCTAATGTTATGTATGGAATATATGCCGTTATGAGGCATTATTCTATAAATATGAACGGCCTTCTTTTTTTGCATTCTTATTTTCTTGCCTGTTGATATTAGAAAAGGTATATTTTCCGCCCATCATTGCATTGCAGTCTCTTGATTTTGATTTCCAGAAATGTTATAATGAATACACCAAAGGAACAACCGCCCCAATACAAGGGGTTGGCCAATATGAAGATAGAAAACCACCCTCGCTACCGCCAAAGTATACAAGGGTGGGTTTTCTATTCTGTCTTCAGAACTTTATAGAAAAACGCTACTTACAATTAACAAAAACAAAAGTAAGTAATGCGATTATGAACATACCAAAGGCCATAAGGTCTTTAAAGTCCTTTTCTTGACTATCCTACGACTTCAAGCTGACCGCCGTTATACCTCTCTATTAACCATCATGCTCATATTCACGTTCATTTGACCTCGACGGTTACTTCCTTTTATAAACCACCTACATCTCATGACTAATTGGAATAGCGGCATCCTCCGTAAAGTTAATTATAATACCCATATATTACTTTTTATTTGAATCAGGCATAAATAAAAATAGCATGGCTTATTTCTGATTGAAAGACAAAGCAGGGGTTCCAGTGATCGTGATTTCACCGCCGACACGGCAGCACACCGATCCGCTTTCCGCAATTATAAAACCTTGTACATCGCTCACATCGTCTGTTAAGATTTTTCTGCATGTAATATCTCCTGCAACATGGGAATGGTATAGCTGCACTTGATTCGCCCGGATATTTCCGGTGACGGTACCGCTGCAGTAGACTGTCCCTCTGCAAAATACATCACCATTCACCTCACCTCGGATAAGCAGATCGTCGCTGCTTTCAAGATATCCATATATTTCATCGTTTTGCATATCAGTGACATACTCCCACCACTTAGCACCACGATAGTAGCGAGGATATGCCGCTGTCACTCCATCAGAAGAAACAAATAGCTCTTTCATAGAAAAATCCAGTCCTACAACAATCTTTNNATCTTTGCCTTTACTGGCTGGGTTACTTTTGGTTTTTTTATCTTACCTAAGTAAAAATTGTACCTAACTGGCTGTATGTTGTATCAAACAATAACTGGTATACATTGGTAACACATTGGTAACCAATTTTGGAATATTTTGTAAATTAAGAACATAATTCTGGCATTTTGGAACAAATTATCCTGGAAATATTTTCAAAGTGCTATATTTAAATCGTGAAAATATGCAAACATGCGGCGCTCCCGCCGCTCATCCTGCCTGTTTTATCAGCACACTAAACGGAGGTGGTCTGTATTCCCAAGATATATACATCGGAAGACGTTTTAACTGCAGCAATGGAACGGATTAACATCGCATTCTCACATTTCTCCCATCTATACCTCTGCGTATCCGGCGGCAAAGATTCGTCCGTTATGCTTCAGCTCTGTGCGTACGCAGCCCGGCAAAGGGGCATGAAATTCAGCATTCAGTATATTGACCTGGAAGCACAATATCAGGCAACCATTCAGCATATTGAAGAACTGCGCAGGATGACGGCAGATGTCGTAGACAGGTTTTACTGGTGCTGCCTGCCTCTGTCACTTCGTAATGCGGTTTCCGTCATACAGCCCAAATGGATTTGCTGGGACCGTAATGATCAGGATAAATGGGTGAGGGATATGCCTGATTACGATTGCGTGATAAACGAAAACAACCTGCCGGAGGATTGGACATGGTTTTACAAAGGCATGGAGTTTGAGGAATATACATACCGGTTCAGTCAATGGTTCCAAAAAATTCATGGCAATAATGTTGGCGTAGGCATCGCCATCCGGAGCAATGAGAGCCTTAATCGCTTTAATACCATCATCAATAAAAAGAAGGAACGGTTTCAGGAATATGGTTGGACTACAAAGCTACGTGTTTCTGATCCCGATTGCGAGATTTATCATTTCTATCCGTTATATGATTGGCGGACCGAAGACATTTGGGGTGCAGTAAGCCAGCTGGATCTTGCCTTTAATGAAATTTATGAACTGATGTACAAGAACGGGCTGAGCATCCATAAACAGCGGCTTTGCCAGCCTTATGGAGATGACCAACGCAACGGGCTGAACCAGTTCCGTGCATTGGAACCGGAAACCTGGGAGCGGGTGGTATATCGGGTTCATGGCGTGAATTTTGGAAATATCTATGCCAGATCATCACTGCTGGGAAACATAAAATCAGAAAAGCCCGGGGAAATGACCTGGCAGCAGTATACTGTATTATTGCTTGAAAGTCTCGGCCTATATTCACCTGAACTGAGGGATCACTACTACCGTAAAATCAATACATATATACAGTGGTGGGCCACACGCGGATTCCCGTTAGAGAAGATACCAGACGAAGCAGACCGGAAGCTGGAGACAAAAAAAAGGGTTCCATCCTGGCGGAGGATTGCCAGAGCCATCGAAAAGAACGATTTTTGGCTGCGCCGGCTCAGCTTTGCACCATCGAAGTCAGACGTAAAGCTTTTGACGCAGCTTAGAAAGCAATATCAGAATTTTATATATTTGGAGGACGCTCAGGATAAACAGATGCGTAAGATCATTACTGAGGAGGAGGACGATGGAAAAGATACAATGCTTTGAAGGGAACTATGATAAGGCGCTTTTTTATTCAAAGATGGGGCGCTTTTTCGCAGAGGAGCGATACATTCGTCAGATGCCCTACCTGCGCAATGAACCTGACCGTGTCTGGTTCCTGATTGAAAAAGAGGGGCAGGTCGCCGCTTTTTCCTCTCTGGTGATTAAGGATGAATACATTTTATTTTCTACAGAATATGTGGAGATAAGATACCGCAGACAAGGCCTGTTCAGAGCCTTAACCGATGCCCGGTTCGAATATTGCCAGGAAATCAAAATGCCTGTGCGCACCTCGACCAGCATCGAATTGGTCAAAGATTATTATATGCGGCGGGGATTTGCAGTATATAGAAAAACAAAAAATTACTGGTTTTTATCCGGAAAGATTCAGGAGGTTACCTATGATAAGCAAGAAAGAGAAAACAGCAGAAACCTGCTATTCGGAACTTGAGACATGTGTTGAAAAGATGACACAGCTCCTTAAAACAATGAGATTGCATGAAAAAGTACAGGCACTAAATAAAATCCGCCGCGCGTTAAGTGAATGTTCTCCGTTTCATGATCCCGTAGATCTCGTAGAATGGATTCCAGCACAAAAGGTACGGGCAAATGATTATAATCCCAATAAGGTTGCTCCGGATGAGATGGAACTGCTTTACACATCGATCCGTCTGGATGATTTTACCCAACCTATCGTATCCTATCGTATCGACAATGATCACTATGAGATTACAGATGGATTTCACCGTAACAAAATTGGAAGATATCCCGAAATTGCGAAAAAGCGCCATGGCTACCTGCCTTTAACCATCATTGATAAGCCTCTGGACGAGCGCATTGGCTCTACGATCCGCCATAACCGGGCAAGAGGAACCCACCAGATCCGGTCCATGAGTGAGATTGTTGTAGGCTTGGCATCCATGGGGTGGTCAGATGCTAAAATAGAAAAAAATCTGGGCATGGAATTGGATGAAGTCATTCGGCTGAAACAAATCAGCGGATTGAAAGAAGCCTTCCAAAACCACGAGTTTTCCAAATCGTGGAACGAATTTGAAAATAAATATTATAAATAAAAAGGCAGCTTCCATTTAATGAAATCGCCGCCTCATTCTATACTGTTTCGATTGCTTTCGAGCGGGGATTTATAGGTATGCAGCTCTTTATTTTAAATATCCCCTTTTCACTGTCCGGTTCAATAAATACCAGTCCACCCATCCCCTCAATCGTCTCTCTTATGATTTGCAACCCAAAACCATGATAATCCTTATCTTTCTTTGTAGTCTTCGGTTCACCGCCAGCAATTAACAGCTCTCCGTTAAAGGAATTAGTTACTTCAATGATTGTCCAATCCTGAGTGCTGTTGCTTGTTACCTCAATAAAACGTTGGGAATCGGATACCTTATTACAGGCTTCTATGGCATTGTTAATAATATTGGAAAAAACACGGACAATATCCAGCTCTGTCATTGACACGGATTCAGGAAGATGTGCATGTGCCTGGAAACGGATATTCTTTTCTTCACAGACACCGGCGGCATCCTGCAATATGGCATCCAGGACAATATTATCGGAATAGTCTTTGTGAATCTGCACGCTTCGCTGCATCGTATCGTGAATGTCATCCAGCAATTTAATTGCCTTTTTATATTCCTGGCGGCGCATTAAAGTTTTTAAAGAGGCCATCAGCTTTTCATAATCATGACGAAAGGCCCGATAGCTTTCTGTAAATTTACGATAGGATTGATAGTGACGCATTTGACGGGAAAGCTGTTCTTGTAATTGATGAGTAAATAATTCGTATTCAAACAATTCTGATATCCTTGATGCATGATTCAGGATAACCAGCAGCCATAAGTTACTTATGATGCAGGAGCCCATATACAGAGTAGAATACCAATTTTGCCTGACATCATCATAGTAACGTCCATCATTAATAAGCGTGAGAAACAGCCATTGAAAAAACAGATAAATGACAACAAATTTCAGCTGGCCTTGATTGTTCATTAAATACCTGGCCTTTTGTCTGGGAACGATGACATCGCGGATCATCAAAAAGTATATAATTGCAAGAAGTACTGCTAATACAGTAATTATATCATAATACTCTTGAAGAACACTTTTAATGCTTATATGCAAAACAATAGAATAGATTGAATAGACAATTCCCCGGCTGGAATACAAGGAAAACATATAAATACTGCCCGCATAAAGAGTTTGAGTTGTGGTTCCGCTGAATAATAATCGGAAAGATATCATAAATGATACAAACACCAAATATACAGCGAACCTTGAATCCAACAGTGTATAGGCAACTGCTGTTGTAATAGCATTTATAGCAATTGCAATCATATAATAAATCCAATGTTCCCTTTTCACCTGAAACAGCTTTTTAAAACGAAGAAGAGTAAATGTATCATATGTAATCAGCGAAACAAGACTTATCATGATATTCTCCTATCCACAATCGTGAATGTTGGTACGGCTGATATAATTGACAAAAACCTCTTTCATCTGCTTGATATAAGTTGCACCGATCGGTATCTTTTCACCTGTTTTCAAAATTAAGATATTCTGTTCAAATTGCAGAATATAAGACATGTTCACAATATATGAACGGTGAATTCGAACGAACCCTCTATTAAGTAATTGATTCTCTATCTGCTCCATTGTTGAATAAAATTGAAATACTTCCCCTCCATTATAGTGAACGGCTATAATTCGTTTCCAGATCTCGAAGAAGGAGATTTCCCTGAACGGTATCACTTTTCTAATATTATTCTTCCCTGTCTCACAAAGGAACATATCATTTTCTTTTTTTGAGGCCAAAGTAATAGCCCTGTTAAATACTTCCTCAAATTTAGCAGGAGTAATTTTTGATTTCATTAAATATTGGACAGGAGTAATATCATAAGCATCGAAAACATAATCTTCACTTGTAGTCAAAAAGATAATTTCTGAACTACAGCCAAGTTCCCGAAGCCTCTTCGCTGTGTCCAGCCCATTCAGCTTGTTCATCAATATATCAAGGTAGATGATGTCTGCTTGGTTTGGTGAATCAGCTAAAAAAAACAAAAGTTCTTCTCCGCTTTTGAAATAGGAAATGGTGATTTCCACCTTGTTTTTCTTTGCAGCCTTTTTAATCAACCCTGCATATTGAACTTGGGCTTCCAGATCATCATCACACAAAAATATCTTCAGCATGACTGTTCACCAACCTTTCTCCAAGGTAATCTATCTCATCAAAGCCTTAGTCTTGTGTATTGGCCCTGCACCATTCTCTTCCCCCCGGTTTCATGAAAATGTATTAATAGTATAACACTCTGTAATTATTTTTTCAATTATATAATATATTCCATTGTTGGTATTATATAAGGAATTTCATTGTTGGTATTATATAAGATATTCCTCAATATCACGTAAAAGAAACGAATAAATGATTGACTTTAGAGTATCTGTTTATTTTATAAACATATTTAATATACGTGTAAACAGGATTTTAAACGTACGTCATAATAACATAAATTAATCAGAGGATAACCTTTAGAAAAATGAATACTGAAATAATAGTAGGAAATAAATGAGGTCAAAAATATAAAAACTTCTGGTTATTTTCACTTTAAGTATTTAACCAGATGTTAAAATAAGGCAATATTAGATACTGCATATACATATGATAGAGCAATTATTAAACTTGCCTATGGAACTTTTATAGATACAAAAATCAAATTATGGTTCGATTATGAAGTTGAGCAGATGCAAGAAATAGCAGAAGATGAAACAATATATCTTACCAGTTCTTTTAGATGTGATCTAATCAAGAGTTATAAATAAAAAAGCGGCCTCAGAAAAAAACTTTTCTGGGGCCTAATCCATCTATGAAGCTTAATGCCTGAGCTACGGATTCTTATCCTTCATTAATTGTTTCAATTGGGAAGAGCACCAGCCCCCGTGCATCTCTACTTAGTACGCTTTCAATGAAATCCCTCCGTCCTACTACATGAAACCCTTGAACGCCTGCCAGAGAAAATATCTTTTTATCTCCGATTTTGGAAACATCTATAACTGCCTTTTTAATCACATTGCGATCCGGAATGAACTTGCTTTGTTCAGTCAGGCAATCCACTTCATGTAACTCCGGACAGAAGTACAATTCTGCAAGTTCATTGAACGTATCCATCAAAACAATTTCCGTAAAGACGGTTTCAGGTTCATATAATGCAATAACACTTTGAATTTTCTCTGATACCAGCAAGAAAGGCTGGAGTAGAATATCATTAAAGGTCGTGAAAGAGTTTCCATGGAAAAACAGTAATTCACGCCCCGGAAGCTTATGCGCCCGGTCCTGTTTTATATCCCAGATATCAAATGGACTTACTGCAATCGGTATATCTGTGTCAGCCATAATTAAATAGTATTCCATCCTCTTCCACCGCCTGCTATTATGTATTTATGGTTCAGGTACATAATCTTTTCTGTTATATAAGTTGTTCTCAAATGTTTCCGCAATAACTTTAGTTGAAAGTTCATTCCATCATTTAGAAGCTATCTGATAATGATACACCTTTTGGAAGTATTCATTTGCTGTCCGATAATTCTGGATAACACCATGCATTGACCTTATCTCTGTTTTCGTTAGAAATGAGTGTTTTAAATACCTTTTTCTCAGAGCCGGACATGGAATGTACATTCTCACCTGACAGCCGTGCTACGCGGATTATTGATTCTTCTTCGTTTCTGGCTCCGCTTATCCTGTTCAGGCTCCAATAGATGGATTGAAGCTCGTCAAAATCGGCCTCGCCTGTTAGTTCTACCTCATACGGATAATTCCTGGTCTGATTATGTTTTATAGCATAGACGGCTAGCGCTTCGCTAAAATTATCCTCTCCCTCTATGAGCGTATAATCATCCGAAATATCAAGCAAACCTGCAATATAATCAATGTGATCAAAAAGGGCCGTGTGTGCGGCTTCCATGGCTGCTGCAAGATCAGGATTGCCTTCGTTTTCACCTGGAACCTTTGCTTCAGCCTGGAACTGGCTTTCACCCGGAATCTTACTTTCCCCGTCTTTACCTGCATCTGACTGCGGCTCTTCCTCTTCCGTCCCAACGCTTTGCTCAGGCTTTAAAGATTCTCCATTGCTTTCCTTTGGCACTGACACAGACGTTTCCTGTTCATCGCGGCCCGTGGTTTCTGCAGGATTATTTGAAGCTTCTGTATCTTTCCCATTCCCTCCATTATCCTCCAGCTCCGCGTTGTCTTCCTGTTCCTTATTATCTTCCTGTTCTGCGTTATCTTCCTGTTTTACGTTATCTTCCTGTTCTGCGTTATCTCCCTGTTCTGCGTTATCTCCCTGTTTTACGTTATCTTCCTGCTCTGCGTTATCTTCCTGTTTTACGTTATCTTTCTGTTCCGATTCTTCTGCACGCACTTCCTCCTGTTGAGCATATACCTGAACAATCTTCCCGGTAATCATGCTGGCGCAAAGTACCGCAGAAACAATAAATATAGCATACCTTTTCATTAGATACTCCTCCTTATTTTGATATAGCAGCCTTCCTCTCCGACGTCTAATCTGATTTTGAATCTCCCAGCAGTTTTTCTAAGTCTCTTCTGATCTTCTCAATTTCCAGAACCTTATACCTTTCAAGACTGGATATCTCCTGCTGCAACGTGATTTTCTGCTGCTGCAGCGCCGTTAATTCGTCATCACATTTATTCCGGGTCTGCTCAAGCATGTCCTTCGCTGCCTGCTGGGCAGCTAAAAGAGCTTCCGAAATCTGATTCTTCATCTGGTAATATTCCGCGCGGACGCTGCGAAGCTGTTCCAATTCCTTGTACTGCTTTTCAGCCGCCTCCCCAATCTCATCAAGAAGGCTATCCACTTCCTGAGCATCATAGCATTTCCCGAACCTTTTTGTCAGTTTCACCATATCGATCGTTTCTTTCGTTAATATCATATTCCACTCTTCTCCTCTGCCGCACTGTTTCCTGATTCCGGCCGCAAAACACCAATTACGATATACCTGGCATCGTCAAATTCATAGCTGCATGTGGAAAGCACAAGGAATCTGTCGTCTTCTCCATATTCTGCGGCACTTTTAAATGTCGTTTTCGTTGAAGCGTAAGCTAACAACGCTGCCAAATTCACCTCATACATAAACGCCCGGTCACGCCATTCTCCAGCACTGATGACGCAGCCATATTTCAAATCGATCCGATAATTTCCCTTCTCTGTGTATAGAAACATATAAGGATGTTCATCAAAATAATCCTGCTTCTTGTATCTTGTCAGAGAACCAAACATCCTGCCGGATTTCATATGATGTCCATATATAATACTTAAACCTCCGAGAAAATCCTCCGTGCAGTTGGGATCAAGAAATAATGTCCCGTTTGCATTATCAGAGCCATCCGGGAGATGATGGAGATACCAGTCGTAATCGTATGCATGCATAACCGGATAGTCTATTTCAGTACCTGGGCAGTACAGCCATGCGGCAGTATCAGAATTGATCTCTTTTAATTCTTCAAAATCGATGAAGAGCGGCGGTACACTGCCCGACGGCATCTCCCCTGCGGACTCACCGCCGCTTTCCTGGCGACGGACCTGCTCCTTAAGAATCTCATAACTTTGATTCCCTGCTTCATAAATCTGCAGACTTTTCTTAAGCTTATACCCAGAAAATATGATGACGCAGATAGAACCGGTCAGAAGGAACCATACTGCTGTTGTAATGATCTTTTGCCTTTTATTCATGCATCACCATTCATTTTGCCTGAGAGTTCCGTTTCTTTTTTTCTTCGTCTGGCAGCAAGAATGAGGTAAATCATTGAGCCAGTCGCTACAACAGAAGCACCCCACAGCATTCCCTCATATAGTTGGCCGTTGATTTCATCACCGGTTTTAGGTACGCTTAAAACGCCGGCAGCATTGCTGCCACCCCCTGCCTCACTTCCAGGGCTGTTATCGAAGCCGGTTTCGAAGGCAGGTACACCATTTGGTCTAAGCCCGCCAACAGGGCCGGGGCCTCCATCGTTTCCTGATGCTCCAGGTCCATTACTGCTTCCTGACACGCCGGGCCTTCCGGGGCCTCCGCTGCTTCCTGTTCCGCCGCTTCCACTGCTTTCGCCTCCGCCGATGTACTTATTGATAAAAATGCAGGACTCCACTTGTTTGTAAGCGTCATTTGTCACTATCCGTGTAACCACAAGCTGACCATCTATGTCTTTTACCACATCGGTGATTGTGTATACGGATCGGTCGTAAGTATATCTTGTATCCGAAAGAATCACTTCCGAGATAGTATAGAAATAAGTACCTTCCCGAGTATATATCCATGTACCGAAATCCACTTCTCCGGATCCGTAAATAGTTATGTGCTTGATACCGTCTGCACTTCCCTCTGGCATGGGATTATCCTTATCCTGTGCTGTTAATGAAAATGTAAAGCTGGAGGCAGTGGACGGGTTACCGGATACCGTTTTTTTCACCGGCGGGTCTACCATGATCTCAGGATTGCTTGCAAGGGGAGTATATGTGTTTTCAAATCGAATGCTGCCCGCTTTGCTGCCATCACTTTTATTTACTACGATCTCAGCCGAAAGGTTCGCCCCTGTCTGTTTCACATAAACCGTGACGGAATAAACCTGAGAATCATAAGAATACCCCCTGGCCGGGACTGATTGGTTCCCCTTTATTTCATAACGGTATATGCCTGTGTTGGAAAAGGTTATGGGATCAATATCTTTCACACCTGTCCCGGCGGCTGTAAAGGAATAAATGCTGTTTAAACTCCCCTGCGGCATAGGATTTCCCGTATCCAGAGAAATGAGATCATACGAAAACACATGATTTACATCGGAAGCCGAACTGTTTTTTATAAAAACCTGTTCTACATATAACGTAACGGCAACCGGGTTTGCCTCTGCGTGAACATTCAATGGGAATCCTATGACCAAAAGGCAGAAGAGAAGCAGACACCGCACAGTAATCCATTTATTCTGCACTTTATTATTTGAGTTCATATTTTCATTACTCCTTTTTAAGTTTCCTTCTTTTTCTTCTGCATTTATAATAAACTGCAATCATAAACAGGATCAGCAGAATAACCGGCAGCACGATTTGCAGCCACCGTGGAAGGCTTTCCCACTGGCCGGCTTGCCGGTCCACTGATACTGTGTTTGCATTGCTTGATTTTTCCTCACCAAATGGATTGGATTGCTGTAACATTCTTTTGTAATCCTCGCTGCCAGGATATCTCTCCCATTGGTCGCATCCGTAGAACAGGTAGTCAGAAGCAGAATATGATCCTCCTCCGTTACCCCGATTCCGCGGGTATATACCGCCTGATCCAACAGGGATTTCAAATACGCCTGCTGCGCCTCCTTACCCTGGACGTGGGGTGTAAACACACTTCCGTCATAGGCATCCGTTTTAATAAATGCAAAGAATTCCAGTCCGTGGTCTATCCCGTCATAATACAAATTACCATATTCATGACTTTCAAAAAAACTTTTGCCGCTGAATGAGCCGAGTTCTCCAAACATAGTTTGTTTTTCCATGTGATGACCATACAAAATACTATTAAAATCCTGAAAGTCCTTGCTGTTTGTATAATCTAAAAAAATAGCTCCTGAAAGGGAATACTCTCCTAATGCATTGGTATTTATATATTTCCAGTTGTCCTTTCCCTGTGTTACCGGATAGTCGATATTCGTGCCATAAACCGTGAGCCAGCCAAACACCTCCGGATTAAGCTCCTTAAGCTGTTCAAAAGACAGACCGCCTTCTGCTGTGTCCGGTTTATAGACTGAGTATTGGGAAGCGGCCGCTGCCCGATATACCTGGTCAGAGTCCCATATGGAATAGACAGCTACAGCTACCAGCAGGAGAATAACAGCCAGTACCATAAAATCCATGATACTGTTTACGATTCTTACTGCTATTCTGCCTGCTTTTTTTAATGCTGCTGCGTTCATATGAGCCCTCTTTCCGGTATCTTTAAATGCTTGTTAGGATCTTTCCAGTTATGTTGCCGTCCTGTGTCTAAAGTTTAAACACGGCTGTGTTTTTTACGGGATTTTACTACTACAAAAGCCATGAATGACCCTGCTGCCAGAATCAAGATCATAATAAAGGGAAGGTTGTTAATGACCACACCTGTAGGGGTAATGGTCCAGTAAGCATTCGTAAATGCCGCACTATTTTGGTTTGCTCCAATAAGAATATTGTTAATACCGAGCTGCAAATCAGCTGCAGCATTGCTGGTAGACGTCGGAATTCCCCCATTTACCACGTACTCCAATGATGCTGTATAATTTTGCACTGCCGCTTCTGTCACATCATAGCTTGCACCTATATGAAGATCCGTGAAAACCAGCCTCTGGCCGTGTTTGAGATTAACAGTCATAGAGGTTCCCGCAGGAAAACTAATATAAGATTTGCCATTGCCATCTGTTTGCAGTGTCGCATAATTTTCTGTTGAGGTAACAATGTTATCAGAACCATCCAGAACATATGCCATATATGTAACAACGCCTGGTATTACCTCCGGCTTCCTCGCAGCCACATCAAAAGCAAAATATTTGGTCAAATCCGCATAATCCCCGGTAACAGTCTTGCTTAAGGTGAGGGCCTTATCAGTTGGATCTGTTGGTTCAACGCCGCCGGCAGTCTTGGAATAGATATTGGTAAAGATCATTTTGCTGTAGTCACCGATAATTACAGGATCACCATCCGGAGTGGGGTCCACCTTATCACCTATTTCAGAGGTACCGTTACTGCTGTCAAGCACTGCAATTTGCGAAGCAACAGCAGCAACGTACAGACCGTTGGTGCCGTTTTTTACATAAGCTGTTAATGTATACTCTGCATGAGAAAATATATAAGCTTCGTTAGCGGCGGGTAAATAGCCTGACACAGCTTGATCCTCTGCAACCTTGTATACGTATTTACCCGCATGCGGAAAGACTGCACTGGAAAACAGATCACCCGTTTGCTTTACTATGGTCTTTGTGTTGAGATTATCGACACTGGTATCGCTGGCACTGAATGCAATGGTCACGTCACCTAGGACCGGCATAGTGGCTAAATCCGCCGCCGCAGTTCTGCCATCAACGCTATCCGGCAGAACATGGAAAGTAAACGTTGCATCAGGTGTTGGAGTACCAATGGGCATGGTTAGTTTTTTTGTAATTGCAGCCCGTGCAGGTGCTGCTTCAGTACCATAGATCGGATCACCGGCTGCAAAAGCAGATACAGCAGTTCCCATGCACATAACCACAGCAAGCGCAAAAGCCGGCAGCCTCCTTTGTAATTCTTTTAATCTTTTTTTCATGGTTTTACACTCCTTTTTTTGATAAATTCTTATTTTTGAACATAGATTACAAGATTTCCGGTTGTTTTACCGTCCTGTACCTAAAGATCAAACATGGCTGATTTTTTGATGTTAACACGATAAATACCGCATATACCCCATAAGTTATATATTTCTCCGCCTGAGAACCGTCATCACTTTCCCCAATGTGTCTTTCACCTTCACCGCTCCGTAAATGCGGCTGTCCGTGGCATTTACCCGGCTGTCGCCAAGAACGAAAACTTCTCCTTCGTTCAATGTAAGGGGAAATTCTGCACCATTTTCATATCTCTGGGTAGGTGTATAGATCTCCGGTTCCTGCTGAAGTGCACCGTTGACCAGCAGCCCCTCCTCCGTAATATCCACGGTATCACCTGCTGTGGCAACCACCCGGCGCACCTGTTTCTGTCCTTTAAATTCCAGCACAAGAGTGTCCCTGGCTATATAGCTTTTGTCCAGACGGTAGAACATCACCAAGTCTCCGTCTTTAACGGACGGACCCATGGAGGCATCCAGATTGCGGCAAAGCCCAAACAGAAACGTGAATACCAATAGGAAAACAAGAATAATCCCTGCAATTTTTGCCAGAAGAAACAGGATTTCCTCTCCAAGGGAAAATTCTTCCGGAGATTCGTGATTTTTTCCTGATACTTTGATTTCTTGCTGTGTTTGTATTTCAGCCATATCACAACCCTCGCTTTCTGCGGGAATGAATCGTACCGACACCTGTAATCCCCATCAGCAGAAGCATGGACACCCCCAAAAGGATAGGACCCTGTAAGCTTCCTGTCCGGACACCGGTTGGTACCTCCTCATTTCTTGTGTTGATAAAATCAAACCGGCTATTTATTTCATCCAGGCTGGCCTGACCGGTATCCGAACCGTCTGTTTCCTGGCCTAAGCTGTCCACAAAAGACACCCTGTAATTGGAATCGCTATCTTCTATCACACGGGTACTGCCCTGTGGTACTGCCATAATGGTGATCTGCTGGCCGTGTTTCAATATGAAAGTGGCCTTTCCTGACTCACCCAGAATCAATGTTCCACCGGCCGGTGCCTCTGCTGCTGAACCGGACAAGATTCCGCCTGTATATTGCAACTGGGTCCCTTCGGCAAGCGGAACCCCTTCTCCATCTAAAAAGTATATTGTAAACAGAAAGTCCCTTGTCTTGTCGGCGTAACTTCCGATGACCTTCTGGGATACCGTAACATTTCTCATTTCATATACCAGATAAATATCCGTATCGCCCACTACGTTAGCCAGCTGAACCGTAGTATTTCCTTTCCACCCTCCATTTAAGTGCTCCTTCCAATCCATGAACACATAGCCTGAGACGGACGGGATCCTTTCATCCGGGAGTGCAAATGACTCGCCCGAAGCTGCGGCGTATGCAACCGGATTTAGTCCGTCTATGGGGCTTCCGCCCCGGTCTATATAATAAACCTTCACGATTAGCACGTTGATATCGAAGTTGTTGAGCGGATGGTCATAGACGCTGCTTTCAGCAGCCGATATTTGGGGATGTCTGGTCACCATATCCGGGAGTGGTTCGGCATCTGTCCACGCTGTATTTCCACTGAATTTAACCGTATCTAAGACAGACAGTTTTGTAAGGTCGTTGGTGTAGATACCACCGCCATTTTTTACTGCTGTATTATCAGATATTTTTCCGTTTTTAATGGTGACTGTGCTGCTGTCAGCAAAAATACCGCCGCCATTGCCGCCAGAGGCTATATTACCGATGATTTCACCCTCCTCCATGAGAAAGACGGCGTTGGAGGTTAGATGCACACCTCCGCCGCTGTTGTCAGCCTTGTTAACGACGATATTACTGTCACCACTGACGGTAAGTGTGCCGCCAATGCTATAAATACCACCTCCATACTCCGCCGCCTTATTGTCAGAGATCATACTGCTATTAACGGTGATGCTGCTGTCTGAAAAGTAAATACCACCGCCTGAGATAACCGAGGAATTACCGGATATGGCGCTGCTATCCACGGTTACCTTGCTGGCACCTCCAGCATAAATAGCGCCGCCATAAGAGCTTGCTATGTTGTTCATGATATTGCTGTTGCTGTTCACCTTGATTACACCTTTGATATTGGCGTACATACCGCCCCCTCTGTTTGCGCGATTGTCCGAAACAACGCTGTCGCCCTTGATGGTGACCGTGCTTCCTTCCAGTGTACAAAGACCGCCGCCGTTGTAAGAAGCTCTATTGGCGGATATAGTGCTGTTGTCAACGATAATTTGTGACCCCTCCTTATAAGCCATAATCCCACCACCCTGACTTCCCCCGTTATTTTCAGAGATTGTGCTGCCCTGGACAGTCAGGGACGAACTGCCAGAGACACCTGCATAGACATACACGCCACCGCCGCAGTAGGCCGAAGCATTTTCTGAAATCATACTGCCATCTCGTACCACGGCCACGCTATCATCGACAAATATACCGCCTCCGCCTCCTTGGGGATCGCCATTCGCATTATTTTTATAGATATTACTGCCCTCTACAGTGAGCGAACCGCCATTATAGATACTGAGGCCGCCACCGTAATTTCTGGACGTATTCTTAAAAACAGCACTGTCATTCTGTATCTTGACTACGCTATTATTCTCGGCATATAAGCCGCCACCGTAAGCGGTGGTGGTACCCTCGGCCTTATTGCCGGAGATTGTACTGCCGCTAATCGTAATTTGGGAGCTTATTCCACAGACACCGCCGCCCTTGCCCTTTGTCGCAGTATTGCCGGAGATCATACTGTCAGCAATCGTGACGCGACTGATGTTCAAGGCATAAACAGCCCCGCCATTATCTGCCGTGCACTTTTGTATATTTGCGTCTCTTAGCGTAAAGGCTGCTCCCGTTTTGACCTCAATCCCGCCGCCTGTACCGCCGCCGTCCAGTATGACGTTATCAAACGTAAGCTCGGCGTTGCTGCCCGAGGGAATAATGAAATGGCGCTGATTCTTGGAGGTAAAGGTAACGGTACCTGAACCCGAGGCCCTAAATGTCAGATTTTTATTAATCGTTAGTGAGCTGGTAAATACAATGTTCGCACCATCAGCAATAATTATGGTGTCCCCTGAATGTACTTGATTATAGTTAATGAGCATTTGTATGGATGAAAAATCATCGACCGTTACTTCCAAAAACGGCTTAATGCCCTCCGGCAGACGCATACCTGCGTCGATGCCGGTAACCGCCGTGTCCTCCCCAATCTCCAGCGGGACGGACCATGAGGCCGCGGCTTCCTCGTCCATCGCAAATTTGTTGTCATTCCCAATGGTCAGTGGCAGTAAGTACTCCGTTCCGCCAATGGTATCGGAGGAAACTTTTACCACATAGCTGCCGGGTTCCATGCCCTCAAACCGATAGGCACCATCCGTCTTGGTTAAGGTAGTCTGAACCTCGGTATTGAAGTCGTCCTCCGCATAGAGCGTGACGGGGTATCCGGCAATGCCGGTTTCACCCACATCCCTTATACCATCGCCGTTTTTATCCAGCCACAGCTCTCCGCTGATATGCCTATGACTGTCTGGATGAACTACTGTTACAACAGCAACAGGACGGGCTTGCGGATAAATCCAGGTCCCAATATCGGCGGTAAACAAATACGTTCCTGCTGCCTCCTGATGATACCCGTCAGATTCCCAGGTTACGGGTATGTCTTGAACAGTGCCTCCATCCAGCGTTGCCGTCAGAGTTTCAGGCAATGGAATGTCTTCGATATTCGTACCTAATGGCAAAGTGAGTTCCGTTACAGGCATGTCAAAGGACACGATCACTTTTTTTTCACTGTCATTCTGCGCGATTCCTGCAACAGGCAGCAATCCCGCTAACACCAATCCTATCAGCAATAGAGAAAGGGTAATGCACCTACTGCTTCTTTTTCTCATACTTTACCTCTTCTTTTAATTTTACAAATCTATAGTCCACCACGAAAAATAAGGAACGCTTTTCCGTGAATCTGTTCTTTACTTACCGCGCCATAGTTACGGGAATCCACTGAATCGCTTCGGTGATCTCCCATAACGAAATACTGATTTTCAGAAAGTGGGAGCGGATAGCTGACTTTCGTCTTTCCATAAGTCTTTTCATAGATAAACGGTTCCTTTTGCACCTCTCCATTTACAAGAAAAAGCCCGTTATCATCATCAAATTCCATTACATCACCGGGAATGCCGCAGATACGCTTTACATAATCTTCCCGCCCATGCGCCTTAATAAAAACAATATCTCCTCTTTTATATAAATTGGAATGTTTCCAGAATATGATTATGTCTTCATCATAAATAGCCGGCTCCATCGATGTCCCTGATACAACACCAATGCCAAACATCATATTAAAAATCAATGCAGCCGCTACCGCAATTACTGCACTTTTTATAATCGTGAACCAGAATGACCGGTTAATATAATCCGTTGCTGCAGCATGTTTTGGCTGATATTTTTTTCCTGATCTTTCCATGTTTTTGCTTGAACCTGCTTCCTCTTATTCTTTGTAATGCGAGCCTTTATTTCTTTTTCTATGCGCTATTTTGATATTTTCCCTGAATTGGGTGATACCAGATCGGAAGCATTCATGTGCATTTCCTAGTAAAGTCCCATATCTATCTCCAATCAGCCGCTTCGCAGAAAAAGCCAGGGGTTTTATTTTTAATATACTTTTTGTGAAAAAACTATTATAATGTTCCAAAACACAAGTTTCTTGTACTGATTTTCCATTTTATAGTTTCCCATGAATTATCAGACACCCCAGATATCACAGATACCGGATCGGCTGTCTTCGCGTACAATTCATCCCCAGGTTTCTCTCCGTTTAGATTAATCTTAGATAAGCCAGAAATTTTATTATTTATTATTAATATTTTTCATTTAAAAAGTCTTTTAAAATGTTCCAAAGCTCAAGATTATTGTCCTAAATTTCTTCATTCTGATATGATTTTGCTTCATCAATTGGACCTCAAGCTCAGCCGTTGATATTTCGCACGATTTGCGAGCTCAACTGGGTCACGACCCATAAAAAATAGAGGTGCAAAAATACGCACCTCTAAGCCGAGTCACTTAACTATTGAATTCTCTGCAATCACACTCTGATAAGTACCATAGCCCTCTTGAGCGTTCTAAAGGACATGTCTGCATAGTCTGCGGCTGCCCTCCTTCGTGTCAATACAACGTCCCAAACAGATAGCTGCCTATACTTCTATATTATCTATGTTCAATCTAGTTCATAGGTTTTTCCTATCCTGTTCTTTCAAATCACACTAAAAACAATCATTGACATTACAACAAATTTGTTGTAATATGTATATATGATAAGAAAGGGTTTACTGAAGATGAATAGAACTTTCAAAGAAGTGCCATCATTTACTATGAAGTGGCAATCGTTAGGATTGACAGACGAAGATTTACGAACGTTGGAAAATGTATTATTAAAAGACCCAAAAACTGGAGATGCTATATCTTGAACAGGTGGACTAAGAAAAATACGCATACCGATGGATAATATTGGTAAGCGTGGTGGTGCAAGAGTTATCTATGTAGACATAGAAATAAAGGAATGTATTTACCTTCTAAACGTATATGCAAAGAATGAACAAACTGACCTATCAGATAAAGAAAAGAAAATGTTGAAAAAATTAATTGATGTTTTAAAGGAGGAATAATTATGGGATTCTATGAAGACATCGAAAAAAGTTTATTAGAAGCCATCGAAATGGAAAAAGGCAATATTCCTATGGTTCAAAAAGAGAATATGCCAGCTCCTACGTTTGTTGCTTCTGATAAAGAAAAGGAATTGATTGATGAAGTAGTTAATTTAAGAAAAGAACAGAATATATCTCAGAACCATTTAGCTAAACTTACAGGAAATAAACAACAGGCAATATCAAGGATAGAAAAGAAAGAAAATAGTCCATCCTTAAAACTATTTTACAGTATGGTAAATGCTCTGGGATATGATTTAAAGATTGTAAAACAAGGTACACTATAAAAGTATATATACCAAAAAGTAATGGAAGGAAAAGACCATTAGGAATCCCCACGGTGACTTCATACTACAAACCTCCCAACGATGTTTTGGAATGCTACAGTGCCACCCAGGGTGCTGCTTCCTGGCGGGGATCCGGCCCACAAAAAATGCCGTAGTAGACCTTTCCGGTAGATATACCGAGCAGGCCGGCGGCTTCAGCGACAGAAATACCCTGATGGTTTCTCTGGTATGGGCCGGAAATAGCTTATTTGTAACGAATCCATCTGACACCGGCATTAGTAAAGCTTTTTCCTTCCGGGGTGGTCAGACCGCCCTGATTTAAATGGTTGGTGATTTCATAGTCATCCATCGATGAAGCCAAATTGTTCATTCTGATTACGGCGTATCCATTCCGGAATATTGTTTTTTCAAATCACACTAAAACACCTCATTCGCAGCCTCCCCGGCGGGGAAGCTGTTTTATTTTATAAATTTCTAACTAGCCTTTATTTTGGCTGCATTTGACCGCATCGATGGCGAGAACCACCATAAGTGCCAAAAGACTGTCCTGTCCATCGGTCACATCGATCAAGTAGGTATCGGTAAAATGAAAAAGCTGCTTTTCAATCCGGGCCACAACGCTGCCTGTCTGGGAAAGAATGCTGTAATCCCATTCCAGGAAGCTGCCTTCCACATGCCAGCCATTGCAGTCAACGGAAAAAGAGGGCTTGAAAAAAGTAAAATCCTTGGTGATGGTTCCCACCGTTTGTCCGCCGATCTGAATGGCAAACCGGGGCAGGAAGGTCAGCACCTGCTCCCTTAAGGTGGCTAAGTGATTGCCGCTGCTATCATAGATTTCCAGCTTGTGGCCCCATGCGGGTTTACCGCAGACCGTATATACTGCAGCACCATTTTCATCATAAATGTCGTAGCTGTCCAACCAGGAAAAAAAACGCTGTTTAAACATTAGTTTCATGATATTTTTCTATCTCCTTTTTCGTCCTTATCCATTATCTGCTCACACCATTCCCTTAGCATGCATTCCCCGCACTTTGCCTTCCTTGCTGTGCAGACTGCCCTGCCATGATAAATCAGTTGAAAATTGATCCGGTTCCAGTGGTCCTTTGGAAGGACTCTTTGCAGCTCAACTTCCACCTCCGCCGGATTTTTCCCGAAAGCCCATCCCAGACGCTTTGCAATGCGGAATACGTGAGTATCCACCGTGACTCCCGGTATACCATAAGCATCTGCCAGAAACAGGGTGGCGGTCTTTCTGCCAACTCCGGCCAAAGTCAGGACCCCATCCATATCCTTTGGCACCTCTCCTCCATATTCCTCTGCGATCTGACTGCAGCACTTTTTCAAATTCTTTGCCTTATTCTTATAAAGCCCGATGGAGCGTATGGAATCCTCAATTTCCTCCAAAGGGGCTTCTGCCATCTGCTCTACGGTCTGAAAGCGCTGAAACAGCTGGGGAAGCACATCCTCCACCTGTTTATCAGTGCTTTGGGCGCTGAGCATAATTGCCGCCAGAAGCTGCCAGGGCTGATGATGATAAAATCCTTCTTTCGTTACTCCGTAAACCTGGTCCAATTTATCAAGGATATTACTTACATTTTTCTTTCTCATTCGTTATTTCCCACCCTTCCATATTAATTCACTGCCATCTCCTCCGGCTCAAACAGCCTTATCTTACCGTATTCCCCGTCATATCCGGGAGTGCAATGAACCTTTCCCTCCCTTAACCGCCTGATCCCCTCTGATATCCTATTGCCGGAAGCATGCCTGATATCTTCCAAAGGCAGCTCCCGAAGGATATGAAATTCAGGTCCTAAAACCCTTAACATGGATTCATACTGGTTCTGGACCTTCTTGCTTGCGGTAGTATATCCCATAGAAGCCGCGATCACTTCAGAAAGAGGGACCAGATTCTCAAACGGCTTCCCTTCGGGAAGAACATAGCCTTCACTGCGGTCAGCCAGCTGCTCAATCCGGTGGGACACACCTGTGGTCAGCTTTCGGCCGCATACCGGGCACTTACCGGAATACTGTTTCGCTTCTGACGGAGAAAGGCAGAGATTGCATTTCCGGTGGCCATCATAGTGATATTTTCCCTCTTCCGGAAAAAACTCTACGGTCCCCTCTAATCCCTCTCCCTTTTGTATGGCATTCCACAGCCCAGTATAGGACAAGTCGATATCCAGAAGATTGGCTTCCCTGCCAAGCTTTGAAGGAGAGTGGGCATCAGAGTTGGATACAAGCTGAAAACGGTCCAGAGCCGACAAACGCCATATCATAGAAGGATCGGAAGAAAGTCCTGTCTCCAATGCATGCACATAGGGAGTTAAATCCTCAAAGCACTCCTCGATCGTATCAAAACCGGAAAATGCCCCAAACAACGAAAAATGCGGCGTCCAGATATGTGCCGGGATATAGATAGCCCTGGGGCATAATTCCAGTGTGATTTCCAGGAGGTCATGACAATCCAGTCCCAATATGGGCCTGCCGTCTGAATGCAGGTTCCCAATAGTCTCCAGCTTTTTAGAAATCAGTTCTGCCTCCTCAATGCCCGGTAGCAGAATAACGCTGTGAACCTTTCTTACTTTCCCATTTTTCTTATAAATGGAGCTGATTTCCCCGGAGATCACAAACCGGGGAGTACTGGTTTCCGGTCCGGCACCCTTGTCCATACGGTATTCTTCTTTTAATATGTAAAACCCTTCCTCTGCCGGGATCAGCTTTTCCTTTAATTCCTCACGCCATGCCGGATGGGTAAAATCACCGGTCCCCAGGATTCCGATGCCTTTGCGCCTCGCCCATAAGTCCAAATATTCCAGCGAACAATCCTTACTGGTCGCTCTGGAATAATGGGAATGGATGTGTAAATCTGCTATATACATAAATTTCACCTGCTTTTGTCAACTTATGTTTTATTATAGCTTTGTTTTCTATGGGTTGCAAGAAGCGGGTCATTCCTTTTACCGGCATATTTCTCATAAATTCCCATGGCAAGCTCTGCCATGTCCCTTCTGAATTCCGCCGGTTCCGTCAGTTCAATCTGATCACCCATACTTAACAGCCAGCCAAAAAGATTCTCCTTACTGGAAAAATCAAACTCAAACAATAGCTTTCCATCCTCCCGCTCCCTAAAACTGTTCATTCCATACTCCTCGATCAGATGCCATTTTATCTCCGGTTCACAAACCGCAGTGATATGAAATTGACTGGGATACGGATTTTCCGGAAAGTACTCGATGGGAGGTAAGGGAAGCTTTTCATAATGGTCCCCGGTGTCCGAAAGCTCCTGGATCCGGTTTAGCTTGAACATACGGAAATCTTTTCTGTCCCTGCAATATCCCCACACATACCAGGAGGACCACTGGAATACCAAAAGATATGGGTCAATCGTTCTCACTGTTTCACCGCTTGGAGCATAATAGCAGAATTTTACCGAATGGCCTGCTTCAATGGATTTCTGGATGAGATCGATCTTAGGGGACAGGGAGGTTTTATACCAGGAGGAAAGGTTGATCATGATGTGGCTTTCCGGAACCTGTACCGATGCCTGGTCTGATGACAGTTTTTTCATGAGCTGCTGGTACCGGTTCGTCCCTGCCACGCTGTCTAAGCTTCTAAGTCCGGTCAGTATGGACTGCATTTCAAAGGAGGTCAGCACAGTCCGGTCGATCCGGTAGGCCGGCATGATAGATATTCCCCCATTCTGTCCCTGTGAAGTGGTGAGGGGAATCCCTGCCCTTAGCAGGGCTTCCACATCCCTGTTTATGGTCCGTCTTGAAACCTCAAAGATTTCTGCAAGATAAGATGCCGTTACCTTTTCCTCTTGTAGCAGGATGGATAAAATTCCAATAAGTCTGTCAATCTTCATAGGCGTTCCTTTCTTTGTTGTCCTTATTATATCATGGCAAAAGGTCTCAGAAAAGACCGTTCTTTCCCTCCTCACTCATTGACTCCCATTTCCATTTATGCTAGGATGTGCCTAATAATCAAGAAAGAAAGGACCTGTTAAATGAACTTAATGAACTTAATGCAGTTAAAGGAATCCTGGGCTGTTTTTAAAGATAACCACCCCAAATTTCCTCTGTTCCTGAAAGCAGCCTTAAAAAGCTCTCTGAAAGAAGGAAGCGTGGTGGAAATCCATATTACGCCGCCGGAAGGAAAAACCCTTACTACGAATTTAAAGCTCAAGGCTTCTGATCTGGAGCTGTTTGAACAATGGAAAGACTCCTTAAAATAAATTGGTGATTTTCAGGACTTGCTGAGGAAGTAATTGATCGTACCTTGGCAGCCTATGCGGTTCAAGAGCATACAATAAAGGAATTAGCTATGCTAATTCCTTTATTAATTCTTATGTCAACCATTTTTACCTTGTACGGATCTGCGTTTTATTTAAGTCAGCGGCAGGTTCCAATCCAGCAGATAAGGGTTGTTATCCCTTGTTTTGATATCTTCATAGATTTCCCGCCGGTCATCTCCGCTTTCATAAGACCAATATTCATACCCTCTTAAGTAACTGTCCATCATCTCATCCCATGATGAAAATCTTTTCTGAATAATCTGTGCTATTTCAAGTGACTTATCCAGTGCTTCCTGTTCCGTATAGAATCCGGCAATATAATACCAGCCGCACAAGGATGCTGCGCGACAGTAATCCCAGCCGTCAATGGCCCCTGCTCCGTAATTTAAGTAGTTGTCATACGCGTTTACGAGATAAAAGGCTTCCTCCTCGTCCCCCACAAGTTCACTAAGATATCTGGCCAGTTCCTCTCGTTCCAGTCCCGAAGCATCGTCCTCTTCCATCACCTGCATCAGCGAAGCATAGTCGGCCCGGTGCCCAGTGTCAAGCAGCCAGTTTAAGGTTTCGTCCGCACTGGCTCTGTCCGTCACATCCCACCATTCCTCTAATGACGCAAGCTCAAGACGTTTATTGAATTCATTCGCTTTCATCCCTCCCAGGAGCGAATAATCACCACCGTTAAGCTCTGTTAAAACAGCATAAGTACCATTGACCCAAAGTAGTTCCGGCTGCACTTTTTTCTGCTGCGCACAACCGGCACTTCCACATAAGAAAAGCCCTATGATACAAAGAAGTAATGTATATTTAATAGATTTTTGTTTATTCATATCTTATTTTATCTCGCGCTTTCCTTCTATTGAGGTCCTACGTACTCAGAGCTTCCAAGTCCCAGGATTGGGAAAAATATCAATGGCAGCAGCACTAAGCCAGCTGCAAAACCGCCGCTTCTTCCAAATGCTTTAGAAAGCTTAACGCAATAAATGATATATATAACAAATGAAGCCAATCCTGCAAGGCTGCTTAAGATGCTGATATCTAAAAATCCTCCTAAAAAAGAAACTACCCCTGTAATCAGAACTGCAATAAAGTAGCTTAAATTTCCAAATGCGATATCAGACATTATATAAAGATTATAAAATGGTATCAATGATGCCCAGCCCGGCTTTCCGGCTTTTGAAAAAATCTTCCAATTCGAAACTAAAAGTAAAATACAAACAACTAAAAGAAATACAAAAATAAAAATACCAAATCCAGCTAAAACAGCATATAAATCATTATTCACGCTCAATTCCTCCATATGTTTTTTTATTATTAAGCTTCAATCGTACTTATCCCCTCCTCAGCGGATTTAATCTGACGCCGCAAAAAGAGGTATGTTCTTTAAATTACTGATAAACTCGTACATCCATTCTTTCTCCTTTTCTCGTGATCCTTCCATATTTTACCATATTGACAAAAATTCATCAATGTCGTTTGGAACAAGAAAATCATTGTTGGGAACATGAGACAGCATTTTCTTGTTGTATTTACCAGATTATGGTACAATGGACAAACAAGTGCAATAAACCGGAAGCTTTGTCCAAGCCTTTCTCACCATAAGGGCGAATATAACAAGCAGGAGGAATTAAAACAGCATGAAAAAGATGATAAAATTATTTGCAGCCGCATCGCTTCTATCCATATCCATAGCATCAACTGCCCATGCAGGAGCCTGGAAGCAGGACAGCCATGGCTGGTGGTGGCAGGACGGAGATAAGACCTATCCCTCATCCGCCTGGAAATGGATCGACTCTGACGGGGATGGAATGGCAGAATGCTACTATTTTGATGAAAATGGTTATCTTCTGACCGGAGTCACTGCCCCTGACGGCAGCACGGTCAATGAATCCGGCGCATGGACCGAACAGGGCATTATCCGCCAAAAGGCCTCCAATCCTGCTGCTGCGCGGATCATAAACCAGAAAGGGATGGAGCTATACCAGGAAGCAGACCAAAAGAGTTCCGGGCTGTCCGGCCTGGATATCACTGCGGACATCCGGATGAATTTTACCTATGACTGGCTGGATATCCCGGTCTCCATGAATATGCAGCTTAAATATCATGACTTAAATACACCTAACATGGAGTTTCTTTACCTGACTACTATGGATATGCTGGGGATAAGTAAGTCAGAGACTTCCTTCTATACCAGGGGCTGCTATTATCTGGATGCGGGAATGTATGATAAATACAAAATGAACATCGGATATGAAGATATGACAAGAAATATCACTTTGGGAGGGCTGACCGGACAGTTTGGGGCATTCCTGGATGATGTACAAATTGCAGATGGTGACGCCGGTAATAAAATTCTTATGTATTCCAGCAAAGCGGAGGGCCTTGAAACATATCTCACTAATTTCTACGATGAGATTTGGCCGTCTCTTTCTGATTCCAATTATAAGATCGACCGGATTGACGGGAAAGCAGTCATAAGTCCGGAAGGCTATTTTTTAAGGGAGGCCATTTCCATTTACATGACCATCACCGAAGAGGAAGAGACCCTGGGCATGCTCGTGAATATGAATCTGGATTATAACAATCCTGGGAAAGCCATTTCCATTGAATTTCCTTCCACAGAAGGATATGAAGAAATCATTTACTAAAAACAATAGGAGGGAAAACCGCTTGCGGCTCCCTCCTTCTTTTTCTTAATCCTTTAAACCGATATAAATATGGATCAGTGCATCTTCCATATCCCCATTCTGATATTCTTCAAAATCGCATACAAAAGCTCTTGGCAGTTCCATCTTCCAAAGCTCCTGCCAGAATTTTGCCACCGCTTCTATCATGTTTCCCCTTACAACAAATTTGGCATATGTTCCTGCCGGAATGGTTCTTGCCACCGTACCTTGCGGGAGCTCATCCGCTGCTTCTACTTCACAGGCCACGATTACACTGTAATCATCTAATTCATTTTCTACATAATCCGTATAGATCCCAAGGGCTTTATCATTGCTCTTATTTATAATAGCTGAATAAACCCCCTTCCCGTAAAAGCTTTCCCAAAGACCGCCGATCACATTTCCCATATCCGGTGATGCATTGTTTGTCCGGGCCAACAGGCCTACTACCTTTTTTTCCTTCAGCTCAACCTTCTCAAAGTCCATTTTCCTTACCTCTTTTCCTCTTTCTTGCCTGATTTACAGAATAATCACATATCTGTCAGGCCTTTCTTTCTATGGTAAGTGGATGATAGCATACCGAACATGACATCTATATGTCACAATTCATTTGTTCCTGATTATTTTTCATGAAATCCTCTGTTTTTCTGGCTGCTCGGTAAAAGTAGAGCAGGGTTAAGACAAGAATAACAGGGAACAGGACTGCCCCTAATATTCCAATTTTTAAATTGTTTCCAAAAAACCCGGATACAACACCTACTAAGGTAGGCCCGCCGGAACAGCCCAGGTCCCCTGCCAGAGCCAGAAATGCAAACATTGCGGTCCCTCCTCCCCTTATGGATGCAGAAGCCATGCTAAAAGAACCGGGCCACATAATTCCCACAGACAGACCGCACAAGCCGCAGCCCAAAAGGCCCAGCGCAGGATAGGGGGAAAGAGAGATCAGAAAATAAGAACCTATGCATAGGATTCCGCTTGCAATCATCATCTTTTTTAAATTCACCTTTTCTCCGTACTTTCCATAGAGAGCCCTGGAGATTCCCATCATCGTGGCAAAAAGCATGGGACCTGCTAAGTCCCCTATGGCCTTACTCACTCCAAGTCCCTTCTCTGCAAAAGCGGATGCCCACTGGCTTACCGCCTGTTCGCTGGCTCCGGCACATACCATTAAAAGCATGAATACCCAGAATATCCGTTTTCTAATGAGTCCCTTTAAGGAAAGGCCTTCTTCCTCATTCACAAGCGGTGCAATGGGTACCTTAAAAAATAAAAACATGTTGACGATAGGAATCAGTGCCCAGAAAAGCGCCAGAAGCCTCCAGTTTTTTAGCCCGGCAATACTGAAAAATATGGTGGACACCAGGACTACTCCCACATGCCCCCAGCAATAAAAGGAATGAAGCATGCTCATGGCCTTTTCCTTATTATCCGTGGGACAGGCTTCTACAATGGGGCTGACCAGAACCTCCAAAAGGCCGCCGCCCGCTGCGTAGATGACCACTGCTGCAAAAAGACCGATCCAAGCCTCCGAAAACAATCCGGGCAGAATGGTCAGTGATACCAGACCTATTGCTGATAATATATGAGCTGTTATCATGGAAGCCCGGTAACCGACCCGGTCGACGATTCCCGCAGACAGCAAATCCACGATCAGCTGAACTCCAAAATTAAAAGTCACAAGCATGGTAATCCTGGATAAGGAAATGGCATACTCTGACTGAAACGTAAGAAATAAAAGAGGTACAAAATTGTTAATGATCGCCTGTACGATATAGCTCATGAAACAGGCATGGACGGTTTTGGTATAATCTTTATTCATTGAGAATCACCTGCTATTCATTTTTTTGTATTATACCGCATTTTTAATTTGAAATCTTGTAATTTCCCGCCATTTTATGATATAATCTAGCCAATCAGTCAAATAAAGTCAAATAAAGCCAAAGGAGAACGCTCTATGCAAAGCACGAAAATACTCACCGACGAATCCATGATGGAGCTTGTCTCCCACGGCTCCTCCACCTTTCCATTTCAATATTATTATGAAGATGTAGGAAAATTCGATAATAAGTGCATTGATTGGCACTGGCACAGGGAATTTGAACTGCTGTCTGTTACAGAAGGAATCCTGCAGTGTTCCATCGGCAATATCAATTACATACTGGAGGCTGGAGATGGGGTTTTCATCAATTCCGGAGTCATTCACCGTTTTCTTTCAGCCGGGACCGCAGTTATCCCAAACGTTTTGTTTGCATCCGATTTCATAGCTCCTGAAAACAGTTCTATTTATGATAAATACATGCTTCCTTTTCTCACTTCGGGTATTTCCCATGTTGTCTTGAAAAGAAGTATCTCCTGGCAGAAAGACATTCTTTCTTCTCTTTCAAGACTTTATGATATATGCGAAAATCCCGGTCCGTCCTGGGAGCTGGAGGCCCACATCATCATCTGCATAGTTTGGTCCGGCTTATTTGAACACAGGCTTGAATTTGCGACCATGGAAAATACGGGGGTAAACAGGATTTCCCAGGCCCGGTTTAAAGGCATGACCTGTTTTATTGAAGAAAACTACCGGAAAAAGATTACACTGAAAGAAATCGCCGCATCCGTGGGGGTAAGCAAGCGGGAAGCCCTCCGCTGCTTTCAATGTTCCGTTCCCTTGTCGCCCATAGAATACTTAAATAAATACCGGCTCCAGCAGGCATGGAAACTGCTCCTTCAAACGGACCGCTCCATAACAGACATTGCGGAGCATACCGGATTTGAAAGCACCAGCTATTTTGACCGTTTGTTTAAAAGAGAATTTCATATAACACCCAGGAAGCACCGGAACAGTGGAGAACAAAAAGCACCGGTATAAGAATAATTTCTTTTTACCGGTGCTTTTCGTTCCATTCTCTTATTTGTATATTTTACCATAACCAAATGCGCCGCTGATTCCGCAGATTTTTGCTGCAAAGCCTGCTGCCTTTTGCAGGCTTTCTGTAATAGCATCAGCATCTGCCTCACCTCTTTTAAGATGAGCGACATAACCAACCATAAACGAAGTGATTAAGGAGTCTCCGGCCCCCATGGTATCCACCACTGTTTCGACTGGTGCAGCCTTTTGCATATAGAAGCTTTTTCCATCGTACAGGATACAGCCATCAGCACCTCTTGACGCCACTGCCAGCTTCGGGCCGTAGGAAACCACCTTTTTCAGATGCTCTTTAGCTTCTTCATTGGTTCCGTCAAAGGAGCAGAAAGCAAAATCAACATCCGGAGCCACCTTTTGGTAATATTCCTCCGTGGAATCATCGGAAAAATCAAAGGATACAAGGATCCCTGCCTCACGGATCTTATGAAGTTCCCGTTCCATAAAGCAGTAATTTCCTGAATGAACCAGGTCAAACTGTTTTATATACTCCAGATCAAAACGATCCAGAATAAAAGGAGTTTTTCCCCGGATACCGCCTTCATTAGAGCCTAGAAATATACGGTCCCCATCAATAATAGTTGCTTTTGCACAGCCGTTCTCACCTTCCAGCTGCTCACATTTCATCATTTCAATTCCGATTTCTTCTAACGTGGCAATTACATGCTCAGCTTCTGCATCGTCTCCGAAGTATCCCATATAAGCGCTTCTTTTTGCTCCAAACATATCTGCATATACTGCAAAATTCACGCAGTTTCCGCCTGGATACATCGTCTTGATATGCACATATTTATCTACCACATTGTCACCAAATCCCAGTACACTTACATCATAATTGTCCATGATCCACACCTCGCCATTTTATTTATTTTAGTACTCTACGACCCCCATGTAACGTCTCATATCTGTTGGATGGCATCTTTTATCCTGAAGGGCATTTCTGTAAGCAACGCTCATTGCGTAGAATACCATTGGGTTGAAATATTCAACACAGCTGTCATCGATCATTTCCAGGCCTAATTCATCCGCATCAATTACTTCGTATTTTTTTCCGTATTTTTCAAGGAAGGCAAGGCATCTTTCATCCATGATACGGTTTCTTCCTCTGCTCATTAGCAGGATATATAGATGCTCCTCATCAGTCACTTCGAACGGTCCGTGGAAATATTCAGCCGAATTTAAGTAACAGCAATCCATCCATTGCATTTCCTGAAGGGAACAGATCGCAAAACCGTAAGCTGCTGCATAGGAGGCACCGGAGCCCATGATATACAGAAAATCTTCCTTATAATATTTTTCCGCAAAAAGCCATGTACGGTTTTTTACCTTTGCTACGGCGGCACGGACGATTCCATCTGCTTTTTCCAGACCATCTTTTACTGCATCGTATTTTATATAATCCGGCTCCTGAGCTTTCATGAGTTCATTTAATACACGGAGAACAATTCCCTGTGGTTTTTCTTTTTCACTCACATGATCTGACCAGTCGTAAATGACCGGCATCATAGAATCATCGTTACACGCAGAATCAGGATTGTGCGTCATTGTGATTACTGCGGCGCCCAAGTCTCTTGCCATATGGGCAGCTTCGACGGTTTCTGTTGTATTACCTCCATGGGAGCAGATAAATACAAGACTGGTTTTTCCAAGGTGGGTTGGAGGAGTTACCACAAATTCCTTGCTTGTAATCCAGTCAGCATGCATCGTTTTAGATTCATTGCGTACAAAGTAATATCCTGGATACAGATCCACTAAGGAACCGCCGCATGCCACAAAATAAACATCCTCTATTTTTTCTCTGCCTGCTAAAATTGTTTTTGTCATTTCTTTTTCATTCATGATTTTTCTTTCACCCTTTTTATTTATTTTAATGATTGTTATCGGTTTACAGCGTCTTATAAGATTGCTGATACGGCGCTAAATACCAAAGCTAATACGGTTACTGCCATAAAAAATTTCCAGATCGTCTTCCACCACTGTCCGAAGGATATCCTGCACACTGCAAGTCCTGCTACGGTCATACCTGCGGTTGGACTGATCATATTGGTCAACTGGTTTGCAAACTGCAATACGGTTACGCTTGCCTCCGGATTCACTCCCTGCAGATCACAAAGAGGCGCCATAATCGGCATGGTCAATGATGCCAGCGCAGAGGAAGAAGGTACCAGGAAGGACAGGAGTGACTGAACTACATACATCACTGTGGTAAATGCCACACTGTTAAAGCTTGCAAGGCTGCTTGACAGTGTATTTAAGATAGTATCAATGATCATACCGTTTTCTGCAACGACCAGAATACCGCGGCAAACACCGACTACAACCGCTGCAAATGCGAGGTCTTTTACACCAATTACGAATTCTTCTGCGATTTCATTTTCCTTCATTCCTCCCACAATTCCCATAAGAATCCCCATAACCAGGAAGATTGCAGAAATTTCATCCATGTACCAGCCATATTTTAAAATTCCAAAGATGATCGTTGCCATTCCAAGGCCAAATACTGTAAGCACCAGCTTGTCCCGGAACGTAAAGGATGTATCGCCTTCATCCATTGCAAATTCCTGCTTTTTCAGAACATCATCTTTATAAGTAATAGAAACCGAAGGATTTTTGTGTACCTTAGCGGCATAGCGCATTACAAAAGCAACAGATACAGCCATCATGATGATCCACCATGCAAAACGGTAAATGAGTTGTGGATTCCCCTGAATTCCCGCTACACCCTGAGCAATTAATACATTAAAGGGGTTTGTTGTAGACGCTGCATAACCGATCTGGGGACCTAAGAATACAACCATGAATGTCGTCATGGAATCATATCCCATAGCAAAGAAGATTGGCATCAGCATGATATAAAAGGGAATGACTTCTTCCGACATACCAAACGTAGTTCCTCCGATTCCCAAAAGGATCATCATAATAGGGATCAGCAGCCTCTCTTTTCCCTGAAGCTTGCGAATGACCTTTCGGATTCCCCTGTTCATGGCATTTGTCTTTGTAAGAATCTGGAATGTACCGCCAATTAAAAGGATAAACGCCACTACATCCGCAGCTGCCTGAATACCTCTTGTAGGCGCCATCAGTATTTCCAGAATACCCTGGCGCAGATCCCCGTCCTCTGTCACCTTATCAACCACCTGATAAGTACCTGAAATTGCCACCTCACGTTCACCTGCCGGTGTATCAATCAGCTGTCTTTCAAATTGTCCGCTTGGCACTACCCATGTCAAAACGGCAAATACAATAATCAGAATAAATGCAAGAGTATAAACGTGCGGCAGTTGTAGTTTAAATTTCTTTTTTTCGTTCATGTTCTGTTCCCCCATTATTTTCGTATACAACTTCTCCGTTAACCATTGTCAGAGAAACCTTTACGTCTCTCATCTCCTCCATTGGTACTTCAAATACATTGCGATCCAAAACCGTGATATCTGCCAGCTTCCCTTCTTCTAAGGTACCGAGTTTTTCCTCCATACTTAAATTCAACGCACCGCCGTAGGTCCAAGCTTTCAGCATTTCTGAAACCGTAATCGTGTTCTGCTTATTAAAAGGCTCACCACCTTCCGGGAAGTAACCGCCGCATCCGTGATAAATAGCTTCGGGAATATCGGTAATCATAAGCGGTAAGTCTGTGGCCCCTGAAAGTACAGCACCACTGTCCAGCATTTTTCTCCGGTTCCAGTAGTATTTTCCACGCTTCATACCGATGGTCTTCTGAATGCTTTCCTTAACCGCTTCTCCGGGATCAAGGGACATAATCTGGAAATAAATCTCTCCTGTCACACCGATTTCTCCCATTTTTTCTAAATCTGCCGGATTGGAAAATTCCAGATCAGTGACCGCATGCCGGTTCACCAGTTTTCCATTCTCTTTCTGACATTTTTCGAAAATCTCCATCACTTTATGCACCGCTCCGTCTCCCTGGGCATGGAGGGAATAACGAAATCCATTTTCATCTGCCAAATGTACTTCCTTCTCGATTAAATCATAGTCAATGTCAGCTCTGCAGCAATAATCCTGTCCTTCATATGGCTCTATCAGATCCCCTTTATGGCTTGCCACCGTGCCGTCCGTCATACGGTTGTAACCGGAAAATCTTACAAAATCCCCTGTAAATTTCTCCCGCATCCGAATGCCGTGTTCGATGTTGATCTGCTCTCCTACCGGCTGGGACATGAAGAATATCCGCATGGACAGTTCGTTATTTTCCTCCTTTTCCTTGAGAAAATGATCAAAGCCATAATAATCATCAAAACCCATTTCTTTAACTGCGGTTACTCCCCTGCTATTCATCAGCTTCATATAATCTGTAAATTCTCTTTGGATGAAGCCCATGTCATTGAGATATTCTCTCATGATTTTGTGGTAAGCCTCCGGATAGCATTTCTCCGGTGTAAATCCGTAGGTATTCCTGGCATGATCATTCATGATGCAGGTGCTTCTGTCCGCCGCGAAGATAATAACGCTTCTATCTGGATAAGCCTCATCTAAAATTCGTTCCATTGCTTCTATGGGAAATCCCTCGGGCTTCCAGCCATGTCCGAAAAGCGTATCCTTTGCGCCCTTTTGTCCGGCGTGGATCTTCAGACGCTTCATACACTCTTCCGTTGTCTCTGCACCTGCCATGTCCATACCGATATGATAAATTGCGTATCCGGTGAAGAAGGTATGTACATCAATAAATCCAGGTGCTACCAGCTGTTCCTTCAAATCCAACAGTTTCGTCTTTTCTCCAACTAAGGTTTGATAGTCATTGTTGGTACCAACTTTCAATATCTGATTACCTTCAATAGCTACATAGCCCTTTATAAGCTCATCCGTGAGTCCAGTAAAGATGTTATCTGAGAATAAAAGAAAGTCTGCTGTTGTATTGGTCATTTCTTATCCCTCCTTTGTCTTTATTTGTTATTTACGTTATAACATATTATAACATTATATTCAATGGTTATATAACGTCATAATATCATTTCTACATTTTATCCAATTTTTCGACCTGGTTTTTATTGATTTTTACTATACTATAAAAAACATTCTATCTTTACTTCTACGAAAGACAGAATAATAAAGGCATTTTAATAAAGGCTTTGACCCTCATAGCACAACTATAGTATAATTGAAGCAACGAGTATGAATTAAAGGAGTATGTATTATGAAATTAGACGTAGGTAATGAAATACCGCTTTACCGGCAACTAAAAGAAGAACTAAAGACCGCCATCAAGGATGGCACTTTTCCATATGGACAGAAAATTCCTACTGAAACTGAGTTAAGCAAGCTTTACAATGTGAGCCGTATCACTGTGCGGCGTGCAGTGGAGGAGCTATGCCAGGAGGACTTTTTATCAAAAAAACAAGGGAAGGGAACCTTTGTTAAGCATGCAAAGGTAAAACGAAAAATTGAACATCTTTTAAGTTTTGGACAGGCATGTGAAGCCAACGGCATGGTGCCCTCGCGTCTGGTTACCAAGCGGGAAGTTATCTCTCTGTCTTCAGAGGATGCCTCCGCCATGGGCGTACTTACGGGCAGTCCGGCAATCTCTATTCAGCGTGTGAATATGGCAGATGGGTTTCCTATCATGTGTGAAAACAACTTATATCCTTATGACCGGTTTTCTTTTTTGTTGGAGGAATCTCTTGACGGCTCTCTTTACAAGCTTCTTGAAAATAAATACCGGATTAAGGTCACCTATTCCACTGATTCTTACCTGGATATTGTACGAGCCGGAGGTGACGTAGCCAGACTTCTCCAGGTATCCAACGGAGAACCTTTGTTTTTCCTGTACTGCCAGATTCACGACCAGAACCATGAGCTGATCCACATAGGCAAACAGTACATTAATGGTGACCAGTACCGTTTCTATCTGGAAGACTATAAGGTTCAATAAAGCAACGAGCAGGAAATTATTAACCAGAAGCCAGCCCCAGCCCCATAAACCAGAAAATAAAGAATACCAAAAAGTACACGAGTACCGCCAAAAGGCAGATTTCACCTGCCAATCGGTATTTTATTAACCGAAAGCCTTTCATCCATTGATAGAAATAATAAAAAATCAAAACAATTCCCAAAGCTCCAATTAAGATTGGCAGCAAGGCCATTAAAAGAAAGATAAGATTCATCGCATTACTCCTAAAAACCGTCCTGTCCTTATCTTCCCCTCTTTCTTCCCTCTTATAAGCAAAGGTTTGGCAGGAATTACTTTTTCACCATAATTTAACCATATACCGCGTGTAATACCGCAAAAACCCGTCCTCATATAAGGGCGGGTTTCACACTGTTTCAGCTGACTCACAGCCTGTTTCCAGTTATTCAGTTAAATTAATGGTGATTGCTTTTGGCCTTGTCATTGCTTCTATGGAATACTTCACTCCCTGGGTTCCCATACCGGAAGCTTTTACTCCCAAGAATGGGAAGTGATCCGGGCCTCTTTCTGTTTTATTGTTAATCTGTACGGTTCCCACTTCTAACTTTTCAGCAATACGAAAAGCTTTATTGATATCCTTGGTAAATACGGATGACTGTAAGCCATATTCTGAGCGGTTGGCTATCTCTACCGCTTCATCCATATCTTTAACCCGGATAACAGGAAGAATGGGTGAAAACGGCTCTTTCCATGCAATCTCCATATCAACGGTTACTTTATCCAGCAAAGTAGGATAGACTAAATTCCCTTCTCTCTTATTTCCAACAATAAGTTCTGCACCTTTTCCAATGGCATCCTGAATTAAAAATTCTGCAAAATCAGCAGATTTCTGATCGATCAGAGGAGTGACCACCACGTTATCCCTGGGATCTCCCACCGGGAGTTTTTCAATTCTTGTTTTCAGCATTTCTACCAGCTGATCCGCTACCTTATCTGTGGTAATAATACGCTTCACTGCAGTACAGCGCTGGCCGGAATAAGAAAAAGCACCTTCTACAATATTACTTGCCGCATATGTCAAGTCGGCATCTTCCAGTACAAGAGCCGCATCCTTGCCGCCAAGTTCCAGCAACAGAGGGGTCATGCAGGATATCTTGGATAAATGCCTGCCTACCTCCGTACTTCCTGTAAAATTAATAAAATTAATGTTTTCATGGGTTACGATATAATCACCGATCTCACTGCCTTTTCCGGTAACTGTCTGCAGTACTCCCCCCGGCAGTCCGGCATCCTGCAATGCTTTTACAAGGTGAAGGGCGCTGATTGCCCCCTGGGTCGCCGGTTTTAATATTACAGTATTGCCCCCCATAAGCGCCGGAGCAATCTTGGAGGCGGATAGATTAATGGGGTAATTAAAGGGTGATATGGCAAGTACGGTACCAAGCGGAACCCTTCTTACATACGAAATCTTATTCCGGGAACCACCCGGGAAATTTTCTCCGCTTACTGCGATTCCTTCCAGACTTTTTCCTGCATCTGCCGTAAACCGGAGAAAATCTGCGGTCCGCTTCACTTCTGATACGGAAGATTTCCTGTCTTTTGCAATCTCCATCATCAGAATATCCGCTATTTCTTCCGCTCTTTCCTCCAAAAGCTCTGCAGCTTTGTATAAGATCCGTGCCTTTTCAAATATTGGGACACAGGCCCACAAGGAAAGACCTTCTTTGGAGTAACGGATGACCTCATCGACCTCTTCTTTGCTGACTGCCTGTATTTCACCGATAAAAGAACCGTCTACAGGGGAGGTTATGGTAATGACATTCCCTGATGCGTATTCCGCCCACCTGCCATTGATTAAGTTTCCATAAGTATGCTTTTCATTACATAATTCAGACATTTCATCTTCTCCTTTCCATACCTTTACAATTTCTATTTGTATGTAATATATCATGGAGACAAGAATCAAATGTCAATAACATTGGCTCCTTATCTGCTAAATAAAAACTTCATATAACGAATGAATACATAAACCACCAGACTGACTGCAATAACGGTTTCAGCAAGCACTATAACAGGTAAAAATCCTACGGCATATCCCATTTTTGCCAGAAACGCTGTTGACATCTTCATTGCAATGGCGCTGATGACCACCGGGAATGTAAAAGCTGCATAGCTTGGATAGAAAGGCAGGGCTAGGAACCTTGGCAGATAAACCAGCACAGTTATATATAATATTCCTGCCAAAACCATGAGAAAAAGAACCATTGCCACGGATTTGGCTTCTACAGACTGAAGGTATCCAGCCAGGCACAGGCTCACCGGAGCCGTGTAGATGCAAAACAGCGGTCTTGCAGGTTCTGCAATTTCTTTGTATTTTACATACCTGGCCGTCACAAGAACCAGTAAAATGAGACACCAGATCAGGCCAAACCAGAAAATGCCGGTTCCCAGACTTGTGCGCCCAAATGCCGGAGCAGTCACACTGGCTGTCACAATTCCTACATACACGATGTAATAGCTGGCAAATACGGTTTTCATATTCAGCTTGTAAAGAAAGCGTGCAGTAAAATACAACATGAGAAGCACGTGCAGGGCAATACCAAAATACCAGATATAGACTGCGCTGTCTCCAATAAAGGGCTTTGCATAAGCAGATAACAGAATTACTGCCATGGAAAATGTCCCTGAAACGCTTGCCATCACCGGATTTTTCATATCTTCTTTTACCATATCAAAATGAAAGATGCATTTGCACAAAAATAAAATCGCCAGTACCGCGGAGAGGCTTCCGCATACCAGACGGATGGATTCTGAATAGCTTTGAAGAAGATTTCCCAGGGCTGCTAACCCAAGGGAAAGCCCTGCCATGGGAATAGGGACCTTTTTAATCATGACATTCCTCCGCAGACTCTGTCTCATCGGTATTCGTCAGACCGTATTCCCGCACCACGATCTCTGCCACTTTTTTAGCTACCATTCCAGTGAAACGGATGCACTGTTCCTTGTGCTCTCCTTGTCCCATATCAAACTCCTTGGTCAGGATCCGGCAGCATAGTGCATTCTTCCCGTTGTTTTCCTTAAACCAGTCGTGAAGCTCTTTTGAAACTTCTAAGTTCTTTTCCACCTTTAAATCTCCCTGTTTTGTCCGTCCAAAGAATATGCCAAGAGCCATCACTCCGCCGGAAACAGCCCCACACAGACATTTGGAGCGTCCGATTCCAACAGGAAAGCCGGATGCCATGGCTATAATTTCCTCCGGTAAATCCAGCTCAAAGTTTGATCTCATGGAACTTACAACCGCCTCTGAGCAAAAAAATCCTCCCCGAAACAGAGCTTCCGCATCATCTCCGATCTTCTTTACACTAACCGCCTGTTTTACATTCATCTCTTGTATCCTCCTGCATGTTTATTGATACTTATATTCTATTAAGATTTAAGGCTTACGTCCAATTAATAAACTCTATAAATAAGCCGTACTTATAGAAACTATCTATCAACATACTCGAAGCTTACATGGTCACTTGTTAAATCAAATATCAGTTCCTCCTCTTTATACAGCAAAAACCTTGCCAGCAGTAAATGCTCCTCTTTTATAAAGCGCACCATCTTTCCCAGATCCGGAGCCAAAAGCTTGTGGGAAAACCCTGTTTTCTTTATCCTGTTCCGGTTTGTTAAAAATATTTTAAAGGTATATTGACCCTGCTTTAATATGACCGCAGTTTCCCTTTTACATACCACCTTAACTCCCAGATAGGTGGCAAAGCGGTATTCCTGTCCTTTGTACTGGATGACACAGATACAGCCCTGAAAGCTGCGTCCGATAAAAGGAATGTGGGCAATGGAAACCATGACCGATGCCTCCTGCGAAAACCGGTTGCATTGAAGCCATAAATAATCTCTTGGAAAGGATCTGCCCCTGTCTCCCTCTATATATCCTTTTTCCCCATCAAAATCCAGGACCTTTCCATTGACGGTAAGGCTTCCCTGAAGGGAATGGGACATGCTTATGATCTCATGCCTGCATTCCATAAAGGGGATCCATTGAAAGGGGCCCATGATGGTATATTCGATGGGACTTAAGGAGCCGTACCGGATCATTCCCTGAACGGAAATATCCTTTGACCGGATATCCACCTTAATGCCGGTCAGGGAAAAGATATTAGTTCCAAGAATGATCCTTTTTCTCTTTCTGTCAACCAGATAATCCTCCTCTTCAAAATCCAGGGAATAAGAGTTTTCATTCCATATAATCTGTATAAACGGGTGCTTCACTCCCTTTTCATCCTCACTATGGCCGGGAATTAAGGCTAAGACCGTATCTTCATTCTGATGTTTAAAATACCAGCCTTCAAAAAACCCATGTTTTAACGTGGCCATTCTGGTTTTTATGATTTTATTAAGGTCTTTCATCTCCATGATGGATCTCGTCCCTTTCTTTTCATCATTACTGATTCTAAACATAGGGTTTCCAAATATGAGGAAACATAGTCAGTAAAGCATGTTTTATATTTTATAGAGGTAAACCAAAAAGGCCCATCCCTTTCCGGGACGAGCCTTCTTAGAATCCTCTTTATTCTAAACGCTGACTTTTACGTCATAAACAACCTTATCGATAAATACACGGACATATTCCCTGCAAAACTGCGTACCGGCTCCCTTAATCAGCTCACTGATCGCATATTCCCTGGGCAGCGCATGGCGGTAGCTTCTTTCACTGATCATGGCATCGTATGCGTCCGCAATGGCAATGATCCTGGACTGGACCGGTATTTCATTCCCCTTAAGCCCCTTGGGATAGCCTTTTCCATCCCACCGTTCATGGTGTGCCAGAACGTAATCCGCCATCTCTGACAACTCATTGACCGAGCTTAATATGCGGTATCCGATTTCCGGGTGCTTTTTAATTTCTGCCCATTCCTGTTCCACCAGTTTTCCTTTTTTATTCAATATCCCTTCTTCAATTGCCACCTTGCCGATATCATGGAGCAATCCTACGGTCTTTAACTCTTTTACTTCATCTTCCTGAAGTCCAAGGGCTGTCCCCATTTTTTCGCACAGCTCTGACACGCGTAAGGAATGCTGTTCTTCCCTCGGATTTTTCTCATGAAGGGCCGCCATAACCGTATATATGGTCTTTCCCCTTATCCCCGCACTTACCAGAAGCTTTTTCTTATACATATAGTCCTCAGCTTTTCTGAGCACCTCAAATATGGATTCTTCCTCCCTGTATTTTACACTGTATCCAAAGGAAACGGAAAGAGTGATCTTATTAACGGCTTCATGCTTTGTCCGTTCATTGATCCTGCCGATCAATTCTTTAATTTCCGCTGTATCGGTATTGGGAGACAGTATGATGAATTCATCGCCTCCCAGACGGCTTATGATGTCTTTTTCCCTGAAGCCCTCTCTTAATACTTCGGCCACTTTTTGAATATAGATATCTCCCGCTGCGTGTCCAAAGGAATCGTTCATAAGCTTTAACCCATTGATATCAGCCATGGTAATGATTAACGGATAATAGTTCCGGGAATTCAGCCGCTTCATCTGTTCTTCAAAAAATCTCCGGTTGTATAATCCCGTCAGCTGGTCATGATAGCTTAAATAATGCAGCCGTTCCTCTGCCTGCTTGCTTTTGGTAATGTCATTTAAGATAATGGCCAGCTGGTTTTCCTTTGGGCGGGACGCTAAGACCTCGTAGTAATAATTTGTATTCTTCTGAAACCGTTCGTAGCTGGTTGATTCTCCTGTTTTAATGGTACGGATCAGCTTTTCCAAGTTTTCCGGTACTATATTTTCATGAATATCAAAAAAATATTTTCCTATTATCTCTTCTTTCTTTAATCCGGTCAGGATTTCGTAGCTGTGATTAGAATCCACCAGCCTGTACTTAACTATATCTTCACCGGAGGCCCCTTCATACAATGCCATTCCAAACTGCATCTGGTTTATGACAGCCTTATATTTCACTTCGCTTACCCTTAACTTTTGGTCAGCCTGTTCCACCTTTCTTAATAGATTGGAAATTAAATAGTAGAGAAGTAAGGCGGTAAACAAAACATACACCATTCCCTTATAGGTATGAATCACCATCCTTACAGAAGGATTGTAAACGAGCCGGTTCACGATTCTGTCAGAAAAATAAACCCAGACAAAACCAAAAATCAAATACATAAAGCATATTTTAGTTCTTTCCTGTTTTAAAGGATCTCTCTTACGCTTAAAATCACCCATTTTGCCCTTTAACCATTTAATCATACTACTCCCCCTTTAAATGGTATTATACACTATTTTAAATCCATTAGAAACATTTTACCAATTTTTTCATCTTAATTATGAACAGGCACAAGAAAAAAAGAAGGGCAAGCGGCACCCTCCTTTTTATAGCTTAAACAGTATTTTATTTACCAAGGCGGCCTATTCATCTGCCTTTAATACTTTTACAATTTCTCCTATGATAGTATCATGGTAATCTTTATTCGGATAATTTTGCTGATCTATGGTCTGGTCAAAAAAGCCATTGGGATCGATCCTCTGCTTATAAAGCTTGCGGCAGATAAGCACCAGTCTTGCTTCTGAAAAATAAGGCGCCTCTGCGTCAAAGACAGGGGTAAGTCCGGTCTCCTTCTCCTTATCCACGTCACGTCCGGAATGAGCGCCGCAGTAATTTAAAGCAGATCTGCAATTATCACCGAAAAAGCTAAGGGCGTAATACTCGCTCTGGTCAATAAATTCCAGGGTATATCTCTGAGGACGGAGCACAATGGTTGATACGCTCTTATTCCACATGATTCCAAGCCCTCCCCAGCTGGCTGTCATCATATTATACTTTTCCTCACTGCCGGCGGAAATCAGCATCCACTCTTTTCCTATCATTGTAAATGGATCCATGGTTACTTGTTTTAAATCAACTGGTTTTAACATGTTAATACCTCCATACTTTTATATTTGTTTATTATATATTCTCATATTATATAACAAATTTATTTAAAGATCAGGATTCGGAATTTTTCCGCACATCAATATCCACCAGTTCCAGGCCATCCGGTACCTCGTGAAGGTACAGATCTTCAATATGCCTCCGGATAACACGCTTTCCTCCCACATCCCCCTCTAATTGCAGAAGCTCCTTTAAGTAGTTTTTAGAAAAGATGGCTGGGTTTCCCAAAGCTCCCATGTTGCACAGACAGCCAATTCCCTTTCCGCTGTTTTTCCATCCATTTACCAGATCTCTTATGGTAGCTGCCTTTAAGTATGGCTGGTCACAGACCGCAAAGCAATAATCCGTTTCTTCCCCTTTAAGCACTTCCAACGCCAGATGAATGGAATGGGAGATACCGAGGCTGCTTTCCTCGTTTATCACTACCTCATAGCCATAATTGTCCATGCAGTCCATGATTTCCTGGTACTGGGTAACGACCACTTTCCTGTCGAAGATGCCGTCAGGAAGCTTTTCCACTTCCTCTAAAATGTATTGGTACATGGGTTTCCCCTTGAATTCATAAAGCAGCTTATTGCCGTTAAATCTTCGGCTATCACCTGCTGCCAGAAGGATAAGTGCCAGTTTCATGCCATCAAACCTCCTCTTTTCATTACTTTTCTGTTTTTTCCGCCGCCCCTTTATTCTTCTTCATACTTAAAATCGCCTCCAGGACGCCTCCTCCTATGGAGGATGCCTTGTCTGAGATCGTGTAGCAGTTTTGGGCGTTTCCCCTGGGGTCAACATCTCCTGACTTCATTCCCTTTGACACTGTTACACCATCCTGAAGCAGCCCTCTGACAACGCCTCCCACCTGGGCATATATGGGTGCATCGCCTGAATAGCCCACCAATTCGCCTTTTTCAACCAGATCGCCGATCATGACCTGGCCTTTAAAGGTTCCATCAGCTGTTGCACGGATAATCCGTTCTTTATCATAACCGCCGATCATGCCTGGAACTCCTGTGTTGGGAAACGCGCTTCCCTCCCAGATGCAGCGGCCCAGGTTATGGCCTCTTTTTGTCTCCACCACCACATGGCAGTCAATTCCTGCCGTAAACCCGGGGCCAACACCTACTACCACATCTGCGTCCGTTATCCTGGTTCCCAGATTTTTTTTGGCAATAATGGCATCTACCACCACATCCGGCTTCCAGGTTTCCCGGATTTTGCATTCCTCATCGACCACAACCGCTACCTGATCCTCTGCTATGGCCTTATGAATTTCTTCCAGGCTGCGGCATAAAACTCCGGTGACGTCCTCCACCTTTGCCTGTCCCTCATAGACTGCCCTTGAAAAGGCCACCGTCCGACGCACGGTTGTGGGAACGGCGATATCCGTCATGACAAGTTCAAAACCGCAGCGCTGAAGCCGGCAGCCAATGCCTGATGCCAGATCACCGGCTCCTTTTATTAGTACCTTCATTAATAATCTCCTGATCTTTTGGTTTATTTTCTGGCGCATTCTCCGCCCCTGCCCGAAAGGATTTCCAGGCCATGGAAAAGAGTATCCAGAATATATTCCAGACTCTCTCTCACCGCCTTTGGACTTCCCGGAAGGTTGATGATAAGGGTCGATCCCCGGATGACACTGGCTCCCCTGCTTAACATGGCCCGCTTGGTCACAGTCATGCTGTAAGCCCGTATGGCCTCGGCAATTCCCGGCGCATTGCGGTCCGCAACAGCCAGAGTGGCCTCCGGGGTCACATCCCTGGGAGAAAAGCCGGTCCCGCCGGTGGTCAGAACCAGATCGCATTCCACCTCATCGCTTAAGCGAATGAGTTCCTCTTTTAAGTCCTCTCCTTCATCGGCAAGAAGCTTATAGCTGACCGCTTCAAAGCCAGCCTTTTCCAATATCTCTCTTATGACTGCACCGCTTACATCTTCCCGTTCTCCGGCGGCTCCTTTATCACTTAAGGTTACGATTCCTGCTCGGTACATACCGTGATTTCATCCCCTTCCTTCATGAATCCTCCGTGAAGGACCCTTGTAAAGATTCCGTTTGCCGGCATGATGCATTCTCCCATTTTCTTGTATATCTCACAGTGGCTGTGACATTCCTTTCCTATCTGTGTCACCTCCAAAAGGATATCCCCGCACTTTAACCTTGTGCCGACAGGAAGATGAATCAAATCAATTCCCTGGACAATGACATTTTCCCCAAAGGCACCGTTTCCGATCTCCGCGCCTCTGGCCTTAAAGTCCTCTATGGTATCAAAGGATAACAGGCTTACCTGCCGGTGCCATTTGCCTGCATGTGCATCCCCTTCTATCCCGAATTCTTCTATAAAATGCCCTTCATCCACTCTGGTCTTCTGGGTTCCTTTTTTTTCGCTGATACAGACAGCCATTACCTTTCCCATCTGCTTATCCTCCTATCTGGTTCATGTTTGGGCCTGTTTCTCCCTGGTCTTCCTCAAAATGATGGCTCTCCGGTTTGTTCCGGATACTTTCATTCATCAGATTAAAAAGACCGTCATCAGAAATTCCTTCCCGCAAAGGCCCTTTTAAATCCACTCCTGCGGGACTGTCCAGGCAAAGCTTTAAAAATCCGTCAGAAGTCAGCCTTACCCGGTTGCAGTTATGGCAGAATTTGTGACTGACGGCGCTGATAAAGCCGATAAAACCGGTTCCATCTCCCCATGTATAATAAACGGCAGGACCGTTGCCTTTCACCTTACGGCTTTCTTTAAGCTCTCCAAAGGCCTCTGACAGTATCCCTGCCAAGTCATCATTTTCCAGTGCTTTGTAATTTTTCCCCTGACCAATGGGCATCATTTCGATAAAACGGACCGGAATCCTCCGTTCCATGGAAAAACGGGCAAAGGCCAGTACCTCTTCCTTTGTTAAATCCTCCATGACCGCACAGTTTATTTTTACCTTGAGTCCAGCTGCCAATGCACTGTCGATTCCTTCCATAACGGATTCAAAGCAGTCTCTTCTTGTGATTTTAGCAAACCGCCGGGGATCCAGAGTATCCAGGCTTACATTGACGCTTGATAAGCCCGCAGCTTTTAGCTCTGCTGACTTTTCTTTTAACAGGCACCCATTGGTGGTCATGGTCACATCTTCAATTCCCGGGATTTCCGCCAAATCCTTGATCAGGACCTCTATGCCCTTTCTCACCAAAGGCTCCCCGCCGGTTACCTTTACCTTACGGATTCCAAGGCGGGCGCCGGCCTCACAGATTCTCACGATTTCCTGATAGGTAAGGATATCCTCATGCCGCAGAGGGGCTATCCCTTCCTCCGGCATGCAGTAGAGACACCTTAAATTGCACCGGTCGGTAACAGATATCCGGATATAATCAATGGTTCTGTTGCAGCTGTCCTTCATAATCCGCTCCCCCTGCCGCCTGAGTCCTTTTCATAAAGTCCGCTTTTTCCCCCATCCTTTTTCAAGAGACAGATATCACTGATCATCATCCCACGGTCCATGGCTTTACACATGTCATATATGGTCAGCAGTGCTATATTCACCCCTGTCAGAGCTTCCATCTCCACGCCTGTCTTTCCCTGGGTTTTCACCGTACAAACCGCCTCTACAGAAAGCCGATCCTCATGAAGTACAAAATCCACCGCGCATTTTGTAAGCATCAGTCCATGACACAAAGGAATCAGTTCAGAAGTTCTTTTAGCTCCCATGATACCAGCCACCCTGGCAACTCCCAGAACATCGCCCTTTTTCGCGGTACCAAGGGAAATGGCATCAAAAACCTCATGATTGACCGTAATAAACCCATGGGCAACGGCAATCCGGTCTGTCTCCGCCTTTTCTCCAACATCTACCATGCGGGCATTTCCCTGTTCATCAAAATGTGTCAGTCCATTCATATTTCGTTCAACCTTTCCTTCTATAGTGCTTTACCAGCCCTTTCCGAAGCCGCAGTTTGGATAATAGCATACGTCGCAGGAGAGGCAAAGCCCTCCTTTTCCCAGCTTATCAAGGTCTTCCTTTGTTACCGGATCGTCCGCCATGAGCCTTGGGAGCACCAGATCAAATACGGTCCTTTTGGAATACATGACACATCCGGGAAGTCCGGCTATGGGAATATTTTTCCCTTCCTGTCTGTAGTAGGAAAGTAAGAACATGGCTCCCGGAAGCACCGGAGCACCGTAGGATATCACCTCTGCACCTGTATTACGGATAGCAAGCGGAGTCTTGTCATCCGGGTCGACGCTCATGCCTCCGCTGACAAGCACCATATCAGCCCCCTGACGGATAAGGTCAAGAATTGCAGCCGTCGTATGCTCCGGCTTATCATCGGTGATTGTCTGACCAAGAATCTGGCCGCCCAGTTCTTCCACCTTTGCTTTTAATACAGGTCCAAAGGAATCCTTTATTCTGCCATGGAATACTTCGCTTCCTGTGGTTACGATTCCCACCTTTTTATCCAGGTAAGGCAGCACGGCAAAGATCTTCTTACCCGCGCAAACCTCTCTGGCCTCTTCCATCTTTTCCTTTTCAATGACAAGGGGAATGATCCTTGTCCCGCACAGCTTGTCCCCAGGCTCCACGGGAGTGTTAGGGTGTCTGGAAGCTATCATCATATTCCCTAAGCTGTTTATTTTATCTAAAAGTCCGGTATCTATCTTTAATAAACCCCGGACGGTTGATTTCAATTCAATTTTACCTTCCTTTACCTCGCTTCGGTCCATATGGTCACCCAGGCAAAGGCTGCACAGGATTTCAGCAGCTTCATTTTCATGGTAAAGAGACTCATCCTTTTCCCAGACATAGATGTGTTCTTTTCCCATGGACAGCAGCACCGGAATATCCTCTTCCGTCACCACATGTCCTTTTCTGAATCTTGCATCTTTTATAACTCCCGGTATGATCTGAGTCATATCATGGCAGAGAACCTGTCCTACCGCATCTACTGTCTTGATCTCCTTCATTTTCCCTCTCCTTTCGTTCTTGGCATAATTTACTTATTAACACAGGCGCAGCGCGGCTGAGTTTAGAAAATTAATGATATTCTCAAGTAAGAATATCCATCTTTGCAGAAATTTTTTCATATCCGTTCATTATATCATTCGGGAAAATATTTGTAAAATAATTCTTCTACTGCTGCTTCTGCTTCCTCAGCAAAAGCCTGATACTGGTTTAGGAATTTTTCACCCTCTTCGGTTAAAACGGTGGTTCCCCCAAATTCTCCGCCTCTTCTTCCTTCCATCAACGAAAGTCCCAGATCCTCTTCTGCTTTGTTAATAATCTTCCACGCTTTCGAATATGCCATATGCAGTTCCTGGCAGGCAGCCGATAGGGACCCCTTCTCCCTTACAAGCTTCATTAAAGCTGCCACTCCAGGACCGTAGTTGCGCTCTTCATAGTAAACGCGGAGTTTTAAATGATACTTAAGCGTTCTTTCCTCTTTTTTTATTTCTTCCATTTTATTCCTTTTCTACGACGTTAAGAAGCTGGTCATCACACAGCGTCCGGCCCATTCTTCTCCCAAACACTCCATGACACGGATCCCATCGGACAGCCTGTTTTCATTATCCGCTTTGTTTAACAAAATCCGGTATTCCATGGATTCCGCTCCTTTTCTGGTTCCCTGGCCGCTTACAAGAATTCGTGCTGCCTGGTCCGGTGTTATAAGCTCTTTTTCCGTCTTCCAGCCAAATACGGCCTCAGCAAGCTCCCACCGGAAGCACGCTTCTTCCCATGGGCTTCCAATGGCATCCAGGCCGGCGCAGCCAATCACCCCATGAGTGCCTTTTAAAAGAACAGGCTCCCCTTCCCTTGGGATCTTCAGAGGCAGACGTTTCGCTCCGTCTGCCTCTACAAGAAGCACATCGGTAAGGCCTGATAGCTGCTCCATTTCCAGGGGCGCCATGCCTTTTAATTTCCCATGAAGTGCAGTCTGCCCTGTTACCAGAACCTGGCCTGTGGGGCCGGAATACCATTCTATCCTGTCCTTTAAGTAATCTTTAACGGTTTCAGCCCGGTCCGCCAGCACTACCTCCCGGTTCTCAGGATAGAAGATATGGGTGCTGGTGGTGACTATCACCCGTTTTCCCATAGCCGCCAGTTCATCGGCCAGGGAAAACATGGTGGTAGTCTTACCGCCTCCGCCGGTAAAGCAAATGACCATATGATCCTTAAGAGGAAAACCCAGGGCTTCCCACAGGGAATCTCTCCTTGAAGCGGCTGGCTTTTCTCCACAGGCATTTAAGGTATAGACTTTCTTTAATCCCATTAATACAGCTCCATACGCCTCTTTCTGGGAACATAAGAACCGGTTTTCTCAAGTACGACCTGACCGTCTCTTGCAGCCAGGCGGCCATTTAAGAATACAAGCTCGGCTTTTCCCTTGACAGAGGTTCCTTCAAAAGGACAATAATCCACATTTGCCACCTGGTTTTCTACAGACATCGTCCACTGGACCTCCGGATCCCACACGACGATATCCCCATCGCTTCCGGGAGCAATGGCCCCTTTCTGGGGATAAACACCGTAAAGCTTTGCCGGATTCTCTGACAGCACACGGCACATCTGCTCCAGCTTTAGGTTATGCTCCAGCACACCGAAGCTGTAGATGAGGACAGGACGGGATTCCACTCCCGGCATTCCGTTTGGAATCTTTGTAAAATCATCTTTTCCCGCCGCCTTCTGGCTGGTGGTAAAGCTGCAGTGATCCGTAGATATGGTCTGGATATGATTCTTAAGAAGGGCATTCCACAGTCTGGTGCTGTCCTTTTCTTTTTTAATGGTAGGAGAAATCACATACTTGCTGCCCTCAAAGCCGGGAAGGTCATAAACGCTCTCATCAAGAAGCAGGTATTGAGGACAGGTCTCCAGATAAATCTCCTGTCCCCGTTCCCTTGCATATTTTACCTCCTGATAACCCTCACCGGAACTTAGATGGACGATGATCACCGGAGCATCCGCAAGGCCTGCAATTTTTAACAGCCTTCCGATGGCTTCCGCCTCTACTACAGCCGGTCTGGTTTTTTTATGGGAGCTGACGGACAAATTGCCTTTTGCTTTCTCTTCTTCCACCAGCGCTTCTATGAGTCCCATATTTTCACAATGGATACCGGCAATTCCGCCGACTTCCTTCAGCCGCTTCAGCACCTGATAGATTTTCTTATCATTTAAGTACATCTCATCATAAGTCATGTACAGCTTAAAGGAGGTTACGCCGCCTGCAACAATTTCTTCCAGTTCCTTGCTGATAGAAGGGTTCCAGTCGGAGATCGCCAGGTGAAAACCATAATCACAGGATGCGTTTCCATCTGCTTTTTTATGCCAGTTTTCCAGCGCTTTTTCCAGGGTCTCTCCCTGATACTGGGTAGCAAAATCAATGATCATCGTAGTTCCGCCAGACAAAGCGGCCTTTGTTCCCGTTTCAAAATTATCTGCTGTAACAGTACCTGCCACATGAAGATCAAAATGGGTATGTGCATCGATGAAGCCCGGGAACAAAAGCTTTCCCGTTACATCAATAACCTCCGCTTCTTCTGCCTGGATCCCTGCTTCCACTGCCTGGATCTTTCCCTCATCCATAAGGACATCCGCCTGGGCCAGGCCGCTTCCTGATACTACAGTTCCACCCTTTAATAGCGTCTTCATAAAATATCTACATCCTTTCTTTCAGCTGTATCGGCCGGTTTTTCGGCCTGCTCTTCATTTTTTTGTATTGGCCGCAGTCATTTTCAAAGCTTGAAAGGCGCAGGGAGAAACTCATTCTCCGACTGCGCCGATTCATTACCAATACAACTACTTATTCTTTTTGCTTCTTTCGGGACTTTTTTTATCCTAAGATATAGTCATAGTCACTGCAGACAGTTTCCATAACTTTTCTAAGTCCTTCCGGAATCACGCTGTCCATTTCACCGGCTTTCCAATTGAGAATATTGCCAAGGTAACGTACTTTGCAGGCTGCTGCTTCTTTATCTAATACAACAAAGCCCTCATTTTTGCTGTTTTCCATGTCAGCCTCGTTGGCGAACAAAGTAAACTTATCCAGATAAGGAGCACTGTCATATGGACAGAAGCTCTTACAGTTACCGCATTCATTGCACATATAGTCCACATGAACGATCTGGTGCATGGATAAGCCTGGAATATTCAGAGCAAGGTTCGCACGGTTTGGACAGACCTCAGCACAGTTTTCACAAACGTTGGAGCAGCCAAGACATCTTGCATCTTCTGCCTTATAATCCCTTGTTCCTTCAAGGATACCTCGCTTATCATAAATCTTATCTAAGTTATCCACTGTATCGTCAAAATCTACAGCAGCCTTCTTGCCTAAAATAGCTTCAGCAGCCACACGGGCGTCTCTCATAGCCTCTACTACTGTAGCCGGTCCATAGAGTCCGTCACCTACTACATAAACTCCTGCAGCGCTGGTTTCTAACGTTTCCTCGTTTACAAGGACTTTGCCGCGGTTGCTTACGTTAATGCCGTTTGCTTCATAGAATTCTGTAGGAACCTGTTCGCCTACTGCAGCGATCACTGTATCTGCAGGAATCTCCACGGTTTCTTCTGTTTCTACAATACCTCTTCTGCCGGTAGCATCGGTATCACCAAGCTTCATCACTTTGCATAGGAGTTTTCCGTTTTTAAGCTCTACAGGAGAAAGCAGTTCCTTGAATTCCACGCCGTCTTCCAATGCCATCTCTAATTCTTCCTCATCTGCAGGCATATAGCGCTTGGTTCTGCGGTAAACCAGGTAGGAGTGTTCCACGCCTTCTGTTCTCTTTACCGCTCTGGCTGTATCCATGGCAGTATTGCCGCCGCCGATAACCACTACATTTTTACCGATGTTTAATTTTCCGTCGGTCTCCTTAAACTGAGCCAGGAAATCCAAAGCATTTATGGTCTCTCCTGCTTCAAGCTTTAACACACCTGGTTTTGACGCGCCTGTTGCAAGGATAATATAATCAAATCCTTCTTTCTTTAAGGCTCCTAAATCTGTCACTTCAGCATGGAATCTTACTTCCGCACCATATGCCAGAGACAGGGCAGCATCCTTGTCGATTGCCTCATCCGGAATACGGAATCCAGGGATCACATGTTTTACCACGCCTCCTAAGCTGCCGCTCTTTTCAAAAATGGTTGCAGGCATTCCGTTCTTTGTCAGGAAATATGCTGCTGCAAGGCCAGCCGGGCCTCCGCCTACTACTGCTGTCTTTTTGCCCTTCAGTTCGCCTGCTTTGATCTCCTTCATGAATGCATCATAGCCGCCTTCTGCACAGACCAGCTTAACTCCCCGGATATTTACCGGATCTTCATAATAGTTCCGGTTACACATGCTCATACAGTTATGGGCACAGATGGTTCCGGTTATGAATGGAAGCGGATTCTTCTCCGCGATCACCTTCATCGCCTCCTCATATTTGCCTGCACCGGAGAGCTGTAAATAGGTGGTGATATCCTGATGAATGGGGCAGCCTTCCTTACATGGAGCCACATAACAGTCAATAAGGGGAACGCTCTTAGGCATCTTCCTGATAGGAAGCGGTTTTACTGCCTTTTTGTGATGAGGATCATGAACCGCATCTGCTGCCAGTTTTGCAGTCTTTTCCGGATCAACTCCTGTAAACTCCACCTGGCCGCCTTCCAGTTTCTCTGCGATCTGGTAAAGTCTCTGATAGCCGCCTGGCTTTAAGAGTGTGGTTGCCACGGTTACAGGCCAGATACCTGCATCTATAATTGCCTTAATGTTGTGGTAATCTGCACCGCCTGAGAAGGAAATTCTTAGCTTTCCGTCAAATTCCTTTGCCAGTCTGGCTGCCAGAGTAATGGAAAGAGGATATAAAGACTTTCCGGACATATACATCTCTTCGCTTGGAAGCTCTTTATTTTTCACATCAACCGGGAAGGTATTGGTAATCTTAACACCGAATTCTAAGTTCTTTTTCCCAGCCAAAGCCATAAGGGTCTTTAACATGGGAATTGCATCCTCGTACTGTAAGTCATCAAGGAAGTGGAAATCGCCGAATGATACATAATCATATCCCATATCATCCATGGTCTTTCTGGCAAATTCATATCCAAGAAGAGTGGGGTTGCACTTTATGAAGGTATTCAGTCCCTTTTCCTCGATCAGGTAAGTAGCAATTCTCTGGATCTCCTGAGGAGGACATCCGTGAAGAGTGGAAAGGGTTACGGAATTGCAGATTTCGGAAGGAATGCTCTCGATATCTTCTCTGGTCACGTTCTTAAACTGATCTAATTGATCAAAAAGATATTTTATGCAATCCTTAAACATCTCTGTATCTTTAGCATCCTTCATGTTATCGATAAAGGAGTTCACCTTCGGGGATTTAATTCCTTCCAGATCATATCCAACGCTCATGTTGAACTGAAAGCCATCCATTGCTCCAAGGCCGTATTCTTTGGCAATGATGTGAAGCAGAATCCATGCCTTGATATATTCGTCCTGAGCCTGCGGAACATAAAGTTCTGTAGACCACTCACAGTTATAGCACTCGTCATCTGCCTTAATACATGGTTTGCTTACAGGCAGATCTTCTCCGTCTAAGAGCTGAACAGTCTTTAATTCAAAGAAACGGCTTCCGGCATAGTAGGAAGCTACAATATTCTGTGTGAGCTGGGTATGAGGGCCGGCTGCCGGTCCCATAGGTGTCTCTAAATTACGGCCGAATATTTTGCGGTTGTTTTTCTCGTCTGCTTTATAAGGTCTGTAGACACCAAAAACAGTATCATTCTTTCCTTGTTCTTTTACGATCCAGTCCACTAGCTGCCCAAAGGGCATTGGGGTCATTCTGTCTCCCATGTTTTACCTCCTGTAACGAGGGTGTCCGTTTTGTTTCTACTCAGACGACCCTCAGTGAATATTCTATTTGTTTTACCCGTTCATCCGCAGTGTGTGCTCACGAATCCTGCGGCTTCGTTCGCCCACGGGCATTCGCCCTATGAAGCAGTATACAGAAAAATTTTCTTACATGCAAGCATGACGAAAATTTATCTGTATACTGCTTCGCACTGCTCATTGCTATCTGGAATTTATCCGGTTTGCAAGTTCAGCTGCTGCCTGTCTGCAGTCTGCCATCACCTTTTCTTCATCAATTGCTGTAAGGATACGGTCCTTCATCAGCACTTTTCCGTTGCCTACCGTGGTTACTACGCTGCGTCCTGTCATTCCGAAAAGGATATGGCTGTTGCAGTTATCCCCATTCATTGGTGTTAACGGAATATAGTCGGTAACGATCACGTCTGCTGCTGCGCCCTCTTTTAATACGCCCAAAGGTTTCTTAAAGTAACGGCCAGCAATCTTTGCATTTCCTTCAAACAGCATCTTCGGAACTTCGCCCCATGCTGCATTGGGATCGCATAAATGATGCTTGTGCAGAACATTGGCCACTTTATAGGATTCTGTCATGTCGTGAGTATAACCATCAGTTCCAAGACCTGTTAAGATTCCTCTGTGAACCAGTTCCATGGTCGGGGGGCATCCGCATGCATTGCCCATGTTGGATTCCGGATTGTGAACTACCATGGTATCCGTATCCTTAATCAGCTGCATCTCATGAGGGTTGATGTAGATGCAGTGTCCGAGAAGGGTCTTTTCTCCCAGGATATTGCAGTCCATGAGACGGTCTACGATTCGTTTGCCGTATTTCTTTAAGCAGTCATGAAGATCTTCGATACCCTCTGCCACATGAATGTGATAACCAACACCTTCAGGCTTGTGGGAAGCTGCTAGTTCCATGGTCTCATCAGAAATGGTGAACTGGGCATGCATACCCATCATTCCTGCAATCATGTCGCTGTCATCTGCTAAAGCGTGCTTAATAAATGCTTCATTCTCTAAAACTGCTTCTTTTGCCTTCTCTTTGCCGTCTCTGTCAGAAACCTCATAGCACAGACAGGAACGGACACCGGTCTCTTTTGCAGCCTCTTCGATCTTAAACAGGGAATCTGTAATATGGCCAAAGCTTGCGTGATGGTCAAAGGTTGTAGTCACACCGTTCTTAATGGAATCGATGTAAGTCGCCATGGCGCTTAACCGAGTTTCTTCTAAAGTGAGGTTACGGTCAATGGTCCACCACATTCCGTCAAGGATCTCTAAGAATCCGTGAGGATCATATCCATTGATGCTTAATCCTCGGGCAAAAGAGCTGTAAATATGTTCGTGGGCATTAATAAAGGCTGGCATGATAACTCCGCCCTTTGCGTCAATGTACTCCGCATCCGGGTATGCTTTCTTCATCTCTTCCGTGGTTCCAACTTTGCGGATCACGTTCCCCTCCATTGCAACTGCACCGTTCTCAAAAAACGGATTCCCAGGGTCTCTTGTAATCATTCTTCCATTACCGATAATCAGCATGTTTCCATCTCCTTTTTTTCCATTTTCTAATCATAATTTAGGTTAAACCTTAAAAAATTCAACTGTACAAACCTCACATAAGAATCCATCTTATGCCTGTACTCAATTTTTGCAATCTGCTTATACTCACTCCTATAATCCGACATTTTCTATACAGATTACACCATAAATCCCTCACTAGGTACAGTGTATCATTTCATATAAAGAAATGCAAGTGAAAATACAAAAAAATTTTAGCGAACCTAAAAAATTTTTAGAAAACCACTTGTAATTTTCATTTTTTATGCTATGATGAGTGTATAAGATGTTCCGATGAGGGGAGGGCAAACGATGGATACAAAGCTTGAACTATTAACGCAAATCGCAAGTGGAATTGCTACTCATTTTGGTAACAACTGTGAGGTAGTTATCCACGACATTAGGAAAGAAGATTTAGAGAGTTCCATTGTCTATATTGAGAACGGTCAGGTAAGCAACAGAAAGCTGGGGGATGGTCCCTCTGAAATCGTTCTTGAAACGTTAAAAAAGAATCCGGATCTTTTAAAAGACCGCTTATCCTATTTAACAAGAACCGATGACGGCAGGATCCTAAAATCCAGCACCATGTATATAAGAGGGAAAAATAATACCATTGATTACATTCTGGCTCTTAATTATGATATCACAGGATTGCTTACCATAGACAATTCCTTAAAATCTCTTCTCTCCACCTCGGAAACAGGAGACGATGAGAAGCAGCCAAAAAGAATCACTCATAATGTGAATGATTTACTTGATGCACTGATCGAACAGTCTGTTGCACTGGTTGGTAAACCGGTCGCTCTTATGAGCAAAGATGACAAAGTTACGGCAATCCAGTATTTAAATGATGCCGGTGCTTTCCTTATTACTAGATCAGGTGACAAGGTTTCCAATTATTTTGGCATTTCCAAATTCACTTTATACAGTTATATGGATACAAATAAAGATAAGTAATATATTAAAGAAGAAAAAAGGAGAATGAAAATCATGAAACCAATCCAATGGGTTGTAAACACCATGCCAAAGACCGATGATAAAAATTTACCGGTTATGGCCACTGATGAAATCAAGAAGGCAAGAGTATTCCACGAAAGCTTTCCTCAATACAGCAAGACTCCTCTTGTAAAGCTGGATCACATGGCAGATTATTTAGGCCTTGGCCAGGTTTACATGAAAGACGAATCTTACCGTTTCGGCTTAAATGCATTCAAGGTGTTAGGCGGATCCTTTGCTATTGCAAAGTACATTGCAAAGCAGACTGGAAAAGATGTTTCTGATCTTCCCTACAGCGTCCTCACATCTGACGCATTAAGAGAAGAGTTTGGCCAGGCAACCTTCTTCACCGCTACCGACGGTAATCACGGACGTGGTGTTGCATGGGCAGCGAACCGGTTAGGCCAGAAGTCCGTAGTCTATATGCCAAAGGGTTCTACAATTACCCGTTTTAACAATATAAAAGCAGAAGGCGCTACAGTTACCATTGAAGAAGTCAATTATGACGAATGTGTCCGCATGGCTGCAGATGCTGCTTCTAAAACAAAGAACGGCGTTGTGGTACAGGATACTGCCTGGGATGGTTACGAAGAGATTCCTGCCTGGATCATGCAGGGCTACGGAACCATGGCACTGGAAGCAAATGAGCAGCTTGAGGAAAATGGCTGCGACAGGCCGACCCATGTATTTGTTCAGGCTGGTGTAGGTTCTCTTGCAGGAGCTGTTCAGGGATATTTTGCAAACCGCTATCCTAAGAATCCTCCTAAGGTAGTCGTTGTGGAAGCTGATGTGGCTGACTGTCTCTATAAGGGTGCAAAAGCCGGCGACGGAGATATCCGCATCGTAGACGGCGATATGCAGACCATTATGGCCGGCCTTGCCTGCGGAGAGCCAAACACGATTTCCTGGGATATCTTAAAGAATCACGTAGATACCTTTGTATCTGCTCCTGACTGGGTAGCTGCCCAGGGCATGAGAATGCTTGCCGCTCCTATCAAAGGTGATGCACCGGTAACTTCCGGCGAATCAGGCGCTGCTCCTTTCGGAGTTCTTGCCTGCATCATGCTTCTTGATGAATACAAGGAGTTAAAAGAGCATTTAGGACTTAATAAGGATTCAAAAGTTCTCCTCTTCTCTACTGAGGGTGACACCGATCCAGAACGTTACAAAGCAATTGTCTGGGACGGAAAAGAACGTTAGGCATAATTCCGTTCGATGAGCCAAAGGCGAATCGAACTTCCTGAATAAATTATAAAATGGAGGACAAAAACATGGATTACAACAAAATCAAAGAAGCAGCAAAAAATTATGAAGCCGACATGACAAAGTTCTTACGGGAAATCGTTAAATTCCCAGGCGAGAGCTGTGATGAGAAGGCTCACATCGACCGCATCGCAGAAGAAATGCGGAAGCTGGATTTCGACAAAGTAGAAATCGACGGCATGGGCAACGTATTAGGCTATATGGGAACCGGCAAGACCTTAATCGGCTTTGACGCTCACATTGATACCGTTGGTATCGGAAACAAGAACAACTGGACATTTGATCCATACGAAGGCTACGAGAATGATACAGAGATCGGCGGCCGCGGCGTATCCGATCAGTGCGGCGGTATCGTATCTGCTGTTTACGGTGCTAAAATCATGAAGGACTTAGGTCTTTTAAATGACAAATACACCGTTTTAGTTACCGGTACTGTTCAGGAAGAAGACTGTGACGGTCTTTGCTGGCAGTATATCATCAACGAAGGCAAGGTTCGTCCGGAATTCGTTGTTTCCACAGAGCCAACTGACGGCGGTATCTACCGCGGACAGAGAGGCCGTATGGAAATCCGTATCGACGTAAAGGGTATCTCCTGCCACGGTTCCGCACCAGAGCGCGGTGACAACGCAATCTACAAAATGGCTGATATTCTTCAGAACGTTCGCTCTCTTAACGAAAATGATGCTGCTGATGACAAGGAAATCAAAGGCCTTGCAAAGATGCTTGATGAGAAGTACAACAAAGAGTGGAAAGAAGCAAACTTCTTAGGACGCGGTACTGTAACTGCTTCCGAGATCTTCTTCACCTCCCCAAGCCGTTGTGCAGTTGCTGACTCTGCTTCCGTATCCTTAGACCGTCGTATGACCGCAGGCGAAACATGGGAAAGCTGTCTGGAAGAGATCCGCAATCTTCCAAACGTTAAGAAATACGGCAATGACGTTACTGTTTCCATGTACGAATATTCCCGTCCTTCCTACACAGGACTTACTTATCCGATCGAGTGCTACTTCCCAACCTGGGTTATTCCGGAGGATCACGATGTTACCAAGGCACTGGAAGAAGCTTACAAGAACCTTTACGGTGATGCAAGAATCGGTGCAGAAGAAACTGTTGCTATGAGAACTGCCCGTCCTCTTACCGACAAATGGACCTTCTCTACAAACGGCGTATCCATCATGGGCCGTAACGGAATCCCATGCATCGGCTTTGGACCTGGTGCAGAAGCTCAGGCTCATGCTCCTAACGAGAAGACCTGGAAGCAGGATCTGGTTACCTGTGCAGCTGTATATGCAGCACTTCCAACCGCTTACTGCAAATAAGTTAAACAAGCCATTATCAACTATTTTACCATAATTCTGGCAGCAGGCCTTTTAGGCCTGCCGCCACTCCTAACAATCATTTTTGCAATCTGCCGATCATTCCTTCCCCAATCAATGCCTGGCAGACTGCATGAAGGATAGATAACAATAAAACAAGATAATATTCAGGAGGCTAACTACAATATGAAAACCTTACAGGATTACATTGACAAACTGAATTCCTTAAACTTTAAGGAGATGTATGAGAATGATTTCTTCTTAACATGGGAAAAGACAGACGACGAGCTGGAAGCTGTCTGGACCGTTGCTGATGCTCTTCGCTTCATGAGAGAAAACAACATTTCCACAAAAGTATTCGAGAGCGGTCTTGGAATTTCCTTATTCCGTGACAACTCTACACGTACCCGTTTCTCCTTCGCTTCCGCATGTAACTTACTTGGTCTGGAAGTTCAGGATTTAGACGAGGGCAAATCTCAGGTAGCTCACGGCGAGACCGTTCGTGAAACAGCTAACATGGTTTCCTTCATGGCAGATGTTATCGGTATCCGCGATGATATGTATATCGGCAAAGGAAATACCTATATGCATGAATTTATGGACGCTGTTACCCAGGGAAATAAAGACGGCATCTTAGAGCAGAGACCAACCTTAGTAAACTTACAGTGCGACATTGACCATCCAACTCAGAGTATGGCTGATATGCTTCACATCATCCATGAGATGGGCGGCATCGAGAACTTAAAGGGCAAAAAGCTGGCTATGACATGGGCTTACTCTCCTTCCTACGGAAAGCCATTATCCGTTCCTCAGGGAATCATCGGCTTAATGACACGTATGGGTATGGAAGTTGTTTTAGCTCATCCGGAAGGCTACGAAGTTATGCCTGAAGTTGTTGAAGTTGCAAAGAAGAACGCTGAAAAATCCGGCGGTACCTTCCGTGTATCCAACGATATGGCTGACGCATTCAAGGATGCTGACGTTGTATATCCAAAGAGCTGGGCTCCATTCGCAGCTATGGAAAAGAGAACCAACCTTTACGGTGAAGGCGATACAGACGGCATCAAGGCTCTTGAGAAAGAATTACTGGCTCAGAACGCAAGCCACAAAGACTGGTGCTGTACCGAAGAGCTGATGAAGACCACAAAAGATGGCAAGGCTCTTTACATGCACTGCTTACCAGCTGACATCAATGATGTAAGCTGCAAGGACGGTGAGGTTGTAGCTTCCGTATTCGATCGTTACCGCGATCCGTTATACAAAGAAGCAAGCTACAAGCCATATGTAATCGCAGCTATGATCTTCTTAAGCAAATTTGAGAATCCACAGGAAATCTTAAAGAAGCTGGAATCTGGCAAAACACCGAGAATTTTTGAATAATTTCACCTTGGGGCAGCTGCCCCATATTTAAGAATTCCAGGCGTACCTGCAGCCTAATGAATGGTTACGGGTGCGCCTTTTTAAATAATTCTTAATCACTAAGAGGATAGCAAAATGGAAAAGAAAAAAAGAATTGTTATTGCATTAGGCGGCAATGCTTTGGGCAACACATTACCTGAGCAGATGGCTGCAGTAAAGATCACGTCAAAAGCAATCGTTGACCTGATCGAAGAAGGCTGTGAAGTAGTGGTGGTTCACGGCAACGGCCCGCAGGTGGGTATGATTAACAATGCAATGAGCGCTTTAACACGGGAAGATCCCAAGCAGCCAAACACTCCTCTTTCCGTCTGTGTAGCCATGAGCCAGGCTTATATCGGCTATGACTTACAGAATGCTCTAAGAGAAGAGCTGGTAAACAGGAACATCAGTAACATTCCTGTAACCACCATGATCACACAGGTTCGTGTAGATGAAAACGATCCTGCTTTCAACTCTCCCAGCAAGCCAATCGGTCACTTCATGACTGCAGAAGAAGCGAAACTGGCTGAGGAAAAGTACGGATACATCACAAAGGAAGATGCCGGACGCGGATACCGCCGTGTGGTAGCTTCTCCAAGCCCTTCAGAAATCATTGAAATCGGCGCAATCCGCTCCCTTGTGGAAGCAGGACAGCTGGTTATCGCCTGCGGCGGCGGCGGCATACCCGTTACCCTTCAGGGAAATCATTTAAAAGGTGCAAGTGCAGTTATTGACAAAGATTTTGCAAGTGAATTGCTGGCAGAGGAACTGGATGCAGACTTCTTAATCATCCTCACAGCAGTTGAGAAAGTAGCAATAAACTTCGGTAAACCGGAAGAGAAATGGTTGGACGATATCACAACAGACGATGCCCGCAAGTATATTGGAGAAGGACACTTCGCTCCTGGCTCCATGCTACCAAAGGTACAGGCTGCTGTGAAATTCGCAGATTCCAAAGAAGGGCGCAATGCGCTCATTACCTTGCTGGAAAAAGCAAAAGAAGGAATCCTGGGGAAGACCGGAACTCATATTCATCAGTAAACCGTAAATCTTTCCAAAAGGAGGACTTTTACAATGAAGGAATCTAATAAGCAATACGCTTCTATATTTGAAATGGATGGTATCCCAAAATTTACACAGGCTCTTCCTTTGGCTATTCAGCATCTTGTGGCCATGATCGTTGGCTGTGTAACTCCTGCTATTATCGTGTCAAACGTTGCCCAGCTTAGTCCTGCGGACCGGGTCATCCTGATTCAGGCTGCTCTGGTAGTTTCCGCATTATCCACCCTGCTCCAGCTATTCCCCATTGGCAATAAAAACGGCTTCCATCTGGGTGCCGCCCTTCCTGTCATTATGGGTATCAGCTTTGCCTATGTTCCAAGTATGCAGGCCATTGCCGCAGATTATGGCGTGGCAGCAATCTTGGGAGCTCAGATCGTGGGCGGTGTGGTTGCATTTATCGTAGGCTTTGGTGTAACGCGCATCCGTAAATTCTTCCCGCCGCTCATTACAGGAACGGTAGTATTCACCATTGGACTTTCTCTGTATCCAACCGCCATCAACTATATGGCCGGAGGAACTGCCAATAAGGATTTGGAAGGAATGATGCAGTACGGCTCCTGGCAGAACTGGCTTGTGGCAATCATCACCCTGGCTGTTGTAACCGGCCTTAATCACTTTGGAAAAGGCTTTTTTAAGCTGGCTTCCATTTTAATCGGACTTATCGTTGGTTATGTTGTTGCATTTTCCTTCGGCATGATAGATTTTGCAAACGTTGGAACTGCATCTATATTCCAGGTTCCACAGCCGCTTCATTTTGGAATTGTTTTTGAACCATCCTCATGTGTTGCCATTGGACTCTTATTTGCGATAAATTCTGTTCAGGCAATCGGTGACTTTACAGCCACTACGACAGGATCCATTGATCGTGATCCAACAGATAAGGAACTTCGGGGCGGAATTATGGGCTACGGCTTCACCAACCTTTTGGGCGCCCTATTAGGAGGCCTTCCCACTGCAACATACAGCCAGAACGTTGGTATTGTAACAACAACCAAGGTTGTTAACCGCTGCATTATGGGACTGACTGCAATTATCTTATTAGCAGCCGGACTGGTTCCAAAATTCTCCGCTATACTTACTACCATTCCTCAGTGCGTACTTGGAGGTGCTACCGTATCAGTATTTGCTTCCATCGCCATGACAGGAATGAGACTTATTACGTCAGAGAAGATGACCTTCCGGAACTCTTCCATCGTAGGTCTTGCTGTTGCACTCGGTATGGGAATTTCTCAGGCTCCACTCTCATTACAGACTTTCCCAGCTTGGGCTACTACCATCTTTGGACGGTCCCCAGTCGTTGTAGCAACCATCGTAGCAATCTTTTTAAATATCATACTTCCTAAAGATAAAGATCTGGCAAGTAAGAAATAAGATCAAATAAAATGGCTGTTGGATCAATCCAACAGCCATTTTCACATGCTATGAAAGCTTCCAGATATCCCGGTTATATTCCAGAATGGTCCGGTCTGAAGAGAAATACCCTGCCTTGCTGATGTTTATTAACATCTTTTTCGCCCAAGCAAAGGAATCCTCATAATCCTGATAGATCTTTTCCCTGGCAGCCGAATAAGCTTTATAATCCAAAAGGGTCATGAACCAGTCCTTCTTTAATATCTCATCATAAAGCCTCTTTAAGTTCTCCTTATGGCCGATGGCAGTCATCTCCGCTCCTACCATAAAGTCCAGAGCTTCCCGGATCTCTGAATCCTTTTCGTAATATTCCTTAGACACATAATCCGCTTTTTCATAATGCCGGATCACCGTTTCACTGGATTCTCCGAAAATATAGATATTGTCCTTACCCACCAGCTCTGCGATCTCCACGTTGGCACCATCCATCGTACCAAGAGTCACTGCCCCGTTTAACATGAATTTCATGTTTCCGGTCCCGCTGGCCTCCTTGGAGGCAAGGGAAATCTGCTGGGAGATATCACAGGCCGGAATCAGCATTTCTGCTTTGGATACGTTATAGTTTTCCACCATCACCACCTTTAAATGGGGGCTTACCTGGGGATCATTGTTTATCAGCTCCTGAAGACATAAAATCAGGTGAATGATATCCTTTGCAATCACATAGGCAGGAGCCGCTTTTGCACCGAAAATTACGGTGACCGGAGTGGATGGCAGATTTCCTTTTTTAATCTCCAGATATTTGTGTATCACATAAAGGGCATTCATCTGCTGTCTCTTATATTCATGAAGACGCTTGATCTGTATATCATAAATGGAATTTTCATTGATATCTGTCCCTTGGGTAGACTTAAGATATTCCTTTAAAGCGATCTTGTTCTGCTTTTTTAAATCCAGTATTGCCTTTAAGGTTGCTTCATCGTCAAAGGCTGCCAGCCTTTCTAACTCCATGGCGTCCTTCTTATATCCCTCCCCGATCCTTGAGGTGATCAGTTTGGAAAGCCGGGGATTGCAATGGAGCAGCCACCGTCTGAAGGTGATACCGTTGGTTTTATTGGAAAACTTCTCCGGATATATATCATAAAACTTCTTTAATTCACTCTTTTTCAGGATCTCAGTATGAAGGTATGCCACCCCATTGACGCTGAAACCATAATGGATATCCATATGAGCCATGTGTACCAGATCCTTTTCATCGATGATAGCAACGGAAGGGTCTTTATAAGCCTTACGGGCCTGCTCATGAAGCTTCTTTATGACAGGCACCAGCTGAGGCACTGCTTCTTCTAAATATTCCATGGGCCACTTTTCAAGGGCTTCCGCGAGTATGGTATGATTGGTGTAAGCGCAGGTCCTGCTGATAATCTTTGATGCCTCTTCAAAGGAAATTCCCCGCAGCATTAAAAGACGCACCAGCTCCGGGATCACCATGGAGGGGTGGGTATCATTGATCTGGATCACCGCATAATCCGGTAAGTCATAAAGCTTGCAGCCCTTGTTGATGCATTCATCAAGAATATACTGGGCAGCACTGCTGACCATAAAATACTGTTGGTAAATACGAAGCTTCCTGCCGGCCTCGTCGCTGTCATCCGGATAAAGAAACAGGGTCAGATTCTTTTTTATATCCTCTTTATCAAAGGAAATCCCTTCTTTTATAATTTCCTCATCGATGGTTTCCAAGTCAAACAGATGAAGCTTGTTGGTCCGTCCATGATAACCGGTCACCCCTATGTCATACATTCTGGAGCGAACGGTCAGCCCTCCAAAGGCCACGGGATAACTGACTTCTGTCCTGGTAAGCCAGCTGTTCTCCTCGATCCATGGATTGGGATTCTCCGCCTGAAGATGGTCATCAAAGCTCTGCTTAAATAAACCGAAATGATAATTAAGGCCAATACCGTCTCCGTTTAAACCAAGGGTTGCCATGGAATCCAGAAAACAGGCGGCAAGACGTCCCAGACCGCCGTTTCCAAGAGAAGGCTCCGGCTCCATTTCCTCGATCTCACAAATATCTCTGCCGTTCTTTATAAGAAGCTGGCGGACCTCCTCATACATACCAAGGTTGATCAGATTATTGGAAAGCAGTTTGCCGATTAAAAATTCCGCAGATATATAATATACCTTTTTCTTTTCTTCCTCCTGCCGTCTATTCTCCGATTCCTCCTGCACGATTTTCAGCAATGCAGTGTATATCTCCTTATTCGTACACTGATTTACCGCTTTTTTATATATTTCAAAAATCCGTTGCTCAAGATTCATAATAACGTCTCCTTATTTGTTTTCTTTACCATTACTCTAGTATTATAGTATCCCAGACGGTGTTTATCTTGCAGCATCCTGGCATAATATGATACAATACTATCATTAATCACTTAACGACCACTTAACTATCTTGGAAAATAGGTGTTATATGAATATTATACAGTACGAAAACTATCAGGAAAAGCGGGAACAGGACCCTTCCGGTTTTCCTTACCTGACTTATCCCTGCACCATACCCCTGGATTTTAACAAGGTTCCTTTGCACTGGCACGATGAAATGGAATTCATCTACATTAAGAAAGGGTCCGGCCTTGTGTCGGTGGATTTTGTTTCCTATGAAGTCCATGGCGGCGACATCATCGTCGTCTGCCCAGGTATGCTTCATACCATCGAAAAGTGGAAGCAGGAATCCATGGAATATGAGAATATAATCTTTGACTTAACCCTGCTGCGTTCCAGACATCCGGATATCTGCTGGGAATCCTACCTCTCTCCCATCAGCCGGAGGCAGAAAAATCTTCCGGTTCATGTGACAAAATACTTCCCCTGCTACAGTGGAATCGCTTCCTGCTTAGACCAGATCGATCAAGTCCGTGAGACATTTCCGGAAGGCTACGAGCTGCTAATCAAAGGGAAGTTATTGGAATTGTTTTTTCTTTTCTGGAGCAATGAGGAAGCATCTTCTTCCCCGCCTCCCCGCCCCCCAAAAGAATTGGAACGGACCAGGCAGATCCTTAAATATGTGGAACAGCATTACACCAGGCCCCTTTCTATCGAAGAAGTATCAGACGCCTGCGGCATGAGCCAGTCTCATTTTATGAGATTTTTTAAGAATACCATAGGGATGCCCTTTACTGCTTACTTAAATGATTACCGCCTGACCATGGCCTCCCGGCTGCTCCTCTCCTCTGAGGATTCGGTACTTACCATTGCAGGTGATACGGGGTTTAACAATCTGTCTTATTTTAACCGGATCTTCAAGGAAAAATTCGGAATAACTCCCAGGGAATTCAGACGGCATATGGATATTCCTCCCTCTGTCTGAATATGATAGTATCAAATCATAGACAGGTGAAGCTATATGGATCGAAACCGGATAAAACTATCTGCTTTTACCGCGGTTCCCTTAGGGGTTGGGGCCTTAACAGTATATTTGACGAGAAACGGCTTGTCCATATATAAAACCTTAACTCTTCCTGCCTTTTCTCCCCCTATATGGCTGCTTCCGGTCATCTGGACCGTTCTATATATCCTCATGGGGTTTGGCTCCTATCTTGCCGCTTCCTCGCCGTCTCACAGAAAAGGAGAGGCTCTCCGGTTATATGGAATCCAGCTGCTTTTAAACTTCCTCCGGAGCCTGGTGTTTTTCAATCTGAAAAGTTATTTGCTGTCATTTTTAATTCTCATGTTCCTTTGGTATTCCATTGTAAAAATGATATCTGCCTTCTGGACTGTCAACCCGGATGCGGCAGTTTTACAGGTTCCTTATTTAATTTGGATCACATTTACCGGGTACTTAAACCTGGGGGTCATGTTTCTTAATTAAAGGAAAAACCATTCTGCATAAAGGCACAAAAAGGAGCAAGGCCAAGGCAACGTTTTTTGTTGCTTTGGCCTTGCTATTTAGGAAGAAAGTTTTCCCAATCTGCGGAGCATGGTTTTCTCTACCGCATTCAGAATATTCTCATAGCCTGTGCACCGGCATAAATGGCCGGACATCAGCTTTCTTAACTCATCTCTGGTATACTCTTTGCCGCTTTCTAAAATTTCCACCGCTGACATGATAAATCCCGGTGTACAGAATCCGCACTGGACCGCTGCCTCGTCGATAAATGCCTGCTGGATATCGGAAAGCTCTCCGTTAGGTCCCATAAGGCATTCCAGAGTCCGGATATCTTTTCCATCTGCCCAGACAGCCAGGTAGATGCAGGAATTGAAGCATTCATGGTCTATGATCACGTTACAGGCTCCGCACTCTCCTACCTCACAGCCTTTTTTTACGGAAGTCAGCCGGTAATCATCCCGCAGCATATCCGTAAGGGAAGCCCGGACATCTACCATTGTTTCTGTATATTTTCCATTGATGGTACATTTTACTAACTTATATTGTGCCGGCATTAGATCTCACCTCCTGAAAGTTTCACCGAATCTATGAAACAACGGGTTGCCATTTCCACGGCGATGTGCTTACGGAAATCTTTTGAGGCCCGCCAGCTATCCCGGGGATTGATGTCTGCAAGGACTTCTTTTCCAAAGGCTTCTGCCAGTTCTTTTGATACCAGCTGTCCCTTTGCCAGGCTTTCCGCGCTTTTCGTGCGCATAGGAATCGGGCCTGCTACTCCAAAAGCGATCCTGATGTCTTCTACTAACTTTTTATCCTCCGACAGCTTGACATTTACGGAACAGCCTGTGGTGGCGATATCCATGGCGTTTCTGTTGGCATATTTGATATAATGGCCCTTGTATCCCTCATAACTCTTTTTGGGAATGATCACCGCAGTCTGCAGCTCTCCTTCTCTGATATCCACGGTTCCTGCTTTTATATAGAATTCACTGATCGGGATCCGGCGGATGCCTTCCGGGCCTGTCAGCTCGATCACTGCATCCCATGCAAAAAGCGTAGATGCTGAATCCGCTGAGGTAACACCGTTACAGGTGTTTCCTCCAATCGTTGCTATGTTTCTGATCTGGGGACCGCCAACCATATCTACTGCTTCTCCAAGGACATTGATGTATTCCTGGATAATCGGATCTTTTGTTATATGGGAAAAACTGGTAAGAGAGCCAATGCGTATGGCCTCTTCCTCATCAAGCTTCACTCCCCTCATTTCATCGATCATATAAATACTGATCAATTCTTTACCGGCACGTTTTCCTTCCCGCATCTGTATTAAGACATCGCTGCCGCCAGCTATGATCTGTGCCTCCGGATGTTCCATCCGCAGCTTTACCGCCTCTTCTACAGTATTTGCTTCATATAATGCTTTCATATCATACATAGAGCATTCCTCCTTGCTATTAAGTTGTTACCGTTCAAAAAAGTCCCTCTTCCTTGAACCGTTTAAATAATGCCTGGGATGTCATTGGTATCTGGTACATGCTCACACCTGTTGCATTTAAAATGGCATTACGGATTGCCGGAGCCACTGGACATGCCGGAGGTTCTCCCAGAGCTTTCGTTCCAAATGCACTGGTAGGTTCATAGTTTTCCACAAACTGAGCCTCCAGGTGAGGATGGTCCATAGCAGTGGATAATTTATAATCCAGAAGATTGTCATTTAAAGTTCTGCCTGTTTTTCCGTCGATAAGAAGCTGTTCTGAAAGAGCATAGCCGATACCCATGCTCATTCCTCCATGAACCTGAGCCTCAGCAAGTGCCGGGTTGATCAGCTGTCCGCAGTCATGGACATTGATGATGTCAACTAATTTTACCTTACACATGGGAATATCCACTTCTACCTCGGCAAAGCAGCATCCAAAGGAATAGGCATTGGATTTTATCTGATAAGTACTCTCAGAGGTCAGATGCTGGCTGTGTGACAGGCTGTAAATGGCCTCCGTGGATAATTCGCCTAAGGTCATAAGCTCTCTTCCATCAGTGGTCCGCACGATCTTTCCCTCCCTGATATCCAGGTTAAAGACCGGCATCCTGGTCAGCTCATAAGCGTAATTTAATATCCTCTCCTTTAATAAAAGCGCTGTCTGCTTTATGGCAAAGCCTCCTACATAGGTCTGCCTTGAAGCATAGCAGCCGGTTCCAAAGGGGGTGACATCCGTATCCTGGGAGGAAATTACATGGACCATTTCAAAAGGAATGCCTAACGCATCTGCCGTCATCTGTGCAAACGCCGTATCAGCACCCTGGCCGATCTCTGTCTCCGCCAGCTGTACCTGTACGGAACCGTCCTGATTCAGCACCATACGGCAGGAAGAGGATTCCAGACTGATGGGCCATACCGCTGTATTATACCAGAATACCGCACAGCCAATACCCTTACGGACAGGTCCGGTCTGATTTTCGTATTCCTTCCTTTTCCGGTCGAAATCTATATAGGCCTTTCCTTTTTCAAGACATTGATTAAAGGTATCATAAAAATTTTCATTTTTCGAAAAACCTTCCACGTATCCGACTGGCATCAGATTTTTGCGGCGGAATTCCACCGGATCCATGCCGATTGCCAGAGCGATGTCATCGGACTGGCTTTCCACGGGGAACATTGCCTGGGGAATTCCATAGCCGCGCATAGCGCCTGCCACAGGCATATTGGTAAATACCGTATAGGCATCACATTCTATATTATCGCAGGGATATAACTGTGGGAAAGCATTCATGCCCTTTGCTGCGATTCCGTGCCCATGAGAGGCATAAGCTCCTTGGTTTGAAAAGCACTCCAGCTTACGTGCTGCAAAGGTGCCGTCAGGGCGGACCCAGCTGATGATATGACTGCGGACGGCGTGTCTTGTACGGTTGCTTACAAAAGTCTCCTCACGGGTCACATCAAGCTTGACCAGACGTCCTCCCACTACCTTTGAAAGATATGCGCAAAGCGGCTCATAAAGCGCATCCTGCTTATTTCCAAAGCCGCCGCCAATATATGGTTTGATGATGCGGACGCTACCCCACGGGATTCCAAGAGCCTGCCCTACAATCCTCCTGACAATATGTGGGATCTGGGTAGAAGATACTACGCTGATCTTACCATTTTCTATACTGGCAAAACAAATGTGGTTCTCAATATGGCAGTGCTGAACAATGGGGGTATCATACCATTGGTCGACTTTAATAAGATCCGGCTCTTTAATGGCTTCTTCCAGATTTCCTTTTCTGATGCTGGAATGACCCAATATGTTATTTGGGTATTTTTCATGAAGCTGAGGGGCTCCTTCTGCCATGGCCTCCTGTACGTCCAGAACAAAGGGGTATTCCTCGTACTCCACTTTTAAAGCCTTGATTGCCTGTTTTGCAGCTATTTCATTTTCTGCGATTACTGCCGCCACGTCATCGCCGTAGAAACGCACCCGGTCCGTCAAAAGAAGGCGGTCCGACACATCCTGATGGGCAGGATCTGTTGACCATGGATGCCCGGCCGTTGGGAAATAGAACTTCGGCACGTCAAAACAGGTCACTACCTTAACGACTCCCGGTATTTTCTCTGCTTCTGAGGTATCAATGGATGTTACAACTCCATTGGCTATGGCAGAGTGGTAAATCTTAGCTACCAGAGCATTCTTCTCACAAAGATCATCGGTATATTTGGATCTTCCCGTCACCTTATCAAGTGCGTCGACACGGGCAACACTTTTTCCGATTATCATAGTTACTCCTCCTGTTTTAAATTCTGAAAGTAAGCAGCTTTCCGGTCTTTCCCTTATGAAAAGGACTGACGGAGACGAGACTTTTTCAAAGCGTAAAACGCTTATCAAAGTGATGTCGCCGCCAGTCCCTGTGTCTGTTGACCGGTTATTCTGATTTTAATCAGACTGCTTTTATTGGTTAATTTTTATTATATTAATATATATTTTAGCACAAATAATACTGCTAGAACATACATAAGGGTACTGATTTTCTTTTCTTTAGCTCTGCCTGTTTAACTCCCATGTGATTCCCTCAGAAATGCTGTACATAAAAGGCATAGCAATAATTAGCATGGAATTGCATCTGTAAAATTATTAAAAAATTCTATTTCCAGCCGTATATTTCCCCTTTAAATGCCTGTCATCGGACAGATAGATAAACCGTTCCAGTCTCTCTCTTAAGTTAAGTTCCTGAGGATAAGGCAAACCGCTGTCATCTAAAATCAAAGCATCAAATTCGTAACTCTCCAGGAAGCTTCCCACCTTTCCAAAGAAAGAGCCTCCGCCTAACGTTCCCAGGTAAAATGCCTCTTCCACGGTAAGTGGCTTTAAGCTTTCATCCTTTAGCCTCCATCTAAGCTTTGACACCTGAATGGCATCTGCCATAGCGCGGAAAATGGATTCCCCGCTTCCTCCTGCCACGTCAGTTCCAAGCCCTACATTCAATTCACGGTCCAGATAAGTTCTGACCGGAGCGATTCCGGAAGATAAGTTGGTATTAGACTGAGGGCAGTGAGCGATATAAACGCCTCGCTCTTTTATTAACTTAATTTCCTCTTCGGAAGAAGAAACACAATGAGCCATAACGGTTTTCCCGTTTTCTCCGAACAGGCCAAACTGATCATAAGCATCTCCGTAAAAATCGGAAGCCGGACAAAGCTCTTTTACCCATGTAACCTCTCCCTGGTTTTCCGACAAATGGGACTGGACCGGGAGTCCTTGCTCCTTCTGCAGCCTTCCCAGCCGTACCATCAGATCATCGGTACAGGATGGAATAAACCGTGGCGTAAGGATAGGCTTTACGTTCTCGTATTTGGATCCGGTTTCTTTCAGCCAGAGGAGAGTTTCCTGCTCCGACTCTTCTGCCCCCTGTTCCCGTAAGTAATCCGGTGAATTCCGATCCATATTGACCTTGCCGATCATGGTCTTTAAACCGGTTTCTTCCATCAGATCCATTAAAAGCTCTGTGGCCGGCCTGTGAATGGTTCCAAAGATACAAGCCCTTGTAGTAGCACTTTTTTTCATGGATTCTGCAAAAATTCCATATGCCTTTTTGGCATATTCCAGATCGGCATACTTGGCTTCCTCCGGAAATGTATTGGTGTTCAGCCAATCCAAAAGCTCTAAATCCATTCCCAAACCCCGAAAGGCAAACTGAGGCGCATGGATATGAAGATCAACAAGTCCGGGTACAATGAGCATATCTCCAAAGTCCTCCAGAGGATATTCCGCAAACTGAACCGGAAGCTCTTTGTAAACTCCTGCCGACTTCCCATCCTGACAAACCAGGTACCCCTGCTCCACCGTCTTTAACGAGTGGACATCTTCACTGTAACAAACGTTCCCTTTTAAAACAAAATTTTTACCACCAGTCATAGAACCTCCTATTCCGTACCAGAAAATTAAAAATACGGCAGCCATAATTGCGGCATTCCATACATTCTGATAATTATACGCAATAAAAAACTACCGCTATTTCCATCTGTTCACACGCACATGATAAGTATGCGGCAAAAAAGCCGGACTTATTATGGCGTGGAAACTTATAGGCAACTATTACGGTAGTTGGTAGAGACGCTCAACCAATTATGAGCATATATAAGTTCCTTGAATGCTGATACTAAAAAATCTTGCAATTTATGACAGGTTGACTATATCATATTGTACAACTATTTGTCAATACACATTTTATTTTTGTACATTTTTTATAATTAGTAGTATTCTTCCCAACTTAACCAATAATTGTCGATAAATAATTCATAGATTTTTTCTATAAATAGCTTTTATTCCTGCAAGCAATAAAAAAAAGAATCATAAAGAAGCAACCGCAGCCCTTCTCCTCTGACTCTTTTTGCTTAAATTCGTTAAAAATTTCACGTATTCCATTGATACGTTCAGATCAAATATTCCCCGCACTTATCATATCGGAGTCCCCTTGTCTCCATCCATTTTTCTATCTCTCCATCCCAGTCAGCCGGCATAGCCCAGGATAGTCCGCAGCCGGAAGAAATCTGTCTGGGAACCGGAATGAGCCGTCCCGGTATCCCCTCCTTCTGACACTGGGACTCCATGGCAATGGCCTCTGCTGTTGTACGGAACGTTATCACAATTTTTTGTTCTTTTTTTCTCATAATCCCTTACCTTCGTTGCGTAAAAAATACCTGTTTCATAGGTTGTTCCGGCCTTATAGGAAGATTCTATAAATAAGCATACAGTTCCCTGACAAAACGGATAAATAATCTGGCTGCCTTACCGGGCTTGTGATTTTTGCTCCATACCATATACAATTTCCGGTAAACCTCCTCGGCCCCCAGTGGAAACCGAAGCAGGGATCCCTGCTCTACGAAATCATCCACTGCCGCCCCGGATATGATGGAAATCCCCATTGCCGCTTCCACTGACTTTTTAATGGTTTCCTGATTGCTGATAGTCGCTACAATCTCCAGACGGTTTAATTCGACTCCCATATCCTGTAAATAAAGTTCCGCTTCTTTTCTCGTGCCGGAGCCTTCTTCCCGGACGATCCACCGCTCCTCATAAAACTGTTCTATGGGAAATCCATTTTTTTCATATTGGCGGTATTTATCATTATTGGGAGTAATAATCACCAGACGATCATGATAAAACGGTTCAAATACACAGGTAGGATCAGAGCCTGTGGTTCCTGTAAAGCCAATTTCCACCTGCCCATCCTGTACCATCCGGACCACTTCCATGCTGTCCGCTTCCCTTAACTCCAGCTGATTACCCGGATAGGTTCTGGAAAACAGGGAAAGAATCTGAGGCAGAATATACTGACCGGGCACTGTGGAAGCGCCCACTATGATTTTGTTGGCCGCTTTTGAATCCTTTTGAGTGAAATCCCTCAGAATATTTTTTTCCAGCTGAAGCATCCGCCTTGCATTGTCATAAAGAAGCTCTCCCTCACTGGACAGCTCCACATCCTTAGTCGTGCGGACAAACAGCCGGACTCCCAATTCCTTTTCCAAAGAGCTGATGTGGGCGCTTACCGTAGGCTGGGTCAGATATAGTTTCTTGGCAGCCGCGGAAAAGCTTTTTCCTTCCGCAACGCATACAAACGCTTCCAATTGTTTTAAATTCATAGGCTCAGTTCCCTCACAGCAAGAATGGCTTCATCAATCTCCTCTTCCTTATTATAGTGGGACATGGAAAAACGCACGGCTCCCTGCTCCACCGTGCCAAGAGCCTGGTGCATAAGAGGGGCACAGTGGGCCCCCGCCCTGGTACAGATTCCATAGGAACAGGCCAGCTCGTCAGCCACTTCTCCGGAATCGTAATCTCCTATGTTGAGAGCCACCACAGGGGCACGGCAAAGAAGGGATTTTTCTGAAAAGTCCCCATAAACGCTCACTCCCGGAATATCCTTTACCCCTTCATAGAACCGTCTCATAAGAAGAAGCTCTCTCTCCCGGATGGTTTCTATTCCGGTTTTCTCAAGATACAAAAGGGCTGCGTGAAGGCCTGCAAGCCCGTGTCCGTTTAAGGTTCCCGCTTCCAAAACCTCCGGCATCTCCTCCGGCTGAGTCTTTAAGTAGCTCTTCACTCCGCTGCCTCCCACCATAAAAGGACGTATGGCAACTCCCTGGCGGACACAGATTCCTCCGGTCCCCTGAGGTCCTAAAAGTCCCTTATGTCCGGTAAAGCATAGGACGTGGATCCCCATTTTTTCCATATCAATGTCAAACACTCCGGCTGTCTGGGAAGCATCCACCACCAGAAGGAGCCCATTCTTTTTACAGATACTCCCAATGATTTCTAAGTCGTTTATATTTCCAGTTAAGTTGGACGCATGGGTACAGACCATTGCCTTTGTATTTTGCTTTATTTCCTTCTCAATATCCTCATAACGGATCCTGCCCTTCTTATCTGCGGAAAGGATGGAAAGCTCTAACCCCTGCTCTTCCATGCGGTACAAAGGACGCAGCACGGAATTATGCTCCATCATGGTGGTGATCACATGATCACCCGGTTTAAACAGGCCCTGAATGGCGATGTTTAGGCTGGCTGTGGAATTGGCTGTAAAGGCCACACGGGAAGGATCTCCTGCATGAAAAAGTTCTGCAATGAGCCTGCGGGTATCGTAAATCATACGGGATGCATCAAGAGACGCCCCATGGGCACCCCGGCCGGAATTCCCGAAGGAGCCCATGGCGTCAGCTACCGCCTTTATCACTTCCTCCGGCTTCTGGCAGGAGGTTGCCGCATTATCCAGATAAATCATGGCTTTACCTCATCTTTACTGATTTTCTTTCTTGTTCCACAACCCGCCCGATGATGCCATAGGCGGTCTCCATTTGTGCCTCTTTTAAATCCTTCATAATGTTTTTTGCATCATCAGGAGAAACACTGATCAATAGTCCTCCTGAAGTCTGGGGATCACAAAAGATATCACGGATATATTCCTCTGTCTCTCCAAAATCCACCTTATCCTCTGTATAGGAACGGTTTTTGTAAGCTCCCTCCGGAATAAGTCCCATCTGGGCAAGGCTTTTCGCTTCCTTCTGAATAGGTAAGTCACTCACTGAAATTTCAATCGTGACCCCGCTGCCCTCCGCCATCTCTACAGCATGGCCTGCCAGGCCAAAGCCAGTGATATCGGTACAGCTATGAACTTCATAATGCTCGATCACCTGCTTTGCCTTCCTGTTTAAGGAGGTCATAACACGGATCACTTCCTGTTTCGCCTCTTCTGATGCCATATCCGCCTTGACTGCCGTGTTAACGATCCCGGTTCCCAAAGGCTTTGTCAGAATGAGAACATCTCCCGGTCTGGCTTCACAGTTTTTAAAAACCTTATCCGGATGAACAAATCCTGTGACACTTAAGCCGTATTTGGGTTCATCATCCTGAATGGAATGACCGCCTGCCAGAACGGCTCCTGCCTCAAGAACCTTTGATGCTCCGCCTTCTAAAATCTTTCCCAAAAGAGCGGGATTGACACAGTTTGGCCATGCCACAATATTAAGAGCCACTTTTGGTTCACCACCCATGGCGTAAATATCGCTCAGTGCATTGGCGGCCGCAATCTGGCCAAAGGTATAAGGATCATCCACCACAGGAGTGAAAAAATCAAGGGTCTGGATCAATGCGGTCTCCTCGTTCACTTTGTAAATGGCACCGTCATCAGAGGTTTCAATCCCCACCAGCAGATTTGGATCCTCAAATTTTGGCAGGTTCTCTAAAACCCCGGCAAGGGTTCCAGGGCCTATTTTAGCGGCACAGCCAGCAGTTTTCGTCATTTGGGTTAGTCTTACTTCTTGATCTGGTATCATACCTGTTCTTCTCCTTGTATTTATAGATATTTTCTATCATTATTTTAACATATTGTCGTTTTTTATCAACCCTCCTGAGCATTTAAGCCAAAGGGATTTCCTTTTCCAAAGTCATGGAATAAATAATTTTTTCCTTTACTCTTTTTCCTGTCATCTGTTCCAGCGCACGCTCATAATAATCCATCTGCATCTGATACCGCCCTACCAGCACATTCTCTTCTCCCGGACCGATATGATCTGTCTTATAATCCACCAGAACCAGGCCTCCCTCTTCTTCCATATAGGCGTCGATGATTCCCTGGATGAGGATCCGTTCATCAGAATCCCCTGCATCCATATCACGGGCAGGAATTCCCACTACAAACTGCTGTTCCTTTTTTAAGCGCCCTGACAAATGGGCTGCAGCAAGCCGGTTTCCCAAAGAAGAATTTAAAAAGGTTATAAGTTTATCCTCTGACAAAAGGGAAAGGCTTTCTTCATCCATCCGCTGATCCTTACGGAATCCCTCCAGGGCATGATGAAGGTCTTCCCTGGTCCTTACCCTTCCAAAGTCCAAAAGCTCCAAAGCCCTGTGATAGGCAGTTCCCCGGAATGCACCTTTCGGGAGTTCCTCTTTTCCCTCTTCTTTTAAGAATGAAGGAATTGTAGGAAGAAACCCGCTTTCCTCTTCATCCGTAAACTGTCCCTGCTTTTTTAACTCGGATACGGTCATCTTGGTATGAAGTCTGGTATCCGCCTCATATGGATAACGGTAATCAAAAGCAGCCCTTAGGTCTTTTGCAAACTCCTGATCATAAACCCGGACCGTATCAAGGGAAAGGAGAGCGTCCTTTGTCAGCTTTTTTTCAGCCTGCCGTTCTATCTCTTCTCCTACCATGCCGGATACCGACAATTCCTTTAAAATCAGATTCCCGGTGTCTGCCCCTTCTTCCCTCAGGATTTGGGAAGGGGAATATTTTCCCGACAGGCTCATGAGCATCCAGTCCAGATAGGAATCTGCGGAACCGAGAATGGTAAAGGGGATCTGGCCCTCTACTCTTATAATATCGGCAAAGCGCTCCAGCTTTTTGTCCAGATACCGGTCAAGTCCGGTCATTATAAGCTTTTCTTTTGCCCTTGTCATAGCCACATAGAGTACACGAAGCTCCTCCCCCATGGCTCCTAGGTCCATTTTTCTCCGCAGAACATGTTTTTTTAAGGTAGGCGCCTTGACACGCCGTTCAAGGTCCAGATGGTCAGTTCCTATCCCTAAATCCGGATCAATGAGTATCTTTCCATAGGAATCCTGTTTATTAAACTTTTTCCCCATACCTGCCAGAAATACCACCGGAAATTCCAGTCCCTTGCTCTTATGGATGCTCATAACCCTGACCGTATTCTCCTCTCCGGCCAGGGAAGCTTCCCCAAAATCCGTATCGTATTTTTTCAAATTTTCAATATAGCGGATAAAATGGAACAATCCGGTATAGCTGGTCCGCTCATAGGCAGATGCCTTTTCCACCAGCATGGCAAGGTTGGCCCTCCGGACTTCTCCTGCCGGCATGGCGGAAATATAATCATAGTATCCGGTTCCTTCATACAGATCATATAGCAGTTCATGAATGGAAAGATAGGTTGATTTTTCCCTGTAAAGGGAAAGGAGTTCAAAAAAAGTCTCCAGCTTATGAAACAGTGACCGATATTCCGGATCCTCCTTCTCCCCATATTCCTTTCTGTAATGCTGCCATGCTCCATATAATCCCCTGTCCTGGCCTTTTTTAGCCGTCTTTTTCCAGACAGCCATCATATGAGCCATTTCTTCATCCGTTACCCTGCCAATGGGGGATTTCAATACTGCAGCCAGAGGGATGTCCTGCATGGGGTTGTCAATGATATTTAACATGGAAAGAATGGTTTCCACCTCAGGAGCGGTAAAATATCCGGTTTTCCGTTCCGCATAAGCCGGGATCCCCTCATTCATCAGGACGTTCACAAAGTCTTCCGCCCAGCCGCTTAAAGATCTTAGCAGGATTACCACGTCTCCATATCCTGCGATGCGGTAGCCTCCCTTTCCTCCAAGCCTTTTATCCCAGATCAAAAGACCGCTTACCGGATCCGTAAGCTCTTTGATCTTCCCTGCAATGACCTTTGCCTCCATCTCCCGGCTGGTATAATCGACGGCATCGTCATCAAGCTGCTTTAATAAATTCCCTGACCCATGGATCATAAGAAATTCTGTTTTCTCTCCCGCGCGGCCCTCTTCTTCAGGAAATTCTGCTCCCGGATGGAGTGCTGCGTCCTTTGTATACTGTATATTTCCCAAGTTTTTTGTCATGATCTGGTAGAATACCTCATTAATACTCCTAAGGACTTCATCCCTGCTTCGGAAATTCTGGTGCAGCTCGATTTTCTGGTATTTTCCTTCCTCTTTCGAGTAGGAGTCATACTTCTCTAAAAACAGCTGGGGCCTTGCCAGACGGAACTGGTAGATGCTCTGCTTCACATCGCCAACCATAAATACGTTGGGAGTTCCAAAACGCTCTCTGGAAATACTGCCGATCAGGGCTTCCTGCACATCATTGCTGTCCTGGTATTCGTCCACCAGGATTTCCTCGAACTGCCTGCTGAGCTCATCTGCCACCTCGGTGGCCGCCGTGTTCCCCTCTTCCCTGGTCAGCAGTATCTCCAAAGCATAATGCTCCAAATCATTAAAATCCACCAGGTTCTTTTCCCGTTTCTTTTCCTGATACCTGCGGGCATATTCTCCTGCCAGATGAAGCAGGGTCGTCACCGCGTCCCTGGTTCCCCTGATATCGGATAGAACTTCCTCCGGTGATTCAAAGCAGTATAAATCAAGAAGCTTTCCAACCGCCTTTTTCACCCGGTCACGGATTCCCGTTACAAACGCCTTCTTCTCTGCATCAATATCCTTGCTCCGAATGGAAGCCAGACGGTCAAAGGAGGCCTTTTTTAACTGCTCATTAAACGCCTCATAATCCTCTGCAAGACTTAAACGGTCCAGAAGCTGGAGGTCATTAGCCAGCATGGGCAGATAGGCCTCCGGTCCGTTCTCTTCCTCACAGACCTCCATGGCTTTTTCCACCTGAAATTTTAATTCCGAAAGCTGAAGTCCGGCATCCTTCATTAAAAATTTCATCCAGCCCGTATCCATGATCTGATCCATATCAGAAGTTTCAAGCTCTTTCCTGCACCGGTCTAGCCACTCATGGGGCCAGGGATTGCTCTGGGAAAAGGTAAACACCTGCATGATATAATCTTCAATTCCCCTGTCAGACTTTCCTGTGGCATAGGTTTCCACAAACTTCTCAAATAAGGGATCTGCCTTCTCGTAATATTCTTCCAGCATCTCCTTCATCACATCAGCCCGTAAAAGGATAAGCTCTCCCTCATCCCCCACCCGGAAGGCAGGGTCAATATCCAGCTTATTATAATGATCTTTAATAAGTCCCAGGCAGAAACTGTCAATGGTGGTGATCTGGGCATAGGGGATCATGGCTGCCTGCATCTGCAAATGGGAGCTGTCCGGATTCTCCATAAGCTTTTCATCTACGGCCTTTAACACCCGTTCCCGCATTTCATCGGCAGCCGCCTTTGTAAAGGTCATGACTAAGAGCTGATCGATCCTTAAAGGAGCTTCTCCTTCCGTGATCATTCGGATAATCCGTTCTACCAATACGGCCGTCTTTCCGCTTCCTGCTGCCGCCGATACCAAGAGATTTCTGTTTCTGCTCTCAATGACGGCCTTTTGTTCCTCTGTCCAGCTAATCGCCATTTGACTCTCCTTCCTCTTCTTCTCCTTCAATGACCGGCCATATTTCTTCGGATTTTAAGGCTTTAAATTTCCGGAAACCATATCCGGCCGTCTTTAAGTCAAATCCGCAGACCGCATGGTAAGGGCAGTAATCGCAGGCGCTGCGGTTCCCCTGCTTATAGGGATTTACATCGATGGCCCCCTCAAGGATCTCTCTTCCTTCCGACGTTAATTTTTCCCGCACAAACTGCCTGAGTGCAGAAAAACGATTGCCGCCTGCAACCGATGACCTGGCTTCCTGAATGATCCCATTTTTCATGGCAACAGGAATCACATCGGATTCCGTCTCAATCTCATGATCCAGGTGAGAGATGGCGTCTAAATCACTGTTGACCAGGCCGTTCATGCGAAGCTGTTTCAATATCTTCCCATCTATCTCCTCATCCGTCATTTCACCGTCTCTTTCAATAACAGGGTCGTTGATGTTATAGTAAAAGATCCCGGCAGGAACTACAGGCTTGTCCGGCTTTTTCCGCTCCTCCATCTCCAAGGCTGCATCCATATAGACCACCAATTGGAGCTGAAGGCCGTAATAAAGGGCCGTTAAGTCAAACGCTGTGCTTCCTGACTTGTAATCAATGATCTTCACATAGACAGCTTCTTCATCCTCACATAAATCCATGCGGTCGATCCTGCCTCTTAGATGAATAGCTTCCTCCTTTGAGAGAGGAATCCGCATGGCATTTAACTGATCGGAAGCAGAAAAGGAAACCTCAAATCCTACCGGAACAAAATCCCCCTTTTTTAACTGCTCGGAAAGAGCCCACACCGTACGGTCCGTAATCCGTTCCACCTTGCCTGCCAGATAGGCATTTCTGGCAGAGCTTTTTAAGATGGTATTGCCGTATTCTTCCGTCACCTTGGTCACACATTCATGGACCAGGCTTTTTCGCTCTTCCTCAGTCAGGGTTTTAAAATCTCTTCCTTCTTCTTTCATGCGCTGAAACCATAAGTCAATGGAATCGTGGAACAGGTTTCCGATATCCATGGCAGCCAGCTCATATTCCTGCCTCTCCATTAACTCCAGCCCATAATTTAAGAAATGGGCATAGGCGCAGGAAGCGTACTGCTCCATCCTCGTAACACTTCCGCTTATGACGGAACCGTAGAGGGCCTTTGCCGCCGCTTTTCCGATTCCCCTCTGTTCATAGGCATAGAAAGAAGCCTCTGCCAGCCTCTTTCCTTCCTCCCTATGGTCCTCAGATAACAGAAATGCTTTAAAAAGCTCCAGAAGCTTCTTATCTTCCCCGGTTTTTCCAAACTCGCGGAGTCCGGCCGCCAGCCGGTCCTTTGCCTCTCTCATAGACAGAGGTACTGCCGTCTTTAAAGGGGAAACTTCCGAAAGACCAGGAAACAGTTTTTTCAGTTCCCCTGCTAAAGTGGAAGGCCGCAGGCTTTTCCCGCTGCCATCCATGGCTGCATAGGATAAAACAAGCCGTTTCTCAGGTTTTGTAAGGGCCAGGTAAAGATAAAACCTTTGCCGGAATCCTTCTTCCCTGGCAGTTGGCGCCAGCTCCAGATCATGAGTTCCCAGGAATTCTCTTTCCCTGTCCGTAAACAGGCTGCTTTTTTCCTTTTTTACCGGCACGATCCCATCATTGACCCCTACAAAAAACAATACCTTAATATGATCCAGTCTGGTTCTGGTGATATCCCCCACCACGACCCGGTCTACAGTAGCTGGAATCAGGCCCACCTGGATCTCCGAAAATCCGGCGTCCAGAATTTCCCCATACTCTCTGCGGCTTACATGCTCTTCTCCTAAAAGCCCCGCCAGGCGGTCAAATAAGTCCATGACCAGTCCATAAACCTGACTGTACTCCATGGCAAGGGTGAAATCTCCCAATTCCCGGAACTTTTCCGTGAAGATCAGCATCTTTTCTTCGATCCCTGTCTCCATAAGAAGGGCTGCAACGGCCCCGGTCATGGAAGCCACCGTGGAATCCGGGTTCCTAAATGCCTCTCTCAGACGCCCTAAGGGCGCCATAAGTTCCTCACGGAATCCATTTAATTCTTCCAGATTAAGCTCCTTGCCTCCACGGTACCAGCCTTCCCACTGGGCATCCCATCGTTTAAATCCCCGGATTCCCATGGCAATGACATAATTCTCCAGACGGTCTATTTTCTCCTCATCCTCTTTGGCCGCAATGAGGCCGGTTCTCAAATAACGAAATACAGATTCATAGGAAAAATCCTTTTGAATGATCTCCATGGCAGCGCGGATTAACTCCACCATTGGATTTTTTAAAATGCTTTTTTTATTGTCCAGGAAATAAGGGATCCCATTTAATTGAAACTGATGAATGATTTCATTGGAATAGCCACCTATATCTCCGGTTATGACCGCCATATCCCGGTAACGGAGTCCCTGATCCCGGATCTCCTCTTCCATGGAGCGGATCACAAACGCGATTTCCTCCATTGGATTTAAAGCCTTAACCAGACGTATGGAACCGGAATCCTCCTTGCAGGACTTTCCTTTATAACGGTATAGGTTTTGTTCCAGAAAATCCAGTGCATTTTCCCCACAGCCCTGTCCTTCCCGGTTCTCTCCACCGGCCTCTCTTAAGTAACGGACAGCCGGATGGTTTTTAAGAAGGATATCCTTTTCTTTTCCGGCACCAGTCTCTTTTGCCAGCTCATTTAATTTCCAGATCATCTGGCGGCTCATGTGAAATAACTCCTGGACACCGGATTTTCTGCTCATGTTTTCGGCAGGGTCTATGGTCACTGTGACGATGACCCGCTTGCTGTAGCGGAGAAACAGCTCCAGGATCCGGTACTGGACCGGGGTAAAACCGGTATAGCCATCAAGGGTGATCACGCTGTTTTTAATCAGCTCTGACCGCGGAAGGATCCTGCACAGCACATCTAAAATCTCCTCCGTGGTAATATATTTATCCTTTATGTAGTCCTTAAAACCCTGATAAATGACAGAAATATCGGATAGCTTCTGTCGAAGCATGGGACTTATGGTATCAGGTATCTCCTCATTTAACATCTCAGGTGTTATGCCGTATTGGTAAAGCTCTGACAGCATGGACTTTAACTGGGAGATAAACCCTGACTTTGATAAGTGTTCTTTATAAAGGACCAGGTCCTTTTTCTTATTGGCAGCTACCTTCCGCAGCACCATGGATTTTCCCATATCGTCAAGAACCTGGGGACTTGAAATGGCAAGCTCCTCAAATACCCGGTAAGCCAGACGTTTAAAGCTTACGATATCAATATTCATGACCCCGTGGTTTGGATGAAGGGAAACGATCTCCTTCTGGGTCTGCATGGTAAACTGTTCCGGTACAATGGCGAAATACCGGATATCCGGCTGCTCTATGGACTGGCGGATCAATTCCGTATAAAGGCGGAAGGTTTTACCGGAACCAGATCCGCCCAATATCAATTGAAGGGACATAACTTTTTCGTCTCCTTTCCTATTTTTTGCCCATGTACTTTGGGCATAAAGGGATACCCGCAGGGTGTTTCCTATTATTTGCCCATGTATTTTGGGCATAAAGGGATACCCACAGGGTGTTTCCTATTATTTGCACCGCAGGGTTCTGTAATCTGCGAAAAACAAAACTCGTGTTCGCTTATTATCTTAACACAGATTTCCTACTCCAACAATGAAATCTTAGGTATGAAACCCCCGGCCCCATTCATACATTATAACAAAACTGTACGGAGGGCCTTTTTTTATGAGCTCTAAAACAAAAATAGTTGTTTTACGAATGAAAGAAATCATCTATACTGCAATCTTCGTTGGCCTTGGAATCCTACTCATCACTTTGTTTTTAGTCATGTTCCGCCCGAAGAAGGATGCTGTTCCGACTTCCGGCGATCCTGTGCACTATGTTCCGGGAGTGTATTCCTCTGTCATTACGTTGAACAGTCAGGATATCAATGTGGAGGTTACAGTTGACTCCAAAAAAATCACTTCCGTTACCCTGGTTCCTTTGAGCGAAGCCGTCACCACCATGTATCCCCTGATGCAGCCGGCCATGGATAACTTATCACAGCAGATTATTAATAACCAGTCCACAAAGAACGTATCCTATGCAACCGAATCCCGCTATACTTCGGGCGTGCTTCTAAAAGCCGTGGATCAGGCCATTGCAAAAGCGCAGATAACGGAATAAGGCGGGGATTGTATTTTTCCATTTTTGACAGTATAATGGAAAAAAAGAATACATAATTACTTGAATGAGGAAACACCTTAAGGGTATCCTTCTATGCCCGGAAATCGCGGGCAGGAAAGAGGAAGCAAAGATGAACCAGAACGCGGACATAACAGATGCACATAAGCAAAATCAGATTACAGAGGGAGTGATTTGGAAACAGCTTCTTCTGTTTTTCTTTCCCATTTTATTTGGAACCTTTTTTCAGCAGCTTTATAATACCACCGATGCAATCATTGTTGGGCGATTCGTTGGAAAAGAAGCATTGGCAGCCGTTGGAGGCCCTACGGGACCCCTTATCAATCTTTTGATCGGGTTCTTCATAGGGCTTTCATCCGGTGCCAGTGTCACCATTTCCCAGTTTTTCGGAGCCGGACAGGAGGAACAAGTAAGCCGTGCGGTCCACACTGCCATCGCATTTTCCATCGTATGCGGAGCGGTTATTATGATTATCGGCATTCCGGCAACGCCTTACGCCTTAAAGGCCATGGGAACGCCTGATGATATCCTGCATTATGCGGTCCTGTTCATGCGGATCTATTTTGTAGGAGTGATTCCCAATCTTGTTTACAATATGGGGGCAGGAATCCTTCGGGCCATTGGAGATTCCAAGCGTCCGCTTTACTTTTTGATCGCAAGCTGCTTTACCAATATCATCCTTGATATCATATTCGTCGTTTACTGCCATATGGGAGTTATGGGAGCTGCCCTTGCCACCATACTTTCCCAGCTCCTCAGTGCTGTTCTTGTGATTCTTGTTTTAATCCGGACAAGCGGAGCTTACCATCTGAACTTAAAAGCCGTGAGGATCGACCGGGATATGCTGCGGCGCATCATAAGGATCGGATTTCCTGCGGGACTTCAATCCGTTATGTACTCCTCTTCCAACATCATCATCCAGTCCAGCGTTAATACTCTGGGAACCGACACCATTGCCGCATGGACAGCCTACGGAAAGATAGACAGCGTGTTCTGGATGATCATCAGCGCCTTCGGTATCTCCATCACTACCTTTGTGGGGCAGAATTACGGAGCCGGAAAAAAAGACCGGGTCTACAAAGGAATCCGGGTCTGCCTGGCTATGAGCTTTACCGCGGCCATCGGGCTCAGCATTCTTTTATATACTTTTGGAAATTACGTTTATCTGCTGTTTACCACTGATGCTGCCGTAATTGAAAAAGGAACGGAAATACTCCGTTACCTTGCTCCCACATTTTTTACATACGTCTGCATTGAAATTTACTCCGGTTCCCTTCGCGGAGCCGGTGACTGCTGGATTCCCATGATCCTCACAAGCCTTGGGGTCTGTGCGCTCCGTGTGATCTGGATCTGCGTGGCAGTTCCCCTGCGTCCTACCATTGAAACTGTGATTTTCAGTTACCCATTGACCTGGGCTGTAACCTCGTTATTATTCATCATATACTTTAACTGGTTCGGCAAATTAAGGAGAAAACGGCTCCCCGCTTTTTTTAAAAAATAATTGGTTTAAAACCTTACCCAGCGAGACATATACTGTATTTTTAAGCAGTATATGTCTCGCTTCCGGTTTAAGGGATTATCGGGATCATTCCATGGGCGCCCTGTAAAAAGTCCCGTAAAACTGCTGGGTTTTAAACATGTTTACGATCACATGCTCATCCACCTCATGAAACAGCGCTACAATGTCGGCCACCTCATAGGAAGATACCACGGTATGGAGAAGGTACATCTTCTTCTTGCTGTAGCCTCCCACCGCATCCACGCAGGAAATTCCATGATGGAATGCCTCTACGTATTTACCTGCAAGCTTTGGCCCCTCTACTGTTGTGATCTGAAGGGTAACTCTTTCGTATCTGTGATGAAAGGTGGAGATAACCTTCGTTCCTACAAACTGGAATAAAATGGAATACCCTGCATAATCCCACCCAAAGATTCCTCCGAAAATACAAAGCAGAATCACATTCCCTATAAAAACCTCGGACCAGATGGAATTGCCCGTCTTATTGGAAACATACAGGGCTATGAAATCCGTTCCCCCGCTGGAAGCATTGCCACGAAGAGCAAGAACAATGCCAAACCCATAGAGGACACCTCCGTAAATTACATTTAAAATTCTATCATCAAAAATAGGTGAAAAATTAAATATCCTTAAAAATGCACTGGTTAAAAAAACCTGCATCAAGGAAAAAAAAGTAAACCGTTTGCTGATATTCCTGCTGCAGGCCCACGCAACCGGAATGTTCAAAGCAATCATGCCCAGAGAAGTAGAAATATTAAACCCATATAGGGACGTCACCCGGTCAACCAAAATTGCAATACCCGTAAATCCTCCTGACAGAAGACCTGCAGGCTTAATAAACGCCTGGATAACATAGGTCTGTAAAAGTGCGGAGACTACAACTGCAATGGTCGTCATCGCATTGCGGACGCGCTTATCTCTCCTAAGTTTCTTCCACATAAAATTCCTCCTCATCTTTACATGATATTATATGTAAATCCTTCTCTTGTATCAATTTTTTTTAAATTAATAGAGGATTGCCCTTCCCCCACAGAAGGCAATCCCCCGTCACGATCTGAACCGTCACATTATTCAGTTCTGCTACCTGGCATCCCCATGCCAAAATCACGCACACAAGGAATTACTTTGTGCTTCTCACATGGACGATAATACCATCTATTGTCTAAAAAGTCAACGTTTTTAGTACATTTTACTAAAGGACTTTTTATAAAAAAGGACCATTTTAATATCTTTTCATACAAGATCAAGTCGAAAGTCCTCGGAATACGTACAGAATTTATAAAACATAATTTCCTGGAAAATGCACATACTTATTTTATTACCGCCCGCACTACGGACATTTTTTATTTGCAAGGAGATAATCGCCATGGAATTTTCCAACAGCCTTTCCAATAATATGAACTACTTAAACACTAAGATTGATGTAGACGGAAACTTTGACATTGTTTACCGGACCTTTTATATCGGGGAACAGGAAGCCTGCCTTTACTTCATTGAAGGTTTTACCCAGAGTGATGCGTGGCAGAAGATCCTGGACAACTTATTATCCATTCAGGCAGATGATATGCCGCCGGATGCCCATGAATTTTCCAAAAGGTTTCTCCCTTATGGTCAGGTGGGTCTCGTAAAAGACGATGAAACCATGATCAAACAGCTTTTGACCGGAGTATCCTGCCTTTTCGTTAATGGGTACGACAAATGCCTGACCGTGGACTGCCGAAGTTATCCGGCCAGAAGCGTCTCAGAGCCGGAAAAAGACAAAGTTCTAAGAGGATCAAGAGATGGATTTGTAGAAACCCTGGTTTTTAATACCGCTCTTATCCGCCGCAGGATCCGTGATCCCAAGCTTACCATAGAAGTCATGAATGCCGGAGAAAGCTCCCACACGGATATCGCCATCTGCTACTTCAAGGGGCGGCATGATGAAAATCTTTTAACCATGATCAAGGACCGGATCAGCAAGCTTAAGGTCGATGCCCTTACCATGAACCAGGAAAGCCTTGCGGAGTGTATCTATCCCCATAAATGGTTTAACCCTTTCCCCAAATTCAAATATTCCGAGCGGCCGGATACTGCCGCTGCTTCCATACTGGAAGGGAACATTATCGTCCTGGTGGACAACTCTCCTTCAGCCATGATTTTACCTTCCTCTGTCTTTGATATCATCGAGGAAGCCGATGACTATTATTTTCCCCCTGTTACCGGGACTTACCTTAGGCTGTCCCGCCTGGTCATTTCCATTCTGACCCTGTATTTAACACCTATGTGGCTGCTTTTTATGCAAAATCCGGAAATGATCCCTTCCTGGCTGCAATTTATCCGCTTATCGGAACAGCCCCAGGTTCCCCTGCTTTTCCAGCTCCTGATTCTGGAATTTGCCATTGATGGTCTGAGGCTTGCGGCTGTCAATACTCCCAGCATGCTGACCACGCCTCTCAGTGTGATCGCCGGTATTGTTCTTGGTGAATATTCCGTAAAATCCGGCTGGTTTAACAGTGAGACTATGCTTTATATGGCCTTTGTGACCATTGCCAACTACTCCCAGTCAAGCTTTGAGCTGGGCTATGCCTTTAAGTTCATGCGCCTGATCATGCTGATCACCACCGCCCTGCTGAATTTCTGGGGATTCGTGGGCGGCGTCGCGCTTTCCATAGGCGCAATTGTGTTTAATAAAACCATAGCCGGAAAGAGTTATATCTATCCCCTGATTCCATTTCACCTTTCAGAACTGAAAAAACGGTTCTTCCGGGGAAGGCTTCCTCATAAGGAGAAGTAACCGGTTAACAGATGCTCCAATCCTTCCGCCAGCTCTTCCGGCAGCTTCTCAGCCCCCGGAAGAGCTGGCTTCTTCATGTAAATACCGTGGTAATCGCTGCCGCCGGTGACCATTAAATGCCGGTTTTCTGCCACAGCCAATAATTCTTCCCGGACATCTTCCGGGTTATCATGATGGTACACTTCAACGCCATCCAGACATTCTTCTCTTAAAAGGGCATCATAAAGCTGTCTGTCCTTTCTCTTTATCTTCCCGGGGTGAGCCAAAACCACATATCCCCCAGCCTCCTTTATCATCCCACATATCTTATTGAAACTTCTATAAGAGAAACGATCCTCTTCCTCATAGGGAGCACCTTTTCCAAAATAAAGGGGCAGGCTCTTCATAATATCTTCTCTTCTAAGGAGTCCATGGTCAGCCAGAACTCCCAAAAGCTTAGCCCGGTAAAGCGGTCCGCCTCCAGCTTTTTCGAAAAACTCTTTTTCTTCAATCTCTATTCCCGCCTGCTGCATCTTTAAGATCTGATGCCTTGACCGTTCATTCATCTGTTCCAGAAAGCTGTTGGAATACCCACGCAGCTCCGGATTCTCCGGATCGATCCCATAACCCAGCACATGAAATTTCATTCCCTTCTCTGCAGCCGTAAACTCTGCAGCCGGTATATAAGGAATACAATACTTAATTGACGCCTTTTCTTCTTCTTTAAGGCCCAATACCGTATCGTGATCCGTTATAGCTGCCGCCTTTAGGCCCTGCTCCTTTGCCAGGGAGTAAATTTTCATTATTGTTTCACTTCCGTCAGAAAAACAGGAATGCATATGAAAATCCGCTTTCATCAATGACCTCCTTAAACGTAAGGGTTCTAATAGTCCAATTATAGGCTTATCTTATATATAGGTCAACAAATTGCCCAATTTTTGGCATAGGACAAGACAAAAACCGGACATTTCCTCCAATATATGGTATAAAGTTTCATAAGAAGCCTAATGTCTTGAACTATTAATCCAAGCTGCATATACTAATACCACAACAAGGGGAAATAAAAATGAAAAGTGTACTGGTTCGTTTGCGAGAATATCAAAAAGAGATGAGTGTTGCAGAGACCGGTGTCGTACGGTACCTGTTAGACACGCCGGAACAGGCGGTGAAGCTTTCGGTCCACGCTCTGGCAGAAAAAGGGTATTCTTCCTCTTCCACCGTTATCCGGCTGTGTCATGAACTTGGTTTCTCCGGGTACAAGGAAATGAAGGCTGCCCTGATCTGTGAACTGGCCATACGTCAGGAGAATACCAGGGAAAAAATGGAGGAAATCACAGAGAACGATACTTTGGAACAGATCGTCGACAAAATTACATATAAAAACATCGCCTCCTTAGAGGATACCAGAAATTTAACCGATATATCCGCCCTTAAAAACTGCATTGGACTCTTATGCCAATGCCGCACCATCTGTTTATTCGGAATCGGTTCTTCCCTTCTGGTGGCCCGGGATGCCTATTTAAAATTCCTCCGGATCAATAAGCCCTGCATCTTAAATGATGACTGGCATTCCCAGCTTTTACAAGCCCGTAACATGAGCCGTGATGATTTAGGACTGATGATCTCCTATTCCGGCAGGACCATGGAGATGATCGAGTGCGCCAGGACCATACAGCAGGTTGGGGCAAAATTCATCCTGATCACCCGTTTTGCCGTATCACCACTATCGGAAATGGCAGATTACAACCTATATGTGGCTGCCAATGAATCCATCTTTCGGAGCGGAGCCATGGGAAGCAGGATCAGCCAGTTAAACATCATTGATATTCTGTATACTGCATACGCTAACCACAACAGCCAATATTCCCTGTCACAGTGGCGCAAAACACACATTTCCAAGAAAAATCCGTCGTATTTTGAACCTTTCGACGAAGCGTATAATGAGGAGGAAATCAATCATGGTAGATTTAAGCAAGATGACAACAGAAAGCCGTAACCCTGATACCATGGATTTAGACACCATGACACCTTTCGAACTGGTAACAGCCATGAACCAGGAAGACCGGAAGGTGGCGGAGGCTGTAGAAAAAGTCCTGCCGCAGACTGCCAAAGCAGTGGAATGGGTCTGTGAAGCATTTGAGACCGGAGGCCGGCTCATCTACATGGGAGCAGGGACCAGCGGAAGACTTGGTATCTTAGACAGTTCCGAATGCCCCCCCACCTTTGGGGTTGATCCGGGTATGGTGGTCGGCCTGATTGCCGGCGGGGACAGGGCCATCAGGCAGGCAGTGGAAGGCGCCGAGGACTCAGAGTCACTCGGCATTGAAGATTTAAAAGCCCTGCCCTTATCCCCAAAAGATGTGGTAGTGGGCATTGCGGCCAGCGGAAGGACGCCCTATGTATCGGCTGCCTTAAGCTATGCAAAAAGCATAGGCTGCCGTACCGTATCCATAGCCTGCAATGAGGGAAGCCTCATTGGAACGTATGCTGACCTTGCCATCGAACCGGTGGTGGGACCGGAGGTCTTGACCGGCAGCACCCGGTTAAAAGCAGGAACCGCCCAGAAGATGATACTTAACATGATCAGCACCGGAGCCATGGTAGGCATCGGGAAAGCATACCAGAACCTTATGGTAGATGTGGTGCAGAGCAATGAGAAGCTGCGCACCCGGGCAGAAAATATTCTGATGGCAGCCACAGACATAACACGTGACGAGGCCAGAAGGCTGTTAAACGATGCAGGAGGGAGCGTGAAGTTAGCCATAGCAATGAAACGAACAGGCGCAGGGCCAAAAGAAGCAGAAAAGAAATTAAAGGAATCCCGCGGGCATATCCGCGCATGTATGAAAAGGGATTCTGATTAACTATCAATTTATTCATTTCAACTATGGAGGTGTCTATTATGACAAATGAAGTATTGCTTCAAAAGATCCTGGAATTTTCGGGAGGGAAAGAGAATGTTGCAGCTGCGGCCAGCTGCATGACACGCCTTCGTTTAAAGGTAAAGGATCCTGGCCTGGTACAGGAAAAGGAACTGAAAGAGATTTCGGGAGTTCTTGGTCTGGTTGCAAACGGAATCGACGTACAGGTGGTCGTTGGACCCGGAAAGGCCAGAAAGCTCATGGATATCTGCCTGGGTCTTGGAATCCCAAGTGAGCTTGGCGGCAAAGGACTCTCCACCAATGCATCCTGGCAGGAAAACAAAGAAGCAGTAAAGGCCGGCCAGAAAGGAAACGGGTTAAAGAGCAGCATTCGGGTTATCTCCGATATCTTTATACCTATGATTCCTGCTATCGTCGCAGCCGGTTTATGCAACGGTGTTGCCAATATCATCGGTCAGGGCGTGGAAGCGCAGATATTGGGCGGCAGTTTCTGGACCCTTCTTGTCACCATACTAAAGCTGTTCGGCGGTGCATTTCTCGGTTATTTTTCAATTTTTACCGGTGTCAATGCAGCTAAAAGCTTTGGAGCAACGCCTGCACTGGGCGGCATGATCGGCTCTATGAGCATTATGTCGCAGATCACGGACATATCAAAGTTCTTTGGTCTTTACAATGAACAGATCCCAAACAGCTCAACCTTAATTAGCGGCAAGGGTGGAATCATCGGCGTGATCATCGGTGTCTGGGTTCTCTCCAAAGTAGAACGCTGGGTGCGCAAACATGTTCCCGATGTCCTTGATATCATGCTGACCGGATTCTTAAGCATTCTGATCACAGGTACCTTGTTTGTACTGGTACTTATGCCGGCTGCCGGCTTTTTATCCGACGGTCTGGTCTGGGTATTGTCCCTCCTTGTAAATTCCGCAAATCCGGTCGTCAGCGTTTTATCCGGTTACATTATGTCAGCCGTATTCCTTCCCCTGGTCCTTTTGGGACTGCATCATGGGCTGGTTCCCATCTATGCGGTTCAGCTGGAGCAAATGGGCGGAGTCTCCTTATTCCCGGTCCTTGCCATGGCAGGTGCAGGGCAGGTGGGGGCAGCCATTGCCATCTATCTAAAAGCAAAACGAAGCGGAAACAAACGCTTAAAGAGCGTCATCATCGGCGCACTGCCTTCTGGATTCTTAGGCATCGGCGAACCGCTTATTTATGGAGTTACTCTTCCGCTTGGCAAGCCATTCATTACTGCAGGATTGGGAGCCGGATTCGGCGGTGCCTATGTGATGCTCATGCATGTAAGAAGCATTGCCTGGAGCCCTTCGGGCCTGTTAGCTATTCCCATCATGAGCAGCCCTGTTAATATGCTCAATTATTTTATGGGCCTGGTGATCGCTTACATTGCCGGATTTATCATTACCAGCCTGTTTATTAAGGAAGAGGAAGTTGCAAAAGCTTAAGCGTTCCGGCTGAATATGGACCCTTATCAGACTGCCCCCTGGCCTTTTGCTTGATTTCTGTCCTTTCCTATAATACAATAGAGGGATAAGGAGGACGAAGACATGAAAATCGTTATCATTGACGGGCAGGGAGGCAAAATGGGGCAGTCCGTCATCGCTCAGTTAAAAAAGTCCTTTCCCAGTCTTTCAGTTATTGCCATCGGGACCAATTCCATTGCTACTTCCGCCATGTTAAAAGCAGGTGCCGATGCAGGAGCAACCGGTGAGAACCCGGTTCTTGTGGCCAGCCGGGATGCAGATATTATCATCGGTCCTATCGGGATCGTCATTGCTGATTCTCTCTTAGGTGAGATCACTCCAGCCATGGCTGAAGCCATCGGAAAAAGCCGTGCTTATAAGATCCTTATACCGGTGAACAAATGCAATCATTATGTAGTGGGCTGTGAAAACCTGACTTTAACGGAATCCATTGCCCTGGTAATCAAAGAGGTGGAGAATCATTTATGATCTCCACCTCTTTGTTTATGATATGTTGGATTTACCTTCGGTTCATCAAGCAGCTATTTATTCATCAATGCTATAGTTTGGCGCTTCCTTTGTGATATGGATGTCATGGGGATGGCTTTCCTTAAGGGAGGCTGCCGTAATCTTTATGAATCTTCCGGTTTCCTGCATGGTCTTGATATTCATTGCTCCGCAGTATCCCATACCGGACCTTAAGCCGCCAAGCATCTGGAATACGGTATCTTCTACCAATCCTTTGTAAGCCACACGGCCTTCCACTCCTTCCGGAACCAGCTTCTTGGCATCCGTTTGGAAGTAACGGTCTTTGCTTCCGTTTTCCATGGCAGCGATGGAGCCCATACCACGGTATACTTTATATTTTCTGCCCTGATACAGTTCAAAGGTTCCCGGGCTTTCGTCACATCCGGCAAACATGCTTCCCATCATACAAACGCTTCCGCCGGCTGCAATCGCCTTTGTTAAATCTCCGGAATACTTGATTCCGCCGTCAGCTATGATTGGTACGCCGTAATCCTTAGCAACCGCATAACAGTTCATAACAGCCGTGATCTGGGGAACGCCGATGCCGGCTACCACACGGGTGGTGCAGATAGATCCCGGTCCGATTCCTACCTTCACTGCGTCAGCTCCTGCTTCTATAAGATCCTTTGTGGCCTCTCCGGTTGCTACATTTCCTGCAATGACGGAAAGATCCGGATAAGCTTCTTTGATCATTTTTACGCAGCGTAGAACGTTTTCGGAATGTCCGTGAGCGGAGTCTAAAACTACCACATCCACTTTTGCCTTTACTAAGGCGCCTACACGGTCTAGCACGTTGGCTGTAATTCCTACGGCAGCTCCGCACAGAAGTCTTCCTTGTCCATCTTTTGCGGACAACGGATATTTGATCTGCTTTTCAATATCCTTGATGGTGATAAGGCCCTTTAAATTGAAATCCTCATCAACGATCGGAAGCTTTTCTACCCTTGCTTTTGCAAGAATCTTTTTTGCCTCCATAAGGGTGATCCCTTCTCTGGCTGTCACCAGGTTTTCAGAAGTCATGCACTCCTTGATCTTCCTGCTGAAATCCTCTTCGAATTTTAAGTCCCGGTTGGTGATGATTCCCACCAGTTTTTTTCCTTCTGTGACCGGCACTCCGGAAATGCGGAATTTACCCATAAGTTCATCCGCATCTTTTAATGTATGATCCGGGGAAAGATAGAATGGATCCGTTATGACGCCGTTTTCTGACCTCTTTACCTTATCAACCTCTTCTGCCTGCTCTTCAATGGACATATTCTTGTGGATAATGCCGATACCTCCCTGTCTTGCCATGGCAATTGCCATGCGATGCTCGGTAACGGTATCCATGCCTGCACTCATAAGCGGAATATTGAGCTTGATGGTTTTTGTAAGGTTGGTCGTTAAGTCAACCTGATTAGGAATAACCTCTGAATAAGCCGGAACTAACAGCACATCATCAAAAGTAATGCCTTCGCCAATTATTGTACCCATTAACTTTTCCTCTCCTTCTTTATATTTTTATTAATGAAACTAATAAGTCTTTTTACTTGTTAGTTACATAGTTTAACAAATTTTACAGGGGTTGTCAACGGACATTTTCCGGTTTCTTTCCGTCACTCATGGACAGTAAAGAAGTCTCTTCTGTAACAAAAAGGAACCGGGCGGTTTTATGCAAAACCGACTGATTCCTTTTTCTCTTATACTTCTCTCACAACCTTACGGGGTGCTGTCATCCTCATGCACTGGAGCAGCTTATCGTTAGGTTCAAATATGATCTTTGTTGTTTCAGCACCAGACTGGCTGATTAATGTATAAGTCTTTGCTCCCGGTACGTGGGATGAAAAATCGAGTAATTTCATGTTTTTTGTTTCATGATCCCTGGCCTCTGTGGAACCGGTGGGAGCTACGATCTGGATCCCTTCCATGGAGCCTTCCCAAGCCTTCTTTCTCTTGCTTCTGCCGTAGATCCGGTCGATGGATAGAGTGTTGGTCACAAATAAGTATTCAAATTCTACTTCGCTGTTGCGGAATACAAAGTATGTGGCAGCTGCGGCTGCAAGCAGAATAAGCACTCCAAAGATTCCGAAAACCGGAGACATGGAGAGGAAAAATGCAATTACGCATAGGATTCCCATCGCAATTTTTATCAACATGGTATAGGCCGGTGATTTTCGCTTCACTAGCCATTCTGCATACATTTCATTCATAACGATTTGGGTCCTTTCTTGTTTCCTGCAAGGCTGCTTAGGGGAAGGAACTTGTCCTGATTTAGGATATGGTTAGGTGGGGTGGATGGGGTACCGGAAGTCCGCAGTGCAGCGAGTAAAGCCAAAGGCTTTACTCGCTCACGGGCGTTCGCCCTATGAAACAGAACATGGAAAAATTTTCTTATGTGCAAGCACAACGTAAATTTTTTCATGTTCTGTTTCGCACTGCTCATTGCTTACGTGAAGATTACATCATATCCATTCCGCCTGGGGCCGGCATTGCAGGTGCTTTTTCTTTAATATTAGCAACAACGGACTCTGTTGTCAATAAGGTAGATGCAACACTTGTAGCATTTTGAAGGGCGCTTCTGGTTACCTTTGTCGGATCCAGGATGCCTGCTTCTACCATGTCTACGTATTCTTCCTTATATGCGTCAAAGCCGGTTCCTACCTTGGACTCTCTCACCTTATTGATGATAACGCTTCCTTCCAGTCCTGCATTGGCTACAATGTGGTATAATGGGGATTCAAGAGCCTTTAAGATGATCTTTCCGCCGGTTCTCTCATCGCCTTCTAAATGCTTAACAATATCTTCAATCTGATTGATGGCATGAACGTAAGCAGAACCGCCGCCTGCGATAACGCCTTCTTCAACTGCTGCTCTTGCTGCAGATAAAGCGTCTTCCATACGGAGTTTTGCTTCCTTCATCTCGGTTTCTGTTGCAGCGCCTACGCGGATTACTGCTACACCGCCGGATAATTTAGCAAGTCTTTCCTGTAATTTTTCTCTGTCAAAATCAGAAGTAGTCTCTTCGATCTGGCCCTTGATCTGGCCGATTCTTGCAGTAATTGCTTCCTTATCGCCGCAGCCGTCTACGATTACGGTATTTTCCTTCTGAACCTTTACGGATTTTGCGCGTCCTAAAAGATCAAGGGTTGCATTCTTAAGCTCATATCCCAGTTCATCAGAGATAACGGTACCGCCTGTTAAAACAGCGATATCCTGTAACATCTCTTTTCTTCTGTCGCCGTAGCCTGGAGCCTTTACAGCGATAACGTTGAAGGTTCCTCTTAATTTATTAACGATTAAGGTTGTTAAAGCCTCGCCTTCCACATCTTCTGCGATGATGAGAAGTCTTGCGCCGGACTGAACCACCTGCTCTAATAAAGGAAGGATCTCCTGAATGTTTGAGATCTTCTTATCGGTAATAAGAATGTATGGATCGTCTAAATTAGCTTCCATCTTTTCCATGTCGGTGCACATATAAGCAGAGATATAACCTCTGTCAAACTGCATACCTTCCACAAGATCCAGCTCTGTCTTCATGGTCTTTGATTCTTCAATGGTTATAACGCCGTTATTGGAAACCTTCTCCATAGCGTCAGCTACCATCTCTCCGACCTCATCATCTGATGCGGAAATAGCTGCTACTCTTGCGATGGATGCCTTGCCTTTGATCGGCTCGCTCATCTTTGCAATTGCTTCTACTGCTGCTTCAGTTGCTTTTTTCATACCCTTTCTTAAAACGATTGGGTTTGCACCTGCTGCCAGGTTCTTCATTCCCTCATTGATCATAGCCTGAGCTAAAACGGTAGCTGTGGTAGTACCGTCACCAGCTACGTCATTGGTCTTAGTCGCAACCTCTTTTACAAGCTGTGCTCCCATATTCTCAAAAGCATCTTCCAGCTCGATTTCCTTTGCAATGGTAACACCGTCATTTGTGATAAGCGGTGAGCCAAAAGATTTATCCAGTACAACGTTTCTGCCCTTAGGCCCTAATGTTACACGAACAGTATCTGCTAACTGATTCACTCCAGATTCAAGTGCTTTTCTGGCATCTACGCCATATTTAATCTGCTTTGCCATGATTCATTCCTCCAGTTTTCTGTTAAAATAAATATCGTACTATCTAAAACCTTACGAAGCTGTATTGCCTTCCTGATTATTCAATCACTGCTAATATGTCATTCTGTTTTACGATCACATATTTCTCGCTCTCTTCTCCGGTCTCTATCTCTGTTCCTGAATACTTGGAGAAGATTACTTTATCGCCCACTTTAACCTGCATGGTAACTTCCTTGCCGTCTACCAGACCGCCAGGTCCTACTGCGATGACTTCCGCCTGCTGCGGCTTCTCTTTTGCCTGACCCGGCAGAACAATACCGGACTTTGTTGTCTCCTCTGCAACCAATGGTTTTAACACAACTTTGTCAAATAATGGTACTAATTTCATTGCAATTCCTCCTCATAACTTTCTGCTTATTATTTCTTTCTTTGGCCATCCGAAAGAAGTTTTATTTTATTCACATACTAAGTTATATCACTCATTATTAGCACTGTCAATAGTTGAGTGCTAACTTTATATTTTTTTTACATTTTTACCATATTTGTACGATTTTCTCCTTTACTTACATAGTTTATAGAAATTTTCTTATTATATACCTTTATTTTTTCGGATGAACGTATTACAATAACAAAGAGAATGAAGCGCCTTACAAGCGCACCATTATGCCCATCAAGCATAAGCCGTGTCAAGGAAGCACCTTGCAGGCATACCTCTATGCCCAGAATACATGGACGGTAATAAGGAAAGGAGTGTTTCAAATGGCAAAAAAGGGTAATGGGTTTGGAAAATTCGTGGCATTAGCCACTGTGGCCGGCGTTGTAGCTGCCGGCATCTCTTACTTTACGAAATACAAATCCTTCCACAAAGAACTGGAAGAAAATTTCCATGACTTTGAGGATGAGGGAAATGACGACATTTCCAAAATTGACAGCACGATGAACCGCAACTATGTTTCTTTGCATGCCAATAAAGATGAATTTAAGGTTGCCGCTGACCATATGGCAGATGCTGCCAAGGATGCGGTAAGTGCGGCAAGAAACTTAGTAAAGGATGCAGCGAGCATTGTTTCTGATACGGCAAAAGAAGCGGCTTCAGCCGTGGCATTTACCGCAAAGGACATGTTTGGCTCTGCAAAAGAACAGACAGATGAGTTTTTAGACGACGAAGAGTTTACGGAAGATGGCGGTTTGGATTACGCTGCCGGAGCCGCAGACCAGCTGACAGAAAAAGCCAAAGAGACTGCAGATACGATAAAGGAAACAGCGGAAACTGCTGCCGAAGCAGTAAAAGATGCGGCAAAGGATGGGATGGATGCGGCAAAAGAAGCGGCGAAGTCCACCGGAGCAGCGATGAAAGAACTGGCCGATGAAACTACTACCATTGTGGAAGAAGAAATGGATTAATCATAAAAGCTACTGGAAAGCCTGCGCTCTCCAGTGGCTTTTTTCATCTGATTATCCTCCGGATTCTTTTCATCATCTTAAAAACTGCGGATCACCATTTCATTCAAACGTTTCAAAATTTCACAGGCCAGCCGTACGCCATTCTGATAATCCTCATAAGAAGAAATACCATAATGGGTATGAGCATACCGTACCGGTATTCCGATCACAATAGTAGGAACTCCCTGATTGGACAAATGAATGGCTGCACCGTTGGTTGCGCCGGCCCGGCGTACTGCCTCCTGTACCGGTATCCCGAGCTCTTTGCACAAATTCAGAGCATACCGCTGAAATCGTGGATTGGTAATCATCCTGGCATCGATATGGCGAAGCATTGGTCCTCGCTTAATAGCTGTCTGTACCTCATAGGCTGCCACACAGGTATCATCAGCAGGACAGCCTTCAAATACAATCGCTATATCCGGTTTAATCTTATGGCAGGTCAGACTGGCGCCGCGGACACCTACCTCCTCCTGGGAAGCAAATCCCCCAATCACATCCACATCCAGCTCCATTCCTTCCAGTTCCTGTAACGTACTTATAATAGAAGCACAGCCCAACCGGCAGTCAAAGCTTTTGCCGATCATAAGATCGTGCTTTTCCTGGTATTCAAAGCTTACATCCGGTGCAATCGGCTCCCCGATCCTGATATGAAATTTCTCAACTGCTTCCTCTCGTGATACAGCTCCGATATCCACGGTGATATCCCTGATATCCAGAGGTGCATTCCGCTGCGCCTCGGTCATATAATGAGGCGGCGTACTGGCAGTAATCCCTGGAATATATTCTCCGTCTGCATTTCTAACCCAAACCCGATGGGCCGGAATATTACTGTTTACCCATCCTCCTAAAGGTATCATCTGCAAAGTTCCATCCGGGCGGATGGCCTGTACCATGAAACCCACTTCATCACTATGGGCATCCAGCTGAACGATCATCCGTCCTTCCTTGTTCTCCTTCCGGTATATGTAGAGATTACGAAGGCTGTCTTCCTCAAAGTTTCCCAGCCCACCCGCATGTTTCCGTACTGTTTCCACCACCAGATCCTCAAATCCGGATACTCCATTGGCATCCGATATCGCTCCAATCATCTGCAACGTCTGGTTCTTATCCATTTCACACTCTCCTTTATCAAGTACCTATAGCTCTACCGTTTTCAGTTCCTCAATCAGATCCACCACATAGTCTGCAGTCGTCTGTATCATCTCAATCCCCCATTCTACAGTTGCCGTATTTGGATGATCTGGTCCGATCCAACCGTTGTCCGTCACTTCCGGTGTAGAGCGCAGAACTTCAAACTCTACTCCTTTGAAACGAATGGAACGAAAACCGGTAGCGACCAGATTCTCATTTATATTCTTCAGTTCCAGTGGTCCACCGATTTCTGAAACATCAACCAGATCCGGATCCACAGCCATAACGCCTGCAGTTTCCTCTCCGCCGCCATGACCACCCTTCCAGGCCGGATTCATATCCCATGCCATCAGCCACCAGTTTAACATGACTACCATGGCTCCTTTTTTTTGAAAGTCCAGTCCAACCCGTTCTATCACCTTAATATTTCCGCCGTGTCCGTTGAGTACAAGAATCTTCCTGGCTCCATGACGGTACAGGTTGTCTATCACCTGATATAAAAATTGATACAGCACCTCCATGTCAATATTCACGGTACCCGGATAATCCGCCAGCGACTGGCAGGCTCCATAAGGAATGGTGGGCGCAATCAGAATATCGTTTTTCGCTTCGATCAGTTCCAAAATCCGGTCCGGTATTATTGTGTCCGTTCCTAGAGGCAGATGTCTGCCATGGCACTCGATGCTTCCTATGGATACCAGCACCATATCATTTTCTTTAAAATACCGCTCTGCTTTGGGCCAGGTCAAATTTGCTAATCTCATTTTCTCGTCTCCTAAATTTATAAATTTGATTCATACAAGCAGGGTACCACATACCATGCAGTACCCTCCTGTCTTCTTTATCCTTGTTTCCGCAACATTATTTTGCTACCTTTACCCGATCCAGCTTATGGTATCCGATCGGATCTATCACAAAATCCACTACTTTTGCACTGGCGCCTACTGTGATGGAATTGTAGTAAATCGGTGCATTGTTGCCGATTTCTTTTAATTTAACCGCCAGATCCTCATATGCCTTCAGACGAACCTGTTCATCTGCACTGCTTCTTCCGGTCTCAATCAGCTTGTCAACTTCCGGATCATTGATAAAAGAGCGGTTTCCTGCTGCCCCCTGCTGGCTGGAATGCTCCAGAGAATAATAGGTATAATCCGCATCGGTGGTTGATGTTACCCAGCCAAAGTAGCCCATGTCATGCTCTCCGGCTGAGGTACGGGAGATAAAGCTTCCAAATTCCATCACCTCCACATTGCAGGTGATGCCGACATCCTGAAGCATAGCCTGGATTGCCTGACAGATCTCAACCCTAGCCTGATTATCATTTACCCAGATGCTGGTTGTAAATCCATCCGGATAACCGGCTTCCGCCAGTAATTCCTTTGCTTTCTCCGGATTATACTCATAGGCACCCGGACTATAGTAGCCAAATACCAATGGAGCGATGATTGCATCCGCAGGCTGACCGGCACCGCAGGCAATCGTATCAATAAGTGTCTGGCGATCTATGGCATAGTTAAGTGCCGCTCTGACTTTTGCATTGTCAAATGGTACCTTATTCATATTCATAGAGATATAGTAACAAGACAGTGACGGAGCCTCAAACAGCGCCAGCTTAGAGTTATCTTTAATCTTTGCAATATCATTAGGAAGGATATCATAGGCCAGATCAACTTCACCTGTTTCAAGTGCAATCGTTCTCTGGGATGCCTCAGGAATAACGCGCATTACCAGATTCCTGGTCGCCGCCGGAGTTCCCCAATATTCGTCAAATGCTTCCAGTCTGGCAGAATCTCCCTGCTTCCAATCAACAAATTTGTAAGGTCCGGAACCGATTGGATGAAGCTTAAATCCCTCTTCGTCCTGCTCTACTGCTTTCTTAGGGACAATTGCCGCAAAGGGAACAGATAAATTACGAAGTGCCGGTGCATATGGTGCATCCAGGGTAATTTCCACCGTATAATCATCCACTGCTTTGACCGTATCGATAAAGTCTACGATATAAGATACTGCTGCCGATTTAATTGCCCGGTCCAGAGAAAATTTCACATCCTCTGCAGTCATTTGGGAACCATCATGAAATTTTACATCCTGGCGAAGCTTAAATATATAACTGGTATCAGAAGTCTGCTCCCAGCTTTCTGCCAACGAAGGTTCCAGTACACCGGTCTCAGGATTTACCACCGTCAATGTATCAAAGATATGCTTGGTTACCTGAACAGCCGTAGTTTCTTTGCCCTGATGAGGATCCAGTGATGTGATATCAGCTCCCTGAGCCCAGGTTAGTGTGTCTTTGTACTCTCCGGAACCGGTATCTGCCCCACCTGCCGGTTTTTCGCCGGACGTCTGGGTATTGCCTTGTACTTCCTTGTTTGCGCTGGAACTGCCGCACCCTGCAGCAGATACAGATACTGCTGTTACAAGTATCATAGCTGCAACTTTTTTCCATGTCTTTTTCATACGATAACTCCTCTCTTTTTTTATAAACACTGGATTATTCCAGAATTTATCCCGCTATGTATTCTGAACCATCTGACAGCTGACAAAATGCCCCGGCTCCATCTCTTTTAATGCCATTTCCCGGCTGGTACATACCTGGCTGACATAGGGACAGCGTTTGGCAAACCGGCAGCCCGGTTCGGGATTGATCGGCGATGTCAACTCCCCTTTCATTGCAATGCGTTCCATCTTAAAATCCGGATCCGGCACGGGAATTGCTGATAATAGTGCCTGGGTATAAGGATGCATCGGATTTTCAAACAGCTTTTTAGACGGTGCCATCTCGACCATCTGCCCCAGATACATAACCAGAATGTCTGTGGCAAAATGCTTCACAACCGATAAATCATGAGTAATGAACAGATAGGTCAGATGCAGTTCATCCTGAAGATCCTGCATCAGATTCAAAATCTGTGCCTGAATGGATACATCCAGTGCTGATACCGGCTCATCACAGACAATAAATTTCGGATTTACCGCCAAGGCTCTGGCAATACCGATTCTCTGCCTTCTTCCGCCATCAAGTTCATGTGGGTACACATTAACCAGACGTTTTGCAAGACCGACCAGATCCATAATTTTATCTACCTGGGCATGAATCGCAGGATCCTTAGCTTTATAAAGCCCCTGAACCAGCAGCGGTTCCATGATCGCTTCTCTTACAGTCATCCGCGGATTTAAGGAGGCAAAGGGATCCTGGAAGATCATCTGCATGTCCTTTCTTAATTCCTTTAACCGCTTTCGGTCATAACCGGTAATATTCTTTCCCTGAAAATACACACTTCCTGCGGTAGGTTCGTGCAGGCGTAAAATCGTACGTCCCATCGTGGACTTTCCACATCCGGATTCCCCTACTACTCCTAACGTTTCACCTTCCCGGACTGAAAAGTTTACATCATCCACTGCATGAAGCACCCCGGCAGGAGTCTGAAAATATTTTTTAAGTCCCTCAACCTTCAGCATCTCTTTTTTTTCCTGCATATTAATTACCTCCCTGCCCGTTGCTGTAACGGAAACACCGTACCTGATGAGTTCCTTCAAGTGCAGTCATAAACGGGGTATTCGATTCACATTCTTTGGAAGCATACTTACAGCGCTCATAGAATTTACACCCCTTCGGCATTCTGGCCGGGTCCGGCATCATCCCTTCAATGGCCTGAAGCCGCTTTACATCCGCAGTCAGACTTGGGATCGATCCGAACAGACCTTTGGTATACGGGTGACTGGTATTTTTATAAACTTCCCGGAGATTTCCATATTCTACAACTTCTCCGGCATACACAATCGCTACGTAATCACAGTTTTGTGCCACCACCCCCAGATCATGGGTAATTAACATCATTGACGTATCATTCTCTGCTTTTAATTTGTGGATCATATCAAGCACCTGTGCCTGGATCGTTACATCCAGTGCCGTCGTCGGCTCGTCGGCAATCAGGAGCCTCGGATTGCATGCCAGTGCAATTGCAATGACCACACGCTGCTTCATACCGCCGGAAAACTGATGGGGATATTCCAGAAACCGCCCAGCCGGGATGCCTACGCGTTCCAGCATATCTTCTGCCTGCTTTTGTGCTTCTTTGGGAGTCAGATGATTATGCTGTGCAATCACTTCCATAATCTGTTCCCCGACTGTCAGTACCGGATTCAAAGATGTCATAGGATCCTGAAAAATCATAGATATATGCTGTCCCCGGATTTCCTGCATCTCTTTTAAGGATAGAGACAAAAGATCCCTTCCTCCATATAATACTTCTCCGTTTACAATCTTCCCGGGCGGTGCGGGGATCAGACGCATAATTCCTTTTGCAAGGGTCGTTTTTCCGGCACCGGTTTCGCCCACAATCCCCAGAGTTTCGCCCACTCCAATCCTTAAATCAACACCATTTAACGCCTGTACGGCTCCGTCTTCCGTCTCATACCGAATTGACAAATTCTTTACTTCCAGTAATGTCCCGCCGGCCATATGTTGTCCCGCCTTTCTCCTGTTAAGGATTTAATCTTTCAGTCTCGGATCCAGGGCATCACGAAGACCATCTCCCACCACATTTAAGGCCAGAATCGTCAGCATGATCCCTAATCCCGGAATCACTGTCACATGCCAGGAATCACGGATATAACTTCTGGCGTTGGAGAGCATAGCCCCCCATTCCGGCGTTGGCGGCTGTATTCCCAGACCAAGGAATGACAAACCGGCAATGGACAGAATCGCTCCGGCAATGCTTAATGTTATCTGAACAATAATCGGTGCCATGCAATTGGGCAGCACATACTTAAATATAATCCTTAAATCACTGCATCCGATCGCTTTTGCAGCTTCTATGTACTCCTGATCTTTCACAGTCAGAACCGGTGCCCGAACCGTTCTCGCAAAGGTCGGAATATAGGCAATGGAAATAGCCAGCAGAACATTAACCAGACTGGTTCCCAAAGCAGCTACAATGGCGATGGCCAGCAGCATGGAGGGAATGGCCAGCAAAATATCCATGAAACGCATAATCAGGTTATCCGCACCTTTTCCATAATAACCTGCAACTGCCCCAAGCATCCCGCCAAAGATACAGGAGACGGAAACCGCCACGGTTCCCATAAACAGGGAATAACGGGTTGCCCACAGCATCCGAAGCAGCATGTCTCTGCCAAACTCATCAAGACCAAACGGATGGTTCAGACTTGGTGGTAAAAGTCTGCCTGCCAGATTCTGCTTCACCACATACGATAAGTAAAAAGATTTATTGGTAACCAGGTCAATTACCGAAGTAGCAACTGCTATCATAATCAGTAAAAAAATAAAACACAATCCCGCCATTGCCAGACGGTTCTTTTTAAAACGTCTCCAGGCCTCAGCCCAGAGAGATCTTTGTTTTTTTCCTTCCATAAGCCGCACCTACTTTCTCTTATACTGGGACTTAATACGCGGATCTACAAAAGCATAGACAATATCAACAGCCAGGTTCACAACCGTAAACATAACTGCCAGAAAGATAACAGATCCTAAAACCAGAGGAATATCCTTTGATTTAATTGCCTCTACCATAAGCCGTCCCAGACCAGGCCAGGAAAATACGGTCTCAGTCAGCATCGCTCCGCCAAGAAGTGTACCAAACTGAAGTCCTACCGCCGTAATGATCGGAATCATGGCATTCTTCAGCATGTGCCGATAGGTAATAATCTTTTCCGATACACCTTTGGCACGGGCCGTATCAATATAATCCTGCCGGATTACCTCCAGCATGGAAGAACGGGTCATGCGGGTGATGGCCGCCGCTGCACTGGTTCCCAGTGTAACCGCCGGCAGAACCAGACTTTTAAGAAGCGGAGCAAGACCCTGGCCCATGCCCTGGGAAGGGAGCCAGCCAAGATTTAAGGCAAACACGATAACCAGCAGAAGTCCCATCCAGAAGCTGGGCATGGATACCCCTATTAAGGCAGTTACCATAGAAATGTTATCCAATGCTGAATATTGGTTCTTGGCCGATATAATTCCTACCGGGATCCCAATTGCCAGCGCTACCAGAATCGCCGCAACTGCCAGCATTGCTGTATTCGGAAACCGGCTGATCACCTGATCCCAGACACTTAAACTGTTTTTGTAAGATATTCCCAAATCACCGTGAAGCATATTCACAAGATAACGCCCATAGCGAATCAGAAGAGGATCATTTAATCCCAGTTCCTCACGCTTCATTGCCAAGGCTTCTGCAGTGGCCTGATCCCCCAGAATAATCGCCGCCGGATCGCCTGGCGACAGATTCAGGATGAAAAACACAATAAAAGTGACTCCGATAATGACCGGGATTAACATCAGAAGCCTTTTGATAATGTACTTATACATACTCCTTCTCCTCTTAATTATATAGTCATAGCTTTTCTCCATATTTTCATATAGAAGCTATGCGGTTTAAGATGTTGTAATTTCCTGTATTTCATTGCCTTTGATCGGTAATCTTACTGCTAAAATTTAACTGTAGAATTAACGGTTCTGCGTCTATATTCAGGTATTAAAAAGAGCCTGCCTGAGCAGACTCCGCACGTGACCCCTTTATCATCGTACATTGAAATTAACAGCTTACACCATTGATTTCCATTCATCAACAAAATCAAATTGATTTTGCCTCTTCTATTTTATTAAAAAAAGTATAAAACAATATTGCATTATTGTCAACAATATTATTTATTATATAACAATATTTTTTATTTACTAACATTTTTTATTGTGTACAATATCTGTATCTGGTATAATAAATACGTGAGTACTGATTTTTAATTACGTATGAAAAATGCTATTTGACTTAAAGAGGAAAATTACATGAAAAATATTGGCGGTTATTTCAGCTTTGAACAGCTGACAGAAACAGAGAACCACTTTTTTGAAGAATTATGTCCGGATACAGGGGATCTTGCTTTCTTGATGTCTGGCCGGTGCGCCATATATTATGCCCTGGAAGATATTATGCTGACAGACGTTAAGCGAGTTGCTTACGTTCCTATTTATACCTGTGAGACCGTTCTGGCTCCTTTCGAAAAGGCTGGTTACCAGTTGCTTTTTTATGATGTTGACCGATCGATGACACCTGTGTTTGATAAGTCGGTTCTTAATCAGATCAGTGTTCTTTCCCTATGTGGTTACTATGGTTTCTGTACCTACGACAGAGAATTTGTTGGTTTATGCAGGGAATGCGGTATCCGCGTAATAGAGGATACTACCCATTCAATCCTTTCATGGAATGGCATCGATCCCTGCTGTGATTATATTGCCGGAAGCCTCCGTAAATGGATCGGAGTTCCCTCAGGTGGTTTTGCAATTAAAACCAATGGTCACTTTACAAAAAGACTGCTGAAGCCCTCCCTCACTCACCTGGCTATGCGAATTGCAGCCATGGCTGAAAAAGAAGCCTGGTGTCATTCTTCTGACCCAGAAGCAGACCAAAAACTGACTGCAGCAAACTCGGTATTCTGGGATGCAGAAATAATGCTCCGTCAGATTTTTGATTCCTATGAAAGTGATCCGGAATCGATCCATATCATGAAACACTTCGATGTCGATACCATCAGGCAAAAAAGGCGGGAAAATTATCGATATATTCTGGAACACCTGATACCCTCGCCGAATCTGACCATTGTCTTTCCAGTACTTACTGAAGAAACCGTCCCCAGTCATTTTACTTTCTATGCAGAAAACCGGAAGGAAATCCAGGAGTATTTAATAGCTAATGAGGTAAGCAGCACTGCATATTGGCCGGTTCCTTCAGCGATTCAGCTAGCCGGCCAACCTGATGCGGAATATATCTATGACCATGTATTTTCACTGCCCTGCGATCAAAGATACGGGCTGAAGGAAATGCAGTATATCTGTCATCTTCTGAATCAATATCCCAGACCCGTTCATTCTTTAGAATAATAAAAAATCAGAGATCTCTGACCATTGTCAAAAGATCTCTGATTTTTTATCAGCCAATTGTTTCTAAGAAAAAAACAACTCTTTATTCTCCATCTTCATACCAATTCGATAAATTCGCTCTCCTGTGGCCTGGTAATGATTATCCAGCGCTTGTTTGGATTTTTCCAAATCTCCCATCTTTATCACTTCTAAAAGTTCCTTGTGAACATCATAAGTGGATGTTGGACCATTAACAACATACTTTTCTTTCAAAAGCTCATTCATGGCACTGTTATTCCTGCTGTTTCTTGCGGTCAGGAACATGGCACCATTCATGGGACTCATACTCTCCCATAACTTTATCAGCCGCTCCATCTGGCCGGACTTAAGAATCTGTTTATGAAACAGTTCGTCACAACTAACCAGACGGGGCATCTCCCCCAGTTCATCCTCACAGATCATCCCTTCCAGAGCTTCTTCCATTAGAAATATGCAATCTTTCAGAAGATGTCCGTCGCATAATTCCAACGCAAGCTTTTCCAAACTGCCCCTAAGAAAAAATATCTCATATGCTTCCTTAGGAGAAAGAAGAGTCACGGTACAGCCTTTATTGGCTTCATACTCTACAAAACCTTCGTGCATCAATATTTTTAACGCTTCCCGCACAGGCCCCCTGCTCATCCCCAATTTCTCTGCAAGTTCCTGTTCTACGATTTTTTCCTTATGCTTATACCTTCCCTGAAGAATCTCTTGGCGAACATAATCGGCTGCGATCTGAGCAAGATTTCCTTTCTTATCTATTGCCATGTTACATATTTTCCTTTCCTTAAAATTTTCTGATCCTGTGCTAATCATAACTTTTTCCAATATTATATCACAATTCAAGTTTACAATCATCTGCTTTTTTTAACCAGAGAACTGCCTTATGACGCACATTGTTCTCCAAAAGAAATACCCACTCCACGCTACCCCCATAAAAACAGGCACCGGAAAGCATACGCTCTCCAGTGCCATTTTTACAGATTATTTTTCATACAGAAATTCTTCCGGCAGATTCACTTTAAAATCAACAGCCAGATCGCGGAAGTTTTGAGGCGTGATGGTCTGAAGCTTATCAGGACGGATGGAAAGCACTTTAACAAGGATTTCCGCAGACTTTTCTACCGTATGCATAAGACCAAAGGTCAGGTCAAAGTCCTCTCCTGAAGCAAATAAGCCGTGATGGGCCCATACAGCCACATCGTACTTCTTCATCAGCTCGCTGGTTGCCACTGCGATGTCTCGTCCTCCAGGCACCATCCAGCCAACCACACCTACGCCGTCCGGGAAAACCACCGGACATTCTGTTGCCATCTCCCATAATTCCCGGGTGAATACTTTATCCTCTAAGGGAAGAACAAAGGTGAGGGCAATTACATTGGCAGGATGGGCATGGTAGATCACCCTGTGCTTACCGGATGCAGCCTCTTTCTTTACTTCATGGTTCATAAGATGGGAAGGAAGCTCGCTGGTGGGACGCCCGCCGTTTACTAACCCCCAGCGGATTCTGTAATTCTCACCGCTTTCGTCCACCTCAATGATACAGGTATTGGCTTCCGGATAAAGGATCACGTTGCGGAAATATTTTCCGCTTCCGGTCACCATAAAATACTCTCCTGCCAGACCCTTTACACTGGTTCCGATGGGCTGCCAGGGATTCTTATCCGTAAAGCCCTCTTTCACTGATTCTACCTCTGACTCCTTGATGCGGTAGCTTAAATTGCCGCCGTTTCTCTCATGCCAGTTCTGACGGAAGCCGTCGTCACATAATCGGATAAAGCCTTTTACAAATTCAGTATCTAAAATATTCATATTCTTTTTCTCCTTATTTCCGGTTAAACAGCACTTCTTTTTCATAGCTGCGTATTTCCTCAAACCAGTCTTCCTTTGCCGGAACTCCGTTTATCTCGCAGAAATAATTCCATACATCACCCACAGGATAAAGCTTAAGCTCCTCCTGAAGCATCATCTGCTCCGTAAACTCTCGTTCCTTCTGCAGAAAGGCAAGCGTTTCATTCGGAAGAAGAAGGGCATTTAACAACGCCTTCTGCATGTTGCGCATTCCCACGATCCAGGCGCTTAAGCGGTTAATGCTTGCATCAAAGAAGTCAAGGGCTAAAAGAACGCGGTCAGCTCCGCCCCGGATGATTTCCTTTGCAATCTCTTTTGTCTCATCGTCAAACAACACCACATGGTCGCTGTCCCACCGCACCGGCCTTGTCACATGAAGGGCCACCTTGTCAAAGAACAGGAGCATGGAGGATATCTTATCGGATACCACCTCTGTGGGATGATAATGGCCGCTGTCCAGCAGGCATAGAATGTCGTTCTTGGAAGCGTAATTCATATAAAATTCATGGGAACCAACCGTACAGCTCTCCACACCAATTCCAAACACCTTGGATTCTACGGCCACATATACCTTGGTTTTATCGTAATCCATGGAAAGAATCTGGTCAAGCGAATCTTTTAACCGCGCCCTTGGGGAGGTACGGTCCGCCGGAATATCCTTAAAACCGTCAGGAATCCAGATATTCATGGTACATGGAGTTCCCTGCTCGACCGCAAAATATTCAGAAATACGGATGCAAGCCTGTACGTGTCTGATCCAGAAGCTGCGTACTTCCTCGTCTTCACTGGACAGGGTGGCATTCTCTGCCTTTGGATGGGAAAACAGTGTGGGATTAAAATCAATGCCGATCCCTCTTTCCTTTGCAAACTCTGCCCACTTTGCAAAATGCTTCGGTTCCAGCTGATCACGGTCTGCCCATTCTCCCTCCTCAAATACGGCATAGCTTGCATGAAGGTTAATCCTGTGTTTTCCAGGAATCAGGCTCAGCGCTTTGGCCATATCATTCATCAGCTCCTGAGGATTTCTGGCCCGTCCCGGATAATTGCCAGTCGTCTGAATGCCGCCTGAGAGCCCGCCGGCTCCGTCAAATCCTATTACGTCGTCCCCCTGCCAGCAGTGCATGGAGACAGGAATCTTCTTAAGTGCCTCCAACGCCTCATCTGTATTAACCCCAACGGCCTTGTATGCTTCTTTTGCTGCTTCATATCTTTCTTTTATTGTCATGGCTTATTCTCCTTTTCTTAATTTCTGCCCGGGCTTTTATGGCCGGGGCTTCCTATGATATCGTTCAGTCTAAATGAAATACAGGCTTTAAACCGATAGAAACCGGGCTGTTATCCGGGTTGGTCTTCATGATGTCAGCCATATAATCCCACCATTTCCGGTTGATTAGCGTATCCGCCGATTCTGCCCATTTCTCTTCATCCTCGATCTCAATATATCCGTAGAGGACATTGGTCTCCTCATCTAAGAAAATAGAATAATTATGTCCTCCGTGCCGGCTGATCATGTCCTTCATTTCCGGCCAGAGCAGATTGTGCCTTTTCTCGTATTCTTCGGACATTCCTTCATTTAAGTACATTTTAAAAGATTTTCTAATCATGCCTATTCCTCCATTCTGTGACAGCTAATTCCCTGGATTATACTCTTTTACGGCAAAGGACCGGTATACTGCCTCCCTTGCCTGTTTTAAGTTCTCAAATTCTCCGGCAGACAGCATTTGGGCCAAAAGATTTCCGATAGCAGTGGCTTCTCCCGGACCGGCATAAACGGTCCTTCCTGTGCGGTCTGCCGTCAGACGGTTCAAATACTCCGCATTGGAGCCTCCTCCTACCACATGGATGGCCTGATAGGTCCTTCCGGTGATGGATTCCAGTTCCTTTACCGTATTTCCATAGCAGGCCGCAAGGCTGTTGTATATGACGGCCGCGGTCTGTCCCGGAGTTTTTGGCACCTCCATCCCGGACTTTTCACAGAAATCCTGCACCTCCCTGATCATGCTCTCAGGAGACAGGAATACAGGATCATTGCAGTCCACAATGGAAGGGATCACTTCCTCAGAGGCCATCTGGCAAAGCTCTGCATAGGAGTAAACCTCTCCCTTTTCTTTCAGCTCCTTTTTTACAGACTGGATCATCCAAAGCCCCATGATGTTTTTCAAATACCGGAAGCGGTGATCATAGCCGCCCTCATTGGTAAAGTTTGCTTTCATGCTTTCCATGGTACAATTCGCATTAGGAAGCTCTGTTCCCATCAAAGACCAGGTCCCTGAGCTGATGTAAAGGAGACCGTCCATGGAATCCTCTCCGTCCGAATCCAGGGGAACCGCCATGACGGCAGAGCCGGTATCATGGGTTGCCGGAAGTACTACCTGACAGGTAAAGCCTACTTCCTCTTCAATGGCCTTTGTCAATGGTCCCACTGATGTTCCCGGCATGGACAGCTCACCAAACAGCCTTTCAGGCAGGCCCAGGTTCCGGATCAGTTCATAGTCCCAGGTTCCGGTTTCCCCACTCACAAGCTGGGTGGTTGTCGCATTGGTATACTCCTGCTTCTTCACCCCTGTCAGCAGATAGTGGAAATAGTCCGGAATCATCAGGAAGGATTCCCCCTTCTCTAAATATTCCGGGGTTTCTTCCCTGACAGCCATGAGCTGATAAATGGTATTAAAGATCTGCTTCTGGATGCCGGTTCTTCCATATAAATCTTTTAAGGAAATGATCTCATATACTTTTTCATCCATTCCCTTTGTTCTGTCATCCCGGTATCCAACCGCATTTCCAAGGATCCGGTTCTCTCCGTCCAAAAGGACAAAATCCACAGCCCATGTATCGATCCCCATGGCAGCCGGGATCTTCCCAAGCTTCCTGCATTGCTTCATGCCCTCTTTAATTTCATGAAATAAGGAATCCACATCCCAGCACAAATGCCCAGCCTTTTGTTTCATGCCATTGTCAAACCGGTAAATCTCCTGAAGGATCAGCTTTCCCTCCTTTACGGTCCCAAGAATATGGCGGCCGCTGGATGCGCCAATGTCGACGGCAAGATAATACTTCTCCATGTAAACCACTCTCCCATTGTTTTCTTCTACCCCGCCCACGCCTTCCGGGCAGGACACACCCCGTTTTACCGGGTGTAAAGGCATATCCGCAGGGTATGTCATCTTTCCTGTCCGTTCATTCGGGCATAAAGGGATTCCTGCAGGATTCTTCTATATTTAATCATAACGGATTTCCACAAAAAAAATAAGGACGCTGTTTGTTTTAAACTGCGTCCTTATTTGCATATCCTTCTAAAAGCTTGTATTTATTAGGTTTTATTAATCATATAATATTTAATTTGAATGATGCCCCAAATTTGCCCCAAATTTCTATATAATTATTAGTTAATCATAGGCAATGTCATTGCCTTAGCAGCCTCTTCATCCAATACATGAATATAAGTATTATATTTTGTTGCAGCATTACTGTGCCCCATTAATTTACTCACAATAGATATTTCTACACCCTTCCGAATTAGCTCTGAGCCAAAAGTTAAAGCTCTGCCCATTTAGCATTCTCTTTAATAAAACGGAAAGTCTTGAGTGTATAAGTATGGCTCAAGATTTTATCGCAGAAGTAAAAAGAATATTAATTAATAGATTGACTTTAGGTTTTAGGAAAAGTACAATGAATTTAACTTGTCAGTCAACAAGTTAAATTATTGTAAAGGATGGTGCATTATGAAAAAATTATTCATTGGACTCTCTGTTCTCGGTACTATCATTCCATTTACTATTTTTGTGCCGTGGTTGCTTGCTAATGGGCTTAATTTATCACTTTTTCTTAGTGAATGGTTCTCCACACCAATCTCAAAATTTTTTGCTGCCGATTTTATTATTACATGGTTGTCTTGGTTAGCGTTCATTTTTGTTGACCACAAGAAAAATAACATAAAATTATGGTGGATCCCTTTCGTGGGTAACTTTTGCATAGGTTTATCATTTTCTGTACCATTTTATCTGTTCTTGCGCGAGGATAAGAGACGATGAAGGAGGTCGATTTTTGAATTACCAATACCAACTTCTTTCGGTGCTCTGGGAAGAATACCATCCTCCAAATTGATTTTCTTGATTTTATCAAACCGGCATAAAATCACAATCCGAAAATCCAACAACTGCCTCCCCAAAATCCACACATTCTTCATCCGATTTTCCAGAGACATCATTCTCCCTTCTGTCATCTGCTGCTCAAGATTTGCATGTCTGGAAAATGCCCATTGTATTATAGCACATGAAATAGAAAAAAATAAAACATATGTTCTGTTTTATTAAAAAAATATGCCAAACATCCAAAAGGATATCTGGCATATAAACTATTCTTTACTAACAAGTATGTCTTTTAATTCTGATATCGACATATTTCTCTCTTCGAGAATTGCTGATACTTCCTTGAATTCTTCCAATTTAATTTCTTCTTGTATTTGTTTTACTCTTTCTTCCTGAGTCTTAATTGCCGTCTTATATTGCACTATCGCTTCTTGTGTATCTTTTAGCTCTTGTCTAAGTTTTTCAAGTGGTGACTTGCGAACTCCTCTTGGCATATTAGTGCCCTCCTTACAATTGGTTATATAATCATATAGATTATATAACACAATTTACATCATATACAATAAAATAGATCTGTGCTTAAATGAGTCCTGATTGTAATATAAAGCTGCCCCAAATTTTGCCCTAAATTGTTTCGGTTTATGCTGATTCGAAACGGTTTATAACGGCAAATTTTTATCTTCGTATTGTTGAAAAATGCCGTAATTACATGTGTTTACGACATTTTTCAATGTTGTGCGGTACTTTGTTTTAAACTGCGTCCTTATTTCCATATCCGTTCTCCGGTCATCTAAGCGTTTTATTCTGCCTTTGATGAAATAAGCAATTCCTTTAAATCCATGATCGACATTTCATGCTCGTCCAATATTGTTGATACTTCCTTAAATTGTTCCAGCTTTATTTTATCCTGAATATCTTTCTCTTTTTCTCCTAAAGTTACAAGACTGTTCTTGTATTGCTGAATCGAATCCTGGACCTCTTTTAATTCTTCCTGAAGTTTTTCAAGTGGTGTCTTCCTTACTCCTCTTGGCATACTGGTTCTCTCCTTTACAGAAATATTTTTATCAACCATATATTACCAAGTATATGCAAAGTTCCTATTGTTTATTACTTTATAACTTCCATTATTGAAAAATTTCAAGGAAGAACTTTTATGAAAGCTTTTTGGTTTTAAAGGTCCGTTTATGGATCAATTAAAAGGAAAGGAAAACGGATGTGATCCGCTTTCCTTTCCCTGTTTCAAACGATCCTATTATCATACTGAAAAAGATCCCCTGCCGGTTCTTTAACCTTTTACTCCCGTATGGGCCACTCCTTCAATAAACTGTTTCTGGAAAACAAAGAACAAAACAACCATTGGAATGACAGCCAGAACAGCACCAGCCATCTGTGCCGGATAATCGTTGGTATGCTGTCCCTGGAGTGTGGAAAGTGCCGGAGCCAGAGTCATCTTTGTTGTGGTAGTATTGACGATTAAAGGCCACATAAAGTCATTCCAGGCAAACTTTGCCGTGAAAATCACAAGGGCTACGATCCCTGATTTTACCAGAGGTACCATGATCCTGGTCAGGATCTGGATCCTGCCGCACCCGTCCAGTATGGCTGCTTCCTCCAGTTCATCAGGAAGAGATAAGAAAAATTGTCTCATCATAAAAGTTCCAAAGGCACTGAATAAGTTTGGCAGAAAAAGTGCAAACATGGTATCCAAAAGTCCCAGCTTCTGCACGATAAGGTACTGAGGTACCAGAAATATCTGTCCCGGTACCATCAGGACGGAAAGCACCACCAAAAACAGGATATCTCTTCCCGGAAACTTAATCCTGGCAAAGGAATATGCAGCCAGGGTACAGATCACTACCTGCCCCGCAACCGTTATAACCGTAGAAAATACTGTGTTCATATAAATTCTTCCAAAAGGAAGGGCGGTCAGAACATTATGATAGGCTTCTGTGACAAACCGTTCAGGCAGAATCGTGGGAGGAATCATCATGGATTCTCCCTTTGTTTTAAATGAGGTACATAACATCCAAAGAAACGGAAGCACGGTGATACCGATTCCTGCAATCAGTATCAGGTGGATCAATAGTTTTTTTCGTCTGCTCGATTTCATCATCCGGCTTCACCTCCTTAGTCGTAATTGACCCATTTTCTCTGTCCTATCATCTGAATCACTGTTACCAGCATGATGATAGAAAAGATCAAAATGGATATGGCAGCTGCATAGCCCTTATGGCCATAATCAAAGGCATTCCGGTAGAACATCATGACCAGGGTCTGGGTACTGCGATAGGCTGTATTCGTTTTTACAACCATCATATAAATGGTATCAAACACCTGAAATCCGCTGATGATAGAGGTGATCATGACGAAAAATATGGTCGGTGACAGCATGGGGAGGGTGATTTTAAAAAACTGGTGAATGCCGCTTGCTCCATCTACAGATGCCGCCTCATAATAAGATCTTGATATCCCCTGCATGCCTGCTAAAAGAATGATCATGTTATAACCTACAGTTCCCCATATCCCAACGATCATAATCATGAACAAAGCTGTTTTGGGGTCGGTGATCCAGCCATGAGGAGCAAAACCCAAAGCCTTTAACGCAGCATTTAAAAGACCGTACTGCTCATTATAAATCCATTTCCAGACCATTGCCACCGCGGCCGACATGGTCACGGATGGCAGAAAATAGATGGTCCGGTAAAAAGAAGTTCCCCTGATTTTCGTATTGAGCAGGGCAGCTACAAACAAGGATAACATAAGGCCCAGGGGCACGGTGATCCCCACGTAGAGAAGTGTATTGCCAAGAGAGTTCCACAGTTCTTTATCCTTAAACATTTCCAAATAATTGTTAAGGCCGTAAAAGGTGGCTACATTGAATTTATTCACTTCATTAAAGCTGAACCAGAAATTCTGAATAAAGGGAAAAATATAAAATACGAAGATTCCAAGCAACAGGGGTGTTATGAACAAGTACCCCTCTCCCCATTCTTTCCATTGCCGCTTTGCTATTTTCTTTTTTGTCGTACCCTGCATATTAACACCTACTTATTATTTTTTGCTAAAATCGCATCTGCGTCTGTTTTAAGCTGGCTGCATACATCCGCTAAAGTCTTATCGCCGGAATAAGCTGCCTTCAAAGCTTCTGCTTCTATATCATAGAGCTCTGCCACAGATTTGCATACAGGAAGAGGATTGGCTTCCCCTGAATGATTGGTGTAGGCTGCCAGGTTTAAATCTTTGTTGGAATCGGCAAAATACTTCTGGGCATCGTTCCGTGCGGAAATAACGACTCCGCTCTCTCCCTGGATCTTCATAGCTTCTTCGCTTCCAAGCCATAATGCAAAATCTGCTGCTGCGTCCTTGTTTTTACTTCCTGCAAACACGGCATAACCAAGTCCGTTTATAATATTTGGCTCTTTTCCGTTAAATTCCGGGAATTCTACCAGATTGATCTTGGTGTTGATGGCGTCATTAGAAGTATACTCCGGTGTCATGTAGGAGCCTGCTAAAACCATTGCCAGCTGTCCGCCTTCGAACATGGCATCGGCACTGGTTTCTGACAATGCAGCTGCTGATGGGGAATATCCCTCATTGATCAGATCGATCCAGCACTGGATTCCTTCCTGGGTCTTAGGATCTGTATAACCGGTTTCTGTTTTGTCAGCATTTAAGATCCAGCCGCCACCCGCATATACGGTTGGATAATACCATGTCTGGAAATCAATAGGGCAGGCAAAAGGATATGCTCCTGAATCAAGACCTGCTGCCTTTAAATCCTTACATGCCTTTGCAAGATCATCAAAGGTCCAGTCATCGGTTGGATATGCCACTCCTGCCTTGTCAAAGATATCCTTGTTATACCAAAGAGCATTGGTATCAAAATCCTTTGGTACGGCGATCTGCTTCTCCTCAAAGTTATAAGCCTTTATAAGCGCTTCCGGGAAATTCTTCTCTATATCAAGGTCTGATTTTTTCAAATAATCATTTAAATCCAGAAGAATTCCTCCGTCATAGTAATCCTCTGCATGAAGTACATTGATCCAGAATACATCCGGTGCTGTTCCGCCTGTTGCCGCAGCCTCCAGCTTGGTCCAGTATTCGCCTCCCTTATAAGGGGTAAGCTGAATATCAATCTTTACATTTTCATGAGTTTTCTGGTAGGCCTGGATCATGGACTCCATGACAGGGCGCTGCTTTTCATCCCATATTCCCAAGCTTAAAGTCGTAGCGCCTCCTCCGGAAGCTTTGCCTCCGCCGCCACATCCCGTAAGACTCATTGCTGCCATGGCTAATGCCATTCCCATTGCCAGAACTTTGGTTCCTCTCGTTTTCTTCATAATCTGCTCTCTCCTTTTTTATTGATATTTTTTATACATTAAGCGGATATGCCTGCATATCCCTTTAACGAATATCCTCTAAGTGAATCAGCTTTCCTCCCGAGATTCTGGACTGTTCCGCCGCCAGAGCAATATAGTGGCTTTCCAGGGACTTATCCAGTGTGGTCATGGATCGATTCGGTTCGGTTCCTTCCCTGACCATATCAAGTAACTGCTCCACCATCCGGTTATCGCCTCCGGCATGACCGGAAAAGTCATCGGACAATTTGGAAACGTCTATGACTTCCTTTTCCTTACCAAATGGTCTTACTGTTATAAAATTGGAGTGAAGACTTGCTTCAATTTCTCCCTTTGTTCCCATAAATCTGGTAAACCGGGAATTTTCTTCTGTACAGCCTGTCATGGTAAAGCTGATGGTAGAGCCGTCAGTCATGTTTAAATTTACTACCTGATGATCCACCACATTGTTATCACAATGGTATACACATCTTCCGTAAGGGCCGGTCTTTATGGCTTCCATAACCGATTCCTCCGTAGGATGAAGGGTAAGCACGTTGCATGGCCAATCAGACTTACCATGGGCAATGCCGGTTTTTTCATTGGTTATGTAAATCTTTTCTGCATCAAATGGACATTCTGCCTTGGCGGCACATCCATCAAGACAGCGTTTTGCCGCACCCTCCGGCGCTTTTTCCTCCTTGAATAAATAGGTGCCTCCAAAGGAGGTAACGGACTCGCAGGTCTTTCCTGTCAGCCATAATAAAAGGTCCATGTCATGACAGCACTTTTGAAGGATCATGGGGCTGGTCTCTTCTGAGTTTCTCCAGTTTCCTCTGACAAAGCTGTGGGCCTGATGCCAGTAGCCTACATTTTCAATCCCCATGACAGTGACTACATCTCCGATCACTCCGGAATCGATGAGTTCTTTTACCTTTGTATAAAAAGGAGTATACCGCAGAACATGGCAGACTACCACCTTCCGGCCTCTTTCGCCGGCAACCTTTAATAACTCTCTGCATTCGTCTAAATCCGGTGAAACCGGTTTTTCCAGCAAAAGATCATATCCCTTTTCAAGGGCCGGAATCGCATGGCCCACATGTTGTCTGTCCTGTGTAGCAATGAACATCACATCAGCAAGCTTTTCCTGTTTAAGCATCTCCTCTGCACTGGAATAACACCGTTCCTTTGGCACTCCGTATTCCCTGGACACCTCTTCTACCTTTTCCTCGACAATGTCCGCTATGGCAGTAATCTCCATCTTTTCAGGAAGCAGCTTTGCAACCGGTGCATAGTTATCTTTGCCTCTGCTTCCAAGGCCCGCAATGGCAACTGTAATTCGTTTCATATGATCTTCCCCTCCTGTATCATGAACCTGCGATTCATGACCGACATTCAACCTTCGCGCCGATGAGCAAACTCATCTGCACTCTCTTGCGCTCATTCTATCTTGGTTCTTTTTATAATGTATCATAATTATATAATGAATCGGAATGATATGCTTATACTATTATCCAGACTCATTGCCAAATTCCTTGTTTTTTCAGTTATTGTGCACAAATCATCCTGTAAAATATTCCATCATTAGGTTATTTCAACGGATTCTAACAAAAAATATAAAAAGAGGCATCCATACGAATCGATGAATGCCTCCATTGGCGAATTAATATTTTATTCATTATACTCTAATTCAATGGGTTTGAATTGCAGGATTGTCCTGTCTTGTTATCAAATTAACCATTCTTGCCAGCGGCTTCATTTCATGCTACCATAAGTCCAAAGGAGGTATTTCAAATGGCATATTGCAGCACAGCGCTAACAAGCGAATTTGAAATCCATGAGATTATAACCGTCCACTATTTTGAATACATGAAGGATTTTGTATTTTCGGGAGAATCCCACGATTTTTGGGAGTTTCTTTACGTAGACAAGGGGGAAATTACCGTACAGGCAAATAAGTCTATCTATCAGCTAAAAGCCGGAGACGTGATTTTTCACAAGCCAAATGAATTCCACGCCTTAAAAGCGTCCGGAAACAAGGCTCCCAATCTGGTAGTCATGTCCTTCCGCTGCTCCAGCGAAAGCATGAGGTTTTTTGAAGAGAAATCCTGTTCCTTAAATCAGGAAGAGCGATTCCTCATTTCCAGGATCATTGCAGAAGCAAAACAAGCCTTTTCCACTCCCCTTCACATTCCTTCCGTGGAAAAGGTGGAGCTTGCCCCTTCTCCGCCATTCGGAGCCGCACAGCTTATCCTTTTATACTTACAGGTTTTCTTAATCCACATGAAACGGAATCATTTCGAAGAAGGCGATGCACCCATCCATAACCTTCCAACTGAGCAGATGGTACTTTCCTCCAATTCCAGCCATTTGGAACAGATCATTCAGTTTATGGAGTTTCACATCTGCGAACACCTTACGATAAAAACCATTTGCAGCGAATTTTCCATAAGCCGTTCCACCCTTCACTCCCTGTTTCACAAAGAAAAAAACTGCGGGGCTATCGACTATTTCAATTTAATGAAAATCGAGCGTTCTAAGGAGATCATGCGGGATGGCAACATGAACTTTACGGAAATTGCATATTTCCTTTCCTACAGCTCCCTGCAGTATTTTTCCAAGCAGTTTAAGAAAACAACCGGAATGTCTCCTTTGGAATATTTTAATTCCGTAAAAAAATATTCCAATGAAATCACAAATGCAAGTAAGAAAAGGAGAGAGGATAACCGGATGATTTGACAAGCTTCCGTGATGATTCCGTAAGGCTTTTTTCTGAAAAGGTGCTATATTAGAACCATCAATACAGTGGAGGATGGACAATGCACGATATTTTATTTAATCAAACAGCCTTGAGCTTTGAGGAAAGCTCCCTCCTTTTTTCCATAAAGCATGGGAATGTACTATGGAAATGGGACAAAAAATACAGGCCCCGCCTTGTAATCGGCGGACAGACCGTCAATTTCCAGGATGCCGCTTCCATTACTCACAGGCAATGGAAAACAGGAATTGGGGAAGGAATCATAAGCCACTACCAGGGCTTTCAGCTGGACGGCAAGGATCCTAATCTAGCCTTTGAAACGGTCACATGGATCGAGTATGCCACGGAAGACGTTCATTTTGAATGGATTCCTCTGACAGAAAGCAGCGTTCCGGTTTCCGAAATATACTGGCCGGGATACATGGAATTTGAAAAAGAAAGTGACCGCTGGTATACTCTTTTAAATATCCAGCAAGGGCTTCTCATCCCAAATACCTGGGAAACGGCACTTGAAAAGCTGCCCTTTGACGGCATGATGTGCACAGCCGGCTCTTACATGCCATGGTTTGGACAGGTAAAAGAGGGATACGGCTACCTGGCCATCTGTGAACAGCCCTGGGATGCCGCTTATTATGCGGAGCATCCGGCAAAGGGCCCTTATACCCATGCAGGCATCAAATGGCTGCCAAGTCTGGGCAGGATGAATGGCCGCAGGACGATGCGGTATTCCTTTTTGTCGGACTGTGATTACAATGATATCTGCAAACATTACCGGACCTACGTAAAGGAGCAGGGCTCCTTCTGTTCCCTGAAAGAAAAGGCAGCCAAGGCCCCTGTTCATAAGCTGGTCGGCGCTTCCTTTATCCATAAGGGAATCAAAACCCAGGTCATGCCGGATTCCCGCTTCTTTGATCCGGAAAAACCGGACAAAAATAACCATGTATACAGCTTTGAGAAACGAACCGGTGAGATCCATCATTTCCACAAGGATCTGGGCCTAAAAAAACTGTATCTTCATCTGGATGGCTGGGCGGAGCCAGGTTATGATAACCAGCATCCCGACTACCTTCCCGCCTGTGAAGAGGCAGGGGGCTGGGAAAAGATGAAGGAGCTTGCGGATACCATGCATGGGTATGGATATTCTTTTGGCATCCATGACCAGTACCGGGATTATTACCGCAGAGCCAAAACCTTTGACCAGAATTTTGCAGCCCAAAAGCCTGACGGAACCCTTACGGAGCATGCCAACTGGGCAGGCGGACCTCAGACCTATCTTTGCGCCACTCAGGCTCCTTATTATGTAAAAAGGAATTTTAATGAAATAAAGAAAAACGGTGTGGAATTAGACTGTGCTTACTTAGATGTGTTCACGTGCAATGAACCTGACGAATGCGACCACCCATGGCACCGGATCAACCGGAAGGAATGTCTGGAATACCGGAGCCTTTGCTTTGAATACCTGCTTTCCAAAGGGATCCTTCCAAGCTCCGAGGAAGTGACGGACTGGTCCGTAAAAAGTCTTGTGTTCTGCCACTATGCCCCCTACTCCTTTATGATGCACGAGCCAGGGGCTGATCGCCAGGGTATCCCGGTACCTCTCTTTAACCTGGTCTATCATGACTGCCTGATCATCCCGTGGATGATGGAAAAATACGAAAAAGAGGACTTCATGCTTTATGCCCTCTTAAACGGCGGCGCCCCATATTTTATCCGGGATGGGGCTTATGAGAACATTGACGGCTCTTTTGGCGGCCATCAGACCCTATCAGAGGAAGAAATGGCAGCACGCTGCAGCATTGTCGCTTCCCTTCACGAAAGGGTTGCCATGTGTGAAATGCTCTCCCATGAATTTATTGACGGGGACCCATTCCGGCAGCGTACCACTTTTTCAGACGGCACCGCAGTGGAAGCCGACCTCCTTCATGGAACCTATGAGATCAAACCAGGACATGTAACCTCCTAAGTGTCTAAAGCTCTGTATTCCTTTGGGGACATACCGTAATAGTTCCGGAAGATCCTGTGGAAATAGCTGGTATTATCATACCCTACCGCTATGGAAATATTTGTAACGGAAAGCCTGGTATTTAAAAGGAGAAAAGAAGCCTGATTCAGCCGCTTTACCTGCAAAAGCTCCTTGTAAGTCCGCCCGGTCAATCGCTTTATCGCCCGGCTCAGCCAGTAAATGTTATAATTAAGGATGGCCGAAAGCTCAGTCAGCTCCCCATCCTTATAATTTTCATCAATGTAGGTGAGCACCTGAAATATAAGCTTCTGTTCAAAGCTTTCTAAAGTGTGGCTGATCTTATCCGTATAATGCATGAGCTGAAGAAACAAAAGCCCCATGGTAACCTGATTGATGCTCCTTTTACCTCGCTGGTCGCTTAAAAGGGTCCACACCATGTTTTCCACCAGATTCTGTACAGGCAGTACATCTGCCACCTGAAAATGGAGGTAGCTGGCGTAACGGGGGTCAAAGCAGAGACAGCCTACCAGGAAATCCCGCAGCAGGTTTTCTTCTTCCCCCATCATTTCAAAGGCAGTATCAAAAAACTCCGGCAGGATAATGAAGTTTATTCCAATGTCCTTCTCTCCTGCCGGAAGGATCTCCTGGGTGGCATGCTGGTTTAAAAACAGCAGCTCCCCTGTCTTTAATACTACCTTTTCCCCATCAATAAAATGGACCGTTTCTCCCTTGCACATATAGATTACTTCAATGTAATTATGCTTATGCTTTGGGAAATGGACGAATCTGGTGTGAGGCCTGATGCTGATCATTTTCCCATGCTCCAGCATCTTTTTGCTGTCAATGACCAGATCCCGTCCCTCGGTATACCGGTTGCGGTCAATCTCTGTCCGTCCGCTTATGATTTCCCGTTCCTCGTCTGTAATGACTCCCAGACGGTCTAAGATTTCCTGATTCATCCGTCAAGGCCTCCTTTATGAAACATAAGGAAATAGGATCAGGTTTTTCCACCTGTCCTCTCCCATAGCGCTTTCTCCCAAGGCATAGGCATGGATCATATCATCCTTTGCCGTCAGTTTGTAAATAACGGCTCCGGAGCTGTCCGTATCCCTGATCCATCGGTCATCCTTAATAATCACGCCATCTGCAACTTCAAACTGCCAAACGGAAGTTTCCCCTTCTGCATTGGTGCTGGAATAGGTAATCTCTCCCTGCATCAGATCATTCTTAAAAATACCCCTTTTTGCATTGAGCTTCGTGATATCCTCGGTTACTCCGTCATAATAGTTGTAACCGCACTCTCCGTTCCCGTTCATCTTTCCATTTGCCCATGTTCCATAGGAGTAATCATAACGCTTCCCTTCCTCCAATTCCAGGATCTGCAGGGCCGTACATTCTCCCTCAGGCTTACCGTAATCAAAATTCCCGTAAAAAACGGTGGAGGCCTTTACAAACACCAGGCCTTTGCCAGAGGATATTTTCCCCCTCATCGCTGCTCCATCATACATGCAGGGAAACTCTTTCCAGGGGATGTCGTAACTGTTTAAGAGCCTGGCCGCTCCTTCTAAATCCCCCTGGTCAAAAAATCCGGTCAGCTGGGTCAAAAACTCCTTATCTTCGGGAGAAAGGGCTATTTCATCTGATAAGGTCTCACTTATTGTCTCATTTACAGTCTCACTTATAGTCTCAGCCAATGCTTTTGGTTTTGCTTGTTCTTCGTATCCTTTTCCATTCCTGATGGTGCCTGCCAGGCTAAGCAGCAGCAAAAGCACGGTGATGAGCCCGATCCAAAGGAGAAGGCGTAGGTTTTCTCTTTTTCTTGGATCCGTCCATTTCTCAAACACAAAATCCCTCCTTCCCGTCATTTACAGACCATGCCTGGCAAAGAAGCGCAAGGCCTGTCCTTATCTCTTCTTCCGTTAGGCTTGCAAATCCAAGGACAATGGTTGAAGGATAGTTATTATGCTGTTCATGGATAAAGTATCCCGACATACCGTAAACCTTAACCCCGGATTTTGCTGCCATATGGATGAGCTGGCTCTCCGCCCTTCCCTTGCGGTCAGTTAAAAGAAGATGGAGTCCCGCATGTTCCCCTCTGATTAAAAACTGGCTTTCAAAGGGTTTCAGCCCTGCTGCCAATGTATCGTGCTTTGCCTTATAGACTGCCCTCATCCGGTTCAAATGGCGTTCGTAATACCCCTCTGCCATAAACTGATAAAGAATGTTCTGATCAATGCGGGATACTGTGGAAGCATAGAAATTCATCCGCTCCCGGTAGACCGCCAATAGAGGTCCGGGCAGTACCATATAGCTTACACGGATGGCCGGGGCAATGGATTTGGAAAAGGTTCCGTAATAAATTACACGGTTTCTTCCGTCCATTCCCTGTAACGCAGGGATCGGCTTTCCCTTATATCGGAATTCACTGTCATAATCGTCCTCAATGAGATACCGCCCTTCCTTTTCATAGGCCCAGACAAGAAGCTCCTGCCTTCGCTTTACCGGCATAACGATGCCGGTGGGATACTGGTGGGAAGGCATTACATAGGCGATATCCGCCCCGCTCTTTTCCAAAAGCTCCACATCCATGCCGGACCGGTCCATGGCAACGGGAACCACCTGGTATTTTAAGCTTTCAAAGACCCGGTATGCCTGTTTATACGTTGGATTTTCCATGGCAATCACCCGGTCAGCTCCCAGGATCTGGGACAGCAGCATCAAAAGGTATTCACTTCCGGCGCCTACGATGATCTGATCTGCCATACAGTTTACCCCGCGGGCGGAATGGAGATAGGAACGGATGGACTCCCTGAGAGCAGGCTCTCCCTGGGGATCTCCCGGCATAAACATCTCCCGGTTATCATCTACCAGGGTGTTTTTCGATATCTTCCTCCATGTATTGAAGGGAAACGCACAAAGATCAATACCTCTGGGAGAAAAATCCACCTTCCAGTCCGGAACCTTTTCTTTATCAATGGATGAGGGACTAAGAAGGGAGGGAATTTTATCCCTTTGCTCCTGCCCGGTATGCACAAGATCCTCGATCCTGCATACAAAATATCCCTTACAGGGGACAGCCTCTATATATCCCTCCGATAAAAGCTGTTCATAAGCCATCTGGGTGGTGCTGCGGCTGACTTTTAAATTCTCTGCCAGCCTCCTTGTGGAAGGAAGGCGGTTGGCCGGCCTTAGATTCCCTTTTTTTATTTCTTCTTTGATATAGCTGTAAATCTGGCTGTAATAGGGCGACCCAGACCCAGGCTGGTTCTTTAAAGGTATCATCAGCTCCATAAAAAAGCTCCTTTCCTGCCCGTGTTTTTTGGCATTAGATATTGTGTACACAGGTTGTCACTTTACCGGATATGAAGAAATGCCGCACGTCCTTATTTTCCGGGTCATGCAGCATTCCACTTGTTTGACCTGCCGCCTGGCCTGTCAACGATTATTTTGTTATTTTAAATGAACTCTTTAATGAAACGATCCGGTTGAATACCAGATGTTCCGGTCCGCTGTCCTTGCAGTCAACACAGAAAAATCCGTTTCTTACGAACTGGAAGCTGTCATAAGCTTTTGCACTTAAAAGGCCCGGCTCCACAAAACAGTTCTTTAAGATGATCAAAGAATTTGGATTTAAGTTGAGGCTTCCATCCTCGTTAAGCTTTCCTTTTTCTTCGTCCACGATGTTTTCATACAGACGGCATTCTGCCTGTACTGCAGTGGAGGAAGCTACCCAGTGAATCGTTCCCTTTACCTTTCTGCCTTCAAAGCCTGAGCCGCTCTTTGTCTCCGGGTCGTAGGTACAGTGAACCACAGTGACATTGCCGTCCTCATCCTTTTCGCAGCCGGTACAGGTCACAAAATAAGCATTCATCAGGCGGACTTCATTGCCTGGGAAAAGACGGAAGTACTTTTTAATGGGTTCTTCCATAAAATCTTCCCGTTCAATGTAAAGCTCTTTCCCAAAGGGAACCTTTCTCTCTCCTAATTCAGGATTTTCCAGGTTATTTGCAACATCTAAATACTCTATGGTGTCCTCAGGATAGTTATCGATGACCAGCTTAATGGGATCCAGGATCGCCATCATTCTCGGCCTTTTTAACTTTAAATCCTCACGGATACAGTATTCAAGCATGGCATAGTCAACAGAGCTGTTAGCCTTGGAGACACCTACCAGATCCACAAACATGCGGAGGGATTCCGGCGTATAGCCTCTTCTTCTTAAAGCTGCAATGGATACCAGGCGGGGATCATCCCAGCCGTCAACGATACCGTCCTCTACCAGCTTCTTGATATAGCGTTTTCCCGTTACCACATTGGTAAGATACAGCTTTGCGAATTCAATCTGGCGGGGAGGATGAACGAATTCACACTCCACAACTACCCAGTCGTAAAGCGGTCTGTGATCCTCAAATTCCAGAGTACAGATGGAATGGGTGATGTGCTCAATGGCGTCCTCGATTGGGTGGGCAAAATCATACATAGGATAAATGCACCACTGATCGCCGGTGTTATGATGCGTCATGCGGGCCACACGGTAAATGACCGGATCACGCATGTTGATGTTGGGAGATGCCATATCGATCTTGGCCCGGAGAACTCTTTCCCCATCCTGATACTTGCCTTCCTTCATCTCTTCAAACAGCTTTAAATTCTCTTCCACACTGCGGTTCCGGTAGGGGCTTTCTTTTCCAGGAGTCTTAAAATCTCCCCGGTATTCCCTGATCTCCTCCGCAGTCAAATCACAGACAAATGCCTTACCCTTCTTTATTAAAAGGACAGCACAATCATACATCTCCTGAAAATAATTGGACGCAAAGAAAAGACGGTCCTCAAAATCAGCTCCCAGCCACTTCACATCTTCCATGATGGATTCTACAAATTCTGTCTTCTCTTTTGTCGGATTTGTATCGTCAAAACGGAGGTTGAACTTTCCACCATACTTCTGAGCCAGGCCATAGTTAAGTAAAATCGATTTTGCATGTCCGATATGCAGATAGCCGTTAGGCTCCGGCGGAAATCTGGTCTGCACATGATCATAAACACCCTCTGCAAGATCCTTATCTATCTCCTGTTCAATAAAGTTTTTAGAAACTACTTCTTCTTTGTTCTCTTCCATTTCTCTTCCTCCATGTCAGTAATCCCAATATTACACTATCATACCATACTTCATCCATTTAGGAAAGGGGGAAAATACAGCAATAACCGGGCTTTTGGCGGATCAAACATTCATTTTCCTGCGGACTTTTCCCAGGCCGGACGGTTTTTTTCATACTGCTCATTGATCCAGTCCACAGCCTGTCCCCTTCCCTCTTCCGTAAAAGGAAATAAGGCTTTTATTTTCTGCTCCTCAGGAGTCGCTTCATAGCAATAGGGCTCCGGATATACCACGGCTGAAAACTCCTCATCCTCCTTTGCCACCCGGTAACGCATTCCATTCATGCTTCCGGTGTAAGCCTCTTTTTTAAAAAACTGTTTGGGTACGAAGGTATCTTTATTAAGCATTTTATATTCCTCCTTACATATGGCTTTATCTATTGAAACCCTATACCAGTATTATGCCATTGTCAAGAAAATCCTATGTTACCATGCAAAAACAAAAGGCTGCAGCGCCGGCTCATGTAAACAGCCGGCTCCGCAGCCAAAGGGCTTGCCTTACTTATGTGCGCCAGGCCCTGTTTTCTTCTTTCCTGAGCTGTTTGAAACCCCAGGACCGACCTCACCGTCTTTTGAAGGAGCGCTTGTAGATATCTCTGTCTCCGGTTCCTTAGTCGCAGGAGGAGCCGCAGTTGTAGGCGCTGCTGTTGTAGGCGGAGCCGCCGTGGGCACTTCTGCAGGCTTTGCTGCAGTGGTCGGCTCAGTCGCTGGTTTTGTCTCCGCAGGCTTTGTCTCCGCCGGCTTTGACGTTCCGTTTGAAGCCGTCTGGGATTCTGTTCCAGGCAGATGATAACAAAGAACCGGAACTCCTGCCGCTATATTTTCAAAGATGGTTTTTGCCACAGCCGGGGGGAGATTGACACAACCGTGGGAACCGCTGGTCTTAAAGATGGTTCCTCCAAAGGTACTGCGCCATGTGGCATCATGGAGGCCGATATTTCCGTTAAATGGCATCCAGTAAGACACGGGAGTCCTGTAAGTTTCTCCCTTTAGCGTCGCATCCCTTTGTTTATAGGTAAGGGGAAATACTCCTGCAGGAGTGGACCAGCCCTTTGACTCATTGCCGGATACGAAATCTGATTCTACCAAAAGCTTTCCGTCTTTATAAAAATATAAGTGCTGGGCTGTTAGATTGATTTCCACATACGTGGTGCCGTAATCGTTGTCTCCATGGCTGGCTGCCTTCTGCTTGTAGACAGGCTCTCTTACCTGGCTTTGCCCGGAACGGATCAGCGCTGCCAGTTCATCCGCTTCCGTGCTTTGATCAATTTTCCAGCCGTAGCTGCCGCCCGTGATCCTTACGGTCTGCCCATAGGAGGTCTTTAAGTTTTTGGCCCTGGTGGACGTATCATACTGGGAAGCCAGCTCTTTCACGTATGCAGAAACAGAGGAGCTGCTTAAATAAACCTTGCCATCCTCTCCGATCCCGATCCACTTGGAAATCTTATCACCATTCAGCACCTTTTTTTCATTACCAAAGCTGTATGTAATCGTGACATTGGCATATTTGTTCAATGTCTGTACCTGCTCGATCAACTGGGGATCGTCAGCAGGAATCTGAGGCTTTACATAAGCCCCAAGCTCTTCTAAGGAAATTTCCGGGATTAAGCCCATTACAGCTTCGGAAATTCCTGACTTCACCTTTTCCGGGTCAAGCTGTTTTCCTTCCTTGGCAGCTATAATATGGTAGCCCTGGCCTGATACATAATCGGACACGTGTGCATTTTCCGGCTTTTCCACAAGCTCATCCTTTAAACAGTCTAATCCGGAAACAGCCGATTCAAATTTGTCCTGATCATACTGTATCATGGTTCCTATATCAAATTCCTGGGGAGCTTTCGTATGTTTCAGCCATTCATAAGTTTTCTGGTCCGCCAAAAGCTTTTCAAGGCTTCCGTCAAAAACTGACTCAAGGCCGATATCCCGTCCCTTGATCTCTTGTGTGCTTCCTCCTCTTTCCCCGATTGACAACACATAGTTCTGTGCGCCGGAAGCAATTAACTTCTTTACTTCTTCAACGGATTTCTTTGATGCATCCATTCCATTGATCGTGGTGTTGGGGAAAAACACCTTCTCATATTGCTTGCCTGCCTGAAGATAAATAAGAGCAGCAATCAGCGCCGCTGCAGCTACAGTCCCGCTTCCAATTGCTGCCAAGCCCTTTAATCCAAGTGGCTTTTTCTTTCTGCTGCGCGGTTTTACATTTTCCATTTACGATCTACCTCTTTACCAGCCTTTTTATTCAGTATTCATTATACATGAAAACCGCGAAATTTGTCTAAATTTTTACGGTATTTTTCTTGACATTTTTATTACGATTTTTCTGACACTCCTTGGTGACAAAATATTTCATAATACCCCCGGCTCCTTCATAAATATAAGATTAAGAATGATGAAAAAAGGATTCCTTCATGGCACGCTATACACCTGTTTACGGAGCTGTAACTTCTGTTAACCCTTTAAGGACCTCTTCTACCGACAAAAGCTGTTCTATGATCATTTCCATAATGAGCGAGAGCTTAGGACAGACCAACTTTATTGTTACTCCACAAACCTACGTCTTTCACCAACACACTTTTAACCCAGGTGATTCCATCGTCGCCTTCTATGATACGAAAGCACCTGTTCCCCTTATTTATCCGCCTCAGTTTACAGCAGTCGTCCTTGCGGAAAACAGCGATGGGTATGAGGCTGTTTTTGATTATTTTGATGATAACTTGTTAAATTCATCACAAACTCTCCAGCTGAGCCTGTCCGACCAAAGTGAGACAACGATTCTTCTTTCCAACGGTCAGACCTTCTTTTACCATCCAGGCGGCCATTTTCTTCTTGTCTTTTATGCATTTACCACCCGCAGCATTCCGGCAGTTACCACTCCCCAGACGATAGTGGTCTTCTGCACTCCGGAGAAGAAAACCTAAGCAGGCCCATGTTTCCGGCAAAAAAACAAAGAGTCTGCATCGCAGGCTCTTTGCCGGAGCAAAATTGCTTCAGGAGGCTACCTTCCTTAAGCTTTCATATCTTCCGCTGTCATAAAAGCACCCTCATACCCCAGGAGTTCACACAGCCGGGCAGTATGGGGCTGTTCCAACCGGGCCTTTAACAGGCTTTCTTTCTCATAAAAGACCGTTTCCCCCGGCCCGTCTTTAAGCACTTTCCCGTGAGCCATAATAATGACCCGTTCAAAGTACTCTGCCACAAAGTCCATATCATGAAGAATTGCCAGCACAAATTTTCCTTTTTCACTTAAGGTCCGGACAATCCTCCCCAGCACCGCCCGGCCTTTTGCATCCTGGGCAATGGTCGGTTCATCCAAGATAAGCACCTTAGGATCCATCGCCACCACTGAAGCAATGGCTACCATCTTCCGTTCCGATAAATCCAGGTCATAAGGATTTTCTTCCGCCGCCTCCATAAGCCCCACCATCTCAAGGGCCTCAGCAGCCAGCTTCCCCGCCTCTTCCCGGCTCTTCCCTAAGTTTAATGGTCCTACCATGACCTCTTCCATCACCCGGTTTTTGAATATCTGGTCATCCGGATTCTGGAACACATATCCCACCTTTCCGGCAAGCTGCGCCACGGTTCTTTTGGATATATCCCCGCCTTCAAAGGAAATACTACCTGCATTTGGCTTTAAAAGTCCCTTTAACAGCTTGACTAGAGTGGTTTTTCCCGCACCGTTCTGGCCGATGATTGCGGTAGGCCTTTCATCAAGGCAAAGGTCCAGGTGTTCGATCACCGGAATATCAGGATTGTAATGAAACTTTAAATCCCGGATCTCAAATACTGCCTGACCCTTTATCTCCCGGTCTTTTATAAAAGTCCTGCCGGATAGCGTTGGAGGAAACTGGTCCCTTAATCGCTCCAACTGTCCTAACGTGACCGGATAAAGCCTGTCCTCTCCCTCTTTCCTGCTCACTCCAAGCGCTCTGCAGACCTGGGTATAAACCGGCGGCTTAACGCCCAGTTCCTCTAAGTCATCCCTGGAAAAAATCCGTTCCGGAGTGTCATATGCGATCTGCTTTCCGTTATGAAGAAGGAGGATCTTATCACAGTAAGAAGCCAGCTTCTCCATCTTCTGCTCCACCATGATAATGGTTATGCCTGTCTTTGCAAGCTTATCAACCACCCGGAATACCTCTTCACTTCCCTGAGGGTCTAATTGGGAGGTGGGCTCATCAAGCACGATAACTTTAGGCTCCATGGCAAGGATGCTGGCAATGGCCACCCGCTGCGTCTGTCCTCCTGATAAATCAAAGGGATTTCTGTCCCTGTATTCTTCAATATCCAGAAGCTTTAGATTTTCTTCCACTCTCTTAATAATCTCTTCCCTGGGAATTCCCAGATTCTGAAGCCCAAAAGCGATTTCCTCAAAGACCGTATCCTTTGCCCCGGAAAGCTGGTTAAACGGATTCTGGAACACAAGGCCAACCTTCTGGCACAATTCGGCTATGGGAGTTTTTGCCGCTTCCGCTCCGTCTATGAGAAGCCTCCCGCCGTATGCCCCACGAAACATGGTGGGGACCAGACCGGCAAAGGCCTGGCACAACGTGCTTTTTCCGGCCTTATTTTCACCGGCGATTCCGATAAACTGCCCCTTTTCCACCTGAAAATCGATTCCGTCAAGAGCCAGATTTTCTGTATGGGGATACCGGTATTTTAAGTTTGTCACTTCGATCAAAGCCATGTAAGCACCCTCCACACAATAGATCCCGCAATAAGCAGGGCCATCAACAGCATAAATGCCTTGTCCCTGCCTGCCAGACTGTATTCCCTTAAAAATGTCTTTTTATTTTTTGAATCAAATCCCCGCACTTCCAGGGCAATGGCCCTTTCTCTGGTGTTGATCAGGGAGCTGCTGACCACAGGCGAAATCAATGGGATAAATGCCCTGGCTCTTACAAGCAGGCTGCCTTCTGTTTCCATTCCCCGGCTTCTCTGGGCATCCATAATGGTATTCATGGTCCCCATCATCTGGGGAATAATCTGAAAAACAGAACTGATCATGTATCCAAACCTGGGTGAAAAACCTGCCTGCTCCATGGTCTCTACCAGATCAGCAGGCTTGGTAGTCAATACAAACGTTGCAAAGGCCAAAAGCATATTTAAGATATTAAGCCCGATCCTGGTGGCATAAAGAAGCCCTTCCTGATAAAAGTCAAGAGGCCCTATATGGAAGAGAATCTTCTGGTTTTCCTGATTAAAAAGGCCATGGATCAGAAAAATGGTGATTATGATGGTAAAGGAAAAAGCAATCAGAGGGAAAACCTTTCTGATGATCTTACCGCTGATCAAAAGACATAGGCTGATGGCCAGAAAAAGGCCGTATATCCACAGCGCACCCCCAATAAGGGGTGCGCTGACGGCTGCCAGAATATAAAACATCTTGGCAAATGGATGCAGCCTGGTTAAGTAGGTATCTTTATCCACGTAAAGACTGATACTTTTCATATAATTCTGCCTTTCCTGCTTTAATCCAGACTTGCCACTTCATCATCCAGTTCGTAAAGGGAAGTCAGTTTCTTTGGAAGACCTTTGATGATAGCGTATACGATCAAAAGGGTGATTAGTTTATCCGGCACATCCACGATGACTTCATCAAGGAAGGAGCCAAATGCAACAGGAAGTCCTGAAGCCTGTGACCAGGCAAAGACAGCGTCTCCCCAGATATTGCCTGTGGTTCCGCCCCAGAAAATGATATTTAAAGGGGTGGAGATTACAACAGCCGTAAGGCCTGCCACACAGGCGGTGAGAATAGCTCCGGAAAGCTTTTCCATACGGCCAAGCCTTGCCATGATTCCTACTGCGACACCAATTCCTAAGCTGGTTAAGGCATATACCAGAGTGATCGAATCACCGGTGGTAAAGCCATAAATCAAATTGTTGGCCGCACCGCAGATTCCCCCGATTACGGGTCCCCCAAGAATACCGCCGATGCAGGTACCGATAGAATCCAGCCAAAGCGGAAGCTTTAAAACAGACGCAAAAAGCTTTCCTAAATAATTGATTCCAATACAAGCCGGAATCAACACAAAACAGGCTGCATTCAATTTGGTCTTAAATAAATTTTTCATCTCAATTTCCTCCATTTATTTTTTCTTCTCAACCTTTATCCAAACGGACAAAGGCCTCCAATGCCGTGAGAATCTCCAAATGCTCTCCTCTCATCATGGCGGATTCTCCAACCGTATAGCTGTTGATGTTTTCCTCTATGGACTCCTCAGACTCCACCACCACATTTAATATGGAGGCGGTTTTTACTCCCCGCAGTCCGCCTACCACAAATAATGCAGCAGTTTCCATATCAGAACCCATTACACCTTTACCTGCCCAGTAAGCGCAGACCTCCTTTTCCTCATCAATGTAAAAGCTGTCATGGCTTCTGGCTATTCCCACATGAGATCTCGCTCCCAACTCCCCTGCACTTTCCATGCAGGCCAGCAAAAGCTTTGTATCCGGTATCGCCGGATAGATGGGATCTGCATAGGAGGACGAGGCTCCATCATCCCGGACAGCTCCATTCACCAGAATTAGATCGCCAAGGCGGATCCCCTTTTGAAGCGCTCCGCAGCTTCCGATCCGGATCATGGCATTAACTCCGATTCTTGCCAGTTCCTCCACTGCGATTGCCGCAGATGCACCTCCAATCCCTGTAGATACCGCCATAACAGGGACTCCTCTGTACTTTCCCTTTATACTTCGGAATTCCCTGTTAAACGCCAGTTCCTCCGTATCCGTCAGACAGGCTGCAATCCGGTCTAAACGTTTTGGGTCACCCGGCAGCAGCGCATAGGGAACGGCCTGTTCTTTTGACAGCTTGATATGAGGCATGATCTCTACCACAGGTATCATCTCCTTTCACCTTTTTTATGTCCTGAATGTAGCACAAAGAGACCAGCCTGTCAATCTGTTCACACAAACTATAACCTGATAATAATACCTTTTACACGAAACAGTCCGTCAATTTCAGACCGGCTGCATTGACTTATCATGTATTCGTGATAAAATGTACTGAGAGATTTACTAGGAGGTTACCTATGGTCACACTTCATCTGGATGACGCTGTTATCAAAAGCCTGAGCAACCATGAACTGAATGTCCTGAAATATGTCTATGAACACTCGGATGAGGTTTTGGATATGAGCATACAGACTCTGGCCGCCCGGACATCTTATTCCTCTGCCACGATTCTTCGCTTCTGCAAGAAGCTTGGGTATTCCGGCTTTGCGGAATTCAAATATGCCCTCCGCGCAGAGGGAAGAAAAGAAAATCCCGGATTCCCGGCAGTAAAGGCCCAGAATTTTAATACCCGGATCATGATTGACAGCCTGTGTTCCAACGTGGAAGGAACCTCCAATCTGATATCGGAAGATCAGCTCAGCCATACGTTCCGGTATTTTGACAGCAACTGTCCCATTTACTTATGGGCCCCGGGAGGGATCACTTCGATTCTAAGCGACTACTTTGAGAAGCTTCTTTTCTCCATCGGACGCCAGAATGTATACAAGATCGAATCCAGTAAAATGGGAGAACATATTTTAAGAAATATCCACTCGGAATCCCTGCTGATCTTAATCAGCACCACCGGGGACTTCGGTCCGACCGTACGTCTTGGCAAAATCGCCCGGATGAACAATGTCCCGATCTTATCCATCACCCCATATACCAACAATGAAGTTGCCAATTTAGCCACTGTCAACTTCCGTTTCTTCACCAACCAGCGCGAGAACCGGGGAGCGGAGTTCACTTCCAGGCTTCCGGTGTTTTATATGATCAACGCCATTATACGCTGTTACCTGCAGTACAAGCTGTCCGGCCGGGAACAAACGGAACAGGGGGAAAACCATGATTCCTTTATTTGAAAAAGCACATGAGCTGCACCTTACGGATACGGAAGAAGAAATCCTTAAGTATTTTGAATCCAATCTTCCCTCGTCCGTGTATACCAATTTAAATGACTTAAGTGCCAGCCTGTATACCTCAAGCGCTACCATTGTCCGTTTCTGCCAAAAGCTGGGACTGAAGGGCTATAACGAATTCAAATACCAGGTGCGAAAAGAATTAAAGCAGCTTCACCCCCAGAACTTCCGTACCGATGATCTGGTCCATCATTCTCTCGCCCTGTTTAAAGATAATTTAGATCAGATCGATGAAAAGAAGCTGGAAGAGATCGCCGGGCTATTAACCAGTGACCGACCCATCTATATCTATGGCTCCAATTTAAGCTCCCTTGCCGCCAAATATCTCCAGACGGTCCTAAACACCCTTGACTATCCCTGTATTCTGGTTGAGTGGAGGCGCTTATTAAATGGTCTTGTGCATGAGATAAACAGCGACGCCGTTCTTTTCATCATCACGGCCCATGGAGATGCCAGGCGATATCTGTCTGTATTCCGAAAGGCTAAGGCCCGCGGCACCATCACGATTCTGCTCACCTGTGAGAAGGACAGCCCTCTGATCCCCTACAGCACCTTTGCACTCTGCACCAATGACCAGAATGAGGAGTACCGTCATGTAGATATTAATCCCAGACTGGGGATCTTCACGATTGTCCAGATTCTGATTGAACTGGCCGCCAGAATCAAGCAGAATTCCCAGACAGGCGGTGACACCTTTGATTCCCTGTCTTAACAAAAATAAGGAAGCTGCCCGGTTCCATGTTTCCCATGGCCGGGCAGCTTCCTATTTGTATCTTTAATATTTTAATACTTCCCTTACATTTGATGCAATTCCTTCCACTTTCGGTCCATATATCACCTGGATATGTGTATCGCTGGTGCGGACAATTCCCATGGAGCCTGTTTTCTTTAAAAGTTCATCACTCACCATTGCCATATCTTTAACATCCACACGAAGTCTGGTCAGGCAGTTGTTCACTGTTGTGATATTATGATATCCGCCAAGTCCTTCTATGATTTTTGATGCGAGGGCTTTTTGCTTGTCTTCCATGGTACTCTCCAAAGCATCCGCCTCCTGCTCTTCGTCAGACACATCAATGGAGAGCTGTTTTCTCGTCAGATAGCTTTTAAATACAAAATAATAAATGACGGAGAAGAACGGTCCGGTAATGATCACCCAGTACCAGCGGGATCCTGGCTGGAATACGCCCCAGATCAGGAAATCGATCAGACCGCCGCCAGTATTGCCGATAATCACCTTAAATGCTGACATCAGCATGAAGGACAGGCCGCCCATCAACGCATGGAACAAAAACAGCGGCGGTGCAATAAACATGAAGGAGAATTCCAATGGTTCGGTAATGCCTGACACAATGCTGGCTGCAACGCCTGCAATCATAAGTGCCTTAACTTTATTCTTTTTCTCCGGAGGAGAAGTCCTGTAAATAGCCAGTGCTGCTGCCGGAAGACCAAACATCATCATCGGCATTTTGCCCTGTCCTAAAAATACCGTAAACGGTCTCAGCTCTGAGATGTCTACTTTATCGACAAATTGAAGGAAGATATTTAAGCACCCTTCTACGCCTTCATAGGTTCCGCCTATGGAGGTGGTGCGGAAAATACCGTTTAATACATGGTGCAGACCGGTAGGGATCAGCAGCCGCTCCAGGAATCCATAGCCGAATACTCCGACCAGTCCTGTAGCGGAAATCAAACCTCCCAGCCCGTCAATGACCATGGAAACCGGTGACCATAGGATCGGTGCGGCAAGACCAACAACTGCCATAGCCATGATAACAACAATGGCAACAAAACGTTTTCCTCCGTAAAAGGAGATTGCCACCGGAAACGTAACTTTATGATACCGGTTATGGAGCGAGGCGGTGATGATACCTGAAACAATACCTGCAACCGCACCCATATCCAGGGTTTCTACTCCCAGAATCGTGGATATCTTCAAAGCGCCGAAATTCATAAAGCCGGAATTAATCATACATGCCGATGCCACCAGAAACGTATAATAACCGATAAATCCTGCAAATGCCGCTATTTCCTTTTCCTCCCTTGCCATTCCAAAAGAAATGGAAATGGAAAACAGCACCGGAATCAATGTAAATACAACACCTGATATTTTATTTAAAGTAGAAATAATGAAATAGATAAGCCCCTGCTGTAAAAATGGTACAGCCGTCTGTACCTGCGCTTTCATAAGCGCAGAGGTCAACCCCAATACAATACCGCATGCGGCTAAAGCAGCAATCGGCATCAGCAAACTACGTCCGAGAGCCGAGAAAAAATCCATTGCCCTGTTTTTTTTCATGATAATATCCTCTCCCATCACAGGCTACCCTGCAACGTTACATCCTGTTTTCTTATGATTCTCCATAGGAGCACATTTCATTTCACTCCCGCCAAGTTTTTGCTTCCCCTTATTTTAACTCCGGCCACATTCCTTTATTGGCCTCAATCAAAGCATCCAGTACCGTTCTTGCTTTCTTTGCATCGCCTATCAGCCTGTTAAGGGTAAATGCCTCCAGAGCCTTCTGATAAGAATTCTCAAAATAAGCATCTACAATCAGCTTTTCACAGGATACCTGGTTAACCAAAAGCCCCAGATAGAATTGAGGAATATTTCCTACTCTCATGGGGCGGGGGCCATTTGCTCCAAGTTCGCATACAACCTCTACCATGGCATCGTCCTGCATATTGGCTATCGCGCCGTTGTTCTCAACAATCAGGATATGCCTGTCATTTTTATTAAAAGCAATGGATTTTGCAACCTTAATCATCATTTCGGCATGTGCATCGGAAATCTCATCAAACTTATCTCCCAGCTTTCCTTCTTTGATCACCTGGGCACATTCGCGAAAGACCCGTTTTTCTCTCCCCGCCATAACCTCATCCGCACGGGTAAAACAAGCGTCCAGATGGCTGGCCTTATATTCCGGATATAAGTAATACTGGTCATAGGTGTTGGGCAGAAACTCCGGGAAATCTTCCATGATTGTCTTTACCATTCCATAGGTATCCAGCCAGGACTTATCTCTCTGTTCCGCATCCTGGGGAAGGAAGCCGTTTAGGGCAACCATTTCCCTGATCTTTGGAAGTAAGTCTTCCCCCGTATGAACGTCATACATATGGGTAAACCAGCCATAATGGTTCAGTCCAAAGTAAACCGGGTCTAAATCCTCCCAACTGCATTTTAAAAGTCTGCTGCAGGAGCGTACCACATTCTCCGGCTGGTCACAGATGTTTAAGATTTTCTTGTCATCCGGAAATTCTCTGCGGAGTGCTTCCGCAACAATTGCAGCGGGATTGGAGTAGTTTAATATCCATGCATCCGGTGCATAGGTACGGATATCGTGTACGGCCTTGATCATATCCACACAGGACCTGAGACCATAGGCCATTCCTCCCGCACCGCAGGTTTCCTGTCCGACGATTCCCATGCTCAGCGGAATGTGTTCATCCTTTGCACGCATGGGAAGTCCTCCGGAGCGCATCTGCATAAATATGAAGTCCATCCCCTCATAAGCTTCCTTCACATCGGTTGTGTAAGAAAAATCCAGCTCCGGAAATCTTTCCTTAAACAGAATATCACCATACTTCCCGATCGGTTCCTGGCGGTCGTTGTCGATGTCGAACAGCACCAGCTTCTTTAAGGGGAACTCCTCTTTAAGCCTGACAAATGACTTTAGGAAACCTAATGTAAAAGTACTTCCCCCTCCAACGATGCATACGTTAAATGTTCTCATTGTTTTTCTCCTTTTCCGCTTTTTTACTTATCCTTTTCTGATGGCCTAATGATACTTCATTTCATTTAACGTGTAAATAGTTTCACACGCATACGGATACGATCCCATATCTTAACATTTATTACTCTCGCAGTAATATTTTTCATTCTTTTAAAACATGCTTTCTATCAGAAATAATAAATGCATTTTTGTATATAAAAAACGGACTCCTAAGAATCCGTCAGAGGCCCAATGAATAAAAGCCGGTTCGGATATAATACCCGAATCGGCTTTCTCTTTTTTCTTGTCCAAAACCAGGACAGCGTTTCTCTTTTTTTCATGCACCTGGCTTAATAGTGACAGACTACGGTAATTCCGGAATAGACAAGGCCATATAATACCTTTGCCTTATCCGGTGGAAGGTTGATACAGCCATGGCTCCCCTTTGTCTGATAGATATCTCCGCCAAACCTGCTTCTCCAGTTTGCGTCATGAAGACCGATTCCTCCGTTAAACGGCATCCAGTAATTCACATGGCTTTCATATTCGTAGGTGCCATCCGCTTGTCTCTCTCCCCGCAGGATTCGATCAGTCTCCTTATTGTAAAGAGTGAAAATGCCCTCCGGAGTTGTGTATTTTTTAGAAACATTTCCTGTGACGCACGGAGAATCCCATACCAGAACACCATCCTTATACATGTAAACATGCTGGGCCGCCATATCTACCTCCACATAAGCCCCGCCCCAGGCATTGCTCCGGTTAGCCACTGTCTGAATATACTTCGGTTCTCTTTTCTGGCTTTGCCCGGATTGTATGAGAGCAGCCAGGGCAGCGGTTTCTCCTGCCTGATCTACCTTCTGGCCATAGGAACCTGGAAGAAGGCGGGCCTTTCCATCCGTGACACGAAATGCCCGTTCCTTTCCTACTGTATCATACTTGTCGGCCAGAGCCTTTATGTAAGCCGAAGTCTTGTCTCCTCTTACATTTATCACTTCTCCCGTCATCCCCGATATCCAGGAACAGATTTCTTCTCCTTTTAAAACCTCCGACTGATCTCCAAAGGTATAGGTGATTTCCATTTCCCTGACACGGTTTAAGGCATCCCGCTGGGCGGTCAAACCGGCATCCTCTGAGGTGACGGTTACGGTGTCATAACAGCCTGATTCCTCGATGTTTATTTGGGGAAGTTCTTCATTTAACGCAGCCTTGACGGCTGCTTCCAGTTTTTCTAAGTTTACGCTGTTCCCCTGTACTTCCGGTAGGATCGCAAAGGGAATTCCCTGCTGCCAGTCAGAAATCCGGGCATTCGTTGTAACCGTAATACCCTCACCGCTTATACACGTAAGAGATTTCAGCTTTTCCTTTAACTTCCCTTCGTCATAACTGGCTGCTCCCTTTTGGCTATAGGTATTGTCAGCTGCAGGGCCTGTCACCCGCCCCGATGCGTTCTGCTCTTCTAAAACCGTCTTAAGCCCTTCTGCAAAAACCACCTGATAGCCAATCTCAGGACCGTTTATGACTTCTGTCACCTCTCCCTTTTCCTTGATGGAAAGGCGGTATTCCCTGCCATAAAAGCCTTCTATCTGTATTTTCGCTTCTTCAACTGTCATTCCTCCCACAGGAACTCCGTTTATTTTGGTTCCCGGGACAAATTTAGAAGTGTCATCTGCCAGTGCAGTCGTCGTCCCTGCTAACATCAAAATGACAGCCAGAAGGAGACCCTTTCTCATCGTACCTGCATGACTTCCTTTTCTGCTCATTTACCATGAATCCTTTACTAAATATTTGGAAATTAGTTCCACAATTCCTAGGTTATCACTATTTTAGCGGAATCACAAGAAAAATCATTCCCCAATTTTCTCAACCCTGGAGTACAGCAGTACACCGCCTATGGTGATCAGTCCTCCGGCTATCTGTAAAAGAGCCGGAAGTTCAGCAAAAAGGAACACGGCAAATATGGCCGCAACCACCGGCTCACAGAGCTTGGAAGCCGATACAAAAGAGGGAGACAGGAATTTTAAGCACCAGCTGAAAATACTGTGTCCAAGAAGGGTAGAGAATACCGCCAGAAGAAGACCTACCACCACAGAGCTCATCCCATAACCATGGAAAGGAATTCCGGCCGCTAACGTAGATATGCAAAGCACCAATGCACAGAAGAAATAGACAATATAGGTGTAAGATATTGTCGACATTCCTTTTCTCACTTCCCGGCCGATCAGGGTATAGACGGCAGAAAAAATTGCCGCTGCCAGGGCAAGCCCGTCTCCGGACAAATGATCCCCTCCTGCCGAATAATCAGAGAGGGCAATAAGCAGGCTGCCGAATACGGTAATGGCAATGCTTATAAGGGCAGCTTTTCCAATCCTTCCTTTTAAGAACACGACAAACCCCAAAGCCACCCAGATGACCTCGGTACAGACGATTGCCGTCGAGCTTGCCACAGAAGTCTGCTTTAACGATTCAAACCATGACGTAAAATGAAGAGCCAGAAATAATCCACTCACTGCACATAATGCAATGGTCTTCCCATCCGTCCGCTTCAGCTCCGCCCGGACCTGGGCTTTCCCAAATACCACCGGTGTCATTAGTCCCACCGTCCACAAGAGCCGGTACGCGGCCGTCACCACGGAGGGTGCGTCGGAATATTTGACAAAAATAGCAGAAAGGGAAATTCCTATGACACCGATTACGATCATAACCATGGGATGCTTTTCTAGAATTTTCATTTTTCTTCTCCTTTGTTATCCTGTCTCAATATATGCCTCCTGATTATAGCATCACTTCCGGTATTGTCAAAGCATTATAAGGAATTAAGGATAATCCATGTTTGCTGATCCATATCATTTTTATCATGTTTCTTCGAATGTCCATTAGGGGTCATTGTTGTATTTTGTTGATTATTAGGGCTATTTATCTCTACTCATGCATAATTACTTATATTTCTACATCTATCTATTATATATCTCTTATCATTCGTCCCGATACAGGCTTACTCGGTCTTCCGTTTAAATATCGAGATGATCCACCTTGTGCTCCCATAGCTTTGTGCGGCAGGAACTGTATTTACCAGCTCCCAACCCTGCTGGCCTAACTCATTTAACTCTTTTTGAAATGCACCCTGGTCTACTTTTCCGCCAAGCATTCCCTTTGCATCGGTAAACAATGTCTTGTACTCAAATCGCTCCATGTTCTTACCTCCTGTAATTTTTCCATCTTCCTATAGAAAAAATCTTATAATTCTCTGACTGCATGCAGATAACAGCAGCCTTATCCCCATAATACCATTTTCCAGAGGGTGAGAAAAGGGAAAACTTTATTCCTGTCAAACTGCCATGCCCGTTCTGCCAAGCTGTCTCAGTTTTAAGACACAAAAATCCGCAGAGTCTTATTTCTCTGCGGATTTTATATATTCCTGATTCTTATTTATCCCTGATTCTTATTTATCCCCGATTCTTATATCCAGGATTCTTATTTATCCATGTATTTATTTTATCCTTAATTCTTAGCTTTCCAGATATAAATGCATTGGATAGGACAAGTACTGAACATCGTCAAGCTTTTCAACCGTTACAAACCCTGCCGGAGCATTCAGTATGGTTGGAATGCGGTTTACAATGTTTGCACAGGTATGCTCTACCGTAGCCGGCTTCTTTACAAAGAAGGTAGTGTCCGGCTCTCCAATGATTTTCCAGTCACACATGTCACCGTCATCCGGACCGTAAACCTTGCCGATGCACTGGGTTTCAATGACCGGTCCCTGGAAGGTTTCCGTAGTTACAACCGCACTCATGCCGATGCAGTTTCCCTTGGGGATCGTAGCTCCCAGAGTTTCGGAATATAAGTCTTTATCATAAAAGTAAGGAACGCACTTCTGTGTCTGGGATTTGATGGTCCAGCCCATCTTATTGCACAGCGCTTCATTGGAATTCCATACGTAGGAAGGCTCCAAAGTGGTTGGATGGGCAATTTTTTCTTCGAATTCCTCAGGGGTAAGGCCTGCGCCGTGAGCCTCGGCAAGGGCCAGCCCGTAGTCTTCCACGTTATAGCTGACCGCTCCCTCTATACGGTCGATCTGATGTACACCGCCTGCCACACAGCCAATCATATTGATCCAGTAAATATCCTGCATTCCTGCTCCAACGATGGTGCATCCGTTTTCTTTTGCCAGCCGGTCCAGACGATTGGTAATGGCGGAAGCAGTGGTCCATGGATAAATGGCTTCCTCACAGGTCGTCACCACATTGATTCCTCTGGAAACACATTTCTCGAAATGAGGGTATACATCATCCATGAAGCTGAACAGGGTCACGACGGCGATGTCTGCATCGCACTCGTCAAGAACCGCATCTGCGTCGCTTCGGATGGGAACACCGATTTTAAATCCAAGGCCGGCAAATTCACCTACATCCATGCCTACCACATCGGGGTTCACATCAATGGCGCCTACAATTTCCGCGCCATTTTCATATAAATATCTTAGAATATACTTTGCCATTTTTCCGCAGCCATACTGTACCACACGGATTTTTTCATTATTTATCATCGTCGTCATCCTTTCTATATAAGAACCTGTTATGGAGCCAAGCTCCTGATGCATTCATTATAAAGGTTATAGACGGTATCAGGTCAATGGAGCAAAATTACCAAATATCAGGACATACGGACCGGTACCTGCAGGCGCAGGAACATGCCCCTTTCCTTATAGTCAAGAGGCATCTCAACAATGACTTCGCAGATGTAATCTCCGATAACCGTGTAGTGATTCTCTTCTATGGTTGCCAGCAGACGGTCAATGTATTCTTTTTCTTTGGAAAATCGGTCACAGTATATGCAAAGATAGGAATTGGCCGGTATGACGGTAATCAGTTCTTCCTCAACGTATTCCTGATCCACGAATACGAACACCTGGGTGGAATACAGGTTTCGCTTCATAAAATTCTCCCGCTTTAATATGGTCCCTGCATTGGCAAAGTAAAACGGAGATATCTTACGGGCTCCCATATCTTCCTTTAAGCTGCGTAAAAGACGTTCGTATTCATCGATTTCATAGTCATAAAAATTAGTTTTCATCTCTTTTACATACATCCGGCGTTTTGGTATGTACTCCATAACAATGGCCCCATCGGGAGGAGCCGCTTCATAGCGGTCATAGCTGTCAAGAGTCCGTTCTATGGCTCGTTTTTGAAGATTAAGTTCCACAATCTTATGGTCAATGGCATCCCGGTTCTCCCTGAGAAGCTGTTTTACCCGCCCCATATCCCACTTTTTCATGTGAACCCGGATCTCCTTTAAGGGCATCCCTAAGGCTTTCATGTACCGGATCATGTCAAGCTGGGCGCTTTGGCGAATGTCATAGTAGCGGTATCCGGTGTTCTCATCCCTGTTTACGGGGGAAAACAGCCCTTCCCGGTCGTAAAGTCTTAAGGTCTGCTCTGATATGTGATTGATTTTAGCCATTTCTCCGATCGTCATTTTTTTAACATCAAAATTAGTCAATTTTATCATATTCATCAATCTCCGCAGTTAATCATGGTAGTTTCTCTCTTTATTATACAAAATAAACTTGATACTTACAATAAGGTTTTTGATATTTTCTTCACATAGTTTAAACAAAAACAGCGGGCTAAAAATAGCCCGCACAGCTTGTTTTGATTCTTATCGTAAAACAAATATCTGAAAATACCCTCTCCTCCACGGATTCCATGTAGTATGGTGTCCTACGGTGTCATAGGCTTTATTACTTTGCAAGCGTACACGCCACAAAGTGATCCGGACGCAGCTCCTTAAGCTCCGGGTTCTTCTGCAGGCAATGGTCGCAGGTGAAGTCACAGCGCTTGGAGAACCGGCACTCGTCAGGCAGGTTTACCGGGGAGGTGATCTCGCCCTTAATCAGCTGACGCTGCGGGCGATCCTTTCCCACTACCGGTTGTGGAACTGCTGCCAGCAGTGCTTTGGTGTATGGGTGGATCGGCTCTGCGAACAAATCGTAGGAGTTTGCCTTCTCAACCATCTGCCCCAGATACATGACTGCGATATCGTCAGAAAAGTATTTTACTACCGACAGATCATGGGTAATGAAGATATAGGAAAGGCCACGGTCCTTCTGAAGCTGCTTTAACAGGTTTAAAATCTGTGCCTGAATTGATACATCCAGGGCAGATACCGGTTCATCACAGACGATGAGTTTGGGGTTTACAGCCAGAGCACGGGCAATGCCGATTCTCTGGCGTCTGCCGCCATCAAGCTCATGGGGGTAGGTATTGACATATCGGGATGAAAGGCCAACAATCTCCATCAGCTCCCGTGTCTTTTTCTCAATGGCCGCTTTGCCGCTGACCAGCTTGTGCTGGATCATTGGCTCACTGATGAGCTGCATAACGCTCTGTCTGGGATCCAGAGAAGAAAAGGGATCCTGGAAGATTATCTGCATTTCCGTACGCAGCTTACGCATCCTTGAAGTGCGATAAGCGGTGATGTCCTCGCCGTCAAAAATAATCTTGCCGGAGGACGGAGGGGTCAGCTTTAAGAGGGTCCGGCCGGTGGTGGACTTACCGCATCCGGATTCCCCAACGATGCCCAACGTCTTTCCATACTCCAGCTTAAAGCTGACACCGTCTACGGCATGAAGCTGTCCGGCCGGTGTATTAAAATATTTTGTCAGGTTTTCAACTTCCAATACATAGTTACTTCCCGGCATCCTGATACCTCCTGAGCTTGAAATTTTTGTCCTCATAAGCCAGGCAGGCCACGAAATGGGTATCACCATTTGGTTTTAACTCCGGCTGTGCCTGCAGACAGCGCTCTGACACGTAAGGACAGCGCTCTGCAAAAGAGCAGCCTTCCGGTAAATTCATGGGATCCGGCATCATACCCTGAATCGGTTCCAGCTCCTCGCCGCGCTTTTTTAAGTTGGGCATGGAGTTGAATAGGCCTTCCGTGTATGGATGACGGGTATGATTGAAAATCTCATCGGCAGTACCTTTTTCCACGACCTTTCCTGAGTAAATAACCGCCACTTCATCACAGATTTCGGCTACAACGCCAAGATCGTGTGTGATTAAGAGCATTGACATCTCGTATTGTCTGATCAGTCCCTTCATCAGCTCCAGTACTTGTGCCTGAATCGTCACATCCAGGGCTGTGGTTGGCTCATCTGCAATCAGCAGTTTCGGATTACAAGCAAGCGCAATGGCGATGACTACACGTTGCCTCATACCGCCAGAGAACTGATGGGGGTAGTCACAGGCACGGCTCTCTGCAATGCCGACCATCTTAAGCATTTCTTTCGCCCGCTCCATGGCTCCTTCCTCAGAAATATTTTCATGCAGAAGGATACTCTCTGCGATCTGCTCACCAATGGTCATAACCGGATTTAAAGCAGTCATTGGATCCTGGAAGATCATGGCAACATCGTTTCCGCGCATCTTTTCCAATTCCTTTGGGCTCTTCTCCAGCACATTGTCGCCATCCAGCATGATGACTCCGTCCCGAATAACACCCGGCGGATTCGGCACCAGATTCAGAATAGAAAGAGCGGTGGTCGTCTTTCCAGCACCGGTTTCCCCTACCAGACCCAGTGTTTTTTTCTTGCCAAGCTGCAGATCGAGGCCATTAACAGCCCGGACGCAGCCGTCATCTGTCTCATAATTGATCACCAGGTTCTTGATATCTAATATAATTTCGTTCATACTCATCACCTACTTTTTCAGTTTTGGATCCAGCGCATCCCGCAGCCCGTCGCCTAAAAGATTTAAAGCCAGTACCGTTAACATAATGGCAAGTCCCGGTATTACGCAGATATAACTGGAATTTCGGATAAAGTTACGTCCCTCGGAGAGCATTGCCCCCCATTCCGGTGCCGGGCTTGGAATGCCAATACCCAGGAAACTTAAGGAAGAGGCAGCAATGATGGTCGTACCGATGGAAAGGGTAATCTGAACAATGATCGGGGAAAGACAGTTGGGAAGGATGTGCTTTGCGATAACCTTCCAGGTGGGAAGCCCCATCGCATAGGCTGCCTCTACATATTCCTGTCCCCGGATCGTCATAACGGAAGCACGGGCGATTCTTGTGAATGCCGTGGCAACCGTCACACACAGTGCCAACAGCAGATTCATTGTGTTGGTTCCGAACAGGGACACAATAACCACTGCGATCATAATATTCGGCACTGCATACAGGATATCGTTCGTTCTCATAACCACCTGATCGATTATGCCGCCGTAGTATCCGGCTAAGGCGCCGCAGATAACTCCTACCACCAGACCGATGGCCACGCTTCCCACACCAATTATCAGGCTGTAGCGGGCTCCGTATAAGACTCTGGCGAATATGTCACGTCCCAGGTTGTCGGTGCCGAACCAGTGTTTCGAATTCGCCGGCTGCAGCTTTAATGCAGGGTTAATCCCGATCACTTCCGTGTCATAATCGAAGATAAAGCCGCTGGCAATGGCAACCGCAACAAGAAGTACCAGAAAACCCAGACCGATCATGGCACCTTTATTTTTCTTAAGCCTTCTCCAGACCTCCTGGGCCTGGGAACGGCTTTTTACAGTCTCTGCTGCCATGATATCACCTCTTTTTTATATACTGCGCCTTGATTCGGGGATCAAAGAATGCATATACTACGTCCACCAGTACGTTTACGATACTCATTAGGACGCAGGACATGATAATAGCCCCGGTAACCATCGGCGTGTCGCGCTTGGAAATAGAATCAAAAATCAGCCGTCCGACCCCCGGCCAGGCGAATACGGTCTCGGCCAGCACGGATCCGGTCAAAACGTTGCTGAGCTGCATACCGACTACAGTGATAATCGGAATCAGGGCATTTTTAAGACCGTGGCGGAGAATCACCCGTTTCTCATCCGCCCCCTTTGCCCTGGCAGTGCGCATGTAATCCTGACGAAGCACGTCTAACATGGAAGAACGTGTGGTCCGGGTAATCAGTGCGGCAAGACCCATGCCGACTGTCACGGCAGGAAGAATCAGGGATAATGGTCCATTGCGGCCGCTGGATGGCAGCCAGCCAAGCTTTAGTGAAAACAAAAGCATGAGCATGAGGCCTAGCCAGAAGTTGGGCATCGAGACACCGAAAAGTGCAAATACCATCCCTAGATTATCCTTCCAGGTATTCTGTCGTATGGCAGTGTAAATGCCAAGGGGAATGGCAATCAGCACGGACACGAAAACAGAGGCGCAGGCCAGCTGCATGGTGGCTGGCAGTCTTTGTATGTAAGTCTCGAAGACATCTTTTTTAGTTACATAGGAGGTACCCAGATCACCCTTTAGCATTCCGCCCATGTACTTGAAATAACGGATAACAAAGGGGTCATTAAGCCCTAGCTCCTCTCGGATTATCTCGATCTGGGCCTCTGACGCATTGTCAGGGGCCAGAGCGAGGACCGGATCTCCTCCCGTCATGTTCATAGCGGAGTAGATCAGAAACGAAGTTATCAGGATCACCGGGATCATGAGAAGCAGTCTGTTTAGTAAATATCGTCCCATAAGCAAACCTCTTCTATTCTGTCACGTAAGCGAATCTCCAGTCGTGGTTTCCGCCGCCATATAAGTAGGTGTCCTTAAGATTCTTATTGTAAGCAATAATTAAGTTCTTAATGTACAGCGGGACCTGGGGAACTGCTTCAACCAGGTACTTCTGCAGCTCTTTGGAGTATTCCAGGCGCTTGTCCGGATCTTTTTCAGTCAGAATTAAATCAGTCAGCTCATCCGCTCTCGGATCGGAGTAGTGATGATAATTGCTGCCGGAACCGGTGTAGTACAGGTCACGATATACGAAATCAACCTTACTGTCCTCGTTCCATCTCCACAAATACAGGCCTTGGGTACCATTTACGCACTCGGTTTTCAGTGTCGCCGGCTCAACGGTCTGGATTTCGATATCCATACCGATTACTTTTAGGTTCGCCTGAATCAACTGTGCTACCTGGCCGTAATCGCTCTCGTTGGAGATAAGTAGTGGAATTTTTCCGCCTGGGGTATAGCCGCTCTCAGCCAATGCTGCTTTTGCTGCATCCACATCATACGGATAACCTTCCATTTCATCAAAAAAGCTCCACAGGCCACGGTTTAGAATGGTAGTTTGAGTCTGTCCCTTTCCCATCAAAACCACATCAATGATTGATTCACGGTCAATCGCATGTGCCACCGCCTGCCTTACTTTTAAGTTGTCCCACGGTTCTTTTGTTACATTGAAGCCAAGATAGAACAGACGGGTACCAGGTCTCTCAAATACGGTTACGTTGTCATCAGCTTCCAGATCCGGTAAGTTGTCCATGGATGGATCGATACAGACATCAATTTCACCGTTTTGAAGGGCAATGGCTCTGGTTGAAGCTTCCTTGATCGGACGGAAGGTGATGCGGTCGGAGCCCCCCTTCTTGTCTCCCCAGTAGTTCTCATTCTTTACGAAGGTTGCCTGCTCATCCGGTTCCCATTTATCCAGCTTGTACGGGCCGGAACCAATCAGATATGGCTCGTCCATACCGCTCTCATAAGCTGCCTTAGACTGAATACTCACCGGAACAGAGGCAAGGGACTGCAAGAACTCGTTTGAGTAACTGTCAATAACCAGCTCCACGGTCAGGGAATCGATAACATTCACTTCAACAAGTCCCTTTAATACGCTGAGCTCATTTTGAAGGCCCATATCATAAGTGAACTTAACATCCTCTGCAGTCAGCGGAGTTCCATCGGAGAAACACATGTTATCATACAGTTTGAACACGATGTGGGTGTCGTCCTTAAACTCCCATCCGGTGCACAGACGCGGCTCAATCGTGCCTTCGTTCGTGAAGAAAATCAGTGTTTCGTGAGTGAGCTTTAATACAATGTTGTTGGTAGCATCCTGTTGTTTCTGTAAATCCAGGTTGTTAATATCGGCGGCGGTTCCGATAATCAGTTCCTCTTTTCGGGAAGAGGTGCCCTCCCCAGACTGAGCCTGGCTCTCTGCTTTGCTGGTGTTTTGGCTTCCCCCGCAGCCCGTCAGAACGAACATAGTAAGACCTGCAGCAAACAGTAACTTAATCCATTTTTTCATCTTTTCCTCCTCTTGCTTCTTGCACATATGTGTAGATTCTACAAAGTTCTATCACATATATTGATTTTATTGTTAATTTTATAATAAAATATATTTATGGCAATCATGTGGCATTTTGCGTTCAAATTTGTGAACTTTATGTCAAAAATGACATGGAAATGTCATAAATTCATATTATAGTAGTTAAAGAAAGGGAGGTACATGAATGATAACTATACTGATCTGTGACGATAACCGGCAGCTTGTTACCGTGCTGGCCGAGTATTGTGTTAAGGAGGGTTACACGGTACACAGGGCTCATGATGGACAGCAGGCACTTGAAATATATGAAAGAGAAGATATCGATCTGGTACTTTTGGATATCATGATGCCGGTCAAGGATGGATTCGAGGTGTGCCGGCAGATCCGCAGCAGCTCCACGATTCCCATTATTATGATCACGGCACGGGGTGAGGACTTTGAGAAGATCATGGGGCTGGATATCGGTGCCGACGATTATATTGTGAAGCCTTTTTCACCGGGCGAGGTGATGGCCAGGATACGTGCCATTATGCGGCGTATCGATCAGGCTTCGGGTAATCTGCATCAGCAGCAGTTATTCATGTATGACAATCTGAAGATTTCGCTGGAAACCCTTACGGTAACGGTAAATGAAATCCCTGTCAATCTGACAAAGAAGGAGATTGAACTTCTCTGGCTGATGGCCACACACCGTAACAGGGTATATACCAGAAACAATCTGCTGGATTTAGTGTGGGGCGTAGATTATTTTGGTGACCCACGGACTATAGACACCCACATCAAGCGTCTCCGGTTCAAGCTGTCTGACTTAAGCCACCCTAACTGGCAGATCAAGACAGTCTGGGGCTCCGGATATAAGTTTGAGATCAGGCAGGATCGGTGATCCAATGAAACGAAAGCTAACCGCGCAGATCCTCCTCTATTTTACAGCAGCACTAGTTTTGATGTGCAGTACGGTAGGAGGGATCTTTCTGATTATTTATACCAGAACTACTGTACATAACTATCGTTCAGGCTTTCTACAGAAAACAGAGGCCATCGCTCACTCTCTAAGCGTATATTTTGAGCAGGAGTTACCAGAGTATTATCCGATCGAGTCGGGGCTTAAAGAGCAAATGAAACAGTCCAACTTAAGACTGGGCATTTATCTGGATTTCATGGATAACATTGCCTTAAGTAACCTTTGGATTGTGGACAGCGCCACAAAGACGATCCACGTGGAATTTGGCAAATATAATATTACCTACTCCTCCATTCCCGCAGAAGTGCGGACACTTATCGATCAGGCCATGGAAGGAGAAACCTCCATCAGTGAACGGTGGTCTGACCGAATGCTGGAAAAAAACTTCATTATTGCTTCACCGGTTCAGTTCTCTGATGGCAGGACGGTGGCGGTGGTGGTCATCCATGCCCGTACCGGCGACATGTTTTCCACAATTATGGAAGCAGGCTGGGTATTGGCCGGAAGTATGCTCCTGGCACTGCTGGTTTTAATCGTTCCGTGTCTCATATTCTCCCGTAACATTGTAAATCCGCTGAAATGTATGGTAGAAATTACCGTAAGGATGACCAAAGGCGATTATACGGCAAAAACCGGCGTGAAACGCCAGGACGAGCTTGGAGTTCTTGCTAATAACATCGACATACTATCTGTACGCCTTAAAGAAGCGGACCGGCAGCAGGCGGAATTAGAACAATTGAGGAAGACTTATATATCTAATATTTCCCATGAATTACGTACTCCGGTGGCAGTGATCCGCAGTTCTCTGGAAGCACTCTGTGATGGGGTTGTAACCGGTCAGGAGCAGGTGGAGGCATATTATAAGGAGATGCTCGCGGAGAGCGTTCATATGAACCGTATGGTCAATGATCTTTTGGAACTGTCCAGGCTGCAAAACCCCAGCTATCATATAGAAAAGCAGCCGATTGATTTTATGATGGTCGTAGAGGATGTGGTCCGGACTTTGAGGCATATCGCACGAAATGCGGGGCATGCCATAGAACTGAATACAATAGACGGTGAAATATTTCCTTTCTGCGGGGATTATGGCAGATTGCGCCAGATGTTAGGAACCGTGTTGGATAATGCCATCAAGTTTTCGATACCGGGAGAGCCAATCCAGGTGACGGTCACTATTGATACCAGCGGCTGCACTACAAGAATCAGCAACAAGGGTACCGGCATTCAAGAAAAGGATCTGCCCCATGTGTTCGAGGAGTATTATATGTCTATCGGTGAAACCAACCGGACGGGAACCGGTCTTGGTCTGGCAATTGCGAAGCGGATTGCGGACCGCCATAGCATCGGCATCGAGGCCACGTCAGTGCCTGGTGAGAAAACTTCTTTTATCTTCCGGATCCCCTGGCAGAGGTAATTGTAGAACTTACCAAGCCAAAAACCCGCAGAGTTTGATTTCTCTGCGGGTCTTTATTTATCCTTAATTCTTAGCTAACCAGATATAAATGCATTAGATCGATCGGACAACTCTCTGTTACATGATCACAACTGACTGTAATTGATCAATTGGACCGAATATTTTTGCAGCATGTCTTTTGTTTTATTACTAACCAGAAAATCCAGTTCTGCAAGGCGCTGTAAATTGTAAGAGGAGGATTGAAGCAGGTAAGAGTCCACATAGGCCGGGTGGCTCATCAGCTCCACATATGGCCTTAAAGAGATATCGTCCATATGATCGTATACATAAGACAGCCCCGGTTCCCCATGGTACGTGCGGAATTGTATAAAATCCACGTGGGGAAAACCTGTTATATCGTGGTTTCTCAGCGGCAGCCGGTATTTTTCAGCCAGGGTCCTGGCGGCAGCAGCCATAACAGGATTGCTGTCCGTTGTAAATAAGTGGGAGTCCAGATGGGTCGGATTTTTCCCCATTACCTCCACAAACCGTTGGTATTGAGCCTCTAATTCTGCCAGGATATCTACCGGAAGATACTTGTGGGAGGAGGATAGATTTCGTGGTTTAATAAAAAACCCGTCTTCTCCGGTCAGGGTGCTGCCTTTGGTAAGAGGCTGCCCAAGGGCGATGTTTAAATGCAGGCCAACTCCCAGTGAGGGGCATTCTTTTGACAGGCCGGCAGCGTGCCGGAAGCCTGGAGTATTGGTTAAAAGTGTAGTGGATGTAAGTACCCCTTGCAGATGAGCATCTATGATCCCATAATTGACAGCCCGGCAATAACCGAAGTCATCTGCATTTATTATCATTTTGCACATAGATACAATCCTTTCTGTCAGGTCAGTTTGGGCCAATAGCCTTTGTTTTCTTCAATCAGGCGGTCCAGGATCTTTCTCGCTTTCTTGGCGTCTGTGACAGTGCGGTTTAACGTCAGCGCCTGCAATGCTTTTGTGTAACTGCCTTCAAAATATGCTTCGCAGGTCAGGCGTTCGTAGGCATACTGGTTTTCCAGCAATGCTTTATAAAAAACAGAGACAGGTCCGGTGTGGAATGGTTTTGGTCCGCGGCTGCCCAGCAGGCAGGTCACTTCCACGACTGCATCATCCGGAAGGTTCTCGATGATTCCTTCATTTTTAACCATGATAATATAGTACGCATTTTTATTTAAGTAAATAGCTTCCGCTATGGAAAGGATCATATCACCGTGAGCTTCATTTTTTACTACATGGATACCATCCAGACTGTTTTGACTGACTGCGCGGTGGCATTCGGAAAATACCTGTTTCTCACGGCCATCCATGACTTCGTTTGCTCTGGTATAATCCGGGTTTAATTTGGAAGCCTTGTACTCGGGATAGATATAGTATTGGAGGTAAGTGGAAGGTACATACTCATCAAAATCATGTACCATATCCTGTACCAGTGCATAAGTATCCAGCCAGGAAGGGTCGCGCTCGGCGGCATCGGCAGGCAGAAATCCCTTATCCTTTATCCGCTCCTTTAGAAGGGGAAGCAAATCCTGGCCGTTCTGGTTGTAAAGATGGGTAAACCATCCAAAATGATTGAGCCCGAAATAGGTGGGTTCCAGGGATTCGGCCGGTACATCGAGCAGCTTTGCGAAAGAATGAATCAGGTTGATCGGCTGGTCACAGATATTGAGAATCCTTTTGTCATCAGGAAACTCCCGCTGCAGGCCGTAGGCTACAATGGCGGCTGGATTGGTATAATTCAGGATCCAGGCATTTTTACTGTGTTTGCGCACATCCTTTACAATTTCGATCATGTCTTTTAAGGAACGGATCCCGTAAGCAAAACCGCCGGGGCCGCAGGTTTCCTGACCGAGCACTCCGTATTCCATGGGGATTTTTTCATCCTTTTCCCGCATGGGATATCCGCCTGTACGGATCTGAACCATAACAAAATCCACAGAATCGTAGGCCGCGTCTTTGCTTGTTGTGTAAGTGACCTTTACATTTGGTGCGTTCAGGCGGAATAGCAGCTGCGCATATTCTCCAATAGGAGCCTGACGTTCTGCGTTAATATCATAAAGAACCAGCTCTGTGACCGGGAGAGTATCCATGTGGTGGATAAATGCATTCAATATTCCGGGGGTCCATGTGGAACCGCCTCCCACGATCGTAATCTTTAACTTATGTTCCATTTATTTAATCCTTTCCCGTATGCTTCGCGTGATACAATGCTTTCACATCTCTAGCAATGCTTTCAACTTTCAATCCGTAGATGACCTGTATTTGATTGGCAGAAGGACAGACAATACCTGATGCACCGGTCGATTTTAAATTATGCTCCTGAACCAGAGACATATCCTTGATGGTAACACGCAGTCTGGTAAAGCAGTTGTTGATTTCACCGATGTTTTCTCTGCCGCCCAAGTATTCCAGGATTTGTTCCGCCAGCTTTGTGCCGCTTCCGGAATTTACAAGTGACGTTTTTTCATCTTCTGTATCAGCCCCTTCATTTCTTCCGGGAGTTGAAATATTAAACTTTTGGATCAGGTAGGTAAAGCCGTAGTAGTAGATTACAGCCATACCGATGCCGATCAGTACTACAAGGTACCATTTGCTCTGTGCCCCCCGGAAGATACCGAAAATCGTAAAATCAATCAGTCCTGCCTGAACGCCCCCCACGCTGCAATGGAGCAAAGCTGCCGTCATATAGCCGATCCCCGTCATGATTACATGAAACAGGAAGAGCACCGGTGAGATAAACATAAAGGAAAATTCCAGCGGCTCTGTAACTCCCGTAAGGATGGAAGCGGTAACACTTGCGGAAAGCAGTGCCTTGACTCTTTTTTTGTTTTGATCATCTGCAGACCGGTACATTGCAAAGGCAGCAGCCGGAAGGCCGAAGATAACGATAAGGGAGTGCCCCTGTCCTACGTAACGGGCGCCCATCTGGAATACATCATTGGGAACCTGGCTGCCTGACGCAATGGCAGTATTAAAAATATTTAACGCACCCATGACAGTCTGGCCATCTATGGTTGCTGTTCCGCCTACCGGTGTAAAGCGTACCACCTGGTTCAGAATATGATGAAGGCCGGTAGGGATCAAAAGCCTGTTGGCTGCACCGTATACAAATGGTCCGAATACGCCAATAGAGTTGATCCAGTTGCCGATCAGTCCGATAAATGTGTTAAAGAACGGCCAGATGAAATAAGATGCGATTCCTGCCAGCGGGATGGTGATAATGGTAATCAGCGGGACAAAGCGTTTTCCGCCGAAAAAATTAACGGCGCTTGGAAGTGTGATCGTGTAGAACCGGTTATGTAAAGCGTTCACAAGAAGTCCTACCAAAATGCCTCCGAATACATTCATGCGGAGTGTGAAATATCCCAGCATGGTCTCATACTTAGCATTTACAATGGTTGCATCCACCTGTGACATCCCCTGTTCCATAAGCTTCTTGATGCTGGTGGATTCAGCGGTAATACCGTTCAGTCCCAGAATGTAATTCAACGTGTAATGAAATACAAGGAAGCCCAGGACAGCGGAAAATGCCGCGGTCGGCTTTTCATCCTTTGCCATGCCTATAGCGATAGACATACAGAAAAACAAAGGCAGATTACCGAATACCAGTCCGGCCAGCTTACGGATAAAACCAATAAAATTCTGGACGTAAACAAGATTAGCAAATGTTTCCCCTACAATTGCGCTGTTCTGCATAGCTGCTGCAAGACCGCTGAATATACCGGCGACTGCTATGGTAGAAATGGGCAGAAGCAGCGATTTTCCAAATTTTTGCCAAAACTCTTTCATTTAAGACCCTCCGTCTCCTTAATGTAATGATTTCAATACCGGTATGAAATTATAACTTTATAATAAAGGATTCATTTTGATTTACAAGTGTTTGGAAGTATATTATTATTTATATACGGAAAGTATTAATAAACACAAAATGTGTATTATTTCACATCATGAGAAAAGGGCTCCGGAGGTAAATGATGAATTTTTTTGACCAGCTGTCAAACAGGGGAATAAAGCTGAATCCTACAGAAGAAAGAATTGTTAATTATTTACTGGAACATTACGGCATTTTGCAAGATTTAAAGATTGCCAAGGTGGCGGAAGAGTTATATCTGTCACCCAACTCCATTGTGAGACTTTGTAAAAAGCTTGGCTATCACGGGTTCAGTGAGTTGAAATACCAGATCATTCATGACCGGAAACAGTATGGAATAGAGGCCGCGGAGCATCAGACCTCTGTTATGGACAGCTTAAAACAGACACTGGCCATTAATTCCCGGCAGAACATTGAGAAAACGGCAAGGCTGATTTATGAAAGCCGCCAGGTAATATTTTTTGCACTGGGCCTTTCCAGGATTGTGGCTTTGGATCTGGCAAAAAAGCTTGAGCATCTGAATAAGATCATTATTGTCCCTGATGACCGGGATAACTGCATTTTGTATGCCAATAACCTTACACCAGGACAGATCGCTTTTTTTATCAGTTACTCCGGAAGTACCGATATCATATGCAAGCTCTCCTACATTGCCCAGACCAGGGGAGTTCCTATCGTGACGCTTACAGGAATGAGTCAGAATCCGATTTCCGGCTGCAGTGTGGTAAGCCTGTATGCCTATTTTAGGAAACTGAACTACAGGGATGCCGATATTACATCACGGATTGGTTTTTATCTGGTGACAGAATTGATTCTGGAAGAATATATGAAGATTTTTCGTTTGGAACAGCAGTTAGAGGATGAAATACATGATTAAAACAAAAAACAGCGGGCTTTAAAAAGCCCGCATACAATCATATCCCCTCTAAATGCTTTAAAATCTCCCTCTTATATTCCAGAAATTCCTTTGAAATGTTAAAATCCTTATCCCGTGGTTTGGGTTCCTTTATGATGATTTCCTTTGTAATCCTGCCGGGAGCTCCGGTCAGCATACAGATGCGGTCTGATAAAAGAATGGCTTCGTCAATATCATGGGTAATAAAAAGGGTGGAGAGATGAATGTCATCCATCACCTTTAAATACCATTCATGCACTCCACGCTTGGTCATCATGTCAAGAGCGGAAAAGGGTTCATCAAGAAGGGCGATACGGTTGGAGAACAGATACGTCCTTAAAAGGGCTGCCCTCTGTCTCATACCGCCGGATAGCTGGGAAGGGTACTGTTTCTCCGTCCCCTCCAGTCCAAACTGCTTAAAATATTCTCCTGCCTTTTTCCGGGCCTCTGCTTTCTTCATGCCCTTAATAAGAAGGGGAAGGGCCACATTGTCCACGATGGTGCGGTATGGGAACAAAAGGTCCTTTTGCAGCATATAGCTGACAGATCCCGGTTTTCCGGTAATTTCTTCTTCATTCAGATATACATGTCCTTCATCCGGCAGAGATAGTCCTGCAATGATATGGAACAGGGTGGTCTTTCCTCCTCCGCTGACTCCAAGAAGAGATACCAGCTCCCCTTCCTTTAGCTCTAAGGATACGCCTTTTAAGACCGTCTTTTCATCAAAGGATTTTGTAATGCCTTCCACCTTTAAATGCGTCATGGTTTCCTCCTTTATGTTTGCTGGCTTTTTAGCATCTGGCAAATACTGCAAAGGTCAAATCCTCTAAACTCACTGAGGCAGATAATCATTTGAAAATCCGGCATTTTCCGGAATCTCCGGACTGGAAAGGCCATTCTCATTCAGCCAGCCATAAAACCTGTTCCACCGTTTGGGATCTATATATCCCCACGCTTTCGAATCCGCCTGATATTTATCCGCCAGATATTTCTGACTTTCCATTACCAGCTTTTCATCAAGCTCCGGTGCCGCCTTAAGTATGATACGGGCTGCCTCCTCCGGGTCTTTTTCTGCATCCTCATATCCTTTGCTCACAGCCCTTAAAAAGGCTCTGGCTGTCTCAGGTTCCTGCTTTAGGAAATCATTACCCGCAATAATGACCGGCGTGTAATAATCAAACACCGGATTCAAATCTGCAAATGCAAAGTAATCCGTATCAAGGCCTTCTACTTCCATTTTGACACCTGCCCATGCATAAAAGATCCAGATGGCATCCACTGATTTTGATTTTAATGCGGAAACCTCATCCGTAACTGTGCTGGGAATCAGCTGCACTTTGGAAAAGTCGCCCCCACCTTTTTCTACCACGTCTTTTACCATGGCCTTTTCCACCGGAATATCCCAGGTGGCATATTTCTTTCCTTCCATTCCCTTTGGAGATGCCATTCCCTCGCCTTTTCTGGAAATTATACCGGAGGTGTTATGCTGGATGACCGCTGCCACTGCCGTTATCGGAAGGGCATTTTCCCCTGCCAGAGCCGGAGCCATGGAGTCCTGAAAGGACATTCCAAACTGGGCCTTTCCGGAGGCCACCAGAACTGCCGCTCCATCCTCCGGAGGCTGGACGATTTCTACCTCAAGCCCTTCCGCTTTAAAATACCCCTTTTCCTCAGCCACATAAAGTCCGGCATGGTTGGTATTGGGAGTCCAGTCCAGAACAAACGTTACTTTTTTTAAATCCGTTGAATTCGTATTTGCTGCCTGTTTCCCGGTTCCACCGCAGGCAGTGAGAATTGCAGCAGCCGCTGCCGCCATTAAGATTGCCAAACTAGTTTTTTTCATAGATTCCTCCAATTGTGTCATATCACTGATTATCCCATGGCATGCATTTCTTAGAAAGCACGTCCACCCCTTTCATAAGAAGAAGGCTGATGGCCGATATAAGAAAAATGACCGCAAACATCTTATCAAAGGCAAAGGATTTTTTCACCCGGGTCATGTATACACCCAGTCCGCCAAAGCCTCCCAGCCATTCGGAGATGACCGCCCCGACCACGGCATAGGAAACCGAGATCCGAAGACTTGCAAAAAACTGACCCATCGCTCCGGGAAGCTTGATATAGCGAAATATTTTTATGCTTCCGGCTCCCATGGATTTTAAAAGATTCACCGCATCCGGATTCACTGACTTAAAACCGGTAAGCATGCCCACGGTAATGGGAAAAAAGGTGGTTAAGACAATGAGGATCACTTTAGGAGCCATTCCGTAGCCAAACCACAATACCAAAAGAGGGGCAATGGCTACTGTGGGAACGGTCTGCGTCAGAACGATAAGCGGATAAAAAGCCTTGTAAAGTCCTTCAAAATGATCCATGATCACAGCGATCACAAAACCGGTTGCCACCCCCAGGAAAAGCCCGGTAAACGCCTCAGCCAGGGTGATTCCCGAATTGACTGCAAGCACCGGGAATTCCGTGACGAATGCCCTTCCGACACTGACGGGCGAAGGGAGCAGAAAGCGGTCCACAAGACCGAACGAACTGATCCCCTGCCACAAAATCAGAAGCCCAATAACCGCAGAGCAGGACCAAAGCTTACTTGTGATGCTTTGTGACTTTCTTTTCAATGGTAAGTACCTCCCCTTCCGGCCGGTAGGTGACTTTGATATAAGCGGCAACAGAGGGAGCACCTGCCCTTATGGCAATGTGCTGGCATTCCTTGACAATGTCCATCAGTTCATCATAATCCCCTTCAATGGCGGTTTCAAAAGGCCCTACGTAATAGTTCAGTCCTGTACTCCTAATATAATCGATCACCTGGTCAACAATACGGATCAGTTCCTCATCATTCTTTGCCTCAGGCAATGTCTGGATCGCTACGCTTGCATTCATGTCTTTTCTCTCCTTTTATCATTAATAGAAATCATTGATAGAAATTAAAAACCCGCCCGGATGTCCGGGCGGGTAAACAGGCTTAGCCTGTAAGCTTCCTACGCTGGCATTATCCAGATCAGGTTACAGGGTTTAAAGCATTGCTGCCTTATCTCAGCCGGACTTCCTCCAGCACCCCTTTTAATTTTCATTGCAAGTATACAACGGTACGGTCAGAAAGTCAAGCGCCCCCAATGCTTTAATGCCAGGGCCCCGATCACCGGATCGTACATGACTCCCAAATTCTTTTCAATTTCTTTATAACAGTGCTCCAAAGAATAGGCACTCCGGTACCCCCGGTCTGAGGTCATGGTATCGATGGAATCACAGATGGCTATGATCCTGGCTCCCAGAGGAATCTCCTCCCCCTTTAAGCCTTCCGGATACCCGTTTCCGTCAAAACGCTCATGATGGTACAGGACAATATCTTTCAGCTCCTTTAAATGACGGGATTTGCTTAAAATATCAGCTCCTATCCTTGGGTGTCTTTTCATACACTCCCACTCATCCTCGGAAAGCTTATCCGGTTTATTTAAAACAGAGTCCGGAACTCCGATCTTTCCAATGTCATGAAGGTGGGCAGCTATATGTATTTTTTCTATCTCATCTTTATCCAGCTCCAATAACTCCGAAAGGGTCAGCGCCATATCGCTCACCCTTTGGGAATGCCCTGCGGTATAGGGATCTTTTGCATCGAGTGCGATTACTATGCACTCGATGATTTCATGATAGTCAATGCCGCCTGTGCATAACTTAAATTCTGATCCTCTATTCATAGGTTCCTAAACCCGTTCCTTTAATTGGTTATCGTCATCATATCAGATGCAGTCAGCGTTTTCACATTCACAGGGTCTTACAATGATGGAGGATATTTTCTGACCGTCTAAATATCCGCAGGCGGCAAGGCCGGCCTGAACTACTGAGTTCCAGTTCTTTGCAGAAAGCTGATAGGTGGTCTCATCGTCTAAAACTACAGTACATGCCTCCTCCATGGGACAGGTTTCCGAATAAACGACCTTATACATGTTCTTTCTGCTGATGGCTCCGATCTCCTCCAGGATATTGACCATCCGGTAGACGGTCGCAGCACCGATCGTTTCGTCAACGCCTGATGCCTTATAATAAATTTCCTTGCAGCTGGAGCATTCATGCTCCAATATAATATCTAACAGCGTACTGCGCTGCTTTGTGATTCTGCAGCCCTTTTCCTTCAGCTTGTCAATGATCAGTTCCTTCTGCATTCTGGTCCTGTGATAGCTTCTGGAATCAGGCGTTTTTCTTTTCTCAATGATGTTCGTTAATTTCTCCATTTGCGCGCCTCCGCTTCATTCTTTCAGCTGCAGCCTCTCTTAATGGCAATGGCCTCCGCAATGTTTACAATCTCCGCCGCACTGAATGGACTTTCCGTTCTTTTTGTCATTGATCATGCTTCTTACCGCCAATGACACCAGCCCGGCAACAACAATAAAAACAACCAATGTTCCCATAAAGTACCTCCTTATATTTTGAGCCTGCAGATAAGGTGCAGGCTCTCATGGGGCAAGCCTATTTCGCTCCTGCCACTTTGTTTAAATGAATGCTTGATGCCTTTAGTTCCTTTGAAGGCCTTACCAGCAGGTAAATGAATCCTGCGATCAGGGCAAAGGCAACGATAGTAAAGATTCCAAAAGTACCTGTGTAAATCAGGGATCCGATCTGGAACACGCAAAGGGATACGACATAAGCCAGAAGCGTCTGATATCCGACAGCAAACCAGAACCATTTAGTATTGTTCATCTCTCTTTTGATGGCACCCATAGCAGCAAAGCAAGGGGCACAAAGAAGATTGAAAATCAGGAAGGAATAAGCTGCCAAGGGAGTCATGCTGCTTGCAAGCGTTCCCCAGATTTCAGATCCATCTTCTGCAACTTCCGCAAAACCGAAGAGGATACCCAGCGTACCTACTACGTTTTCTTTTGCAATCAGTCCGGTAATGGCTGCAACCGCAGATTTCCAGTCACCCCAGCCAAGAGGTGCGAAGATCCAGCTAATTGTTCCTCCAACTGCTGCAAGAATACTGTGATCAAGTTCCAAAGCGTCCAACATCCTGAACTGGCCGTCAACCCAGCCGAAGAAGGAAGTAAACCAAACAAAGATGGTTGCTAAAAGAATGATGGTACCTGCTTTTTTAATAAAGGACCAGCCACGTTCCCACATACTTCTTAAAATATTTTCAACGGTAGGCATATGGTAAGCCGGAAGCTCCATAACGAAAGGTGCCGGATCTCCTGCAAACATTTTTGTCTTCTTTAAAATAATTCCCGAGAAAATGATGGCTGCTATTCCTACAAAGTAAGCACTTGGAGCCACCCAGGCTGCTCCGCCAAACAACGCACCTGCAATCAAAGCGATGATGGGAAGCTTTGCTCCGCAGGGTATAAAGGTAGTTGTCATGATCGTCATCTTACGGTCGCGGTCATTTTCAATCGTACGGGAAGCCATAATTCCAGGCACACCGCAGCCGCTTCCGATTAACATCGGGATAAAAGACTTACCGGAAAGACCAAACCGGCGGAAAATACGGTCCATGATGAAGGCAACTCTTGCCATGTAGCCGCAGGCCTCCAAAAACGCCAGGAAGATGAAAAGCACCAGCATCTGAGGCACAAAGCCAAGAACGGCGCCGACACCGGCTATAATTCCGTCAAGAATCAGTCCCTGAAGCCAATCTGCACAGCCTACAGCAGTTAAAAGGCCTTCTACAACAACAGGCACACCGGGAACTTCCAGGCCAAAGAGTCGAAAGCCCTCTCCGAATAATCCGTCATTGGCCCAGTCAGTCGCCCAGGTTCCAACGGTTGTTACAGAAACATAATATACAAGAAACATAACCAGCGCAAAGATAGGCAGAGCCAGGAATCGGTTTGTTACAATCCTGTCGATCTTATCAGAAATTGTCAGTTTATCAACTTTATTGCGCGTAAAGCACTCATGGATGATGGATGAAATATATACGTAACGTTCATTGGTAATGATGCTTTCGGTGTCGTCATCCATTTCCTTTTCGATCCGGTTGATTTCTTCCGATACATCTGGTACATGCTTCATCTGGGTCTGGATCTTATCATCCTTTTCTAAAAGCTTGATGGCAAAGAAACGTTTCTGCCCTTCCGGAATCTCATTCCCCAGCTTATCTTCAATAGAATCCAGAACAGATTCCACTTCCGGTGCGAATTTGTGGACAGGAACCGTATTGTTTTTCAGATTTGCCAGGGCTACGGCCTTTTTTGCCGCTTCCTGGATTCCGGTTCCCTTTAATGCGGAAATCTCCACGACGTCACAACCCAGTTTCTGGCTCAACTTTTGGATATGTATCTTGTCTCCGTTTTTCTCAACAATATCCATCATGTTGACTGCCATGATCACCGGAATACCCAGTTCCATAAGCTGTGTGGACAAGTATAAATTTCGCTCAATATTGGTTCCATCTACGATATTCAAAATCGCATCCGGACGGTCAGTGATCAGATAATTTCTCGCTACCACCTCTTCTAAGGTATAGGGAGAAAGTGAATAAATGCCGGGAAGGTCCATGATGATCACATCCTTATGGCCTTTCAGCTTTCCTTCCTTCTTCTCTACCGTTACGCCCGGCCAGTTCCCCACAAACTGATTGGATCCCGTAAGCGCGTTAAACAGCGTTGTCTTTCCGCAGTTTGGATTACCTGCTAATGCAATCTTAATTGACATACTCTACCTCTTTCTGCCTGTCAGCACCTGATTTATCGGATATTAGTCTTAACTAACTAACTTGCAAAAATTACTCTACAAGAATCATTTCCGCATCCGCTTTCCGCAGGGACAATTCATATCCTCTTACCGTCACCTCAACCGGATCCCCAAGGGGAGCAACCTTTCTCACGTAAATGTCCACACCTTTTGTGATTCCCATGTCCATGATCCGTCTCTTGACCGGTCCTTCCCCGGTAAGCTTTGTTACCTTAACTGTTTTTCCGCATGGAATTTCCTTTAATGTCATTGTCTTCCTCCCTCTCTATTCCACCAGAATCTTATTGGCCATATCTTTGCCAATGGCTACTCTGGAATCCTTAACATTCACGATCATATTTCCGCCCATTTCAGAAACAACCGTCACAACTCCTCCGGACACAAAGCCCAGATTCTCTAAAAAACGTCTTGTTTCCTCCTTGCCGCCTACCTTGCGGATCACATTCGGTTCGCCTGTTCTCACCATTGTCAGAGGCATCATCCATCATCTTCTTTCTTTTTCATATTGCCTCTGCAGTTAGGACAGGGGCCAGTTCCGCATTGCGGGACATATAGGTATACCCATGAAATGTTTTTTAATAATATTAATGAGAATCATTCCCATTACGCAATAGTTAGTATACACTAACGCAGGGCAATTGTCAAGATTTTTGTAAAATCTTTTTGTCCATCACGGAAAGAAAGCTGCGGCAAAACAGCATAGCTATTTAGACGCAGCCCATCTTATATTGTATTACCAGATTTTCACCCGCTTTTGTGGCGCCACATACATGGCATCTCCCTCTTTTATTTCCGGATAAGCTTTATAAAAAGCGTCGGTGGCGCTAAGCACTGCATTAACCCTCACCTTAGCCGGAGAATGAACATCGGTGTTTAACCTCCTGATCATACTTTCCGGCGTATATTTCGCAGCCCATATGGTTGCAAACTGCTCAAAAACCAGCTTTAGGCTCTCTGCATCATCTCCCACGATGGAGGTGATGCAGGCCATGGAACCGAGATCCGCGATGTTCTCATTTAAAGTCTGTGCTCCGTTTACGTGACGTCCTTTATAACCTTCCTGCCCGTCATAGTAGGCCACCACCTGGTCCGCAAGCTGTTTAAATTTAGCTCTGTCCTCATTGGTCCACCATACATGGTAATTTCCATTCTCGTCATAAAGAGAACCGGAGGAATCAAAGGCATGGCTGACTTCATGGGCAATGACCGTTCCGATCCCTCCCAGATTTGACGCATAATCCTTGTCAGCATCATAGAAAGGAGCCTGCAATATGGCGGCCGGGAATACGATTTCATTTCCAGTGGGATTATAATAGGCATTCACCGTCTGAGGCGTCATACCCCATTCCGTTTTATCCACCGGTTTACGGACCTTTTCCCTGTTCACAGCATTTTGAGCCTTTGTGAGGGAAATGACATTATTGATTAAATTTCCCTCTTTTTCAACCGGTGTAATGGTGGCCTTTGCATAATCATTGGGCCATTTATCCGGATATCCGATCTTAAGGGTCATGTTGTCCAGCTTTTTCATTGCAGCTGACTTTGTTTCTTCTCCCATCCAGTCCAGGCCCATAATCTGTTTTTTATAATTCTCAAGGATATGGCGGACCATCTCTTCAATGGCCATTTTATCTTCTTTCGAAAAACGCTTTTCCACATATAGCCTGCCGAACTCAAACCCAAGCATATTCTGGGTCCTTTCACTGGCCAGCTTCTGGTCTGTCTTTCTTTCCTTTATTCCGTTCTGGGTATTATTCCAGTCCTGATAATTATCTCTGATTTCCGGGGTAAGATATGGAGCAAAATCATCCACCAGACAGAATATGGAATAATTCTTTAAAACAGGGAGATGATCGTTTGTCAGGTATTTACCGATTTTTGCCAACTGAGCCTTCTGGGTTACTATTAAGGTATCAACATCGGTCAGTCCGGCTGACGAAAGATAAGAGTCGGCAGCACCTTCCGGAAGCAACCCCTTTATATCTTTCATGGAATAGGGGTTGTATATGATATCAGGATCATTTTGCTGGCTTAAGGGAAGAGCACTTGCAGCCAGATCCTTCTGGAGTGCCATGATATCAGCAGCAGCCTTTTCTGCCTCCTCACGGCTCATACCCGTATATTCCAGGGTACTCCTAATGTAATCCTGGTACTGGTCCATCAGCTTTGCCTGGGTCTTATCCTCCAGTGTTTCCTTTCCGGGCCCCAGATCCGCTCCATCCACATACAGGGCATACCGGCTGGAATCCTTCATATCTTCCATCCACTGTACCGTAAGAATGCTGTTTACTCCCAGATCTCCATGGATGCTTCCCAATGCTTTTAAATACCCATCGACGTCCGAGGCATTCCTTAACTTATCCAGATAGGGCTTAAGCTGGCCAAATCCCGCTTTTTCCCGCCCTTTCATATCCAGGGCCGTTAAATACAAGTCCGCTATTTTCTGATCCAGGGAACCTGGCTTTGCCTGTTTCCGGTTTTTTACAGCGTCTTCCAAAACCCCCTCTAAAACTTCATAGGAGTCCTTGTCCAGCTTATAAAAATAACTCCATCCGCTGGAATCCTTTGGTATTTCCACCTGGTCCAGGATTTGCCGGTCCACATATTCATAATAGTCATCCTCCAGCCGCACTCCATCTGACTCATCCGCTGCAGCACTTCCCGCTTCTCCCTGAACGTTGACCGGCTGGGCTGCTGTCTGCTCCGGAGGTGTCTCTATCTTTTTCCGGCACCCGGTCAGGAGAAGAGACAGCATAAGAATGGCTGCCAGACAGAACTTAATCCTGTTTTTCATATTGTACCTCACTTCTTTCTACAGGTTTTTTTACACTAAAAAGGAAGTGGATCTCTCCACTTCCTTATAGGTTCTATCTTCTATTATGCTTAAACTTCGTCAGAATATACTGCTCCGTCGTCTGCAGCCTCATCCTGTGACTGAAGTGCTTTAATGCTTAAACTGATTTTCTTTTCGCCTTCGTTGAAATCAACCACTCTGGCTTCGATTTCCTGGCTGATTGCCAAAACATCAGAAGGTTTATCCACATGCTCCTTGGAGATCTGGGATACGTGAAGCAGTGCATCTACGCCTGGCTCCAGCTCAACAAATGCGCCGAAATCCGTCATACGTGCAACTCTTCCGCTTACTACGTTACCTACTGCATATTTTGTAGAAGCATCCTTCCACGGATTTGTCTCCGGGAACTTTAAGCTGAGGGCGATCTTATCACCGTTGATATCCTTAACCAGGACTTTGATTTTCTCTCCTGCCTTGAAAGCTTTCTTCGGGCTCTCTACTCTGCCCCAGCTCATCTCGGAAATATGAAGCAGGCCGTCAGCACCGCCAAGATCAATGAATGCACCAAAATCGGTTACATTCTTGATGGTACCTTCTACCACATCACCTGTATGGATTCTTTCAAATAATTCCTTCTGCAGCTCGGCTCTTCTTGCTACCATGATCTGCTTTCTGTCGCCGATGATTCTTCTTCTCTTAGGATTGAATTCGGTAATGACAAATTCAATCTCCTTATCTGCATACTTGGATAAATCCTTCTCATAGCTATCGGATACAAGGCTTGCAGGAATGAAGACTCTTGCTCCCTCTACAACCACACTTAAACCACCGTCAAGTACCTGCGCAACTTTTGCAATAAGTACCTCGTGGTTTTCAAATGCTTCTTCTAATCTCTTATTGCCTCTGTCTGCTGCCAATCTCTTGTAAGACAGGGCTACCTGGCCTTCGCCATCGTTTACCTTGATGACTTTGGCTTCCATCTCTTCACCAACCTGTACAACAGTTGTAAGATCTAAATTCTGGTCATCCGTGTACTCGCTACGCGGAATGATGCCGTCGGACTTGTAACCTATATTCAAGACGATTTCATCTTCCTTTACGTCGATGACTTTACCAGTGACGATCTCTCCTGTACGTATAGTTTTCAATGATTCTTCTAACATTTGTTCAAAACTTAACTCTGACATTAGTATGAACCTCCTCGATAATATAATTCGGGGTTGAAGCCCCGGCTGTAATACCTACGCTGCGCACAGAATTTCCACAATCAGGATCTAAATCACCTAGTGTCTGGATATAGTAAGTGTTCTTACATTCCCTTCGGCATATATCGTACAGCTTCTGGGTATTGGAACTACTTTTTCCGCCTATAACAATCATGGCATCCACTTCTGAAGCTATCCGCTTTGCTTCCACCTGTCTTTCCTGTGTTGCATTGCAAATCGTATTTAAAACAAGTATATCATACCGCGTTTCAGAAATTTTTTCAACTAAATCTTGAAATTTATTGTAATTAAATGTCGTCTGTGATACAATACACAGCTTTTCCCCTTCCGACAGAGGTAATCTTTCCACTTGCTCGGGTGTTTCCACCACTAAAGTATTGTCATTTCCCCAACCTTTAATACCTTCCACCTCCGGATGGGATTCATTCCCGATGATAAGAAGCCGCCTTCCCGCCTGATTTTGCTCCTCGGCGATCCTGTGGATCTTCTTCACATAGGGGCAGGTTGCGTCTACGATCTCGATTCCGTTTTGCTCCATGATCTCGTAAATCCGCTTCCCTACTCCGTGGGACCTTATGACAACGACTGCGTCCCTGACCTTCAAAAGCTCCTCTTCCGAATGTATGACCTTTACTCCCTTTTCCTCTAAATCATGTACCACTTCCTCGTTATGGATGATGGGGCCATAGGTATAGATGGGTTTGTCATCTCTTTTCAGCTGCTCATAAACCTGTTCCACCGCCCGCTTTACTCCAAAGCAGAACCCGGCAGATTTGGCAACAATCACTTCCATAGGCTTCCTCCTTCTACTTTTCTTTCCTGAAAAAGTGCAAGAATCCGGTCCACTACCTGAGGAATGGTCATGAAGGAAGAATCTAGAAGGACTGCATCTTCTGCCTGCTTAAGGGGAGAATTCTCCCGGTTCATATCCCGGTAATCCCGTTCAATGATATCCTTTTCAATGTCATCAAGGCTGCATTCCTCTCCCTTTGCCTTAAGCTCCTCATACCGCCTTCTTGCCCGGACCAGGCTGCTTGCTGTTAAATAGATCTTTAAATCCGCCTCCGGAAGCACGCAGGTTCCGATATCCCGGCCATCCATGATAACATTTTCTTCTAAAGCCAGATTCTGCTGAAGCTCCACCAGTTTATTGCGCACCGGCATGTAAACGGAAACCGCAGAAGCCATGGCACTGACCTCCTCTGTGCGGATCAGACCGGAAACATTTTCACCGTTTAAGATCACCTGCTGCATCCCGTTCTCATAGGAAATGGTGACGTTCACCTCTCCGGCAGATTTTGAAACCGCTTCCTCATCACCTGACGGGATCCCATTTCTTAAAAAATGCAGCGCCATAGCGCGGTACATAGCCCCCGTATCCACATAAACAAAATGAAGCTTTTCTGCAACAGACCTTGCAATAGTGCTCTTTCCTGCCCCGGCCGGTCCGTCGATGGCTATATTATAAACTTTTTTCATCCTTTGAATTTCTCCTCTCCGGCAGCATTTCCGGCAGCATTTCCGGCCGCCCAACCCGTAGACCAGGCGATTTGTAAATTAAAGCCTCCGGTAACTGCATCAAGATCCAGCACTTCCCCTGCAAAATAAAGGCCGGGAAGAAGCTTGGATTCCAGGGTGGAAGGATTAACCTCCTTAACAGAAACACCGCCCTGGGTGATGATGGCCTCGTTATAGCCCCGAAGTCCTGTAAGCGTCAGAAGAAAGCCTTTGGTTACGCGGACAAGGCGCTGACGTTCTTCCCTGGTGATTTCATTGACCTTCTTCTCCGGCGGTATTTTGCTTCTATCCACCATGACAGACACCAGCTTGGAAGGATACAAATGATCCAGTGAATTCTTAAACTGCTTGTTAGCGGCCTCTTCAAAATCCCGCAGAATCCTGGTGTCAAGCTGTTCTTCGGAAAGAGCCGGCTTTAAATCAATGGAAAGAGTCAAAGGCCCTTTCTTCAGTTCCTTTACCGCATAGCTGCTGGCGCTTAAAAGTACCGGACCGCTGACCCCGTAATGGGTAAACAGCATTTCCCCGAATTCCTTATAAACCACCTTTTTTCCGTTTAATATGGATGCCTCCACATTGCGAAGGGATAAGCCCTGCAGCTCCTTTACCACCGGCTCCTCTGCCACAAAGGGAACCAGAGCGGGAGAAAGAGTGGTAACCTTATGGCCGGCTTCTTTTGCCATCTCATAACCGTCTCCTGTGGAGCCGGTGGCCTGATAGGACAATCCGCCGCAGGCTACGATCACGGAATCTCCGTACACCTTTGCCTTTTTCCCGGCCTCTTTTATCTCCAGCCCCAGAAGGGTGCCATTCTCTATCAAAAGATTCTCCACCTGAGATCTGTAATGGATGGAGACTCCAAGATCTAAAAGCCTTTTTGTAAGCGCCTTTATTACATCGGAAGACTTATCAGAAGCCGGAAATACCCGGTTGCCCCGCTCTGTCTTTAAGGAACAGCCAAGATCTTCCAACAAGTCCATCATATCAAAATTGGTAAAGCCGTAAAAGCTGCTGTAAAGGAATTTGGCATTGGTCACTACGTTTCCAAACAGCTCCTCTGTATCACAGGCATTGGTCACATTGCAGCGTCCCTTGCCGGTGATATAGACCTTCTTTCCAAGTTTTTCATTTTTCTCAAAAATGTGGACGGTACCGCCCTTCATGGCTGCTGCTATTCCAGCCAGCATCCCTGCAGCGCCACCGCCCACGATTAAAACCGTATTCATGCCGATTCCTCTTTCTAACCCCGGAAGGGATTTCCTCTTTGCTTTCGTTTACTATTTTTCTACTTTACACGAAAAAGAACGAAAAAACAAGCGGTCATGAATTTTTCTTACTTTTTTTTATCTCTGACTCCAAAGCCTCCACAACGGTTTTTAACACCTTGATCCTGGCATAATACTTACAGTTCGCCTCTACGACCACCCAGGGAGCATAGGTGGTGGAAGTCCGTACCAGCATCTCATTGACCGCGGATTCATACTGGTCCCATTTTTCCCGGTTTCTCCAGTCTTCCTCCGTGATCTTCCACTGCTTGGACGGATTTTCCTGACGTTCCTTAAAGCGTTTTTCCTGTTCATCCTTATCGATATGGAGCCAGAATTTTATGACAACGGCTCCGGCATTTGCCATGTGGTTTTCCATCTCGTTGATCTCCTGATAAGCCTGCTTCCACTCAGACTTGCTGCAAAACCCCTCGATCCGCTCCACCAGGACACGGCCGTACCAGGTCCGGTCAAAGATGGCGATATGGCCTGCTTTTGGAACATGATTCCAGAAACGCCAAAGGTAATGGTGGACCCGTTCCAGATCATTGGGAGCCGAAGTGGGATATACCTTATAGCCTCTTGGGTCCAGATGGCTGGTCAGGCGCTTGATCGCTCCGCCCTTTCCTGCCGCATCCCAGCCCTCAAAACCCAGGACTACCGGGATCCTTAACCGGTATATCTGGCTGTGAAGGGATTCCAGCGTTTCCTTTAGCCGTCTCATCTCCCTCTTATATTCTTCCTTTGTCATGGTCTTTGATAAGTCCGCGCCGGATAAGACTCCACTCTGGTATTTTTCCGAACGGACCGGTACCTCTTTTTCTTTTCGCTCTCCCCTAATCTTCCTCTGCCTTAGGGCATCCTCTAAGCAGTCCGCCACCTGTGTGATGATTTTAGCGGAAGCATACTCCCTGTCAGTGCCTTCAATGATGGTCCACGGGGCGTAGTCCATATCCGTCCTTTGAAGCATCTCCTCGGAGATTTCCAGAAAACGGCCATATTCCTTATTCCTTTTCCAGTCCTCTTCTGTCACCCGCCAGCTGGTCTCTTTTGAGGCTTCCAGCCGGTTAAACCGCTTCTTTTGCTCCTCCTTAGAAATATAGAGGAACAGCTTTATGATAACCATTCCGTCATCCGTCAGCTGGCGCTCAAAGGACTGAATATCTTGAAAAGCCTCTGGCAGAGCCATTTCCGGGATCTTGCCTTCAAACCGTTCGATGGTCACCTGCCGGTACCAGCTTCTGTCAAAGAGGGCGATTCTGCCCTGGGCCGGAAGCTTGGTCCAGAAGCGCCATAAAAACGGGCGCATCCGTTCCTCTTCCGTTGATTTATCATTGGCATATACATCAAAACCTCTGGGATCCAGCGCCTGGATCAGGCGGTTGATCTGGGTGCCCTTTCCTGATGCTCCCATGCCCTCGAACACGATCATGACAGGAATTCCTGCCTCCTTGCACTCCCGCTGCAAAAGGCCCAGCCTTTCGCTCTGCTCAGTTTTAGTGTCTTTATAAGTTTCTTTGTCTATCTTTTTTGATAAATCTATTTTCTCCAGCATAAACCGTCCCTCCTTTGTTTCTACAGTTAAACTTAAAGCTTTGCAAACACGTGAGCAACTTCCGGCATAACTTCACTGATCTTAATCATCTGCGGACATTCCTTTTCGCAGTGATGACATGCCTTACAGCCTTCCGCCTTTACAGGCATGGCCTCGTATCCGGCCTTTGCCTCGCTCTCCTTATGGGCTGCAGTCATGTTATAATAAGAGAAAATCTCAGGGATCTCCAGACCAAAGGGACAGGGGAGGCAATAACGGCATCCGGTGCAGCCTACAAGGGCCATGGAATCAAAGATTTCCTTTGCCTCTTTATAAACCTGTTTCTCTTCCGGCTTTACCATCCCGATATGGCTGCGGTCTGCATAAACCAGGTTTTCCTCAAGCTGCTTTTCGTCGCTCATTCCGCTTAGAAGAAGGCTCACCTCCTGCTGGTCCCATAAAAAATCAAGGGCATATTCCACAGTGGATTTTTCCTCAGGAAATACCTTTTTTACATGCTCCGCAGGATCAGCCAGCTTTCCTCCAAGAAGCGGTTCCATGACAACTACCGCAAGTCCTTTGTCCGCCGCAGCCTTCAGTCCCTTAACTCCTGCCTGATGCTCTAAATCCACGTAGTTATACTGAATCTGGCAGAAATCCCATCCATCATAATAATCTAGGATATCCTGAAATACATCATATGAATCATGGAAGGAAAATCCAAGATATTTTATCTTGCCTTCTTCCCTGGCCTTTTCCATGCGCGTTACAAGATCGAATTTTTTGATCTTATCTTCAAAACGATCCCTGCTTAAAGCATGAAGCAAATAAAAATCAAAGTGGTCTGTCTGAAGCTTTTCAAGCTGCTCATCTAAGACCTCATCAAAATCTTCGGGCTTTTCAAGCTTCCATACCGGACATTTGGTAGCCAGATACGTTTTCTCCCGGTAGCCATCCCTTAAAGCGTTTCCTACGATCCTTTCGCTTTCTCCCTGATGGTAAGGATATGCCGTATCAATGTAGTTCACTCCTTCATCAATGGCATGGCGGATCATGGATACCGCCCGTTCTTCATCCACCTGTTCCTCCTGAAGAATCGGAAGTCTCATGGCTCCAAACCCCAGGGCCGATACCTTAATTCCTGTTTTTCCAAAATCACGATATTGCATAATCTTCCTCCGGTTTATATGTATTACGGCCTTTTCTGCCCGCCGTTCTTACATTGATTGTACCATATTTCATTCCCGTACCAAAGACTTTTTTCTTAATCCGAAGAATATAACGTCAGATAAAAAGGATCAAACGAAAGCGCCGCGGCAATACTGAATTTCAGTACTCCGCGGCGCAATAAATACTCCCCTGTTATGCAATATCAGAGCCGGTTCTGTTCTGATAATTATTTTAATTTAACTCTGGCCAGTAATCCTTGTTTGCCTCAATCATTTCATCCAGAATCTGCTTTGCGGCCATTGCCGATGGTATGGTCTTATTCAATGTAAATGCTGCTAATGCTTTGTCATAGCTTCCTTCTATTGCTGCCTCTACGATCAATTTTTCGCAGGCCTCCTGCTGCTCGATCATTCCTTTAAAGAAAGTCGGGATTTCCCCTACTCTGGTGGCTTCCGGTCCTTCGTTGGTAATATAGCAGGGAATTTCTACCATGGCATCGTCTGGTAAATTTTTAACAGCACCATTGTTCATAACCATAACCAGATGACGTTTCTTTAAATTAAATGCCAGGCTCATCGCTACTTCCACGATAAATTCCCCATGAACGCCGGTAAAAAATGGTGTCATATCAATTTCTCCGGTAGTTTCATACTGTTCTGCTGCCTGGAAAATCCGCTTTTCCCTTCCATCCATGACTTCATTGGCTCTTGTATAGTTCTTATCTGCATGTTTTACAATCTCATCCCCTAACAGATAGTACTGCATGTAGGTATTGGGCAGATAATCCGGGAACATTCTCATTAAATTCTTTGCATTGTCAAAGGTGTGTTTCCAGGATGCATCATTATGCCGTACTTCACTTCTGTCATCCGGAGGCATATAGCCATGTTCACTTACATAAGCCTTTAATTCTTCCGTCCGGTCCTCTTCCCCAACGCGGATTTTTGTAAACCATCCAAAATGATTCAGTCCAAAGTAATCCGGCACAATGTCTTTTCTGTCACAATCCAAAATGTTAGCCATGTTTCTCATGATCGCAACCGGCATATCACAGATATTTAAGATTCTGGCATTTGGCCGGAGTTTATGCATTGCTTTTGCTACAATGGCCGCAGGATTTGAATAGTTTACGATCCAGTAGTCCTTGCTTGCATATTTTTCACAATAATCGATGACTTCTACCATCGGATAAATGGTTCTTAAACCATAGGCAAGGCCGCCGGGTCCGCAGGTTTCCTGGCCCACTACACCATATTTTAAAGGGATCTTCTCATCAAGCTCTCTCATATGATATAATCCGACCCTCATCTGGGCAAAGATAAAATCTGCATCCGTAAACGCTTCTTTTGGATCCGTTGTAAGAACCAATTTCACTTCCGGATCAAACATCTCGATAACCTTTTTCACCAGAACTCCAACTTTGTCCTGGCGTTCTTTGAAATTATCATAAAGTCTTAATTCGGAAAGTTTAAATTGATCCTTCTGGTCCAGAAGGCTCTTGACTATTCCCGGCGTATAAGTACTTCCGCCGCCTACAATGACTAATTTAAACGTTCTGTTCATAGTGATTCCTCCTATTTCTGTGATTCCATCTTCTCTAACGCATCATCCACCAAGGTTCTCATTTTAGAGACGCTAAGGCCGTAAACTACCTGGACATCATTTCCTTTTTTCATAATACCGGCTGCTCCGGTGCCCTTTAATGCATCTTCATCAATCCTTGAATTGTCTGCAACTTCTACTCTTAACCTGGAAAAGCAGTTTTCCAGGCTTAAAATATTTTCTTTCCCGCCTAATGCTTCTACGATGATCCTGCCCTGGTTTAACCGGTCTTCCTCTGTCTCTCCGTTTCCGGACTGTTTAGCCTTTAATTCTTTCTTTACTGCTGCTGCATTGGCATTTAAATCCAAAGCCATATCCGTATCATCATCCTCGCGTCCCGGAGTTTTTAAGTTCAGCTTTTCAATCATAAACTTAAAGACAACGAAAATCACAAGGATCTCAATAAGGCCGACCAGTACATACAAAGGCCATAAGGTTCTGCCGATTCCTGCCGGAAGATTTAATACAAGGAAATCCAGGATTCCATTGGTGGCACAGACACGGACACCGATCAAATAAACTACCATCTGAAAAAAGCCATCCAGAACGGAATATACCAGCCATAATAAAGGGGCTGCAAAAATAAAGGTAAATTCCAGGGGTTCCGTAATTCCGGCGATCACAGCAGTTAAAGTAGCCGGGATCATCTGAGCCTTTAAGTTCGCCTTTTTCGCTTTCCTGGCTGTTACATAGAACGCCAGTGCCACACCGATGATACCAAATGTCTTCATCAGTCCATAGGTTAAGAAACGGCTGGTATCCGGCATCATACCGGCTGCCGGATCACTTAACAGCGCCAGGAAGATCGGCTTTGCACCAATCACGTTTTCTCCGCCGATCACCGCCTGTCCGCCAACCGCCGAATAAAGGAACGGAGACCAGATTAAGTGATGCAGACCGGTAGGGATCAGGAACCGGTTTAAGAAACCGTAAACAAATACACCTGCTGCGCCGGCAGTACTCATAAAACCGGTCAATGCAGATATTCCGTTTGCAACTCCCGGCCACACATAAGTCACGCCAATGCTTAATACTGCAATCACCGGAATCATGATCATATAAACAAGCTTGCTGTTGCCATAAGGAGCAAATCCGCCCTTGAACTCGGTATCACAGTGTTTGTTGTGAACCAGAGCCACCAGAACACCGATGATCATACCAAGAAACACGCCCATATCTGTTACATGAAAGCCTAACTGAATGGTCTGGCCCGTACCATATAGTGCACCTGCAGTTGCCCCTTCCACCATCTTTCCTGACAGCTCCAGCCACTTGCTGTTGGCGCCTAAGAACATGATGTATGACATCAGCGCTACGAATGATGCATCTGCTTTTTTCTTTTTTGCCATACCATTTGCAATTCCCACACAAAATAAAATACTTAAATTCCCCATAATGGAATTCAGCATACTGTTAAAAAATTTGCCAACCGTCCACATCAGTCCACCTTCTGAAACAAATGCGGTATTGGTCATGATCGCTGTTAAAGCAATCATCATACCTACGACAGGCAAAAATAACACTGGTCCAATCATCGCTTTGGAAAAGCTTTGCATGGATTTTACTACTTTATCCCTCATCTCTTATTCCTCCATATATAGTTGTTTACACTGGTAATTACCTTGTGGTGGGATTTTATCATACTTGAATACAAATCAAAATATTTTAAACGTTTTTCACAACATGTTGACCATATAGTGAACATATTTACTTAGATTCATGATATATTTTGATGCCAGATCGAGTAAAAGGCATAAAAAAAGCGTTACACTCAATTCCTTTCATGAAATGAGTGTTAACGCTATCCTTTTTTATATCTATTATTCCCTGCAAATCACTTATAAAATCAGGAATTCCTTCTCTCAGCCTTCTTGTCTTTTATTTATGAGCCTCCCATTTGCATCCGCTTATCTGGATATTGCGGAATGTTGCTCTGAATGAGGAATTTTCAGGACTGCATGCATAGAATCCAAAGTCGTCGCCCAGTCTGAATATCCGTGATTGGTTACTACACTGCCCAGCCTCTGATATAGTTTTTTGTTAAATTTCCATCACAAGGAACTGCCAGCCCTTTAAATGAATCCTGGTCTCGTCAAAAGATACTTCCTCATAGTTATTGATCAAAACGGTCTTTGGCATCCGGGGAAGAGGTACTTCCTGTGCATCCTTTTGAAAATTTCCAATGATAAGAAGTGTTTCCGCCCCTCTCCGGTAGTAAGCCATAATATTCTTTTCATCCTCAAGAACTGGTTCCAGGGTTCCATAGATTATGGTTTCCTTCCATCTGGGTTGTTTCCTTAACTGGATCAGTTTTTTATAGAACATGAAAACGGAATGATCATCGGTCATCTGGTCAGCCACATTGATATCCCTGTAATCAGGGTTTACCTTCAGCCAGGGAGTGCCTTCTGAAAAGCCGGAATTGGCCGATGCATCCCACTGCATGGGAGTTCTTGCATTATCCCTGCTGTAGCGGCTAACAATGTTAAGCGCCTCTTCCGGTGAGTACCCTGCCTCCAGGGCGGTCTTGTACTGGTCAAGGGTGGCAATATCATCCACTTCATCAATGCTGGAAAAAACAGTATTTTCCATACCGATTTCCTGTCCCTGATAAATAAATGGGATTCCACGGAGCATAAAATTTAAGCCGCCAAGCATCTTTTTGGCTTCCAGGCTGCATTCTCCTTCCGGAAGGTAATGGCTGACTCCTCTTGGCTCATCATGGTTTTCAATGATGTTGGATAAAAATCCGGTAGTACCCACATGCCTTTGGGCGGCAAAGCAGCATTGCTTATAATCTTCAGGAGTAATCGCTTTGGCATCGTACCAGCCCTTTTCGCTTCCGCCGAATATGGTTTCATTAAAATCAAATTTGCTGGAAAAGTAACCATTTTCACCGATAAAGGATTCTAATTCTTCCGGCTTTTCATCAAAGACCTCTCCAACGGTAAAGGCATCATGTGGAGTAAAACAGCGGTCCCGCATTTCGCTTAAAAATTCACCGACTCCATCAGCGCGGGACAGCATTTCCTGGATGCTGCATAAACCATCTGCCCGGTCCGGTTCATAATCCTGTAAGGGAAGGGCCTTTTTTATATTAATGATTGCATCAATCCGGAAACCGCCCAATCCTTTCTCCAGCCACCAATTGATATTTTTATAGACTTCCTCCCGGACTGCTTCATTTTCCCAGTTTAAGTCCGGCTGTTTCTTATGGAACGAATGGAGATACTGCTTATCGGTACCGGGAATATCGCTCCATACAGAATTTCCAAAGTAAGAACGCCAGTTGGTAGGTGATTTACCGTCTTTTTTCTCACGGATATAAAAGTAGTTTCCATACTCGCCATCCGGATCGGCACAAGCCTTTTTAAACCATTCATGCTCGTCGGAGCAATGGTTAACGACCAGATCCATGACGATATACATCTCTCGTTCTTTCGCTTTTTCAATGAGTTCCTCCATATCCTCCATGGTCCCGAACCTGGGGTCTATGTTGTAATAATCGGCAATGTCATATCCCTGATCGGCAAAAGGGGAAACGTAAATCGGGGAAAGCCATAGGATATCCACACCCAAGTCCTTCAAATAATCCAATTTACTGATAATCCCTTTTAAGTCTCCAATGCCGTCCCCATTGGTATCCAGAAAGCTTTTTGGATAAATCTGATAAGCTGTTTTATCATGCCACCATTTCTTAGTCATCGTATGTCAACCTCTCTTTTCAGTAGTAGCTTCATTCTACCTCCCAGAATAAGATTTGTCTTACACTTCTATGATTAAAAAATTCACTATTTTGACTTTTCTTTCCGATATTGTAAGGGAGTCGTACCGGTATACCTACGGAATATTTTTAAAAAGTTTCCCAGGTTAAAAAAACCGGAATCCAGGCATATGTTCATGACCGGGAGGTCGGTGGTTTCCAGTAAAGTGATTGCCTTCCGGATCCGGTAATCATTGATGTATTCGGTAGGAGTCCTGCCAAGAGCCTTTTTAAAAAAGCGGCAGAAGTACTGTTCATTCATATTGGCAAGGGAAGCAAGGTCTCGGATATAAATTTTTTCCCTGTAATGGTTCCTGATAAAGGTAATAGAAGCTTTGATCAGTTCTACCCGCGTATCCGTATTGCGGTGGGAATCGGAATACAGGCGGAACCGGTACAAGGTGGCAAGCATTTTAAGAAGGGATGCTTTGATCTGAAGCTGGAAGATCACAGCTTCAAAAACATTTTCCTGCTGCTCTAAGCCTTCCTCTCCGCCAAAGGAGTCAGTCACATTGGTAAAACAGTCCAGGATAGAAACATAAGACGGATGATCTGGCTTAAGACATCTGGGAAAGGAAAGCTCATTGTTTTTTAAGGGATTGATTAAGTACATCTGAGCGGAGTCATAGGCGTCAAAGCTTAAAAGCCCCGGCTGGAACACGATGGCATGTTCTTCTTTTAAGCTTTTGGATTCACTGATGATTCCATGAAGCTCACCCGGATTGATAAAAAAAATACATTCATCCTTAATTTCATAGGACTCCATGTTGACTAATAAGCGGAAATGCCCCTTAAGGAAGTGGATCATTTCAATTTCCTCGTGCCAGTGGTGCTTTACTAAAATGCCCTTTTGCACTGATTGTGTCCGGTAGATCCCACAGGGAAAAGAACTGGTACCATGGGGACGTCCCTCTTTTAATTTGGATTTTATCTCTGGATTCATGATTATCCTCATTTCCCGGCCGTTTTTATGCCTTTTATTCAAGCGGATATCCGCAATCCTCTTCGCTGCCTGATCCGGTTAAACATACGGTATATTACGTGTATCATATCACAGGGAGGGAAAGGGATTCAAGCAAAAGCATACTGGTCAAGAAGTTATGTTTATAGTACACTTAGTAACATAACCCAAGCCAGATTACCAGGAGGAATACTATGATCAGACGATTCCGAAGATTATCTTTTCAGTCCAAAATACTGCTTACCTATTTGCTCTTACTGCTGTTTACCGTGGTTATTTTTGCCATCTGTTATATTCAGGGGGTCTCTTCTGCCCTTACCTACAACATTGAATACATGAAACAGTCGAACCAGCAGAAAAACATGAACTTAGATATTGCCATGGGAAATAACAGCTCCTTAAATCTTCTGCATCTTATCGATCCCAAGATCAATGTCATACTCCATGAAAAATCCAGCATTATGACCCCCAAAGACCGTTATGAAAGAGACTACTATATGCAGACCGTTCTTAAAATGCTCACGGTCATCAATCCCCATGTACAAAGAATAACCATCCTGACATCTTCAGGAGACACCTACTGCAGCATAAACAATATATCAGAGGACTATATAGGAAACGCTTGGAAGACCATCGAAAGCGTCGCTTGGAAAACAAAGAGCCAGAAATACTATACAATCCCTTATCCCCAGAAAATAGGCAATACCGGATATTCCCTGTTAACGGTATACCACCAGCTTTCAGATATCGGAGAGTATAAAACCTATGGTTATCTGCTGGCAGACTTGGATTTTGGATCCATTGCAAAAGATTTTAATTCCACAGATGCAGCCGACGGTCTGGCGTCTTCCTTTGCTATTGTATACAAAAACCAGGTCATCTATAATTCCAGAAACGCCCACATCAATCTGGAAACCGGCCTTTCAGAAAAGGAAAAGCAGGAGGCCTTTCCTCATCTGGAACAGATAGAGGCCTCCGGAAAGGGTTCCGGGGAGCTTTCTCTCGATGGTACTCTCTGCATAGCCGCTGTTTTAAAAAATGAATCCACCGGCTGGTATCTGGTGCAGTATATTCCAAAGCACCTGCTGATCAACACCAGCATGGAAAGCATGTTAAATGTCATGGCATGGGTGATGCTTATCCTGACTGCAGCCGGGATCTTAAGCCTCATATTATCCAGGCAGGTCAGCCGGCCGATTAAAGCACTGGCAGAAACCATGAACCAGGCAAGGCAGGGAGAAGTAAAGCTTTTAACAGGGTTAGAGCCCAGGGAGGATGAAATCGGCAACTTAATTGAAATCTATAATGAAATGGGAAAAAGGATCAATGACAGCATTACCAAACTGTATATTATGCAGATCAATCAAAAGCAGGCAGAGCTTAAAATGCTTCAGTTCCAGATCAATCCCCATTTTTTGTATAATGCGCTGAACACGGTTACAGCCATTGCCAGGCTGGAAGAAATTGAAGAAATCCCTGCCATCACAGAAAGTCTGTCGGATATGTTCCGCTATAACATAAAAGGGACTGATTTTGTAACCGTAAAGGATGAAGTGATCCAGCTAAAGAATTATATCCGCATCCAGTCCATCCGGTTCCCCGGGCGCTTTGCAGTGAAGTATGATATCCCAGAGGAATACGAAAATAATGGGGTTATTAAATTCATCCTTCAGCCGATTGTGGAAAACTCCATTCAACATGCGTTTAAAAATAAACGGGACCGGGACTATTTAAAGATATCCGTATCACAGGATTCGGAAGATTACCTTTTGATCTCCGTGTACGATGACGGGTGCGGAATGCCAAAAGAGAAGGTGGATGAATTAAACCATGCATTATGGAATACAAAAGCCAACACCCTGCTGGGAGAGGATGGGACAGGCATTGGGTTAGCCAATGTAAATGCAAGGCTTAAAAACTTTTATGGAGAAGATTGCGGAATTGTGGTGGAAAGCCGGTACGGAAGCTTTACCTGCATTCACATGCGGATCAAGAGGAATAAGGAGGGGTAGCATGAAGGTCATCATAGCGGAAGATGAATATTACGCAAAAAAAATGCTCGTTAAGCTTTTAACTAATATGGATATGGATATCACCGTATGTTTGGAAGCCGAAACCGGGAAGCAGGCAGCTGATTATCTTGCCGGCAAGAAGGCTGATCTTGTGATCACCGATATCCGCATGCCGGAAATGGACGGGCTGTCCCTTGCAAATTACGTGGAAGAACACTGCCCGGCAACGGATGTGGTTATCGTAAGCGGCTATTCGGATTTTAACTACGCCAGGGAAGCCATGAAGTATGGGGTCCGGTATTACCTTACCAAACCGGTAAAGCCAGAGGAACTGGAAAAGGCCATATGGGATATTACAAAAGCCAGAGAAGAAAAGAGAAGGCTGCTTGAAAAGCAGGTGGACCGGAGGCTTTTGCAGGAATCCCTCCAATATGTGAATATCTCGGGAATTCTTGCTAACCGGGCCCTAATGGATACCTTCCGTGATCTGTGCGGCGGGCAGCTAAAGGAACGCTCCTATCAGATGATCTTATTGCAAGGGAAACAGCGTATGAGCCGGGACGAGGCAAAGAAACTGGCAGAATTCTTAGAATCCGCATCAGACCACGCCAATATCCAGGTCTTTTATTTCCAACAGCCGGACGAGGTGATTGCCATGAAGTTTGACGGGCAGGAAGAATTGTGGAATCAGAAGCTTTACCACCGGCTGAAACAGGAACTGCCCCATCGGGAAATGGAAATCTCATGTGGCATCAGCAGGATTTACAAAGGGGAAGAACTGCTGGGAGACGCTTACCGGGACTGCGTTTATGCCATCAACGGAAGACTGCTTGATGAAAAGACCAGAGTGTTTGAATATGAACCGGAGCTTTCCATGGAACAGATCCTGACACAACAGGAGGAGCTGTCAATTTACGAAAGCGTGATGAAGGGAAGCTACCAGCAGGCAGAGACTGCTCTCCGTCAGTTTTTTATAAAATGCAGGGAGGGAAGCTGGAATGTATATTCCTTATACAGCGGTATCATGCAGATTTTTTCCGTGATCAGCAGGGCCTATTGCAGCAGGGAGGCTTCTTCTGAATCAGAAGAGGTAAACCGGTATCTTTTGTTTTCCTTCAAATCAGATCTTTATCAGTTCCGGACCATGGAAGAGCTTGAGCGGTATATGTTTAAAATTCTGGAAAACACCTGCGGATCCCAGGAGGAAAAAGGAAGCATCATCGAGGAAATAAAAAATTATGTGTCCCTTAACTTCCGGTATGAGATTTCCTTAAATGAACTGGCAGCCCATAAGTATTTTATGAATTCCAGTTATTTAAGCCGTCTGTTTAAATCAGAAACAGGGATGAACTTTTCCAAATACTTGATCACCTACCGCATGGAACGGGCAAAGGAGCTTTTAAAAAATACAGTTTTTAAGATAAGCGAAATCGCCGATTATGTAGGCTATAATGACACCTCCTATTTTATCCACACCTTCAAACGCCTTTATCAGATGACCCCAGAGCAATACCGCGCCCAGGAAGAAAAAAGGTAAAAAATGTTTTACGAAACATCTCAGATACCTTATATGGGTGCCATGATTTGTTCTGTATAATGGAACTACCAAATAACAGGAAACAGAAAGGGCGAGGATGATGTATATGAAAATGAAAAAAATGTTGGCAGTTGGTTTGACCTGCTCCCTGGCAGCGATGCTGGCTGCAGGATGCAGTGAATCAGGCAAAACCTCAGGCAAGAGTTCCGATTCCGGAGTCACACACCTGGAGTTTTTCTCTTCAAAGATGGAAAATGTATCCACCATGCAAAAGCTCGTGGATAAATTCAACAAACAGAATACCGATGTCGAAGTCACCTTAAATTCCCCGGCAGATGCAGGAACTGTATTAAAAACCAGGATGACCAAGGATGATCTGCCGGACATCATCGCTTATGGCGGCGATAACATCTATACGGAACTTACGGAAGCAGGGATCTTATTGGATTTAAGTGACCAGGAAGTATTAAAGACCATAAACGATTCTTATATGCAGATGGTCTATGATATCAATGGGGATAAGGCGGAAAAGGCATACGGAATCCCGTTTGCTGCCAATGCTTCCGGAATTATCTATAATGCTGATTTATTTCAGAAAGCAGGTGTTACGATTCCGGAGACCTGGGATGAGCTCATTGAGGTATGCGAAAAGCTGTCCGCAGCAGGCATCCAGCCCTTTGAATTAAGCTTTAAGGATAGCTGGACCATCCTACCTTCCTGGAACTCTCTGGCACCGGCTACACAGCCCGAAGGCTTTTTAGAGGCAAAGAAAGAAGGAACAGCCACTTTCCTTGGCACCCATGAAGAAGTTTTGGAAAAATACAGCAAGCTGGTGGATTATGCCCAGACAGACTTTATGGGAACTTCCTATGATGACGGCAACCGCAGCTTTGCAAATGGCGAAGCAGCAATGCTGATTAACGGCGTGTGGACCGTACCTGAAATCAAAAAAACCAATGAATCCATCAATCTTGATATGTTTGCTTATCCGGCAACCAATGATAAGAGTAAAAACAAGGTGGTATCCGGGATCGATGTCATGCTTATGGTAACAAACCAATGCAAAAACCCGGAAGCTGCCAAACGTTTTGTGGCATTTATGTTGGAACCGGAAAACAGTCAGCTTTATATAAACGAGCAGTTTGCATTTTCTCCGGTGGAAGGCGTTGTACAGGAGGATGCTTCGGTGGCCGGCCTGGCAAAGGATATTGCAGATGGAAAGGTTACGGATTTTGTAGACCATTATTATCCCAACGGTTATAATCTGTCCGCTATTCTATCCGAATTTTTCTTAAACAAGGCAAATGGTATGGATGAAAGCGAGAATATAGCTGCAACACTGAAAAAGTGCGATGAACAATATGATATCCTCAATACCCGTTAGATCTGGTAAAAGGAGGATAAGGCATTGAATAAACATAGAAGTAACCATATCAGTCCAGCGTTCTATCTTATGGTAGTTCCTGTGGCAGCACTATTCTTTTTATTCCATACGGTCCCCTTTCTAAAGGGTATCTTTTACAGCTTTACCAACTGGAAGGGATATGGGAACTGGGAATTTATCGGGTTTAAAAATTTCCTGCAGTTTTTTAAGGATCCTGCCATAAAGCAGGCTTACGGCTTTACCTTTCAGTTTGCACTTTCCGCCACTGTCCTTGTCAACGTTTTAAGTCTGGCGCTGGCATGCGGGCTCAATGGAAAAATTCGGGGAAAGAATTTTTTAAAGGCGCTGTATTTCCTGCCATATATGCTGGGCACTCTGATCATCGGTTTTGTATTTAATTTTATCTTTGGCAATATCATTCCGGGATTTGGTAAATTGGCGGGTATCCCTGGACTGAGTGTCAATATCCTCGGTACCAGCAAAGCATGGCTGGGGGTTTTATTCGTTACTGTATGGCAGTCCATGGCCTTTAACACCATGATATATCTCTCCGGCCTTCAGACGGTGGATAAGGATATCTATGACGCAGCCTCCGTTGACGGTGCCGTTGGCCTCCAGCGGTTTATCAAGATCACCTTCCCGTTAATTGCTCCTTTCTTTACCATCAATATGGTATTGAGCGTTAAAAGTTTTCTTATGGCATTTGACCAGATTATGGCGATGACAGGAGGAGGGCCCGGTACTGCGACCACTACGATCTCCATGTTGATTTATAAGCGGGGATTTGACGGTGGGCAGTTTGCTTACCAGTCAGCCAATGCCGTTATTTTATTCTTGGTTGTGGCGTCAATTTCCGTATTCCAGCTGAAGATATTAGAAAAAAGGGAGGCGAAAATCAACTGATGAAAGAGAAAGTAAAGACCAACTGGCTCCTGACAATCCTTTTGTCAGTAATCGCTGTTTTCGTTATCCTGGGTCCCCTGTATATTACTGTGGTAATAGCCTTGAAATCACCGTCGGATATGGAACATGTACTGGCACTTCCCACTTCCCTGCACTTAGAGAATTTTTCCAGGGCTTGGGTGCTTACCGACTATCCAAGGAAGTTCTTAAATACATTTTTTATCACAAGCATCAATCTGGTATTTACCATCCTGACCAATTCCATGGCTGCTTATGCCATTATACGGAATAAGGATAAAAGCAGATTTTTCAATCTCATGTATTATTATTTTATCAGCGCCATGTTTATCCCTTTTAATGTGATTATGCTTCCCCTGGTAAAACAGGCCTCAGCCTTTCACCTGGATAACATCTATGGCATCACAATAATTTATATTATATTCGGACTGCCCATGAATACGTTTCTTTATTCAGGTTACATCAAGTCCCTGCCTGTGGCCTTAGAGGAGGCAGCGAGGATCGATGGGGCGGATACGTTCCAGACCTTTTGGCGCATTATATTTCCGCTTCTTAAGCCCATGAGCGCTACAGTGGCAATCCTGTCCTTTATGTGGACCTGGAATGACTTCCTGATGCCCCTGGTTTTGCTGAGCGATGCAAGCCAGCAAACCTTGCAGCTGGCCCAGTATGTGTTTAAAGGCCAGTTCTCCACGCAGTATAACCTTGCCTTTGCCTCGTATTTGATGGTGCTGCTGCCAGTTTTAGCGGTATATGTATTTTGTCAGAAATGGATCATCGCAGGAGTGACCAGCGGATCTGTAAAAGCTTAACGGAAGGAAAAAGAATATGGACAGAAAATGGTGGAAACAAGCGGTTATATATCAGATTTACCCCAGAAGCTTCAAGGACAGCAACGGGGATGGGATCGGAGATCTTCAAGGGATTATCTCCAGACTTGATTATTTGAAAGAACTTGGGGCAGATGCTCTCTGGCTCTCCCCTGTCTATTGTTCCCCACAGGATGACAATGGTTATGATATATCCAATTATCAGGATATTGATCCAATGTTCGGGAGCATAGAAGACATGGAAGAACTGATTGAAAAAGCAGGCAGCCGTGGGATCCGGATTATCATGGACCTTGTTTTAAACCATTCCTCCGACGAGCATCCATGGTTTACAGAGGCGAAAAAAAGTAAGGAAAATCCCTATCATGATTATTATGTGTGGAGGGATGGCGTAGAAGGAACTGCACCAAATGGTCTAAGAGCCGCGTTTGGAGGTTCCGCCTGGGAGTGGGTTCCTGAACTTGGACAATACTACTTCCATCAGTTTTCAGTGAAACAGCCGGATTTAAACTGGGATAATCCAAAGGTTCGCCTGGAGATCCGGGATATGATCCTTTGGTGGATGGAAAAAGGAGTCGGCGGGTTCCGGCTGGATGTCATCGATTTAATTGCCAAGGAGCCTGACCGGATGATCACAGCCGACGGACCAAAGCTCCATGAATTCATACAGGAATTAAGCAGGGAGACCTTTCAGAAAGGAGATTTAGTCACCGTAGGGGAAGCATGGAGTGCAAATCCGGAAAATGCCGTTCGTTACAGCAATCCGGATGGCAGTGAGCTTTCCATGGTATTCCAGTTTGAACATATCTGCCTTGACCAGAAAAAAGGCGGAGAAAAATGGGACTTAGCCCCTCTTCCATTCCTGGAATTAAAGCGTGCCTTATCCAACTGGCAGGAATCCCTTTACTTAAAAGGCTGGAACAGCCTGTTCTGGAACAACCATGATCTGCCTAGAATTGTATCCCGCTGGGGAAATGATAAGGAATATCGAATAGAATCCGCCAAAATGTTTGCAATCCTCCTTCATGGAATGCAAGGCACCCCCTATATTTACCAAGGTGAAGAACTTGGAATGACCAATGTAAGATACGATATGGAAGACTACCGGGATATTGAAACTTTAAATATCTATAGGGAAAGAACGGGGGCCGGATATAAAGAAGCGGACGTCATGGAGTCTATCTATACAAAAGGCCGGGATAATGCGAGAACACCGATGCAGTGGAATAACGGCAGAGAGGCTGGATTTACAGATGGAACTCCCTGGATCAAGGTGAATCCAAACTATTTGGAAATTAATGCAGAGGCCGCAATGGCAGATGAAAATTCTATTTTTTACCTTTACCAGAAGTTAATTGGATTAAGAAAAACCTACGACGTATTCGTAGATGGGAAATACCGGCTCCTGATGCCGGAGGACCCCGATGTATTTGCCTATACCCGCACGCTGGAAGAAACCATTTTACTTGTAGTTTGTAACTTTTACAATAAAACAGTTCAATTGCAGCTGCCGAAAGAGCTTGACCGTGAGAAAAAGCAGTTAATCAGCTCTTATACGGATGAAGGCCAGGCAGATGTGCTTAAGCCGTATGAAGCCAGAATGTATCTGATCAGGTAAGTCAATCGGATATCCGCTATCCGCTTTGCTGCTTGATGAGGTCAAAATGAAGAGAGCCGGAAACGGCTCTTTTCATTCTGTTTGTCAGCCATGGATTTCGCTCATTAAAGTAAGCGTCTTATAAGTACGTGTATAGATTTTTTGTTT
>DFCS01000024.1 GCA_002367105.1 Hungatella sp. UBA3048
GTTCAAGTCCTACTCGGGGAGCTTTGGCCCCATGGTCAAGCGGTTAAGACATCGCCCTTTCACGGCGGTAACACGAGTTCGAATCTCGTTGGGGTCATTTAATGCCGATGTGGCTCAATTGGCAGAGCAGCTGATTTGTAATCAGCAGGTTATCGGTTCGAGTCCGATCATCGGCTTTTAGAATTCTAATATATTTGCAGATTATAATGTTTAGGACCTTTAGCTCAGTTGGTTAGAGCAACCGGCTCATAACCGGTCGGTCCCGGGTTCGAGTCCCCGAAGGTCCACTGACACTGAACTAAATATTTGATAATCTGGCCTGGTGGCTCAGCTGGTTAGAGCGCCGCCCTGTCACGGCGGAGGTCGTGGGTTCGAATCCCATCCGGGTCGTTCTGTACTGAAAAGTATAGGCTTTACAAACCAGCAGGTAAGTAGTATAATACTTATTGCATCGTATATGGGATCTTAGCTCAGCTGGGAGAGCATCTGCCTTACAAGCAGAGGGTCATAGGTTCGAGCCCTATAGGTCCCATTTCCATGATAATGAGACGAAATGCGCTTTGCGAATTTTGTTCGTTGTCGCGGCAGTCGCCAACTGAACATGCTTGCATGTTCGCTTGGTTCTTTGCTCGCGCAAATCATGAGAATGCCGGCGTGGCGGAACAGGCAGACGCACAGGACTTAAAATCCTGCGGGCTTAATCGCCCGTACCGGTTCGATTCCGGTCGCCGGCACTTGCCTGATAAGGCAATTAAGTAAATATGTGTGTGTAGCTCAGCTGGATAGAGCACTTGGCTACGGACCAAGGTGTCGGGAGTTCGAATCTTCTCACGCACGTACAGAAAACCCTTATTTTACAAGGGTCCACACAAAGAAAGGCTTCCTGCAAAGGGAGCCTTTTTCATGCTTGGTCAACATTTGGTCAACGTTTCTTTATGAGGTAGGTTAAATAGATTTTCCAGAGTATTAGATGCAGCTTCGTCCGCCTTTTGTAAGAAGTGACTGTATATGTCGGTAGTGGTGCTTGTTTGTGCGTGGCCCAGTCTTCCGGATACGGTACGGATATCTACGTTCTGAGAAATAAGTAAGGTAGCTGAAGTATGCCGCAATCCGTGCAAAGGAATTTCTGGGAGTTTATCTTCTTCTTTGGTGACGGCTTCATTGTGCCAGCGAATAATTTTCTTAAACATTCCATATGGAGTGCTGGGATACATTTGCCTGCCATTCAGTTGCGTAAATAAGTAATTATCGCCCTCCCATGCTGTTCCAATACTCATACGGTATTCCAGCTGTTCTTTTCGATATTGTTTCACCTGGGACATTACAGAAACCGGGACAGATATCAGCCGGTTGGATGATTCTGTTTTTGGTGGTTTGGTAATAAGCTGCCCGTCTATTATGCTTGTACTTTTGCTGATAGATACTGTATTTTGCTCAAAGTCAAAATCACTCCATTCCAGAGCTATTAATTCTCCCCGACGTAGGCCGCAGAAGAGTGCCAGATTGAAGAATACTTTAAATTGCGTTTGAATATCTTTGTGCTCCGAATAAGCATCGACATGATACGACTTTCCTGTATCATCTACCCGGTCATGCGCTTTCTTGTTTATTGTAACACCACTATTCAAAGTCCCCAGAAAGGCTTCTGCCTGCTCTAAAGTGAAGTGCTTGACTGTTTTACCCTGGGTGGCCTTTGGAGGGTCTACACGGTCACAGGGATTGTCAAGAACCACATTCCAGCGGATAGCTACGGTGAATATTGCACTGATGGTATTATGGATATGGCGAATTGTCTTAGAAGAGTAACCGCCCTCGCGGCCATCTTTTCTTTCTTTCAAAAGTATGTTATATAGAGTGTTCAGATTACGCGGCTGAATCTTAGCCAGCTTTATATGGCCAATCACCGGATAGACGTGTATTTTTAGCAAGGTGCGGTATTGCGACTGAGTATTCAGGTCCAAATGTTGTGCTGCATATTCCTCCAGGTAGCGATCGGCAAATTCTTGAAATGTTAGTTTTTCCCCATCAAGGAATTTTCCGTTTATCACCTGCTCTTCAAATTTTACGACAAAGGCTTCTAGTGCCTTCTGGTTCTGCCTTTCCGTCTTATTTGGATCAGGAGTAAATGTAGCTGTCTCAATGATTTGAGAACCATTAGCTTTTCGACCATTACTCACTCGAATTCTATATGTCTCTCCCCGTTTGGTTACACTTGCCATGGTATCTTTCCTTTCTTTATGTAGCATCCGAACGCCTGTTTTGGGTTCACTAAGAAAAGAAAAGATGATATACTGAATATGTACATTGGGTGTATATCGTCTTCCCTTGTGGTTGATAAGTTACATCTATTTGATAAGCTCTGGGAGTTCGCAGCTCCTGGGGCTTTTTTTTAATCATCAGATAATAATGTTTTAATTATGTCTTTTTTTTGATCAAGTGTAAGTCTCTTTCCATTTCTGGCTATTAAACTTTGAATGTCCTCATATGTAGGTTCGCTTAAAGTATTAGTCTCCCCTCTGGACATTTCGTCAAGTTCTTCAACGGTTATTCCAAGAGCTTTACACATTGTAATAACATTGTTTACATTTGCTTTTCCGGCCCCCCTTTTCAAGATTGTATACACCGTACTATAAGGGAGGCTACATTTCTCAGAAAAAGAACGAGCATTTAATCCTTGTTCTTTTATAAGTCTTTCTAAAACTTTAGCCTTTTCCATTGTTTGTCCTCTTTTCGTGATTTGCCCCTATTATATACTGCAATAAGTAAAATGTAAAGAGAAATATGCGGATTTACGAATATATCTATTAGTAATTTTTGATAAATTAAAAAAATATTTGAAAGTCCGTATATAATGTATTGACAATTGACGAAAGTACAAATATAATCAAAGCACGATATTTGAAATTCCAAACATAGAAAGGAGATTGCTAGATGTATTCTAATTTGTTAACAACAATGAAAACTAAAGGTGTAACTTATACCCAGATTGCCAGTTTACTTGGCTGTAGATACCAAACTGTAAGTGAAAATATCCAGGGAAATACAGAAAAGGGTATCTGCGTTAATGAGGCAATGAAGATTTGGAAAGTATTTTTTCCAGAATGTAATTTTATGTGGTTATTTTGCAGGGAACAAGATGATTTAAATGAATATGCGGGGAGGTAGTAGGATGAACGAGTTAATAACAATCAAGAGTGTCAGAGGGCGCTTAGATTCAGATGGTAACCCAGAATTGAATCTGGAGGATGTTGCTAGAGGGTTAGGATTCATAGACAAACAAATCAAAAATGGCAAAGAGTATTTAGTCATTAGAAAAGCAAGAGTTAATTGCTATTTAGAAACATATGGTTTTCTGCCACCTGTGGCAGAAGCTTTTTCTGAAACATTTATACCAGAAAACATTTTCTACAAACTTTGTTTTAAGGCCGATAATGAAACAGCTTTGAAATTTCAGTCTGTAGTAACCGATGAAATACTTCCATCTATTCGAAAACATGGCGGATATCTTACACCAGCTAAAATTGAGGAGGTGTTGCTTAACCCGGACACCATCATTCAGCTGGCCACGAACCTGAAAGCAAAGATGGCGGAGAATGATACTTTGAAAAATACAGTCAAGGAGAAAGAACTGAGAATTGCAGATATGCAGCCTAAGGTGAATTTCGCTAATGCCGTGGCTACCAGTCACACTTCCATATTGGTAGGGGATTTGGCGAAGCTTCTTAAACAAAATGGAGTAGATATCGGAGCAAACCGCTTATTTGAGTGGTTGAGGGAAAACGGGTATCTCATAAAGCGTAAAGGTGCCGACTGGAATATGCCTACACAGAAGTCTATGGATTTGGGGCTGTTTGAAATCAAGGAATCTACCGTGAATAATCCGGACGGATCAGTGAGGATTAATAAGACTCCAAAGGTGACTGGGTATGGTCAGCAGTATTTTATTAATATTTTCCTAGTGAAGGAGGACGGTACTAATGGAAATCAGTGAAAAAGAATACAACGAGTTAAAATTACAAATTGCCACATTACAGAACACCGTCAATGATTTAAAGAATCCTCCAAAGAGGACTATAAAAACAATGTTGAAAGAACAGGTAATTGATGGAATTCACAATTTAAATAATGAAAAACCAGTCTTTGGATATAGCCGGTTTGACTCTAAGGCTTGGAAGTTTTTTTTGGAAGTAGGGAAGATAATTCATGAACCAACCAGAACTTTTTATATGGGAACAGCCCTCCCTAATCGTCCCTACATAAGAACAAATGATCTAAACAGGAATATCCCTCAAAAAGTCAAAGATTTATCACCTGAACAGATGGAAACTTCAGCGAAGATGCTTGATGAAATTATTCCTATTTACAATCGGTATTACAAAATGTTACACCCAAAAGTCATGTACGATCCAACAGGGAAAGGTGATTATGAGCTTATTGGGGTGTTGGATTTTGACATGATAGAGGAAAGGAGTTGATGAGATGAAATATACAATCGAACTGAGTTATTCCGCAAGCATTACGGTTAATGATATCGTAGCAGATTCGGAAGATGAAGCTATTGAAATTGCAAAGCGCAGAGTTGATAAAGGTGTTGCTTTTGTGGAGGCACATGACATTGATTGTGGTCCTCTGAAATTTAAAGATATGACTTTTTGTGAGGTGGGAAGCGAATGAACGAATTAACTGAAAAGAGAGCAATGGACACTTCGAAATTGACCCCGATTGAAATTGCTCTGGGGATTGATGAGAAGGGAATAACCACGGCAAAAAATCTTTATGATTTTTTGGAACTGGATAAAAGCAACTATTCTAAATGGTGCAGGAGAAACATTCATGAAAATGAGTTTGCGGAAGAAAACGTTGATTACTGGGCGTTCGTACCAAATGACGAACGGGAATTTAATCCAAATCCCACTCAAGATTTTAAGCTTACTGCTCATTTTGCAAAGAAGCTTTCCATGACCCAGAAGAATCAAAAAGGTGAAGACGCAAGGGAGTATTTCACAAAGGTGGAAGGCAAGTTAAAAGAGACGGTGATTAATCGGAATAATCTGTCACCGGAACTTCAGATGTTCATGCAGATGGGTGAAGCTATGGCAAATCAGGAATTGGAGCAGAAGAGACAGGCCGAGGAGCAAAAGCGGCAGGCCATTGAACTCAATGAGGTAAAGGAGAACCAGAAAACGATAGCTCTGGCATTGGACCCGAATGGTGATAGAAATTTCCGTCCATGGGTAAATCGTTCTTTGTCTGCCATAGCAGAGAGTGAAAACTATCAGTACATAGGTAGCCGGGAAGAAAGATACCGGGCGGTCCGGACCGAAAGCTATGAACGTCTTTCAGCAAAGAGGCCCTGTAGATTAAACCAGAGAGTTATAAATGAGCGGGATAGGGCCCTTGAGGCCGGTGCCAGCCAGGGGAAACTTAAGGCGATCAATAAGCTTTCCATTATCGAAAAGTGATAAGGACCTAAAGCCGGTTTATGAATCGGTTATCCGGAAAATGTTGGTGTTTTATTGCGTCGAAGTGAAATAACGGTAGGAGGTTAGGAATGAAAAGATTGGTGGACCTAGATAGTATTATCGAATCAATTAATGCAGTATTTGATTCTAAGACGTCAAGGCGAGTGACGGCATATCTGAACAATTATCCGGTAATTGAAACAGATAAATGGATTCCTGTATCAGTGGAATTACCTGATGATGAGATAGAGGAAGAATGGTATTGGTGTACCTGCTACGCACCACATAGAGGTTATTTTACGCAGCCAGGGAAGTGGTGGAATGGTGATTTTATGAAGCCTTGCTATCATGGAATAGTTGTTGCATGGATGAAGGAAATGCCTGAACCATATGAGCCATAATTCCCCCACATGTGGGCGAAAAATTCAAACTAAGGGATAGAGCAAAGAGGAGGGATAGGCATGGCAAGATCATTTGGGCGAATAGATGATTTTGAGGACGATAGCCGGCCGCCTGTGGTTGACTGGGTGGAATGGTTGTTGCAGGGTATATTTGTTTCGGCTGGTGTGGCCATGATAGCGTACATAGGTTTTATGGTCATGACGGTAGCTATGAAATAGTGAGAGGGGAAAAGGCATGAAATTGAAATCAGGAGATAGCGTTGTATACATGGCTGATGTGCACCAGGAATATACAGGTCAGAAGGCGGCGGCAATAGAGTTCGATTTGAAGGCAGGAATGGTAAATTTAAGATTTCAGGATGGAATGCTCCTGTGGGTGTTCTGGGATGAAATTATGATACCGAAGAAACGATGAGGAGGTGAAGGAATCATGAACCCATTAAACTTCTATCATAGTTGTTTCACTGGCATGGTCTGGGATTACGGTACATCGCCTAAAGCTTATGGACAGATGTTGCAGAGAAAACGCCGCAGGAAGAAGGGGAGGAAAAAGAATGTGTAACTGCATGAAAGAACTGGAGCAGAAGTTTATAGAAAAATTAGGCTTTGAAGAAGCTGATGCCCCAGTGGAACTGTTATCTGGTAGAGCATATCTTTCCTTCACAGTAAGGGAAGTGGGGAAAAATAAAACCAAGCAAATGCCCATGATGTTATCAAAATGCCCGATTTGTGGACAAGAGTACGAGAAAAAAGAAACCCAGGAGCGGCAACTCCCAGGTAATCAAAGTGATATCTAATAAATTTACAACCATAGTATATCCGGTTTGGTACAGAAAATCAAGATAAAAGGAGAATTTACATATGAGGAAAATTCAGTTTAGTAATGTCCAGAAGAAATGTATGTGCTGTGGTAAGGTGTTTCCTTCCGATTTTCAAGGAACAAACTGCACCTGTACGGCCCATGGTCGCTTGTTTGCTATTGGCACATATTATCACCCTGCAGTATGTACGAGATAAAGCTTGCCATGGATTTAAGGTATATTCAGGTATAAATAGCAGTTTATAAAAATTTTATAATTGTTAATTTTACTCAGGTAAATATCTATTTAGTGAATTTGTTTTTGTTACACATGTTAGCTCTTTGATTTCACCTGCTTTTTCTAAGATAAAAGTTTACTTGTGTAACGCCCTATTACTGTATAAGGGAAGTAGTAAACTAAATCGTGATTTAACGGACTAAGGCTTGATTTGAAGAGGCCTTGGGGGTATTTACAGGCTGGGATTTAGGTGATATCATACCCACCACAAGGCCTTGAAAATAGAATATGGTTTAAAATTTAAGGGAAAAGGACGGTCAGTTTTATGGATTTAGAAAATAAAGAACTTATATTGGAGGCTATCAAAAAAGGTAACCGGGTTCAAGATCCACTTATGAGTGTTGAAAAACTTCTTTCTTATGTTGGGGCTGAAAAATATGCTCCAACTTGCTGTAACAGAATTAGATTTGCTAAATTAGTTGATGAAAATCATATTATTCAGATTAATCCATCAAATTTACATATGGATTTTGAGGGATTTAAAAAGTGTCAGGAAATTCTGAATGGATATATGGAGCCTGAAATGTATCAGCAAATATCCGAATATTTTGAAAGCGCTGATAGCGTGACCAGATCACTTAACAACATCCTGTTCCACTTACGGAATAGCAGCAAGCAAGATTTACGTAAGATATACCAGGAGGCTTCTGAAACAGAGTCTTTAAATGGTAAGTGTTATCCCCCGGTTATTATTTCAGAAGAGTTAAAAAGCCGGCGATTATTTCGTAAAGAATATTTAGAGATTAAGTTAATCCTTAAAACTTGTTTTGCAGCCATTTGGTATTATCACCAGTTTAAAGGGCTCCCTACGCTTGCTAGAGAGGCACTGAGCCTTTCAAAGTTAAAAGTATGGCAGTATGATGGCGGGCCGTATTTCTGGGCGCTATTCCGCTTTCAGATGAAGCACCGGAAGTATAAAAATCCCAAGAAGTTGGGAAGGGAAGATTTGAAACGGTATGTATTCCTGGGGGTAAAGGCATTTGGTAAAGAGTGTCTTAAGAATCGGGATCACTCAAAGATAAAGTCAATGGAAAGAATAAACTGGCTTTACGAAAGAAGCCATTCCATTATGACGGCAATCGGACTACTTACTCCCAGGGAATTGATGCAGATGTTTCCTGTTAAAAAGGATTATGGAGGCGAAAAAGGCGGCTATAAGGATTATTTCTGGGTAATGGAGAAATTAGGTAAATTACTTCCGGACAAGCCGATTGGATCAGCACAGAACGCTGCAGATCTTTTGTGGGACTATGTAAATTCGGATATAGAATATTTCTTCATGATGTGGATTCATAGCGTTGATGATTTAAGCACTTATTGTAATAATGATAAGCCGTTCAAGGCTTTCTATAGTAGACGTGATCGGGAGGTAGCGATTAATGAATGATTTAGTTGTAAAAGAAGTGAATTTTTTAGGAGTAGATTTACTGGCTGTTAAAAATGTGGAATCTGGAAAAATCTATGCCGGTATTAATGCAATTTTAAAGGATATGGGGTTTGATGAAAGGCAAATAGAGTATCGCCGTAATAAATGGCTCTCCGACAAGTCACTTTCAAAAGGGGTACAAAAATTTTCGTACCCATCGGAAAACAGAGGAATGCAAGAATCTTACTGTATTGATATTAAAAAGCTCCCTCTTGCATTGGCTAAACTGGAAATCACTCCTAAGATGGAAAAAGAACTTCCGGAGCTGTCCGATAAAATTGAAACATACCAAGATGCATGTGCCGATGTGTTAGCTGAAGCTTTTCTTCCGACAAAAGAGCCAGTAAAGAAACTGACTAATGAGCAGATTATGAGGATTCAACTGGGAATGATGGACGAGCAGGGTGAGAGAATAGATGGCGTGGAGCAGCGTGTTGATCTGTTGGAAAACACAATGACAGTGGATTATGAGCAGCAGCAAAGGCTTAAGGAGTTGGCTAAAACCGTAGTTATCAATGCGGTAGGTGGTAAAAAGGCCAGGGCCTACACATATCAGTATCCACAGCGTGATGAAAATGATAAACCTCCTAAAATATATGGAATGGTAATTTCAAGACTCTGGCATGATTACCAGGATTATTTTGAGGTCAATTCCTACAGAAATACGCCAAAAATCAAATATGAGGAAGCTCTTAAGTGTATCAATGCATGGCAGCCGCCAACAAATATGCAATTGGATATTGGGAAAATCAATAGAGGGGAGATATAGTAATGACAGTGCCAAGAATGAGAACAGTACAACAGTGCGCCGCCTTCTTCAAGGAGCAGGATCCAGGTTGCTGTATTGGGGAGTGGTGTATCAGGCAGTTGGTGAATCAGGGCAAGATCCCGGTATGCCGTTCCGGTAGAAGAATTTTAATTAATCTTGATATGCTGATTGATTACTTTGCAACTGGTACAGCGGATCAGGAGACTGAACCGGACACCGTAACAAAAATTCACTAAAAAACAGCCCCAAAGGAAGTAACAGCTTCCCTGGGGCAAGCACAGCCGGAGCCGTGACAATCAAAGGTTTAAGTACATAATAGCACGGTTCTGGCGAGAAATCAAAGGAGGATTTAGGAAATGGGAGTAAAAAATGTTGTTTTAGATGCAGGGGATATTACAAAAATTGATCCCCACTATGATATGACTTTGAATGATGCAATGCTTATTAAACAGTTTCGTGGAGGTAATATTGAGTCAATATCGTGCGCTTTTAATTATGGCTATTTGCAGGGGGTTAAAGCCGCCAATTCCGCAGGTATTAATGAGGGGAATGAAGGTAGTTGCCAAAGCTCCATGGCTGAAACAATAATTAAAAAAATTAATGCTGCAGATGAAGAAAAGATCCGTAATCTCTCCTTGTTTATTGATGTTTTCTTGGAAGATAAAACCTCTGCCAAAAGCATATAATAGACAAGTTCAATATGCCATAAATTACGTGGTTACTATGCTTAAAAAGGTAGTAGCCACAGGAAGGAAAAGGGATGACTGGTTGGATAAAAATTCACCGAGAGCTATTTGATAAGCCTATATGGGTCCTTTCGTCATCTGAGCAAAAAGCTGTTCTCATTACCCTTTTATCAATGGCAAATTATAAAGAAAAAAGGTGGGAATGGAATGGTCAGCAATATGATTGTGTTCCAGGTCAATTCATCACCAGCCTAGAAAAAATAGCTGAAAAATCCGGAAAAGACGTTAGTATACAAAACGTCAGGACTGCAATTAAGCGATTTGAAAGGTACGGATTTCTAACAAACGAATCAACAAAGGCTGGACGGCTAATAACCATTGTAAATTGGGGGATTTATCAGGTTAATGATGAAGAGCCTAACAAAGACGTTGACAGAGACCTAACAAAGAGCCAACAAAGACCTAACAAAGACCTAACAACTACTAAAGAATATAAAGAATATAAAGAAGGAAATAAAGAGAAAGAAAAAGATAATACAGTATCTGATGATACTGTTCGTAGCACTGAAGTGCAACAAGTCATTGATGCATGGAATTCTTTACATGGATTGAGTAGGATAAAAAAGATTGTTTCAGGTACCCAGCGTTATATTATGCTGAAAGTACGGATCAGAGATTATGGACTTGAAGAAGTTTTAAGAGCCATTGAAAATGTTAGAAATAGTCCTTTCCTTCTTGGTCAAAGCAAAAAAGGCTGGACAATCACCTTTGACTGGTTTGTGAGACCCAATAACTTCCCTAAAATCTTAGATGGTGATTACAATGACAAACCCGAAGCTGAAAACAAATCAAATTCAGATGATTTTTCTAAGAGGTGGCAATAAAGATGATTAAAAAAGAATTTGCTGAAATAGCAACAATGTTAAAAAATGCTTATAAGCAAAGGAATTTCATGACAATTGAAGATGAGTGGAAGGTCTGGTATGAGTGCCTTAAGGATCTGCAGTTCTTTAGTTTGCAGAAGGCAACCTTACAGTGGGTACGGCACAACAAATTTCCTCCTACGATTGCGGAAATTTTTGAATCGTACAACAAGATTATTGCAAGTGAGGGAGATATAGGAGGACAAGATAGATTTTCCTTGTTAACTGATGAATTTCGTGAGGAGCTTGAAAGTCAAGGAGTGATAGATGGACAGTCCTTATCACTTGAGAATGCTACAGATAAGCAAATAAAACGCTTACAAGATGCTGGTGTGTTATGATTTACGAGTCCAAGGAACAATACTAAACGCTAATTGGCCGGGAGTTGGCAAATAAGATATCTGAGAGGTGGTAGAAGTGAAAAAAATGACCAAGGCAAGGCTAAAAGGTTATCAAAGGTTAAAGCTGGATATAGTCTGCCTGGAGCATGAAATCAGGGCCATGGAGGAAACAGACAGCGGTATGGGGCATAGTGTCATACTGGACTACCAAAGGGGCTATCCCAGGCCACAGAGCGTTACGGGCTTTGACTGGAAACGATATGAGCAGAAGCAGGACCTCCTTGTCAGGAAGAAAGCTGAAGCCGCCTGGATTGAATCCTGGATAGCGGAGATTGAGGATGGACAAGTCCGTTATGTTTTCAACATGAGGTACATAGAGAATATGAGCTGGAAGGAGATCGCTAAAAAGATCGGTATTCCACAGAATGAGGACTATCCACGAAAGTGCATTCGTGATGCCTATTTTAAAAAAGTTGGAGTTAATTAACGATTTTCCGTTTTTTCCGCTTTTTCCGTTTTATAATATACTTAGGTTATCAGGTTTTGACCGATAGCCTCCCCCTAAATTTTTACTCGTTTCACAAAGCGTCGGACAGTGGCGGTCAACTTCAGGGTAGCCGAAAGGCTTAATGTTACCGCCCAAACAAAATGGTCTGCCAGACAGACTGGAAACCCTCTTGCAGTTGGTGTAACGGCGCACATGGACTGCAAACTCCTTAAACAGCTAGGTTCCGGCATGCATGGGAAGCTGGATTAAATGCGGTCAATCAGGTGGCGGCACCTGGGCGTAAAGTAGCCTAAAGAAGACATTGCCTAAAGGGCATACTTGTAATTCTCCTTAAAAACACCTGTCTTGGTAAATCCTTGATGGGTGTTTTCTTTTGGTAGATTATGGTGTATAATCAAGAAAAATAATATGGGGGTGTATTTATTGACAGTGAATGGAGCCAATATAATGGCGGTATTATACGAAGAATATAAGAAGAAAAAAGATGGCAATTGGGAAAAGGTGAATGCAGAACGATCAGGTTTAAACGAAAGAGAGTTTGAAGAGGCAGCAAACGCACTCAAGTCAGAAGGATATTTGCCTAATTTTACAATGACTAAGCACACAAATGGGAAAAAGCCTATATACTTTATAGGCGCACCCAGCGATGAGGTAATTAAACAGTTTAAAGAGATCGAAGAAGAGGAATAAGATTTTGGACATTCCATTTGTATCTCTTTTATATTCACATAGAGGCGGCAACCCCGTCTCTTTTTTAATATCAAACATCGAAAGGGGGATTTGATATGTTAAGAGAATTATGGGTTTACATCAGGATTACATGGGCAGTGATTAGAGAATTGAATCTGGAAACGAAACTGATAAAACACCGGAGCAAGATGGTGGATACTTACATGAGTGTTAATAAGGAATTCACTGGGAGGCGGTTCACAATAGATAATGTACAACATGAGTTTGACCAGCTTGAATCCAGAATTAAGAGCCGATTCAGTTAATACAAAAAATTAGCCAGATTGGAAGGTGAGGTGATTGGCAAACAATGAAAACTTAGTGCCTTTTAGCAAACGAAGCGTGAGTGAAGCAAGAGAATATGGTCGGAGAGGTGGAAAAGCCTCTGGTGAAGCTAGAAGAAGGAAAGCGAATTTTCGTAAGGAATTGAATGACCTTCTCACCGTTGAAATAGATAATCCTGAATGGTCGCCAGTCCTTGAAGCTATGGGACTTGACAGTACGCTTGGAATGGCCGCTCATGCTGCTATGATAAAAGAGGCCCTTTCAGGAAATGTAAAAGCCTATGAAGCCATTGCAAAATACTCTGGACAGTCCGCACAGACAGAAAAGGATGATGATGAGCAATTGGCAAAGATATCTCATCTTTACGCACAGGCCGAAGCAATAAAACCAAACACAGACAATGATCAACCGGTCAAATACACGGGCATTCCTTCCAGCATGGTAGCCCCGGTATTTGCTCCGGTTGTTTTTGATATACAGGAGCATGGGCATACAGAATATGTCTTTCCTGGTGGTCGAGGGTCCACAAAGTCATCTTTCATATCCCTAGATATTATCGACCTCATTATGAAAAATGACCAGATGCATGCAGTTGTCATGCGTCAGGTAGCGGATACCTTACGCGGCTCTGTTTATCAGCAGATACTATGGGCGATTGAGGCTTTGGGATTGTCAGATGAATTTCATCCGACTGTCAGCCCCATGGAAATAACCCGAATCAGTACCGGCCAAAAGATCTATTTCCGCGGTGCTGATGATCCGGGAAAAGTAAAATCAATCAAAGTACCATTTGGTTATATTGGAATCCTCTGGTTGGAAGAGCTTGATCAGTTTACCGGACCTGAATCGGTCCGTAAGATTGAACAGTCGGTAATTCGTGGTGGCGACATAGCTTTTATCTTCAAATCCTTTAACCCACCTAAAACGGCTAGCAACTGGGCAAATAAGTACATAAAAGTACCGAAAGAAACCCGGTTGGTGACAGAGAGTACATATCTACAGGTACCGGCCAAGTGGCTAGGAAAGCCATTTTTAGATGAGGCTGAATTCCTAAAAGATACGAACCCAGAAGCCTATGAAAATGAATATCTGGGAGTTGCCAATGGTAGCGGTGGTAGTGTGTTCACGAACGTGCTTATTAAGGCCATTACAGATGAGGAGATAGAACAATTTGATTGCATCTATAACGGCTTGGACTGGGGCTGGTATCCAGATCCATTTCACTTTGTCCGGTGTTATTATGATCCAGCTAGGCTAAGACTTTTCATCTTCCAGGAATATCGATGCAACAAGCAGAGTAACCGGCAGACCGCAGACCATTTGATTGAGATGGGAATTACAGGTAACGACCTAATTACTTGCGATAGCGCAGAGGAAAAGTCTGTGGGGGATTATCGTTCCTATGGTCTACTGGCCCGAGGAGCAGTAAAAGGACCGGGATCGGTAGAATACAGCATGAAATGGTTACAGTCTTTACGAGAGATTATTATAGACAATACTAGATGCCCGGAGGCAGCTACAGAATTTATGGACTATGAATATGAACGGGACAAAGAAGGTAATGTCATTAGCGGCTATCCAGATAAGAATAACCATGCGATTGATGCCGTCCGCTATGCTATGAATTCGGTTTGGAAAAAGAAAGGCCAGTAAGGCAGGTGATAGATTGTTTGGCAAATTACTGAATGCAATAAGAGGGGTGATAAGAAAGATGTTCCCAGCAAAGACGTTGAAACAGGTGATTGGTCAGGAGGTAGGGATCAGTCAACAGATGATAGAAAAAATAGAACTATGGGGCTCCATGTACCGTGGTCAGGCTCCCTGGGTAGATGACCAGATAGATTCCCTCCAGATTGAACAGGGAATATGTCGTGAGTTTTCCAATGTCTGTCTAAATGAAATGAAATCAAATGTCTCCAATGCGAAGTTAGATAAAATATACCAGACTGCCATCAGTGATCTGAATGAAAACTTGCAGGCAGGAATCGGCATGGGGTCCTTCTGTATAAAGCCCCTGGGAGGAAAAACTGTGGAATATGTGACGGCTGATCGGTTCGTGCCAATCTCCTTTGATCCCCGTGGCCGCCTAACTAGTGTGGTGTTTATTCAAGTGAAACGAGTCGGAGAAGATAATTTTTACCTACGTTTTGAATTTCACGAATGGGATCAGAGCCTGACCTTGCGTATCCAGAATAAGGCATATCATACATCAAATGTAAGCAGCATCGGCAGTCCAGTAAAATTATCAGTGGTAGCGGAATGGGCTGCACTTCCGGAAGATGTCACATACAAGGGGGTGGAGCGGCCAGACTTTGGATATTACCGAAACCCGATTAAGAATGAGATTGATGGTTCCGCCTGCGGAGTGTCTATTTATGATTCGTCTATTGCCCTAATTAGAAAGACAGATACACAATTTGGACGATTGGATTGGGAGTTTGAAAGCGGAGAGCGTGTGGTACATGTTGATATGACAGCCTTACAGGCAGCTCCAGTCGTGGACGGAAAAGGTAAGACCAAATATGTGATGCCTAAGCTTAACAAAAGGCTATACAGGGGCCTGAACCTGACAAAATCAGGAGGAGAAGAGCTTTACCAGGAATATAGTCCGGAATTCCGGGATCAGAGCATGATCAATGGCTTGAATGCGTACTTACGCCGTATAGAGTTTAATACGAATCTGTCATATGGTGATTTATCCGACGTAAGTGACGTGGATAAAACCGCTACAGAAGCGAAGATAGCCAAGAAGCGTAAATACAACATGGTAAAAGCTATTCAGTCAAACCTAAAAGACTGTCTGGAAGATTTGGTCTATGCTCTGGCTTTCTATAATGCACTTACTCAATCAGGTTATGAATTTATCTGCAACTTTAAGGATTCTATCCTTGTGGACGAGGAAACAGAACGGCAACAGGATAGACTGGATCTGGCGGCTGGAATTATGCGACCAGAGGAGTATAGAGCAAAGTGGTACGAGGAAACGGAAGAACAGGCAGCGAAGAGGCTTCCAAGTCCAGCGCGTACAGAAGAATAATAGATCATAAGAAATGGAGGCAATTTATATCACGATATGGAAGTAGCCGCTAAGATAGCGGCTACTAGATTCATTACTTACCTTTTCCGGCATTGTTTTTTGTCGGATCAGATATGGTGTACGACTGTCCTTTTTGAGGCGTAGGTGGTAGTGGTTCACCTTTTACTACAGTTCGTTCCTGTCCAGTGTGGCCACCACGAGGGCCCCTAATTTCATACTGCCCAGAACGATCGGCTTTTTCGCCGGGTTTATAAGAATCTGGCATATTGAATCTCCTTTCATATGTACTTGGCTTGTCGAGGCCTGTAAGTACATAATAATATGGTAAAATATGGAAATCAATCGAAAGGACGGTGAATTCTTGACGCCAAATGAATTAGAACAGCTCCCGAAGCCAACAGAGCGCACCATGACAGCCGTGGAACTGGCCATAATGTCGGAGATTGTAGAGCGTATAAAAAAAGCCAATGAAATCACTCCGCTCATTGACTGGACCTTGGGTCGATTGGCCGCCATAGGCGAAAGCAAAACCAGGATTAAAAAGATAATCAGCGATGCACTGGTAGACACTGATCTCCAGATTGATAAGATCTATGAACAGGCAGTACGGTCCGATTATGTAACAAATAAAGAACTTTACAAGGCAAAGGGCCGGGACTACCTACCCTATCGGAAAAATAAATGGTTGCAACAGGTAGTATCCGCAATCACGGAGCAGACAAAAGACAGTCTCCGGCCTATGGAGAACATAACGCAGACCACAGGCTTCAATGTAAAGATGGGAAAAGAAACGATATTTACTCCGCTTTCTGAATATCTGGAACGAACTCTGGATAATGCCATGACGGAAATAATTATAGGAGTAAAAACCTACAGCCAGGCCATTAACGGTGTGATTGATGAAATGACCTCCAGTGGCTTACGAATCGTGGATTATGCTTCTGGTCGGTCTGATCGGGTGGAAGTAGCTGCTCGCCGGGCAATCATGACAGGAGTGGGGCAGCTGACCGATAAAGTCAATGAAAAGAACGCTGAAGACCTCCAAACGGATTACTGGGAAGTAGAGTGGCATATGGGAGCCAGGAATACCGGTGCCGGATTCATGAATCATCAGAGTTGGCAAGGTAAGGTATATAGTTCTGCAGAAATGCGGACAGTGTGCGGCCTTGGTGAAATGCTGGGTTTTGCTGGGATTAACTGCTATCACATTCGCTTTCCTTTCCTTCCAGGTATTTCTAAGCGCAAGTACACTGATGAATGGCTGACAGAGCAGAACCGGAAGGAAAACGCCAAGAAAGCCTTTAACGGAAAAGAATACGATACTTACGGAGCCATACAGTACCAGAGAAAACTAGAGCGTACCATAAGAAAGTTAAAAGAGGATATAAAGCTACTAGAAAAGGCAAAGACTGATCCGAATGACATATCAGCAGCTAAAATCAGGCTGCGAGTTACTTCCAAAACATATACGGACCTATCAAAAGAAATGGACATTCCTCAGCAGTTGGAAAGAATCCGTTCTCCCAAGACTGCTTCCAAGCAGTAGAAGGCTGGTGATCCAAATATCTCCCATTAAGGCGCAGGGTTAAGCGTCTTATTTTATTGCCCGGCATGGCATAAAACTACCACAGTATATAAGCGGAACAAGAAAGGAGCAACATGAAACGTAAAACTTTAGAAGACATGGGTCTGACAAAAGAACAGGTAGATAGTATCATGGCAGAGAATGATACAGATATTAAAGCAGCCAAAGAAGGCTTAGAACAGACCAAAACGGAGCTTGAACAGGCTAAAACACAGCTTCAGGAAGCCAATACCACGATTGATGGGTTCAAAGATTATGATCAGGTAAAAAGCCAGGTAGATGAATACAAAACCAAATATGAACAGTCTAAGACAGAGTATGAGACAAAGATTGCTGACATGCAGTTTGGTTCTTCTCTTGAGACGGCAATCACGGCGGCAGGTGGCCGGAGTGCAAAAGCTATTAAGGCTCTGCTTGATGTGGGCGCTCTGAAAGCAAGTAAAGATCAGACCGCAGATATCAAGGCAGCTATCGAGGCCTGCCAAAAAGACAATGGTTATCTTTTTGGTGCGAATGAACCTATTAACAATCCGGTGGGTCCTACTGGTGGGGGCGGAGCTGGTGGAGCTGATTCCAATACAGCGGCACTTCGGGCAGCCATGGGACTTCCGGCAGAAGAAAAATAAGAAAGAGAGGTAATAAAACATGCCAAACAGTATCGTATTAGCTAAAAATTATACCGGGCTCCTTGATGAAGTGTACAGGGGAGCATCAGTTACCGCAGATTTAACCAGCGATTCTTCTATGATGAGGGCTGGGGCAAACGCAAACGAAATTTTGTATCCTCAGATCGAAGTAACTGGTCTTGGTGATTACAGCAGAAACAGTGGATATACCGATGGTACCGTGAGCGTTGTTTGGAAGACTACAACTTTCAACTATGACCGAGGAACCAAGATAATGGTTGATACCATGGACAATCAGGAAACATTTAATATCGCATTTGGTATGGCTGGTGCCACTTTACAGCGTGACAAGGTAGCACCTGAGGCTGATGCTTTTACATTTGCTACTCTGGCTGGTGTTGATGGTATTTCCAAGGCTCCTGCAGCAATTTATGCAGATGCTTCAGCGTTTTTGGCTGCTCTTCTTGAAGCAAAGAGTATCATGGACGAAGATGAGGTTCCGGAAGAGAACCGGCTTTTGTATGCGACACCGACACTGCTTAATGGAGTAATGGCTTTAGATACCACAAAATCCCGGGAAATCCTGTCCACTTTTGCAGTGAAAAAATCAGTTCCGCAGTCCAGGTTCTATACCTCTATAAATCTGCTTGATGGAAAGACCACAGGAGAGGAATTAGGACATTACAAAAAGGCTGAAAACGGTAAGGATATTAACTTTATGATTATCCATAAACCAGCAATTATCAAGTTCGATAAGCACACAGCATCTAGCATCATCTCACCGGATAATAATCCAAATGCAGATGGATACATCTCCAAATACCGTAAGTACGGCTTGGTTGATGTTTACAAGAACAAGGTTGCAGGTATCTACCTGAGCCATAAAGAGTAGGAGGCAGTGGAATGAGAAAAGTAGGAATGGGCGTAGAACCCAAGGAGACAGCGTTGGAGAGTTTGAAGAAAGAGAACGAAACTCTGAGGACAGAGAATGAGTCCTTAAAAGCAGAGAACGAAACTCTGAGGACGGAGAAAGTTAAAAAGTAGGTAAAGGAGGCCGGAGCTGATGAAGATTTATGCAGATGCAGCCTTTTATGAAGATAAGTATTTGCTTGGAAGGAAGCCGGTTATCAGCGCCGGCTTTGATTATTATGCCCGGAGCGTCAGTCAGATTATGAACAACCTTACCTTTGGCCGGATTGATAAGCTGGAAGATTTGACGGACGATATTCGCATGTGTTGCTGTGAAATGGCGGAACATTGTTTTATCAATGAAAAGGAGCGTAAAGCCGCAGGAGGAAAAACTTCTGAGAAGAATGGTACTTATTCTGTTACATATTCGGAAAAGATCCTCTCAAAATATGATATTGACCCAGAGGACACCATGCGCATCATGAATAAGTGGCTTAGTGAAACCGGGCTTTTGTACAGGGGGGTGTGATATGTTTACCAATGCAGATGTGACAATGTATCTATACAGAAAGGAAGAAGGTACAGAGAAATATATAAGGCTCCCAATTGAGGGTGTGTACTGGGAAGAAATATCCCAATCAACCCTACTGCGTACTGGGGAAAAAAACTCTGCCTCTGTCCTTCTGGTAATTCCCCTGGAAAGCCTGGAATATCCTGTTGATTTTACACCAGGGAAAGACATGGCTGTAAAGGGTATCATTGAATACGAGGTGGACAGCAGCTCACAGGCAGCCCTATCAAAGTCATTAACAGCGTTGAAAGCAGCCCATAAGCTTATCACGATTACTTCGGCAGATGCAAAACTGTACGGCAGCGAAGCGGTACAGCATTATGAGCTTGCCAGCAAATAGGAGGCGGTTAAGTGAATGTTGAACTTGATATGCTCCCTAAAGAAGAATTATTAAAGCGCCGTGGACTGCAAGAAGGCGGAGCGGTGCAGAAGTTCATAGACAGTGAATCTATGCGGTATATGAGCGATTACATGCCTCGTAGACAGGCTGGTGAGCTGGAACACATGATGGTACTTGGAACGGTCATAGGATCCGGCAGGATTGATATTCCGGGTCCATACGCTCATTACCTTCACGAAGGAATTTTATTTGTATCACCGACAACCGGTAGCCCTTGGGCCAAGAAAGATGAAATCAAGATTCCTACGGATCGTGAACTACAATATACCGGCGCTCCTATGCGTGGAAAGAAGTTCTTCGACCGCATGAAGGCAGACCATAAAGACGATATCCTGGCCGGGGCCATGGCGGTTGCAGATAGGGGAGTATAAACATGACCATCATAGATTTTATGAGGCAGAAACTATCTGAATATCCTAAGATACAGGAGTTTCTTGCCGGAGAAGAATTACATATTGATTTTACGGATCCAGACGCAACCAGCTACGGCCTTTCAAGCGCCGGTGATACTCTTGTAAGGGAAGATGTTCTTGGAAATCAGCAACGCAAGCACAGCTTTGTCCTGTATGCAGTAAACCAATCCTTTACAGATTATTGCAGGCTAGCAAACAGTAACTTCCTGTTAGAACTGGGTTACTGGCTGGAACGGCTCCCGGAAGAGGACGGGATCCATGTGGATACCGGTGATGAGATATTGACCGGAAGATTCATGAAAGCGACCACAGCGAATGCTATGGCTATGCAGCCTATGGGTTCTACCGTAAATGATGGCGTACTGTACCAGATACAGATATACGCCTATTACAAAATAGAAATGGAGGAATTTTAATAATGGCGGAAGTAGTAGGAAAAATTAAACGTCAGTTTATGGCGCATTACATTGATGCCGCAATGCCGGGAGAGCCTGCAGAGTACGAGAGACTCGGAAAGGATCTTGAAGAATATAAAGTTGATATGAATGCCAATGTTGATACCAAGAATAATATTTGGGGTGAGACATCGGTAATCCTTGACAGCTATCAGCCGCAGGTTAGCGTTGAGCCGTATTATGCTGAGGTTGGAAGCCCACTGTTTGAGAGACTACAGGATATAATCGATAAACGCCTGACGCTTGACGAATTAAAGACAAGCGTAGTGGAGGTCCACACATGGGAAAGCAAAGTCGCAGGCAAATATACGGCTTACAAGGAAGATGCTATTATCGAAGTAAGCAGCTACGGTGGCGATACCACTGGATATCAGATACCATTCAATCTCCATCACACCGGAAATAGAAAGAAAGGTACTTTTGATCCTGCAACTAAAACATTTACTCCAGATTCTGGAACCGAAGAATAGGAGAAGTATAGATGAAGAGTCTTAAGTTTAACGAAGGTCTTGAAAGCTTTATGGTAAATGACGATCCTGGCAGGGTAATCTATTTTAACCCTGCTGATCCGGAAATCATAAACCGTCTGCTAAATATGAAGAAAAGTTTTCAAGACTATAAACTGACAGAAGATATAGAGCTTAATCCAGATGGGAGCCCTAAAGACGAGATTGAAAAGGGGGGCGCCTATGTGGCTGAATTTGCCAATGTAATGAGAAAAGCTTTCAATGACGCGTTTAATGCAGATATTTTTGACGTTATTTTCAATGGTCAATCCCCTCTTTGTATTGTAGGTTCCAGAGGGAAGGAAAAATACCTGTTTGAAGAGATCACGGACGCCTTAATAGGAATCATGAGACCGGCTATTGAGGCGTATAACCGTAAATCAGAAAAGAAGATGAATAAGTATCTGGGAGATATTTGAGAATGATCGGCGCATTGCCAACCTGCCTAAGTATAAGCGGAATTAATTATCCCATTGAAACCGATTATAGAAATATCCTGATTGCCTTGACTGCCTGTGCAGATCCGGAATATAACGACAAAGAAAGACTGTACATATTGATGAAGCGAATCTTCCGAGATAGTTTAAATGAAATCCCGGAAGATTGTATTACAGAGGCTGCCGAAAAGGCTAAATGGTTTATTGACTGTGGGCAGACAGCAGACGATAAAAAGCCTCCTATAAAAGTTATTGACTGGGAGCAGGACGAACCCATTATCTTTCCAGCAATAAATAAATTAGCACATAGGGAGGTCCGGTCCGTGGAATATATCCATTGGTGGACCTTTATGGGTTACTTTATGGAAATTGAGGAGGGAACTTTTTCTATGGTTTTGGGAATCAGGCAGAAAATTGCTAAGGGAAAGAAGCTGGAGAAATGGGAAGAAGAATTTTATCGTAACAACAAAGCTCTTTGTGATATCAATACCCGGTATACACAGGAAGAGCAGGCAGAAATTGAATATTTAAATAATGTATTTGGATAGGCACCGAAGGGTGTCTAATTTTTTGCCCGGAAATGAGGTGAAAGCATGGCTTTTGATGGGAGTCTTAAGTTTGACACAAAGGTAAATACAGACGGGTTTGAAAAGGGTGCAAGTTCCTTAAACAGGGCAACGGAGAATGTTGCAAAGACAGCGGAGAATGCCGGACGTAGGGTAAACGAGGCATTTAACAAGTCTACGCAAATCTCTTCACTGGAAAATCAGATTGAGCAGACAGAACAGAAGATCAGGGATCTATCCACAGCCTTAGGAGGAATGAAAAATGCTGATGTACCCACAGAAGAATATCTGGAATTATCCAAACTTGTAGAGAAAACTCAGCTTAAGATGGACGGATTAATTGACCGTCAAGCAAAGCTGGAGGAGCAGGGGGTAAGCAAGAATTCTTCCAGGTGGAAGAGTCTGCAATACGATATCGAAGAGACTACCAGAATGTTAGAAACATACAAGGCAGAACTTCAAGACACCATTGGACGTGACCGGGCATTTACATCTGGTGGAGACAGCGCTTCCTATGCCAAGAAAGCAGAAGCTCTGGAAAACCTGAATAATAAGCTATATGTTCAAAAGCAGAGGCTTTCTGATGTGATCACAAAAGAAGGAATCGCCGCAAAAGAGGCGGCCAGGCTTAGAGATATAGGAAGGGAGGCAGAGGTCAGCAATCAGGAGATTGCTGATTTAAGCAGACGACTTCAAGAACTAAACGCAAGGCAAAAGGAGTTACAGTCTGCGGGGGCGGAGTTCGGCCATACGGAATATGATTCAAATGCAGCAGAAATATCTAATGTGACAGCAAGGATAAAGGAATACAAAAGATCTTTATCTGAGGCCGCAACAGAAGCAGCCAGACTGAGTGATATAGCCAAGAATGCAGAAGTAAGCAATCAGGAGATTGCCAGTCTTAATAGGCAGCTGCAGGAACTTACTGCAAGGCAAAAGGAACTGCAGGCCGCCGGTATTGGGCTTGGTCATACCGAATACGATTCAAACACTGTTGAAATCAGTAATTTAACAGCAAGAATAAAAGAATATAAGAATTCGTTATCTGTGGCTGGTGAAGCTACCAGTAAATTTTCTTCATATATGGGAATGGCGGCAGGTTATGGAAAAAAGCTCCTTGGAGTGGTACTGCTATTAGGCGGCTCCGGTTTTAAAAGGCTTGGAACTTTTGCGAAAAATGCGGCAAGTAACATTTTTGATATTGGGAAGTCCTTTTTGTTTGGAAAAAAGCAGGCTGGAGGATTTCATCGTAGTCTTGGGGGAATCTTAAAACGTTTGATTTTGTTTTCGATTATTCGAAAGATTATCAGCGGGGTTGCCACGGCCTTCAAGGAAGGGACGCAGAATTATGCCCAGTATTCCAGCAACTTCAATTCGATTATGAGTTCATTTGTTTCCACCTTGGATCAGCTTAAAAACAGTGTTGCTGCGGCTTTTTCCCCAATTACATCAATAGTCGTACCTATCTTAGACGTACTGGCCCAGAAATTGATTTACGTAATAAACCTAATAGGACAATTTTTAGCTGCCCTGTCTGGAAAGGGAATGTTTTCAAAGGCAGTAAGAATTAATAAGGATTATGCTGACGGTCTGAAAAAGACAGGAGCGGCAGCAAAAAAGGCCGGAAGTGATGCGAAGAAAGCCTTGGCTCCTTTTGATGAATTGAATATGCTACAACAGCAGACAAATGATTCTAAAAGCAATGGGGCCGGAGGTGTAGATCCGTCTCAGATGTTTACAGAGTCCAAGATTGATAGTGATATCAGTGATTTCGCTGGTCGTATCGTGAAGGCTTTCAGAACTGGTGATTTTGCAGCAATCGGTCAGATCATTGGAGAAAAGATAAACGATGAAGTTCAGAGATTCACCAATTTTATCAGTTGGCATAATGCTGGTGCAAAGATTACGGCTTTTGTAACCGATTTTACAGATTTATTCAATAGCCTTGTTAGAACAATAGACTGGTATTCTATTGGAGTTATGATGGGTACGGGAACTAACACCCTGGTCAATACTCTATATTTGCTTATAACTCAGCTTGATTGGGGTCTTATCGGTGGAGCGTTCGCCCTTGGGTTAAACGGAACAATAGATACTATTGACTGGGCAAAGATCGGCCTTTTGTTTGCAGTGGGCTTGGGTAGTTTATTTACTATGGCTTCACACTTTGCAGAAACTTTTGACTGGACTGGATTAGGCAGCTCTATGGCATTAAGCCTCAGTACGTTTTTCCAAAACTTTGACTGGGCAGGAGCCGGGACGGCGGTCAGCGATATCATAATAGGCTTATTAGATGCGTTGATAACTTTTGTTGTAGAAACTGACTGGTGGGCATTCGGGGAAGGTGTTGCAACGTCTCTGGAAAATATAGACTGGGCTACGGTTGCAAACAGGCTGTTTATGGCAATTGGGGCAGTACTTGGCGGTATAGCTGCCTTTTTAGGTGGTTTAATTTCAGATGGAGTGGAAGCCGCTCAAACCTACTTCCAAGTAAAGATTGAAGAGTGTGGCGGAAACGTTGCTAATGGGATACTGAAAGGTATTGGTGATGCGCTTGTAGGAATCGGTTCCTGGGTTAAAAAGAATATGTTTGATCCATTTATCAATGGGTTTAAAGATGCATTTGGCATTCACAGTCCTTCTACCGTAATGGCAGGAATGGGAAAGTATCTCTGGGACGGATTCTGCAACGGAATAAAAGAATTCTTCTCTAACCCGGTTGGATTTATCAAGGCCACCATTACAGATCCGTTTGTAAATGGGATTAAGGGGCTTCTTGGTATTCACAGTCCATCAACCGTGCTTAAGGAAGTCGGAGGCAATACAGTAGATGGATTTAACCAGGGAGTTGAGAATGGTCAAAGCAACTCACAGAGCATAGTTCAAAAATGGGCTTCCGGTATTTCAAACTGGTTTACCAGCAAGCTTGGCCTTTCGGGAAACAATTCTGATGAATCAAAGAAGTGGGCCACCGGAATCATATCTGGTTACAACAGTGCCATAAGTCAGGATTATACAAAATCCCAGAGTGTAATGGAGGCCTGGGCGGACAGCATACGGAAATGGTTCATCGGAGAGGGAGAAGGGAAAGGCGTAAATGAGGCAGCATGGAAGAAATTTGCAGATCAGATAATCAATGCCTTTAAGGAGAAAATACAGTCAGGATCTTCCGATTCACGTGCGCCTATGGAATCATGGTCAGCAAATTTAAGAACATGGTTCTGGGGGGATTCCAATTACACAGGAACCGGCGGACTGTATAATGTGTTTTACATGATGGCTAAGCGTATCAACGAAGGATTTGCAAATGGTATGTCAGACTTTTCCAACCTAACAAAAGCAGCAATGACAAAGTGGGCACAAGGTGCCATAAACGAAGCGAAAGATGGCCTGGATATCCATTCACCGTCCAGAGAATCCTACTCCATTGCAGAGTATTTTATCCAAGGATTTAACAATGGAATCTCTGACATGGCAAAGACTTCCGCAGGTGCTGTCAAGAGCTGGCTCGATGGTGTTAAGAATGTACTTGATGGAGCTGATCTGCAGCTTTCCACAGGTATTAATATTCCAAACGCTGCCGCCTATCTGCCAAAGATGGCGCAGGGTGTTGTTGTACCACCCAGAGCGGGAGAATACCAGGCGCTTAAGAATTCTGCGGAAGGCAGCTCGTTTTTAGAGGGACTTTCATCACTCATTCAGCAATTAAAAGCATCTAACGGCCAGGGAAGCGCTTCTGGAGATAGCGATATAAATCTTAATCTGTTCTTAGATGGTGCGCAGATTCATCATGAGGTTGTTAAAATAAATAAGGCTGTTACCGACACTGTGGGTATTAATCCATTAATGGGATAAGGGAGGGAGAATATGGCATTTCAAGGCTGGTTAATAAAGTTCGGGAATACAGTTCTCCCGAATAGTTACTTAGAAAAATATGATGAAACTCCGAATCAACGACTGGAGCTTGATGCTTACAGAGAGACAGCCACGGCAGCCCTCAGGAGAACCACAACCCCCTACTTCAAATCAAAAATAGAGATACCGATCAGGAAACTGTATTATGGTGAAAAGATTGTTTTAAAGGCAATTGTAGAGTCCGGGATCATCAATGCAGTGGAACGGAAGGTAGATCTGACTTATTGGAACAGCGAGATCATGGACTATGCAAGCGGAGAATTCTATATGTCAGATATAAAGTACACGATCAGTCATATAGACAAGAACCGGCTAAACATGGTCTATGATCCGTTTACCATAGTCCTGATTGAGTATTAAGGAGGTACAAGATGTTAAATATTCCGGAAGAAGTAAAAGCCCTGTATCGAAAACCAAACAGCTCACTTGACACATGGCGAAAATTTAAGATGCGCTTCTATGATAAAATGAACTTTAACCCGGAATCAGATATTCCAATCTATACCATAGACGGAACGCAAGTACCAGATGATAACCTTGTATTGACTCAGGTACTATGTTCCACGGAATCCCTGACATTTGGGCAGTGCGGCTCCGCTACGGTTGAGGTAACGGTATCTGATGTACTGATGGATCTGACCGGGAAATGGTTCACGTTATCAATTGAAGTGGGCGGATATGAAATAATGTTGGGAATCTATAAGGTTCAAAGCTTTGAGCGTCAGGCAGACAGGAATAAGAAAAAAATTCTAGCCTATGATAGAATGCTTAATTTCGCCGTAGACGTAGCTGACTGGTATCAGGGACTTACATTCCCTATGACCCTGAAGCAATTCCGCAATGCCTTGTGTGAGTATGTAGGAGTGCAGCAGCAAGACACCTCTCTTCCCCTGGACGCTATGGAGGTAACAAGATCCATTGATCCATCAAAGCTATCCGGTCGGGACGTTATGAAGTCTATTTGCGAGATCAACGGCTGCTTCGGGCAGATTGACAATACAGGAAAGTTTAAATATGTTTTCCTGGGATCATCAGGGCTGTATCCATCGGAAGAGTTATTTCCGGCAGATGATTTATACCCGTCTGAAATGCATGGCGAGAATTTATCCCATCTTAGAGATGCTAATTATGAGGATTTTCTTGTAAAGGGTATTGATAAGGTTCAGATCAGGCAGGAAGAGGGGGACGTAGGGGCCGCTTACGGCCTTGGAACCAATACTTACACCATACAGGGAAACTTCCTTGTCTATGGCAAAGGAGCGCAGGAACTGCTAAATATAGCTGCTACGGTGCATGAGAACATCAGCAGAAAGACATACCGACCCTGCAAGATCGTAACCCAGGCCCTTCCATGGGTGGAGCCGGGTGATGGGATCATCTGTTATACTTCTGATGATGTAATTGAAACCTACTGCCTAAAACGGACAATAAAGGGCATTCAGGCCATGATGGATACGTTTGAGGCCCAAGGAACCAGGGAGAGAAAAGAAAACTTTGGTATCCAGACACAGATCATACAGCTGGAAGGAAAAACGGCTATAATCAAGAAGTCCGTGGAGGAAGTATCTGTCCGGGTATCCGACTTGAAAGCGTCTACCGATGCACAGTTTAAAATCACCGCCGATCAGATACTTGCGGAAGTAACCAGGGCAAAGCAGTCAGAAGCCTCTTTAAGCATAAAGGCAGACCAGATTGCCACATCAGTTACTAACCTCACCAATGATACCAATTCCCGGTTTACACAGACGGCGAGTCAGATCGCCTTAAAGGTTAGCAAGGGTGAAGTTTCTTCTCAGTTGTCGGTGGAACCAAATGCCGTCACTATTAAAACAAACCGGTTGTCGTGGGAATCTAACTATTCCAGCATGACCAGTGATGGGAAACTGACCTGTAGAAATATTGTTGCTACTAATGGTACTTTCACTGGAAATCTGGAATCTCAAACATTTTATGCTAATGGAAGCGCCGTGGGATTTGGGGATTATTATGTGAGTGCTAATGGAAGTAACTTATTACGTTCAAATAACGGTTGGTTTCAAGCAAATAATTATGACCGGCCGCCGGGGAGCCCTGGAGGTCGCTGCGCTTCTTTGACATTAAGCGGTGAAGGATACGGTGGCTTAGCCTTATACGGAACTGGCCGTATTGTTTGCGGCGGGGTTGAGTGTTCCGACGTATATTTAAATGATAGTTGGGTAAGCGGCTGGGGATTAATACAAATGCTGAAAGATCTGTATAGTAGAGTAGGAGCGCTAGAGAACCGAAGTTGACAATCATATTACAATAACGTATTCTATAAGTAGTTGGTGATTTTAAAGTTGTAAGATGGGAGGTTATATATTTGAAAAAGATCAGAAAGATATCTATAGTTGCTTTATTGTTAAGTGCGTTCTGTTCTTTCGTAGCTTTTGGCAAAGAAGGAATGGCCGTAGTAAAGTCAGTACCTTATGAAGAGGAAAACTATGCCTACTATTATGACGACAGATCCATGGCTACTAATGAGTGGAAACATGTATGGGATAACTGGTATTACTTCGGTGATGATGGGAGATCAGTACAAAATACTTGGTCCGAAATCGATGGAAAATGGTATTATTTCGATAACTTCAGCAGAATGCTTCACGACACCACAACCCCAGATGGTTACACTGTAGGACCAGATGGAGCTTGGGTAAAAGATGGACAGGTGGTTATTGAAAAAGCAGCAAATAATTAAATTAAACTATTATAAAGAGCGAGGATTGATTCCCCGCTCTTTTTGTATGTCGAAAGGAGGAAAAAGAATGGTAAAGGATTTAATCAGATTTGAAAACAGAGGAATGTCAACAGACGTTTTTATTGCAGGAATTAAGGTGAGCATGGGAATTACAGGGATTTCATTCAACCAGTCAGTGGAAAGCGTAAAGAATCCTTCTATCACAGCCACGATTGATATCAGGGAAATGCTTCGAGTATTGGCTGAAATCACGCCAGAACAGCTGGAAGAAGCAAAGGAAATTGTCAAGCCATACTTGGCTGGATACAAAAGAACTGTCACCGAAGATGGCAACAGTTCAATGGAAGTTTTGGTTTAGCTCTTAATTGATTTTGCATACAAGATAGTTCTGTCTGTAACTTCTACATTTGGGGCGACAGTATTATGAAAATTGATGTAACCAGCCACTGCGAGTTCACTAAAGAAGGAATCTGCGTTGTTATCCATAGTAATACGCATAGTATCAATACGGGTTGATCCAGTTTCATTGTATATTTCGCAGATTTTTTGTAAATATTTTTCAGCCGTAGGATGCAGTCTATACATGCTGTGTCCTCCTTTCTTCTGTACTTGGCCGGGCATGGCCTGTAATTAACAGTATAGAAGATTTGGTAGAATATGGCAAACGTTCTTTAAGAAAGGAGAGCCTATGAAAAAAGTTATCACATTCACTGAGGAACAGGTAATGCAGATACAATACATGCTAAATGCCGTTACCATAACCGGAATCCAGAATGCCAAGCAGGTAGCAGCCATTGCACAAGTGTTAGAGCTTGGAACGCCTGGAGAAATTATGGAGCATGAAGCAGATAGGAAAGATGGTGAGGCATAATGGCTTATGGACCATATTACTACATAACAGACTGGAAGAATGAACCTTCACAGGAAACACCAATAAACCGTTTTCACCTGCTGAAAATTGAGAACGGCATCAAAGAGGCAGATAATCGGATCGTGCAGTTAGATGCTAAAAAGGCAGAGCAGTCCCTTGTTAATTCAATGGTAAAAGACGTTTCTTTGGATACCAAAACCGGAATACTTACGGTTACCCTGCAGAATGGAACCATAAAAACATATGATCTGGATATTGAAAAGGTAGTAACGAACTTTGACATTAACGATCAGAATCAACTTGTCCTCACCTTGGCAGACGGTACACAAAAGGTAATTGACCTTACCCGGTTTGTTTACTCAGTGGACAGCACAGCTACGATTGCAATGAAAATCCTTAACCGGACCATAACAGCTGAAATTGTGGATGGATCTGTGACTATGAAGAAGCTGGACGCTTCCATACAGATGGAGCTACGGCAATATATGCTGGACGCTCAGACCGCCAGAGATGCGGCTCTTCAATATCAGAACAATGCCAAGACCTTCAGGGATCAGACGGAGGTAATTGCAAACGAGGCCGTTAAGGACATAGCCGCAGCCGGGGGCCGAGTAGATGAAACATTGACTGACTTTAACTCCAAACTCTTAAGCGGGGCATTTACTGGGCCTATGGGGCCTCAGGGCGGTAAGGGAGATAAAGGAGACAAGGGAGATAAAGGAGAAAAAGGTGAAACTGGAAAGACGGGACTTCAAGGACCTACGGGAGCAACGGGAGTCACAGGCGGTCAGGGTCAGCAAGGGAACACTGGCGCACAGGGACCCCAAGGCATCCAGGGAGTAAAAGGCGACAAGGGGGATAAAGGTGACAGAGGAGAAAATGGTGTTATAGTCCCCACAAGCGGAGTGTTCACTCTTTCCGGTGACAGTGATGGTAATTTGTGGTGTTATGCCAGCGGGGACACTGGGCCTAGATTTGAGGTATCTGAAAATGACGACATTTATATGTGGATAGAATAGGAGTGAGAAAATGGCAGTTAAAGTTTTGGTTGGAAATTTCAAGGGTCCAAAGGGGGATAAAGGAGATACGGGAGCAACTGGAGCCCAGGGAACAAAAGGGGCGACCGGAGCCCAGGGATTAAAGGGGGATAAAGGAGATACGGGATCTCAGGGGCCTCAGGGAATCCAAGGGGAAAAAGGAGAAACAGGGGGTACAGGAGCTACCGGAGCCACAGGAGCCACAGGCCAACGCGGGAGCCTCTGGTATAACGGTACCGGGATAACCGGTACAAGCACAACCGCCACGGTGTTTAGCGGATCAGGCGTATCAGCTGCACTTGTAAACGATTATTACCAAAATACGGGTACGGGAGCAGACAGGGGACGGGTATATCGGTGTACGGTAGCCGGGGCCGCTACGGTGGCTAAATGGGTGTATGCGGGTACTAATTTAGGGCCACAGGGAGAACAGGGAATTAAAGGTGATACAGGAGGCCAAGGGCCCAAGGGAGATAAAGGTGATACCGGAGCTATAGGAGCAACCGGGCAAAAAGGTGATAAAGGAGATAAGGGAGACAAGGGGGATACTGGTGCGGCCGGACCCAATGCAGCAAACTTAATCAGTGCCACAGACGTTCAGGGGTTAGCGGGTGCAGCGGGTGGCAGTTCCACAGTACAGCTGCTTATCAATGCGATCGCTGATAAGGTAGCCAACAAATTGCTGTTAAAAACTGATGTGGTAAGCCAGATCATGAACGATGCTTCTAAGGCTGCCAGCATGGCTGCGTTGTTTTCCGTCGATCAAAAAGTTAATACAGTAAATAGCAATTTAGCATTGAAAGCTAATGCGAGTGATTTACAAAACTTGTCGGCTGATTTAAAGTATTTTTCACAAACAACAATTCTCATAGGAAACAGTGAAAATATCGCTGTGCAGTGCACAAGGCGCGGTCATGTTGTGGATATCGTTTTTAAGGGAAGTAAGCCTATATCTTTCCCTGCAGGTGGATTTGCTTTCTTTACTTTAGCAGAACAATTTCGCCCATCTGACTATAAATACATCAGCGCTTATGGGTTTGATATGCTTATACAGATCGCACCAAACGGAGAAGTGCTTACTTATCAAGAGTCAGCTAGCAGAATCATTCAAGGACAGTGTTCTTATACCGTAGAATGATCACTTATACGATTGTGGTTGTTCCTGTACTGACGTCATTAAACGATCCGTCCGGATTGACCGTAAATGTGAAATTGCTCAAATATAGGTGGTTATCCCTTATGCCAAGTCTTGTAGCGGTACCTGTGGCAAAATTACGTGATGTAATATATGTTCCGGTAGCATCGTTATAGATAGTCGATCTTAATGTATTTTTGCTATTAATTAAACTCATAGACCTCTGTACACCACTACCAAACAGTCCAACTAAATTGCTATTTAGTGGAGAACCTGAGCTGTCAGTAAAACAGTAGAAAGAGAGGTATTTATGATTGATAAAGAATTATGGAAGAAATATACAGGGAAAGATTTTAATGTAGAAGATTATATGGGAGCGAAGGGAGAAGTTGCCCCTGCAGGCCCACGAGGCCACCATGATGATCCGGGTCCAGAATCACCCAAAGAACGGGAGCGAAGGATCGCTCTTTCAAGTATTGACGGAAATAGACTGATCCTTAAACTGGCAGAGCAAAGTTTGTCTCGTGATGGATTTATGAAAGTTCTGCATGTAATTGAAGATGAAGAGGGCAGTATCATTGATTGGGGGCTTTTAGGAGATCCGGGGGAACCAGGGCAACCTGGCAGCAATTTATCAAATGAAGAATTAATAAAGCATGCGGGTTTTAAAATACCTGGAGATATGGATTAAAATAGCAAAACAATCATCGGAGCCAACCGGCTCTTATTTTTATGCCCAGAATTGGGCAGGAAGGAGCTTTATGAGCAACATTATAAACATTGAAAAAATCAAATTTGGGGATCAGGTATTCGATCTGGTCCCAGCCGGAGTTAACCTTGCGGATGGCGGGGGAACTATCACCTTCCAGAAAGGAGATGCCACCTTTGATGAGATTGAAACGATCTTAAAATCCGGCGGCAGCATTACGCAGATCGGACTATCAGATGATCCAGACTGGAAACGTTATGACCTGATATATGCCGGCAGATTGACGAAGCAGTCCGGTCATGCAATCGGTTTAGAAGATGATGGAATTACAGAGGTTAAGGCTGATGTGATGATCGCATATTTCAGGACACCTGATTTAACCGAAGTAGTAGCGGCACAGGCAGCAGAAATCAAGGCACTAACTGCTACCGTTGACACGTTAGTATTATCAAGTCTGGAGGTATAAGTATGTTTGATACATTGCTAAGATTATTTGATGGTGGAAATGGACCGCTGACAGTTGCAATGCTGGCTAATGCAGTGGTTAAGAACTGGATTACCAAGGAACAGAAACAGGAGATTCTTGCATCTTAAAATTAAGGAAGAACGAGGAATGAGAATGAAAAAAGAATATGTAATTGCAGTTCAGGGGGCCGTGGCAGCTATTGGAGCATTTTTAAGTGACAAGTTAGGAATCTTATATCCGGTGCTTTGCATTTTAACTCTCATGATGGTGGCTGATAATATATCAGGTATGCTTGCAAGCAAAACAGAGGCCATAGATCACCCAGGAGATCCATCTTATGGCTGGAGTTCTAAGAAAGGGGCAAAAGGCATCATTAAGAAGGTTGGATATCTGTGTGTGATAGCCGTAGCAATGGTAGTAGATTATATTATTGCTACAGTATCTGGAACCGTTGGCTTCGACGTGCCTACAAACGTGTTTTTCGGGCTTCTGGTGGCAGTTTGGTATCTACTCAATGAGTTGCTATCTATCATAGAAAACGCTGGTAGAATGGGCGCTCCTGTGCCTGAATGGCTAAGTAAGTACATAGCTGTATTAAAAAATAAGATTGATAACACAGAAACACAAAAACAATAGCGAATCACTTTAGGCCTGGGTAATCCCGGGCCTTTTTGAATGGAGGAAAGCAATATGAGAGATATCACATTATGCCACCCTCGTCTGCAGGTGCTAGCTGCTAAGCTGGTAGAAGAATGCAGCAACCAGGGATTAATAATCAAAATAGGCGAGACATATCGCACCGTAGCAGAGCAGGACGCGTTATACGCCCAGGGCAGAACCACACCGGGCAACATCGTGACTAATGCTCCAGGGAGTACATACAGTTCTTATCATCAGTGGGGGACTGCCTTTGACTTTTTCAGGAATGACGGCCAGGGTGCCTACAATGAATCTGGTAACTTCTTTAATAAGGTAGGTGCCATTGGTGTAAGCCTTGGCCTGGAATGGGGAGGAAACTGGAAATCACCGGTTGATAAGCCTCACTTCCAGCTCCCGGATTGGGGTAGTTCAACCGCTGGTATTAAGAAGGTTTATGCTAACCCTGATGAGTTTAAAAATACATGGACTGCAGAGATACCAAAAGAAAAGAAATCTGGTTGGAAACAGGAAGACAATGGGTGGAGATTTTACTTAGGAGATACCGGGGAATGCGTGCGGAATAATTGGTACCATGATATAGAAAAGAACCTTTGGTATTGGTTTGACGGGGCCGGGATCATGATCACAAACACATGGTATCAGTATAAGGGCAGTTGGTACTATCTGGGATCGGACGGGGCCATGCTTAAGGGATTACAGGACGTAAATGACAAGTGGTATTACTTAGATAAAGACGGAAAGATGGCAACCGATCCGGTCATACTCACACCGGGACAGGACGGAGCGTTACAGTATCCCGGACTGGCAGAATAAAAAACAAGAGCCGTGACTTTTATGGTCACGGTTCTTTATTCTTTTTTATCTGGTACCCACTCCATGAGGTCGCCAGGCTGACAGTTAAATTCTTTGCATAGGCGATCAATAGATTTTCCGTCTAAATTTGTTGTACCGTCTTTGAGCTTTTGGTATGTACTCTGAGATAGTAACTTTGTTTTTTTCATTTTGTACGTATTATATCCGGCATCTTCCAGAAGTTTTAATACCTTATCATATTTTAACATATTTGCCACCTCTTACCCTGAATCATATTAGAATCATATCACGTTTTCAAATGCCAATCTACATATAGTAATTGCGTGACAGGTTGAACAATAAAATATCCGTAATCTAGTGACAATGTCAATTGCTTGTTCCGTTATTACGTGCTAATATCTCCTTGTAGGGTAAGACGAAAAACAAGGAGGATGCCAATATGAAAATAGATTATACGGACTATTGCAACAGAAATCTTGAAATCGAAACAGACAAAACCAAAATAGAAAAAATGAATATTTTACTACAAGCTGCGTTAATTGAGCAAGGAGTTGATGGAAAAATTGATGCGACCTATTACACTGACGGAAACATCAAGGTAGAGGTTGATGGACAGTATTACAACATGTTTGATTCTACTAATAACAAGTTTTTTAGCGGCAATGGAGAATGCGATAATTGAGGTATTTCTAAAAATCCATGAATTCATTAAAATTAAAATTAAAATTGCGGGTATCCGGTATTCCGGTCCCGCATTTACTTTATAAATATTTAATAATTAATTTTTTTAGTACGTTTAAATCGTGATTTACCAGCTGTATAGTATAAAAAATACACCTGTTGTTGATTAACCCTCCTATTTATGGGATATACTATGATCTAGGTACAAAAGTCAAATTAAATATTTGTGAACATTTTGTTAAGTCTATTGCAATTTCTGTTTTAAAGGTATATATTAGTTATAAGCTTCATATTTGCTTATAAAGGGTTGTAGATGCCCTTAAATATTTGGTTGCAAAATACCAACAATCCCCCTCTTTGTTTTCGCGAAGAGGGGGATTTGTTTATACTAGCTCTTTTCGCAGTGCAAAATGCACAGTGAATTTTTCTTGAAAATTTACAATATCATTGCCGTCTTCTCTATACCCAAAAGAATACTTAAAATCATTTGGCCTATTATTCGCATCTCTTGATGTGATTTTCATATTTCCAATTACTCCAAATTTGTATAATATTTCTAGCATTTTTTCCGGATCATCAATTTGTGGTACTCTACTCTTTGAATGTTCTACAACTTCTTTGGCTTCAATTAACCAAAAGTTATTTTTATGGATAAGGCTTAATGTATGAAAACAATCATGTATATAATCTGAGTCATAATATAATGACAATTCATTCTTTAATTCATTAGTGAAAGCTCTAGAATATTCTGCTTCAGTTTCAATAAACATTTCATTTGTAAATGAATTACTATCTCCATATCTTTCTATTATTACATTAAGCATATTTACAATATCTCGAGGTCTTCCATGACTATAATTCAATAAAAATCTCAGAGTCTCCCTGCCCTTAATCTTCTCCGGGAACATTCTTGAAAATAATTTCTCGTTATCTAATGCTCTAAAACTCTGACATGACACTCTTATTTTATTTAAAATCATATCCATTAAACTATCATTGAACGGGGTAACAAAATTTGGATTTTCAAGCCAATTTAAACATACAATCGATTTAACTGTGTATTTATTTAAATTTGTTGATTCACTATGTATCAACTTAAGTAAATCAGACCTAAATAGTAATACTATCTTACTGTCTCTTGACACTTTAGATATGTCTATATTCAATTTATAAGAAACCTCTATAAATTTAGATAAAAACTTTGCAAAGTCAGAGTTATTAGTTACTTTTTCATCATACTCATCTAAATCATCAATTATTATATTTACAGGATTATTCTTTAATAATTCTAAAATTATTTTCTGTATGTTATCTATAAATTGATAATAAGGTGCTTTTTCATATTTCTTATTTTTATCTTGTTCGATTTTAGATCCTAGTTTAGAACTATTTTTATTAATTTCGCCAGATACCGTTGAAGAACTTGAAAGAGAAAATTCTTTTAAATTAAAACCATCTATACATTCTCTTTTTAAAAGTCTTCTCAATTTTATAAGGTGAGAACACGCTCTAATTTTATATATTATATTTCCTTTTCTTACTACCTTTTTTTGATTTTCAAAAAGAACACCTGCAATTTGACTTAAAATTGCATATTTAGCAAATACAGCCCTCTCCTTTTGAGGAATGTTTCCATTTCCAATTGCCTGCAATTGATTAAATAGCACTTCCTCTTTATCTATATATTTAGAAAGTACGCCTTTCTCATTCTGCTTCTTTTCATAATACTTACCTAATATGGTTTTTCCTGTTCCTTTCCTTCCAGTAATAATAAACTTAGAAGAATCCAAACAAAGCAATTTATATTTATTATTTTTATTATAAAAAAGAGTGTCAAAATACTTGTTTCTTGCTTCTGAAAGCCCATCAGGATCTCCTATAAATATATCTTTCAACCTGACATTATCAACCATTATTCGTTACCCCATTAGATTTTATATTAATAATTTTATCATATATTAAACTTAAAATCTAGCAATATATATAATTGAAAATGTTATATTTAAATTATTTGCAGTAAAATTTAATAATAATTTAAATTTATTAATAATGTTCGATTATCCAACTCGTAATCCCGGGACTTTTCAATAGAAAATTCAGATGAAAAGTGAGTACCCAATATACGGTCCCGCCTTTTATATCGCCATAGCCAATTTTTATGTTTCTATATAAAAGATAAGATTTTCTATTTCACTATTTCAACATTATGATATAATATTTTTATTTAACTATATTTATAACAGGATATAATACTGGGGAGATCATAAAATGGGAGCTTTAAACTTGATCTATGCTTTAAAAAACGACGAGTTGGTACATATATCTGAGGTGGAAAGCGGCCTAAAGTGTGGCTGTACTTGCCCAGCGTGCGGAGGAACATTAATTGCAAGGAAAGGAAATTTTGTTATTCATCATTTTGCACATCAGAGTACAGTAGAATGTGAATACGGATATCAAACATCGTTGCACTTGGCTGCAATGAAAATAATATCTGAACATCGAGAAATAAGTTTACCTGCACTTTATTTAGAATTTAATGGGACAAGTAAACTTGAATTAATTCATAAAGAACGAATGATAAAAGTTTCTAATGTGATTTTGGAGAAAAAACTTGATAATATAATACCGGACATTCTTTTGGAGACAAATATTGGTAAAGTTATAGTTGAAATTTTTGTGACTCATGAAATAGATAATGAAAAGAGAAAAAAGATAGAGCAATTAGGTATCCAAACTATAGAAGTTGATTTGAGTAAGTTTGAAAGAGATATTACGGAAAAAGATTTAAAGGATTTTTTAATTGGTAAAAGTAAAAACAAGCATTGGATATATAACAGAGAAATCGAGGAAGTATATAAAAGGTTTATAGATATTTCAGAAAGTAAGGAACTAGTAACTCGGAATTATGCAACCCATGTTGATGATTGTCCTATAAAAAAGAGAGTATGGAATGAAAAGCCATATGCAAATTTTTTAAACGATTGCTTGGATTGTGATTACCTCATAGAAGATGAAGTGGAATGGAAAAATAAAGAAGAAAAGAAAGAAACTATATTATGTTCGGGAAAAAGTCGCATAGCTCATATAACAGACTTTGAATTGCCATATGAAAAGAGAGTGCAAAATTTTGAAGAAAAAAGAGAAGAAGAAATGTATGAATTAATCGGGCAAGGTATCTGCCCTAAGTGCAATCATGATTTGGTGATACGACAAGGGGGATTTGGTGAATTTTTTGGTTGTAGTAAATTTCCACGTTGTAAATTTACGTTTAGATATGCGGAAGATGAACAATAACTACTGAGGTATGATTTAATGGATAGCATAATATAAGGAAGAAACTCGAATATTGTCGTTTATATTAGTACGATTTTTTGGTCAACGTTTGGTCAACAAAGTTACAAAAAGTGGTCTTTTGACACCTAACGAGATCAAACGACGATAAGCCGGAAACCTCGCAAATATGAGGAAAATCGAACGTAGCCACATAACATCAAATGTACTTCTGCTACCTACGGACCAAGGTGTCGGGAGTTCGAATCTTCTCACGCACGTACAGAAAACCTTATATTATAAGGGTTTGCAAAAAGAAAGGCTTCCTGCAAAGGGAGCCTTTCTTTTTGCTTGGTCAACGTAGCAGAAGTATAACGCAATCCGTGCAGGGTATTTCAGGAAGTTTATCCTCTTCTTTGGTGACGCCTTCATTATGCCAGCGGATAATTTTCTTAAACATTCCATATGGAGTGCTTAGGTACATCTGCCGGCCTTTCAATTGTGTAAATAAGTAAATAACACCTTCCCAAGCTGCTCCTATTCTCATACGCTATTCTAGCTGTTCTTTTCGGTATTGTTTCACCTGGGCCATGATAGAAGCTGGGACAGATATCAGCCGTTTGGATGATTCTGTTTTAGGTGGTTTGGTAATAAGCTGCCCGTCTATTATGCTTATACTTTTACTGATAGATATTGTATTCTATTCAAAGTCAAAATCACTCCATTCCAGAGCTATTAATTCTCCCCGACGCAGGCCACAGAAAAGTGCCAGGTTAAAGAAAACTTTAAATTGGGTCTGGATATCCTTGTGCTCCGCATAAGAGTCAACATGGTATCCTTTTCCTGTATCGTCTATCCGGTCATGAGCTTTCCTGTTTATTGTTACACCACTATTTAAAGTTCCCAGAAATGCTTATGCTCGCTCTAAAGTGAAGTTGGTTGTGATTATTCGGCGAATAAGTCAAAGGGTGAAAAGGGTGTGGTATTTACTTCAAGATATGTAAAAAAGTTTTATGAGATGGAAAACAATAAGGATGCAAGTCCGAATATAGTGTCTTCATTAAGCTCCTTTTCTGATTCCAGATCTCCGCAGCCGAAAAAGTTTTCATACCGGATCTCACCGCTTTTGCTGATAAGGGCGGTATGTTGGAGCGCTTGATACGCTTCATTGATTTCCTCCTGAGTGTTATAATTAACTTTATAGTATAGGTGGAATATTGAAAAAGTCAAATACAATATCTGAATAAACATTATATAAAATAAGAATAAAATCCTTGACAGGAAATAAGAGAGATAAGATAATATTCCAAACAAATACAGGTTTTTGGGAGGTAGGATATGGAAACATCGCAGTTAAAATATTTTTTATGTGTGGCAAAATTTGAAAACATGTCCCAGGCGGCCCAGTATATGCATGTCTCCCAGCCTTCCATCAGCCGGGCCATACAGGCTCTGGAGGAGGAACTTTCCGTAAAGCTGCTGAGGAGAAACGGAAAAAGGCTGAACCTAACATATGAGGGCAGACTGTTCCAATCCAAGCTTGGTCCTCTTATGGATGAAATGGAGCAGCTGTCCAAGGAGATGAGCATTTTGGGCAGGCAGTCCATGGATATGATCAAGATCAACGCCATTTCGGCAGGGAATATTCTTAAGGATGTGATCGCAGATTTCAAACAGGACAATCCCGATGTATTTTTTAAAATTATATGCAGAAGAGAGGAGACTGACTGGGATATGTGCATTCGCAGTACCCTTCCGGAGGTGGGCTACTATTCTGATGCCGACAGAGTCCTGGAAGAGCAGATATGTCTGGCGGTTCCGGATACTTCATGGCTGGCAGATAAGGATGTGGTTTCATTGGAGGATTTGAAAAGCGAGAAGTTCATCCTTCTTTCCAAGGGACTGAGCCTTAGGGATATTGCAGATAAGCGTTTTCAGGAAATGAAGTTCATTCCCGATCAGATTTTCGAATGCGACAGGGGGTATATGGTCCGCGCCCTGATGAAGAAAGGGCTTGGGGTTACCTTTTGGCCCCGGCTTTCCTGGAATGAAATAGAACCTCATGAACATATTGTACTGAAGCCTCTGGATATTCCCAACATGTACCGTTCCATTTATCTGCTGCGGCAGAGAGAACGCCATCTGACAGAGGCGGCAGAGCGGTTCCGGGATTTTTTAATTATCTATTTTCGAGATAAGATGAAGAAAGTAGAAGAAAATGATGCGGGCAGACTGTGAAAAGTTTGAGCTTTATTCTGATAATGAATAAGAACTATACAAAAATGTAATTGGACAGTATGTTTTAAGGATGCTAGAATAAAATTCATAAAATTTAAGACTTCTTTTTAAGAATCCGTACTATGGCGTACAATTTTTAGAAAGAAGTCTTTTTGTTTATCAAGGGTTCATAAGTTCAGGAGAAAATCAGGAGGAAATGATATGAAGAAATCACGTCAATGGACAATGGTTATACTGGCGGCAATTTTATTGGCAGGAATGACCGCAGGATGCGGAAATTCCTCATCTTCAACAGAGGGCGGAAAGGAAACTCAGGCAGCAGCCTCGAACCAGTCAGCCGGTTCGGAAACCTCTGCGGCGGGCGGTGAGGCAAATCCGGAAAAGCCGGTGGATGGTGCGGCATTAAAGGATGATATTGTAATGGGAATGCTCTCAAAGCATACAACGGTTGATGAGATGGAAGCCAGTAATACCCAGCACAACTATGTATGGCGTATGGTGCTGGATACCCTGACCCATTACAATAACGAGACCGGAGAGCTGGAACCCCAGCTGGCCTCTGAATGGTCAACAGAGGACGGAGGCAAAACCTATACCTTTAAATTAAGGGAAGGAGTAAAATTCCATAACGGTGAGATCTTAAAGGCTTCCGATGTGGTATTTACCTTCAACCGCATGAAAGGGACCACAGCCTGCAACGGACTTTTTGAAAAAGTGGAAAGCGTTGAAGCAGTAGATGAGAGCACCGTAAAGATGACCTTAAGCGATGCGAACCTGGATTGGCCTTATATGATGACCCTGCCTACTGCAAGCATCATGAACGAAAAAGCCTGTTCCGATGACCCTACTGAGGGACCGGCAGTAGGAACCGGGCCCTGGAAGCTGGATTCCTATGAATTCGGAAACTACACAAAGCTTGCAGCCTTTGATGAGAGCTGGAGAGGCGCACCTAACGCCAAAACCTTTACTTTTAAATATATTCCGGATGATTCAGCCAGACTGATTGCTCTTCAAAACGGAGAGATCGATATCTGCCAGGATCCGTCAAACATTGAACTTTCTGCTGTTACTGGCGATCCGAAGCTGGACCTGATCTCCTATAAGGGAGGATCTCTTACCTACCTGGCCTTCAATACTCAGAAGGCTCCGGCAGACAATGCTGATTTAAGAAAGGCCGTGGCTTACGGCATCGATTTAGATTCCATCATTATCGCTGCGGCAGAGGGATACGGCACCAAGGCAACTTCCTTCTGGGGCTGGGATGAATATGGATATTATGACTGCGGCGGATATACCAGGGATGTGGAAAAAGCAAAAGAATATGTAAAAAAGGCATATCCCAATGGAGCTGCCACCCTGGAAATTTCCGTAAGCGGTTCTGTACGCAAGACGATTGCTGAAATGATGCAGAGCCAGTTAAAGGAAGTGGGGATTGATGTAACCATCAATGAAATGGACTCTGCCGGAATCAGCACCAGCACCACCAACGGAGAGCATCAGGCATGTATCTATGGCATGGGATTTAATGTATTCGGAGATGATACCAGAAGAATCCTGCAGCCAGGTTCTGCAGTAAACAAAGCACATTATGACAGCAAAGAGGTAATGAATCTTTTAGATGAAGCAGTGGCTGAAACTGACGAAACCAAGAGAAAAGAGGATTATCAGAAAATTCAGGAAAACATCTATGAGAATGTACCTTATATCCCTATTTATTTTGCAGACGGCTTTATTGCAGCGAAAAAGGGTACCGGCGGAATTGATATTTATCCTACCAGTCACCACGATTTTTCTGGGACATTCGTACCGGCGGAATAAAAAAATCAATGCAGGGGTGCTCTAGTGCACCCCCTTTTCATTCCTTTGGAAAAAGGGAAGAAATCATACAAACGGGAGGTATAAAAATGTGCCGATATATTATAAAGAGAATTTTAATGATGATACCGGTCATCATAGGTGTTTCCTTCCTGGTATTTTTCATAATGGATCTGGCACCGGGAGATGCCATTGATTTCCTGGCACCGGAAGGAGCGACTCAGGAGGAGATGACTGAGCTCAGAAAAGAGATGGGACTTGATGCTCCTGTGGTAGTCAGGTATGTCAGATACATGGAAGGGATGCTTCAGGGAGATATGGGGGTATCTTATATCACCCAGAGAGATGTGTTCGATACATATATTCTGGCCCTGCCGGAAACGGTCAAGCTGGCTTTTGCCTCAGTGCTTCTGGCAGTGATGCTTTCCATACCTCTTGGTGTATATGCTGCCATCCACCGCGGTTCCATACAGGATAACCTGTGTGCCGGCTTCTCCATTCTTGGGCTTTCAATGCCTAATTTCTGGCTGGGGCTTCTGCTGATCATCATTTTTTCTCTTAAGCTTCACTGGCTCCCTTCCGTGGGAGATGAACAGGCTACGTCCATAATCCTTCCGGCAGTCACCATTGCCACAGGACTGATGGCAACTCTCACAAGGACCACCAGATCCACCATGCTGGATATCCTGGGTCAGGATTATCTAAGAACGGCCAGAGCTAAGGGATTAAAGGAAAAACGTATTATCAGCGTCCATGGTGTCAAAAATGCCATGATTCCTATTACCACTATTATAGGGACCCAGCTTGCGGGGGTTCTTGGAGGAAGCGTGCTGACTGAGACTGTGTTCTCCTGGCCCGGAGTCGGAAGACTGATCGTGGATTCACTGAACATGCGGGATACTCCTCTTGTGACAGGAAGTATAATTATGACGACGGTTCTTTTAAGCATCGTGCTTCTGGCTGTGGATTTACTTTATGCGGTGATCGATCCAAGGATCAGAGTCCAGTATAAGGGAAGCTGATGCGCATAAGCGATACAGCCTCTTGTGCATGGCAAAATTGCAACGCAAAAGAATGGATGGGAGAGATAGAATATGGGTAATACAGTTACAACAGTAAAGGAGGCTCACCGGGGACGGACAAGGGAGATACTCACTCGGATCGTTCAGAATAAGGGTGCCCTGGCCGGGGGCATTGTCATTGTTATCTTGATTTTGGTGTCCCTGTTTGCAGGCTTCTTTCTGGATTATGACACCCAGGTGATCGGGCAGAATGTGGCGGAGCGGCTTCAGGGGCCCAGCCTCCGGCATTGGTTTGGTACAGATGAGGTGGGCAGGGATATTTTCAGCAGAATCATGTACGGCACCAGATATTCCCTGTCAGTAGGTGTGGCGGCCGTTGTCATAGGACTTGTCATCGGAGTGACCCTGGGGGCTTTTGCAGGGTATTTCGGGGGGGCTGCAGAGAACATCATTATGAGGTGTGTGGATATTCTTGGGGCCATTCCAGGGATACTTCTGGCCATAGTGATAGTTTCCGTTTTGGGGCAGAGCATTTTCAATCTGATGCTTGCAATCGGCATTACCAGTGTGCCCCAGTTTGTAAGGATCACCAGAGCCGCAGTACTGACCGTAAAGAATGAGGAATATGTGGAAGCGGCCAAGACCATCGGCCTTTCCCACAGAAAAATAATATTCAGGCATATTCTGCCCAACTGCCTGTCTCCGATTATTGTTCAGACTACCCTGCGGATGGCTTCCGCCATTATTTCCGCCTCCGGCTTAAGCTTTCTTGGGCTTGGTGTACCTGCGCCGCAGCCTGAGTGGGGGGCACTTCTTTCCGCAGGAAGAAAATATATCAGGGAATATTCTTACATGACCGTATTCCCGGGACTTGCCATTATGATCACGGTGCTGTCCTTAAATCTGGTAGGCGATGGATTAAGGGATGCCCTGGATCCAAAGCTGAAACAGTAACTTCCGTCATCTGAAAGAGAAAAGGAGGCATGCAAATGGAAGCTCAGAAGGAAAATATATTGGAAATCAAAAATCTCCATACCTGGTTTTATACGGGAAATGATATCGTGAAATCAGTGGATGGCGTGGATATCTGCCTTAAAAGGGGAACTACCTTGGGAATCGTGGGAGAATCGGGGAGCGGAAAAAGTGTGACGGCCTTATCTGTTATGGGTCTTCTTACTGGAACCAGAGGGAAAATAGAGAAAGGCAGCATCTATCTGGAAGGTGAAGATATCGTCCGTATCAATGAAGAAAAGCGGAGGAAGCTGAGAGGAGGGAAGATATCCATGATCTTTCAGGAACCTATGACCAGCTTAAATCCCATTATGACTGTAGGAAAGCAGATCGTGGAAGGTATTATGGAACACCAGCAGATTTCCAGAAAGGAAGCAAAAAAAAAGGCACTGGAAATGATGAAGAAGACGGGAGTTCCCCGGGCGGAGCATATGATGAAGGAATATCCCTTCCAGCTTTCCGGAGGCCAGCGCCAGAGGGTCATGATTGCCATGGCCATGGTCAGCAATCCCGGGATACTCATTGCCGATGAGCCTACTACGGCTCTTGATGTCACCATTCAGGCTCAGATTTTGGATCTTATGAATACGCTGAAAAAAGAGACAGAATCCTCTATTTTGTTCATTACCCATGATCTGGGAGTGGTCGCGGAGATCTGTGATGATGTGGCGGTGATGTACTGTGGAAAGGTTGTTGAGAGCGGAGATGTCAGATCTATTTTCTTTCAGCCTTCCCATCCCTATACAAAAGGCCTTTTGGCCTCTGTTCCAAGGCTGGGGGAGGAAATAGAGGAGCTGGAATCCATTCCAGGCAATGTTCCCAATCCCAGGGAGCTGCCAAAGGGATGTAAATTTGCCCCAAGATGTGCCCTGGCAGTGGATAAATGCAGAGAAGAGGAACCGGACTTCTTTGATCTGGGCAATGGACACTTGAGCCGGTGCTGGCAGTGCGGGGGACAGACATGATGAAAAAAAACGGAAAAAGCATTCTAAAAGTGGAAAATTTAAAAATACATTATCCGGTGGCCAAGGGACTGCTGGAAAAACCGAAATATATAAGAGCGGTGGACGGTGTGGATTTTGAAGTCCGGGAAGGAGAAGTGTTTGGAATCGTAGGAGAGTCCGGATGCGGAAAATCTACCTTAAGCAGAGGAATCTGCAGGCTGGAATCCATTACGGAGGGAGCAATTTTTTTAGACGGTGAGGACATTACTTTTTTCAACAACAGGAAAATGCGCTCCGTCCGTAAAAAGATCCAGATGGTATTTCAGGACCCTTATTCTTCTCTGGATCCCAGAATGACAGTATTTGACATCATAGCTGAGCCTCTTCTGGAATATAAGCTGGTGAAAAACAGACAGAAGCTGGAGGAACGGGTCATGGAGCTGTTAAGGAAGGTAGGGCTGGATACTTACCATGCTTACCGTTATCCTCATGAATTTTCCGGAGGCCAGCGTCAGAGAGTGGGAATTGCAAGGGCACTGGCCGTGGAGCCCAGGGTAGTGATTGCAGACGAGCCTGTCTCGGCCCTTGATGTTTCCATCCAGGCTCAGGTTCTGAACCTGCTGAATCATTTGAAAAGAGAACTGAATCTGACCTATATCTTTATTGCTCATGATTTAAGCGTGGTGGAATTTATCAGCGACCGGATCGGCGTTATGTATCTGGGAGATTTTGTGGAGATCGGGAGCAAGGCGGAGATTTATAGGAATCCATGCCATCCCTATACTCAGGGGCTGCTTTCGTCAGTTCCGGTTCCTGATCCTGATGCGGCAAGGAACCGCATACTCATGCAGGGGACCATTCCCTCTGCCATGAATCCGCCAAAGGGCTGCAAATTTCATACCCGGTGCGAAAAGTGCATGGAGATCTGTACCACGGAAACGCCCATGGTGCACCAGGCGGAAGAAGACCATTATGTTGCCTGTCATCTTTATAAATAAGAAAGAACCGGTTTCTTATAGGAAGAAAAGGAGGAATTAGCAGTTATGGAATCACTGGAACAGTTAAAAATCCAGATAAAGGCTGCCGTGGACAAGGAAAAAGAGGAGATATTAAAGCTTTCCCGGGAGATACACAGCAATCCTGAGCTGGGCTATGAGGAACTTCACGCCGTAAAATATATGACCGGCCTGTTGAGAAAACATAATTATCCTGTGAAGGAATATTATGGAAATATTTCTACGGCTTTTCGTGCAGATGCAGCGGGAGCAGGAAAGAAAAAAGGGCCTGTGGTGGCGGTCCTGGCAGAGTATGATGCTTTAAACGGTATCGGCCATGGATGCGGCCACAATGTAATTGCTTCCTGTGCCATGGGTGCATTTTTGGGCCTGTCTTCTGTTATGGAGAAGCTGGAGGGTAGTGCGTGTATAATCGGGACACCGGCAGAAGAAGGAGGCGCAGGGAAGGTAAAGCTGCTGGAAAACGGTGCCTTTGATGATGTGGACTTTGCGGTCATGATCCATCCTTCCGGGGCAGACGGGAACATTTCAGGAAGGGGAGGAAGAGCTGCCTGCAATGTGAAGGTGATCTTTCGGGGAAAGGGTGCCCATTCCTCTGCTCCCCAGAATGGAATCAATGCGCTGAATGCCGTTATAAACCTTTTCTGCCAGATTGATATGATGCGCTCTGTCTTGTCCAGGATAATGTCAACGGAATCATTACAAAGGGAGGAACCGCAGCAAATATCATTCCGGATGAAGCGGAGTGCCAGTTCTGTATCAGAGCCGCTACCATGAAGCGGATCAGGGAGCTGATTGCCCTTATAAAGTCCTGTGTGGCCAACGCGGAAAATCTTACAGGAGCCAGGGGATCAGTCCTGGAAGGAACCATCAGTGCGGAGCGTTATCCCAACCGTCCTATGTGCGAAAGCTTTAAACAGAATATGGAGAGCCTGGGAGTGTCTATGCACTGGGCGGATCCTGGGAAGCTTTATGGCTCCTCCGATATAGGAAATGTATCCATTAAGCTTCCTGCCATACATGAGTATCTTTCTATTACCGATGATTCCAGAATTCAGGCCCATACGGTGGAATATGCCGGGGCCGCAAAGTCACAGAAGGCTGATGAGGTCTGTATCCTGGGAGCCAAGGGCCTGGCTATGACTGCATGTGATATTCTGTATGACAAAGCATTCCAGGATGAAATCAGGGCTTTTCACAGGCACCAGGTCCCGGATTTCTATTTTGATTCAGCGGACAAAAATAAACAAGGAGGATTTCATCATGTATCAGGTTTCAGAATCAAGTAAAAAGCAGTTTGAAAAAATGCTTGGTCTTGCCGCGGTCAGGGAAGGACTTGAATTTATTGAAAGGGATCAGGAGCGGACGATTGCAGACCAGAAGAAGCTGGTGGTCATTGAGGCACCCACCTTTCATGAGGAAAAGCGGGCAGCTTTTGTAGCGGAAAGATTTAAAGAGCTGGGGCTTTTGGAGGTTCATATTGACAGAGGAGGAAATGTGACCGGTGTGAGAAAGGGGAGCGGAAACGGCCCCAGGGTCCTGGTGGAGGGACATCTGGATACCGTATTCCCCTTTGGAACCGTATCAGGTGTTACCGAGAAGGACGGATATTTATATGCGCCGGGAATCGGTGATGACACCAGGGCCCTGGCCATGATTTTTGGCATTTTAAGGGCTCTTAATGAAACGGGGATCAGGACTGCCGGAGACTTGGTATTTACTGCGACCACAAGAGAAGAGGGAGCGGGAAGTCTGGGGGGCATGAAGGATTTTCTGGCAGATCATCAGGACATTGACATTTCTCTCAGTATTGATAATAATGATATGAGCATGCTCATATTTGAAGCTACCTGCGGGGAAACCTGGGAGGTGGTATTTAAGGGGATAGGCGGACATGCCTTCGGTGCCTTTGGGAAGATGGCCCAGCCCATTCATGCTGCAGCCCGGGCGGTGGCAAAAATTGCGGAATTTACTGTCCCCGAGGATCCCAAGACCTCCTTCTGCGTTTCCAATTTCCACGGCGGGACCGATGCCGGGGTTCATGCCATTGCGCCTGCAGCATCCATCAAGTTTAATTTCCGCTCCAACTCCAGAGAAGAGCTGGAAAAACTGAAGGAAAAGATTTTTAAGGCCATAGCGGAAGGCGCTGAGGAAGAAAGCGACAAATGGCAGAAGGACCGGATCACCTGGGAAAAAAGACAGCTGGGAGAAGTGCCGGGAGGGTTCCAGTCTCCCAATCTTCCTCTGGTAGAGGCGGCTTATTTAGGACTGCGTTCCCTGGATATTGAGCCTGTGTTCGGCAGGGGAGGCTGTACCAATGCCAATGTAGCTATTTCTAGAAATATTCCCGCCCTTTGTATGGGAAGAGCCTTTGCGCCCGACCAGGAATCAAAGGAGATAAAGAATCACAGCATTAATGAAAGATTTCCGATAAAAGAGGCTTATAAGGCGGTACAGCAGGTGTTCATGGTCCTTTTAATGGCGGCAGGAATTCAGGGAGAATTTGATTCTGTTATGAAATAGGGGGAAAGAGGAGGAAATTTGGCTTGAGCGGGATGACATTTATTGCTACGGGAGATGCCTTCATTACCAGGCACATTCCGGAAGGCGGATATGAAGGATATGATGAGCTCTGCCGGTGCATCAGGCAGAATGATGTGAAATTCACCAATCTGGAAATGACCTTTCATGACCAGGAAGGAGCGCCTGCAGCAGTCAGCGGAGGCACCTGGGCAATGGCTGATCCGGAAATCCTGGACGATATAAAGAAGATGGGCTTTAATATTTTTAACACGGCCAACAACCATTCCTGTGACTACAGCCATGGAGGCGTGCTGGCTACTGTCCGACATTTAAAGGAGAGGGGAATGGTATTTTCCGGGACCGGAAAGAATCTTCAGGATGCCTCCAGGCCCTGCTATCTGGAGACACAGAAGGGGAGAGTGGCATTAATAAGCGTCTGCTCAACCTTTGATTTATCTGCAATGGCAGGAGGGCAAAGCGGAGATTTGCCCGGAAGACCGGGACTGAATCCCCTTCGTTTTACCACCAGATACCATGTGGATAAGCCCCATTATGATATGGTAAAGGAACTGGCTGAGATTACAAAGATAAATGCCTCCAGAGAAAATTCCGTGAAAAACGGATATGCCAGTCCCTTTGAACCGGGGATTATGCCTCTGGGAAAAAGTCTTTTTGTTTTAGATGAGAGCTGCTGGGTGGAAAGCATTCCCGAGGAGGGGGATGCAAGACGTATTACCAATGAGATAAAGGAGGCGGTCAAACAGGCCGATGTGGTGCTGGTAAGCCTTCATGCCCACGAATCGGACCTGGGTGAGACCAGTATTCCCGCCCGGTTTATTGAGACCTTTTCAAGAGCCTGTATTGATGCGGGAGCCAATGTTGTGATCGGTCACGGGCCCCATGAGGTAAGAGGAATAGAACTCTATCATAAAGGAGTGATTTTCTACAGCCTTGGAAACTTTATTTTTGAGACTGAGACTGTAGGGCTTCAGCCCTATGATGCCTATGTAAATAAAAAGATGGCCGCAGACACCAGGGTGGGAGCCTATATGGATGCCAGAAGCAAAAACGGCACAGCCGGCTATGGCGTTCTGCCCGAAATATGGAATTCCGTAATGGCTGCCTGGACCATGGAGGATGGAGCCATCACCCAGGTCAGGCTATACCCTGTGGAGCTTTTCATGGATCAGAAAAGGACGAAAAAGGGTGTTCCCCGCATGGCAGCCGACGGGAAGATTCTGGAACATTTAAACGGGCTGAGCAAGCCCTATCACACCCGGGTCCGTATAGAAAACGGAGTTGGAATAATTGATCTGATATAAGGAGGACTGAATAATGATACCCCAGGAAGTAAAGCAGTATATTAAGGAACATGAGGAGGAGGCCTATGAGCTGTTAAAAACCCTTGCGCAGATACCTTCCCCCTCCAATCATGAGGAAAAGAGAATGGAATTTTGCAAAAAATGGCTGGAGAATGCAGGTGCCAGGGACGTTTATACCGATGAAGCACTGAATGTGGTCTATCCCTATTGTGTGACCAAGGACAATCCGGTGGTGGTGATCATGGCCCATATAGATGTGGTATTTCCAGATACGGAGCCCCTGCCTTTTAAGGAAGAGGGGGGCAGGCTGTACTGTCCTGGAATCGGAGATGATACTGCAAATCTGGTAAATATTCTGCTGACAGCCAGATATCTGACACAGAATCGTATTCTCCCCAAAGAGGTGGGGCTGGTGTTTGTCTGCAATTCAGGAGAAGAGGGACTTGGTAACTTAAAGGGGAGCAGGAAGATATGTGAAACCTATAAGGGAAGGATCAGGGAATTTTACAGCCTGGACGGCGGCTTGGGAGGAGTTGTAAACAGGGCAGTGGGCTCCAGCCGGTTCAAGGTGACCGTGAAGACAGAAGGCGGCCATTCCTACGGCAGCTTCGGCAATGCAAACGCCATCCATAAACTGTCAGAGCTGATCCGGGAGATATACCAGATCCAGGTGCCTTCAGAAGGAAAAACTACATATAATGTGGGAACCATTGAAGGAGGAACCTCTGTCAATACTATTGCCCAGGAAGCCAGCATGCTCTGCGAATACCGCTCAGACAGACTGGAGTCCTTAAAGTATATGGAAGAGAAGTTTAATGAGATTTTTCAGAAGGAAGGCGTTACAGTGGAAGTGATCGGAGTAAGGCCCTGCGAGAAGCTTAATGAAGAGGAAAGTGCCAGAAGAGAAGAGCTTATCTGCAGGGCGGAGGAGCTGCTTTACCGGGTGACTGGTAAAAGGCCGGAGAGGCGTTCCAGCTCCACAGACTGCAACACCCCTCTGTCCATGGGAATTCCCAGTGTCTGTTATGGAGCCTATTTCGGCAAGGGAGCACATACAAGGGAGGAATACGTGGAAAAGGATTCTCTTACCATGGGCTATGAGGTGGCTTTTGAAACAGTGCTGAACTATTGCTCATAAGCAAAAAACCTTTTCATGTCCTTTTCGCTGCCGACATGGAAGGGTTTACTTTTTACAACCGTTATCCCTAATCCACCCAATACCCTTCATGGACCTTATCCGTCTATTCTTCAACTGCAGGAAACGGGCCAATAACTACAATTCCGGATCAGGATGGAGCGCTGCAGTACCTGGGATTGACAAATCAGTAAATTAAAAAGGCGGGTATCCTCACGGAACCGCCTTTTTACATTGAAATGCAACAAATAGATTAGTTAAATATAATTTGACTTGGTTTATGCTCTTCTCTATTTTATAGATTTAGCTTCTGCATCAGTCAATATATCTACATATGCTTTCCTCAATTCTTCCTCCGCAGAGCAATTTTGCATATAATACCAGTCTCTAACTTTCTTTGTGATTTCTTCATCGCTTCCTTCTGCCTTAAAAGGGTATACTGCAATTAATTTATTAGTTTCTTTGTTTCTTAATCCAATTGTTGATGCGCTTTCAAATTTTCCCATTTTGTTTTTCCTTTCCTACAGTAATCTAGTAATAAGTTTGCTTTTTCTTTGTTTAAGATATTATAAATCACATGGTTTTAGATGTCAAAGGCAAATACATAACTTAAATTTAGGCGGGTATCCGAAATTTCGGTCCAGCCTTATAAAGTACTTTGAAATCTGCCTCTATCATGTTATGATAGTTGCGTGGAGTGGTATTAAAGGACAACCACATGGACAGTAATATTCTAAAAGCAATCAATATAATTCATTACGATGGTATGTCAATTAATCTTAATAAAGTGTGTATGTCTTACACGAATTTCAATCCCGGACAAATTTTAGAAGCAGTAATATATGAGGATATGATAGTAAAAACACAAGCATTACCAGATAAAATGTTGGGAAAGGATTTTTATCTTTTCCTTTTAATAAAGGGATTAAGCCATTTTTTCAAGAGGCGATTACCCAGGTGATTACGAATGGTAAAATATGCATTAAAAGGCAATTCATCACTTTACAAATTTAGCAAATTGGTGTATATTAACCATGTACCATGTATGCGCTGGTAGCTCAGCTGGATAGAGCGTCTGGCTACGGACCAGAAGGCCGCGAGTTCGAATCTTGTCCGGCGCATGAGAAGAACAGTTTTATTATATTGCGAAAACTGTTCTTTTTTCATATTTGTTTTTGCGGATAGTGCGGAAGTCTGTTTTTATACAAATTATCGCTTGATTTTTTTCCGGAATTTATTATACTAAACTTAAGGCTTTGAGGCAGATAGAATCAGGTGCGATGAGGTAGCTGTAGACAGTAGGTGCAGTGCCTCTTTTTTTATATCAGGCTGTCTAATCAGGCCGGCAGGGAGTTTATTTATAGGTATGAAAGATGAAATAATAAAGAAGCTGGAACGGATTCCTGGAAAAATCAGTTTTTTATATGAGGATTTGAAGACAGGAAACGGATTTGCATATCACGAACAAGAGCCCATGATGGCGGCAAGCGTCATCAAGCTGTTTGTTATGGCGGCTGCCTTTGAAAAGAGTAAAAAGGGAACCTTCCAGATGGATGAACTGTTTGCTGTGAAAAGGGAAGACCGGGTTCCTTCCTGCGGCGCTCTTACTTACCTTCATGAAGGAATTTTAGTAACAGGATTGGATCTGGTCACATTAATGATCATTTTCAGTGATAATACGGCCACCAATATACTGATCGATATTCTTGGAATAGAGGAAATCAACGAAACGATCCGGGAGCTTGGATTCAGGCATACACTTCTTCAGAGAAAAATGTATGATGTAGAAAGGTCAAGCCGTGGGATCCAGAACTACATAACTGCATATGAAACGGGCAGGCTTTTAAAAATGATGTATGAGGGGACTCTTATAGACAGACAGTCCAGTGAAGCAATGATTTCCATTCTTAAAAATCAGCAGCTTTGCAGTAAGATTCCCTTTTATCTGCAGGCCCTTGCAGAGAGTCCGGAAATTGCCCACAAGACAGGGGAAGATACGGGGATCACTCATGATGTGGGGATTGTTTATGGAAAAGAACCATTTTTGGTCTGCTTTTGCGGAAATGAGACGGATACCCCTGCTTTTGAAAGGGCCATGTCTGAAGTTTCCCTGGAATTATATAAGCAAGTCTATCATGAGAATCAGGAAATTGGGGGAAAGCAATGAAGATTGTAAAAATAGAAACGGCAAAGGTCAATATTCCTCTTGTGACACCATTTAAAACAGCGTTAAGAACGGTTGACAGCGTCAATGATATTGTGGTGAGGATCACAACGGATGACGGTCAGACTGGGTTTGGTGAGGCGCCTCCTACGGCAGTGATTACCGGGGATACCCATGGCTCCATCCTTTCCGCTATTGAGGAATTCATGGCTCCGGCCATTATTGGAATGGAGATTGAAAACCTGGATGGGATCATGAAAAAGCTTCATGGCTGCATATTGAAGAACAGTTCTGCAAAGGCTGCGGTGGATATGGCTGTTTATGACCTTTTTGCAAAGTCCTGTAGGAAACCTTTATATAAGATTCTGGGAGGCTCACGTAGGGAGATCGAGACGGATCTGACCATCAGCGTCAATGGCGTGGAAGAGATGGTGGCTGACAGCTTAAAGGCGGTTTCGCAGGGCTTTCGTATCCTGAAAATCAAAGTGGGAAAAGAGAGCAAAATGGATGTGGAGCGGATTCATGCCATTCGTCAGGCGGTAGGGCCGGATATCAAGCTTCGCATTGATGCAAATCAGGGGTGGTCTGCCAAGGAAGCAGTAAAGATCATCCGGACGCTGGAAGATATGGGAATCGTTTTAGATCTGGTGGAGCAGCCGGTAAATGCTCATGACTTTGAGGGAATGAAGTTTGTGACCAGCCAGGTGTATACCCCCATCCTGGCGGATGAAAGCGTTTTTTCACCTGAGGATGCCATAAGGATTATCAGGGAGCGGGCAGCGGATCTTATTAATATCAAGCTTATGAAGACCGGGGGGATCCATGAGGCTTTAAAAATCTGTGCCATAGCGGAAAGCTTTGGGATGGAGTGCATGATCGGGTGTATGCTGGAGAGTAAGATTGCAGTGAGCGCGGCAGCTCACCTAGCGGCCGGGAGGGGGATCATAACCCGGGCGGATTTAGATGGACCGTCTCTTTGCAGGGAAGATCCATACATAGGAGGGCCTATTTATGACGGGCCTAGGATTGTTATGAATGAGGACCCTGGAATGGGAATCAGCAGGGTGGAAGCATTTTGTGACTGATGTAGGAAAAAGATACTAATCCCGTTTGGGTTAGAAATATTAGGAAAATGGAGGAGAAATTATGAAAAAAAGAAGACTGATGGCTGCGGTGTTATGCGCGGTTCTGGCTGCTTCAACGGCATTAAGCGGCTGTGGCGGGAAAAAGAACACAGTAGATGGTTCCCAGGCAGCAGGGAATGAGAGCGGAGAGGCCGCTATGTATACCAGATTATATGGTTCAGAGGTTACAACTTTAAATTATCTTGTTTCCGCATCAACGGAAGACCAGAGACCTGCGGCAAACTGCGTTGACACCTTAATTGAATATGATAATAAGGGGCAGATTAAACCCGGACTTTCTACGGAATGGAGTTATGATGAAGCTTCTTTGACATGGACCTTTAAGTTACGTGATGCCAAGTGGGTGGACAATACCGGGGCCGAGGTTGCAGACGTGACGGCCCAGGATTTTGTTGATGCCATGAAATATGAGCTGACCCCCGAGTATGAGAGTGCAAACGTACAGAATCTCTTTGGAGTTATTGCGAATGCGGAGAAATATTATAATGGATTGGCATATAAAGGCGGAGCAGATAAGGACGGGAAGGTCTGGGATCCTATTGATTTTTCAGAGGTAGGAGTAAAGGCAGTTGATGACCAGACACTTACATATACTTTAGAAAAAGAGGTTCCATATTTTCTATCTTCCTTGGCCTATGTAGTATATATGCCGGCATACGGCCCGCAGCTTACGGAATTGGGAAAAGATTTTGCTACAGGTGCAGATAAGATGTATTACAACGGTGCTTTCTATCTGGAAGAATTTTCTCCCCAGGAAAAACAGGTTTATAAGAAGAACCCTTTAAATTATGATGCAAATATCGTTTATCTCGATGAAATTCAGAGGATTTATAATGCAGAATACAATACCATTGGGCCTGAGATGGTAAAACGCGGAGAGGTTGATTATGCAGAAATCTCCTCTGATATCCTGGATGATTGGTTAAAAGGAGAGGATACTAAGAATTTGATCAGTCGTGAGCGGCCAAAAACCAGCTATTCCTATTTCTACTGCTTTAATTTTAACCCGCAGTTTGATGCTCAGTATGAGCCGGATAACTGGAAAAAAGCTGTAAATAATGAAAATTTCCGCAAGGCACTGTTTTCAGGTTTAAATAAGACAAAAGAGGTATCTGTTCTGGAACCGGGTACTCCTGACGATTTTGTAATCAATTCCATTACACCGCCCAATTTTACATTCAATGCGGATGGGGCGGATTATACAACGGTCGGCGATATGAAGTCCCTGAATCAGACCTATGATGAGACAAAAGCAAAAGAATACCGTGATCTGGCAAAGGAAGAGCTGACTGCTGAAGGCGTTACATTCCCTATAAAGGTTCTGATGCCTTATAATCCTTCTGAAATCAACTGGGATAAAGAATGCCAGGTAGTGGAGCAGCAGATGGAAAGTCTGCTTGGCATGGATTTCATTGATATCATTGTGGAGGCCGGCCCTGCGGATGGATTCTTAACGGAAGTGCGCCGAAACGGCAAGTTTGCATTGATGAAATGTAACTGGGGCGCTGATTATGCGGACCCGGAAACCTGGACTGACCCGTTCTACCAGTCAAAGGGTGAGGAGGGATATGACCTTGGATATAAATACGGAAATATTGCAAAGGCCATTGAAGAAGGAACCCCTTCCGCAGATGCGGCAGTGGAGTACTTTTCTCTGGTGGAGGCAGCCAAGGATTTAAAGGTAGATATCAATGACCGTTATGTGGCATTTGCCAAAGCGGAAGCCAGCCTGATCAACCATGCATTTGTTCTGCCCCTTAGTATTTCAGTGAGCAGATATGTAGCTGACAAGCTGGATGTATTTGAAGGCCAGTATGCACCCTTTGGTGTATCAAACTTAAGATATAAGGGTCAGCATCTTCTGGACAATTACGTTTCCATGGATGAGTTTAAGGCCAACAGGGAAGCGAACGAGAAATAAACGGCAGGTATATGCGCCGGGCCATTGGCGGTAAAGCTTATGGTCCGGCGGAAAAATACCGTCTGAAACGGATGTGCCGTAGGGCACGTCTTGTTCAGAGAGTATTTTTAAAAGAAAACACAAAGGAGCCGAGAAACTGATGTTAAAGTATTTAGGTAAAAGAATCGTACGTTCATTTCTTACGCTGATCATCATTCTGACCGTGGTGTTCTGTTTGCTTCGCCTTATGCCCATTGAGGGATATTTCCAGAACTTTGACAAGATGACACCTCAGCAGATCCAGGTGGGCTTAAAGGAAATGGGACTTACGAATCCTCTTCCGGTCCAGGTGACCCATTTTTTTAAAGACCTTCTTCACGGGGATTTAGGCGTATCCAGGATTTATCGTTCCAATGTTCCGGTATCTGATATTCTGGCGGACAAGGTGCCTGTTTCTATGAAGCTGGGGGCCTGGTCCATGGCTGTATCTCTTCTTGTGGGACTTCCTATGGGAGCCTTGATGGCGCGGTATAAATACAGGTGGTTCGACAGGATCGGAACCTTGTTCATTGTCTGTATCCAGGCAGTTCCTGCAGCTGTTTATTTTCTCTATATTCAGCTTTATGGGACCAGGTTGGTGGGAGTCGGGTTGCTTTTCCAGATCGATGATCCCAAATACTGGATTCTTCCTGTTGTGTCCATGTCCCTTGGAAATATGGCCTTTTACGGCATGTGGCTGAGACGGTATATGGTGGATGAAAGCAATAAGGATTATGTGAAGTTAGCCAAAGCAAAGGGGATGTCAGAGGGGGGAGTTATGTTCAGACATATCTTCCGCAATGCATTTGTTCCTTTGGCTCAGTATATCCCTACCGCATTTTTAAACACAGTGATCGGCTCGATTTATATTGAATCCCTGTACAGCATCCCGGGAATGGGAGGGCTTCTTGTTACGGTGATCAAAAAGCATGATAATACCATGGTTCAGGGCATTGTTCTGCTCTATGCCTGTGTAGGCGTTCTGGGACTTTTGTTGGGTGACTTGCTGATGGTAATGCTGGATCCAAGGATCAGTCTAGGAAAGAAGGAAGGTGACAGATGATGAAACAGTTTTCTTACCGCCATACAAAGGAAGCGGAATTCATGGAAAATATGGAGGAATCAGAGCTGTTTTCCTTTGCAGGCTTTAACCAGGAGGAAGTGGAGAAGACCGGCTACAGCAATTATTCCTACTGGTACAGCACCTTCCGAGCCTTTTTAAAGAACAGGGGGGCCTTTGTCCTTATGGTGCTTTTGATCCTTCTACTGGCATTCACCTTTTTACAGCCCTATCTGCCGGGGCAGTATGATCCAAACATGATCATCAACGATGCAAACGGGGTGCAGTTTCGCAACATTCCACCTGGAAAAGAATTTATTCTGGGGACCAATTCTATTGGACAGGATTTATGGGCGAGGATCTGGGCAGGGACCAGGACTTCTCTTATCATCGGATTGTCTGTGGCTCTTGCGGAAGCGGTCATCGGCATAACTGTTGGGGTAATCTGGGGATATGTGAGAAAAGCAGATTTCATCCTTACAGAAATTTACAATATCATTGACAACATTCCCAATACCATTGTTCTGATCCTTATTTCTTATATATTAAAGCCCAGTGTGAAAACTCTGGTATTTGCCATGTGCCTGACCGGATGGATCCAGATGGCCAGGTTTATCAGGAACCAGATTCTCATTATCAGGGATAGGGATTATAATGTTGCCAGCCGCTGTCTTGGAACACCTGTCAGCAGGATCATCGTAAAGAATCTTCTTCCTTATCTGGTGTCAGTTATCATGCTTCGCATGGCACTTACCATTCCGGCTGCCATCGGCAACGAGGTATTTATTACTTACATTGGTTTGGGGCTCCCGGTAAATATTCCAAGCTTAGGCAATTTAATCAACGAAGGGCGGGCTTTGATTACTAGCCCGGCATTGCGCTACCAGCTGGTTTACCCCACAATCATCCTTTCCTTTGTCACCATATCGTTTTATATCATCGGCAATGCCTTTTCGGATGCCGCTGATCCCAAGAATCACATGTAAGGAGAGACAGCATGAACCAGGAAAAGATTTTAGAGGTAAACGATCTGGACATCAAATTTGAACTGAGGGGAAAAGTCCTTCATGCCATACGCGGGATTTCCCTTGATCTATATAAGGGGGAGATTCTGGCTATTGTTGGAGAATCGGGAAGCGGAAAGTCTGTTTTTACCAAATCCTTTATGGGGCTTTTGGAGAGAAATGGGTATGTGGATGGCGGAAGTGCTGTTTATTCCGGGGCAGATGACCGGAAGAACGTTGAATTAACTGCCGTAAAGAGGGAGAAAGACTGGCTTAAGATACGGGGGCATGAGATTGCGATGATCATGCAGGATCCCATGACCAGCTTAAACCCTTTAAAACCCATTGGAGTTCAGATCATGGAAGCAGTGCTGCTTCATCAGAAGGTGGGGCATTCAGAAGCAAAGAAACGGACGCTTAAATATTTAATGGATGTGGGAATTCAGGACCCGGAAAAAAGGTTTGACCAGTATCCTCACGAGTTTTCCGGGGGGATGCGCCAACGGGTGGTGATCGCCATTGCCATTGCCTGTAATCCGCAGATCCTTATTTGTGATGAGCCGACTACGGCTCTTGACGTGACCATACAGGCTCAGATTCTGGATCTGATTAAGGAACTGCGCCATAAATACAGGCTTTCTGTGATTCTGATCACCCATGACCTAGGAGTAGTGGCCAACATCGCAGACAGGGTGGCGGTTATGTATGCCGGGGATATTGTGGAGATTGGCACCTGTGAAGATATTTTTTATGATGCAAGGCATCCATATACCTGGGCATTGCTTTCTTCCCTGCCTCAGGTAGGGGTAAAGGGGACGGATCTGTTTTCTATTCCAGGCACACCTCCCAATCTTTATGCGGAGATAAAAGGAGATGCCTTTGCTCCCCGCAATCCTCAGGCTCTTAACATCGATTTTGTAAAAAGGCCTCCTTATTTTGAGGTATCGCCTACCCATAAGGCGAAGACCTGGCTGTTAGATCCCAGGGCACCTAAGGTGGATCCGCCGCCTGTGGTCAGCAAAATCAGGAACGGAGGGCTGCTTTGATGGAACGTGAAGTACTGTTAGATGTAAGGGATCTGGATGTAACCTTTGGTGAGCGCAGAAAGAAATATGAAGCGGTAAAGAAGGTAAACTTTAAAATATTCAAAGGAGAAACCTTTGGGCTGGTGGGGGAATCCGGATCAGGAAAAACCACCATTGGCCGTGCGATCATGAGGATTGTTCCAAGCTGCGGAGGAGATATCCTTTATAAAGGTGATAAGATCAATGGAAGAATCCCTGTAGAGCTGGACCGGAAGGTCATTAAGGAAATACAGATGATCTTTCAGGATCCCCAGGCTTCCTTAAATGAAAGGGCAAAGGTGGATTATATCATCAGCGAAGGACTGATGAATATGGAAAAAGGATTAGGGGAAAAGGAACGGAAAAAACGGGTAGACCAGGCTCTTCTTGACGTGGGGCTTCTTCCGGAATTTGCAAGCCGTTTCCCTCATGAGTTTTCCGGAGGTCAGAGGCAGAGAATCGGGATAGCCAGATCCCTTATTATGAACCCGGATTTTATCATTGCCGATGAACCGATTTCTGCTCTTGATGTGTCGGTTCGGGCCCAGGTACTAAACCTACTAGGGGATATGAAGAAGAAGCGGCAGATCACCTATCTTTTTATTGCCCACGACTTATCTGTTATGAGATTTATCACGGACCGGATCGCAGTGATCCGCAAAGGTGAGATTGTGGAAATGGCGGAAACGGAGGAACTGATCACCCATGCCCTTCATCCCTATACAAGGGCACTGCTTTCCGCAATACCCATGCCGGATCCGAAGCATGAAAAGGAGAAAAAGCTTCTGGTTTATGATCCTTCGGTTCACGATTATTCATGGGAGAAGGCTTCCTGGAGGGAAATAAGGCCAGAGCATTTTGTGCTGGCAAACCGGAAGGAAGCGGAAGAATATAAAAAATTGTATAAGGATTGAATGAGTAAAAGAATGAGTTTTTAATATAACGGATCAGTAATAGAATCTTTGGAAAATATCATATACTCCTTCAGTGACAGACAGCCAGAGTGATAAAAGCTGCCTGTTACGGGAAGGAGTTTTTAATTTTTGGGTAACATTGACATTCCGCATATCTGACCATATAATAATGAAAAATACAGTACCTGGCAGTTTGCCAAAAACGGGATAACCGTTTGTACTGTCATGAAACGGTATAAAAAGTGCCGGAAGGAATATAGCAGGAAGAACAGGAGGAGATGACGATGGAATCTTATGGGATTATAAAGATACCGGTTGCTACTATTTGGGAAGGCCGGTCGGAGATAAAAGAGAACAGCCTTGGAGAGACAGTGTCGGCCATTTCGGATGAAGGACTATATGGAATGGGGCTTACGATAACCGGGGCTAAAGAGCAGGGATTTTATCCGGTGCGGACATTTTACGGTTATTCCGGTTTTATCAGGGAAGAGGAAATGGAACTGGTGAGTCTTAAAGAACTGAAATGCTGGGAAGAGTGCGGGCTTATGGTTACGGATGGAATTTACGCAGACATTCTTTCTCTCCCAAAGGTTCAGGGAGTGCGCCTTTTAAGCCTGTTCCGTGGTTCTCTTATCAGGGTACTTTCCATCGACTCAGAAACTGAAGGCTGGGCCAGGGTGGAGCTTTTTAATGGGCGAGTGGGCTATATGAGAAACCAGTTTTTAAGAAAAAAGGAATTTTCCCAGTCAGGTCTGTGGACGGTGGAGCTTTTGCAAAAGGAGATTGTGGATGAAGCATCATTCCGTAAGTCGGTGGCAGAGACGGCAAAGCAGTATCTGGGGACCCAGTATCGCTGGGGAGGAAGATCTACTGCAGGCATCGACTGTTCCGGGCTTACTTCGGAAAGCTATCTATTAAACGGAATCCTTATCTACCGGGATGCCAGGATAGAACCGGGATTTCCGGTACATGAGATCCCAAAGGATGAGATGCTTCCCGGCGACCTTATGTATTTTCCGGGACATATCGCCATGTATATGGGAAATGGTGCGTATATCCATTCTACGGGAAAAATCGGAAGCGGCGGTGTGGTGATCAACAGCCTAAATCCTCAGGCAGATGACTATCGGGCGGATCTTGCAGAAAGCTGGTATGCGTCAGGGAGTATTTTTGGCACAGCCGCATTGAGTTGAACTCCGTGCTGAGGAAGTATGGCTGCAAAAGCAGATGCGCGAATGCGCGGGAGTCTGTCCTACAGATTCATTATTTAATAAGTTAAGAGAAAGGTCGGATAAAATGGATTCCAGACTGACATTAGAGAAAAGAATTGAAGCGGAAATCATGAGCTATGACGGGAGAATGGGGATTTATCTGGATGATTTCCATGGTAATGTAATTGCCATTCACGCAGATGAGGCATTTGAGACAGCAAGCTCCATAAAGACCTATATACTGGCATGTCTGTTTGATGAGGTGGAAAAGGGAAACAAAAGCCTTGAGGACATGATTGAGTACAAGGAAGAACATGTGGTGGATGGAAGCGGTGTGCTACCAGCCCTGGAGCCGGGAGCAATGCTCAGGGTAAAGGATGCGGCGGCCCTTATGATTATTGTAAGTGATAATATTGCAACCAATATGATGATAGACTATCTGGGGCTTGAGAGGATTAACCAATGCATCAAAGCCCTTGGCTGCAAGGATACGGTGCTGTACAATCCCATTCACTTTGAACAGTACGACAGGCTGGGGACCAGTACGCCAAAAGATTATGCCAGCATTTTTATCCGGTTGGCAAAGGGGGAGCTGATCAGTCCGGGGGCGGATGAAAAGATGCTTAATATCTTAAAAAGGCAGCATTATAACAGCATGATCACTAATGATTTTCCTCCGTTCTATATGGACAGTGACAATACGGATGACATCCTGATTTCCGTTGCCTCTAAAAGCGGAAGCATGGATGCCTGCAGAAATGACGGCGGCCTGGTGTTTACTCCCTATGGGCCTTATGCCATCGTCATGTTCCACAAGGAATTTTCTGATGCCATGTATTATCCTGCCCACCCGGCCACTGTGTTCGGGGCCAGAGTCAGCCGTATGATCCTTGATCAGTTTTTAGCATTGGAGGGAAGATTTTTAAAATAAAGAATCAGTGTGTAATTTTACTAAAAAAAATTTGGATAAGTTCAAAAATCACGACATTATTACTGATTTTTCGGTATCTGCTTTGGCGTTTTTTTGTTAAAATAAGGTAACAGAAAGAAACGGAGGGATATCTATTATGAAAAAAAGAACGGCATTTTTGCTGGCGCTTACAGCGGCTCTCAGTCTGACCGCATGCGGTACCAAACAGGAGGCGGCAGCCACTAAGGCAGAGACAGCAGCCGAGACGCAGACGACGGCTGAAGGAACAACGGCTGCTGCAGGGGAAGAGAAAAAGGATTCAGGGGAAGATGGAGATTTATCGGAACTGATCAAGGCAGCTCAGGCTGAAGGGGAATTAACCGTGTATGGCTCCTGCGAAGAGGAGCATTTGGCTGCGGTATGCCAGTATTTTGAAAAGACCTATGGCATTAAGACAAAGTTCCAGAGACTTTCAACCTCAGAGGTTTATACCAAGGTTTCTGAGGAGGGAGGAAAGCCTTCTGCTGATGTGTGGTTCGGCGGAACGACTGATCCCTATAATGAAGCGGTTGCAGCTGGGATTTTAATGCCTTATGATGCGATGAATGCCAAGAATCTTATAGGAGACCAGTATAAGGATCCTACGAATAGCTGGTATGGTATTTATAAGGGAATTCTGGGCTTTATGGTAAACACGGAAGAATTAAAGAGACTTGGGTTAGAGGCTCCCAAGACCTGGGATGATCTGACGAAAGAAGAGTATAAGGGACTTATCATGCTTTCCAATCCAAATACAGCAGGTACGGCTAAGCTGGTAATCAATACCATGGTACAGATGAAGGGCCATGATGCTGCTATGGAGTATTTTAAAAAGCTGGACAAGAACATTGCACAGTATACAAAATCAGGTTCCGGCCCATCTAAGATGGTTGGACCTGGGGAATGTGTCATTGGAGTCGGTTTCCTTCATGACGGAATTTATCAGATTCTTCAGGGATACGATAACATTCAGCTGATTGTTCCTGAGGATGGTACCTCTTTTGAGGTAGGTGCAACTGCGATCTTTAAGGGAGCAGCTCATCCAAATGCAGCGAAGCTGTGGATCGAATATGCCCTGTCACCGGAGTGCGTGGATCTTGCAAAAGAAAACGGTGCTTATCAGTTCCTGGTTTTAAAGAACGCAACACAGCCGGAAGAGGCTGTACGCTTTGGCCTGGATATGAATAATACCATTGATTATGATTTTGAAGATGCAAAAGAAAACAGTGCGAAATATGTGGAAGATTTCTTTGAAGCCTTGGGAAGCTCTGCGGACAAGGCAGATGCCAACCGTTTCCTGACACAGTAAGGAGACTGAGGCGGGAAATAAACGTCCGGCTGTAGGAAGGAATATGCTGCGTAATGCGTAAAAGGCCATTACGCAGCATTTTTACATCATAGAGTCAGGACACCTGCCTGGAATGACGAAAGGAGGACTATTATGGCCAGCTTGCAGAGTAACCGGCTGGAGCGCAAAAAATTCTTTTCTGACCCGATTTTGGTCAGCATGATTGCAGTATTGCTTATTTTTCTTGCGCTGTTTATTCTTTATCCTCTGTTTATGCTGTTGATAGACAGCTTTTATGCGGAGGGCTCTGTTACATTTGATGTGTTTCGGAGGGTTTTAAATCTGGAACGGTTCCAGAATGCTTTTAAAAATACACTGGTTCTTGGATTTATCACGGGGACCGCTTCTACGGCCATCGGATTGCTGTTTGCTTATGTCGAGGTGTATGTGAAGCTGAAAACTAAGGTTTTGGAAAAGCTCTTTGGTCTTGTTTCCATGCTTCCGGTGGTATCTCCGCCATTTGTTCTGTCTTTGTCCATGATCATGCTTTTTGGAAGGAGCGGCCTGATCAGCAGGTCCCTGCTTCACATATATGATTCTAATGTCTATGGTCTTAAGGGAATTGCCATTGTCCAGACTCTGACCTTTTTTCCGGTATGCTACTTAATGCTAAAAGGGCTTTTAAAAAATATTGATCCTTCTCTGGAGGAGGCCACCAGGGATATGGGGGCCACCAGGTGGAAGGTGTTTTCCAGTGTTACTTTCCCCCTTTTGCTTCCGGGTCTTGGCAATGCGTTTCTGGTGACCTTTATTGAGTCTGTGGCGGATTTTGCAAATCCCATGCTGATCGGCGGGTCTTATGATACTTTGGCTACTACCATTTACTTACAGGTGACAGGAGCTTATGACTCCACGGGTGCGGCAGCCATGTCAGTTGTTCTGCTGTCCCTGACGGTTGTGCTGTTCCTGATACAGAAGTATTATCTGGAAAAGAAAACAGCAGCTACTCTTACGGGAAAGGCTTCCCGCATGAGAATGCTTATTGAGGATAAGAGTGTGACTGTCCCTCTGACTTGCTTCTGCGGCATTGTAGCGGCTTTTGTCCTGCTGATGTACATCATGGTTCCCTTTGGCGCCCTGTTTACTCTCTGGGGAAGGGACTACAGCTTAAGCCTTAAGTGGTTTCAATATATGTTTAAAACCAGCGGAATCAAGGCATTTAAGGACTCCTTCGTGCTGTCCTTAATCGCTGCGCCTCTCACGGCATTTCTTTCCATGGTCATTTCTTATCTTGTGGTTAAGAAGCGGTTTAAGGCAAAGGGCTTTATTGAATTTGTTTCCATGCTGGCCATGGCTGTTCCGGGAACGGTTCTTGGTATTGGATATATCCGGGGGTACGCAAACGGATTGTTCCGTTCCGGATTTATGAGCGGCCTTTATGGAACAGGGCTTATTCTGATCATTGTATTTATCGTCCGGAGCCTTCCCACCGGTACCAGAAGCGGGATATCTGCCCTGCGCCAGATTGATAAATCCATAGAGGAATCTGCCTATGACATGGGAGCCAATTCTGCCAGGGTGTTTATGTCCGTGACCCTTCCTCTTATTAAGGATTCTTTTTTCAGCGGTCTGGTAACGGCCTTTGTTCGCAGCATTACCGCCATTTCCGCCATTATCCTGCTGGTGACGCCAGATTTTCTGTTAATCACCTGCCAGATCAATGAACAGGCGGAAAAGGGAAATTACGGTGTGGCCTGTGCTTATGCAACCGTATTGATTCTCATTACTTATGGCGCGGTTCTCATCATGAATGCTATGATGAAGTTCTTCGGCGTCAGCAGAGCCGTGAAGGATGTCCAGGATTAAGTTTAAGGAGGAATATAACATGGAAAAACAGAAAAAAGGCGTTCGGTTGGAACGCATTTCAAAGATATACATAGATCCAAAGACAGGTAAGGAGTTTTATGCAGTAAAGGACACCTCTCTGGATATTGAGCCGGGAACCTTTGTTACCCTGCTGGGTCCGTCAGGCTGCGGCAAGACGACTACCCTTCGTATGATCGCGGGTTTTGAAAGCCCGGATGAAGGGGAAATTTATCTGGGAGGAGAGGCAATCAACCAGTTGACTCCCAATAAAAGGGATACGGCCATGGTGTTCCAGAGCTATGCCCTTCTGCCTCATTATAACGTGTTTGACAACGTGGCCTACGGTCTTAAGATCCGGAAGATTCCAAAGGATGAGATCAGGGAACGGGTCATGAATATATTAAAGCTGGTGGAAATGGAAGGGATGGAAACCCGCATGACAAACCAGCTCTCCGGGGGGCAGCAGCAGCGGGTGGCATTAGCCAGAGCCCTGGTCATTGAACCGGGAGTCCTGCTTTTTGATGAGCCTTTAAGCAACTTAGATGCAAAGCTGAGGGTGACCATGAGGACTGAGATCCGAAAGATCCAGCAGAAGGTCGGGATTACGGCAATCTATGTGACCCATGACCAGTCCGAGGCCATGAGCATTTCCGATAAGATCATCATCATGAGCAAAGGCAAGGTGGAGCAGATTGGAAGCCCAAGGGAGATCTATTATCATCCTGCTTCCAGATTTGTGGCTGATTTTATTGGAGAAGCCAACTTCTTAAAGGCAAAGGTTTTGTCGGAAGAAGGAGAAAAGGCCATGATTTCGGTGGCAGGCAAAGAGTTTGAAGTAAACAATTTTGCAGGAGCCCATTCCGGAGATGAGGCGACTTTGGTGATCCGGCCGGAGGGTGCGATCCTGGCGGAGCAGGGGATATTAGAGGGACTGGTCACCTTATCCACCTTCATGGGATCTTACCAGTACTATCAGATCATGGTGGGAGATATGGAACTCCAGATTACGGATTATAACCCGGTCAACCGGAGAATCTATGAAGTGGGTGAAAAAGCTTATCTGGATTTTGATCCAAAGGGTGTTTACATCCTGTAGCACTGTGTTAGAATAATAATAATAAGTTTGAAGGGCAGGAAACAGGGACGATGAAAAGCTGGACCTTATGTGCTGCGGCCCTACTGTGCATTGGCTGTCTGGCTGGCTGCGACCGCAGTTCCCGGATGGTGCCCGCAGAGTTTCATAAGGATGAGGAACTGGTGGTGTACTGTCCTCATCCGCTGGAATTTATTAATCCCATAGTATCGGAATTTGAGGAACAGACCGGGATTAAGGTGGAGGTTTGCACGGGAGGGACAGGAGAACTGTTAAATATGGTGGAAGACAGGAAGGAACCCAGATGTGATATTTTCTGGGGAGGCTCCCTGTCTACCACCATGGCTAAAAGTGAACTGTTTGAGCCTTATATCAGCAAAAATGAATCCATGATCCAGGAAGATTACAGGAATAGGGAAGGAAATATGACCCGGTTTACGGATGTTCCAAGCCTTCTCATGGTGAATACCAATCTTGCTGGAGATAACATCATAGAAGGGTATGGGGACCTTCTTAAGCCTGAGCTTTTCGGAAAGATTGCCATGTGCGATCCTTCTACCTCATCCTCGGCGTTTGAGCATCTGATCAATATGCTTTATGCCATGGGAGGAGGAGATCCGGAGACCGGCTGGGATTATGTGGAAGCCTTTTGTAAAAACCTGGGTGGAAAGCTTCTTCAAAGTTCCTCTGAAGTATATCAGGGAGTGGCAGAGGGGCGCTATACGGTAGGACTTACCTTTGAAGAAGGGGCAGCTCACTACATTGCTTCCGGATATCCGGTCAGTGTGGTGTATATGAAGGAGGGGGTTATATCCAAACCGGATGTAGTATGCATCATCAAGGGTTCCGGCCACATGGAGTCAGCAAAGCAATTTGTGGATTTTGTAACGGGTAAGGATGCCCAGACGGTTATTTCTGAAAGTCTTGGAAGGCGTTCCGTAAGGACGGATGTAAATGAACCGGAATATCTGCTGGATAAACAGGCGATTCACATCATTTATGACGAGGAAGGCGTGGTAAAGGAGAACAAAATGGAATGGCTGAGACGCTTTTCAGAGGTTTTTCAAAGCACCCTGAATTAGAATAGGGAGGGAGCATGAAAAAGGGACGATATTTCAAAGATGAGCTGCGCCGCCTGATCATGGGATATGCCATCATTCCGGCAGTAGGTTTTACCCTGATCTGTACCCTGGTTTTTCTTGCGGTCCTGCTCTATGGGAAAAAAAGCGGGAATGAGTCCCACAATGCTTTCGTGGCGGAGGAATTGGAAAAGGTTCTTACAGGGTATGAGGAGAAGCTTGATGAGCTTTCGGATTCTGACCTGCTTTTTGACAGGGATTCCGGCGCAGCCGGACGGATGGCCGTGTTTGAGCAATTTTACGGGATGTCCGACCAGTTGGGATATAAGGCTGATCTGTATGTTTTTGACGGTGAGAAGCGGGTGCTGTTATCCACTAAAAAGGATATCCCGGATTACTTATCAGGCAGGGAGGACCTCCGCTGGGGATTGTTTGGAGCCATGGATGAGAATCCGGGGGAGACCAGAGTTCGCTTAATGGAAGCCTGGAAAGGTCCTGACCGGGATATTGCCATGGGCATGGCAGTGATGCGGGGAGATAAAAAGGCGGGATACTTAATCTTCACCATTAACAGCAGCCAGTTTAAGCCGGCGCTTGACCGGTCAGAAAGCCAAACCATCATTGCAGACCGGTTTGGCTGGGTTTATTTAAGCAGCAATAATTATCTGGTGAGCAGCAGCAGTCAGGTGTTAAAGGTGCTTGAGACAGCAGGCAGGTATCTGCCTTATGAAAAAAAGATGTTTCTCATATCCGTTCATCGGGCATACCATAACATGTTTTTAATCTATTCTGTTACGGATATCCAGAATATCGTGTTTTCCCTGGGGCTTAGCAGCGCTCTCATCATAACGGCTCTTGTACTGATGACCATATGGGTACTGATCAGTACAAAGAAGGTGACGGAACGGAAGACCAGGGACTTTTACCTCCTCCTTCATGTCATGGAAAAGGCCAGAGATGGAAATTTAGACGCTTCCATCGAGATAGAAAGTGAAAATGAATTCCGGATCATAGCCGATGCCTACCGGGAAACCATTGCCAGCTTAAAGCTGCAGATGGAGAATAACAGAAAGATGACGGAGCTGGTGGCTGCTTCTCAGAATAAGCAGCTGGAATCCCAGTTTAATCCGCATTTCTTGTTTAATACTCTGGAAAATATCCGGTATATGTGCATTATCCAGCCGGAGACAGCCGGGAAGATGGTGTTCAGCCTGTCTAACCTGCTGCGTTACAGTCTGGATGGCAGCAGGACGGAGGTTACCCTGGAGGAGGATTTAGAGCACCTGGAGAATTATTTAACGATCTTAAAATACCGGTTTAACCGGCGGTTTTCCTATGTGATTGACGTGGAAGAAGAGGTACTGTCCTGCCGGATCCCCAGGCTGGTACTGCAGCCCATGATCGAAAATTCAGTCAAATACGGGTTTGGAAACCAGGAAAATTTAAGGGTGGAGCTTAAGGCCTATATTCACGAAGACCGGCTGATCATGATCTGCAGGGATGACGGGATAGGAATGACTCCAGGGGTTTTAAGCGACATTCAGGCTTTATTGGAGCAGGAAGAAAACAACAAACGGCATTCCGGGCTTTATAACATTCACAGACGGTGCAGAATCCTTTACGGAAGGCCTTATGGAGTGGAGATACGCAGTGCAGAAGGGCTTGGCACAACGCTGGTGGTAACCCTTCCGGCACAAAGGGAGGAATGAAATGTTACGGGTGATGATAGCGGAAGATGAGGATATTATCCGAAAGGGGCTTATTTATACCATGGATTGGATGGGCATGGACTGCGTGGTGGTGGCTGAGGCGGCAAATGGACAGGAGGGGCTTTCAAAGATTCTTGAGCATAAGCCGGACGTAGTCCTTGCAGACATCTGCATGCCGTTTATGGACGGGATTGAGATGATAAAGGAAGCCACTGAGAGCGTGAAGTTTAAAAGCATCCTTCTGACAAGCTATGCGGAATTTGAATATGCAAGAAGGGCCATATCCGCCGGAGTCAGTGAATACCTGCTAAAGCCGGTGGATGAAGAAAAGCTTGCGGTTCTTATGAAAAGGCTGGGAGAGGAAATCGCAAACAGCCGCCAGGTGGAGTATGTGATGGAGCAGGCGGAATCAGACGCTGGGATCATGAACCTGGAATACTATATACAGCTGGACCTTTCAGAAAATAAATATGTCTCAAAGGCGATCCAGGAGATCAAGTCAGGATATGGGGATAAGCTGAGCGTGGAATCCATATCAGATAAGCTGGGAGTCAGCGCCAGCTATTTAAGCAGGAAGTTCAAAGAGGTGACCGGACAGACCTTCCTGGACTTTTTAAACAAGTACCGGATTTCCCAGGCCATTGTTCTTTTAAATACCGGGCAATACCGGATCGGTGAGGTATCCGATGCAACGGGGTTTACGGATTATAAGCATTTTTGTGCGGTATTTAAAAAGTACACTTTAAAATCACCGTCAAAGTTCATGAAAGGGATTTAACGAATATCCCATTGACCATCATTGCCCGGCAGCTTCCGCTGCCGGGCAATGATGGAATAGAAAAGGTTAAAAGTTTAACAATTCAGTTATATCGTGAATGGTATGAGTTGCGGCTGTTGGCAGGGGCTCTGGGGAGCGGTTAAAAAGACAGGAATCAATGCCTGCACCTACTGCACCCTGAATGTCTGAAGATATGCTGTCTCCTACCATGATGGTCCTGTCCTTTTCAAAGTTGGGAATATTTTTAAAACAGTGCTGGAAAAAATGAAGGGATGGCTTTTCATAACCCACTTTTTCCGATATGAACATTCCTTCGAAAAGATGAAAGATTCCGGCGTTTTTAAGGCGCTGGATCTGGGTGGAATAAACACCGTTTGACGCGGTGTATAAATGTTTCCCTCTCTCGTTTAACTTGATCAGGGTTTCCCTGGCGCCGGGGATCAAATCGGAGTTGTTTAAAAGATGTCCGCGGTAACGCCCTTCCGCCTCTTCTCCGTTAATTTCCATGTCATAAAAGCGGAAGAATTCATGAAAGCGGGTATTAAGAAGTTCTTCTCTTCCTATCTTTCCCTGCTCTAATAAATCCCATAAATGCCGGTTCATCTTTTTATAACGGGACAGCATTTCGTCATGATATTCCAAATCATAGGATTGGATCATCTTTATAAAGCCCTGCTCTTCGGCTGCGTCAAAATCCAGCAGGGTATTGTCGATATCAAGTAAATAAATCTGATACATGTATTTTTTCCTCCATAGTTAAATGTTTTTTAAAAAAGTCTAAACAGATCCCCAGCAGCGGTGCCAGGAGAAGAATGCTGATAACGGTTCCTTCCCTTATTTGCAGAGGGGCATGTGAAAATAAGGTCAGGCATAATGTGAGGATTAAGAATATCACATCAAAACTCATACGGACAGCGGTGAACTTCTTTTTATATGCGTCACTGATGATAAGACACATACTTTCCAGAGGGAATTTTACGATTCCGATTGCAAGAACGGCTCCCAGGCTGATGGAAGCAATTATAATGCCGATTAAATAAAGGATCATTCTGTAAAAATAGCTTTCCACGGTAAAATTAGAAAGTAAGTGATACAGAAACAGGTTGATGATGTATCCGTTTGCAATGGTTGCAATAATCTGTATCGCATCCTTATAGTTCAAACGGGAACGTCTTAAAAGTAAATAGGATAGGAAGAACAGCGTATTGATCCCATTGAGTATAGTGCCAACCTTTAATTGAATGGTGTAAGATAATGTTACTGCCAATGCGTTTAAGACGCTTTGCCCGATAGCTGCCTTTAACTGCAGCGATATCCCGAAGCCAAAAAATAAAAAAGATATAATGGTTATGGCCAGGTCGTTTATTTTTTTTCTGCTCATTGTTTTCACCTCGGGAATATGATACCATAAATACAGATTGATGACTATGAGAATTATCATATTGGGAATAAAGGTTGATGGAGTCATATGGAAAAATACAATATAAATGAAATACCAGACAGCCTTGCGGCGGCCGGAGAGGAAAGGCATTTTCCTGCGGGTAAGAATATCTTTCATGTGGATGAAAGGATCACCCATTGCTATCTGATTCTTTCGGGAATGGTGAAAATCTATATTGACCATGAAAACGGTCGCCGTTCCATTCTTGATTTTGCGGGAAGAGGCGACTGGCTGGGGGAACTTTCCTTATTCCGCCAGGAGGACTATATCAAAGAAAATAAAGTAATTGAGGATGTGATCTGCCTGGAATATGAACTGGACCGGTTAAGGCAGATCTGCAAAGAGAAGGCAGAAGTATCCTTTTATTTTGCATCCTCTATCTCTAATAAGCTGATGGTTAGAAGCTACCGGCTGAGTGAATACTTAAATTATTCATTGGAAAAGAGACTTGCTTCTTTTATTATTAAATATCAGCAGAATGGGAAATACACCATATCTCATACGGATGTTTCGGAGTATATGAATATCAGCTACCGTCATGTACTCTTTGTCATGAAGAAGTTTTGTGATGACGGAATTCTAAAAAAGGATAAGGGGTACCGGATTGTGGATCAGGAAAGACTGGAAGAAATCTCTGATGGTTTCGTATCATAAGGTTTAAGGTGTAATATAAAGGAAGACAGTTATAAGGGAACCTGCCTGCTGGGTTCTCTTATTTTGCATATCAGACCATTAAGTTATGTATTGTTTCTTTTCCATTTATTCGCTATAATTGGGGATACGAGTTTAAGCAGAGGAAAGAGAAAAGAGGAAGAAAAAAGGTTGGGAATCACATATATGGAAGCAAAAGGTCCTGACAGCAGAGGGGAAACAGGTGTGATTACCTTTGCTGATGGAAACACATGTTCTTACAGGATCATAAAATCAGACAGGCGTACCATGGCCCTGCAGGTCACGAAAACGGGAGATGTTTTCGTTAGACTTCCCAGACGCCTTCCCTTTAAGGCAGGGCATGAGCTGGCGCAGAAGAACAGAGACTGGGTTTTTGCACAGGTGGAAAAGATCCGGATGGCGTCAGAGAGAAGGGCGGATTTCCATTGGACGGAAGGGGCATCTGTGCTTCTTTATGGAAACAGCCGGCTCCTTCATATTAAGTCCGATCATAGGAAAAAAGCTTTTTGTGTAAAGGATACAAAGGAGAGGCTGGTGGTTTCCGGTCCGGTTGCGTCCTGTGAGGAGAAAGAACAGGAAGCAGCCGTTAAAGAGGCTGTGAAGCTGTGGTACAGGCGGGAAGCCAGAGGATATTTAGAGGCAAAAGCAGCCAGCTGGTCTGCATTCATGAATGTGGACTATGGCAGAATTGCAATACGGGATCAGGCGACCCGGTGGGGAAGCTGCAGTGCCGGGGGGAATTTGAATTTTAACTGGAGGCTTGTGCTTCTCCCGGAAGAACTGGCCGATTATGTGGTGGTGCATGAACTGGCTCACCGCATTCAAATGAACCATTCCAATGCATTTTGGGAGATCGTGGAAAGAGAATTACCGGATTACCGGTTAAGGAGGAGAGAACTAAAGCACTATGAAAGTGAAATTTATCAGAAATATTAAAATTAAAACAAAGCTCCTGATTTTAGGGGGGATCAGCATAATGGGACTGATTTTTATTGGAACGGAATCTGTAATAACAGCCAGGCAGATCAACGAGGCAAGTACAGAAATTTCCCAGTCCTGGGTGCCGGCCATCATCATTGCCGAGGAACTGAATACCAGGACATCAGACTATCGCATTAAGGAATATAATCACGCCATTACCGGTGACAGCAGGTATATGGACCGGCTGGAGGAAGAAATGGCTCTGATCCGGGAAGATATTGCCCGCGGATTTTCGGATTATAAGCTTTATATCACCAATGAATCGGACAGGAAGCTTATGGAGACGGCAGAAGGGAACTGGAATAAGTATCTGGAGTACAGCGGCCGCCTGCTGGTTATAAGCCGCCAAAACCATGCGAAAGAAGCTTTTGATATGATCATAGGGGATTCCAGACAGTTATTTGATGATGCAAGCAACGGACTTTTAAAGGTAGCGGATTTTAACCGCAAGGGAGCCGAGGCGGCCAGTATTCAAGGGGATAATCTTTATGATCAGCTTGCAAAAATAAAGATCATGACCATCTGCCTGATCAGCGGGATCATATCCCTCCTGGTGGTTTATATTATAATTGCCATTGATAAGCCTGTGAAAGCCCTTGTAGAAGGGACCAGAAGAGTTGCCAACGGTGATCTGGAGGTATACCTTCCCTATTGTTCCAATGATGAGATCGGAGTTCTGACAAATTCCGTAAACCAGCTGATTAAGCGGCTTAAGAATATCATAGATGATGAGAAATACCTGTTCCGCGAGATCGGAAGTGAAAATTTTGAAGTGAAGTCTACCTGTGAGCATGCTTACCGCGGCGATTTTGCGCCCATTCTCTATTCCATAACCAGCTTAATGAGCCGGCTTGATGCGGCAAAAAAGCGAAAGGAAAGGGGAACAGAAGACTTACCAGCAGAAAACGAAAAGGAAGAACTGGCCAAAAGAGCCGTTTGCAGGGAGATAACGAAACATGGCAGAAGAGAAATGGATGCTTCAGACAAAAAGGGCTGATTTTGAAGAAATGGCAAGATGCTACCGAATCACCCCGGTGACTGCGAGAATCATAAGAAACAGAAATGTGATGGGGCATGAAGCGGTGGAGAAATATTTGTACGGGGGGTTAAAGGATCTCTATAGCCCTCACCTCCTTAAGGATATGGACCGGACCGTGGCGATCCTTAAGGAAAAGACAGAACAGTTAAGGCCTATAAGGATCGTAGGTGATTATGATATTGACGGAGTCTGCTCCACTTATCTTTTGTACCAGGCCCTGTCCCAGGTGGGAGCTGCGGTGGACTATGAGATCCCGGACCGGTTAAAGGATGGCTATGGAATCAATGAATCCATTATCCGGGCAGCGGCAGCAGATGGCATTGATACCATACTCACCTGTGACAACGGAATCGCCGCAGTGGGACAGATCAGGCTTGCAAAGGAGCTTGGACTTACGGTTCTGATTACGGATCACCATGATATTATGAAGGAGGAGGGAAAGGAGATTCTGCCTCCGGCAGATGCAGTGGTTAACCCAAAACAGGAGGAGTGCCAGTATCCTTTTCCTGATATCTGCGGAGGATTGGTGGCCTATAAGCTGGTTCAGGCTCTTTATGAGGAATTTCATGTGCCTATGGAGAAATGGCTTGAGATGGTGGAGTTCGCTGCCATCGCAACCGTGGGCGATGTGATGAAGCTTCAGGATGAGAACCGGATCATTGTTAAGGAAGGGCTTAAGCGGATCGGGCAGACGAAGAGCCTGGGACTCTTAAAGCTTATTGAGAGAAACGATCTTGACAAGGATCAGATCACAGCCTATCAGATCGGGTTTGTAATCGGACCCTGCCTTAATGCGGGAGGCCGCCTTCAGACGGCCAAGCTGGCCTTATCCCTGCTTCTTTGCCGGGAGGAGGAAGAAGCAGATCAGATGGCTCTGGAATTAAAAGCGTTAAATGACCAGCGAAAGACTATGACAAAACAGGGGACCATCGAAGCAGTGGAGCAGGTGGAAGCCCTTTATGGAGAGGATAAAGTTCTGGTGGTATATTTACCGGAGTGTCATGAATCCCTGGCAGGGATTATTGCCGGACGGCTGCGGGAGTATTTCCAGAAACCTGCTTTTGTCTTAACGGATGGGGAAGAGTGTGTCAAAGGCTCCGGCCGTTCCATAGAAACATACCATATGTTTGATGCCCTGGTTGAGGTGAAAGAGCTGCTGTTAAAATTCGGCGGTCATCCCATGGCAGCCGGCTTATCCCTTCCGAAGGAGCATGTGGATGAATTCAGAAAATGCCTCAATGAACAGGCAAGGCTGACGGAAGAGGATTTCATACGAAAGGTATGGATCGATGTTCCCATGCCCCTGGAGTACATAGATGAGCCTTTGATCGAAGAGCTGGAGCTCTTAGAGCCATTTGGCCAGGGCAATGAAAAGCCTTTGTTTGCCCAAAAGGGTCTTTATATCCGAAGTGTCCGTGTTTTGGGGAAGAACAGAAATGTGGTAAAGTTTTCCCTTGCCACGGACCAGGGGACGCCAATGGATGCCATGCTGTTTGCTGACGGAGATTCTTTTTTGGAAGAATTGGGAGGCAGCCGGGTCTTAGATGTAATCTATTATCCTGCTGTAAATGAATACAACGGGAATAAGAATCTGCAGATTGTAATAAGGAATTATAAGATTCCAAAGAGTCTGTCGTAGAGAAAGTATCAATGAAATGCCTTGCAAAAAGATTCACTATGAATTAAACTTGTGTCAGGAAGTGTAATATTCAGCCGCAGTTTTCCAATACGGAACTGTGGTGATTAAATAAACATATGGAAAGGCGAGGGAATGGACATGGTAAATGAGGTTATGAAATTTATCACCGGCTATGATAAGGAAGTGGGAGAAGCCATTGAAAAGGAGTGCGCAAGACAGAGAAGAAATCTGGAATTGATTGCATCGGAAAATATTGTTTCAGAACCGGTTATGATGGCAATGGGAACTGTGCTTACCAACAAGTATGCAGAAGGTTACCCGGGAAAGCGTTATTATGGCGGCTGCGAGGAAGTGGATGTTGTTGAGACCATTGCCATAGAGCGTGCAAAAAAGATATTTGGCTGTGATTATGCCAACGTCCAGCCTCATTCCGGGGCTCAGGCCAACATGGCAGTTTTTCTTGCCATGCTGCAGCCAGGGGATACGGTCTTGGGCATGAATTTAAACCACGGCGGTCACTTAACCCATGGAAGCCCTGTTAATTTTTCCGGTTTGTATTTTAATATTATCCCTTACGGCGTAGATGATGAAGGCTTTCTTGATTATGATGAGATGGAAAGGCTTGCCATTTTACACAAACCGAAATTAATCGTTGCAGGTGCCAGTGCCTACGGAAGAGCCATTGACTTTAAGAGATTCCGGGAGGCTGCTGACAAGGCGGGCGCTTATCTTATGGTAGATATGGCACATATTGCAGGTCTTGTTGCGGCAGGAGTTCATGAGAGCCCTATTCCTTATGCAGATGTAGTGACAACTACCACTCATAAGACTCTCCGTGGACCGAGAGGCGGAATGATTTTAGCAAATCAGGAGGCCGCGGATAAATTTAACTTCAATAAGGCTATTTTCCCAGGTACCCAGGGAGGTCCTTTGGAGCATGTAATCGCCGGAAAGGCCGTATGCTTTGGGGAAGCCTTAAAGCCTGAGTTTAAGACCTATCAGGAGCAGGTGGTGAAAAACGCAAAGGCTTTGGCTGCTGCCCTGATCAAGCAGGGATTCAACATCCTGACAGGCGGTACAGATAATCATCTGATGCTGATCGACCTAAGAGGAATGGAGGTAACCGGAAAGGAACTGCAGAACCGCTGTGATGAGGTTTATATTACTCTTAACAAAAATGCAGTGCCAAACGATCCAAGAAGCCCATTTGTGACTTCCGGTGTCCGCGTGGGAACTCCGGCTGTTACCTCAAGAGGTTTAAAGGAAGAGGATATGGATAAAATTGCAGAGTGCATCTGGTTGGCTGCTACGGATTTTGAAGGTAAAACTGATTATATTAGAGGTGAAGTAACAAAGATCTGTGAGAAATATCCTCTGTATGAATAAAGGAAAGTAAAAAAGAGGCTGCCATGAGAGAGTTTACATCGGATTTTGTGCAAGAAATGGATTACTATGCTCAGGATCTGATAATAACTCTTTCACGGCAGTCTTTTCGTATTTTTAACAATTATTTAATACTCCATCAGTAACAAATATATTATACTATAACGGGTTGGGCGTTTTGGTCCGGCTCAGCCTGATAAATAGAATAACTACTAATTCGGATTTCACAAAGGAGAAACTATGGAATTAACCACCATCCTGGGAGTTATAGTAGGCGTTGTCGCCGTTGTCGGTGCTATGATTTTTAAGCACATTGAATTTTCAGTCCTTCTTAACCCAGCAGCTTTTTTCGTTATTATTGTCGGAACTATCGCAACAATTTTGAATTCATATCCAGGGCAGAATATTAAATCCATCGGATCGCTGTTCAGAGTTCTTTTTACAAAACAAAAAGGAGCCTCTGAGGCCGAAATGATTGAATTAATGTATAATCTATCAAAGCAAGCCCGCTCAGAGGGGCTTTTGTCCCTGGAAGCCAAGGCGGAAGAACTTCAGGATCCTTTTTTAAAAAAGGGCATTCGTTTGCTTGTTGACGGTGCCGGAGAAGAACTGATCGAAGAGATCTTAGAAACTGAAATTTCTGCAATGGAAAAGAGACATGAAATCAATGCCAGTATTTTTACATCGGCAGGTACATATGCTCCTACTCTGGGTGTTTTGGGTGCAGTATTTGGTTTGATCGCTGCGATGTCATCGATTAACGATACAGATCGAATGGCTGAAGCTATTGCTGCGGCGTTTATTGCAACGATTCTTGGTATTTTCACCGGCTACGTGTTATGGAACCCATTTGCAAAAAAGCTTAAAGTAAAAAGCCAGCAGGAAGTAATGGCGAAAGAAATTATTATAAAAGGCGTACTCTCCATGCAACATGGTGATTCCCCCTTTATACTCAGGGAAAAATTACTTGCCGCTCTTCCGAAATCCAAGCAGAAAAAATTATCTGAGCAGGACCCAACATCTGATCAGGGCAAAAAGGGATAAGGTGATTACGTATGTCAAAAGAGAGAGAGCATGTACACCAGGAAGAAGAAGCAGGCGAAGCATGGCTTCTGCCATATTCGGATTTAATGACCCTGCTGCTGGCAGTTTTTATTGTACTTTTTGCTGTCAGTAAGATCGATTCCGAAAAAGCACAGCAGATTTCCGAACAGTTTGCAGGAACAATGATGGATAAAGGCTATGCTGCCGGAGTGGCATCGGGATCAGGATCAGGATCAGGTTCCGGGTCCGGATCCGGATCCGGTGGAACAGGAGTACCGGTAGGCGGTCCGTTAAATATTGAAACCCAAAGCGAGCTGGAGAGCTTTTTGGGAGAGTATGAGCTCAAAAAGCTGGAACATCTAAAGACCGAGCTTGATACAGAACTACACAATCAAGGCATGGATCAATCGGTATCAACCATGATTGATATGCGCGGTCTTGTAATCAGACTAAATAATACCATATTCTTTGACTCTGGAAGTGCTGAAATTAAGCAACAAAGTGAGGATACTTTGGTTGAAGTAGCAGGCATTCTGAATACGATTGATAATTATATACGTGTTGAGGGCCATACCGACAACGTTCCTATCAAACATAGCAACTATCCTTCTAACTGGGAATTATCTACTGCAAGAGCTGTCAATGTTGTAAAGATTTTTATTAATAAATGTAATTTTTCGCCAGACAAACTAATTGCTGTCGGTTATGGCGAGTTTAAACCTGTGGCAGACAATAATACACCGGAAGGAAGAGCGAATAACAGGCGTATTGATGTCATTGTCCTAAGTTCAAAATATGATAATCTGGAAGAACAGCTTGTGAAATAAGGTTGTAATTTATGATCCATAATATGAAAAACAGCGCGGCATTTATCCGCGCTGTTTTTTTAGGAGGAAATTAAATTTTGCTGTTATGCCTGGTTCTTGAAAGATTCGCAGTCAGTGCATTCCTTCTTTGTAGGATTCTGTTCATGAGTTCCCACTTTAATTCTCTCCAACGTGCAATAATCTTCGCTTTTCGCATGATAAGTGCAATTATCGATGGAGCATTCGATACATTCGTTCTTTCCGTTTACTAACATGGGTAAACCCTCCTTGATTGATTATTACATCTATATTGTGGTCAGAATCTGCTGAATTATTATGGCAATTTTTTCTTAGGAAGGCTTGTGTTATATTTCTGTTAAACTAAAAGTTTTTTTGTTGACCAAAAATTTTTTTTGTGTTATTCTTTTTTTCGTCAAAACAGCACAAAATTCGCTGTCAACTATATGGAGGTGTAGTAATGGATAATTCAAAGCAATATGATCTTATTTACCAACTAGACGGCAGACCACCGTTAAAAGTTGCGGTTCCACTTGGTCTCCAGCATGTAATGGCAATGTTTGTTGGTAATCTGGCTCCAATCTTTATCCTGACCGGCGCCATGAGCACACAGGATGCACCATTTCCTCCTGAATTAAGGATTATGATGATTCAGTGCGCCATGTTTGTATCTGGAATTGCCACCCTTCTTCAGCTTTACCCGCTGAAATTGGGAATCATTCAGGTAGGTGCACGCCTTCCTATCGTTATGGGAACAGCATTTGCATTCGTCCCTACTATGCAGGGGCTTGGGGCAAAGCTGCTGGCTGAACAGGTCGCTCCGGTTGAAGCTATGGGTTACGTATTGGGTGGTGTAATAGCAGGAAGCTTAATCGAGCTGCTCATGGGTATTTTCTTAAAGCCGCTGAAAAGATTTTTCCCACCGCTGGTAGTTGGTGCAGTTCTTATTACCATTGGTATTAAGCTGCTTACGACGGGAGCTACCTACTTTGTAGGCGGTGCAGGTGCGAATGATATCGGTGCAGGAAAGTACTGGCTGGTTGGCGGCATCGTGCTGCTGGTCATTGTTCTCCTTAACCGTTTTGCAACCGGTATGTTAAAGGCAACTGCTATTTTAATTGGTATCGTCGTCGGCTATATCGTGGCTGCTTTTTCAGGAATGGTGAATTTTGATACTGTTGCAAATGCAGCATGGTTCAGCGTTCCGATGCCATTTATGATCAAGCCGCTGTTCCGTTCCGACATCATCTTCCCATTCTTTGCGGTATACGTGGTTGCAGGCCTAGAGACTATGGGTAATGCTAATGGTATCACCATTTCCGCTTTTGGACGTGAAGCTACTGCAGAAGAGATTTCCGGCGGAATTATATCTGATGCCGTCAGCTGTGCATTTGCAGGTGTCTTCAATGTTCTTCCAAACACGGCGTTCGGCCAGAACGTGGGTATCATTGCAATGACTAAGGTTATTAACCGGTTCTGTATTGCGATCGGCGCCATTGTTTTAATCATTGCAGGTCTGTTCCCTAAAATCGGCGCGATTTTCAATGCAATGCCTAACTGCGTTATGGGTGGTGCGGTAATCACTGTTTTCGCCATGATTTTCTTAAATGGTGTAAAGATGGTATTAAAGGAAGGCTTAGATGACATAAACAGCCTGATCCTTGCCATTACACTCGGTCTTGGCTTTGGTGTAGGTAATTTAGCTGATTCAGTGAAGGAAAACTTCCCTGCTGCTCTCCGTTTTATCTTTGCGGAGCCAGTGGCTGCAGTCTGTATCGTAAGTGTTCTGGCTTGTATCTTTTTAAGGCCGCAGGGATCCAAAAAAGCTACAGAGAAATAAGCTGCATTAAACAAGTTATATATAGAAAAGACCCTGTCCGGCAGATAAGCCGGCCGGGGCTTTTTTTTGTATATCGATCATACAGGCTGTTGGAGCCGGGAGGGAGATGTGATATACTGTAAAAAAAGGGAGGGATAAGGATGAAGAAAAAAATCATGATCACAGGATCCGGGGGCTTCCTTGGAGGAAGAATCGCTGCATATTATGAAAGAGATTATGATGTGATTCGTGTGGGGCACAGGAACTTAGATATTACGGCCAAAGAGGCGGTAGGGGAATATATAAAAGATCATAATCCTGATGTGGTGATCCATTGCGCTGCAATATCAAATACCAGGGTATGCGAAGAGAACCGGTTGCTTTCTGAAGCGGTGAACTTAAGGGGATCTGTCAACATGGCCAAAGCATGCAGGGAAAATGGCAGCAGGCTGCTTTTTATGAGCTCAGATCAGATCTATGGGGGCAGCAGACAAAAGGGACCGAATAAGGAAACGGATGAGGTTCCTCTTATCAACGTTTATGGAACCCACAAAAAGCAGGCTGAGGATGAGATTCTGGAGATTTTGCCTGAGGGAATCTGTCTTCGCCTTTCATGGATGTATGATTTTCCAGTCAGGGGCCTTAAGAGCAATTCAAACCTCTTGACCAATCTGTTGAGATCTATGGTACAGAACCGCCCCATAAGGCTTTCGGCGTCCGATTACCGCGGCATTACCTGGGTACAGGAGGTTGTGAAAAATATAGAGCCGGCCATGGACCTGCCTGGAGGAATTTATAATTTTGGCAGTGAAAGCACCCTATCCGCATATGAAATAGGAAGCAGAGTCTTTCGGCTGCTTGATAAGAACGGGAACAGAGGAAGCTTTGTGATCCCGGATGAAACAGGGGCCGGGGACAACCCCAGAAACTTAACCATGGATATGGGAAAGCTTAAGGCCCATGGGATCCGTTTTTCTGAAACAGTGGAAGGATTTTCCAGATGCCTTGAAACCAGTCCTGAATATGTTCATGACTTGATAGGAGAATCTATTGTCGAATTTTGACGAATTTAATAAAAAACCCTTAAAGCCATTGTCAAAACCGGAAGGAGTATGATATACTCTTTTCGGTTTTTCTAATATATAATATAATAATTATAAGTTATTCTAATAAATAAAATGATGTTTTACTGATAGGTAAAGGAAAAACGGCCAGCAGACAACGATGAGAGCTTGGGAGCCAGGAGGACAGTTCTAATGATACGATTTAAAAATTATGTAAAAGCAGAAAACCTGGAGGAGGCCTTTGCGCTGAATCAGAAGAAGAGCAGTGTCATAGGCGGAGGCATGATGTGGCTGAAGGTACAGAGCCGGGTGCGTATGACTCTTGTGGACTTATCCGGGCTGGGGCTTGATGGGATTGAGGAAAGGGAAGAAGAGTTTTCTATCGGTGCCATGTGTACCCTGCGCCAGCTGGAAACCCATGAAGGACTGAACACATGCTTTAACGGCATTTTTAAAGAGTGCACCCGTTCGATTGTCGGAGTCCAGTTCCGTAACGGAGCAACGATAGGAGGCAGCGTGTTCGGCCGGTTTGGATTTTCTGATATTATTACCTGCCTTCTGGCCCTTGACACTTATGTGGAACTGTACAAGGGAGGCATGGTTTCTTTGGAAGAATTTTGCAGGATGAAGAGTGACAGGGATATCCTGGTCCGTATCCATATAAAAAAGGACGGAAGAAGAGCAGCTTATGCTTCCCAGCGCTTATCAAAAACGGATTTTCCTGCGATCGCCTGCTGCGCGGCCAGAGAGGCTGGAAAGCTCTATATCTCGGTCGGAGCAAGGCCGGCAAAGGCGGAACTGGTTGTGCTTGATGAAAACCAGGATTGTCTTAAGGAAGAACTTGCCAAGAGGGCATCAGAAAGCTTTACCTTTGGTACCAATATGAGGGGAAGCGGGGCTTATCGGAAGCATTTGGCTGAAATATATATAAAAAGGCTTTTAGAAGCGCTGGATCAGGAGGAACGGTAAATGGAGATCGAATTTACACTGAATGGAAAAATGACGTATGAGGAAATCGCAGATGATACCACCTTATTCCAGCTTCTTAGAAGGAAGGGCTGTTACAGCGTGAAATGTGGATGTGAGACGGAAAACTGCGGGCTTTGTACGGTATTAGTCAATGGAAAATCAAGGCTATCCTGCTCATTATTAGCTGCCAGGGCAAATGGCTGCGAGGTGGTGACCTTAGAAGGCGTGGAAGATGAAGCGAAAGTGTTTGGATCCTATCTGGCGTCAGAAGGAGCAGAACAGTGCGGGTTCTGCAGCCCAGGGCTTATTATGAATGTGCTTGCAATGGAAAGAGAAGAAGTCCTTGATGATCAGGGGATAAAAGAATACCTGGCCGGGAACTTATGCCGGTGCAGCGGATATATGGGACAGCTTCGGGCCATAAAGAATTATTTAAGCAGAGGAGAAAAAAGGGATGAATTATAAAATGCGTACGGTAAATACTTCTGTGAAAAAGAAGGATGCCATGGCCCTTGTGACCGGAAAGCCAGTATACACTGATGACCTGGCTCCCGGAGACTGTCTCATCGTTAAGGTCTTAAGAAGCCCTCATGCCCATGCGCTGATCAAGGAGATCCACAAGGAAAAGGCAGAAAAGGTGGCCGGAATCGCCTGTATCCTGACCTATAAGGATGTTCCCCAGAAGAGATTTACCATGGCGGGGCAGTCTTACCCAGAGCCAAGTCCCTATGACAGGCTGATCCTGGATCAGAGAATGCGCTTTGTAGGGGATGCGGCAGCCATTGTAGCGGGTGAGACGGAAGATGCAGTGGACCATGCCCTGCGCCTTTTAAAGTTGGAATATGAGGTCTTGGAACCGGTACTGGATTTTAAGCAGGCTAAGGATCATCCGGTGTTAATCCATCCGGAGGAAGATTGGCTGAGCCTCTGCCCGGTAGGTGCGGATAATAAAAGAAATTTATGTGCTACCGGCGGGGAAGAGCATGGAAATGTTGATGAGGTATTAAAGCAGTGTGATTATGTGGTGGAACAGGTTTACCATACTAAGGCGAACCAGCAGGCAATGATGGAGACCTTCCGGGCCTATTCTTATCTGGACGCTTATGGGCGCCTCAATATGGTGGCCTCCACACAGGTCACCTTCCATGTGAGGAGAATCCTGGCTCATGCACTGGATATTCCCAAATCCCGGATCCGCGTGATCAAGCCACGGATCGGCGGCGGCTTCGGTGCAAAGCAGACGGTGGTGGCTGAGGTATATCCGGCAATCGTAACAATGAAGACAGGCAGACCAGCCAAGATGGTCTACAGCCGGTATGAGTCTCAGATCGCCTCTTCTCCCCGCCATGAGATGGAAGTCCATGTGCGGGTGGGAGCGGATAAGAATGGAATCCTACAGGCAATCGATGTATATACTCTGTCAAATACAGGAGCTTACGGGGAACATGGCCCTACTACAGTAGGCTTATCCGGACATAAATCCATTCCCTTATACCGGACGCCGAAAGCCTTCCGTTTTGCATATGATGTTGTTTATACAAACTGCATGTCTTCAGGTGCTTACAGGGGATACGGAGCGACCCAGGGAATATTTGCGGTGGAATCAGCGGTTAATGAGCTGGCGGAAAAAATGGGAATGGATTCTGTAAAATTAAGGGAATTAAACATGGTAAGGGAAGGCGATATCATGCCTGCCTACTATGGGGAAACATTAAACAGCTGTGCCTTAGACCGGTGTATGGCCCGCGCCAAGGAGATGATCCGCTGGGATGAGAAGTATCCCAGGGTCGACATGGGAAATGGAAAGGTGCGGGGCGTAGGCGTAGCCATGGCCATGCAGGGATCCAGCATTTCCGGCGTTGATGTGGCTTCTGTGGAGCTGCGCCTTAATGATGATGGTTTTTACACCCTTATGATCGGTGCTTCCGACATGGGAACGGGCTGTGATACCACCCTGGCCCAGGTGGCGGCTGATTGCCTGGAATGTGATCTTGAGGAAATCGTGGTCCATGGAACGGATACGGATGTCTCCCCTTATGATTCCGGTTCATATGCTTCCAGTACCATGTACTTAACCGGAATGGCTGTGGTAAAGGCCTGTGGGGAAATGCGGGAAAAGATTTTAAGAAAAGGTGCCCAGTATCTTAACTGCCCGGAGGATTCTCTGGAATTTGACGGAAAGAGGGTTTACCAGCTCTCAGGAGAGCTGGAAATATCCTTAAAAGATATAGGAAACAAGGTCATGTGCTTTAATGAAGATATGCTTACTGCAGGCGCCTGCCATACCTCTCCCGTATCGCCTCCTCCTTTTATGGTGGGAATGGCTGAGGTTGAAGTGGATCAGGAGACCGGTGAGGTAGAGCTTTTGGACTATGTGGCGGTTGTGGACTGCGGAACGACCATTAATCCAAATCTGGCCAGGATCCAGACTGAGGGCGGTATCGCCCAGGGTATTGGCATGGCTATGTATGAAGATATTACCTATTCCTCCAAGGGACAGATGCTTCAGAATTCCTTCATGCAGTACAAACTTCCCACCAGGCAGGATGTGGGCGAAATCCGGGTGGAATTTGAAAGCAGCTATGAGCCTACAGGGCCTTTTGGAGCCAAGTCCATTGGGGAGATCGTGATCAATACGCCTTCTCCTGCCATAGCAGATGCTGTCGCCAATGCGGTAGGAGCGAGAGTAAGGGAATTGCCTGTTACGGCAGAAAAGGTGTACTGGGGAATGAATCGGTAATAGTAATTGATCAGTGCCTGGCCTTGACCATGGCTTGAATAGAAGAGGAATTAAAAGAAAGAGTGCCGGATATCTGTATTCCGGCGCCTTTTTTGTTATCCTTCTTTTTCTGAACATATAAGTGATGTCTGTTGAGAAAAACAATCATGTTGTGATATAAACAGGTGATTGCATTGAGTATAACAAGGGTGTATGATTGGGAAAGAGAAAGGAGGGAGGGATTTATGGAAGCTTTGATAAGGGCGGAAAAAATCTGCAAGGATTATGATGCAGGTGAGGTCAAGGTCCAAGCTTTAAAGCATGTATCGTTTGAAATTCTGCGAGGGGAATTTATTGTGATTCTGGGACCCAGCGGGTCTGGGAAAAGCACACTTTTGAATATATTGGGAGGAATTGAAACGGTCACCAGCGGAGCTGTTTATTACGATGGCAATCCTCTTTCCTGGGGAGATTTAAAGAGTCTTACGGCCTATCGCCGGGCTCATGCCGGTTTTATCTTTCAGTTTTATAATTTGATGCCGGGACTGACTGCACTTGAGAATGTGCAGCTGGCGGCAGAACTTTCCGAGGATCCTCTGGATCCGGAAACGCTGCTTGGGCAGGTGGGACTTTTAGACAGGGCAAGCCATTTTCCAAGCAGGCTGTCAGGAGGGCAGCAGCAGAGGGTGGCCATTGCCAGGGCCTTGTGTAAGAATCCGGATATCCTGCTCTGTGATGAGCCCACGGGGGCCCTGGACAGCAGCACAGGAAGCCAGATATTAAAGCTGTTGTCTGATTTTAACAGACAGTATGAAAAGACGGTGCTTCTGATCACCCATAATGAGAACATTGCGGGGATCGCAGACCGGGTTTTTTATTTTAAGGATGGATGTCTGGAAAAGATCCGTGTCAATGAAAGACCCTTAAAGCCGGAGGAGGTGGTCTGGTAGTGAAGAGCTTCCGCAAGAACGTAGTCCGGTGTGCCAGGCAAAATCCAGGCTCTTTTCTGGGGGCGGTTTTCATCATTGCCATCGGCATATTTGTCTATGTGGCCATGATGGACACATTGAGAAACTTAGGGGACCAGGTGCAGCGTTACTATGACAGCAGTGCCATTGCTGACGTATTTGCCCAGGTTTCCGGTATCTCTGAGGTGGATTTAGAACGGTTAAAGGAGATTCCAGGGATTGAGGAGGTCTCCGGGAAAATGGCCGTTGATGTAAGACTGTTTGCTCCTTCCCAGACGGAGATCGTAACGGTGCATCTGTTGTCTTACGATCCCTCGGATTCTTTAAACCGGCTGATGTTAAAAGGAACGGGCGGGGGAAAAGACAGCATTTATCTGGGTAACCGGATGGCCGGATTATATGGATACGGAAACGGAACACCGCTTACCCTCATGATTGATGGGAAAAGCGTGAGATGTGAGCTGGCCGGAACCTGTTATGGGCCGGAATACATATATGCCATTCCTCCCGGAGGAGCCATGATTCCCGATGGAGAGATTTACGATATTGCCTGCATAGAAAAAAACAGGATGGAGGAATTAACCGGGAAAAAGGATTCCATGAATGAGCTTGGATTCCGTCTGGCAAAAGGATATACCTATGAGGATGTGCGCTATCAGCTGATGGATCGTCTTTCCGGGTATGGCCTGATCTCAATCTCTTCCAAGGATAATCAGGCCAGCTATAACATGGTAGAGGGAGAGATTCATGAGCTGTATTCCATGGGAACGGTGCTTCCCATCCTGTTTATGTCGATTTCAGTGTTCATGCTTTATGTAGTATTAAAAAAGATGATAGACAGGGATCAAAGCCTGATTGGTACCATGAAATCCTTTGGAATGAGAGATGGGGAACTGATTTTGGCATACCTTTATCAGGGTGCTGAGGTGGGGGTGTTAGGCGCTCTGGCCGGAAGCGTCCTGGCGGTTCCCTTTGGCCGCTATATGTTTCTGATGTATGTGGACTTTTTTAATCTGCCGGATACGGTTTATCACAGCTACTTGAATACCAGGTTAAGCGGCATGGGAATCGCGGTGGGAACCGGGCTTCTGGCGGTTTACTTAGGGGTCAGAGGGATCTTAAAGATCACTCCAGCCCAGGCCATGAGATCAAAGACTCCTGCATCCGCAGGGAATTTAAGGCTGCCCGGTTTTTTGGCTTCCAGGCTTGGTGCTATGGAAAAAATGGGTCTGCGCTCTGTGGTGAGAAACCCTTTCCGCGGTTTCCTAATTATTTTGGCCATTGCATTTCCTTTTTCCATGTCTTCCGTGCTTTTATCCTTTAAAGGGGTAGCGGATCAGATGTATTTTGACCAGTTCAGCAAGGTGCAGACCTATGATATACAGATATCCCTGGACCGCTATGTGTCCCCCATCCGCGGGGAATCGGCAGGGGAAGGAATCCGGGGAGTAGGGAAAAGCGAAGCAGTCATTCAGAAGGCAGTGGAATTAAAACACGAAAATTTGTCGGAATTTGCCTTGATTTACGGACTGAACCGGGGATCTGATATGTGGAGGATTATGGATCTCTACGGCCGGTTTTACGATCCTCCGGAGGATGGGATTATCATAAACAGCCGGATTGCAGAAAAGCTTCATCTGGAGGAAGGGGATGTTATGGAAGTATCTGTTCCCGGCCTGACGGCGGAAGCGGTAAAGGTTCCGGTAAAAGCTGTCATAAAAGAGAGCCTGGGCGGCGGCTGCTATATGTCAGCAAAGGGTTTTTCCCGCTTTTTTGATTCTGTCCCTATGGCTGGAACCGTTCTTTTAAAGGTGGAAAAGGGCAGGCTTAACGAGGTCCGGGAAGAACTTTTAAAAACCAGCCGGGTGACTTGGATGGTGGATACCGGACGCATCACCCAAAGCTACCGGGACATCATGGGCAGCATGATGGCAATGGTCCAGATGTTTTCCTTTATGGCTGTGGCGGCGGGAGGAATCCTCATCTATAATATTTCCATGATCAATATCAGGGAACGGATCTCAGAGCTTGGAACACTTATCATCATGGGGGGTACGGATAAGGAGATCGGAAGGATTCTCCTGTTTGAACAGGTGGTCTACTTCATTCTTGGAATAGCCCTGGGAGTGTTTGGGAGCCTTGGGGTCAAATACCTTGTGGAGCATCTGGTCATATCGGATTCCTATACCATTGAACTGGCTATACGGCCATCCTGCTATGGGATAGCATTTCTTACCTGTCTTGCAATGGCAGGGGCTTCTTTGCTGGCCCAGACGCGGTTTGTAAGAAAGATAAGACTCACGGATATTTTAAAGGAAAGGGAGTAAGCTTATGAAGATCCGAATGGATGGCAGGAAGAAGAAATTATGCTTTTTAGCTGCAGGTATAGTCCTTGCACTGATCATAGGGAATGCTGCAGCGAAAAGTTTTAAAGGAGCCCCGGTGCAAACTGCTGCAGCTTCTTATGAAGCGGTAGAAGACCGTTATACGGAGGAAGGGACCATTACGGCAGGAGGGGAGTACCGTATGGTTTCAGAGGCATCAGGACCGGTTAAAGAGGTCAGGGTCAGGGAAAATGATGGTGTGAAGGCAGGAGATATCTTATTTACCGTTGATGACAGGGACCTGATGCAGGAAAAATCCCTTTGTGAAAGCGCACTGGCAGGGTATAAGGCCAAATTGGAGCAGAGCCGGATCGGGCAGGTGATGACATCATCGCCTCAGGAATATCTGGATTCCATAAGAGCGGAAGTAACGGCAAAGGAAGCGGATTATCAGGCTGCAAAAACGCTTGTTGACGCTTCCCAGTCCCTGTATTCGTCCGGCAGCATTTCCAGGAACGAATGGGAGAAAGACAGGGCTTCTTATGAATACGCCTCTCTGGCATGGGAGCAGGCAAAGAACCGGTATGAGGAGAGCCGCCGGTTTTTAGAGAGCTTGAAGGCGGGAGGTATTGATGAAACTACCATTAACGGAAGGTTTTATGACAGCGTGGAGGAACAGCTAAGGGCTCAGATCAAATCCCAGGAAACGACGATGGAACAATTGGAAGATAAGTTAAAAAAGTGTGTGGTAACTGCAGACAGAGATGGAGTTATCACATCCCTTCCGGTTAAGGATATGTCTTACATACAGGCAGGGGAAACAGCCGTAACCATTAGCGGGCGTGGAAAGATCCAGGCAGAGTCTGACGTGCTTACCAGCATTGCCCCCTATCTTTCCCCGGGAGATAAGGTGACGGTGATCCTGCAGCTTAGGAATCAGGATCAAATGTACGGCGGAACCATAAGCCAGGTCTATGACTATGCGGCCAAAGGGACCTCTGCCCTGGGAATGGATGAATACAGGGTGCATGTGAAGATCGATCTGGATGAGAACACGGATCTGGAAGGAAAGGAAGGGTATGGGGCCAACATCCGTTTCACTCTTTATCAGGGAGAACATAAGCTTGTGATCCCTTCAAGTGCTGTTTTCCAGCTGGAAGACCAAAATTATGTGTTTGTGATCAATAATGGAAAAGCAGAAAAGCTTCCGGTGGAAGTCGAATACAAGACCTCATCCCAGGCGGTTATAAAGGAAGGCCTGACTGAGGGGCAGAAAGTCATTGATCATGTGGATTCAGAAGAAATCTATGAAGGGGCAAAGGTGTATGCCGGTTCATAGATTCTAAGGAATAAAGTGGCGGCAGCATTGGAAACTCCATGCTGCCGCCCTTTTTATATGGATTTATTTAATCTTATCGTAGCTGGATTCTTTGATGGTTCCGTCGCTGTTGGTCTTGTAGTATTTACCGTCGCCATCCTGAATGTTTGTCTTGCTCTTTGCAAGCTTTCCGCTTGTTCCGACTAAGTATTCTTTCTCATTGTATTCCACTACTTTATATTTTTCATCTTTGTCAGCTTTGATGAGTCTTCCCTGTACATAGATGCTGTCATCAGTGATGGAGTTGTAGCCGGCACCCTTGTTGCTTCCAGCCTTGCGGAAGTTGTAGGTGTATTTCTCGCCGTCAATATCAATGGTTGTCTTGCCGGTTGACATAGCGCCTTCCTTAGGAGATGTACCGAAGTAGTAAACCTCTGCGGCATCATCTGCTGCAGGGAAATCGCTTTCAGTTTCGATCTCGTCGTAGGTCGCGATGGTCTTACCTGATTCAAAGGTCAGCTTATAAAGGCCGTTAAGCATTTCTCCCTTTTCGTTGAACGCATAGCTTAAGCCGTTAATGGTCTTGATCTGGCTTGTTGTAAGCTGTCCGCTGGTGGAAGAGTAGAACCAGTATTCTGTACCGTCATCATAAGCTTCCTGATCAAGCTCTGGTCCCGGAACGGTCTTGAACCAGCCTTTTGCAAGCCAGCACTGTTCTGGGAGATTGTAATATTGGTTTGCATTGCTTGCTGTTGAAGCGGATGCCATTTCATACCACTCGGATTCAGCAGCTCCGTTTTCATTGAAACGGTATTTTTGACCGTTGATGGTTTTGGTGGTATCCTTTACCTTCTTGCCGTTAGTACCGAAATAGAACCAGTAAGCTCCGTTAAAGTTGTCTTTTTCATTATCTGAATCTTCTACTTCGATGGATTTCCAGCCATTAGCCTGAGCTCCGTCAGAGGAATTGCCTAAGTAATAGGTTCCGTCCTTCCAAGCGTCGTCTCCGGTCACGCGTGTGGAGTCTTCATTTACCCAGCCAAACAGCATTCTGCCTTCTGAATCAAAGGAATAATTATGGGACTCTCCGTTTGCAACCTTTATGGATTTAAAGGAGGTTTTACCGGAAGTAGTAGCTTTAAATGCTTTTCCGTTGCTGCCAAAATAGTACCAGTAAGTATCAGGAGCATCTTCTTCATCCTGGTCGGCAGTAATTTCACGCCATTCATTTGTAACCATGGCTCCTGATGAGTTTACATAATAGTAATTGTCATCGGATTCGATTAAGCTGCTGGTAGCCAGTTGGCCGTCCTCGTTAAGATAGAACCAGTTGTCTCCGGATTTGCGCCAGGACTCGGTAGATAAGTCTCCGTTGGAGTCGTAGTATACCCAGGTGTCATTTTCCTGTGACCAACCCTGTGCGGCGAAGGAGGTCATGGATGCACCTATGGTAAAAATCGCTGCAGCGCAGGGAATAAGCCATCTAAGTTTCTGTTTTCTCATGTTTGTTCTCCTTTCATAAGAACCCTTTTTGTTAACTTTGTCAGCAGGTCTTGCTGATGGAATGACTTTAAACCATGGAGTAGGTCTAAGGTCAAGTGATGTAAAAAAGGCGTAAGAATGCGTAAGAAAAGCCGTAGAATTTAAGAAAACTGTAATTTCACCATATTCTGGAAGCCCTTCCTGAGGCTGGAAATAGTGAATTGGAATCAGAGATGGGGTTGGGCCAAAAAGAGCAGAAAAATAAAAAAAAGAGACAGGAATTCCCTATCTCTTATGCAATAATCATACCACAAAAATAACTTTTTTTCAAGTCTTGTTATTTTGCCCAGTCTGGAGTAGACTTTGTATTTATCAGAAGATTGGAGGGTTTTTTATGGATGATGGGAAGTGGCTACAGACTGCAAACGACGGATTTCAGATTGCCAGGGTAAAAGCGGCCAATGATTATACAGAAAAGTTTGGCCTTGTTTTAACGGATGAGGAGGCCTCTCTGCTGATCGGGGAGAGGAAAACTGCATTAAAGGAACAGGAACGGGTGGAATTCGGAGAGGGCATCCTTCCGAAACTGATTTTTGCATTTTGCGATTCCCCCTATATTTATCAGGATAATTACGTAGATTCCCTGGGAAGGCTTCAGGATATGTTCTACCTATATAAAAATGAATCATTGGATGAAATTACCGATGATGAACTGATCGAATTCATGAAGGACCAGTTTGACGGACCGTGTCAGGGCTCTCTTGATCATCTGGAGGACACTGGATTGGAGGCTTTTGCCAGACGCGTCCGTTTGGGATTAGATCTGTATGAGGAAGAAGACGATGAGTTTTGAGACGGAAGAGTTAATGCCAATCGTGGCGGAATTAGCTGATAAATATACGGGAAAGGAAAGTACTTCCATTACCTATGAAAAAGCGAGGCAGCTCATGGAAGCGGTTTTGTACTGCCTCCATGAGTACGAAGAAGAGGCGGAAAAAGGGCAGGAACTTCTTTCTATGGATAGGAAGCCGGTGGCAAAAAAGGTCTATGTCCTGGGATATGAGACTGTGCTAAGGAACGTAAAGGAAACCCAGATTCTGTATAACAAAGTAATACCGGAATTTAAGTATTATGAAAACCGGTGTTATTACGATACGTTTGTCAAAGGAATTCCCTCTTTCTTTTTGTATTATGATCCCCGCTTCCAGCCTCAGAATCATATTCTTACGCTGGATTATCCGGTTTTGTTTCCAGTGCATTCTTTGCAGGGAATTGACGCCATAAGCGCTTTTGTGAAATGCGTCAGACTGGAACAGGTTTTTCTTGGAAGGTTACCGGATGAATACGTTCTCCATGTACTGAGGGCCTATTCCCCGGATCATGGGGAACTGATCATCAACCTTACTGGCATTGTTCTGAGGAATATTCTGGGCTGCCGGATGGCAGGTAAGAGGGTTAATACACAGGGGTATACCCTAGGTGAACTGGAACGGCTGATAAATTATGTTAACAGAAACAATACGGTTTCCTTGGAACAGGAGATGAAAGGACTGGTTGATGAACTGGTTCAGTCCGGGTATGATGGACTGGAAGAATTGGGTGATTATCTAAAGGCCGATCTGCATGATTATTGCTTTGAGCTAAAGAATGCTGTGAAAAACCAGTGCGTGGATTCCGTTCTCGCCATATAATGAAAAGCTGGGGGGAAAACATACAGGGGCTGTCTGTCCAGGAGATTTATGATTTAGAAAATATAAAGATATGAATCAAAGAATGTATGCAGGTAAAGGGAAATAGAAAAATACCGGGAAGATCGTTCGTCTCTTCCCGGTATCTTTTTATTACACCGTTTCTGATGGATTTTCCCCTCTGCGCATATTTTTCTGGGCAGTGGAGAGCATCAGCTTGATACGGTTTAACTGGTTTACCTCGCTTGCGCCGGGATCATAATCCACGGCAATGATATTGGAATCAGGATATGCTTTCCGCAGCTCTTTTATGACACCTTTTCCAACGATGTGGTTGGGGAGGCAGCCAAAGGGCTGGGTGCACACGATATTGTTGGTGCCGCTGTGGATCAGCTCTAGCATCTCTCCGGTCAAAAACCAGCCTTCACCGGTCTGGTTTCCGATGGATACAAAATCCTTTGCCATATCCGCCAGATTTCCGATGTGGGCCGGGGCTGTGAAGTGTTTGCTCTTTAACAGCTCCTTCTTTGCAGTCCTGCGGAAATATTCAAGCAGGGAGATCCCCATATTGGATAAGGCTGCGGTGGCTTTTTTGCCGCCTAATTTCTGGGCCTTAAAGTTATTGTTGTAGAAGCAGTATAAAAGAAAGTCCATCAGGTCCGGCATAACAGCTTCCGCGCCTTCTGATTCCAGAAGTTCTACAATGTGATTGTTAGCCAGAGGTGAAAACTTAACAAGGATTTCTCCTACGATACCTACCTTGGGCTTCTGAACGGCATTTCTTGGAAGATTGTCAAAATCCCTGATAATTCCCTTTATGTTACGGGAGAAGGCCATCATGTCCGGGGATTTCCTGGACAGGGATTCGATACACACCTCTTTCCATTTGTCATGAAGGGAATTGGCTGAGCCTGGTACCTTTTCATAGGGACGTGTTGCATATAAAACTCTCATAAAGACGTCGCCGTATACCACTGCCTGCATGGCCTTTGTCAGCATGGGCAGGGTGATGGTGAATCCCGGGTTCGTCTCCATGTTGTTTGCATTGACGGAAATAACCGGGATATGGCCCATATCTGCTTTCTCCAGGGCACGCCTGATGAAGCCGATATAATTGGAAGCCCGGCATCCCCCACCGGTCTGACTCATGAACACCGCAGTGCGGTCTAAGTCGTATTTGCCGGAAAGAAGTGCATCCATGATCTGGCCCACCACGATTAAGGACGGGTAGCAGGCATCGTTGTTTACGTATTTTAACCCGGTGTCTATGGCAGAGCGGTTGTCGTTTTGTAAGACCTCCACCCGGTAGCCAAAGGAACGGATGGCTGGTTCAATTAAATCAAAATGAAGGGGAGACATCTGAGGGCACAGGATGGTGTAATCCTTCTTCATCTCTTTGGTAAACATAATCCTATGATAAGCGCTGGAAACCACCTTTTGCTCGTAGTGGCGTTTGTCTCGCACCCGCAGTGCCGCAATCAGGGAGCGGATACGGATCCTGGCGGCTCCAAGGTTATTGACCTCATCGATCTTTAAAACCGTATAGATCTTGCCGGAGCCGGTTAAGATGTCATTAACCTGGTCCGTAGTAACTGCGTCCAGACCGCAGCCAAAGGAATTCAGCTGGATCAAATCCAGGCGGCTCTCTTTTTTTACAAGAGCGGCGGCCCGGTAAAGTCTGGTGTGGTACATCCACTGGTCAGTAACCACCAGAGGGCGTTCAATTTCAGCCAGATGGGAAATGGAATCCTCCGTAAGCACTGCAAATCCATAGGAAGTGATAAGTTCCGGGATGCCGTGGTTGATTTCCGGATCCACGTGATAGGGGCGGCCAGCCAGCACGATACCATGCCGGTCATTATCTTCCAGCCACTTTAAAGTTTCCTCGCCTTTTTTCTCCATATCGGACCTGGAAGCCATAAGCTCTGCCCAGCCCTTCCCGGCGGCGGCAGCAACTTCAGATGCCGGAATCTGGAATTCCTTTACAAATATCTCTGTTAAGCGTCCGGCCAGTATTTCTTCGTTGGTAAAGGCCATGAACGGGTTCAAAAAGCGGATATTTTCCGATTTAATACCTTCCACGTTGTTCTTGATGTTCTCTGCGTAGGAGGTGACAATGGGGCAGTTAAAATGGTTTCCTGCATCAGGGGTTTCATTCCGTTCATAGGGAATGCAGGGGTAAAATATAGTTTTAATTCCCTGTTTGATCAGCCATTCAATGTGTCCGTGGGCGATCTTTGCCGGATAGCATTCCGATTCACTTGGTATGGATTCAATGCCCAGCTCATAGATCTTTCTGGTGGACTGAGGGGAGAGCACGGTCCGGAATTTCAGTTCCTTAAAGAAAACAGCCCAGAAGGGGTAATTTTCATACATGTTTAAGACCCTGGGAATGCCGATGGTGCCCCGCTCTGCAAGATCAGGGCTAAGGGGCTCGTAATCAAACATACGGCGGTTTTTATAATCAAAGAGGTTTGGTATTTCCCTCTTTGCCTTTTCTTTGCCAAGACCTCGTTCGCAGCGGTTTCCCGTGATGAACTGACGCCCTCCGTCAAAACGGTTAACGGTAAGGACACAGTTGTTGGTGCAGCCCTTACACCGGGCCATGGAGGTTTCGTAATGCAGCCCCAGGATTTTATCCAGGCTCAGCATGGTGGTTGTTTTGGATTCCTCGTAGCGTTCTCTGGCGATAAGAGCAGCGCCAAAGGCTCCCATGATGCCTGCAATATCAGGCCTGATGGCTTCGCAGCCTGCAATTTTTTCAAAGCTTCTTAAAACGGCATTGTTATAGAAGGTACCGCCCTGGACCACCACATGCTGGCCTAAATCAGAAGCATTTGTAATTTTTATTACTTTAAACAGGGCGTTTTTAATGACTGAATAAGCAAGCCCTGCAGAAATATCGGACACCTCGGCCCCTTCCTTTTGGGCCTGCTTTACGTTTGAGTTCATGAATACCGTGCATCGGGTCCCTAAGTCAGTGGGGTTCTTGGCAAATACGGCTTCCTGTGCAAAGTTCTCTACCTGGTAGTTTAAAGAGTTGGCAAAGGTTTCGATAAAGGAGCCGCAGCCCGAGGAGCATGCCTCGTTCAGCTGAACACTGTCCACGGTGCCGTTTTTAATGCGGATGCATTTCATGTCCTGCCCGCCGATATCCAGGATGCAGTCAACCTTTGGTTCAAAGAAGGCCGCCGCATAGTAGTGGGAGATGGTCTCCACCTCTCCTTCATCAAGCAGGAATGCTGATTTTAAGAGGGCTTCTCCGTACCCAGTCGAACAGGACCATACGATCTGGCTGTCCTTTGGCAATTGTTCCTTGATTTCACTCATGGCCCGGATCGCTGTTGCAAGCGGGCTTCCGTTGTTGCTGCTGTAAAATTTATATAACAGGGTGCCGTCTTCGCCTACAAGAGCCACCTTAGTGGTGGTGGAGCCTGCATCGATCCCTAAAAAGCATTTTCCATGATAGGAGGATAAATCACTGGTTTTAACGCAGTGGCTGTTGTGACGGTCTATGAATGCGTCAAAATCAGCCTGATCCGCAAACAGGGGTTCCATACGCTTTACTTCGAATTCCATCCGGATGCCGGAAGATAAGCGCCCGATCAGTTCCTCAAGGGAGATGTCCCCTCCTTGTGTTTCCTCGGCATTCATGGCCGCACCAATGGCAGCAAATAAGTGGGAATGCTCCGGAGCGATGATCTCATCCCCGGATAAATGGAGGGTGCGGACAAATGCCTTCTGAAGCTCCGGAAGGAAATGGAGCGGGCCGCCTAAGAAGGCCACATGGCCCCTGATGGGCTTTCCGCATGCCAGGCCGCTGATGGTCTGATTCACCACTGCCTGAAAAATGGAAGCAGCAAGGTCTTCTCTGGTGGCCCCTTCATTAATAAGCGGCTGGATGTCCGTTTTGGCAAATACGCCGCAGCGTGCGGCAATGGGGTAAATGGCCTTATAATTGGCCGCGTAATCATTTAAACCGGAGGCATCGGTCTGCAGAAGCGCTGCCATCTGATCGATAAAGGACCCGGTGCCGCCGGCACAGATCCCGTTCATACGCTGGTCAATGCCGCCGGTGAAGTAAATAATTTTTGCATCTTCTCCGCCTAGTTCGATTGCCACGTCGGTCTGTGGGGCATAATCCTTAAGAGAGGTTGCGACCGATACCACCTCCTGAACAAAGGGAACCTTTAAATGCTTGGACAGAGTTAATCCACCAGAGCCTGTGATGGCAGGGCGTAATTCCATAGGGCCCAACTTATCAAAGGCCTTCTTTAAAAGGCCTGCCAGTGTTTCCTGTATGTTTGCAAAATGCCGCTCATAATCAGCGAACAAGATCTCATGGTCTTCGTTTAATACAGCTATTTTAACCGTTGTTGAACCGATGTCGATTCCTAATGTGTTATATGTAATCATATGTGCGGGGTATCCCCTGCCTCCTTTTGTGTAAAAGTAAGTTGCTTACTCACCGAACATCAGTTTAACATAAAATAAGAAATAATACAATTGCCATAACATGCTAAAAAAATGTTAATTCTAGTAAAATTTGTTTAAGTTAACGAAAAGAGGTTCCTTTTCATTTGACAAAAATGGCCTGGGAAATTATAATGTATAAGTCAAAGTCTGCCAACGTTTTTATTTAGATTTTTCAGTGAAGGAGAGAAATGCTATGATTCAGATTTATAAAACAGAAGGCGGCCTGATTCAGCAAAAGGATGAGCTTTCTCCCGGTTCCTGGATCGCCCTTACAAATCCTACTGCCACAGAGATCCTGGAAATCGCCAACACCTGTAAAATCGATCCCGATGACTTAAGGGCTCCTCTTGATGAGGAAGAACGTTCCCGTATCCAGACGGAGGATCATTACACGCTTATCCTGGTAGACGTTCCCACCATAGAGGAACGCGGCGGCAAGGACTGGTATGTTACCATACCAATGGGTATCATAACGACTGAAGATTCTATCATTACAGTCTGTCTGGAAGATACCACAGTTCTTAATGCATTTATGGATGGCAGGGTGAGGGATTTTCACACCTATATGAAAACCCGGTTTATCCTGCAGATTCTTTATAAGAATGCAACTTTATATCTGCAATATTTAAGGATTATTGATAAAAAGAGCGGTGAGGTGGAAGAGAAGCTTCATAAATCCACTAAGAACCGGGAACTTATCGAGCTTTTGGAACTGGAGAAGAGCCTTGTATACTTTACCACATCTTTACGCTCCAATGAGATGGTGCTTGAAAAACTGATGAGAAACGAAAAAATCAAGAAGTACCCTGAGGATACGGAGCTTTTGGAGGATGTCATTGTAGAGAACAAGCAGGCGATCGAGATGGCAAACATCTACAGCGGTATTTTGAGCGGTACCATGGATGCCTTTGCTTCCGTCATATCCAATAACTTAAATATTGTAATGAAGTTTCTGGCAACCATTACCATTGTTATGTCCATACCAACTATGGTGGCAAGCTTTTACGGAATGAATGTTAATTCCCTTGGCATGCCCTTTGCAGATAATCCTCACGGCTTTATCATCGTTTTAGGCCTTACGCTGGGCCTTACGCTGATTGTAGCGTGGATTTTTTCTAAAAAGGATCTGTTTTAGCTTTTGCAGAAATGAGGAAACACCCTGGGGGTATACCTTTATGCCCAAAAGGCGTGGGCAGAAATGAGGAAAGCATGAAGTTTTTTAATAATTTTGAACACAGATTCAGAAAGTATGCGATTCCGAATCTGATGTACTATATCATCGGAATGTATGGTGTGGGACTCTTAATGGAGATGCTTGCACCGGGATTTTACTGGCAGTACCTGTCCCTTGACGCCGGGAAGATACTCAGCGGCCAGGTGTGGAGAATAGCCACTTTTATGATTTACCCGCCGGGAGGCGGCACGTTCTTAAGCCTGATCAGCATGTATTTGTATTACATGCTGGGAGTAAACTTGGAGAGGATCTGGGGAGCATTCCGTTTTAATGTTTATTTCTTCATGGGAGTCATCGGTCATGTAGCGGCGGCGCTGATCGTGTATATTTTCATGGGAAAGACGGTATATCTGACAACGGAATTTCTTAATTATTCCCTGTTTTTTGCCTTTGCCGCCACATTTCCGGATTTGGAATTCCTTTTGTTTTTCGTGATTCCCGTTAAAGCCAAATGGCTGGCCATCTTTAACGGAATCTATTTCCTGTATGGCTTTATCACTGGCAATATAGCGACCAGAGTCACGATATTCATGTCCTTATTGAACTTTATCATCTTTTTTATTTTGACACGGAATTTAAGCCGGTTCAATCCAAAAGAGATCAAGAGAAAGCAAAATTTTAATAAGCAGATGAAGATAAAGCCCCAGGGATGGACACACCACCGGTGTGCCGTTTGCGGGCGGACCGAAAAGGACTCCCCAAACCTGGAATTCCGTTATTGTTCAAAATGCGAAGGCAGTTATGAATACTGTTCTGAGCATTTGTATACACATAAACATGTAACACCGTCCAACCCCACAACCGGTGATACGACCAACTAGCTACGGAGGATAACGATGAAGAGAACCAAGATTATTTGCACCATGGGACCTAATACCAACGATTACGCAATGATGAAGGCACTTGCCGAGCACGGCATGGATGTTGCCAGATTCAACTTTTCACATGGTGATTACGAGGAGCAGAAGATGCGCCTTGATTTACTGAAGAGCATCCGTGAGGAGCTTGACCTTCCGATTGCAGCGCTTCTTGATACAAAAGGACCGGAGATCCGAACCGGACTTTTGAAGGATGGGAAAAAGGTGAATCTGAAAGAAGGAGAAATCTATATCCTGACAACAGAGGAAACCGTTGGAGATGAAACAAAAGGACATATTAACTATGATGGCCTGAATGAAGATGTAATCCCGGGAAACCGTATCCTCATTGACGATGGCCTGATTGAACTGGAAGTCATCGAGGTAAAGGGCAGGGAAATTACATGCAAGATCATTAACGGCGGCGAATTGGGAGAGAGAAAAGGCGTCAATGTTCCTAATGTTAAGGTAAAGCTTCCAGCGCTTACAGATAAAGATAAAATGGATATAAAATTTGGTATCGAGCAGGGCTTTGATTTCATTGCGGCTTCCTTTGTACGTACCGCCGATGCCATTAACGAAATAAAGAAAATCCTGGATGAGCATGGTTCCAATATGGCCGTTATTGCCAAGATTGAAAACGCAGAAGGTATTGAAAACCTGGATGATATCATCGAAGCCAGCGACGGCATCATGGTTGCCCGCGGCGACATGGGAGTTGAGATCCCGGCTCAGGAGGTTCCGTTCATCCAGAAGCGTATCATCGAAAAATGCAACGAAGCCTGCAAACCTGTTATTACGGCAACCCAGATGTTAGATTCCATGATCCGCAATCCCCGCCCAACCAGAGCAGAGGTAACGGACGTGGCAAATGCAGTTTATGACGGAACAGATGCAGTAATGCTTTCCGGCGAGACCGCTATGGGTAAATATCCGGTTGAAGCTCTTTCCATGATGGCATCCATCGTAGAGGAGACAGAAAAGCATCTGGATTACAGCGCATACAGAGAGCGCAAGGTTTCTGCAGTTAATGTGCATAATGTATCCAACGCCGTATGTTATTCTTCTGTTGCCACTGCCCATGATCTGGGAGCCAGAGTGATTGTAGCTCCAAGCATCACCGGCTTCACGACAAGACTGTTATCCAAATGGAGACCGGAAAGCCTGATCATCGGCCTGTCACCAAGTGCTTCCGCCCTTCGCCAGATGCAGTTATACTGGGGCGTAAAGCCATTCCATGGAAAGCGTGCGGAGTCTACGGACGTTTTGATTTATTCCTCCATGGAGCTGTTAAAGTCAAAAGGCATTGTGAAGGAAAATGAAACGGTAGTGGTTACTGCCGGTGTAGTGAATCCGGTAAGAAAAAATGAGCCGGCAGCTCATACCAACATCATGAGGATCGTAACCGTAGATTAAGGGACGCCCGTGAGCGGGTTAAACCGCAGGTTTTAAAACCGCACGCCCTTGCTATGAATAATTATACAAGATAAATGTAGACAAAGGAGTCTATCCCCGGTACAATGTAGCTTACAGCAGATGTGCCGGAGACAGGCTCTTTTTGCATATGGTAAGCTACGAGAGGAGAGGAACGCTATGGACAAGAGACCATTTGTTACTAAGGAAAAGTTAGAAGAAATCACGAGAGAATATCCAACACCTTTTCATTTATACGATGAAAAGGGAATCAGGGAGAATGCCCAGAAGTTAAAGGAGGCGTTTTCCTGGAATAAAGGGTACCGGGAGTATTTTGCGGTAAAGGCCACGCCCAATCCATTTATCCTGAATATTTTAAAGGATTATGGGTGCGGAGCGGACTGCTCATCCATGACAGAGCTTATGATGTCTGATTGCCTTGGCTTTACCGGCTCTGATATCATGTTTTCATCCAATGACACGCCTGCCGAGGAATTCCAGTATGCGGACAAAATCGGCGGTATCATCAATCTGGACGACATCACTCATATAGAATTTCTTAAAAAGGCCATCGGGCATATACCGGAGACCATCAGCTGCCGTTATAATCCGGGCGGCGTATTTAAGATCAGCAATGACATTATGGATAATCCGGGGGACTCCAAATATGGGATGACCACCGAGCAGATGTTTGAGGCTTTCCGCATATTGAAAAGCAATGGAGCCAAAAATTTCGGAATTCATGCATTTTTAGCAAGCAACACGGTAACAAATGAATATTATCCCCTTCTTGCAAAGGTACTTTTCGAGCTTGCGGTAAAGCTTAAAAAGGAGACGGGAGCCCATATCTCTTTCATTAACTTATCAGGAGGGATCGGAATCCCTTACCGTCCGGGGGAAGAGTCCAATGACATCAAGTCCATCGGTGAAGGGGTCAGAGAGGTTTACGAAGAAATTCTGGTGCCGGAAGGAATGGGAGATGTAGCAATTTATACAGAGCTTGGACGCTTCATGCTGGGGCCTTACGGCGGACTGGTAACGAGAGCCATACATGAGAAGCATACCCACAAGGAATACATTGGCGTGGATGCCTGTGCAGTTAATTTGATGAGACCGGCTATGTATGGAGCTTACCATCATATCACGGTTATGGGAAAAGAGGGTGAGGTGTGCGGCCATAAATATGATGTGGTAGGCTCTCTCTGTGAAAATAATGACAAATTCGCCATTGACCGGAACCTGCCTGAGATATCCGTAGGCGATCTGCTTTTCATTCACGATACGGGAGCTCATGGCTTTGCCATGGGATATAATTATAACGGGAAATTGAAATCTGCGGAGCTGCTCTTAAAAGAAGATGGATCCGTTCAGATGATCCGCAGGGCTGAGACTCCCAGGGATTATTTTGCCACCTTTGATTTTTGCGACGTGCTAAAGGATATGAAATATTAATATTTTCGTAAGAAATTATATAGGAAGGAGAGATTGTTTCCGGGGATTCCGGAAACTTCTCTCCTGTTTTTTACCCGCAAACCGTATTTTTTCTTAATTTGGGCAGAAAAATCCCTGTGCCACATGACACAGGGGAGATTTTTCTTAGGATTTTCGGATTTCAAAAAGGGTGAAAGGATAATTGATACATTGTGCATTTCTTATGGTATTAGTATAACACACCGACTCTAGAAAAGTTTGTATATTGTTTGAATAGATTATGAAGATTTTCTTAATTCAATCTTTGCGCAGGAAAATCAGATGTAGTTAAAATTGCAAAAAAATCTCAACTCGCCGCCATGAACTATTTGAAAAGTTATAGGAAGAGTGGCCTGTAGCAAGAATGCTGATGGCATAGCACTTTGGTATAAGAAAATTATCGAAATTTGTAGGTGATATTTGCTTTCTTTCGGCAAACCTTGGTATATAATATTAATATGGAGGTGAAAGATATAATGGGTAGAACTTGGCATTTATTTCCTGGTACTTATAGAAATAAGAGTATAAGGAATTGTTTAAGGGGATTAGAAAGCAATGAAGATTATACAATATTTTATGATGATGGAATTTTCCAGTTTGAACGGAAAAGAGGAAGTAAAAAAATTGTTTGTGAGATTAGCGTAGGTGCGTTTTATGACATTTGTAATGGCTTATATGATAAAACGGAGATTAATAATCGAATAGATGATTTTATTCTGCAGCAATTATATCTAAAAGGTGTTGAATTAGAATAGCGATTGGTCAATGGGTGTTTATTTCCCGTTCCGATTCTTTTACATAAAAATGAACCCTCCATGTTGGTTTTTTCAACATATTGGGTTCATTTCAGTTCAAGGCCCGGCAGAAGACATCTAGAAAAGAATGGAGCGTGCCAGTCTGGTGAGCACTTCCTCGCATCTTAAGATATCTTCACAGGGGACAAATTCATCCGGCTTATGGGCCAGTTCCAGATCACCGGGACCATAGGACATGCAGTTGGAGTTGTGAAGCTTTCCTGCGATGACGGCGGTGTCGGTGTACCCGGGGAAATAGGAAACAGGGACCGTTTTTCCTGTGGTTTCTTCTGCTGCGGCTTTCAGGGCTTTTAATAAACAGGAGCTTTCATCCTTTTCAATAAAAGGCCTGTCTCCTGTGATCTCATAAGATGCTTTGATCCCTGGAACTGCGACCGCGGCTTCCCGGATGGCCTGTTCCACAATGGAGATGGCAGCAGCTGTATCTGTGGGAGGTACCAGGCGCATGTCGATCCAGACTTTACATTGGTCAGGAACCACATACGGGCGGTATCCTCCTTCGATCTGGCCGAATGTGACGGTGGATATGCCCAGATCCTCATGTGAGGGGCATTCTCCGATCCGGCGGCGTATGGAAGATATGATCTCGGCCATAGCAGCAATGGCGTCGGCCCCCTTCCAGGGAGTGCTCGCATGGGCGGTCACTCCGGTAACGGTAACTTCAAACCAGGTACGCCCTTTATGAGCAACCTGGATCTGTCCGTTTGTCGGCTCTGTATCCAGGACAAAGCTTTTTTCCGTCACCCAGCCTTCTTTTATCACATCCTCAACTCCCCGCATGAAATCCTCTTCATCAACAGTACCGATGAAAACAAAGGAATGCCTGGGGATTTTTCCGGAAGCCGTCTCCTTTGCCATAGCGGAAAAGGCGGAGAGGGCGCAGGCCAGTCCGGATTTCATGTCACAGGCCCCCCGGCCATAGATCCTTCCATTTATAACCTCCGCTCCGAAAGGGTCGGTAGTCCAGCCCTCTCCAATGGTTACCGTATCCATGTGGCAGATATAAACAAGGGCGGGGTCGTCAATTTCTCCTTTAATTTTTGCCATTATATTATAACGGCCCGGCAGGACCTCTTTTTTGATGACAGGGACAGACAGGGATGATAGCCGGTTAAAAATATAATCGGCAATTTTTTTTTCGTATGCACCGGGATCCGTACTGTCGATGCGGATCAGGTTCTGTGTCAGCAAAGTGGCATCGGATCGATGATTTTCCATAATAATAATCTCCTTACATGTTATTTTATATCCATTATAGGAACGGATAAGCAGAATGTAAATGGTATTTGACTAAAATCTCTTTCGTATTTTGGAGGAAAAGAAACCACATGAGCCAATTCGGAATATCCTAATAAAAAAGGAATCAGGTAATGGACTGTGAATCATGTGAGAGAAGCGGTACACTGTGAAGCTGCCCATCGTATGGGATATACAGGGCGTGGTATTGGAGTTGCAGTTCTCGATACGGGGATTTATCTTCATGAGGACTTTGAACATAGAATGGCGGCTTTTGTAGATATTGTACACCGCAGAAGGGACACCTATGACGATAACGGTCATGGGACTCATATATCAGGAATCATCGGAGGAAGCGGCATCGCTTCCGGAGGAATGTATATGGGCATTGCACCAGAGTGTCATATCATTATGCTAAAGGTGTTGGATAAAAAAGGGAACGGCTATGCCTCCGATGTGCTGGCCGGACTTAAATGGATTCGTGATAACAGAGAAAGGTATGGGATCAGGATTGTAAATATTTCCGTTGGTTCCTTTTCGAAAAAGGGGATGACGGAAAATTCTGTTCTTGTGCGTGGAGTAAATGCAGCATGGGATGACGGGCTGGTGGTCTGTGTGGCCGCAGGAAACATGGGACCGGGCATGAATACGATCACAACTCCGGGAATCAGCCGGAAAGTGATTACTGTGGGGTGCTCAGATGATTATAAAGAGGTTAATGTAATGGGAAACCGGATGATCGATTATTCCGGAAGAGGTCCCACCGGTGCCTGCATCTGCAAACCGGAAATCATTGCTCCGGGGGCAGGAATTATCAGCTGCGCCAACGAATCAGGGCAATACCTTGCCAAAAGCGGAACCTCAATGTCGACACCTCTGGTTTCAGGGGCGATTGCGCTTCTTCTTCAGAAATATCCCTATATGACCAACCGGGATGTGAAACTGATGTTAAGAGAGCGGGCAGTGGATCTGGGTCTTCCAATAAATCAGCAGGGCTGGGGGATGCTTGATGTGGAGCGGCTATTGATGTAATAGAGGAGCGTATGAGTATATCAGGGCTTCTGCGGGAAAGTTTGACCCGCAGAGGCCCTGGACTGTTTGGCAGCGGTGTATCGCGTTCTGGAAATAAAACATTGTACGAGCCATATATTATAAGAGGACCATGCATAAATTTATGCATTCCAATATTAAGGAGAGTAACAATGAAATATAGAAAAGAACCCGAACTGACCGGACGGATTGTTTTTCCAGATGATCCGCTGTACAACTCCGCCCGTCAGGAATTCAATACATTTTTTAATAAATTTCCACTGGTTATTGTTTTCGCAAAGGAAACACAGGATGTTATCAATGCAATACGCTGGGCACGTTATAACGGAGTGCCGCTCCGTATGCGTTCCGGCCGCCACAATTACGAGGGTGTGTCAGCGCTAAATGGCGGGCTTATCATCGATGTCAGCGAAATGAAACAACTGGAGATAAATCGTAAAAAAGGTACAGTCACACTCCAGACAGGGCTGCGGAATGTTGAAATCATAGAAGAACTCGGTTCACAGGGATTAGTCGTTCCGCCGGGGCTATGCCCCACCCCTGGTATTGCCGGTGTTACCTTGGGCGGTGGGCATAGCAGCCTTTCAAGGCCCTGGGGACTTGTTATTGACAATCTTCTGGAAGCAGAATTGATAGATGCAGACGGCTGTGTGCTGCGTGCAAGCGCCGACCGCAACGCAGACCTGTTTTGGGCTCTGCGGGGTGGCGGCGGCGGTAACTTTGGCGTATGCACCTCCTTCTGTTTTCGTACGCATGAAATCGATACGGTGGCTTATGCCGCAATCAACTGGGAACTTGAAGACTTGAAGCCGGTTCTAAAGGTCTGGCAGGAATATACGCTTCCCGACGCAGACATCAGGTTTACACCGCTGTTATCGATTATATCAGGAGAGCAGTCATTTTTGCTTGCACAAGGGGTGTTTCTTGGCTCGGCAAAAGAACTGCGCAAATTACTTTGTCCCTTACTCCGGTCTGGTTCACCCAGCAGCGTTTTTATTGAGGATATACCATGGGTGGAAGCCGCAGCCCGTATTGGCGTGCCGCAGCTTGGTAACCCGGTGCCATTTAAAAGCGTTGGGCCTTATTTAGATGCATTGCTGCCTGATGAGGCAATTGATATTATACAGCGTTATATCACAAATCCACCAACCGCTTCTGTGTCTCTTCTGTTTCATGGCCTGGGTGGGGCGGTAGCTGATATTCCCAGCAAAGCCACAGCGTACTTCCAGCGCAAGGCGCTGTCAAATATGTCTATTTACGCCACATGGAACGAACCTGAGGGTACAGGTCCCGGCATTCATTGGGTGGATCAATTTCGAAGGGAAATGCTGCCGTATACCAATGGTGTTTATATCAACACGCAGGATTTGTCCATCGAAAACTGGCCAATGGCTTACTATGGCGGTAACTTTGAGCGCTTGACCAGAATTAAGGCAAAGTACGATCCGGAGAATTTTTTCCGCTTTCCGCAAAGTATACCACCGGCTTCCGAATGCAGGGAATAACGGATCGAGAGTGGGGAAGTTTACAGCGGTAGAGAAATGATGCTACCTGCCTTCCCTCTGGTACTGCGCGGGGATTGGACGGCAGGCAGGGGATTACTATGATGAGAACAATTGCCTGTTAATAAAAAACCGTGTTTACCCGGATTATTTTGGGATTAGCACGGTTTTTTTGAACAAATTAGTACTTGCACCTCCAACCCTCCTATGCTATAGTGAATTAAAGTAAGAAAGCAGTTTTTATTTCTCTTCAACGTCAGGCATTTCGCCTAAGATCCCCTATTGAATTTATTAAAACAAAATTATTTTGCTGCACAGGTCAGGAGTGTGATGCGTATTGAGCTCAGAAGTATAAAATTCTGGTTGACATTTGCCCGGAAATATACTATGATTATAAACAGAAAAAGAACATTTGTTCGCATCGGAGGATAATATGAATAAAGATGATAAGCTAAAGGCGCTTGATGCCGCCCTTACTCAGATAGAAAAGGCATATGGGAAAGGCTCTGTTATGAAGCTGGGCGACTCAGGCACAAATATGAACGTGGAGACCATACCTACAGGAGCATTAAGCCTTGATATTGCTCTTGGTCTGGGAGGAATTCCAAAGGGAAGGGTTGTGGAGATCTATGGACCGGAATCCAGTGGTAAAACGACGGTTGCCCTGCATATGATCGCAGAGGTTCAAAAGAGAGGCGGCATCGCGGGATTTATTGACGCGGAGCATGCCCTTGATCCTGTTTACGCCAAGAACATTGGAGTGGATATAGATAACCTTTACATTTCCCAGCCGGATAACGGGGAGCAGGCATTGGAGATCACGGAGACCATGGTCCGGTCCGGTGCTGTTGACATCGTAATCGTTGACTCGGTCGCGGCTCTTGTACCAAAGGCCGAAATCGAAGGTGATATGGGCGATTCCCATGTGGGTCTTCAGGCGCGTCTGATGTCCCAGGCTCTTAGAAAGCTGACGGCCATCATCAGCAAGTCCAACTGTATTGTTCTCTTTATTAACCAGCTTCGTGAGAAGGTAGGAGTAATGTTTGGAAGCCCTGAGACTACCACAGGTGGACGTGCCCTTAAGTTCTACGCGTCTGTCCGTCTGGATATCCGTAAGATCGAGACCTTAAAGCAGGGCGGAGATATGGTAGGAAACCGGGTCCGTGTAAAGGTAGTAAAGAATAAGATCGCACCGCCATTTAAGGAGGCGGAATTCGATATCATGTTCGGCAAAGGTATTTCCAAGGAAGGCGATATCCTGGATCTGGCGGTAAAAGAGAATATCGTGGAAAAGAGCGGAGCATGGTTTGCTTATAATAATGTCAAGATCGGCCAGGGTCGAGAGAATGCCAAGACTTATCTTCAGGACAATCCAGCCGTTTGCCTGGAAGTAGAGAACAAGGTCCGTATAAAGTATGGGCTTCATGAAGAAAGCAGTATAGCGGAGAGTGCCGGTACAACTGCCCCTAAGGAAAGCAAGAGAATCAAAGCAGAAGAAAGCAAGGACGAAACTCCCAAGGAGTAATCTCAGCAAGGTTTTGGCCGGCGAATTCATGAACGCCGGAAAAAGTTAAAATAAGGGGCCTATATGACAGTTGTGGAAATTGTGCCCGTTGATAAGCGCAGGAGTAAAGTCATTCTGGATGAAGACTTTACTCTTGTCCTTTATCGAGGGGAAATCAGGAAATTTGGGATAGAGGAAGGTGAGCCGCTTTCTGATGAGACTTATCAGGAACTCCTTCATGATGTTTTGTTTAAAAGGGCCAGGGAAAGGGTCCTTTTTCTTCTGAAATCCTCAGATAAGACGGAAGAGGAACTGAGACGGAAATTAAAGGACGGAGGGTATCCGAAGGAGGCTGCCGATTACGCCATAGAATTTTTAAAAGAGCATAACTTTATCAACGATGAGAACTATGGCCGCAGATACGTGGAATTCAATTCAGAACGGAAAAGCGGGCGGCAGATTCAGTACGAGCTGCAAAAAAAAGGACTGGACAAAGAGGTGATCCAGGAGATCCTTAGAGAACAGCCTGTGGATGAAGAGGCACAGATACTGGCCTATGTGAAAAAGAAGCACAAAAAAGCGGAAGAAATGGACTTTAAGGAACGAGGAAAAATGATGGCTGCCCTGGGCAGACGAGGTTTTTCCTACGATGCAATAAGCCGTGTTTTAGGCGGTATTTATAGTGAAGACTGACAACAAGGAAAATGTGTATAAGTATACCTGAAACAGGGGTGAAATACTTGACATAATGTATAAAACAGTTTAAAATTGTAGTGTTGTATTGTTGTACAATGAAAATCTAATAAGGAGGTGCTCCTGTGTCAGTATCAGTATTCATGGCTATATTGATTGCAATTGTAGTATCAGTAGTAGTTGCTTTTATTGCCTGGTCTGCTGCCATCACGTATCGTAAAAATGCTTACGAAAGCAAGATTGGCACTGCGGAAGAAAAATCCCGGGAAATAATAGATGAAGCATTAAAGACCGCTGAGACAAAGAAGCGCGAAGCTCTCCTTGAGGCAAAAGAAGAGTCTTTAAAGACTAAGAATGAACTGGAGAAGGAAACCAGGGAAAGAAGAGCTGAGCTTCAACGTTATGAAAGAAGAGTACTAAGCAAGGAAGAAAACCTGGACAAGAAGTCCGAGGTTATGGAAAAACGAGAAGCAGGTCTGGCTGCTCGCGAGGACGCCCTGAATAAGAGAAATACCGAAGTGGAATCTCTCTATGAAAAAGGCATTCAGGAACTGGAAAAAATTTCTGGACTTACCTCCGAACAGGCAAAAGAATATCTTTTAAAATCTGTTGAAGATGACGTTAAACATGACACTGCGAAATTAATTAAGGAACTTGACAACAAAGCAAAAGAAGAAGCCGAAAAAAAGGCGAGGGAATACGTGGTTACAGCCATTCAAAGATGCGCTGCAGACCATGTGGCAGAAACTACGGTTTCAGTCGTACAGCTTCCTAACGATGAGATGAAAGGAAGAATCATCGGAAGGGAAGGCCGTAACATCCGTACGTTAGAGACCCTTACGGGCGTGGAACTCATTATTGATGACACCCCTGAGGCTGTTGTATTATCCGGATTCGATCCGGTTCGTAGAGAAGTAGCCAGAATTGCGTTGGAACGCCTTATTGTGGATGGACGTATTCATCCTGCAAGAATTGAAGAAATGGTGGAAAAGGCACAAAAAGAGGTAGAAACCAATATGCGTGAAGAAGGAGAAGCCGCTGCTCTTGAAGTGGGCATTCACGGTCTTCATCCGGAACTCATCAGATTGCTTGGCAAGCTGAGATACAGAACAAGCTACGGTCAGAATGCATTAAAGCATTCCATTGAGGTGGCCCAATTGTCAGGGCTGTTGGCCGGAGAAATCGGCCTTGATATCCGCATGGCCAAGCGTGCCGGTTTACTACATGACATCGGAAAAGCCGTTGACCATGAGATGGAAGGTTCTCATATTCAGCTGGGTGTGGAGTTATGTAAGAAATATAAGGAATCTGCAATCGTGCTGAACACTGTGGAATCACATCATGGCGATGTTGAACCACAGAGCCTTATCGCTTGCATTGTCCAGGCAGCAGACACGATATCTGCCGCAAGACCTGGAGCAAGAAGAGAGACTCTGGAGACATATACAAACAGATTAAAACAGTTAGAAGATATTACCAATTCCTTTAAGGGAGTGGACAAGTCCTTTGCCATTCAGGCAGGACGCGAAGTTCGGATTATGGTAGTTCCGGATCAAATTAACGATGACGATATGGTGCTTTTAGCCCGTGACATTTCCAAGAAGATTGAAGAATCTCTGGAATACCCGGGACAGATCAAGGTCAACGTGATCCGGGAGTCCAGAGTTACAGATTACGCGAAGTAAATGTTCAGATTGAGATGATAAATGCCCTAAACCGTAGAAAGCTTGTATTTTGCGGATTTGGGGCATTTTTTAATTGATTTTTCTTTATAAGAGAAAATATAGTTTGAAATGTTTTTCTTGAATATAGCAAAGATTTGATGTATTATAATATAAATGCCCTTTTTCAGATTGGTCTAAGGTCAATAAGATACTTATAGTTAAAAAATCTCGGGGCAAATGATAGATTTTGCGAAGTAATATAATGCCTTAAAACCGTATAATAATCTGAATGCGGCTTTAAGGCATATTTCATGTCAGGAGGATGATACGTGAATCGGAGGATAAAAGTACTGATTAGCTGCATATTGGTCAGCCAGCTGTTTCTAATGACTGTATATGCGAAACCGGACTGGCCGTCTGATACGGGCATCCAGGCGGAAGCCGGGATTGTAATAGACGGGGATTCAGGGGCCGTCATATTTGGACAAAATATCCATGCCCCATATCCGCCAGCCAGCATAACGAAAATTTTGACTGCTCTTATTGTTTTAGAGAACGCGAAACTTGATGATATGGTGACCTTTTCAAAGGATGCCATTTACAATGTGGAGGAGGGCAGCGGCAATAAATTAAATGTGGATACAGATGACAAGCTTTCTGTGGAAGACTGTCTCTACTCTCTGATCCTTCATTCCTGCAACCAGGCAGCCAATGCTCTGGCGGAGCATGTGGCCGGCAGCAGAGAGGAATTTGTAAACATGATGAATGAAAAGATCAAGGAGCTTGGCTGTACGGAAAGTCATTTTGACAACCCGTCAGGGCTTAATGGAGATACCCAGTATGTGACTGCCTATGATATGGCACTCATAGCAAAGGCTGCTTACAGCAATAAAAAGCTTGTGGAGATCAGCTCTGCAATCAGCCATAATATCCCTCCCACATCCAATAATCCGGAGGGGCTTACCATTTACAACGAGCATCGTCTGGTAAAGACCAAGGATACAAAGAGTGAATTTTATTGTCCGTCAGCAGTGGCAGGAAAGACTGGATATCTAATTAAAGCAGGAAATACCCTTGTGACCTATGGGGAGCAGGATGGAAAAAGGCTTATTTCTGTTATTTTAAAGGGAAGCCCAAAGCAATATTTTATCGATGGCAAAGCTCTTTTGGAATTCGGATTCAGCCGTTTTGAAAATTTCCCTGTTACAGGGAATGAAACCAGCTATATTTCAGGGGAAGATCCTGTTGAGATAAAAGGGACATCTTATAAACCCTCTGATCTGGAATTGGAACCGGACAGCGTCATAACCCTTCCTAAAGGAGCCGAGTTCTCCCAGGCGGATAAGACTCTAGTAACAGAGCTTCCGGAAGGAAGTCCCAAAGGGGCGGCTGCCATGATCCAATATACCTACAATGACAGAAAGGTGGGCCAGGCCTACTTAATGGAAAAGAATGCCCCGGAGCCAACGAGCCAGGAATCTGAACAGGGATCCACAGATGCAAAACCAGTGGAATCAGAAACAAATTCAGGCGGCAATAAGAAATCACCGGATAATAAGGGAAGCAGAGTGCTTACGATAGCAGGTATTGCTGCTTTTCTTGGACTGGCAGGCGGCGGAACCGGATTTTTCATTTATAAGAAAAAGAAAGAGGCCAGAGAGATCGCTCTCAGAAGAGAAGAGAGAAGGCAGCGCTTAAAAGCAGAAGGTGCAGAAGAAGCGTTTGAAAAGATTCTGAAACAACGCCGGAATAAAAAATAAATATAAATATAAAAGAAAATGAAAAGGACCAGCTGGGGAAGCTGGTCCTTTTTCGGAGAAGGTATTTCGTTTCTTATGGGGTGTAGCAAAAACTATATAATGTATTGGGGGGGGGGGTTACATTTAATAATATAACTCATTTTTCTGAAAAAGTGTCAACAAACATTCATGAATTTTGAAATTAAAATTGTGCATTTTCGCTCCGTTTATTCAATGGATTGTGGAAAAAACATAGAAAATCAGAAAGAACACATGGATTCATTGTGCGTTCTCTCTCCAGGCTCTTGAGGGATATTTTTGTAAAATCTGCTTTCTTGTGGTAAAATACGTAAAAACAACTTGTGCAATGGTGCGTACAAGTAATAGATTATAGTTAGAGGATATTTAGTCACTCTTATCTATAGGTATTTATAATACATCATGTCTGGTTTACGACAGAAGGGCGGGATTATATCAATGGAGTTTCACAAAGTAAATGAAGGAGAGGGACATGAAACATGTTAAAAAAAGAATATAAATTTTGGTTTGCAACAGGCTCTCAGGATCTTTACGGTGAGGAGTGTTTAAGAAATGTAGCGGAGCATTCCAGAATCATCACGGAAAGGCTGAACGCATACGGAGCGCTTCCCTATGAGGTGATTTTAAAACCGGTGCTGATTGATAATACCTCCATTCGCAGGCTGTTTCATGAGGCTAACACCGATGAGTCCTGCGCCGGCGTGATTACCTGGATGCATACCTTTTCTCCTGCTAAGTCCTGGATTTTAGGGCTTCAGGAGTACCGGAAGCCTTTGCTTCATCTGCACACCCAGTTTAACCGGGAGATTCCCTACGATACCATTGACATGGATTTCATGAATGAGAACCAGTCGGCCCACGGCGACCGGGAATTCGGTCATATGGTCACCAGAATGGGGATCCCGAGAAAGGTGATCGCAGGTCATTGGGATGATGAAGGAGTCCAAAGGCGGATCGGTTCCTGGATGCGGACCGCAGTGGGAATTATGGAGAGCAGCCATATCCGTGTGGTCAGGGTTGCGGACAATATGAGAAATGTGGCGGTTACTGAAGGGGATAAGGTAGAAGCCCAGATGAAATTCGGTTGGGAGATCGATGCCTATCCAGTCAATGAAATCGCAGATTATGTTCGGGATGCGGCAGCAGGTGATATTTCTTCCCTGGTAGAGGAATATTACAGCAGATACGAAATTTTAACGGAAGGCATGGACCATGAGGAATTTAAGGCCCATGTGGCAGTTCAGGCACAGATCGAGCTTGGCTTTGAGCGGTTTTTAAAGGATAAGAATTACCATGCAATTGTCACTCATTTTGGGGATTTAGGCTCTTTAAAGCAGCTTCCAGGTCTTGCCATCCAGCGCCTGATGGAAAAGGGCTATGGCTTTGGGGCGGAAGGAGACTGGAAGACCGCTGCCATGGTGCGCCTGATGAAGATCATGACCGAAGGAGCAAAGGATGCTAAGGGAACTTCTTTTATGGAGGATTACACCTACAACCTGGTTCCCGGCAAAGAAGGGATCTTACAGGCCCACATGCTGGAGGTTTGCCCCACCATTGCGGATGGAACGGTAGGAATCAGGGTAAATCCGCTGTCCATGGGAGAGAGGGAAGCACCTGCACGCCTTGTATTTACGGCAAAGGAAGGAATGGGAATAGCAACATCCTTAATTGATCTGGGCAGCCGTTTCCGCTTGATTATCAACACTGTAAACTGTAAAAAGACGGAAAGGCCCATGCCAAAGCTTCCGGTTGCCACTGCGTTCTGGACACCTGAGCCAAACCTTGCCACAGGAGCGGAAAGCTGGATTTTAGCCGGTGGCGCCCACCATACGGCCTTTACCTATGATCTGACGCCTGAGCAGATGGGGGACTGGGCGGAAGCAATGGGGATTGAAGCTGTTTTCATTGATGAAAAAACCACAATCAGGGATTTGAAAAATGAATTAAGATGGAATTCCATGACGTATCGTTAAATAAATAACAGGAGCCGTCCTTTAGGAAAAAAGGGGCGGACATAATTCAGGAGGGGTTTCAAATGATGGAAAAACAAATAGGAGCAGCAATCAGGGAAGGGAGAACCGCTCTGGGAATAGAGCTTGGCTCCACGCGGATCAAAGCCGTACTGGTAGATGAAGAACATAATCCCATTGCTTCCGGCAGCTATGACTGGGAAAACCAGTATGTAGACGGTGTCTGGACTTATTCCATTCCGGATATCTGGGAGGGAGTCAGGGAAAGTTATAAAAACATGGCTGAGGTGGTGAAAGAGCGGTATGGGGAGACTCTTACCACGATTGGAGCCATTTGTTTTTCTGCCATGATGCATGGGTATATGGCATTTGACAAGGAGGGGGAGCTGCTGGTGCCTTTTAGGACATGGAGAAATACCATGACAGAAGAGGCTTCTGAAAAGCTGACGGAGCTGTTTTCCTTTCAAATTCCCCAGAGATGGAGCATTGCCCACCTCTATCAGGCAATCCTTAACCAGGAAGAGCACGTGCAGGAGATTGATTACCTGGTTACCCTGGAAGGCTATGTCCACTGGAAGCTGACGGGAGAGCGGGTCCTTGGCATCGGAGACTGCGCAGGGATGTTTCCCGTGGACTGCGCTGCAAAGGATTTTCATAAGCGCATGATAGAACAGTTTGATGAGCTGGTTGCTCCCCGGCAGTTCCCCTGGAAGCTTCGTGATATTATGCCAAGAGTGCTGACGGCAGGAGAGAGGGCAGGAACCCTGACCGGGGAAGGGGCACGGCTTCTTGATGCCAGCGGGAATTTAAAACCTGGAATACCCCTTTGCCCGCCGGAAGGTGATGCAGGGACAGGGATGACGGCTACCAACAGCGTGGCAAGAAGAACCGGTAATGTATCCGCCGGAACCAGTGTGTTTGCCATGGTGGTGCTGGAAAAAGAGCTTTCCAGGGTTTATCCGGAAATCGATATAGTCACCACTCCTGCCGGTGATGCAGTAGCAATGGTCCACTGCAACAACTGTACCTCAGATTTAAACGCCTGGGTTTCCCTGTTTGAGGAATTTGCAGATGCGACGGGAATGAAAATCGACAGGAATACCCTGTTTTCCACTCTTTACCAGAAGGCCCTGGAAGGAGACAGGGATGGGGGAGGTATGCTTTCCTACGGTTATTTGTCCGGAGAGCATATTACCCATTTTGAAGAGGGAAGACCTTTATTTGTACGGACACCGGAAAGCCGGTTTAATCTTGCAAACTTTATGAGAGTTCATCTCTATACAGCTTTGGGAGCTTTAAAAATGGGAATGGATATCCTCTTTGAGGAAGGAGTCCGGCTTAATGTGCTTTTGGGCCATGGAGGACTTTTTAAGACTAAGGGAGTAGGACAGAGGATCATGGCTGCCGCCCTGGGTGTTCCAGTTTCCGTCATGGAAACAGCCGGTGAAGGAGGAGCCTGGGGTGCTGCGCTATTAGCCTCCTACATGCTTAAGAAAGAGGAGGGGGAATCCCTGGATCATTACCTGGCTGAAAAGGTATTTAAAGATGACGGGGGGATCACAATGGAGCCTGATCCTGAGGATGAAGCAGGTTTTCAGGCCTTTATGGAACGGTACAGAAATGGACTTTCCATTGAGCGTGCTGCGGTAGATAACTTGAAATAATGCGGAAAGCAAAAAGGAGGAAGCTGACATGCTGGAAGAACTGAAAAGAATTGTATACGAAGCAAACATGGAATTGCCCAGAAGGGGACTTATCACTTATACCTGGGGAAATGTCAGCGGAATTGACCGGGAAAAGGGACTTTTCGTTATTAAGCCCAGCGGGGTGGATTATGAAGAGCTGACGCCTGAGGATATGGCGGTCATGGATCTTGACGGAAATCAGGTGGAAGGGAAATTAAGACCCTCCTCTGATACTGCCACCCATCTGGAGCTTTATAAGGCATTTAAGGAAATAGGAGGGATCGTTCATACCCATTCCCCCATGGCTACATCCTGGGCCCAGGCAGGAAGGGCCCTCCCCTGCTATGGAACCACCCATGCGGATTACTTTTATGGGGAAATCCCATGTGCCAGAAATCTCACGGAGAGAGAGATCCGGGACGGTTATGAGAAGAATACGGGTGCCGTGATCATCGAAACCTTTAAGGGGATAAATCCTATGCATGTTCCGGCAGTTTTGTGCAAAAACCACGGACCATTTACCTGGGGTACCGATGCAGCAGGTGCGGTCCACAATGCCGTTGTGCTGGAGGAGATCGCAAAGATGAACCTTATGACGGAACTGTTGAATCCTTCGGTTTTACCGGCACCCCAGTGCATGCAGGATAAACATTTTATGCGCAAGCATGGGCCGAATGCATATTACGGCCAGAATAAAGAATCATAAGGAGCTCTATATGGCGGAGGACAGCGGAAAAGCAAAGTACTATCTGTTAATGGAAGAACTGAAAAAGGATATTATTTCAGGTAAGCGAAAACCGGGCGACCGGCTGCCTTCGGAAAATGAACTGTCGGCCTCCTGTCATGTAAGCCGCCACACAGTGAGAAAAGCAATTTCCATTCTGGAACAGGAGGGATTTATTACGGCAGAACATGGCCGGGGAACCTTTGTATCCAGAAAAGCGGGAGGAAAAAAAGGATCAGGAAATATCGCGGTCATCACCACCTATTTGTCGGATTATATTTTTCCGCGGCTGATCCAGGGAATCGATCGGGTACTTACGACTAACGGTTACAGCATTATACTGAAGAATACGGGAAACAGCAGGTTCAAGGAAAGCAGATGTCTGGAAGAGATCCTTGAAAAGGACATTGACGGGCTCATCATAGAGCCAAGCAAAAGTGAGATCATGTGCGGCCATAAGGGGCTTTATGAGAAGTTGGATTTTTACCAGATCCCTTATGTATTTATTCAGGGCTGTTACGCCCACATGATGAACAAACCGCATATCCTGATGGATGACTGTACGGGTGGGTATCTGGTGACAAAGCATCTGATCGATTTGGGGCACAAGTACATCTTGGGAATATTCAAAGCTGATGACAGCCAGGGAAGAAACCGGCACAAAGGCTATGTAAAAGCTCTTCAGGAGGCGGGATTTTCTTATGATCCGGATATGGTTGTCTGGTTCCACACCGAGGACCGGGCGACAAAGCCATCAGGTGCCTTAAGGCTTAAGCTGGAAGAAGGAGTGTTAATTGACGGAATTGTCTGTTACAATGACCAGATTGCCTTTGAGGTCTTGAAAACCATTGAAAAGAGCGGGCTTTCCGTGCCCGAAGATATTTCTGTAACAGGCTATGACAATTCCTTTATTGCAGAAAATGGGATTGTGAAGCTGACCACCATCGCCCACCCCCAGGAGCGGCTGGGGGCGATGGCGGCGGAGCTTCTTATAGAAAAGATGAACAATGTTCCAGATGAAGAAAGCAGAGTGGAGCGGATCTTAAAGCCGGAGCTGATAATCCGGGAGTCCTGCAAAGACCGGCGGATTTAAAGGGAGACAGAACGAAGCCTTCCCATGTAAAAAACGCATCCCAGGATCAGGGTCCCGGAAAGAAGGAAGAGCAGCTGCATTCCGGTTATGGGAAGTCCCCCTATTTCCAGGGTAGGAAAGACCCTGAGTAGGAAGGCTCCAAGAAGGGTGGAAAGAAAACCGCAAAGCCCTGCATAGGAGGAATTGGAACTGACATAAAGCACCCGTTTTTCCGCAGGGGCATAGTGATACTGAAGGTTAAAGACGGATATGGCAATGCCTCCCCAGGCAGCTCCGGACAATGCCTGCAAAATAGGCTGAAGGGTATAGCAGGTCTCCGGGGTCATGAAAAGCCAGCTGGCATGGACAAGTCCCAGCATACCCATGGAACAGCGGGCTGCCAAAAGCCAGGAAGTAGCATCGGCCAGACGCCCCCAGAGCCAAGCCGCCAAAACCCGGACGGTTGAGGAAATGAGGCCTAAAAAGGTGATGTATGTATAATCTAACTTAAGTCCGGTGACCATGTATACGCTGAAAAAAGGACCTGCGATCTGAAGGGCCAGGTTCCAGAACATATAGGTAAGCATGACCTTCCGGTATTCCTTGTCGGCCAATGGCTTCCATAATGCATCCTGGAGCTTTTGGCGGTGGGGAAGGCTTTCCGGTTCACTGATAGAGGAGAGACACCAGAAATCCATGCAGGCGACGAAAAATACTACAGTCCCTACCACTAAAAATCCGGTCTGTTCCATGGAAAAGCTGCGGAACCGGTCCATGACCCAGCCCATGGTAAGGCTTAAGATGGTGGAAAAGGCAAAAGCAAAGGAATCCTTTTTTCCCAGATAGTTTCCCCTCATGTGTTGGGGAACAAGCTGCAGGATCCAGTTTCCTGTCCCGGTTCCGATAAAGGCTCCAAAAAAATGAGCGACTCCATAAATAGTAATTGCCGCTGCCAGGCGAAGTCCGGGATTTTTAATAAACAGGGGCACAAAAAAGACGGAAGCCAGAAGGAGCCTGTGAATAAAAGAAAAACTGGAAATCAGGCATTTTTTCCGGCAGAGGCTTTCCAAAAGGATGGAGGAAAACATCTGAAGAGTACAGAGAAGTACCGGGATGGAACCGATGATTCCATTTATGGAATCCGTGGCTCCCAGTGAATTGGCATAACCGGAGAGGAATGCTCCGGTGGTCAGTGTAACAATTCCATTGGCGCAGCAACCCTCTGCAATAAAGAGTCTTCTGCCTTTGGTAAAATCTTCTTCTGTCATAGTAGTTCCGCTGAAATAGGTGCGGGACACTTTTTCTTTTAAGAGTAATACTGCTTCAATCATTGAACTTCCGTGACATAACTGCCACAATCCCCTTTTCTTTTTGTTAGATATCTGATATTCTGTTTTTAAAGGTTTTCCTCTCTCTATATTGCCAGTATAATGGAAGGGATACAAGAGGAAAAAGAAGCGAAAAACTGGAGGATTCCGACCGAGGTGACAGGAGGAAACGATGGAACATTACTTAAATTTAAAGGCAATACTTCCGGTGAGGGCGTTAAATGCAGGATATCTGGTGACAGGCGGAAAGGGACGTCATGCGGACCGGGTCATGGATTCCTTTGAGATCATCTATGTAAATTCCGGGATCTTGGGGATTGCCGAAGAGGATATAACATATAACGTGGAGGAAGGGGAAGCGCTGATTCTGTTTCCCGGAAGGCATCACTGGGGGACTAGAGAGTTTGAGGAAGATTTGAATTTTTACTGGCTTCATTTTCACCTGGAAGAAGAGGCTGTGAGAATTGGACGCGATATTATGTCCCTGCCTCAGCTCATCCGTATCAGAAAGCCGGAGCAGTTTGAGGAACTTTTCCGCCGCTTTATCAAACGGCAGGATGTCTTAAGGGGCGACCGGACCATCTTAAACCTGGTGCTTTTAGAGCTGCTGTGCGAGCTCAGTGATTCTCTTTCTCCAATGGAAGTGACCGGGCAGAAAGTGCTTTTGGCAAACCAAGCGGGACAGTATATCAGGAATCACTTTGAAGAGCCTTTATCCTCTTCCATACTGGCCGATAAGCTGGATTGCAGCCCGGACTATTTAGGACGAGTCTACAATGCGGTCTATGGGAAGACTCTAACGGAGGGGATCCACGAGGCACGGCTTAATAAGGCGTGCAGAATGCTCATAGAGACGAACCAGACAGGAAATGAAATTGCTTACCAGTGTGGATATCAGGATGTGGATTATTTCAGAAGGATCTTTAAAAGGTATATGGGAATAACTCCAAAGGAATACCGACAGACTTATCGTCTGGTTGGAAGATAAAAAAGCGGCAGGGGAGGAGTGCTCACCTTGCCGCTTTTCTGTATTCTGCGGGAGAAATTCCGGTTTGTTTTTTAAAGATACGGCTGAAATATAAGGGATTGTCATAGCCGACAATGCTGCCGATTTCCCCGATGCCGTAGTCAGTGCTTTCAAGCAGCTCCTGGGCTTTTTTCACCCGGATGGAGGTTAGGTACCTGCGGGGAGGCATTCCGGCGTACTGCTTAAAGCTGCGGATAAACCAGCAGGTGCTCATATGCAGCTCTTTGGCATAATGGTCGATTTCGATATCGGTCGATAAGTTCTCGTGAAAATAATGGATCGCTTTTTCCATTTCTTTCTGAATTTCAGTTTTTAGAAATCCCCCTTCCTCCCTTTGTCTCTTTAAAAGCAGGAAAAGCTGCATGAGATGAAGGGTTGCCAACTCCTCGAAACAAGGACGGGGGAGCTGGAGTTCACGGATTATGGAAAGGAATAATTCCTGGTATTTGGATGAAACACCGGTGTAAAGGATCCTGCTGTCATGAAAGCCAGCCTGGGTGGCGTAATCTTCGGCTTCTTTACCAGTAAAATGAAGCCAGAATACTTCTGGCTTATCTTCCAGATAATAGGCATACTTCTGGGGTTCGCCAGGTTTATAAAGTACCATATTCCCAGCAGGGACTTCTACGGTCTCATTTTGGAAGGAAAACCATGCATTTCCTGATGCGACGTATAAAAGCTGATAATCAGGACGTCCCAATGGCCGTATGGTGGACATGACGGGGTGGGTAATCAGGCGGTAGACGCCGCTGCTGTTTGCCTTAACAGGAAGAGTGATGTCCTCCAGCTCGTCGTCCGTCAGATTCATATAGCCTGTGTTGGTATACATATCTAGTCTCCTTTGTTTATTTACGGGAAGGCAATGAGTCAAAGGTTTACTGGCTTGATCTTTGGGACTGCTGTTGGAGTTTGGCAGTAACGTAAGTCCGCAGTGCAGCGGGCGAATCCTGTGGTCGCTTAATCATTGCTTTCGTAAACAGTTTATACGTTATTGACAAAGATTTCAATGATGAATTTTGTTATTATTATTTATATATGGAGTTATTTTGAATAAGCGAAGGTACTCTATGATCAAAGTAGAGAGTATGCAGATAAGTTATGGGGATTTATGCAAAAATTTGATAGAGCGGATGGAATGGAGATATAGTGGAATAGTTAAAAACTGAAATATATCATTTTTTAATTTGCGGGAGATATTCAGTAGCTGTTAAATTGAAATATAGGTTGAGCCAGCAGGGAATATAAATTAAACCCCGCTGACTTAGCTGTAATTCTTAAACATTGCTCTGACTTTTTAATATACAGATTTTTGGTACATATTCACTTTATCAATTTGGTATTTGATGCAAATGGATAGGCTAGATGTGATTAATTAATGCGGTGGGAGATTATGCGATGTGAACATTAACAGCCTGAAGGCCACGATTGCCTGTGGTTGTTTCAAAAACAACTGACTGGCCATCTTCTAATGATTTGTAACCTTCCATAGCAAGACCGGAGAAATGAACGAAAACATCATTACCTTCTTCATCGCAAATAAAACCGAACCCCTTTTGTGCATTAAACCATTTCACTGTACC
>DFCS01000005.1 GCA_002367105.1 Hungatella sp. UBA3048
CCCCGAAACTATGCGCTTACGTTGTTTCCAGTATTGTAATATGTAGTTAGTTACTGCTAACTACACAAAAAAAACAGCGGCCCTTCTTCTTACCCGATATCTTAAGAGAGGAAGGCTGTTTGCCCTTACAAGCGGGGGATATGGAGTTTGATTTCTTTTACTAATTCACAGCGTCTTCGGGCGCATATCTTTTCATACATAGTTAGTGAAGACTAACTAAAAGAATGGAGGTAATTGCATGAGCGTAGTTATCGTTGGAGGAAATGAGTGCATGGTACGCCAATATAAAGATCTATGCAAGGAATACAGCTGCTGCGCAAAGGTCTTTACAGAGTTAAAGGGCGGGATGAAAAATAAAATCGGAAAGCCTGATTTGCTGGTGCTTTTTACCAGCACCATGTCCCATAAAATGGTTCGCTGTGCATTGAGTGAGACAAAGGGACTGGATACCATAATCGCCCGTTCTCATTCCAGCTCCATGTCGGCACTGAAAAACATTCTGGTAGAGCACGTCGGATAGGAGGAAGCAACATGTCAGAAGAAATGCTGATCAGGCACTGTGCACCGACACTAGCCGGGATAAAAACGGGGAGTTTGTTTTCCTGTCCATGCCGTTCCAAGGAAGAAATCCAAAATGAGGTGAGGCGGCTAAACCGTGTGCTTGCGCCAAAAGGGATCCGGGTTTTACCGCTGCGCTATTACAAACAGAGGGCTTTGATCTACCTCTATCGTCCCAGCCACTTAAAACGGGATCTGTCGGATGGGTATGCTTCCGCTTTGCTGAAGCAGTATGGATATTCTTTAGAAAACTCCCAACGCTGTGTGGTACAGCTTGTGAACAGGCTGCGCACCTGCTCTGGATTTCCTCATGAAATTGGTTTGTTTCTTGGTTATCCCCCGGAGGACGTTCAAGGTTTCATCGACAATAAGGCCTGTCACTGTAAATGCATCGGATGCTGGAAGGTTTACGGCGATGAGGAAAAAGCGGTACAAACCTTTAACCGATATAAAAAATGTACGGAAACCTATTTTGCACAGTGGTCAAAAGGCACAGCTGTTGAACGGCTCGCCGTAGCCGTTTGATATAGAAGGATTAATTGAGAAAGGTTGGTTATACATCATGAGTAAAATTGCAGTAGTTTATTGGAGCGGAACCGGAAATACCGAAGCAATGGCAGATGCCGTTTTGGAGGGAGTGAAAGTAAAGGGTGCAGACGGTGTCATACTCACCCCTTCCGAATTTGAAGCTTCTATGATTGATTCTCTGGATGCCATTGCGTTTGGCTGCCCTGCCATGGGGGCGGAGGTTCTGGAAGAGAGTGAATTTGAACCTATGTTTTCTTCCTGCCTATCCAGTCTTCCAGGAAAAAAGATTGCCCTGTTTGGTTCCTATGGCTGGGGCGACGGCGAATGGATGCGTTCCTGGGAAAAGACCTGCGAAGACGCGGGTGTGGTGCTTGCCTGCGATAGTGTGATCTGCAATGAAGCGCCTGACGGAGAGGCTGCGGCAGCTTGCAAAGCATTGGGGGCGGCTCTGGCAGAATAGGAAAGGTATTACATAGGACGGTCAATCATTCAATTAATTGCGCTGAGTACATATTTAAAGTATTCAGCGCTATATTTTTGCATATTAATTTGTTGTTTTGCAATCATTTGAATTTTAACTCATTAAAAAAATCTAAATTCCCGGCCCGCACTTGTAAGAGACTTTTAAATGCTTTATAATAATCTGGTATGCGGTGCATAATTACAGATAGAAGGAGATTACAATTTGGACGAGAAAGATTTTCCGGAAGAGAAAATGGAAGATACAGCTGCCCGCGGCTCTGACGGCGGCAAAAAGAAAAAAGACGAAGATGAGTATGAAAAAGTCTGCTATGTCTGCCGCAGGCCGGAGAATGTGACAGGGCCTATGGTTTCCATGCCAGGAGGCATGAATCTGTGTCATGATTGTATGCAGAAAGCATTTGATTCCGTAACACAGGGCGGATTTGATATAACTAAGATTCAGAATATGCCTTATATGAATTTGAATTTCAGCGATCTGGGAAGCTTAGACAGAAAAGATCTTGAGATACCGAATAAGCAGAGGGTGAAAAAGAGATCGGAAAAGGAGCCGGGGCAGGCACTTAATTTAAAAGATATTCCCGCGCCTCATGTGATCCGGCGGAAGTTAGATGAATATGTCATCGGCCAGGAACAGGCCAAAAAGGTGATTTCCGTAGCAGTTTATAATCATTACAAAAGGGTTTATCTGGCGGATTCCAAAAAGGGGGATGAGGAAGGGATTGTTCAGATAGAAAAATCCAATATTTTAATGATCGGTCCAACTGGAAGCGGAAAAACCTACCTTGTTAAAACTCTGGCAAAGCTTCTTGATGTTCCCCTGGCTATTGCCGATGCCACTTCTCTTACAGAGGCCGGATACATAGGCGATGACATAGAGAGTGTGGTTTCCAAATTGCTTGCGGCGGCTGATAATGATGTGGAAAAGGCGGAGCGGGGCATTATTTTTATTGATGAAATTGATAAGATTGCAAAAAAGAAGAACACCAGCAGCAGGGATGTAAGCGGAGAGTCTGTCCAGCAGGAGCTTTTAAAGCTGTTAGAGGGAAGCAGTGTAGAGGTCCCGGTGGGCTCAAACCAGAAGAATGCTCTCACCCCAATGACAGCGGTGAGCACCGAGAATATACTTTTCATCTGTGGAGGAGCGTTCCCGGACTTAGAGGATATTATCAGAGAGCGGTTAAAGGAAAAGTCATCCATTGGTTTTTCTGCAGAATTAAAAGACCGGTACGAGAAGGATCTTAATATCCTGTCTCACGTGACCAATGAGGATTTACGCAAATTCGGCATGATTCCTGAATTTTTAGGCCGCCTGCCCATTTCGGTAACTCTGGAATCTTTGGATAAGGAGCTTCTGGTCCGTGTCTTAAAAGAACCGAAGAATGCCATATTAAAACAGTATAAAAAGCTTTTGGAGCTTGATGAGGTAAATCTGGTATTTGAGGATGAGGCACTTGAATGGATCGCGGAGGAAGCTCTTAAGAAAAAGACAGGAGCAAGAGCCTTAAGAGCCATTATAGAAAATTTCATGCTTGATATCATGTATGAGGTTCCCAAGGATCCCAACATTGGGTCAGTGGTCATTACGAGAGCTTACTTAGATAAGAACGGCGGACCTCTTATTCAGATGAGATGTTAATAAAACGGGAATTGCTGGGCAAGGGATAAAAAATACAAAAGAGTGGAGATAATAAGGACGGAAGGAGTGTGGGTCATGGTATTTATCGGTATCATTGCATTGCTGGCTGCCCTGGATCTTTTAATAAAAAGCGCCATTGAGGATCAGGAAGAAGCCGGCTTTCCCAAGGAACTGGAGGGAAGCGGCGGGAAAATTCTGCTGCATAAGAATCATAATGCCGGTTTTTCCTTCGGCTATTTTAAGGAACATCAGTCTATGGTGCAGATGATTCCCCTGGCAGTTGCATCTTTTATCGGAGGAATGTTAGCAAGCCTTCTTCAAAGAAAAGGAAACATTTTAGAAAAGCTGGCTCTGTCCATTGCCCTGGGAGGTGCGGTCAGCAATCTGTACGACAGGCTGGTCCGTCATTATGTAGTGGACTATTTCAGCATTCAGTATGGAAAGCTTAAAAAAGTAGTGTTCAATCTGGGTGACCTGTTTATTTTTTTGGGAGCCGGAATTATCCTTATAGTAGAAATTATTAAGGCTTTTAAAGAACGATGAAATGCAACGGGAATCCCTTCATACCCAGATAGAGTGGGCAGTAAATATGTAAAAAAGCGGCTGTCTTCTTGACATGGCCGCTTTTCTATTGTAGAATCAATGATAAAATATTACAAAATAGGAGTTGGTCTTTTTGGATTCAAGTGACTTTATACAGTTGCTTATATTATTTTTATTAGTTGGATTATCAGCATTTTTCTCATCGGCTGAGACTGCGCTTACTACGGTGAATAAAATCAGAGTACGGAATTTAGCGGAGGCAGGCAATAAAAATGCCATCACGTTAACTAAGATTTTAGAAAACCAGGGTAAGATGCTCAGTGCGATTCTGGTCGGTAACAATGTGGTAAACTTAACTGCCTCTTCCATGTCCACCACAATGGTTATGAACATTTGGGGCAATAAGGCAATAGGCATTGGGACCGGTATCCTTACGCTTGTCATTCTGGTATTTGGTGAGATCTCACCGAAAACCATTTCTACTTTATATTCCGAACCAATATCTTTAAAGTATGCAAAAATAATCTATGCTTTTATGGTTATCATGACACCGGTCATATATGTGGTTCGTATCCTTTCATCAGGATTTTTGCGTTTTGTCCATGTAAATCCCAACCGGAAGCAGGAGCCGATCACAGAGGATGAGCTGAGGACCATCGTAGATGTGAGCCACGAAGAAGGCGTAATAGAATCCGAAGAACGAAAGATTATTAATAACGTGTTTGATTTTGGTGATTCCGTGGCGCGGGATATTATGATTCCCCGTATTGACATGACTCTGGTAGAGGCAAATGCCGCCTATGATGAACTGATCGATATTTTCCGGCAGGAGATGTACACCAGGATTCCGGTATATGAGGAAACCAGTGACAATGTGATCGGAATCATCAATATGAAGGATCTGCTTCTTGTCGACAGGACAGATGATTTCAATATCAGGAATTTTTTAAGAGAGCCGCTCTATACATACGAGTATAAAAAAACTGCGGAACTTATGTTGGAGATGCGCCAAACCTGCAATAACGTTGTCATCGTTTTGGATGAATACGGTGCAACGGCAGGGATGATAACCCTGGAAGACTTACTGGAAGAAATCGTCGGAGAAATCCGGGATGAGTATGACGAGGATGAAGAAAATGAACTGGTTGAGGTAGAGCCCTTTGAATATCTGGTAGAAGGCTCCATGAAGCTTGATGATTTAAATGACAGGCTGGACCTTGGACTGGAGTCAGATGATTATGATTCCATCGGCGGCCTGATCATCGGACAGCTAGACCGGCTCCCGGAACAGGGGGAAGAGGTAGTCTGCGGCGGAATCCGCCTTGTGGTAGATGAATTGGACAAAAACAGAATCGATAAGGTTCGGATGTATTTGCCTCATTAAGCTTTTGGTTGGCCGGGGGTTTCGATGGCGTTACCCGAAGGATGGGAAAGAAGGGAGAGAGAAGCTTGCTGCTTCTGCTCTCCCTTTAGCATTTCCCGGGAAATTATCCGTCAACTAAGCATCCCCCCCGCGGTGCCGCTGACTGCGCAAATGGCCATGGTTGTGAGAAGCTGGTTCATCGAGCCATTTAATCCTTTGTTTAAGAAAAAGGATACGGCCAAGAGCACCAGGAAATATAGAAGTCCCAACAAAAGGCCCCAGAAGAATCTTCGATGCCGTACGCTTTTTCCCATTAAGACTCCGCCAAAGAGGCAGGCGATAATATAAACCGCATTGACTCCCAGGCGTATCTGTCCTTCCTTCAGACGGAATCTATAGAGTGCTAAGGCCAGGACTACCAGCAAGATTCCGGTCAGTATGTAGGTGATAAGAAGGTTTCTTAGTGTGACCTGAAGCTTTGATTTTTCCATTTGAATACTCCTTATATCTTGTCTTCTGGTTCAGTATATTCTTGGGGTATGGATGATATTCATGGATGTCCTAACAATAAAATGATACTTAACATGTGTTTAATTTAATCGTTTACTTCAGCCGGAATACTTTCCCCTTTGGCACAAAAGGCAAAGTCATGCCCTGCGGAATCAAAAACGCGTGTTCTCTGCCATTGAGAACCACTTTATCACAATAACCGTCCGTGATAATCAAGACAGGCGCTTCGTTTGGAAAATCTTCCGCTTTGCCTAAAAGATCAATACCCGGTTTCAATACCGTCCCCCCACGCCCTTTCACCTTAAGCAGTTCTGTCTGATTTACACTTAAAGAGATATTCATAAGTTCTCCTCATTATCAATGAACTTTTTCTGCAGCCGCTTTCTCTTGTCTTCAAAAACAGTTGCGCGGAGTTTTACACCGGATGAAACTCGCTTTTTACGAGCTTCCGGCGTTTCTTTTGTAAGTTTCAATAAAGGTGATTTTTTCTTTTTCATATTATTCCGCCGCCTTAAAATTATAGACAGGCTTGATGATTTTTTCAATTTCAGCCGTGTCTGCAATATTACTGATGATTTCATCCATGGGCTTGTAGGCAAAGGGCGATTCGTCAATTGTAGATTTATTGACGGTAGAGGAATAAATCCCTTTCATGGATGCCTTGAACTGAGAAAGTGTAATGCATTCCTTAGCGGTGCTGCGGCTCATCAGCCGTCCGGCTCCGTGGGGTGCAGATTGATTCCAGTCCGGGTTGCCCTTACCAACACAAATCAGGCTGCCGTCCCGCATGTTGATGGGGATCAGTACCCTCTCAGCCATCTTGGCAGAAATAGCTCCTTTGCGTAGAATCATGGATTTCGGTTCAATATAATTATGGATCGTTGTAAAGCTGTCCTCTACCTTGAATTTCATATGCTTGACGATTTCCTTTACAATGGCTCTGCGGTTCAACGCGGCATAATGCTGGGTTAACGCCATGTCGTGGATATAATCATCGAGCAATTGCCCTTCGACAAAGGCCAGGTTTTTATCCACTTTTAAAAGCTCCAGCTCACGCAGCTTGGATTCAAATTCGGCTTTCCGTCCCTGCACTTTCAACTCGGCAATCAGCGCCCCGCCATCATTTCGGCGTTTTTCCAAGTGCTTGACGGCAGCTTTTTGGTAAAATTCTGCGACTTGCTTGCCCAGGCTGCGACTGCCGGAATGTACTACCAGATAAAAACGGTTGTCGTCACTTCGGTCAAGCTCAATAAAATGATTGCCGCCGCCAAGTGTACCCATGCTTAATTCAGCGCGGTTTAAGTTCACGTAGCTGGCGCATCGTAGTTCGGCAAAATTGATATCAGCCATAAAAGGATGCGGCTTGCTTCTCGTTGCAAACCCCGCCGGAATGTGTTGGTGTACCACTTTGTCCAGCTGCTGCAATTCCACATGAGCATCCTTAAGCAATACGGTTTCCATGCCACAGCCTATATCCACCCCCACCAGATTTGGAACTACTTTATTGGTGATGGTCATGGTAGTACCAATGGTACACCCCGCCCCGGCGTGAGTATCCGGCATGATGCGGATTTGGCTTCCGCGTACAAATTCTTGATTGAGCAGATTTATAATCTGTGAGATAGCTTCTTGCTCAATATTGTCGGTGAACACCTTAGCGGTGTTGTATTTTCCCTGTAATTCAATCATTATGACTTCCTCGTTCTAAAAATGGGCGCAAAAAAAACCGGGTAACAGCTACCCGGGCTAAATCTGCATATTATTAATAAGGCGTTAAATAACGCCATGCATACAATAGTGCGGGAGCGATATATTATTATTTACAATGTGTTTAATTCTAAGCATGACGTCACCACCTTTCTAAAATTTATTTTTAATTACATTAGCATGATTATGTCTATTTGTCAAGATTTTCCATAAGAATGTGTTTCCCCTTTTCACTGGGGCAATTCATCTTGCGCTCGTCTAAAACATGTGGTATAATCTCAAGGAATTAGACAAATACAGGAGGTGTAAGTTTATGAAGCATGTAAAGACCTTAAATTCCAGTACATTAAAAGAGTCTATGAAGAAAGGCGGCTGCGGCGAATGCCAGACTTCCTGCCAGTCAGCCTGCAAGACATCCTGTACAGTAGGAAACCAGAGCTGCGAGAACAGCAACCGTTAATTATTTTAACTGTATAGAATAGCCATAAGGCAGATAAGCAGATGCCCCTACGGTCGTAATGACGGTAGGGGTTCCTTCGCTTGTCTGCCCAAAACCAATCATCGGTTCAATCTTTTCAATTAAGGAGAATACAAGTGATTCATCAATATATCAATAATGGCTTCCATATTGTTATGGATGTCAACAGCGGCTCCGTTCACTCAGTGGATCCGGTCATGTATGAGGCCGTAGAGATCGCCGCAGGCATGGTGCCGGAGATGGAAGAGGCCCAGGCCCTTGACAAAAAGGTAGGAGAAGAAGTACGAATCCGCCTTTCTGAAAAATATGGAGAGACAGAAGTAGAAGAAGCGCTGGAGGAGATCCAGTATCTGATCAATAAGGGAGAGCTGTTTACAAAGGATTTATACCACGATTATGTGGTGGACTTTAAAAAGCGGCAGACAGTGGTAAAGGCTCTTTGCTTACATATTGCCCATGATTGCAACCTGGCCTGCAAGTATTGTTTTGCGGAAGAAGGGGAGTACCATGGCAGACGGGCGTTGATGTCCTTTGAAGTGGGAAAAAAGGCTCTGGACTTTCTTATCGCCAATTCAGGGAACCGAAGAAACTTAGAAGTGGACTTTTTCGGCGGAGAACCGCTCATGAATTGGGACGTAGTAAAACAGCTTGTTGAATACGGAAGGAAAAAAGAGAAAGAATATAATAAGAACTTCCGCTTTACCATGACTACCAACGGGGTATTGTTAAACGATGAGATCATGGAATTCTGCAATCGGGAAATGAGCAATGTGGTCTTAAGCCTTGACGGACGGAAAGAAGTCAATGACAATATGCGCCCATTCCGTAATGGAAAAGGCAGCTATGAGCTGATCGTTCCCAAATTCCAGAAATTTGCACAGCTTCGGGGAACTAAGGATTATTATATCAGGGGAACCTTTACCCGTCATAATATGGATTTTGCAAAGGATGTTCTGGAATTTGCTGATCTCGGCTTTAACAGTATGTCTATAGAGCCTGTGGTGGCACAGCCGGAAGAGGAATATGCCATCAGGGAGGAAGACCTTCCTCAAATCCTGAAAGAGTATGACGAGCTTGCTGTGGAATACATCAAAAGGCAGAAGGAAGGAAAAGGGTTCAACTTCTTCCATTTTAATATTGACTTAAATCAGGGCCCTTGTGTGGCTAAGCGCCTGTCCGGCTGCGGGTCAGGAACCGAGTATCTGGCGGTGACTCCATGGGGAGACTTTTATCCGTGCCACCAGTTTGTCGGTGAGGAAAAATTCCTTCTTGGCAATGTGGATACAGGTGTGACTAATTTAGAGATCCGTGATGAGTTCAAGCTTTGCAATGTTTATGCAAAGGACAAATGCCGGGACTGCTTTGCAAGGTTTTACTGCAGCGGAGGCTGTGCGGCTAACTCCCATAACTTCCATGGAAGCATAACAGATGCGTATGATATCGGCTGCGAGATGCAGAAGAAGCGGATCGAATCCGCCATTATGATCAAGGCGGCATTGGCGGAAGATTGAGAACACAATACTCTTATGCCCAATGTATTTGGGCAGGAATAGGGAAATCAGATGAATTATAAGATCGTTGCAAAGGATGGACGTGCAAAGCGTGCAGAAGTAACCACCGTTCATGGCACCATCCAAACTCCGGTATTCATGAACGTTGGTACGGTAGGAGCCATCAAAGGGGCTGTTTCCACGGATGATCTCCGTGAGATCAGAACCCAGGTGGAATTGTCAAACACCTATCATCTTCATGTACGCACCGGCGATAAATTAATCAAACAGTTTGGCGGCCTTCATAAGTTTATGAACTGGGACCGTCCAATTCTTACGGATTCCGGCGGCTTTCAGGTATTTTCCCTGACTGGCTTAAGGAAAATAAAAGAGGAGGGCGTATACTTTCAATCCCATATAGACGGACATAAGATTTTCATGGGTCCGGAAGAAAGTATGCAGATTCAGTCTAATCTGGCGTCTACCATAGCCATGGCCTTTGATGAATGCCCGCCTCATCCGGCTACCAGGGAATACATGCAAAACAGCGTAGACCGCACCACCAGATGGCTGGAAAGGTGCCAGGCTGAGATGGCAAAGCTTAATTCCCAGCCAGATACTTTAAATAAGGACCAGCTGTTATTTGGCATCAACCAGGGCGGAACCTTTGAAGATATCCGCATCGCCCATGCAAAAACCATCTCCGCCATGGATTTGGACGGCTATGCCCTGGGCGGACTGGCGGTGGGAGAAAGCCATGAAGAGATGTACCGGATCTTAGATGAAACGGTACCTTATCTGCCGGAGAACAAACCCACCTATTTAATGGGTGTGGGAACTCCCGCTAACATTTTAGAGGCCGTAGACAGGGGCGTAGATTTTTTTGACTGTGTATATCCGTCAAGAAACGGCCGCCATGGTCATGTATACACCAATCATGGCAAAATGAATTTATTTAATACCAAATATGAGCTGGACCACAGGCCGATCGAAGAGGGCTGTGAGTGCCCGGCCTGCCGTTCCTACAGCAGAGCCTATATCAGGCATCTTTTAAAGGCAAAAGAAATGCTTGGCATGAGATTATGTGTATTGCATAATTTGTATTTTTATAATACAATGATGGAAGAGATCCGCGACGCAATCGAGAACCACCGTTATGGGGAATACAAGGAGCAGAAGCTTTCGGGTATGATGGCAGGTCAAACGACCTAAAAAGAGAGACAAGCAGGCGGCGGATCGTTATATAAGGAGGAAATGGTTATGTTATCAGCAACAGGCGGTACCATGGGCGTGGGCTTTTGGGTCATTTATATCGCAGTGATCTTTGGCTTCATGTATTTTATTGCAATCAGACCACAGAAGAAAGAGAAAAAGAAACAGCAGGAGATGTTTGCAAACATTGCAATCGGAGACAGCGTTTTGACCTCAAGTGGATTTTATGGTGTCATCATTGATATGACGGATGATACGGTTATCGTAGAGTTCGGCAATAATAAGAACTGCAGAATTCCTATGCAGAAGACTGCTATCGTTCAGGTAGAAAAGGCACAGGCTTAAGAAATCAGGGCACCCGGAAAGAGAATTTCTCTTTCCGGGTGTTTTTTTGATTCATAGAGTATGTCCATTGAAACTGGACCATGCCAGATAAAAGCCTGTTCTCCATTGCTGGAGACAGGCTTTTTCTGGCGTCTGCATTCATTTTTTAACACCTTTGTGAAAAAAGATTTCTTGAAGGCATGAATTATTAAGAATAAATAGAAGCATATGTATAATTAGCACAAAAAAATATGCAATAATAGGGTTGATTAAAGTAATAACTAGCAAAAACTCCGAAAAGAAATATTATTACACAAATATATTGACGTGAAATAAAAATTTATATACAATGCAATTGTAAACATAAAATGTATTCAGTAATGAATACGAATCATGTATTTGGAGGGCTACATAAATGAAAGTGAGCAAGTTTATGGAAAAAAGTTTGGCTGCCATGATGGCAGCAGGTATGGCGGTCAGTCTGATTGGATGCGCAAGCCATCAAACAAAGACCACACAGCCAGAAACAACACAGCCGGCAGCTGCAGCACAAGAGGCAACAGCAGAAAGCGTAACAAGCGGGGGAGATGTTACATTGGAATTTCAGCAATGGTGGGGCGTAGAATTGCCGGACGGTGTCCTTAAGGAGATCTGTGATGGATTTACAGAACAATCAGGGGTTAAAATCGAATTATTAAGCAATCCTTATGCAGATACCAAGACACAGATTGCGGCAGGCGCGGCGGCAGGAACCATGGCAGACGTCGTAGGTCTTGATGGAGCCTGGGTGTATGATTTTGCAAAACAGGGTTCCATCGCAAATTTGACGGGGCTGATGTCATCAGACGGTTATGATGATGGACAATTATCTGATCAGATAAAAGTAGACGGAAATACATATATGATCCCGGTTGTTAACTTTGCATATCCCATGTACGTGAATAAAGATTTATTGGCATCAGCAGGTATTACGGAAGTTCCTAAGACATGGGGGGAATTTGCAGAGGCTTGTAAAAAGGTTGCAGCGGCAAATAAAGGTGTTGCCGGATGGGCAATCCCCTTATCAACTGAATCGCCAAGCGGTATTCAGAACAATTTCATGAGCTGGTTATGGGCTTCGGGCGGATCTATGCTGAAAGATGGAAAACCGGCTTTGACAGATAACCCACTTATGACAGATACTGTAGATTTTGTAAAAAGTTTATTTGATGCCGGAGTCGTTGCACCAGGTGCTTACTCCATGAAAGAAGCAGATATGGTAGAAGAGTTTACAAATGGCCGTGTTGCATTTATGACAGATTCACTGGCACACTTAACAACAATTAAGAAAGAAGCACCTGGCTTGAACTTTGAATTTATGCCTGTTCCGGTAAAAGAGGGCTATACAGGAAAGAGTGGTATGGATGTGGCTAACTGGGGAATCGGTGTTGCAGAAAACAGTGACCATAAAGCAGAGGCCATGAAGTTCGTGGAATATTTAATGAGTCCCGAGGTAAATGCTAAACTTGCAGTATATGCAAATGCCTTTCCTGGAAATGTAAATGCCAATCCGGATTATTCGAAAGCTGACGAGTTATTTGTAAAAGCATATGAATTATATCAACAGTGTTATGCAATCAATGAATTTACAGGACTTCCAACTTCAGAAGAATTAATGAGACAGTTTGATGAGCAATTACAGCTGTATATTGACGGCGATACGGCCGGAGCAGCAGATATGCTGTCTGCAGCACAAGCGATTTGGGAGGGAGCATTTAAGTAAAGACGAGGAAGGCTGCATGATGAGCTCATGCAGCCTGATATTAAGAAGGAGGGAATGGGTGAGTTGGCTAAGGTAAGAGAAATGATTAAAAAAGAAAGCAGCGGTAAGATGTCACAGATCATGAAAAAGAAATGTGAACCTTACTTATATCTCCTGCCCACAATTGTGCTTATGCTTCTATTGTTGATTATCCCGATCTGTATGGTGGTCCGATATTCATTTTTTGACAATGTTATTATCAAAAAAGATCCTGCGTTCGTTGGATTAAAGAATTACGTCATGATATTATCAGACAAAACATTTTTTGTCGCAGTCAAAAATACATTGTTTTTTGTTGGTGCCAGTGTAGTGATACACATGCTTTTAGGAATGCTGTTTGCCATACTCCTCAATACAAGTTATATAGGATTAAATATGAAAGCATTTTTCAGAGTGATTTATGTACTGCCCTGGATGTTTACCGCATCGGTTATAGCAATATTATGGAAAATGATGATGAATCCCAATGGGATTATCAATTACCTGCTACAAATTGCAAATCTTACGTCGTCACAGATTGAATGGCTGGGTTCCAGAAATTTCGCCCTGATCTCAGTAACCTTGATAAACATATGGGCAGGTTATCCATTTTATATGGTCAGTATCCTGGCAGGACTTCAGGGGATACCCATAGATCTTTATGAAGCATCGGCAATTGACGGTGCAAATGCAGTACAACAATTTTTCCGCATTACGATCCCTCAATTAAAACCAATTATTATTAGTTTGTTAATGCTGGATTTTGTGTGGACGATACAGCAATTTGCCTTGATTTGGATGACCACAGGCGGGGGTCCGATTAATGCAACAGAGATGATAAGTACTTTTATTTATAAAAGGGGATTCAGTAAATATCAATATTCCCAGGCTTCTGCATCGGCAGTGATCTTACTGGTTGTATGTTCTGTCATAGCTGTGTTTTATGTGCGGCATCAGAGAGAGAGGGACTGATTATGGTAGGTAAGAAAAAGTGGTACATAAAAATACTAATTATGATCCTTCTGGTAACCGGGGCATTATTTTCAGGATTCCCTATATTGTGGATGCTTCTGAGTTCATTTAAGCCTAATGCGGAAATCTTTGCCTGGCCGCCAACATGGATATCAGAGAGTTTTAGCTTGAACGCCTATATTTCAATTTTTCAAAATCCTGAAAAAGTCAGATTTTTTATCAACAGCTATTGCATTGCAATGGTTGTAGTGATTTTCACATTGATCATTGGGATACTTGCATCTTACAGTTTCAGCCGTTTCGATTTTCCGGGAAAAGGTTTTATCAATACCGTCATTGTCAGTGTGCAGGCAGTGCCCCCGATCACTCTTTTAATTCCATATTTAAGCCTGATTGTCAGCCTGAAATTATACAATACATTTGGCGCATTGATACTGACGTATATGCTGTTTACCCTGCCCTATGCGATCCTTATGATAACCGGATATATGAATACTCTGCCGAAAGATTTGGATGAAGCGGTAATGATTGACGGCGGTTCAAGGTTTATGGCTCTTTGGACAGTACTGGTTCCTGTATCAATTCCCGGCCTGGTTTCGGTGGGAATGTATACATTCATGCAGGCCTGGAATGAATATTTGTTTGCATTGGCATTGACTAAAACAAATGAAATGCGGACGGTACCGGTGGGCATTAGCCTGTTGATGGGGCAGCATGCATATGAATGGAATCAAATGATGTCAATGAGTGTATTAGGCTCCCTGCCTGTATTGGTCCTGTTTTTGTTTTTCCAGCGGTACTTTATCGCCGGCATGACGGCGGGAGCTGTAAAAAATTAATACGTATGATTATCCGGAAACGGAAATCTAATAAAAAAGTTGGAGGAAAAAACTATGCTGTTAAACATGAAAGAACTGTTATCGGTTGCAAATGAAAACAATTTTGCGGTACCTGCATTTAACATCAGCTCCTATGCGATGTTAAATGGAATTATGGAGGCCTCAGAAGAAGAAAATGCACCGGTTATTATTTCAATCCATCCGGATGAGCTGAGCCATATTGGTGCAGATGTCATTTCTGCAATCAGGCAGAGGGCTTATAAATCAAATATACCGGTCTGCATTCATCTGGATCATGGTGCTTCTTTTGAACAGGTCATGGTAGCGATTCAGGCAGGATATACATCTGTTATGATTGACGGTTCAAGCCTTCCCTTTGAAGAGAATATTGCTCTGTGCAAAAAGATATGTGAGGCAGCACATGCAGCCAATGTATCTGTAGAAGGCGAACTTGGCACAATTGGAACAACTGATTCCAAAGAAACAGAAAATCAGATAATTATTTATACAAAGCCGGATGATGCAGTCACGTTTGTAAAGGAAACAGGTGTTGATACACTGGCAATTGCAATAGGAACTTGTCACGGATTATATCCAGCTGGCATGAAGCCGGAATTAAAATTGGATTTATTAAAAGAGATCAAGTCAAAAGTATCAATTCCGCTGGTACTTCATGGAGGATCTAATAATCCGGATAAAGAAATAGGGGAATCAGTAGAATTGGGTGTAAATAAGATCAACATCTCCAGTGATATTAAAGTGGCTTATTATAATAAAATGAGAGAAGTTTTGTCAGATAACAGCCTGAGAGAACCCAATATGATTGAACCGCCTTGCATGAAAGCCATGAAGGAAGTGGCATATCACAAGATCCGGCTTTTCAAGGCTAATGGAAAGGCTGTACTTTATTAATCAGACACCGTATCATCGCCCTGTAAAATAGAAAGATACTGTTTTTATTTTATGGGGCAAAGCTGATAAGAAAAACAGATAGCAGGAGAAGGTGGGGTGGATCGCATGAAGACCGAGGAAAAATATATTGAAACATACGAAAAAATGGAGCAGCTGATTGAATCCAGAATTAAAAACAAGGCTTTTACGGCACTGGGGTACACGAGTAATCTGGATGTATTGTGTGATTTTCAAATAGAAACATTCAATCAACTGCTGAACAGATATCTTCCGAATGCAGATTTGACCAGAATGAAAGCGGCAAAAGAGATAACAAGCATGGAAGAATTCCTGGAGACCATTGTATTTTATTGCAGGCATGGAATCGGCGGAGAAGTAGATATTTCGGATTTCCATATAATAAGGGATACTTTTGCAATAAAAAAGGGCATGGGCGGAACTGCAACCCAGGGGGCCATGGCTTTGGCAGCTGTAGCATGTCCTTCCATTGTTCATTTGACGGATGACTCGAAGGAAGTATGTGATATTTTAAATTCCCCATATATTTATACGGTTTCCAGAGAAGGAGAAATGGTTCATACAGATCAGGTCCAGCAGACAGCGGAGCAGGAAATACATTATATCATTCAATTTAAAAAGGGTGATATCATTTACCTTGGCAGCAGGAAGATTATAATTCCAACATCAAATAGGCTGATCATAACCAAAATTACGGTAAATGAGATGCTTCCCTTCTCGGCTTCCTATTTTTCCTATGTAGAAGCTCATGCTGCAGATATTAAAAGCAATGTTCTGTCAAGCTTTAATGCAATTCAGGATAAAGATATTTTAGAACAAAGGCTGGCCTATGTAAAAGAACATATCAAAAAATACAAAGCAAATCATAAAGATGGGATTATCTATTTTGAGGATGCGCATTACCATAATAAGGAGATACGGCAGCTATGCCTGGAGACACTCTATCCATCTGTTGATATTTTGAGCTTAAATGAAGAAGAATTAGAATATACCCTTAATATGTATGATTTTCCCATAGAAACCGACGATATCTATTCTTGTATCAGGGGGACATCTTATATTAAGGAAAGATTTTCTGTAAAAAAAGGGGTTATCGTTCATACCAAGAATTATTCTATGTATTTTGGAGAAAGGTTGAATGCGGATATTGAAAAAGGCTTAATGCTTGGTAACATGCTGGCGACTGCAAAAGCGGTCTATGGCTGGTATGGAACAATAGAGCAGATAGGAGAAGTCATAAAGCTGCCATTAAGTGAAGAAGGAATCAGAAACAGGGAATTGATAATGAAAGAGCATTTTACCAGCGAGGTGATTTTAGTACCGTCCAAATACATTGACAAGCCTAAGTACACCATTGGTTTAGGGGATTCTTTTGTTGCAGGTGTCCAGATGTGTTTTGAATAAAAAGCTTGAAAAAGGGTGTGTTTTACGGCAATATAGTAGGTAAGAAGGGAGGGACATGATGCTAGACAAACCTGTATTAGATGTGATCAAGGATAATTATGGAAAAATTTTTTCGGCGGAGAAAAAAGTTGCGGATTATGTTCTGGAACACCCGCAGGAAGCGGTAGATGCAAATGTTTCTGAATTGGCAAAGGCTAGCGGAGTGAGTGATGCAACGGTTGTGCGTATGTGTCATCATCTGGGGTATAAAGGATATTACCAGTTTCGATTGATGCTGGCTAAAGATGTTGGAAGAGATGAAGGAGAAGAGATTGAAGAACTGCAGAACACTCCCAATCCAGTAATGAAGATTTTCCAAAAGTATGTGAATTCATTAATAGCGGTAGCAGAAAGTATTAACGAAGATAATATGAAGTCCTGTGTGAACCTGATAAAGTCATGTAAGCAGGCTCATATTTTAGCGGTAGGAAATACAACTCCGCTTGCACTTTATATGGGCTTCCGGTTAGGAAGACTGGGTGTGAAATGTACCAATGATATCTCACCGGAGTATTTTTTAAATCATGTGAATCTTGCTGATAAAGAAGATATTATTATAGCAATTTCTCAATCTGGAAGTTCCAGACAAGTGATTCAGGGGATGGAATTGGCCAAAGAGAAAGGCCTTAAGATAATGGCCATCACCGGATATAGACAATCGCCCATATCGGAGTTGGCTGATTATGTATTGATCTCAAACGGAAGAAAGGAATCCTTTGATTATTATAAAAATTATGCTCATCTGAAGGAGACGGCATTAATTGACGCTTTGCTGGAGCTGTTAACAAACTGGAAAAAGATTGAGGAAACGGACGCGGATAAACCAGAGGTAATTTTGTCTGAATATAAGTATTAATCAAATGTTTCGCCGGAGAGGAGCAGACTGATGAAACGATCAGAAATCAATCAGGTAATTAAAGATATGGAACAACTTATCAAGGAACATAAATTTGAAATTCCCCCTTTTGCAAAATGGTCTGCCGGGGAGTGGTCAGATAAAGGTCATGAGTATGATGAAATCAGGGACAACAAATTGGGATGGGATATTACAGACTTTGGCTTGGGGAGATTTGACCAGGTTGGTTTCTCCCTGCTCACGATCCGGAATGGTAATCTGACGATGGATCAGTATAAAAAAACCTATGCGGAAAAATTACTGATGTTGTATGAAGGGCAATCAGCTGCAATGCATTTTCATTGGAATAAGATGGAGGACATTATTAACAGAGGCGGAAATGACGTGTATATTACGGTGTATAACGGTGCAGAAGATGGGAGCATTCTCCAAACGGATGTGACTGTTGCTATGGATGGGAAGCTAAGCATTGTAGCTGCAGGAACAAAAGTAAAGTTATCACCAGGAGAAAGTATAACCATTACCCCGTATCTGTATCATGATTTCCTTGTCCCTGCTACAGGCGGAAGCGTGTTGCTGGGGGAAGTCTCCATGTGTAATGATGATGAAAATGACAACCGGTTTGCTGATTCGGCAGTAGGAAGATTTCCGGAAATAGAAGAAGATGAGCTGCCATACAGACTGCTTTGCAACGAATACCCTATCCAGCCTGAAAACGGGTAAATTATATAAACAGAATCTATAAAAGTATCATGAATCTACATAAGGAATCCTTATTAGTGCCTGGGCATTAATAAGGATTCCTTTATAAATAATCTTATGAATCAAAAAAAGCCAGTTACGTCAATGCATTCCTGTCTGCCCCATGGTTTCAGTATACACCGGGGGGTTTTCAACATATGATTTATTAAGGGATGCATTTTTAAAGCCAGCCTCCGTCAAGGCCGATGACCTGTCCGGTCAGATAAGAATTTTTATAGCCCAGGTGGTATACCAGATCGGCTACCTCCTCTGCTTTTCCCAGCCGCCCTGCCGGGATTCCATCAATGAGATCGATTAATTCATCTTCCTCCAGAAATTGATTCATCTCTGTATCAATGGCACCGCAGGCAACGGCGTTGACCTGGATATTGCTTGGAGCCAGCTCCTTAGCCAGAGCCTTTGTAAACGCATTGATACCGCCTTTTGTGGCGGAGTAAGCAACTTCACAGGAGGCGCCTGATATTCCCCATACTGAAGAGATGTTAATGATCTTTCCTTGCTTTTTTTCAACCATTCCGGGAATGGCCAGCTTACAGCAGTTAAATACTGATGTTAAGTTGGTTCGGACAATCCGGTCCCAGGCATCTGTGCTCATATCCTGTAAAAGCCCGATGTAAGAGATGCCTGCGTTGTTAACAAGGACATCCAGTGTGCCAAACTGCTTGCGCACCTGTTCAAAGAGAGCCTGGCACTGGTCCATGTCTCCCATGTCCCCCATGCAGGAAAGACAAGATACCTGATAAGCTTCCAGCTCCTTTTTAACCTGCGCAAGACGGTCCTCGCTGTGGAGGCAGTTGATGACCACGTTGTATCCTTTTTTTGCAAATTTATAAGCAATAGCTTTTCCGATCCCCCGGGAAGCTCCGGTGATGAGTACTGTTTTTCTGGCCATAACATCATCCTTTCTGTCGATGTAAGATAATTTTATTTTATCAAATTGTCAGGAAGAATGCAACGTGGCCGAAAAAGGGCTTTTTGTGATTTTGTTACGGACCAGGCATTGCATACTTAAGGGCTGGTGAGATATAATGAAGATAGAAAACCTAATATCAGATAGAATAGAGAAAGCAGGTAGATAAATATGAATGAGATTTATGATGTGGTGATCATCGGGTCCGGGCCCGCAGGGCTTTCGGCTGCGGTTTATGGTAAAAGGGCTGAACTTAAGATGGTAGTGATTGAAAAAGAGATGGCTAGCGGCGGCCAGGTCCTTAATACTTATGAAGTGGATAATTACCCGGGGCTGCCTGGAATTAACGGCTTTGATCTTGGAATGAAGTTCCGGGAACACGCAGAGAAGCTGGGAGCAGAGTTTTCCACAGACGAGGTCCTTCGGATCGAAGCGTCTGACGGGAAATTTACCGTAGTAGGAGAAGAGAGGACCTATGCGACAAAGACAGTCATCATCTCTACCGGAGCCCAGCACCGGAAGTTAAGTGTGATCGGAGAAGAGGAATTGACAGGAATGGGAGTTTCCTACTGTGCGACCTGTGACGGTGCATTTTTCCGCAATAAGGTGGCAGCAGTGGTGGGCGGCGGTGACGTTGCCATTGAAGATGCCATTTTCCTGGCCAGAATGTGTAAAAAGGTATACTTAATTCATAGGAGAAATAAGCTGAGGGGGGCAAAAACTTTGCAGACCCAGTTATTTAACCAAAAAAATGTGGAAATCATCTGGGATACCGTGGTAGAAGAGATCGAAGGCGGAGATCAGGTGGAATCCCTGACCATAAAGAATGCCAAATCCGAGGAATCGAAAAAGCTTGCGGTAGACGGTGTGTTTATAGCGGTAGGAATTAACCCGCAAAGCGAAGCGTTTAACAACCTGGTGGAGATGGATCATGGCTATATAAAGGCCGGTGAAGACTGTGAAACCAATGTTCCCGGAATCTTTGCAGCCGGTGATGTGCGAACCAAACAGCTTCGGCAGGTTTCCACAGCTGTTTCAGATGGAGCAAATGCCATTACCAGTGTAGAGCGGTATCTGACACGAATCTAAGAATAAGAAAAAGCAGCCAGGACAATTGTTCTGGCTGTTCAGACTGTAAACAAAGTCCGGGCGTATGCCACGGACTTTGTTTCTTTTTCTGGATTGTTCTGAAAAATAGAAAATAAATACCGGATACCTAAAACTCAAACATATATCTGCTGCCCACATAATATTGGCGGCCGATACAGAGGGGGATGCCGTTCTGGTCGATGAAATAGCAGTTCATGTGCAAAAGCGGTTCGCCAACGGGTAAGCCTAACTTCTGTGCCTGATCAGAGGAAGCGCGAGCAATCTCCAGACTGCGGCGGGAAGTATCATGAATGGCTTTTTTGCCGACACGCTCGATGGTTTCAAACATGGAGCAGTCATTTAAATTTTCATCCATTAATGCCCTGTACTGCTGATATGGGAGAAAAAGATTTTCAAGAAAAATGGGAAGTCCATCTGCGGTCCGCACTCTCTCGATATAGAGCAGAAGTTCATCAGATCCAAATCCAAAGAAATCCTTATCGTCCTTTCGAACGGGTACAATCTGCCGGCTGATGAGTTTTGCACCGGCCTGCATACCATAGTTTTGACATGTTTTTGTGAAGCTTTCCAGGCGGTTTCCTCCAGCAATCTTACGGTGGATGCGGGGTGCGCTTACAAAGGTTCCCCGTCCCTGACGTTTTATTAAGTATCCTTCACTGCACAGTTCCTCTATTGCACGCCTTATGGTGATACGGCTGACGGAATATTCTGCGCTTAGCTCTGGTTCGGATGGAATCTGTTCTTTTACTTTATACTTTCCCTGTTCAATGGCGGCCTTGATATCTTCTTTAATCTGCTGATATAGCGGGGTTACATTTCCTTCATTCATAAAAGCTCTCCTTATCATCTATAATCATTATAACGTCTTACGATAATTAATCCCACTATACATTTTTTTAAAAAAACTGTCAAGATATTTGAAAAGAAATGTTCTTTTAAAAGGTTTTTGATGGTTATGCATAAAATATAGGGCCGATTTTAAATAAAAGATACAAAGTTATATTTTTTATACAATAATACTTGACAGTTGATGCGATTAGTTGTAAGATTACATAACAATCTAGACGTCTATGATGTCTGATACGATATAACTTTAATGTCAGAGCTTAAATTTGTGAAAGGAGAATGCTAATGAACAGAATAATTCTTGCTTCTCACGCCGGAATGTCTGCGGGAATCAAGGATACCCTCCAAATGGTACTGGGAGAACTGCCCAACCTCTATGTGGTAGCCACAACAAGGGACGAATCAGAGACTATCGTCACGGTCACGCGTCGGTTGCTGGAGAATTTCGAACCGGGAGATCAGGTGGCGATTCTGACAGATATACTTGGCGGAAGTGTGAATAATGACATGATGACGTTACTCACGGATTATTCCGATATCCGGATTATCTGCGGAATGAACCTTAGTCTGGTGCTTAGTCTGGCTATGCATACAGAACCGTGGACAGGGGAAATCATAAGAGATGCGATTCATCAGGCTAAGGAACAGATTATTGACTGCACAGAAATGATAAAAAGTGCAGCAGCAGAAGATGGGGGAGATTTATGATTAAATTAGTAAGATTGGATTACAGGTTACTTCACGGACAAGTGGTGTTTGCATGGACTGGCTATGTGGGTGCACAGCGTATTATCATTGTAGACGATGAGGCAGCTTCCGATGAGCTTAAGAAGACAGCTCTTTCTCTCAGCAAGCCAGTGGGCATAAGGCTGAATATCTTCAGCCTGGAGACAACTCTGGCCAAGATGCCGAAGGTCGAAACTTTAAATGAGAACATTATGATGATTTTTGGAAACACAAAAACTCTGCGAGCTTTCTGCGAGGCTTATCCGAAAATTAAGGAGATCAACTATGGTGCACAGGCAAACAGAGAGGGAACCAAACAGTATGCCAGTTCCATTTTCCTGACAGAGAGTGAAGTGGAAGATACCCATCGTCTTTCTAATATGGGCATCAAGCTGAATGTACAACAAACGCCGAGTCATAAATCAGAAACTTTGGCTTTGTAGATTCTGAAACAATAAATATAGGAGGAGTCATACTATGTTAGGTATTTCTATTATTCTGGGATTGATTGGGGTGATATGCATTCTGGATTCCAGAATCCTTGGTCGTTTGAATCTGGAGCGTCCACTGATCACCTGTACTCTTGTGGGTCTGGTTCTAGGCGATCTGCCTACCGGACTTGCGGTAGGAGCATCATTAGAACTTATAAGTCTTGGTATTGTAAATATTGGCGCGGCAGCTCCGCCGGATATGAACATGGCAGCAATTATCACCTGTGCATTTGCCATTTTGACAGATGCCACCATGGAGACAGCTCTGGCTCTTGCGGTTCCAATCGCAGTGCTTGGACAAATGATTGGCGTTCTTATCAGAACGCTTCTGGCAAATCTAACCCATGTTGCAGACAGAGCCATTGTGCAGGGAAAATTTAAACAGGCTTATCAGATGCATATTGTGTGGGGCACCCTGTGTTATTCCTTGATGTATTTTATTCCGATTTTTCTGGCGGTATATGCAGGTACAGATATGGTACAGTACATTGTCAGCGTCATTCCAGCCTGGTTTACGGATGGTCTGAATCTGGGAAGTAAATTACTTACAGCCTATGGTATTGCTCTTTTAATGTCTTCCATGATGAACAGGGAGCTTACGGTATATTTTGTACTGGGATTCTTTATGGTTGGCTACTTGGGACTGAATATTACGGCAATTGCTATCTTCGCAGTGATTATCGCAATTATTCTTAATGGTCTGAAATTTCGCGGTACAGTCTTAGCGGCTTCTGCTTCTGGCAGAACCTTGGACGATTCAGATCCGTTAGAAGACGATTTATAAGGAGGGAAAAATATGAGTCATACAAATACAAAGCCAGGCAAGCGGTCTGACTTCAGAAAATATCTTCAGTTTTTCTGGAGATCATGGGCGATTCAGGCATCCTGGAACTATGAGCGCCAGATGAATATGGGGTTTTTGTATGGGATTGCGCCGACCTTAGATGAGCTGTATCCTGATGAGAATGACCCGGTTCAGAAAACTCATAAGCAGGAAGCATACAAGCGGCATATGGCTTTTTACAACTGCACTCCGCAGACCAGTGCATTTACACTTGGACTGGCGGCTTCCATGGAGGAGCAGTATGCAGCGGACAGAGAGGAGTTTAATCCGGACACAATCAATGCAGTGAAAACTTCTCTGATGGGACCATTGTCTGGTGTGGGTGATTCGTTCTTTCAGGGTACGGTTCGCGTTATCGCATTCGGACTTGGTATCTCTCTGGCACAGCAGGGCAGCATTTTAGGACCGATCCTGGCCATTGTGCTCTCGTTTATTCCAGCTTGGCTGGTAACCTGGTTCGCCGGTAAGCTCGGCTATACCATGGGAAGCAAATATCTGACAAAATTGCAGAGCGGCGGTCTGATGGATCAGCTGATGTTTGTTTGTGGAGTCGTGGGACTGATGGTAGTTGGAGCGATGGTAGCAAGTATGGTTGGCATTACAACGCCAGTCACATTTGCAAGCACAGGATTGGTATTGCAGGATGTGATTGACAGTATTCTGCCACAAACACTCAACCTTCTGGTCACATTGGCCATGTTTACCCTGATTCGTAAGAAGGTACCGACTGGCGCATTGCTTGTAGTCTGCATTGTGGGCGGTATTGTGATCAATGCACTGGGTATTCTGGCGTAAACAATTATTAAATGTGTGTTTTGGTATTAAAACAATATAAAAGATGAATGAAAGAGGAGAATTTTATTATGTACAATATCAATTTGAACCAGGTGAAAGAAATTGTATCTTCCATTGTTGCGGATCATACCATTGAAAACGTAGCATTTGTAGGCTGCGGTGCTTCCAAAAGTGAGCTTTATCCGGCAAAATATTTTCTGTCAAATGCAAGTAAGAAGCTTCGTGTGTCCCATTTTACTGCCAATGAATTTAACTTAGACACTCCGGACTGGCTGGGGGATACCACGGTAGTAATCTCTGCTTCTTTGGGGGGAAGTACTCCAGAGACTGTAAAGGCAAATGCAGTGGCTAAGGCAGCTGGTGCAACCGTGATTAGTGTGACCCATGCATCTGGTTCTGCGCTGACAAAAGATGCTGACTACAGTATTATTCATGGATTTGAGGCAAATTATGCGGCAAAATTGGAGAAAATGGGCTATGTGATGGCTCTTGCCCTGGAAATCCTTCAACAGACAGACGGATATGACAAATATGATAAGATGATTGACGGGTTCGGCAAGATTTTTGATCTGGCCGAGAAAAGCGCCCAGTCCGCAAAGAAAGCCGCAAAACAGTTCGCAGAGGAATATAAGGATGCACCTGTTGTATATGTAATGTCCAGCGGCGGAAGTACAGAGGTTGCTTATTCCACCTCTATTTGCCTGATGATGGAGATGCAGTGGATCAATTCCGGCAGTTTCCATTCCGGTGAGTTTTTCCATGGACCATTCGAAATTGTTGATAAGAATGTTCCATTTGTCCTGCTGATGAATGACGGCAAGACTCGTGACATTGACGTACGGGCTTTGACCTTCTTACAGCGTTTCAATGCATTGACAACAGTGGTTGATGCCAAGGATTATGGCCTGTCTTCTGTAATCAGCAGTGATGTTGCCACTTATTTCAACCCACTTTTACATACTGCAGTGTTCCGCGTGTATGCGGAAGAACTGTCCAGCATTCGCCAGCATCCGCTGTCAAAACGCCGTTATATGTGGAAGCTGGAGTATTAAGATAAGGCAAGTGTGCAGGGGAGAGTGGTTCAGCAATCACAGATAAAGAGATGGAGACTATAGATATGGTTAAAGGAATTGTATTTGATATGGATGGAGTCCTGGCTGATACAGAACATTTCTATCAAAAACGTCGTGAAGCATTTCTGAGGGAAAAGCAGTTTCGCTATGAAGCTGGTCTGAATTTTATCGGTTCAAATGATGAAGCCATCTGGGAAGCCCTTGTTCCAGATAATCCGATCCTGCGTCAAGATATGATGATGGAGTATCGCCAATACCGGGTGCATAATCCGGTACACTACAAAGAGTTAGTGAATCCCCAGGTTAGGCCCCTGTTCACCATATTAAAAAACCAGGGTCTGAAAATAGGCATTGCCTCTTCATCGGATTTGGAGTCCATTGATGCCATGATTGATGCAGCTGGAATCAATGGTCTTGTGGATTACCGTATTAGCGGAATGGAATGCAGCGCCCACAAGCCGGATCCCGAGATTTATAGGAAGGCGCTGCATGCGTTGGGACTGACTCCGGATCAGGCATTTGCGGTAGAAGATTCTCCATCAGGTATTGCAGCAGCATTAAATGCAGGATTGAAGGTATACGCCTTAAAGCCGCAGCACGGGGAGTTTATAGATCAGAGTGCGGCTACGGCTGTTATCGGGCAGCTGAAAGAGGTGCTGACACTGCTGATGAAATAAAATCATTATTGGGAGTAGTGGAATAGAATATGAAGAAAAACAGTCGTAGCTTATTGCTCCGGCTGTTTTTCCATTGAGGCTTAATCCCGTTAAAATAACGAAAGCCTCAAAGTTTCATGAAAACTTTGCCTATGAGAAAAAGAGAAGGACCACTGGAAGGAAACTATAAACAATGTCTCTGGAGCTTGAGATTCTCCGGATAAGTATGATTTTATTACAACAAAGTTCATTATTGTCCGCGATTATGTCATTGCCGTTAATCAATCGTCATTTTACCGATTGCAAAAAATTTAATGATAAACAAATATAACTGTATGGTCACCGGAAAGATACAAAAGAACGGGTCAGCTAAAGGACAGCTTTTCTTTTCTGATGTTAAAAATCATGATGAACAATATGTACATAGAAAAACAGTGCCAGGACTCGCGTCCTGACACCGATTTGCCTACAATCTGATCAGCCGGTCAATTGTCCTGGCTGCATTTTTTTAGTTTTAGAATTCTGGTTCAATCAGGCCATAGGAGCCGCCTTTTCTTTTATAAACCACATTGACTTCCTCTGTATCCGCATTTAAGAATACGTAGAAGCTATGACCAAGAAGTTCCATCTGAACACAGGCTTCTTCCGGATCCATGGGCTTTATGGCAAATTTCTTTGACTTAACGATTTCTACATGATCATCTGGCTGAGCTTCATCTTCCAGAAAAGCTGTTGAAAAGGAAGGGGCATTCAGCTTTTTGTTGATTAATTTGTTTTTATATTTTTTCAGCTGGCGTTCCAGGATCTCTTCCACAAGATCAATGGAAACGTACATATCTGTACTGGATTCTTCTGCTCTGATTATATGTCCTTTCACTGGAATAGTTACTTCGATTTTCTGAATTTCTTTCTGCACGCTGAGTCTTACTGTTGCTTCTGTCGCAGGAGCGAAGAAACGGTCCAGCTTTCCAAGCTTGTCCTCGACTGCCTCGCGTAATCCCGGTGTTACCTCAATATTTCTCCCTGTAATTGTAAAACGCATAAGTCATCAGCTCCTTTTTCTTGAGATGGTTATAGTATAGCATATTTTTGAGAATAGTTCAATTACATTGTAAAATTATTAGATAATTATTGGTAATTTTTTGTAAAATGTCTCTACTTATTAGTTTGACTAATTATTGAAAAACTATAGATGGACTTGAAAAAAAGTCAAGGGAAAAAGAGAAATTTTCGTCGAAAAAGGAAACTTTATGACATATATACAAAAATCCGAAAGTCTGACAACTGGATGGGAAATATGGGAATCTGTGGAGAAAAAATGTGGATAATGTGGATAACTTGGTGTATAACTATTTTTTCGCCTAATTATGGGATTTCATAGTGGGGATAAAACTGGGGGAAAAATACACAATGTAATGTGGATAATGTGGAAAAGCGGAGAATCGAACAGGTTTTTTGTGCAATGTGTCAGGTTAACCATAAAATTTTCCAGATTTGCCGTTGTTTGCTGTGGAAAAAGGAAGGTCCTGGTAATAATAGGCCCTGTTTATTACCAGAATGTTAATTTTTTATGAATTCGTTGAATTAAGAAGGAGTTAGTGCTACAATATACGAGATTGTATCGTGTATATCGTTAAGAAGAGTAGGAGAATGAATTATGAACTTCGTTCAAAAAATATTTGGAACTCATAGTGAAAGAGAATTAAAATTAATAGAACCCATTGTGGATAAGATAGAAGCTCTGCGTCCGACCATGGTAGCACTTACGGATGAGGAGCTGAGAAACAACACAAGGCTCTTTAAGGAAAGACTTTCATCAGGCGAGACTCTGGATGATATTTTACCGGAAGCTTTTGCATCGGTGAGAGAGGCAGCACGAAGAGTTCTTAATATGGAGCATTTCCGTGTACAGCTCATCGGCGGACTCGTTCTTCATCAGGGACGTATTTCTGAGATGAAGACCGGTGAAGGTAAGACCCTGGTATCTACCTGCCCTGCTTATTTAAATGCACTGGCAGGCAATGGAGTCCAGATTGTAACGGTCAATGATTACCTGGCAAAACGAGATGCAGAATGGATGGGAAGAGTACATGAATTCCTGGGCCTGACCGTTGGGGTCGTGCTTAACTCCATGAATTCTGACGAAAGACGTGAAGCATACAACTGCGACATTACCTACGTAACCAACAACGAGCTTGGTTTTGATTATCTGAGAGATAACATGGCCATCTATAAGGAACAGATGGTTTTAAGAAATTTAGATTTTTGTATCATTGATGAGGTAGACTCTGTATTAATTGATGAAGCAAGAACACCTCTTATTATATCCGGGCAGAGCGGCAAGTCCACAAAGCTGTATGAGGTCTGTGATATTCTGGCCCGCCAGCTGGAACGAGGCGAGGCCTCCGCAGAATTCTCCAAGATGGCAGCCATCATGGGAGAGGAGATCACGGAAACCGGCGACTTTGTTGTGGATGAAAAGGACAAGGTTGTCAACTTAACCGAACAGGGTGTGGAAAAGGTAGAGCAGTTCTTCCACATCGAGAACTTATCCGATCCACAGAACTTAGAGATCCAGCATAACATTATTCTGGCCCTTCGTGCCAATTATCTCATGTTCCGGGATAAGGATTATGTAGTAAAGGATGACGAGGTACTGATTGTTGATGAGTTTACCGGACGTATTATGCCAGGAAGACGTTATTCTGACGGACTCCATCAGGCAATTGAAGCCAAGGAGCACGTAAATGTGCGCAGAGAGAGCAAGACTCTTGCCACCATCACCTTCCAGAACTTCTTTAATAAGTACAATAAAAAAGCCGGTATGACCGGTACCGCTCTTACAGAAGAGAAGGAATTCCGTAACACCTACGGCATGGATGCCATTTCTATCCCAACCAACCGCCCGATCGCACGAATTGATCAGGAGGATGCCGTTTATAAAACAAAGAAAGAGAAATTTGAAGCGGTATGCAATGAAGTGGAGATTGCTTACGAGAAGGGACAGCCTGTCCTGGTAGGTACCATTACCATTGAAACCTCTGAAATGTTAAGCAACATGTTACGGCGCCGGGGAATTCCTCATAAGGTGCTGAATGCAAAATATCACGAGCTGGAAGCTGAGATCGTAGCGGATGCAGGTGTGCATAAGGCTGTAACCATAGCCACCAACATGGCAGGCCGTGGTACGGATATTAAGCTTGATGACGAGTCAAAGGCAGCAGGCGGCTTAAAGATCATCGGTACGGAGCGTCATGAGTCCCGCCGTATTGATAACCAGCTGCGCGGCCGTTCCGGACGTCAGGGTGACCCGGGTGAATCCAGATTTTATATTTCCCTTGAAGATGACTTAATGCGTCTGTTTGGTTCCGAACGTCTGGTTGGCATGTTCAATGCTCTTGGCGTGCCGGAAGGAGAGCAGATCGAGCACAAGATGCTCTCTAATGCCATTGAAAAGGCCCAGATGAAGATTGAGACAAACAACTACGGCATCCGTGAGAACCTTTTAAAATACGACGAGGTCATGAACGAGCAGCGTGAAGTGATCTATGGAGAGAGAAGAAAGGTTCTGGATGGAGACAATATGCGTGACTTCGTATTAAAGATGGTGACGGATATTGTAGAAAATGCGGTGGACCTTTCCGTCAGCGATGAACAGGCACCGGAAGATTGGGATTTAAACGAGCTTAACACCCTTCTTCTCCCCATCATCCCGCTTCAGCCGGTTACTCTTCCAGAAGATAAGAAGATTAAGAAGAATGAACTGAAGCATATGCTGAAGGAAGAAGCTATTAAGCTTTATGAATCCAAGGAAGCAGAATTCCCGGAGGGAGAACAGATTCGTGAAATCGAGCGTGTGATTCTCTTAAAGGTGATTGATAATAAATGGATGTCCCATATTGATGATATGGATCAGCTGCGCCAGGGCATCGGCCTGCAGGCTTACGGACAGAGAGATCCGCTGGTGGAATACAAGATGAGCGGATATCAGATGTTTGATGAGATGGCTGCGGCCATCCGTGAGGATACCGTAAGAATCTTATTCCATATCCGCGTAGAGCAGAAGGTGGAGAGAGAACCGGCTGCTAAGGTGACAGGAACCAATAAGGATGAAAGCTCCCCGAAAGCACCGGTAAAGAAGGTGGAAGCTAAGGTTTATCCGAATGATCCATGTCCATGCGGTTCCGGTAAGAAATACAAGCAGTGCTGCGGACGTAAATTAGTATAGTATTTTTATAAAATTGGAGTTCGCACCCTTTTAAAGGACCGGACTCCAATTTTGTTTAGATAAATAATTAAATTCAGAAAGTGGGTGACACAGTGGTAGAGTTAGACCAGTACAAATACGAATTATCAACGTTTGAAAAACCATTAGTGGAAGTGAGGGATTCACTTTGACTTAGATAATAAGTTAAAGAGAATCGATGAGCTGGACAAATCCATGGAGGAATCTGGCTTTTGGGAGGATCCTGAAAAGTCGGCAAAGATTGTACAGCTCGCAAAGAATTTAAAAGATACCGTTCAGACCTATAAGGACTTAGAGCAGCAGTATGAAGACATTGGCGTAATGATCGAAATGGGGAATGAGGAGAACGATCCCTCCCTGGTTCCGGAAGTGGAAGAGATGTTAAACCAGTTTAAAGAAAAACTGGAAAACATGCGCATCAACACCCTGCTGTCAGGAGAGTACGACAGTGATAATGCCATTTTAAAGCTTAATGCAGGCGCAGGAGGAACCGAATCCTGTGACTGGTGCGGCATGCTGTACCGTATGTTCTGCCGGTGGGCGGAGAAAAAAGGCTTTTCCTTAGAAGTCCTGGATTACCTTGACGGGGAAGAAGCCGGCATTAAATCCGTTACGGTTCAGATCAACGGGCCCAATGCTTTTGGGTATTTGAAATCGGAAAAGGGAGTTCACCGTCTGGTGCGCATCTCTCCGTTTAATGCCGCAGGCAAACGCCAGACCTCCTTTGTATCCTGTGATGTCATGCCGGATATTGAAGAGGATTTGGATGTGGAGATCAACGATGAGGACCTTCGCATCGATACCTACCGCTCCAGCGGAGCAGGAGGACAGCACATCAACAAAACGTCCTCGGCCATCCGCATCACTCACCTTCCTACCGGAATTGTGGTCCAGTGCCAGAATGAGCGCTCCCAGTTCCAGAACAAGGACAAGGCCATGCAGATGTTAAAGGCAAAGCTTTATATGCTGAAGCAGCAGGAAAATGCGGAGAAATTATCCGGAATCCGGGGCGATGTGACAGAGATTGGCTGGGGTAACCAGATCCGTTCCTATGTCCTTCAGCCTTATACTATGGTCAAGGATCACAGGACCAATGCGGAAACCGGCAATGTAGGAAGCGTTCTGGACGGTTCTTTGGATCAGTTCATGTACGCCTATTTACGCTGGCTGAGTACTGGGGCAAAGTCCGGGGAAAGCAGCGCTGAATAGAGGATTTTTCCTGTATTTTTTTAAGAACTGAAGAAAATAAATAGAAAAATAGTTGCATACCCTGCCTAAATATGATAATATCTTCCCTATGAGCACAGATGTATTTCCGATGCGGACACAGAAGGGAAGATATTTTTATTATGGAAGAAAAGAGTAAATATTTTGTGGTAAAGCAAAAGGCTGTACCTGAAGTATTGCTGAAAGTAGTTGAAGCAAAAAAGCTGTTGGAATCGGAGCGCGTTATTACCGTACAGGAGGCAACTGACCGGGTCGGAATCAGCCGCAGCTCTTTTTATAAGTATAAGGATGATATCTTTCCTTTTTATGATAATACGAAAGGGAAGACCATAACACTTGTGATGCAGATGGATGATGAACCAGGTTTACTGTCCGATCTGCTTCATGTGGTTGCTGTGTACCGCGCCAATATCCTAACCATACACCAGAGCATTCCGGTCAATGGAGTTGCCACCTTAACGTTAAGTGTGGAAGTCCTTGAGACCACCGGCAATGTTTCAAAAATGGTGGAGGAAATAGAAGAAAAAAATGGAGTCCACTACGTTAAAATTTTAGCCAGGGAGTAGAGGCAGCAGTTCGATAAGCAGAATGACAAATTGAACTTCCTTGAAAAATAATACGAAAGCGAGTTGCCGGAGGATAATATGAGACATATTGCAGTTATGGGCTATGGCACCATTGGATCAGGTGTGGTAGAGGTTTTGGAAAGAAACAAAGAGATAATTGCCAAAAGGGCAGGCGATGAAGTTGATGTAAAGTATGTACTGGATTTAAGGGAATTTCCGGGAGATCCGGCAGAAGAAAAGATCGTTCATGATTTTTCCGTCATTGAAAAGGATCCGTCCGTGTCCATGGTCGTTGAGACAATGGGAGGACTAAATCCTGCTTATCCCTTTGTGAAGGCGTGTTTAAAGGCAGGCAAGCATGTGGCCACCTCCAATAAAGCTTTGGTGGCGGCATACGGCACAGAACTTTTGGAAATCGCAAAAGAGCATCATGTGAATTTTTTCTTCGAGGCAAGTGTAGGCGGCGGTATTCCTATCATACGCCCTCTGTATACTTCCCTTGCAGGTGAGGTGGTTGAAGAGATCACCGGTATTTTAAATGGAACCACCAATTATATTCTGACAAAAATGGACAGAGCAGGCGAAACCTTTGAAACGGCCTTACGAGAGGCTCAGGACCTAGGCTACGCCGAGCGGAATCCGGAAGCCGATGTGGAAGGACACGATACCTGTCGAAAGATTGCCATCTTGACGGCAATGGCAACGGGACACGAGGTTAATTACGAGCATATTTATACAGAAGGGATAACAAAAATAACGGATGTGGATTTCCGCTATGCCGATGCTATGGGAACCTCTGTAAAGCTGTTTGGCTCCAGCAGGATCCAGGACGGAACCGTCCATGCATTTGTAGCCCCGGTCATGATCGGAAAAGATCATCCGTTATATTCCGTAAATGATGTTTATAACGGCATTCTGGTAAAAGGAAACATGTTGGGCACGTCCATGTTTTATGGATGCGGGGCAGGTAAGCTTCCAACAGCAAGCGCTGTGGTAGCGGATATTATTGAAGCCCTGAATAATCATGGCCGCCATGTGGAAATGGGCTGGGATAGGGAAAACCTTACCATTTCTTCCATGAGCAGCAGCTCCTTCCGCTATTTTGTGAGGATCAAAGGAATTGCTGTTAAGCGTGTGAAGGAAGTGGAGGCAGTATTCGGCAAGGTGGAAGTGGTGGAACTGGACCATATGGACGAATTTGCCGTCCTTACGGAAACCATGACCGAAGAAGAATACGAAATAAATGCGAAAAAGCTGCCGGGAATCAGGCAGCGCATCCGCACAGAATTAGTAACGGTGTAACAGGTTATGAGCATACAGCAAAGCGGATCAGAATATCTGCTTGACTTTTCGCCAGGAGGCATCAATGTTAGTAGTGAAAAAATTTGGCGGTAGCTCCGTCGCAGACAAAGAAAGAATTTTTAATGTGGCAAAGCGCTGCATTGAGGAATATGAAAAAGGCAATCAGGTGGTAGTGGTTTTGTCCGCTATGGGAAAGACAACGGATGGTCTCATTGCAAAGGCCCTTGAGATTAATCCTAACCCTCCTAAGAGAGAACTGGATATGCTGTTAGCCACCGGGGAACAGGTCAGTGTGGCCCTTATGGCTATGGCAATGAATTCTTTGGGAGTTCCGGCCGTTTCTTTAAATGCGGCTCAGGTGGCCATGCACACCACCTCTGCCTACGGAACGGCCAAATTAAAGCGGATCGATAGGTCACGGATACAGCATGAACTGGAGGCCAGGAAAATTGTGATTGTCACAGGCTTTCAGGGGGTTAATAAGTACGAAGACTTAACAACACTTGGCCGGGGAGGTTCCGATACAACGGCCGTAGCCCTTGCAGCCGCCCTTCATGCGGATGCATGTGAGATCTATACGGATGTGGATGGAGTATACACGGCAGATCCCCACATCGTTCCAAACGCTAGAAAGCTCCCTGAGGTTTCTTATGATGAAATGCTGGAATTCGCTTCCCTTGGAGCAAAAGTGCTCCATAACCGGTCTGTGGAGATGGCAAAGCGTTATGGAGTTCAGTTGGTTGTTCTGTCAAGTCTGACCAGGGCAGAAGGTACAGTCGTCAAGGAGGAAACAAAATTGGAAAGAATGCTGGTTAGCGGTGTGGCCGCGGATAAGAATGTAGCCCGTATTTCAGTAATCGGGGTCAAAAATACGCCGGGAATTGCTTTTAAAATCTTTAATCTCCTGGCAAGGAATAATATCAATGTGGATATTATCATTCAGTCCATCGGACGGGAAGAAAGAAAGGACATTTCCTTTACGGTGGCAAAGACTGATTTAAAGGATACCATGGATCTTTTAATGGAAAATAAGGAATCCATCACCGCCCAGGAAGTAACGAGTGAGGAAGGCGTAGCTAAGATTTCCATTATCGGCGCAGGGATGACAGGCAATCCCGGAGTGGCTGCAAAAATGTTTGAAGCCCTTTCCAGTGCCAATGTGAATATCAAGATGATCGCCACTTCTGAGATACGGATAACGGTTTTAATCGATGAAGCGGATGTAAACCGTGCTATGAGGACCGTCCATGATGCCTTTGATCTGGCGGACTAAACTAAGGTGAAAAAATGAACTGGTTAAAAAGAATATTTGGCCTCGGGCTTCCCTGTCTGTTCCATTCCCTGACCGGACTTTATTGTCCGGGCTGTGGGGGAACCCGGGCCGTCCGGTCATTGCTGCGAGGGGACCTGCGAATGAGTTTTCAGTATCATCCGCTGGTCCTTTATGCTGTTCTCGTGATTTTTTTGGAAATGATTATATGGGCCGTTAAAGGGCGGAAAACTCCCTTTGAACATAAAAAAAGAGCCAGGATACTGATCCTGGCAGGAGCGGCTATTGTTGCAGCCAATTGGATTTTCAAGAATTATATGCTGGTCATAAAGGGTATAGATCTGCTGCCTGTTATGAGATAGGCTCTATTCTCCGGAAGGAGAGGAGGTAAGGGCCTGAGCGGCAGTCTCAAAAACCTGTCTGAAATAATGGCCCAAAGGCGTGTTGGTATCCATAGTATCATATACAAAAATAATAAACAATGCCATCATAAGGCCGCAGACCGTGGAAATAATAGACAGGATCAGGCCAAGCTGGGCCTGTTGAGTAAATGGTTTTCCCTGTTTGGAGAGCACAGCGCATGCAATGCCGATCAGGCCGAGAAACAGGCCTGCAGGCAGACTCCAGATACTGAATAGGGGAAGGCAGTCGCTGGCAAGTCCAATGCCGCCAAGAAGAACGGACCAGAAGGCCAGAAGGGAACCTGTCGGACGGATCTGGGGCAGCATCCCGTTGTTGCTGTTATGGTTTTCTTCCATTCGTAATTTACCTCGTTTGCATATTGTGAAATCAAAAAAATGGTTATTAACCACACTATTGTATGATTGTAGCACGAAAAAGCCTGCATGTCCAGACGGGTCTTGCATAAGGAAGGCTGATGAATTATAATAGTAAATTGAATAAAGGCTGAACGAAAATTCATTACGATACAAATTATGAAAAATAAGGGGATCACCATGGATATAATAAAGGCATTGCAAGAAGAACTTTCCATTAGCCGCGGGCAGGTGGAAGCGACAGTAAAGCTCATTGACGAAGGGAACACCATTCCGTTTATTGCAAGATACCGGAAGGAGGTCACCGGTTCCTTAGATGATGAGGTTCTGCGTAACCTGGATGAAAGACTCCGCTATCTGCGGAATTTAGAAGAGCGGAAGGAACAGGTGCTTTCTTCGATCAGGGAGCAGGAAAAGCTGACTCCGGAGCTGGAAAAAAAGATAATAGAAGCCCAGACTCTGGTTGCTGTGGAGGATTTATACCGTCCCTATAAGCCAAAGAGAAGGACAAGAGCAACCATTGCTAAGGAGAAGGGGCTGGAACCTCTTGCGGATTTAATCATGCTTCAGATGATAAAGACTCCCTTAACAGAGGTTGGACTGGAGTACGTTTCTGAAGAAATGGGCGTTTCTTCCCCGGAGGAAGCCATAAACGGGGCAAAGGACATCCTGGCAGAGAGGATTTCCGACAACGCGGAATACCGCACCTATATCCGGAATGCCACCGTAAACCAGGGAAGCCTTCAGTCATCAGCAAAGGATGAAGAGGCAGAATCTGTTTATGAAATGTATTACAATTATGAGGAAACCATTAAAAAATCCGCAGGCCATAGGATTCTGGCTTTAAACCGCGGAGAAAAAGAGAAGATCCTTACGGTAAAAATACTGGCACCTGTAGAGCAGATGATACGGTTTCTGGAAAAGCAGGTGATTGTAAAGGAGAACCCGTATACCACAACTGTCCTTAAAGAGGTGATCGCAGACAGCTATGACCGTCTTATAGCCCCGGCCATAGAGCGTGAGGTAAGAAGCTCTTTAACAGAGCAGGCAGAGGCTGGAGCGATCCGGGTGTTCGGCAAAAACTTAGAGCAGCTTTTAATGCAGCCTCCCATTGCAGGGCGTGTGGTCCTGGGCTGGGACCCGGCATTTCGAACCGGCTGCAAGCTTGCTGTTGTGGATGAGACAGGAAAAGTCCTTGATACCATAGTCATTTATCCCACAGCGCCCCAGAATAAGGTGGAGGAAGCAAAAGCCGTCTTAAAGAAGCTGATCAAAAAATACCATATTTCCCTGATTTCCGTTGGAAACGGAACTGCATCCAGGGAATCGGAAGCGATTATCGTGGAATTGTTAAAGGATATCCCGGAGCATGTACAGTATATTATTGTAAATGAGGCAGGAGCCTCTGTTTATTCTGCCAGCAAGCTTGCCACGGAAGAGTTTCCTGAATTTGATGTAGGTCAGAGGAGCGCCGCATCCATTGCAAGAAGACTGCAGGATCCCCTGGCAGAACTTGTGAAGATCGACCCCAAATCAATTGGGGTAGGCCAGTACCAGCATGATATGAACCAGAAGCATTTAAGCGAGGCCCTTCAGGGCGTGGTAGAGGACTGTGTAAACAAAGTGGGAGTGGATCTAAATACAGCTTCCGCTTCCCTTCTGGAATATATATCCGGCATTTCAAAGCCCATCGCAAAGAATATCGTAATTTACCGCGAAGAAAACGGGGCCTTTGCCGGCAGGAACCAGCTTTTAAAGGTTCCAAAGCTTGGGCCAAAGGCATATGAGCAGTGTGCAGGCTTTATGAGGATACAGGGAGGGAAGAACCCATTAGACGGAACCAGTGTTCACCCGGAAACCTACGATGCAGCAAAAAAGCTTTTGACAAAGCTTGGTTATGACTTAACAGAGCTGGCTCATGGAGGATTAAATGGAATCGGTAAAAAGATTCTGGATTATAAAGCGCTGGCAGCCCAGCTGGAAATCGGAGAAATCACCCTGCGGGATATTGTAAAAGAGCTGGAAAAACCGGCAAGGGATCCCAGAGACCAGATGCCTGCCCCCATTCTCCGCACCGATGTAATGGACATGAAGGATTTGAAGCCAGGCATGGTATTAAAGGGAACTGTAAGAAATGTTATTGATTTCGGTGCCTTTGTAGATATTGGTGTTCACCAGGATGGCCTTGTACACATCTCCCAGATGTCCGATAAATTCATCAAGCATCCCCTGGAAGCGGTGAGTGTAGGAGATATCGTTGAAGTCAAGGTCATAAGCGTGGATGTTCAGAAGAAGAGGATCGCCCTGACCATGAAATTATAAGCCAAGGCGTTCAGAAAGGAGAAAACGTGGAAGAGAAAGATCCGATTGTAATAGAAGTGAAATTAACGGCAAAGGATTTGTGGAAGTTTTCCATGTACCATTCTTATCAGGGGCTGCAGGGGCTTTTTAATATTATTTTCAGTGCTGCTGCTGTTTTTCTCCTGATTACCACATGGAGTTCCAATTCTGCCCCATACCGGGTGCTGCTAATCGTTTGCGCCCTGATGTTTACAGTCTGGCAGCCTGGTATTCTTTATTTAAAGGCTCTCAAGCAGGCAAAGACTCCCGCGATTTTGAATGTCATGACTCTCACCTTCGATGAGAAAGGAATCCTGGTTTCCCAGGGAGAGGAAAGCCTGGAAATTGCCTGGGAAAACATTGGAAAGGTGGACCGTATAAGAGATATGATGATCCTGTATATGGACCGGGTCCATGCCTATCTGCTGCCTGATTCCGTAACCGGAGAAAAAAAGACGGCTATCCGAGGGCTCATCAAAGAAAAACTGCCTCCTGAAAGGCGAAAGAGGATATAAATTATGGTAATAGAAAGCTGGAAGCCAGAAGAGACCTATGAATTTGGGAAAAAACTGGGAAAGGAAGCAAAGCCTTCTGAAGTATACTGCTTAAACGGTGATTTGGGTGTGGGAAAGACCGTATTTACCCAGGGATTTGCATCAGGCCTTGGGATCAGGGAGCCGGTTAGCAGTCCTACCTTTACCATTGTTAACCAGTATGAGGATGGACGGCTGCCTTTTTACCATTTCGATGTATACCGGATCAGTGATGTCAGTGAGATGGATGAGATTGGTTATGAAGACTGCTTTTACGGGGAGGGAGTAAGCCTTATTGAATGGTCGAATTTGATTAAAGAGCTTCTCCCCGACGATGTAAGAACCATAACCATTGAAAAGGATTTGGAAAAAGGGTTTGATTACAGGAAAATAACCGTGGAGGGAATGTAAATGAGGATACTTGGAATTGAAAGCTCGTCTTTGGTGGCTTCCGTTGCCGTGGTGGAGGACGAGGTACTGACTGCGGAATATACGGTAAATTTTAAGAGGACCCATTCCCAGACCCTTCTTCCCATGCTGGATGAAATTGTAAAGATGGTGGAACTGGATTTGGAGACCATTGATGCCATTGCGGTTTCCGGTGGACCGGGTTCCTTTACCGGACTGCGGATCGGCTCCGCGACTGGCAAGGGCCTTGGCCTGGCTTTGAAAAAACCCCTGGTCTCCGTTCCTACCGTGGATGCCATGGCCTATAACTTATACGGCAGCGCCTATCTTGTCTGCCCCATCATGGATGCCAGAAGAAATCAGGTATATACCGGCATATACGACAACCAGAGCGGTTTTTCCGTGATTAAGGAACAATGCGCTATGGACATTTTGGAATTGGTGGATGAATTAAATGCAGCCGGCCAAAAGGTAATCTTTTTAGGTGACGGAGTTCCTGTATACAAACAGCAGATACAAGAAAAGATAACGGTTCCATTCCTCTTTGCGCCGGCCCATTTAAACCGGCAGCGGGCAGCAGCGGTTGCGGCTTTAGGAGGCCTTTATTATGAAGAGGGAAAAACCCTCACGGCGGCGGAGCATTCCCCTGAATATTTAAGAAAGCCCCAGGCGGAGCGGGAACGTGAGGCAAATAAATAGCCTTTCGATGAACCGTCAGGTGAATCGAACTTTCATGAAAGGGGGAGAAGCCAATGGTTCATGAAATGAGACTGCCGGATGTATCCGGAGTCGCTGAAATAGAACGGCTCTGCTTTTCGGATCCATGGTCCTTGGATACAGTCAAAGAAGGCTTAGAAAGCAGACTTGATACCTGGCTGGTGCTGGAAGAAGAAGGGAACATTTTAGGGTACTGCGTCTTCCGGGTCATTGCCGGAGAAGGAGAGCTGCTTCGGATTGCCGTTTTGCCGGCGTACAGGGGGAGGGGCCTATCTAAGAAACTTATGGACCGACTGGTGGAATTTTCCATTAAAAATGGAGTAAAATCCCTGTCTTTAGAGGTCCGGGAAAGCAATAAAAAGGCTAGAAACCTTTATAGATACTATGGTTTTCAAGAGGAAACCATCCGAAAAAATTATTACCTTAATCCCTGTGAGAATGCCATCATTATGTGGAACCGCCGGATATGAAACATTTACCACTAAAAATAAGGGGAATCACCGTTTATAATGTAGGGGTATCCAGTGAGGATGCCCTTTTTCCTGTTTTCGGATGACGCAAAACGGAAACAGGGCCTGACTGGTAAGTGCGAAAAAGGAAATACCCTACGGGTATCCCTTTATGTCCTATAAACAGGGCGAATAAGTGGAAGCACCCTGCAGGTATCCCTATATGCCCAAAAAGCATGGGCAGAAAAATGGAAAGGTGAGAGGAAGATGAGAAAGTACAAAAACGGTGGTCAGCTTGAAACAGTTGTGTGCAACTGCTGTGGCAAAAAAATTATCGTGTCAGAAGGTGTTGCCAGGGAGGGGGTAATAAGCGTCAATCATTCCTGGGACTTTTTCTCCGAGAAGGATGGTGAGATCCATCATTTTGATCTGTGTGAAGACTGTTACGATACTATGATTCAGGAATTTAAGATTCCTGTGGAGGTAGAAGAACAGCTGGAATATTTATAGTTGCTAATTGCCTCTGCTTTGTGATATGATTTTATGAGGCGGTTTTTTACCGCTGTTCATTGATAGAAACCAAAGCGAGGAATTTTTATGTTGGATATATGTTTGCTGGGAACCGGAGGAATGATGCCTCTGCCATATCGGTGGCTGACGGCCATGATGGCCAGATGCGGTGGCAGTGATCTTCTCATTGACTGCGGGGAAGGAACCCAGATTGCGTTAAAAGAAAAGGGCTGGAGCCCAAAACCCATTGACATCATTTGTTTTACCCATTATCACGCCGACCATATCAGTGGTCTTCCGGGGCTTCTCCTGACCATGGGCAATGCGGAAAGGACAGAGCCCCTGACTCTTATTGGGCCAAAGGGCTTAGAGCGTGTAGTGGGAGCGCTGAGGACCATTGCGCCGGAGCTGCCCTTTGAACTGAAATTCATCGAACTTTCTGAGAACCGGGAGCAGGTAAAAATCGGGCCTTATGTAATCGATGCTTACCGGGTGAACCACAATGTTGTCTGCTATGGCTATTCCATCTCCATTCCAAGAACAGGCCGGTTTGATGTGGACCGGGCCAATGCCGCCGGAATACCCCAGAAGTTCTGGAGCCGCCTGCAAAAAGGGGAAACCATTGAAGAGGGCGGAAGAACTCTGACTCCTGATATGGTCTTAGGTCCGGCAAGACGGGGGCTTAAGGTGACCTATTGTACGGATACAAGGCCGGTTCCTGTAATTGCGGAATACGCAAGGGAGGCGGATCTTTTTATCTGCGAAGGTATGTACGGAGAGGAAGGGAAGGAAGCTAAAGCCAGAGAGTATAAGCATATGACCTTTTATGAGGCTGCCAGACTGGCAAAGGAAGCGAAGCCCAAACAGATGTGGCTGACTCATTACAGTCCTTCTCTTACCAGACCAGAAGAATACTTAGAAAAAGTCCGGGAGATTTTCCCTCGTACCAAAACGGCAAAGGATGCCTGGACCCTGGAACTGGAATTTGATGAGGAGTGAGGGAGCAGCGATGAAAAAAAATCATTCAGAGGAAGATGTCTATATACTTGCGATTGAAAGTTCCTGTGACGAGACAGCGGCAGCCGTAGTAAAGAACGGAAGAGAGATACTTTCCAATGTGATCTCCTCTCAGATAGCCCTTCACACATTATACGGGGGTGTTGTACCGGAAATCGCATCCAGAAAGCATATTGAAAAGATAAATCAGGTTGTAGAAACAGCCCTTCTGGAGGCAGGGCTGAGTCTGGATGATATGGACGCCATAGGCGTAACGTATGGTCCAGGCCTGGTGGGAGCGCTCCTTGTAGGTGTTGCAGAGGCGAAAGCCATTGCTTATGCAGCAGGTAAGCCGTTAGTGGGTGTCCATCATATTGAAGGACATGTATCAGCTAACTTTATTGAGCATCCGGATCTGGAGCCGCCTTTTTTATGTTTGATCGTATCCGGCGGCCATACCCATCTTGTTATTGTAAAGGATTACGGTGAATTTGAAATTCTGGGCCGTACCAGGGATGATGCGGCAGGAGAGGCATTTGACAAGGTTGCAAGAGCAGTGGGCCTTGGGTACCCGGGAGGTCCGAAGATTGATCATGCGGCAAAGGAAGGAAATCCCCATGCCATCAAATTCCCTCGGGCAAAGGTGGAAGGGAACATTTATGATTTCAGCTTCAGCGGCCTAAAGTCAGCGGTATTAAACCATATCAACCATGCGGGCATGTTGGGAGAGGAAATTATTGTGGCTGATTTAGCAGCTTCCTTCCAAAATGCGGTCGTGGATGTGCTGGTGAGTCATACGGTGGATGCGGCAAAGGAATACGGATTTAAAAAGATTGCCATAGCCGGCGGTGTGGCTTCCAATTCTGCCCTTCGGAAAGAGATGGGCCTTGCATGTGAAAAAGCCGGAATCGCCTTTTACTATCCGTCACCCATTTATTGCACGGATAACGCAGCCATGATCGGCACAGCAGCTTATTACGAGTATATCAATGGAGCGAGGGCCGGTTGGGATTTAAATGCAGTTCCCAATTTAAAACTGGGTGAAAGGTGACGGACGGATGGAGAGCAGGGGGAGAACGGCAGCAGTCATATTGGCGGCAGGAAAAGGAACACGTATGGAAAGCCAGGTGCATAAGCAGTACCTGGAGCTCTTTGGGAAACCTCTGCTGTATTATGCGCTTCATGCCTTTGAAAATAGTTCGGTAGATGAGATCGTCCTGGTGACCGGACCTGGAGAGTCCGGTTATTGCCGGGAGGAGATTATTGAGAAATACGGTTTCAGCAAGGTGACTGCGGTTACTGAAGGAGGAAAGGAACGGTACCATTCCGTATACGAAGGGCTTAAGGCAGTTAACAACTGTGAATATGTCCTGATCCATGACGGGGCCAGGCCCTGCGTGACGGTCGAGATCATAGAGGCAGCTTCCGATGCAGCCAGAATGTACAGGGCATGCGCGGTAGGGATGCCAGTTAAGGATACCATTAAAATTTCTGACGAACATGAATTTGCAGCCATGACTCCGGACCGGAACAGTCTTTGGCTGATTCAGACTCCTCAGGCCTTTGAATATGAACTGGTACTTCGGGCATATGAAAAGCTTATGTCATCAGAACAGTATCAGGAAGGAGTAACGGATGATGCCATGGTGGTGGAAACCATGACTCAGGAAAAAGTGAAACTAATTCGGGGCGATTACGCCAACATAAAGATTACAACACCGGAGGATATGGAAATTGCCGGTGTGCTGATGAAAAGAAAATATCTGGAGAAATAAAAGGATGCTGTAAGTGCAGCTTCCTTTTTATTTTTTTCCTCCTGATTTTAAAAGATCCTTTACGATAAGATGAAGGTGGTCAAGCTGCTCACGGTTTAAATGCTGCGCATCCTCCATTAGTTCTTTTAGTTTTGCCGGGCTGCTGATGTTGTGAGAGAAAAATTCGGATGGCTCGATATCCAGATACTCACATATATAGAAAAAACCCATCATGGACGGAAGAGCCAGTCCGTTTTCTATTTTATGGATATATGTGGGATTCTGACCGAGAGACAGGCTCATATCACGTGCAGACACACCCTTTTGAGCTCTGAGTTCTGAAAGGCGTTTTGAAAAATTGAAATCTATATACATAGGTAGCTCCTCCTGATTCCATAGTATTGCATTTAATGAAATATATGTAGTAAATAATGCAATCCATCACTTGACATGTTGCATTCATTACAATATTATTAGTTATATAAAGTATTTAATGTATGATTATACAGAAAAGTCTGCCATACAGGTTGGCGGCTGCCATATATTGTCCGCAGCCGCATCTGACGTAACACTCTTTGGGTGTACCTTTACACCCGATAAAGAAGGTGCTCTGCCCGGAAACCTTGGCAGGAAAGATGAAAGAAGGTACGGTAGATGGAAACTGAAGATAACAGGATAGATTGGGGCAAAAATGCCAGGGCTGGGCTTTTGGACCGGATAGCGGCGAATTCGGGCTGCATGTACCTTTCAGATTTAAGAAACTGTATTTATAAAAGATGCTGCCGCTTCGTAATTGCCGAAATACCGGCAGATGATTACCCAGTAAAAGTATGGGAAGAAGCGATCAATTATATGACAGGCACAGAAGAAGATTTTAAGACAGCTGAAGAAGCAAAACAACGGCTTTTGGAGTATTTTTAAGACTTAAAAATATAATTTGAAAAAAATGTAAAAATGTGTTGACAGAACAAACAATCAATGATAAACTATCCAAGTTGCAGCTGATAAATGCAGCAAAACAAGCAGTATTGGTCTCCAAGAGATTTGGAAAAATAGAAAAAAGTGCTTGACAAAAGCATGGACTTCTATTAAAATATAAAAGCACATTTGGAGAGGTATCGAAGTGGTCATAACGAGGCGGTCTTGAAAACCGTTTGTCCGCAAGGGCGCGTGGGTTCGAATCCCACCCTCTCCGTTGGCAGGTTTTTAGCCGCTAATAACATAAAAGAATCAGCTAACTGCAGAAGTACCCAAGTGGCTGAAGGGGCTCCCCTGGAAAGGGAGTAGGCCGTTAGTAGCGGCGCGAGGGTTCAAATCCCTCCTTCTGCGTCAGCATCAAGGAAGCGAACCTTCTGCCAGATGCACAGCACTTTGAAAACAGAAG
>DFCS01000010.1 GCA_002367105.1 Hungatella sp. UBA3048
TGGTTATTTACCATTTACTTTTGTGATATCATCAATAAGCGCACTTATAATTAGTCCAACAACTGCTCCAATAGGACCACCGAAAATTGCACCGATACCAGTACCAACCGCAATGAACAGAGAATCTCCCATGGTTGTAAGAACCTTTTCTCCAAAAGTCTCCTTTATGAATCCGTTAATAAGATCAATAATTTCATTTCCAAACACCTGGAAGGCTGCGGTATTACCGAACTTCCCAACAAAAGTGCTAAATGTTACGATTAACGAAGGGATGCTTATTCCTCCAGTAAACATTGTAACAAGTGACCCAGTGATCTTCTTCCAAAGTGTTTTAGCAATTACAATAGGGCTAATCGCTCCAGCCGCTAACACCAACCAAGTTACAAGAGCTGTTTCTACTGGAGCTGTTGAGGCTGATCCTATATACAAAGAAACCGCAGCTACTAATCCATCAACTATTAGTTTCCCCGTCTTATCAAGTATGGTTTTCCAATCCAAATTACTCAAAAAGAGTCCTATCTGTTTTCCAATATTATACCAATCTATATTTTCTATAGCAGTAGTTAACGTATCCAACAATCCTATAGCAAAAGTATTGAATGTCTGGCCAAATACAGCAAAATCAAAAGTTGAAAAGAAACTGTTAATGCCATTTGCAATCGAACTTCCCAGATTTGCCCAATTAAAAGTCTTACCGAATGAGAATGCTATATATAAAGCTGTGTTCAAAGCGCCTGCAACTGTTCTACCTACAGTTCCAAATAATGCAGGTGTAATAAGGCCATTTAAGAATTGTGCAAGCCCCGTACCAAATCCACTTGCAACTGAATAAACAGCAGGCCAGTTTATACTATTCAAAGCTCCCGTTAGGCCATCTCCTATATATTTCCCTATACCGTAATAATCACCGGCCTTGAACGCATTTACGATCCTGTCTGCCATGGCCTGTGCATTGTTTTCTACATTGGCAAAAGCGTCATCCCATGCCGCCTGATAATCTAAAAGGCACTTAAAAAAGCATCGTCAAGCAGACCACCAGCTCCACCCTTTTTTCCGCTACCACTTCCAGATCCATCGTTAGAGCTTATAACGTTTAAATTATCAAATCCTTGTAAATTACTGGCCATCTTCTTGGACTTTTTGGCGGCGTCATCCATTTTATCAGCTGCTCCACCAGCGGCATCTTCCAAGCCACTCATATCTGCAGCTGCCGATCCTACAGAAGATCCTAAAGAACCAATCTGAATTCCGAGCAAACCACCTATCCAAGAAAACAATCTTTGAACAGCAATAACCAACGCATTAACATATGGAAGTACCGCTGCTACAATTGGTAGGAATAAGTTACCTATAGTTCTGCCCAGATTGGCAAAATTAGACTGTAAAAGTCTTAACTGATTAGACGGCTGCCCCAGAGTATTAGCCAAATCTCCCCATGCATATTTGGTAGAGTCCAATATAATGATAGTTCTTAACAATACCTTATCTTGCTGGCTAAGTGCTGATATTTTTGCCTTAATCCCAAGTTCACTTAATTTCTGTTGTAGATTGGCTTCACGGATATTAACACCGTACTTATCTACAGTCTCACTCATACCTACCATTCCCGAAGCCAAATTCTGCCACACATCTTTAAAATCCATGTTTCGTACAGATGCAAGATCAGCGCCAATCATGGTCAGCGCATTGGATAATTTGAGAGCCGTTTCAGAAGCCACATCCATAGAAGATGCCATCTGACCAAAAGTCGCCTGATAATTCATAAGCATATCTGGGTCAATTCCAAGGCTTGGCATACCAGTGGAAACAAGATTCCCATTGGCATCAGCTTGAAATCCAGACATCTTTCCGGTTAATTCTTTTGCTCTCTCGCTAAATGAATTGGCATATGCTTCAGCTGAATCATAACCAGACTGTTTCCATGAACCAACTGCATTATCTGCAACCTGCCCCCATGCGGCATCAAAATAGTTCAGAGTCTCTATGTAGTCCATGGAAGATTCCGTGGCTTTCCACAGCCCTTTCATTCCACGAATCACCATGAACCATCTCGCATAGAACATACCAATTTGTGAGACAAGACCTTTTGTGCTGCTCTTTGCCTTTCCTGCGCTGACTGAATAGGCATTTAAGCTGTTCTTCATGGAAGAACCTGCACTCGCTACTTTGGAGCCATTAGAAGCCAGATTTGCCAGTGCATTTGTCATTTGAATGAGGTTATTGCTAACCCTCGGAGCTCCGGATAAGGTGGCCATCATTTCTTTTAAAGCCACTCCAAGATTTTGAATATTCGGAATAGCATTGCCTGCGGATTTTCCACCCAACTTCGTTATAGAGGAAACAAGATTTTCCAGTCCACTTGTGTCAAAATTGAGCGCACCTATCCCGTTCAAACCGCTTACAAACCTTAAAATCTGGTCCTTAATTGGCTTAAGGTTCACTGCCGCCTGTGTGGCCTTTGTGCCGCCAAGACGGCTAATATTGTTTACAAGATTATTTAGTCCCTCGATATTAAACGAAACACTGCCAACAGAATTCATGCTGGAAACAAAACTGTGCAGGGAGGTTGAAATCTGCGGAAGATTCTTTACCGCCTGTGTGGCATTAATACGTCCCAATTTGCTTATTGAGGCCACCAGTTTATATAGAGGATCCGGGTTAAAATTCAAACTCCCCACATTGTTCATTCCAGAAACAAAATCGGCCATACTGGTTTTTAAAAATTCCAGATTCTGCGTTGCTTCCATGACCGAAGCACGTCCCAGCTTTGAAATGGAAATTGCAACATTAGTCAGAGTTTCCGTATCAAATTTAAGATTTCCAATACCATTTATACTATTTGCAAAGCTTTCCATGGCATGAGCCGTATTGCTTACTCCCTGAACATCAACCGCTGCCAGTTTATTAAGACCACCGGTCACTCTGGAAAAATCCGCTGTTTTGGTCCGCTCATTAAAACTTTGAATAGATGAAGCGATCTGGTTTATTCCAGAGGCCACCTGGCTCGCCCCAGACATTTCTATCCCGGATAAAGCAGATTGCAGGCTCAACATCTTTTGTATAAATTTATCTATTTTAGCGTCAGCACTATTTGTACTGGCGTCTATCTGGACTTTTAAATCATCAATAACATCAGCCATGTTTTCACCGCCTTTTACACATACAAAAAAAGGCGAGTGAATTTTCGTCCATCACTCGCCTTTCCTATTTCTTTTTTTAACATCATTTTCAAATGCTCCGGCAAAGCCCAAGAAACGTTGCAATGCCTGTTCTTCTTCCATTTTCTTTTCCTCTTCTGTTTTTGGAGTAACCCGAATAGGTTCTTCGAAATATTTACCTTTCTTCTTACGTTTGACAAATGGTATTGCATTACACACAGTTGCGTCCAGGGCAGAAGCAACATATTGGCCCATGAGCCACATTTCGTCACTATGCTGTTGCCGCTTTCTTCGATATACTTCTGCAAATGGAAGAAGCTTACGAGGATTTAGCCGCCAGAATAAATCATACGGAACATTCATGAGCAGCGCGTCCGGCAAATACTGTTCCCAGATTATTTCGTGGAAGTTGATTTTCTTTTGCGATCCTGAGGAATCTTCCCGGATACGGACTTCTGATTTGCTTCCTCTGCCACTTCGTTCATTTTGGCAATCACCTTGTCCATTCCGGTGAGTTTGAAAAAACCATCTTCTTCCATACAATTTCTAAGAAAATCATACATCCCCCAGAATGAAGCGCGATCATCTTCCGGATTTTCCTTAACAAACTGCTTAAACAGAGCTTTTGCCGCCTGTTCATTCTCCACTGGATTGTTTTCCAGCAAGCCAGCATAAAGTGCCGCCATGGCAACCTTGGGAATGTCAGAAACCATGTCAGAAGTCCCGGCCATAATTGCTGCCGCCATAGATACCTTTTCACCATCTTCAGACGGTCCATTTTTCATGATATAACTTCCGGAGATGACTTTGAAAACACGGTCTACACACTCCTTATATTCTGCGGCCTCAAAGGAGAACTCCACTTTGTAATCCTTGCCGCCGATTGTTAAAATCTTCATATCTAATTTCCTCCCATTTTATTCATTGGGCCGCAGTAGGTTCAACAGCTGTGGCCCAGCCAATTTCTCCTGTAGGGGTTACAGAAACGCTAGTGTCCCATGCATTATCAACATCGGTTGCGGCCCACCCCATACGAGTAGGCGTACAGGTAAAGAAAAATCCTTTTGTCAGACGTGGATGGTAAAATTCAATCCACATTCTTTTGTTAGCGTCTCTCGCCGTTTCATATTGGTCACAAATATCTTCCCACATATCAAGGAACACCTGCGACATACCAAATGTAATGGCCAGAGCACCGCCAACATCTTTTAATCCCTCGATATAACGTTTCCATTCAGTATCGTTCAAAGACGTTACATCATAGGTCCCCACTTCAGGATTTACATCAGGAATACTTTTAGGATTCGGTAGATCGGTAAATGCAGTAGGCTTTGTCCCGGCAGTAGTTTCAATTCCATATCCAACATGAATACCAGCAGTTGATAAATCTACAGCTTTAGGCATAATGTCATATCCTCCTTTTCACATAAAAAAAGAACCTCATCATTAGACGAAGCTCAAAGTTAATTGCTCATATTTTTATATTAAATCGCCATCGCAATAGGTTCTATGGAATCTTGCAATCCAGCGATATGCTTCTGATGTACTTGAACGGTCCACTTCTAGCGGTCCGTATTTTAAAGTGAATCCCAACTCTGTCATAATATCAGCGGCAAGGAAGATTAATTGCTTTGCCTTACTGGAAGAACCGGAATCATAAATGGTAATTTCAAAGTCAGCAGATATGGCACACTGCTTATTCTGTAAGGAACTGCTTGTTGTTGGTTGTCCCAAACTCTTGAAATAAAGGTAGGGAAAAGTAGATGGAGTATCATTCCTGGTAGTTCCGCTTCCTTTGATATACTTTTTCAGTGTTTCGTCATTCACCAGACGGGTATAAACCAAAGAGGATATATCAAGCATTACCGGATCACCTCCTTTACAATAGCCGCCACCTGTGCCCGGATAGCCACGGAAGCATTATACATTGGCATTGTGGCTTTTGTACCGTGGGTGTAATGCCATTTTTCATCTTCGCCCCAGTAGTACCAACCATCTTCAAAAGCATGAATCTGTCTGGGGAATGTTCCTATTCCATATCCCATCTCTCCGGCTTTGGGATTATCAGACGGATTATAGAAAACACCGGCTCCGAACTCAACGAGGAGCAAGGTGTTAATGGTTCCATAGTCATTGGACTTTGTTTGTCCAGTTGCTACAAGAATAGCTTTGCAACCGTCTGTCCTATGCTCCATTTCCACCCGAAGAGTAATTGTTTTACCTAAGGGGGATTCACTAATGCTTTGCAAGGCAACTGTCTGGCCGGCTTCTGCCAAACGCTGACATAGTAATTCAGCTTTCCGGTGCAAGTCAACTTTGTACTGCTCAAGTTGATTGATTATATCCTGGATTCCCGTTGAAGAGAAGTTTCCTTTAAACACTTTCTTAGCCATAGATTACTCTGCTTTCTCATCGTCTAAATACATAATGAATTTACCGCCACATTCACATTTCTCATGACAATCAAATACTTCAAAAAGTTCTGTGGATTGCTTTTTGTCAGATTCTTGCGGCTTCCCACATTTTTCGCAACGGAAAGCTATTTCAACTTTCTGTTTCTTGGACATTCTTCGCGCCTCCATCTGGCAACTGTTTAATCGCATACAACAAGGAATTTATACTCCTTGCAACTTTGACGACCTTATAATCAGCTCCTTTGCCGTCCTCTGGCTTCCGGTCAACAAATATCTGCGATAATTCATTAATAGGGAGCGTGAGCTTACAGGAACAAATCACCTTATCATAATCTGTATTCACTCCGAAAGGCTCTGTTTGAGCTTCGGACCGTGCCGGGGACACATTCGCCTCGAACTTTACCGGGTCCGCATACCCAACCGTGTAATCGCCAGTAAGAAGTGGTTCTCCTGTCACCGGATCATAGATGATATTGCCGTCCAAATCAGTTTCATAAACCGGAACATGCTCTGAATAGAGCTGATAAAACAGCGTCTTATTATTTCGCTTTAAACCTCTCACAATCAAATCACCAGCTTTTCATATATCGCCTTGATTACCCTTGCGTCATATAATGCGTTGTGTTTGTCTCCATAAATCTGAACATTAGGGGATTCCGCAACGATTTCTTCCCTGGACTTGTCAAAGGCTTCTCTTTCAGGAATTCCATAATGCCTTGCAATATCCTGATTAATGTCATGACAGCTTGCAGATACATTTTCAGGCAGGTCAAATGCAGTGCCAAAAAGGTCAATCAACAAAACAAAATCGTAATGACTTACATCAGATACGAACTGAACGGAATCAAATTGCAAAAGCCATTGAACGAATTCGTCCCTGACCTCTGTTTTGCTACCTTTCATGTTAGGACAATATCCATCTCTCAAATCGCTTACAGAAGAATCTGATAATAAAATTGGTGTATAATGAGTCCATCTATCAATATGCTTTTCTGCAATCTTTAGATTTTTGATAACATTCTCCTGAATCCAGTCATTACACTGCTCTTTTTCATAATCATCAAATTCTGCATAGAAAGTTTTGCCGTCCTCTGCTACGCAACCAAGACTGATAAGGGTTGTGTTCTTATGTAATCCGGTAAATTCTGTATCAAAATATATATTCATGGAATTCTCACCACCTTTTACAGGTCCACACCTTCCATAACTGCTCTTGCTTCCAGAACCGCAATATAATCAGTCATAGCAGAAATCTGCATATTATAAGTGCTTCTCGGGCAAGTTGGTTTAAAGCCCAACTCTCCCTTATCCCATCTTTCGAGCATTGCTTTCAGTTTCTGATATCGAATAACAATCTGATAATATTCAGCTCTGAAACGTTCCTTGTAATCTGCACTGTTCATCATTTCCGCTGTATCATTTAATTCCATTTTGGTCATAATCATTCTCCCTGTCCTCCCAGACATATTAAGCATACCTGCCCACCACCATTATTCTGATATGCACCCTGCGTCCAGCCGGGAGGTTAGCCAGACACGCACCGTCTAAATTAAGTTACAAAGTTTTTGCCATAGACACCACATCAAAATAAAGGTCATCTTCACTCTGGTATCCACGGGAAATCCCGTTTTCAGAATGTGAACTCTGACCCTCACTTCCCTGCTTGGCCCAATAATAAACAGCGGCATCAAATACCACATCTCTATACTTTGAAACCGCCTTTTCTTTTTCTGCATCAGTATACCCATACGGATAACGCTTGGAGCATACCTTGCGAATTGCTCGATTGATGAGAATGAGCAGAACCTGATTGTCCTGTGTGCTCACCTCGTCTCCAAGATATGTACTTACATCAGCCAGAATATCTGTTTCCACTCATCTCACCCCCCTTTACTCAGCCTTTTGCAGGTCTTCCACGTCTCGGCTTATCTTCTGCAACTTCTACGGCCTTTTGAATAGCTTTGTCCGCTGACTCAGCATCTACCGTTCCGGTAAAATTTCCGTTCTCATCATACGCATTTACGCTTCCGTCTGTGTGTGTTTCCAATGCTCCCTCTGGGGCATCATCTTTCATTTCCGGCAGGCCCACCGGAACCTCTTCACCAGCTTTATAATAAGTGCCATTATGGTTTACCATATACGGGAATTTCATTTCACCTTATCCCCCTTTACGCAACTTCTATCACAAAGGTTGAATCCATTCCCTCATAAGACGGAAGAACGATCTGTGATACAGATGTTGAAACCGCAACTGGTGGGCCGGGATCGGTCTTAACCGCAATGGCAACCCCTCTGTCAAGAATTGTGACATCCACTTTGCTGTCCCCGATCAATGTTCTTTCTTCCGGAGTAGTTCCATACCAAGTATTTCCAAGTGTGGAATCTTCCGATGGCAAAAGTGTAACCTTGTTATCCGGATAGAAACTCTCCTGTGTCATACCGTCTTCTTTAATGTACATTTTATCGTAGAGCAACGGGATCAGCTTTGTTTTCTTCGTGAAGAAATCGGCTAACATTTCATCATCTAAGAAAATATTGGCAGTAGCGTTCTGAGCCAGTATGGCTGACTTAATCTGCGCACTTTCAAGTAAATAGTCAAATGTAGCAGAAGTCATCAAAGCAAACTTAGGAGTAACGCCGATAGAGGTTAAGGTCTTTTTAGCGCGTCTCAAATCATTCAGTGGTTTTGAAGTGGATGGCTTATCCCATGTCGCATCACCAGAAAGCTTCAGATAATGATTTGTCTTATAGGAACCATCTGGATCATAATTGTACTCGTATGTAGTCTCATCAGCTTCCAAATAAATTTTAGGAGAACCACCATCTGTTGCCAGAAGTTGCATTCTCATTCTTTCCGCCACGATATCTGCACCATCAACCAGATTGTTTGTATCATCATAAATGCTTTGCAGGACAGGTTCTACATATGGATCATTACTTTCCCTAATACGCATAATCTCCATCATGTCCTCTTCTTTGACAATCATGGATTCGCGGAAGAAGGCCATCTGAGTCTTTTCGATCTTAAATCCCTCACGGCTTCTGATAGTTGGCTTTGCGTCAAAACTGGAGGCCTTTAACGTAACTCCAAGCCCCTTGTGAATCTTGATCCATTTAAGGTCTATACCCATTTTCTTTTTGTTTGGAAAGAACTGTATTCCAAGATATGGGATTTTGTTGCTCTCTACTTCTGTACGATTTAAAGCAACCGAATTTGAACTAAAAACTTCAGATAACTGCATAATCTTCTCCTCTCTTACTCAAAAACAACCATAGGAAGAGCCGCTTTGGTCTCTGCCGAAATGGTTACGCCAGAATGGGCCTTCGCTCTCGCTGTATTGATGTATGCTTTCTTTAAAATAGTTCCAATAGGCCTATCTTCATACACATCCCACAGCAAGATGCCTTTAGCAGCTTCTGTGTTATCAGAAACGCCATTCGCACCAATTGGAGTACCGGCTTTGACAACTTTTCTTCCATTTTCTGTGGTTATAACAGCTGAAAAATCCAGCGTTACGGGCACTCCCTCAAATCCATCACGATTGAGAATTTCCACTTTAGCGCCAAACGTTGTTGATTCATATTGCATTGGCATATCAATTACCTCCTAAATAGTGACTAATTACTGAATTGTTATTAGTTGCAGAGCCTTTCTTGGCCAGACTTACAGCCATTTCCTCGGCTTTGGACTTCTGTCCCTCACCACCGCCACCCGCCCCATTCGGATTTGGCGTGTGTTCAAGAATCTGCTTTTCAAAATTTGCCTGCAGCTCTTCTTTTTGGCTATTTAGCTTCCCAGTATGTATGTTGATGAAATTTGTAGCCATATTCTTAGAAACCTCTTCATCTTCATGTACGAAGCCATCAATGAAGCCCGACCAATCAGCTTCTGTCAATCCTGCTTCTTTAAGAATGTTTTCTACGCTTAATCGACTTATTTTTTTTGCAAATTCCGTTTCTTTAAGCTGTGCAGAATTTAATGCTTTCTGGACGGCCTCCTCGGCTTTCTTTGCCTTCTCTTCGGCTGAAAGATTCTTCTCTTTTTCAAGTTCCAATTCTTCTTCAATAGCCTTTAGCCGCTCCAACTCATCCTTATTGGCTTCTGCCTTTTTCTCTGCTTTCTGAACTTCACCACCGAACGAATTAAGGTATTTTGTCACCTGTTCATCTGTTGGCTGCTCAATTCCTAAATCAATTAAATACTTTTTAGCCTGATCTCTGGTCATAATATATTCCTCCTAAATCCACGCTTTTGTTATCGCAGGTTGCACCTGCTGGATTCTGCTATTTGACGGATAGCTCCAAAATAAAAAAGAAAAGCTATTAGGCTTCTCCTGTTTTAACTGCTGAATTATTTGATTGGTTCTTTAGCAATTCATATGCTCTATTCTTTTCAGTCTCGACATCGAACTGATCTTGTGTTTTAAATATCGTATCCATGTAGGGTTTACTCATGATCCATACCTTTTCAGGGTCACCAAACAGGCCACAAGTGGTTAATGCAATTAATGGATTTACTTTGTTTTTTAACAAGTAATCCAAAGCCTGGGCTTTAACAAGCATATTATCGGTAGAATTACGAGTGATTTTTACATCAAAATCCCTGACGGTCAACGGAACGTCATCAGCACCTTTCTTGATGAGATTAAGCACGATTTGACAGTGCTTCTTTTCTGCTTCAATAATAAAAGGCTCATCAAGTTTCGCTCTCTGCTCTGCAAAGTCCCAACCATTGCGAAGATATACCGCTTGACCAGTGTCGCCGCCGGTATTCTGCTGACGGTCTGGCATTCCCTCAACGACTAGTACCTGCCTATACACATCATCTTTTGATACCTGAGTTTGTTCCTGATTAAGCTCAGCAGTCATAAGTTTTACATCTGACTTGTTTGTTTGAGCAGAATCCTTTACCTGTATTGCACCCAACTGGCTCATTTCTATAAATTCATCTTTCGTAATTTCACAGTTTTTGAAAAGCATAAATGCCTGGACGAACTGCTCAATGCCGTTCATTCGATCAGACTGCATTTTATTTATTTGGTCCAAAGCAGTGATTGTAATTTCTATATCCGATAATCGATCTGGATTGTTCGGATATTCTGTTATCGGTATTCCTCCGAATCCATTGGGGCCAGATTGATCAACTCGACCATTTTTTATAATAAAGTACTTATCTTCCGAAAAACATGAATAATATTGTTGCTCATTCTCGTCTTTCAATTGTTGAATTGAAAGCATATCCTGGCCATTTTCCTGAGAATACACAACAATCGTATTTAGTGGTGTAGGAATGTGAATCCGGAAAGGAACAGGATTATTTTTGCCAGCTTTTAAAGTTGCCTTGTAAGCAGTGCCCACCGAACTTTGCCAGATACCAAGTTCAATGTCCCTCGCTTGTTTATGGGCGTCCCTCATATAATCATTAAGAGCGTCAACAGCCTTGTTGACAGTATCATCCTTTTTGCGGCTGACGTACTGAATCGGCTCTCCATATGTTTGCCCAGCCTTAAAACGGACAATTTCCAAAGCATGATTTTCAACCGTTTTATTATTGATTTCTGGCCGGACTGCCTTTTCCCGATACAGAATGGGCTGATCTCCCATGTAGTAATCATGAAGATACCGAATGAACGGTCTATTATAGTTCAAGATACTGACTGCTCTACCAACTACCTTCAAGACATTCTCAGTAGTAATAGCTGATACACCGGTATAAGCTACCTTGCGTCCAAACGCACCCTTGCAAATATCTATGTAACTGAGCTTATTCATCTACTTTTCACCTTCTTGGCTCTAAAGGTCATCCCACTGGAGCATTTCCCTTTCGGGTGTTGCGAGTTTCTGTCCCTCCAAATGGATTCATCTTTATTCTGTTCTGATTTTTCAGTTTTCTTTTCCATAATCTCACCCACGAAAAATGCACCCAGCCAAAGCCAAGTGCATGTTGATATACTTTTCACTAATATCATAATACCATAACACAACTTTGATTTCTTTGCATTTTATTTAGAATTTCGAAAATAGCAATTTAGCCCAGATGATCCTGGGCGATAGAAAAATCATCTGGAACACATATCATGTGGTAACTACTGATGAATACGGTAATTGTAACGTGCCATTTGGGTTTACTTTTGCTGACACGTACACCTGCGTAATTGCATCAGTTGCATATTCCTACGACCAGTGTTCTGCCAGCGTGAGGGGAGTCAATCAAACAGGGTTTTCACTGTCAATTAATGTGGCTGGAGAACATTGGGTCAATAAGGAGATTACATTGACTTGGATTGCAATAGGTAAAAAATAATCATTTAATCCAGGAATACGAATCGAACATAATAATCAGCATAAATTGCGGCACTTGATTTAATTACGTTAACCTGTGCGGTATTGTAGTCTATCCTCGTTATTCCGTCTATGGTCCGCATATCTGACCATGTGCCAATAGATAACTGTATTTGTGCGGCCAATAGATACGTACTGCCAGATGAACTTCCGCTGATGTTAAATATTTGGTTGGTGGATGTATTGTTAAATAGCCCGGCGGCAGTGCGGATGCGACTTGTGTCAAATTTGTTGTTCAGATTATTACTTACTCCCGTTAAATTGCTATTTTCAGATAAAGAATGGAACTCAGTCCTACTCAATCTTATCTAGATTAGCTTTCAAGGTACGGGCTCCTATACCCAACTTTTAGCTTAGATTTGCCCAAACACATCAAAATATAAAATATTTTATTGACATTTTTTTATTTTCGGCATATGATAATATATAGAAAATATTCTATGTGAGGTTGTACTATGGAAGAAAAATACATTCAGAACGCTAAAGTCCTTAAGGCTTTGTCCGATCCAAAACGATTGCGAATTGTTGATATGCTATCTTGTGGAGAGCTTTGTGCTTGTAATATTTTAGAGAAATTTCACATTACTCAGCCGACCCTATCACATGATATGAAAGTGTTAATGAATGCGGGATTGGTTAAAGCAAGGCGAGAGGGCAAGTGGATCTATTACTCATTGAATGATGGATGCCTGCAAACTTTTTATCATCAGTTAGGAGAGGCGTTCACTTCAAAACCCGATTGCATATGCTATCGTAAAGGTGGTGATATATAGATGCATTACTGTCACCGCCACTGTCGGTGTCATGTTCCTTAGGGAAAATTTGACATCGACAAAAAAATCATTGAAATATAGAAAAAATTCAATATGACAGGAGTATGATTATATGAAATCAGAAAAACAACAAGGAATCGGATTTTTTGAAAAGTATCTGACTGTTTGGGTTCTTCTTTGTATGACAGCTGGTATTTTGATAGGAAAGTTTCTCCCCGGTATACCCTCAGTTTTGGAGAAATTACAATATTCGGGGCAAAATCTTCCGATTGCTATTCTTATTTGGATTATGATTTATCCAATGATGATGAAAATTGATTTCCAGTCCATTAAGAATGTAGGAAAGAACCCTTTAGGGATTCTTATATCCAGTGGCAGTAGTTGGATTATTAAACCTTTCCTTATGTTCGGGTTGGCGACACTATTTTTTAAAATTATTTTTCAATCTCTTATCCCTGCGGATTTAGCGCAAGATTTTGTAACAGGCGCCGTATTACTGGGAACTGCCCCTTGCACGGCTATGGTATTCGTATGGAGCAACCTAACAAAAGGTGACCCTGCTCATACGCTTGTACAGGTATCCGTTAATGACTTGCTGATCCTCGTGTTATTTGTACCTCTGGTACAATTATTGCTCGGCGTCAACAACGTTCATATTCCTTGGAATACCCTTGTTTTTTCCATCATCTTATTTGTAGTTGTGCCGTTGGCTGGCGGTGCTCTCACACGAGTTCTTATGATTAAGAAAAAAGGTGAGAAGTATTTTAACGAAAAATTTGTTTCCAAGTTTGATGGCATAACAACATTAGGGCTGCTTCTTACTTTAGTTATAATATTTTCTTTCCAAGGCGACATTATTTTAGAGCAGCCTTTGTATGTATTGCTGATTGCAGTTCCTTTAATTTTACAAAACTTGATCTCCGCTAATTTCACCTATCTGTTATGCAAATGGACGAAACAGCCTCATAACATAGCAGCTCCAGCCTCTCTTATAGCTGCTTCGGATTTCTTTGAATTGTCGGTTGCAGTTGCAATTGCTCTTTTTGGCCCCAATTCCCCAGTGGTGCTCGCCTGTACAGTGGGCGTTCTCACGGAAGTTCCCGTCATGCTGCTGCTTGTTAAATTCATCAATAAAACAGATAGATGGTTCCCCGAATCCAATGTCAAACAAATTTGACAAAAACACATTGATATGGAGGATTTAGTATGACTGGAAGATTGAGCCTAAACGACATGAATGGTGTTTCTAACAACCAACAGGTAGTTTATGGGCTAAATAATATGAACAGTGTTTCTAACGATATAAAAACTCAATATTGTTTAAACAATATGTATGGAGTATCAGAGGATAATACTAAAAAGTACAACATAGACAATATGTGTGGTATAAGCTGACCCCAGTTTTGACCAAAGTACCCATCATGTTAATATTGGTGAAAATCGCAAATAGTACGATTCTCAAGGAGGAAACAAACCATGTTAAAGAAAATAAAAATTGATTTTCTGTATTTGGACTTGAGTACCTGTGATCGTTGTATGGCTACGGATAGCACATTAATTGAAGCTCTTACAGAGCTTTCCGGTGTGCTGGACGCGCTGGAATACCAATTTATAGTAAACAATGTCAATATCACTACAAAGGAACTTGCAGAACAATACCACTTTTTAAGCTCCCCAACCATATTGGTGAACGGCTTTGACATTTGTGGCAACGTCACCGAAAACAATTGTTGCAGTTGTGGCGAAATTTGTGGAGACAATGTGGATTGCAGAACATTTACCTATGAGGGCAAGACCTACGACCAGCCTCCAAAAGCAATGATTATAGATGGTATCTTGCGCGCAATTTATGGGGAGTTCACGAATGAAAGACTCCCATACGCACTACCTGCTAATTTGGAACGCTTCTTCACGGGTCGCGATTCTAAAATAAATTCAATGAAAGAAGGTAACTTTATGAAAACAATGCAAATTTTTGAACCTGCTATGTGCTGCTCGACTGGACTTTGCGGAGTAGGGGTTGATCCCGAACTGCTTCGTATCTCTACTGTACTTGATACGTTGAAAAAGCATGGTGTAACCGTTGATCGTTTTAATCTCAACAGTGCACCTATGGAGTTTGTGAATAATAAGGTCGTGAATGACTTCATCAACGACAACGGACCAGACGACCTGCCTGTAACTGTGATGGACGGAAAGATCGTTTTGATCGGAAAATACCCCACCAATGCGGAGTTTACGGAGTGGTTAGGCCTGTCCGCCGACCTGCTAGGAAACCCAGTAAAGGCACAGGGAAATGAGGGCTGTTGCTGCAAAGGAGGCTGCTGCTAAAGTGAATTTATTCGATCCACATACTATTAAACTCACAAAGTACCTTTTTTATACTGGCAAGGGCGGCGTTGGAAAAACCAGCGTTGCCTGCGCCACCGCTGTATCACTTGCAGACAGTGGTAAGCGGGTGCTTCTAATCAGTACCGATCCAGCCTCTAATTTGCAGGATGTTTTCTCGATGGAGCTAACAAACAAGGGGACTCCTATTTCCGACGTGCCTAACTTGGTTGTGGCAAATCTCGACCCAATTAAAGCCGCTGCTGAATATAGGGAAAGCGTCATTGCTCCTTATCGGGGCAAACTTCCTGGTGCTGTTCTCGCTAACATGGAAGAACAGCTTTCTGGTTCCTGCACTGTAGAGATTGCAGCGTTCAATGAATTTTCCAATTTTATCACAGACGGCAAGGTACAAAAGGAATATGACCATATTATTTTTGACACCGCACCCACTGGTCACACTCTACGTATGCTACAGCTTCCGTCAGCATGGAGTAATTTTATCAGCGAGAGCACTCATGGTGCGTCCTGTTTGGGCCAACTATCTGGTTTGGAGAGCAAAAAAGCCATTTACAAGCAGGCTGTGGAAACTCTGGCAGACGGGAACCTGACCACATTAATTCTTGTGACACGCCCCGAAACAGCACCGTTTAAAGAAGCAGCACGGGCTTCCGGTGAACTTTCTTCACTCGGCGTTAACAATCAAATGTTGGTTATCAATGGTATACTGACTGAATACAATGACTCGCTTTCTTCCAACCTGTATAAGAAACAACGGATCGCGCTTAATGCAATGCCCGAAAGTTTGCAAACACTTCCGCTCTATATGGTTCCCTTACGTGCCTATAACGTCACCGGACTGGAAAATGTGCGTGCCTTGCTGAATACTGACCATGTAACTGTGCGCACCGAAACTCTGAACGCCGTCCATGTTCCTGCGTTGAATAACGTGATTGACGAACTGGCAGCAAACGGTAAGCGTGTTATTTTTACGATGGGTAAAGGCGGCGTAGGTAAGACAACTGTTGCCGCTGCTGTTGCATTGGGTCTTGCAAAGCGCGGAGAAAAAGTTCATCTTACAACCACCGACCCCGCTGCACATCTGAAATTTGTACTGGAAGAAAACTGCGGCGTTTCTATGAGTCATATCGACGAGGCCGAAGAACTGAAAAAGTACCAGTCAGAAATACTTGAAAAGGCTCGAGCGTCTGGTATGAGCCAAGGGGATATTTCATATGTTGAGGAAGATCTGCGTTCTCCATGTACACAGGAAATTGCTGTGTTTCGTGCCTTTGCAGAAATAGTGGATAAAGCTGACGATCAGGTGGTGGTGATTGATACGGCACCTACCGGTCATACCCTGCTTTTGCTGGAATCCACTCAAAGTTACAATCATGAGATTCAGCGAACCAAAGGTGAAATTCCTGAATCAGTGAAGAAGCTTCTTCCAAGGCTGAAATCTGATGAAACCGAAGTTCTTATTGTGACCCTGCCCGAAGCAACACCTGTTTATGAGGCATTGCGTTTGGAGGACGATTTGAAGCGGGCAGGTATATCCGCTAAGTGGTGGATTGTCAACCAATCATTGTACGGCACGGATACCACCAATCCTATGTTGGCAGCAAAAGCATCAAATGAGGTTGAATGGCTTAATCGCGTTGATGAACATGCTGATGGAAAATTTGCGTTAATTACATGGAGTGGCGAAGAAATCAAAGGCGACCGTTTGTTAACGCTTTGAAAGGACGGATGATATGGTAAAGGTAGCATTTATTTGTGTTCATAATTCTTGCCGTAGTCAAATTGCAGAAGCGTTAGGCCGCCATCTTGCAGGTGATGTTATGGAGTGCTATTCAGCAGGAACGGAAACCAAACCACAAATTAATAAAGACGCTGTGCGTCTAATGAAACAGCTTTACAATATTGATATGGAGGCAACGCAATATAGCAAACTCTTGGAAGAAATCCCACCCGTGGATATTGTGGTGACAATGGGCTGCAACGTCCAATGCCCATTCCTGCCATGTAAGCGTCGTGAGGATTGGGGACTTGATGACCCGACCGGCAAGAGCGACCTTGAATTTATTGATACAATCCGCGTTATTGAAACAAAGATTAAAAATTTAGCTAAAGAATTAAGCCGCTAGAACTTTTCATAAGCAGTAAAAAAGAGGTAGGTATATAGATGCCCTATCTCTTTTTGTAGAGTGGCAAATATGAATTAATTAGTTTCCTGCACCATTATTCTGGGATAAGGCTGGTACTATTACTATCATATCATCATATATTACTGCTTCTAAAATTTGACCGGGATTGAAATCTGTGTAAGACATACACACATCATTAAGATTAATGGACCTGCCATTATAATTGATTAAATTGATTGCTTTAAGATTATTATTGTTCATGTGGCTTCCCTTTCTGCCACCCTACGTAACTATCATAACATGCCACAAGACGATTGCAAAGTACTTTTTAAGGCGGGTCCAGATTATTCCGGATACCCGCCTATATGTTTTATTCTGCCAAGCCTGGATATTGTAACGCCTCGTCCTATCCCGGTTTTTGATTAAATCTTACTACCTGAATGCTCTTTTTTTTGGGGTATATAGATATGTGCTAATAAATTTGACATTATAATATAAAAATAATATAATTTGATAATAAGTACTTTAATTAGGGGGAACAAAAAAGTGAAATATTATTATGAGAAAGAAGTTAGACATAGCGGGCTTAATAAGTATAGGATTGTGAAAGCAGCTTCGAGCTATGAATTGGATCAAAAGGTAAGAGCCATTAAAGCACAATGGGACGAACAATGGGAACGTAAATGCTCGACAGAAAATAAACGAATAGAAAGAGAAAATAGAATTAAAAATAATGAAGAATCGTTGGATTACGCAAATGAAATGACCGAACAAGCCGAAGAGTTACAAGAAGCTCTGGACTCGATTTTATCAAATTCACTGGAACCAATTCCTCTTGATGAAAAAAGTATGAAGGATTTTTCTTCATATCCAATAAAAGCTCCTAGTTCTCCAATTAAACCTGATTTTAGAATAGAGCCAAAACGTGCTGATGAAAAGTATAATCCACAAGCACCATTATTAACAAAGTTATTCAAAAAAAAATTCGAACAATTTAACGCTCAAAACGAAGATAATTTTCAAAAAGATTTGGTTGATTGGAATGAAGAAAAAAAGCAATTTGAAGAAAACTTTGCTAAAAGCATGATAAAATATAATGAAAAACATGCAAAATGGAATAAAGATAAAGAAGATTTTTTAAAAGAACAATTCCAAAAGAATGGAGAGGTAGATCATTTTATTCAATGCTATAACAATGGTGAAACAGATGCGGTAGTTGAATATTACTCTTTAGTTTTAGAGAATATCAAACTTCCATTTGAATATGATAAGCAAGTGGAATTAGATTTAAATAGCGAAAATAAAATGCTATTAATTGATTTATTATTACCTACAATAGATGATATCCCAAATCTAAAAAAAGTTGCTTATATTAAATCAAAGAGTGAATTTAAAGAAACATATCATACAGAAGCATATATGAAAAAGAAATATGATAGCATAATTTACCAAATAGTATTACAAACCTTAAATTATATATTTTCATTAGATAGTTTACACAATTTTATAGATTCGGTTGTTTTAAACGGAAAAATCAAAACAATTGATAAATCAACTGGAAAGGATATTGAACCATATATATTATCTATAAATATTGCAAAAAAAGATTTCATCGAATTAAATTTGAGCGCCATAGATGCGAAAGCATGGTTTAAAAGTGCTAAAGGAATATCAGCCGCTACGTTTGCAGATGTAACACCCGTTGCACCTATAGTCTCAATGAGTCGTGACGACAGCCGATTTATCGACGGTTATAATGTCGTAGATACACTTGATAATAGCATAAATTTAGCGGCGATAGACTGGCAAGACTTTGAAAATTTAATTAGGGAACTTTTTGAACAAGAATTTAACGCTAATGGTGGTGAGGTGAGGATAACTCAAGCCAGTCGAGATGGTGGAGTGGATGCCATTGCTTTTGACCCAGATCCAATTAGAGGCGGTAAAATTGTTATTCAGGCAAAAAGATACACGAATGTCGTTGGCGTATCTGCCGTAAGGGACTTATATGGTACGGTAATGAATGAAGGCGCAACAAAAGGGATTTTAGTAACAACCTCTGATTATGGTACCGATTCATATAACTTTGCAAAAGGTAAACCTTTAACTCTTTTGAATGGGGCAAATCTTCTATCACTACTTGAGAAACATGGACATCAAGCGAAAATAAATATAAAAGAGGCAAAACAATTATTAAATCAATAAGTGTGCGACTTTAATACATAACTATAAATAACTTGCAAGATATAGGCGGACCAGGAATAAGGCCCGCCTTATAGTTTATTCTACCAGTTGATCCGGCGAAAGCTTAAATATAATCTTTTTGCTCAATCAACCAAATCTCTTGAGCACCATTATCTTTAGTGTGCCAGCAGGCTCCTTCCAGAGGGCCATCTTTCGCGCTGTCAAGAAAATACCAATCACCTGATCCATCGTCAGGATCGCAGATTTTACCGTCCCAGCGATGCCAGCCAGTTACCATATAACCGTCACGGTTGAACAAGTAGTAATGGTGGTTAATGATGCACCATTTGTTTTTAGGATAGCTTCCGTCTGCTCTGCGATACCAGAAACCAATGCTATCAAGAATCCAACCGGTTTTCTCCTCTTCTTTTACCCAAGTCTTCATAAATTCATCCGGGTCCTTATAGTACTTTTTGATACCGCTCGTTGAACTACCCCAATCCGGAAGTTGGAAGTGAGGCTTATCAACCGGAGATTTCCAGTTTCCTCCCCATTCCAATCCAATGCTTACACCGATTGCCCCAACCTTTCCGAAAAAGTTACCGGATTCATTATAGGCACCTTGCCCGTCATTCCTGAAAATATCAAAGGCAGTTCCCCACTGGTGATAAGAACTGTATGTACTCCCTGGGGCATTGGTCACGATGTTGCCGGGTGTAATCCTGCCTTGTGCGTATAATGCGTCCTGCTCCGCAACGGTGCGATATGTCTCTCCAATTTTAATAATTAATCCCTGCCTTGAACACTCTTCCACCAGTTTTGCAGCCAACACCTTCAGCCGCGGATGGCATAATGTAATGTCTCTCATAAAATTATCCTCCAATCAAAAAGGCCCAGGTAATCCCAGACCCGAAAAGTTGTGATGTTACAACCGATGCGAGAATTCCCGTTTCGGATTATTCTGTTTTTTCAGTCTGCTTGATGATCTGGTTCACATATGTACTCAATCCTGCAACCAGTACTCCCTGCGTAATGGCAGTAAACACAGCCATGGCTATCTCCTGCCCTGTCTGGCAGTCACTTGTAGCCAACACATAGATACCGCATAGGACAATACCCACTGCCCCATTAACCAGCGGTATATACTTGTCCTTGACCGTCTGGCTCTGTTTAAGGCCTATTCCCAGAAAGTACAGCACCACTGCTACAATAATAAGTTCCGGTTTTACATAATTCATGATCTGTTCCATATAATCAATCTCCTTTTTCTTCTAAATCCGCTATGCGGTGATTTGCAACTTTCATTTGTTCCTCAAGCCTGAAAGTGCGTTCAATTACAGTATTATGTTTGTCAACTTTCTTTTCCAACTGCTCCAGGCGATAATTAGTAAGCTTTGCAGATGCAAGGATTCCTATAAAAGCCCCCACGCCACTGCCAGCCAAACTAATGAGTGCCACCATTATTTCTGTAGGCATATAATTACCTCATGCTTTCTATAAATTGTCACACCCTTTGCTATTCCGGATAAATAGCAAATAAATGCCCGCTTCTAAGTTCAAACGTGGGAGACACCCCCTGATCACCCTTAGGGCCTGTTGATCCTGTCGCACCCGTTGCGCCCTTTGGCCCCTGAGGACCTGTTAAGCCGGTGGCCCCGGACATATCTGTAATGTAAGTGTAGGCTGAAGCTCCTTTTAGGTACAGCTTTGCATTATCTGCGTCTTCGACATTTCCGGTATCAATTACCACAAATTGCCCTTGTCCAACTCCGTCTGAAGCGAATCCAGAATTCATAGCTGATATGCTTGTGTAGGTTTTGGCAATTGCAAAGGGATCACCTTTCGGTCCTTGGGCACCAGTCACCCCCGTAGCTCCAGTATCTCCTTTGGAACCAGTGGCACCTTTGATATTTCCTGTTTTGGACCAAGTGCCCGATGCTTTCTGATATACATCCCAGTTGCTGGTATTTAAATAATAATCCCCGTTCACACCTTGAGTTGATGGAGCAGAGGTACCTGTGAGCCATTTTGATCCATCTTCGCCCTTATCACCTTTTGCACCGGTCGGACCGACTTCCCCCTGTATTCCCTGAGGGCCCTGAGGGCCGATGACACTTCCCAAATCTTCTTCTCTTACCGCCATTTCTTTCACTTCCTTATTCATTATATTTTGCGATTAGGCGCCCTGATCTCACTTCAAATTCTGGTGTTGCCCCCGGTGGACCCTGTGGTCCGGTAATCGCCTGCAGGCTTACCAGTTCCCGCCATTCGTTGCTATCCGTGTACCGCCATTTAATGTAAGTTCCATCATTGGCAAATTCAATTTCCCGGCTTCCGTCCTCGCCTGATACACGGATCCTTTCACCCACCGCAATATCCCCGGCCATGAGCTGCATGTATCCTGATTCATAGGAGAGGCCGCTTACCTGCCGATCCATAGCTTCAAGAAGTTGTTCATATAAAGCAGGCGCAGGGGCGCTTGGTACTTTCCCCTGCTCATATCCTGATTCCTGAATTGGTATGTAAAGCTTATTGGTAGTAATCCGCTGTCCATCATGATAGCCGTATACAGATACCTCAAAGCCTCTGGTCGTGATAACCTCTGCCGGTACCATTGTATTACCTTCACTATTTAACGGAACCGTATAGGCATCGTTGCTTCCACATAGGTATTTCAAGAAAACAGCGTGCTTTTCCATACTCTCCCAATCCTCAGATTGAAAGGCAAACCTACACATAAGATACTGCATACTCTGGGCCGCCGGCTGTTCAGTATCTGCCCGGATTAACATCTGCATATTTACTTGGAAGTCAAGTATCATCTATACCCCTCCCTACGTTACTGGGCATCAGCTGTTCCCATGATAACTTGTTTACCAGCTTCCGAAATCCAGCCTTTAATGACCGCGTTCGCCAGCATAGCAACTGTCAGTTTTCCTTTTCCACCATTGTATAATCTCATTAATGTCTCAAACATGCTCACACCTCCAGACTTGATAATACCAACGTGTCAACGGTTGTCTTTAGTGATTCAATTTCCGCTGCCTGCTCCGCTACTATTTCAGTTATATCAGGAGTACGGAAAACGGCGATCATTATATCACACTTGGTATCTTTGTCAATTTCATAATCAGACTGCTTTGTCAGCATACCAGCGTACACCAGACCAGATCGTGACCAGTCTGTGTCGCCTGATGTGGCAATCTGCTTTATGCTACCGTTGGTCTTCAGGATAGTTTCGATTTCTTCAAAGGTCTTTTCTCCCATCTGAAATTTGATAGTTCCGCCTGACTTGTCAAGGTCTACTCCTGCAGCGACCAGGTCAAACTCCTGATCTCCAAATTTAATTTTTTCGATGTTGCTCATAAATGCTCCTTCCTGCCTTTCGGGCATAAAAATAAGAGCCGGTTGGCTCCGATGGTCTATACGTAAATTATTTAAGCGCTCCCTATAACAGTTCCGAATAAGGTATCTTGCTCCAGTCAAACTTTTGTCCACAATCAGGACAATAATTTGTTCTTCTTCCTGACCTCTTATATCCATCTGAACATAATAAATGCTTATAGCAAGTAGGACAAGAATAGTGTATCATGTACTCATTTTTTTCATCCTTTGTCATCAAGGGTTCTTTGCCGACGCTCTTCCACACGATTTCTATCATCTCATCACGCTGGGCTTGGGTCCATAATTCTCCTGGTTTTCCCAGCTCCCCTTGCGGTCCGGGATCATCCGGTCCCGGTCCACGATGGCTTCCCATATATTCTTCCCATGGTTCGTTTTTATCCATAAAATTCTCTCTTTCTGCTGTTTTTCGGACAGCCCCGGTTCTCTACTAAATAGCAATTTTGTTAGCAAATTTGATGATGCCATCGCATTGGAACAACCAAATCAGTTGATCCGATTTGGTAAGGATAAAGGTAATATTATAAATGTATCACTGTCTATCGCATCTCCTGTTACGTGGGCGGGGAATCCTTTTATAATTGCTACGCTACCGACTGAATATCGGCCGCGAAAAATAGAATACATGGTGTGTTACGCAAACTCAGGGGTAGCGCTCATTCAAATACAAACCGATGGTCGTATTATTACATATACACAGATTAGTAATTCCTTGTGCTACGGATCAGTTGTTTATATGGGTTAATGATCATTCTACAGTATAAGTGCATTGCCCCTGAATAATTTTGTCTACCGACTCTTGATAAGTAAGCACTTCTCCATTAGGTGCAATTTGTATCAGCATATTAAACCCATAGGCGCTGATGTATTTATAGTCAGACGGGCGAAATTGTTCGGCTAAAGTGAAAAATGCAAAACCACCCGCGGGGAAAGAAATAGGTTTACTCCCCTTAAAAACAATATCGACAACATGCCCGCGCCTGGTGCATTGCACTATGATATTTTCACTATTACCTATTAGGATTCTATTTTGTGAAAAATACTTTAAATCAGCCGACAAATTTTGTAAATCACTTGCGTTAGCCTTATTTGCTAAATTGCTATTTAGTGCATCAGTAGTTTGTTTAAGTGAGTAGGCTAATGCCGCGCTTGTAGCCTTACTGGAATCATTTAAAAACTGATTGACTACATCGGTTTTGGACAGTAGTTTATTAGCTACCCTGTCAGCAATCGCATTGATAAGGAGCTGAACTGTGGAGCTGCCACCAGCTGCACCAACTAATCCCTGAACATCTGCGGCGCTAATTAGATTTGCAGCGTTAGGCCCTGCTGGACCGGTTGCTCCAGTATCGCCTTTATCACCTTTATCACCTTTCGGCCCGGTTGCTCCCGTATCTCCTTTGTCCCCTTTATCTCCTTTCGAGCCTGTAGCACCTGTTTCTCCCTGGATTCCCTGCGCACCCTGAGGACCTAAAATCGTACTAGTATACACCCATTTAGCCACCGTAGCGGCACCGGCTACCGTACACCGGTATATCCTGCCCCTATCTGCTCCCGTGCCCGTATTTTGGTAATAATCGTTTACGAGGGCAGATGATACCCCTGATCCGCTATATACTGTAGCGGTTGTACTTGTACCGGTTATCCCTGTTCCGTTATACCAGAGGCTCCCTCGCTGGCCGGTATCTCCTTTCGATCCGGTTGCACCTGTAGCTCCGGTCTCCCCCTGTGGGCCCGTTTCTCCCTGAATTCCCTGTATACCCTGCGGTCCTCTTACATTGCCTAAATCTAATTCAACAACTGCCATATTATCCTCCTAACCTTACAATAAAATGTCCTGAATCATTGATTCGCACTGGCGGTGGATCCGCTGACGTATCTGAAAACAGTACAAATAGATGTCCGTTATCCCGGACTTGAAACGCATAAGACCCATTTGCCTGCGTCACCACGGCATCTGATCCCCGTTCTCCCTGTAGCCCTTGCGGTCCCTGTATTCCCTGAATACCCTGTGGGCCCTGTTTTCCTGTGGCTCCTGTAGCTCCCTGGTTTCCCTGTGTCCCTTGTGGCCCCATCGGGCCAATAAAGTTACCATTCATGAGGAGCGTGTTAAACTCTGTCAGGGTTTCATCTACCCGGCCCCCGGCTGCGGCTATGTCAGTTACTGCCTCGTTTGCTATTACCTCTGTCTGATCCCGGAAGGTCTTAGCATTGTTCTGATATTGGAGAGACATATCCCTGGCTGCCTGAGCATCAAGCATATACTGTCTAAACTCCATCTGAATGGAAGCGTCCAGTTTTGCCATTGTGACAGATCCGTCCACGATCTCTGCGGTAATAGTCCGGTTCAGGATCTTCATGGCAATTGTTGCGGTACTGTCCACGCCGTATACAAACCGGGTAAGGTCAATTACCTTCTGGGTACCGTCTGCCAGGGTAAGGACCAGCTCGTTATCATCATTAATATCGAAGTTTGCAACTACTTTTTCAATGGCCAGATCGTAAGTGGTTACTGTTCCATTTTGCTGTTTGACTGTCATGATTCCGGAATCCGTATCCAGGGTAATTTCTTTTACCAGGGTATTGACTAGTGAAAGTTCCGCTTTTTTCGCATCTATCTGGACAATCCTGTTATCTGCCTCTTTGATACCATTCTCAATTTTGAGCAGGTTCGTCCGGTTGATGGGTGTTTCCTGCGAAGGTTCGTTCTTCCAGTCTGTTATGTAGTAATATGGTCCGTAAGCCATTAACCGGCACCCTCTTTCTTCTTTTCGTTACTGATTCTGATCTCTCTTTCAGGCAGGGGTTCCCAATCTACCGGCGAATAAACGCCGTTAAATTTATCTTTCCTCTCCGGCTCCTTAATTTCTCCAGGGGTTCCCATTTCCAAAATTTGTGCAATGGCCGCAATCTGCTTGGCATTCTGGATTCCGGTCACGGTGACGGCGTTCAGCAAGTATTGAATTTGCAACACCTGTTCCTCTGTGTATGTGATTACCTTTTTCATAAATCCTCCTTTTCTGGCATAGAAAAAGAACGTCCGGTTAAGAACGTTCCATTTGCCTAATAATTTTAATGCCCAAACAAAAAATCTTAATTAACTAGCTTTAGAACTTATCAAATTCAAAATAAATTCTCTTCCAGATTGCGTAATACGCCGATGATAAACCACTGCTCCGTTATCCAGAACTTCCTGTTTGATTTCCTCATATCCCAAATTGCTGTAATCGGAATACATAACCCATGTATTATTTACCTTGTACTGTATGTGCAATTCCGAAAGTTTTTTATTTAACTCAACGGCACTTCTAAGTCCCAATTCTTTGGCAATCTCTGTCATGGTATAGGTTTTATTGACGTGCATTAGAATTGCATTACGCTGTTCCGCTTTAAGCCTTGCCTGCCGCTCTTCCTTTAATTTCGTCAATAACTCAATGCCAAAGTCAGGATTGTTAAGAATACGATCAATAACATTGTCTGTGGCATATATACCATTTTTACGAATAGATGGAAGAACCTCCATAGCCAGCCACCGTTGAAACTTCACTGCCCGTTCATTTCCCGCCTTAAAGCCAAGCATATAAAACAGGCTCTCCGGGATAAAATCTTCTTTCCCAACTTCTTGGGAAAAACTGAGATCTCCTAAATATCCATTAAGAGTTTCCCACCTTACATAAGTTTTGCTTCCCTTTTCTTGCGTCCATCCAAAACCAATGGCCGTATCTTCTGCATTGATAGAAATACTTCCATCTTCATTTTGAATTGCCCTGACTGATAGACCAAGTTCCTCATTGTTAAAGGCTTCCATATTGTTTTTCTCTATACGTGCATCATTATCTTTTGTAAAAATTTCGGTTCTGCTCATCTAAGCGTACCCTCCTATATTTTTACTTCCGGTCCCACATTTCGCGAAACCGGCAAACAAATTCAGGGTGTTCCCGGAGCATACCCGGAAAGGAGTCCCACCCTTATATTATAATATCAAACTTTGCCGTAAAAAGTTGTCGACTACGTCAAAAATACTACGTCAAATAATTACAATTTCCAATTCAAATAAATGTTTCATGGCATACAAAAAGAGCGGGGAATCAATCCTCGCTCTGTGTAATAGTTTTATTTTATTATTCGTGGCTTGTACATTCTGGAAGGTACTGAGTTGCAAGCCATTGGGTAAATTCTGCGCTGTCAGCCGTCACAAGGCCGTCTGCTCCGGTTTTTATGCCATCATAGTACTCATAATCGGCTTTCAGTTCCCCATAGGTGTTAAAGGCATACAGCACGCCATCAATTTGTGTTACTCCAACCGGAATTGTGCAATCGTCAAAGACGAAAGACCAGATTCCTTCTGAGGATTGGAACCACTTGCCAGAAAATGTGTTACGGGTTTTTACCACCCATTTTTCATCAACTCTTTCTCTCCATGTTTCCAGCGTTCCAATATTATACTGCCTTTCTACCTCAGCCTTTTCCTGTCCAAATCTATAACGGACGCAAGTCTCATTATTTAACCATGTCCATCTGTATTCAGATGCATTACTACTATTTATTTTTTCATTTTGTGGCGTGGGGCGTTCTGGATCATTAATATTATTCATAGCAAAAACATTAAAAGAAAATAACAGTGATAATAATACAGAAAAAATTGGTATAGTTTTTAATAACTTCATTTATAACCCCTCCTTTACCCTATTATATCCATTATTTCTTTTAAATTCAACCTCCTAATCATATTTTAGTAATTTGTCCCGAAAACCTTATTATGCAATAGTTTAATTTCTTTTGTCAAACTCCAACCAGACCAGAAGTTCTCATCATCGTGAAGGTAAATAGAATTGCAATCAATTATCTTCGTTGACAAAGCCTGATACCCTATAACAGTTGTTACACCGTTTTTTGTTATTTTTAACATCGGATTGTTTTCAATTTGGCCAGTCGTTACAAGCTCTATTTCTCCATTTGCACTGTAGAAGGCTCCATATTTAGCATTTGATACCTTAAACGCCCCAAGATCCGAATAATTTTGATTTATACTTACAGATCCAAGGTTTATTTGTCCAGCATTAATAGCCGCATTTCCTCCAGAGTCTACCCAGAAAGTGCCGCCGCCGATATTAATAGATCCACCGCTTATAGAAGAACCTATTACTTGCGCTCCCTGTACCCTTCCGCTGAACGTAGCATTTCCATCTCCATCAAGTTGGAAATTTGTACTATTTACAATGAGCCGGTTCCCAGATATCGTCACCTTATCACTCTCTAATGAAAGCTGTGAAGATACCTGCCCTTTACTCACTTTTAAGGCGATCTGTTCGGCTGTCTGTGTAAATCGTGAATTAGTATCATTGGTAAGGTTAGTAACCGATAGTGCTATCTGATCCGCTTTGACGCTCAAAGAAGCTTCTGCCTGCTTTGCCCTAGTGACTTCTGCAAGGATCTGATTGGCGGTAATTGCAAACTGTGCCTCAGTGGATTCTTTTAAATTAGAAACCCTTACAGATACTTCTTCCACAGACTTCTTTATGATCGCCGTTTTACCTTCTAACTGGATTATTTGGTTACCAAGTCCGAAACTCTGTTCTCGCTCTATGCTTCCTTGAGATTCATAGGTATCCATCATACCCTGAATACCTTTCATGGTACGTTTAAAGCAGTAAGTTTCAATAACATCATCGGTGGTATAGCAAATAATGCCATCTCCTACTTCAACCCATGGCAGCGCCGGACCTACGATATGACTTGGTTTATATATCCTCATGGATATCTGCTCATATACCGTTGCCGCAATTGATGGAAGTTCTTCCGCTGACTTACCATAAACCAAGAAATTTCCTTGAATAATATAGCAGTTTTTTCCCGGCCCGTAAGAAACCCCTACATCACCTTCCTCCTGCCGAATCTGTACTTTGTTAATTGGTTTTGTTACAAAATCCTCATAATAGGTTTCAGACTGTTTGTACCGTGATAAATTTTCTGCATTAGTCATTTCTGATGGGAACAAATCATCTGACGGATATAAGGTCTCTGACGGAAACAAACCTGAAAATCCTAGAAATTTATATGTAAGCCGACCAGTCTTATCAAAATTTCCGAAACAACCATTTATCTCGCAGATGGCCATCAGAACTTTACGGCCATCCAACTGCTCCGGATCAATGGTCTTTGTCAATCGCATATCATCCAAAGGTAAATTAGTCGTAACCTGAGTAACGCCGATATGCTCGCAAAGCGAATCCCTAAACTGCTTCAATGTCAGCGGAAAAGTCAATCCCTGGTACCAGCCAGCCACATCAATATCAAAATTTAACATGCGGTCATAGGCCACAATTTTCTTACGCCGCCTATCAGCTTGTTCACGGACAAAACTATCAACCTTGTAAATCCCTATAGCCAATTCATAGCCACCAATATCAACCGTGGCTATAAATTCCTTCCCAGTCAAGTCTATCAATACATCAGCTACTATTATTTCAAGCTGAGATGAATTACATTCTCCAAATGCTAAGTCTTGGCTTGCGCAAAGATTTTCTTCTATCGTAAGGGATTCGGATATTATCTGGCTATTTTCAATGACATATACCGGATCCTGATCAACTGGAAATAATTCATCTGAATGAAAAAGAACATTTTCCGGGAAATTTATTTTCTCATCATAGAAACGAAGTTTCAAATACCTTTGTGTGGCTACGCTCAGGTTATCTGCCCGGAACAACAATTTTAATTCTTCTGGAATATTCAGCATAGCGCCGCCCCCTTAATACTCGGTTATCGTTATCTTAATCGGTTTGTAGAGTATGTCTCTCTTCTTCTCATCAACGTTAACCATCTCATATGAAATATCAGAAATATAAAATGTCCCCGATTTATATGAGGACGTGTTTGGATTCCAATATTCAATTTCGCATTTTACCCTATTACCATGAGGTACAAAGGCGTTCAACTTGTCCACATCCCTCAATCGCAAATACGTGCTAGAAAATTCCATGGAGGTAGCTGTATGAGGCAACACGTTTCGGTGCAACTCTCCGCTTCCATCTCGGTATGGGTCCAGATCCATTATCTGATCCGGCGTACACTTATAGGATTCCAGTGCAATTAATTCATTAGGAAACACTGTCCCATTTATTTTTAACATCCAACCCTCAAATGCCACTCTCCCACCTCCAAGCATAACAAAAAGCGTCATCTCCACGACAACGCTTTGCTTTTCATTCTTTACCACAATAACATAATAACATATTAAGATTTTGAATTCTTTGAAAGTTATATACTGTTCGAAAATAGCAATTTAGCAGCAATGAAAATGCCTACTAAATTGGGAACAGTAACTGCAGTTGGCTCTATTAGCATCAATGCATCTTTGTACGGGGAAATCGCGTTATATATAAAAACATCAACTGGAGGATTTTTGCCACCGGTAATAATAAATACAAAATTATTGTCATCGTCCCCGTTGACGATATTTCCTTCGATGTTTTTCGGTGAGACTAACTATTTAGGTGTAATGCTTAATATTTCATTAACTGAGATAAATTATATAGGTTGCCAGTATTCTGGAACTAATTTGGCAAGTATTGATGCATGGGGGATTAAATGATCATTATCCTTATATCATTTTAAAGGCCCCTATGTAAATATCGTCTACAAATAGCTGCAAAGCGCCACCATCAGCCCACCGAATAGATATACGGGAGGAAATGCGGTAATTAAGAGCATTTATCGTATTGGCTAATACGACATTTGTGTCATTCAAATTACTGGCACTCGCTTTTAAAGCTAAATTGCTATTTTATTCAAGCAACTTCATAGAATTTATATATTTATCGATTTTTCGCTGAATAGTTGAACCGTCATAGCTAAGTTCTAAACCGATTTCTTCGTAGGATTTCCGCTCAACATACCGATAGTAAAGAATCTGTTTAATTTCCACCTGATCTGATCCCAGCTTTTCAAGGAAACATTCTATTTCCAGTTTCATATCCTCAAACAGCTGCTCATTGCCTTTTAAATCAATTAGAAGCTGCCGTACCATCTTTTCTCTTTCCTCATTTGATTTCACGTTCGCCCCGGAAACCACGAAATGGCATTCCGTATATGGGTGTTGCTTCAAGGAACCTTTCACAATTCCGTATTCAGAAGTTAATGGATTATTATCATAGTATTTTATCCTGCGCCTAAGACGCTTAATTTCGGATTCTAAATATGTATAAGTTGCTAAATATTCCCTCGTCATTTTCATAATCAAATCCTCCTTAAAATGGACGCTTTATAGGCTTCACTTCTGCAGTAAAACCACCTTCTAAAAATCTTTCCAACTGGCTTAAACTGTCCGGGCTGTCATCATGGGGGTTGTCACCAATCTGAACAAATGTAGTGAGTTCGTCCATGGCACTGTCATACTCCTGGTTACGCATATATCTGTGGATTACCGGAGGATCATTCTTTGCAGCCTCTTTAATAAGTTGGTTCGGTGCCAGAAAAATAAATCTCCGTTTTATATCGCCAGAATACTGAATGATTTTCGCCATCTTCGCCATCTTATTTGGTGCTTTTGTAGAGGTAATTGAACATTTATATCCTTGCCGAATCAAATCATCATTCACATATTTGGCATACATTTCACCACCGTTGTTAGCTTCAAAATTTATCTGCTGAATTTTATTTCCTACAATTTTACCCTCAACAACAGGTATTGTGACCTCTTTAATACCCTTATTAAATACCCAATCAGCTATATAGACATCTCCATTTTCATATTCAAATCCAATCGGCATAGAAAGAGCATCACCGCCACCCCACGCCACATCACAGGCAGTCACAACACGGATAAATCCACTCTCAGGTAATATTCCGTAGAAGAACCTAAGTTCATCTTCTGGGAACAACAATCCTTCACGAATAAATGGTCGTTGCTGAAATTTTGCTTCCCATTCGTTTTTGTCCAATCTGTCCTTCATATCACGATAATACTTTGTTGAGAATCCCTTTATCTCATACTGAAAATTTGATTCGTCTTTTTCATTTAATGCCGGTATCTTACGGAAGCGGTATCGTGGGTTATGAGCATTTTCTTTCTCAATTTTCCCCAAGGGATCTATTACATTCCAACGGGTGCCTACCATTAGTTCCCTGGCCCCATCGTTCTTACGGTCAACCATCTTGTTTAAGTATTCCTGGTATGTATTCTCCATACGGATCGGATTCAATGAATGCTCACGGTCGCGAATAAGGTCATCTACATAAAGATATCCATCGGCTGATACATCAACAGCTCCGGTCCATGTTCCATCAATACCACGACATGTAAGGCTGGCAAAGCGATCCGGTTCGTCCAAGTTGATTTCAAAATCTTCTGCACTTGTCTTCTGCAGCTTAGAATTCGGAAATATCTCTGCAAAGGTATATTCCTTTGTGTTAATAAGATTTAAGGCCTCACCATAAAAACCTTTTGCCAGTTTTCCAGAATGTCCACCCATGGCATTATGACTATTGGGACGCTTTCCAATAATCCATGCCATGAAAAAAATGCAAATCGTACTCTTTCCAACTCGGGAGGGCATTGACAAACCATAGAAGTCAAGTTTGTTATCTTCCAGGTCCTGAAGATCATCAGCGACTACCTTTAAAGTATTTCTTCTTGGTAGGTAGAACCGTTTATCTGGCTTCCGGTCCTTTTCCATGTAAATCAAAAACGATTCAAACAGAAATGGAGCCTCAAAATGTAAGGTCTTCCAGTATAGATCATCCCATCTGGCATTCATAGTCTGGACAAACCTTGTGACAGCCCATTTCTTGATAAATCCAGAATAAGCCATGATAAAATCCCGGTCGTCAACTGTCAAATCTGGATTATCTTGCATTGTATATTGGAGTTCTGATAACAGAATGTTTAGAATGTCGTAAGATGGTTGTGTTTCAATCTGCCGCTTTAATTTTTTAATTATTTCCCGGTGTTCATGGAAATCCATAGAAAAAGAGCCTCCTTCCGCTAAAATCACAACGGCTCTCGGCTCTATGGCTCTCGGCTCTGGTTATTCACTTGCTTTAAAATTATATGCAGGCTTTATGATTTTTTCAATATCAACGGTATCCTTAATGTTCTGAATGATCTCTTCCATAGGCTTATACACCATGGGAGATTCATCAATAGTAGTGGAACTTACAGAAGTTGTGAAAATACCAGTCATTGATGATTCAAACTCTTCTAGTGAGACTTTTTCTTTTGCCTTGGATCGGCTCATTATCCGTCCCGCTCCATGAGGGGCTGACTGGTTCCAATCAGAATTTCCTTTGCCTCTTCCAATAATACAACCATCACGCATATTGATGGGAATTAACAGCAGCTCATCTTTTCTGGCTGATATAGCACCTTTCCTTACAATATTTGTGTCATGGTCGATATAGTTATGAATGGTTTGGAATGACTTCCCCCTGGAATATTCCCAGCCCATCTTCTGGCAGATGATAGAGGCAATCCACTCACGATTAGTTCCGGCAAAGCTTTGGCAAATTTTCATATCATGTAGATAACGTTCCCTATCTTCTTCTGTCAAATAGCAAAGTTCTTTTGGAATATTCAGTTTATCCGGCTGAAATTTACGTTTCAGTTCTCGAACACTAGGTTGAATTTCCTTTTCCCTGCCAGTAGTCTTATATTCCTGAATTAAATCCTGAATAGCTTGTTCCAGTTTCCCGGTACCTTGCATACTGTCTATAGCTACTTGCTGATATATTTCAGCCACCTGCTTGCCAAGGTTACGGCTGCCGGTATGAATAATCAAATATTTATTACCATCGGAATCCTCATCAACTTCTATGAAGTGATTACCGCCTCCCAATGTTCCCATGCTGCAGCGTAGCCAGCTGATATTTTTGAGTTCAGCCCTACAATTCAACTCGTCAATATTCTGAAACGGAATTTCTTCTCTCCGAACATTACGACCAGAAGGAATATTCCCCCTAATCACCGAATCCAATTTTTCATAGTCAATATTGATATTACCCAGACCGACTGTCAGCATTCCACAACCGATGTCTACACCGACAATGTTAGGAATTACTTTATCTCCTAAATCAGCAGTAAATCCAATTACACAGCCTTTCCCGGCATGGACATCAGGCATTATCCGCACTTTACATTCAGCAAATGCCGGCTGCTTGATTAGCATATAAATCTGATTCAATGCCTCAGGCTCTATATTTTCAGTGAAAATTTTTAAATCACTCATTTTACCACTCCGTATTTACAATAAAAATCCTTTTACATTTACTATTTCGGCATTGATAATGAAAATCCTTAATTACAGCCTCTTGATTTAAAGGAAAGTGTTTCTTGTCACACCAAGGACAATATACCCACTTTTGGCCTTGAGCATTTGTTCTTATGTCCGCCTGCCCGTCAAATCCATCTTCCGGAGGATTCATGGACTTTTCTAAACCGCTTGTCATTCCTTTTATTGCGCGTTTCCCCATTTCCACAGTCTCTTCAGATGTCCAACCTCTATTCATTCTATAACCCTCGTTTCAAATCCGGCGGCAACCAACGTGTTATTAATATCCCATATGTACCAGGCAAACCAAGAATTATAATGAGTGCCATGGCGTTCATCACGGTATTTAAACAAATCCATGCGCTTAATCGACCCACCGTCTGTAAGCAGAAGTTTCAGGCAATATGCAAAGGTTCTTCCAATACACCGCTGGCCATGAGGAAATTTGTAATGATTTCCCAGAAGATAGTCCTTTTTCCAATCATATAAAGGAAAACCAAATGCCTTTTCTATCTTACGAATGTCCAATAAGTTAATTGCTTTCATTTGAGTCTCCTTTTCATAGGCAATCCATGAAGCCGCCGCCAGTTGTTCTGTTTCAGCTGTTCCAGTGTACACAGGCCATACAAAAACATAGATAGTTCTCCCGGCGGCAATGGCAAATCTACTGATAATTTCAAAGATACAGGCTTTGAGAAATCAGCTATGGCCTTTTGCATTTTTTCATCCCGATCTATTTCAAAATCAAGCACCAAAATATCACTTACAGGGATCTCCGTGCCACCAGCACCACGCATATATACTATTCCCGGGCTTTCATTCCATTTCGGCGGCATAGTCATACTCTACCTTTCAAATTCACCAAAATATTGTTACACCGGCTCTCATTCTGGCACCGGACATTATTCATAGTCTTTTGTGTGGAATCTCCAATCAAAGTACAATCCTCTTTATCAACCTCTGGCTCAAAATCCGGGCAATAAGAGCAGTAGTTTTGTAAGCATAGCTGGAATCCGTCCATAATGCCTCCTCAAATCAATAATCCAATCATGAATATTCCATATCACAAGGTACTTATCTTTTCTTTATCTCCTGTTACAAATTTCCAAACTGCATATAGAAATACTACGAATTTAATTAACAACAATGCTATTTCAATCTTACTCATGCTCTCACCTCATTTTCGCAATAAAAAACCAACCACCGAATATTGATGGTTGGCATGTCTCATTTACCACAGCATTTTTTATATTTTATCCCTGAACCACAAGAACATTTATCATTTCTTTCTACTACTTTATGAAAAATACCAGAGATCTCTTGGCGTCTACGACATACTTCCGTAAACCTTTTGGGCAAAGCACTATAAGGAATCTCTTCATGCGGTTTATATGGAGACAATAAGAAAATATATTCTTCAGATAGAGAAATATATTCCTTTACTAGTGGTGATTCTGTTAATGCCATACGGATATTATCTATGTTTTCTTCATTATAAATCATATTATTATCTTGGAGAAATAATATATTCTTCTCTCCATTTCTATGAGGAGTAACATCTAACAAAACTCCATCTAACGATTTCCACACCGCATGAGCTTCAGCTTCCACCAATTTATTGTCCCATTGCCATATTGCCCAGCCATTTATTCTGTAACCACCTCTCCGGCGTATTACGTTGTCTACATTATGGAAACATTCATTGATCTTTGCAATTTCATCTGGAATTACAGCTACAAAAATGGGCAATGAATCTGTAACTACTTTATTACATAATTGAATTACTTTTTCAGTTATTATCTTTGGTGTTGTTTCCATAAAATCCTCCATTACGTGTTTTTATATTATAATAACGCAAAACGCGCCAACCATCAATATTCAATTTCCAATGTGCAAATTGGGCTACCCGGATTCGAACCGGGAAATGCAGGAATCAAAATCCTGTGCCTTACCATTTGGCAATAGCCCATTAATGTACCTTCTGGGATTCGAACCCAGGGCCGTCCGGTTATGAGCCGGATGCGCTCACCACTGCGCTAAAGGTACAGTGTAGTTTTCCCTTGTTCCGTACAAGGTCAGAGCTTCACTACCGCTGGTCGTAAACGCCTGATTTGCTACCGTTTATCACTGAGTCGTTTGAAATCAGGGAAAGTCAACACATCTCGCGAGGGGATTATCGGATTTGAACCGATGTTCATAGGTTAACAGCCTATTGCTATACCATCTCAGCTAAATCCCCAGAACGGGCCTTTGCCCGTTATCATGCCATTGTATTGAATTTTACAACCAGCCAGACAATTGTAAGAAGTTGATGTGTTGGGCGAGGATTTGAACCTCACATAGCCAATGTGGTTTATCCATTAGCCTCCAAAAAGAACCTCTTCTGATTAAGCGTCTACCGATTCCGCCACCAACACAATATTCTTGCAAGAATAACCGTCTTTCCGATTGTCAGTACCGAATAGACCCACACAGCTCACGGTACTATGGTCTGCTTCCTATAAGTCGCCGCCGCAAAATGATAACTCCATTTCGCTCTTTCAGACCTCTTCCACTTTGGAATTGCCATACAGGTGACACGTCTGTCAGCTGCGCACTGACTACTCCAAAATGGGAATAACCAATACGCATACTGCATGGGCTTACGGTTCCAAAACCTCACGGCAGATTCGCTCCGCCTTAACAGCAAACAGCTATGAGGTGAAAGGATAGTAATACGTCAATGCCCATCCCAGGGCAAATCCCCACGGGCGAGTGATAGCCCTTAACAAGCATTCAGCTATGGGGAGTTAATACATATTGATCACTCTGATGGACTTTCCAGCAACTTACCATCATGGTATCGTTGCTATTGGCCAGCGAAAGAATTTTTAAGTTTGGCACTTAGTGATTTATAATAAGAGATGGTTTATAGTTACACATCTTTCGCTTGGCATCAGCTATACTGGGTGCCTCGACCTAGCCGCTTCATAGGACAATGCATGCCCTTGTGAAGTCTGACGTGGCCACTCCTTTATGAATCGCACCCATTCAGTAATAAAGAACAGGACAATTCCAAAATATGTAAAGATCATTAGAACCTCTTTTCTCCATTTACTCCAACCATCCGTTTTTCAGGTAATAGAATCCAAATACCGCACCTATGGTTAAAAAAATCCAGAATATCCAGAATATCACTGCACCAAATCCAGAAGTCAGATAACCAACAGTCTCATCAATATCCTGATCCAGATATAATTGGACCCCATCCGACATTGTATTATCTCGCAGGTCGGTATAAATGGTTCCGGTATATTTTGTTTGGCAACCAGAATATACGAAACGTATGTCAGATAGAAATCCCTGCTCAGTCTTTATATATCTACTTCCCGGACGTTTAATTTTGCCGTAATCAAACTCTATGCCACAAAAGCGAATCTTCTGGGAATGTTGTTCCCAACTATCATAATAATCCCAGGAATAGTAAACCTCTTCTTCCTCATAAGTTTCTGTTTCACCTTTTGAATTTGTTCTGGTCTTTGTTACCGTTCGTGTATGCTGATTGTAATGCTCTTCTACTTTTTCTACATACAGATATTCCCCACCAAGTTCAGGGGAAGTTACCGGGTCAACTGCCTCCAAATCTCCATAAACAAATGCATTCCCAAGGCTTGTGTCCATGCCATACCGGAACATGGCCGTATCCGTAATATGTACCGCCTTGTTATACTCAGCGTTCTTGTCCATTTGGTGAGCTTCTATTTTTCCAGCTATCAAAAATCCCATCAGGATCATGACAGCAACAATGGTAATGCTGGCTATGATTTCTCTCAATGTGATTTCAAAATCTCCAAAATCCCATGACCTTTTCATATAAAACCTCTTTAATCTTCGTCAATTTCAAGGTAAGCAGATTCTTCCAGTTCCTCTGACAATTCACCAAGGGCTATGCTGACTTTCATAATCATTTCCTTTGCTTCCCTAATTACTGGATTCTTAAGAGCTTCAACGGTCAAACGTCCGCTTGCACCGTCAAGTGTGGAAATCATCTCATCTATGGACATCTTCAATTCTTCCATGGTAAGCCTCCTATTCACCGAACAAATTCTGGGGTGCGTCTACTGGTGCATTGTAGTCGAGCCGCTGATAATCCTGACGCTCATAACCACACCAATCAAGTAATACTCTGGAAGGAAAACCTTTGACATAGCTGTTATATGTACCCACCTGCCGGTTATAGTTTTCCCGATACTGCGCCATCAGATTTTCCGTGGTTGCCAATTCAGTCATGAGCTGCTTATAATTCTCATTGCTCTTTAATTCCGGATAAGCTTCAGATACCGCCGTTATCGCCATTGTCACATTCTCAATATCTCCGGTACTGCCCCGGCCCTCTACGATAGCTGTCAGTGTTTCAGCTTCGTGTTTGTCATACTGTTTCACACAGTCAGCCAGATTATAAACCAGATCTACCCGGCGCTTTTCCTGTACCTTGATATCAGACTGCGCCGTGTGAATAGATTCTTCCAGGTTGATTGCCTTATTCTGGCTTCCCTGAATTCCAAATACACACATTAGAATCACTGCAAAGACTGCAGCTGCTCCAATTACAAAAACTTTCCAATTATTCATTCTCCTTGCCTCCTCAACTGCTCTGGAAATTCCTGAATTAAAGGTTCCCCCCATATTTCAGATAGACTGGACTTCATAAATATCGGAACTTTCCGAAATCTACAATCTTTAACAATCCTTTCTATCCACTCACGCTTTGGCACAACTTTACTTTTACGATTTCCGGTTTCTGCGCCGATAATTACCCATTTGAATCCGTATTCATGCGCATAATACGGCAAATCAGTAACATCACCTAGAAGAGGTTCAATTGACAAAAATTGATTCGCTCTTTCAGTTATATCCGTACTCCAAGGGTCGCCATAACAAAGTGCTGTATCTTGATTGCTTGTGTATGTTCGCCCTATCCACCAGTTCTTTTCAAACTTAAAATCACTTGCCCTCATATAGTTTTTTGTTAAAAACAGGTAATTGTGTTGTGGCGCTCTCCTGCAGGTTTCAAACACTTCATTAATCCAAGAATCCGGAACCCATTCGCCAAATAGATCAGCCATGGAACAGACAAAGATGTTTCTGCCTTTTTTATGCAGGTACTCATCAAGGCGATATTTGTGCAAAGTCGGCTGAAAATCAAATAGGTATGGGACTTTCTTACCTCCACTTATCGGAATTTCTTCCAATATTCGTTCGTTTATATTCGGCTCGTTTGCATGGAATCCAAAACGGTTAGCAATGCTTCTTGCATAACAATATTCACAATTATGTAGACAGCCCGTAACCGGATTCCAGCTACTATCACACCAATCAATCTTTGTTTTGTCCAACGTTTACCTCCATATCGGCACTAAGGCCAGAACATACATAATTGTCATGATTCCCATTCCAATTACCGTTGCTTTATCTCTTCTCCAGATCAGCCCCTGGGAAAACCAAAGGATAAAAATCACCATGAATACATTCCAAATTGTTACAATCCATTTCAATGCTTCCANNCCCGTCCTCATACATCATGAATGTTTCATGCGGAATATCCGTTTTATATGTCCAGGTAATGACATTCCCATTCTCATCTAATGCGGACTTATCGCACCAGAGAGCTTCAATCTTATTTGTAGCATAACCATCACTACCAAATGCACCATGACGGTCAAAATATATCACGCCACCGTCAAAACACCCCTGTTCATCATAAATAGCACCGTCAAATTCCATCAAGTCATCAGAAGCACCACTGACGATAACCAATCCAGAAGCCTTTGCCACCTCTCTAACGTCCATAAATGGCTCGTAACCATATTCCCGGCCATCAATGAGCCTTGCCACTTCTTTCTTGTCCATGGATATCTCCTTCCAATTTTTCAATGCCGATAATGCGGTCTGCAAGTCCCTCTGCAACGCTGTATAAACCCTTATTGGCCGGAATGGTTCTTAAATATTGTGCAATGGATTCTACCAGAGCAGTATACCAGTCGCCTTTCTGTATAAGCTCAATCCTTAATATTTCTGCTGCTATCTGGAGTAATTTATTGTCGTTCTTAACCTCTGCATTGTTCAGTGATATAGCCGCTGATGGAACAACCGGATCATAGAGTGTTAAATTTGGATAGCACCCAGCATTTATCTTCAAATCAACCCCTGACAAGAGATTGCTTATATCTGTTCCATTCAGAAGAACAGCCGTTTTGTTTTTATCGTTTCTGATTTCTACTTCTGACATCTTCAAACCTCCCCAATTAGATAATTCACTTTATTTTGCCGTTTATTTTGGCATTTAAAATTGCTTTCAAATATGCTTCCGGATTATCTTTTGCAGCCGAAAAATCTTTCTTTAACCGCTCTATCTCCTCAATGGAATTTTTATACTTTGGCAAATTCATCACTTTGAACCTAAACGTATCTATTTCTTCTTTCGTAATAATCCCTTTATCCACCAAAAGACCAAGGAGAGCCTGAATGTCAATAGCAGTACAAAGAATACGCTCTTGGAGCATTAATTCCTGTAACGCTTCCTCTGGCTTGTAATACGAATCATTGCTTACGCTCATTCTATTTACCTCTTATTTCAGCTACGGGCTGCTTTACGCCCAGGTGCCGCCACCTGATTGACCGCATTTAATCCGGCTTCCCATGCTATTATGATACAATTTCCATTTTGCTAACATCAGAAATACCGTTCTCATCTACGCAAGGGAAAAGGTCATATCCTTCCCAGCAGAATACTACTCCAGTAATATTTACAGCCGCATATTCATCATCAAAATCAGGGTGAGATTTCACAATACGTTTAACGGTCTTGAATTTCACATCAAAGAATCTAATCTCTCCATCATCAAGTACTAGTCTTGTAATATCACCAACTTTTATTTCCGTTCCATTCTTATCGAATAATCCTGTTTTCATGTTGCTCCTTTTTTATTTTTTGAGAAAAATTGAAATCCATCTTTTAGACCGGACCGTAGTAATTACCGTCACGTTATCTCCGTCTTTCTCAATCCCTACATCACAGTTATACCGGAGAATCAACCACCGAAATTTCCTGGCCAGTTCTTCGTCAAGAAGGTTATAAATCATATACAAGTTCCCGGCTTTATCAATAATTGGCTTCTTGCCGTCTTGAATATCGACTTCCTGACACGGGATAACCGCACCTCTTGTATGCCTGCCAAAATAGAAAAAGAACCAACCAGCTAACGGCCACTTGCCGTTCAAGTACCACGGATCATATTTGGGAATCCACCAGGGATCTTTTAAAGAGAACTGGACATACCATTCATAGCATTCCTGGGTTTTGAAATTCGCAAAGGCAAACAGGAAAGTCCCCCTATGCCTTCTGGCAAACAATAATTTACGATTGAACATTTATGTATCCTCCCGGGAAAAGTCCTTTTTATATTTTTTAAAATTTTTGAGAACCACTTTCCTAAGAGACGATTTCCACAGGACAGCCTACAAGCAGTTCAATATCAGCCTTTGAAAGCTTAATAGGCTTCCCAATGCTCAAATCAATTTCTTTACGATCTCCTGAAATTCCTTTGGCTATCGCCTTGCCCTTAAATGCCATTGTCTCTTCATCAACATAAATCCTGAAAAGGCTATATCCATGGGCCCGGCAGAAGCGCAGTGAATCAGATAGTATTCTGCTCATTTCCTTATCTTCTTCTCCGAATAATTCCTGGTATGTATAAGCATTATCCGGTGAATGGAAATAAGCCGGAGTAGATATCCACTTAGGAAATTCAGAGAAATAGAATAATCTATTGTTGACCAATGCTTTCAATCCAATATCTGTTCTGTATCCTCGTGCAGAAGCCATTCTAAGCAGACTTTCACTTTCTTCATTTGTTGTAGTGGTTATAAATTTACCTGTAAGGTCTACCATGATGAATACCTCTATACTTTCTTGATCAGATTCTTGACTTTGACGAAAAGTCTTTTTTAAATTTTTCGGAACTTGGGCGGCTAACTGGCCCCTTAAAGCCTTTCCTATATACCCCCTCCCGGGTGTCTTTTTTGCTTGCGTTTTCAGAGTTCGTAAAATATCTAAATTACGAACTATTACGTATTTACAATGGTTTTAACTTGTGGTATGATTGGGTTAATAGATTATACGAACTTTTCATAAGTATTTTACGAACTTTAAAGGAGGAGTACAGAATGAATAAAAAAACTGTTGCATTAACCAGAGAATCATATCAGCTTATCATTGATACTATCCGATCTGGATTCATAGCCAAGGACGGGACCATCTGCAAGCCAAACAACCGGATCGCTACTGCCTTAGTGCTGGAAGCCAACCTAGGCTTACGCATCGGCGATGTGCTGCAGCTCCACGCCTGCGACATAATCAAAGATGGCAACCGCTACAGACTGGACATTACTGAAACAAAAACAGGTAAGCAACGGACATTTACCGTACCAAATGAGATTTACAACTACATCTTGCAATATGCGCTTGATAACGGCATTTCAATCCGGGCAAAGCTATTCGACATAAGCGAAAGAGCCATACAAAAGCATTTAAAGCTTGTCTGCGAAGTATTAAACCTTGATAACATAGGCACTCACAGTTTCCGAAAATACTTTGCAACCTCTATCTACACAGACAATGGCTACAATATCGAACTTGTACGACAGCTCCTACAACATTCCAGTACTGCTATTACTCAACGGTACTTAGGCATTCAGCCGAAAGAAGTCGAGGACGCATTACAAAAACATATACAACTGATTTAACATCTGCCCTGGCAATTGCCGGGGCTTTTCTTTTGCCCTTAATCCGGCAATTCATCAGCCGAACCCGGCAGCAGGTCCATAGCTTTGACCCGTTCTTCTATCTCTGCCCGGGTATGTTCTGGTTTCCCGTCCTTATCATCATACGCAATGATCTGGACGTTGTCGCGATATCCGTAATTTGCTTTTAGGGCGAACATACACCCAATATTCCCAGTTTGGATTACCTCGTCATACAGAGTTGATTCACATTCTGATTTCCATTTTTGCGCCGAAACGGAGTGTCCAGAGGCGACCCGACCGTCATATTCCCCCTTTAACCAGCTGTTAATTGTATCTTTATTGACATTTACCATCATAGCAAATCTAAGTAATGTAGGCTTAATTCTACATGTACAACAGATAACAGTATAGATATCCCATAATATATTAAGTTCTTTAATGTCGTACTCTTTTGTTAATGTATTAAATCCGACTTTATATTTACGTCCTATATCTTTTAATAACTCAGATAACCCTTGAGAAGTACATAAATTAATATTACTATGTCTCTTTATGAACTCATTAGATATCTCCATAATGGCAGATGTAATATTATTAATATAGTCTCTATCATCTGTATCTTTATCATCTGTATTAAGCTCTATATCAAAGCCATCTACTGTATATTCATCTGACTTAGGCATAATATTTATATCTCCTTTCTGTCTCTTATATAGGTATTAAATAAATACCATACAAACACATATAAGAGCTTTATATATTTAATGCCTGGGTAAATACTCTTGAAGCCCCAGAAGCTAATATGCCATAACTTTGTATTCCTGATCTGACAGGGCAAATGCTACCAGATCACCTGGACTTGGTATGATTTGGCTCAACAGATCTAGACATTCGTTCCGCTGCTCCTGATCCGTACATTTCCCGTCCTTACAGAACCTGCAGCTATCCCGGTTGCATTTATCACTAATTCCCTGCATCCGATCACCTCGCAATCCTAATTTCTTTAACAAAGTTATATTTGTTCTATAACCCATGGAATTAAATGCCGTTTTTACGTTCGCTAATGCCCTTTAAAGCGTTTCCGCTATGTTCCGTGGAGGTTTTCTTGCCTGCACTTTTTAAATCGATTTATGGGCCAAATAAAAAAGTCCTCGCGCCATACGGAGTGAATACCGTACAACACAAGGACTATAAGTCTTGGTTCTTTCCCGCC
>DFCS01000015.1 GCA_002367105.1 Hungatella sp. UBA3048
GTATCTTATTCATCGCTTACCCATTAGGATTTGTGGCATACTACCCAGCCTTATGCCTTTTAAATAAGGCAACAATTCCAATTAGAATTCAGCTTCCTGCTATAGCAAGCTGCATATTAATAATAGGCTCCATGCTATGGAGAAAAGGAATAAAGAGATATAACAGTACAGGAACATAGGAGGTTACAATGCTGATCGCAGTTAAAAATCTAGTTAAGGAATATAGAAGAAAAAAGAATCCGGAAACATTAACGAAGGCAATTCAATCCATGATTCAACCAGATTATGAAGTAATTCGCGCAGTTGATAGCATCAGTTTATCCATTGAAGCCGGAGAAACCGTTGGCTATGTGGGGCCCAATGGAAGTGGCAAATCAACTACAATCAAGATGCTTTCAGGTGTATTGATGCCAACATCAGGGAGTATCAAAATAAATGGATTAAATCCAATCAAAAACAGGAAAGAAATTAATAAAAGAACAGGAGTTGTATTTGGAAACCGATCCGTTTTATGGTGGGATATCCCAATCATCGAATCATTCCGTGTTCTGCAAAAACTATATGAAATTCCTGAAAAAACCTTTAAAGATAACTTAGATTTATTCTCAGAAGTGATTGGCATTGGAACACTTCTAGGTACTCCTGAACGCCAGCTTTCACTGGGACAAAAAATAAGATGTAATATTGCAGCAGCTTTTTTACATAATCCGGACATTGTTTATCTTGATGAACCTACAATAGGCCTAGATAGTGAATCAAAACTAAAAATACGTGAATTTTTTCATAAAATAAGAGCAGAACGCAACGCTACCTTTATTGTAACATCACATGATTTTCAGGATATAGAATCACTTTGTGAACGGATAATTCTAATTAACTATGGTCAAATAATTATGGACGAAAAAATAGACGTAATGCGCAAAAAATTTGATAAAAAAAAGCAAATCAAATTTGAAGTAGATCATAATCCATGGTTCATAATGGATAACTTTAATATGCATGGAGTAAAGCTTTTACATCAAACAGATAATTCTCTTACTTTAGAATGTGAAATTGAATTGGCTGATACTATGTCAGTCATTGGCTTTATATCGCAATTTTGTGAAATTCGAGATTTATCCATCAATGGACAGGAGATTGAATCAATTATACGGGAGATTGTACGCGCAGATAATCAAAAGTAAGCGTCAAATTGACGCTCACTATGAAAATTTTAAAAAATATATTTCTTTTGTGGTAGGATGACGTATAATTAATTAAACTGATGGATCCTGGAAGATCTGTCCATCGACCGGAAAAAATCCATCAAAAAAGGGGTAACAAAGGCTTTTTAACCCTTTGTTAAGAAAAGAGTTTTTTCCTATAACTGCGTCATGTATGTAAAATACTACATCTAGTATCCATTGGACCCTTAAAATTGCTTCACTTCTAAGGACAAGGCTCCAATAATGCCTCATTAATTGCTTTTTGATATATGTTAAATACCTGTATTGCAATTTCCTCCCATTGATATTTTTTCGCTGTCTCGAATGCGTTCTTAGACAAATCTTCGCATATTGTTTCAGATTCTAATAGGTATTCCATTTTGTTCTTCAGTGAAAGCACATCGTTTACCGGTACAATTAAACCATTATAGCCATCTACTACTAATTCTGGTAGACCGCCAACATCCGTACATATCACACAAGTACCTTCAGCCATTGCTTCTAAAACTGTAATAGGACACCCTTCATATAAACTGGGCATTACTAGAAATCTAGCTCGTCCCATAATCTCTCTTACTTTTTCATTATGTAAATGCCCTTCAAATATTACATGACTGTCAATTTGTAATTGTTTTACAAGAGATTGCAAATTTCCTTTTTCTTCACCCTCCCCAATAATGTGTAGGAAAAATTGGGAAAACCTAGAACTTTTTCTCAATTCAGCAAATGCCTTCAGCAGGGTATCACATCCCTTAACACTAACGAGCCTCCCACAAAATACAATAATGTATTCTTTATCTATACAGTGCACATTCTTATTCATCGATATTCCATTGGATATCACTTGAATCTCAGGAAAGGAAACCTCAGCCCCATACCTCTGTATACATGCATTCTTTAAAGCATTACTGACTGTTATAACGGCACGAGGGCTAATTCTTAAGTAACGTCGAAATGCATCAATAATTGTATCTGCTCCAGAAGTCATGGCATGTATTGTTGAAACCGCAGGTAGCTTTAACACCCTTTGAATGTGGTCGTAAATAATGCAGGGATACACTTCATGGATATGTACCAAGTCATACTCATACCCTGTTAAAATATCAGGGATGCTATCCAGCGCTTTTAAATTATTATAGATAACCCTTTCGACCTTCGAATAAATTTTGGTATTGTGTTCCAATTCCTTAAACTGGATAATACGGATATTGCCTTGAATTTCTTCTACATATTCACTTGCAGTGATGTAATGTGTTCGTAATACGACAACAGTAATTTGATCACATAATCCCGAAAGATTATTGACGAGATGATATACATGAGCACCAATGCCGCAATGGATATTGGGTGGATAATCTGGCGTTAATATTAAAATATTCATTTTGAATCCTCCTCGTATGTATATAGATATAGATTTTCTTTACCTTTTCTCAGATATTAGCTATCTTGTTTGAGTTGATGTAGAATTGTTCACTTCTCTCGCTGCATAGCAGTTTATGATGGACTTTAACCACTGCCTTATTTATAAACAGTTAAATACCATATGGCGATTTATAATGTAACATCTGATATGGAGTCCTCGTCCTGAATAATGTCAAATCTATTGCCAAAGGAATTGCCATGATTGGATCTATAACAACACTTTATACAAAACTGTTGAAATATTATGCTACCAATGTCTTCCACTGGATTGCTTATTCAATTCACTGTGATCCATCTGTAGTTTTCGTTAACCATGAAACTTTTCTTATTCATTAATATGAAACTTCTTGTCGACTTTGTATTCCCAATTCTTAACATAAACTTCAATATATTGATTTATGTCTTGCTTTATATAGACTAATGCAATTCCTGAATCTACAATACTTTCTTTACATTTTTCACAGCAATTGAGTTTTTCAACAATCTCGCCTGTTGAAGTTTCATAACCTACAATATACATATTACTATTTTTTAGCATTACTTTAGTGACAGAACGAATCGCATTTATTTCTGCATGTACACTATCGCACACATCATAACCTTTTCCTCTTGGAAAATTAAGCATATCACGAATGCAGCCTCCACTTTCACTACAAGGTGTCAAATGACTTAGAACTTTATTGGCTCCTTTCCCTATAATAATTCCATCTTTAACAATAACGGCTCCTATATGCCGTCTTAAACAATTACTAGTTTTTGCTTCATTTTGCGCAATATTAAAATAATAATCATGATTCATACTCTTCCCCGTAACCTGTCATTTGTCTGCAGTGTATCCAATATTGCATCTACTTTACTCTTCACTAATGCTTCATATTCTTTTGTTGAAGTTAAATTATCAATTTGTGGTAATGCTCCGTTTTCTCTCAAATTATCAATTGCTGGCCATACTGAATCTGGTGCCAAATTTTTTATCCAATTTCCTAAAATTGCCGGATGATGACATGTTAAAACATAAAAATTATAAAATTTATATAAGCCGTATTTACCATTAGAATTTTTTCTTAAACAAGTCGGTTTTTCATCATATCGTTTAGAAATTTTCTCAATAAAATTATCCTTTCCCCTAATGGACCATTCCCCTTGGCAAATAATTAAATTTGGTTCTAATATATCAATTTCTTCAAATAAATAATCAATACAATTATCTCTCATTATTTTGGTATCACTTACTGATGATAATTTTTCAATTTTAGATGTATCTTGAAACGCACATCTTAATGAATTACTTAAAGCATAGCTTGAGTATATATACTCTGTATTTACTTGAAAAATATATTTTAAAATCATTAATGTACCTTTGATATGATTGTTTTTATTCTTCCAATTAATACAATTCAAAACATTACTGCAATTTTCCTCAAAATTTGGTGAGGTTCCAAATTTCTCATTTTTCATATAACCTGTTTCTTTTCCCACCACTAGGGTTCTCATTGGAATACCATTATATGAAATATCATAAAATGGTGAAATTGCAGCTGTTCCTCCTGCATATTGTTTTCCGACACATTTACCTCTTTGAGATGCTTCACACCGCAAAAAATATTTACAGTGAAATGTATCTGCGTTTAATCCTTCTTTATCGTATAATTCTTTTAACCTTTCATTTCTTGATTGAGTTGCGCTAAAATCAACATTCCACATGACCACGTACCCCCTATTTTTATCTTTCAGTACCCTGTTAACGGTATATCTTTCTCATATGCAACCTGCAAAAACACTCCATATAATAATGTATCATATAACGTATTCTCAGCACTTTTATTATCATTAAACTTTATTTCATCTAAAGTTTTCAATCTGGAAACTTTTCGGTGAAGATCTTTTAATATACCTCGAACTCCATCATAATACCAACCATCATTATATTCTTTATTTTTCACTATATATATTTCCCAAATTTCTTTTTTAACATTTTCTTCCTTTTTATGCATCATTAAAATTAGTAAAGTCAGAATATCACTATTAAATTGCTTTAATGATTTAATATTTTTATCAAAATGTTTATATCCATCTTCATACTTTTGAAACATAGAATAAGTTATATCAAACCATTTAAATGTATTTATAAGAAGCGTTTCTATTGAAACACTCTCTTTACCATGTTGACAATTATAAAGTGCAGATTTAACTTCTGAAGTATATTTCCCATAACCCTGATAATCCTTAATAGCTTGCTTTTCTTTTGCCAATAACAAAAAATGGTTATTAATTGGTTTCACAGTTGCGTTGTATTTACTGCTAAACTCAACAAATTCCCTTGTAAATTTGATGTTATAAGCAATTTGTCTTGTTGAAAAAACATGTCTATTATGCTTTTTATCTAACGGATACTTCCCACAACCTTCAAATAAATTCCCAAATGATTTACATTTTTGAGAATATTCACAAAAGGGAACTAATTCTGCTGCCAATTCTGGATATGCTTCCGCTACTTCCTTTTTAATTAATTGACAGAGCATATTCATTTCCCATGATTGATTTCTCTGCATACGTTTTCCACAAAAATTCTTAAGTGCTAAGAAGTTAACTGTCCATACAAGTGAAGTCGTCATTGCGTGAGGTAAAATAAATCTAGCATCTTGATATGTAACACCATTTTTAAATAAATCATTATACAATTCTACTGATCTTTCAATAATTTCTTGATATTCCTTTTGTTTACCAGCCACAACAATAGATGCTGGCATAACGTATTCGGCATTGCCATAATAAGCATCACTCATCCCCTTTTGTGAGAAACCACTACCAATTCTAACCCTAACTAATTGATGTGATGATGCTCTTGATAATCCATCTATCTGAAATGTAAATTGAATACATTCAAGAACTGTTGATAAAGACTCCCCTTCCAATGCAATATTAAGCATCTCTCGAATTTCACTCTCACTATAATCTTCAAGTGAAAACGTAGGTCCCCATGTTTGACTTAAAAAAGAAATAATGGGTAACGTTATATCGTTTGAATAGTTTAATAGCCTTACACGCAAATGACTTGCTCCTATTTTAAGTCCATCTACCAGTTCAAAATATTCCTTCCGACTTAGATCATGTTGACATTGCAGATGTTCCTCTAAAGATCTATGACTCTCATCACTATCCATTGAAGATGAGCCACAAATATTACATTCCCATTTTTCCTTATTAATAATTTTCATCGTATTCCTTCTCCTTTCCGTTTTCTAATACCGACCAATAAAACTTTACTTTCTCTAAATTCATATTAATCAAACTATCCCCAAATTCTTTTGGTTTTTTATTCTCAGGTAACTTGTGGAGTGAACCTACAAACTCTGTATATATTCCCATTTTTAAAGTATAACACTGTTTTCTGATTTCATTGTACATTATTCTCATCAATGAATGCATACTTAATATATTTATTGGAAATGCTATATATAATTCTTTACTTCTCCACATTGTTAACATATTCAACATATTATTCTCAATGGTAAATTGTATAGACAATAATGATGGTAAATAACCTAATAAATCATCTTCATCTCTATAAGTAAGAATAATACTTCGTCTTGAATTTTCATTTCGAAGAAGTTCCATTTTGGCCCTTTTCCAAATATCAATACCATTCCTTTTGGTCATTATGCGTCGTGAATACGATAAATACCATTCTTCATCTAATAAATTCCATTTTTGTTCTAAAAGATCGTTTTGAATAAACACTTGGTAATATTTATTATAGGGCTCAATAACCAGTCTAGGCAGTTCTGAATTATATATATTTTTAATACTAATTATAGCAGCTTTTGATTCATATTTATCGTCCCCTAATGAAAATTCATCAAGTAGCTTTAAATATGCGCCATTAACTGATTCAGCCTCAATATTCAAATGCATTCTAGTAATTTGATCCATTCACATATCTCCCTGCAATCATCATATATATTTTCAACTAGTTTAAATTGCCAAGTTGCCATCCTCCCTAACAAAAATACACCACTTTTTCTATATTCCTTTTCTATTTTATTGTAAAGATCATCATCCAATTGCTCAAATCTTCCTGGATAGCTCATATACGACTTTCCATTAAGCATATACTCTGGATTTAAAAAATAATTTATAAACTTTTGTTCCTTTAAAGTAACACTTTTTAAATCAATCCTTTCACGAGACTCAAGAAAAATTGTATCATTTAATTTTGCCATTCTAGAAAAGCGGATACTATTATCTGTACAATATAAAACTTTATATTTATTATCTGCTTTTACCTGTAACCTATTAATATAAAAAGGGTATGTATTTAAAGAGGCATTTGCCCAAGGGCATTGATTAGTAATTTTATTTAAAACATTCAACGGTATAGTAGATACTAATAAATCGTAAGCTATTGTCTTATTTACAGTATACAATATTTTATTATTAACATCTATTTTAATAACCTCACTATTAAAAAAATACTGATTATCCGAATTTCTTTTATGCAATTCAGAAAATAATGTCATTTTTCTACCCAGTACTCCATCGCTACTTCTTATTATATAAGCCTGCTTTTCCCTTTTAATAAATCTAACTGTATTATTGCTATAATGTCCTAAAATCTTCATAGAATATTTGTACGCAAAATAATCAGTACCTTGATAGTTGATTTTGCCTCTATCATATATTCCCATATTTATCTTTATAGGTACAAATAGTCTTCTAAAATCCTCTATGACATTATTAAAGTAAAAAGGAACATCATCAATGGAATCTACGATAGCTTTTTCCCTCTTGTCCAATATAATACAAGAATAATCCAATTCAGTATGGTATTTTAAATAATTTAAAAATAATTGACCACTGATACCATCTCCTAAAATTACTATTCTAATGCTCATCCAGCATCTCCTTTTTCAAAATTCCCTTTTTTTCATAAAGTAAGGCAATATCTGGCCTATCACCATAAGGAACAACATAATGCAAAACGTCCTCATTTATATATTTTTGAGATATTTCTGAATCAAGGTTTAACAAATCTAGACATATCTTATCTCGCTTATTATTCCAGCGATGCATCGGAATGTTTTCCAATTTGTCAATCAATCTACTATAATCCTCTGAACATTCATTATTTAAATAACTATTTAACCACCACCAAAAGAATATACGAAATTTATCAATCCAACATTTATCAACTAAGGAAAACTTAAACTTTGAGTATGAAGAATAATTATGAAAAGACAATTCTTCATCAATTAATCCCATATTCTCTGCTATTTCAAAGTAATCTGTTCCTTTATATGGATACCCTAATGATACTCGAATTCCTGAAGGCTGTAATTGTGCATTCCATATCATAGTACTTATCATTTCTTCTCTAGTTTCACTAGGATGAGCAACAATATTATATGAAAATGTCCTAAGCCCAATATTATGACACATCTTGAAAATCGAAACCATTTTTTCTTGCGAAAACCTTCTTCTAATAATGTTTTTACATATTCTCTCAGAAGTAGATTCAATACCAAATCTTATTAAATCACATCCAGCCTCTTTCATAAGATACAGTAATTCATCATTTACATCATTAACTGTTGTTAGGCAGACAAATGGTAATTGAACCTTTTCTTTATATCTTAAAAAGAACCTTCTCATATAATCTTGGTCAAATGTAAATGTATCATCTATAAAAGAAAAAGCTTTTCAGTAATTCATTCTCTTGATAATTCGAATTAGAGGCAGGACCTTACGCCATAAAGACTGCCATTGGTAACTGTAGAAGGGTTCCCTTCGCATTGCACATCAATTATAATACTTAAACTTTCTTTTATATTTCTGTATTTACTTGTTAAATTTTAATCATTATTATTTGTTTAAGTTATTTTCAAATAGAGTACCTAACATTTCAAATATATCAAGCAAAGCCAGACAGCCTATCTAAAAAAGTTTTATATTGACATAACTAAAAAGCCAGTACAAGCTATTTATCAAAGATAAAATCAAATATTACATAATTCTCTGTATTTTAAGAAGGTCTATTAAATTAAAAGTGCCCCTGGTAATCATACACTCACCAGGGGCGCTGTCATTTTAAAGCACCTTACTAAAAAATAATTTAATCTATCATTCTTAGAGTTGCAGAAAAACTTATTTGCTTCGTTTACTTCCAGGAAATAGCAATTCATGAACATAACATGGATTGTTATTTCTCTGGCAGAGCCCTTTTAGTGAATAATCCTGACGATGGTCCTCCACTCCTTAGTCAACTCCCTGCCTCCTGAGAACATAAAATGGCAATACTTTTATTCAAATGGGAACAGGTACTGGCTTAGTCCCAGTTCATCCCTGATCTTAATAAGTTCTTTCTGCACTGCATCATTGATCGGCACTCCGCTTTTTTTACGTTCCTGCCATACCAGATATTCCTTCTCACCTGCCGTATAAATGTGATCTTCCCCAGGAGCTTTGACAGAACCGCGAAGATCCCGGAGAATATCGCCGCATGTCTTTTTAAAAGAATCCAGGCCCATAAAGGCTTCCGTATCAATGGCAATGAAGAAGTGGCCTAAGTGGAATGGAACCTTTTCTCCCTGTTCCCCGATGCCGGTTAAGGCTCTTAAGAAATTTCCCTGCTGCAAAGCTGCGGAAAGAATTTCAACTACAGTGGCATAGCCATATCCCTTGTAGCCTGCCAGTTCTTCTCCGATTCCGCCTAAAGGTGCAAGGGCCGCTTTTCCCGTATTTAAGTCAGAAAGAATCTGGTCTGAATTCGTCTGGGGCTGCCCATCCCGTCCGATAACCATACCGGAAGGAGTGGACTTTCCGATACGGGAATAGTATTCGATCCTGCCTCTCTGGGTAATGGAAGTCGCACAGTCCAGCACAAAGGGGAATTCCTCATCCGTAGGCATACCAAAGGTAAGAGGATTCGTTCCCAGCATATTTTCCACGCCAAAGGTAGGCGCAATGGAAGGCCTTGCATTGGTTCCTGTAATTCCGATACAGCCTGCCTGGGAAGCCATGGTCGCATAATAGCCTGCAATGCCGTAATGGGTGGAATTACGGGCAACCACCATGCCCATGCCATATTCTTTGGCTTTCTCAATGGCCATATTCATGGATTTTACGCCGATTACCTGGCCCATGCCGTCATGGCCGTCCACTACTGCCGTGGTTTTTGTTTCCTTTACTATCTCAAAATTTGTCACCGGGTTCTGGATACCTGCTTTGATACGGTCCAGATAAATGGGTTTAAAGCGGTTTACTCCATGAGATTCAATTCCCCTCTTGTCAGACTCCAGCAATACATCCGCACAAACTTTCGCATCTTCTTCCGGAATCCCATACCCCTTAAATGCATCCACTACAAAATCCGTAATTGTCTTCCAATCCACAACGTTTGTTTTGGTTCCCATAATTACCTCCTGTATTTTTTAATTTTTATTTAAAAACATTGGTTCCCATATGACGGAAACCGCTGTTTTTTCATCAAAAGGTGCTGCAAGTAGCTTCAATCACTTTCTTGACTTTAAATAAGCATTTTTCCCATCTTCATAGAGATTATTACCTTCGCAGTCGATTACAACCACCAAAGGCATTTCTTCTACGTAAAGTTTGCACAAAGCTTCTGCTCCCAAATCCTCATAAGCGATGGGTTCCAGCTTTTTAATGCATTTGGCAAGCAACGCTCCTGCTCCCCCGATGGCGCCAAAGTAAACACCGTAATACTTCTTTATTGCTTCCACCACGTCCGGCTGCCTGGCTCCTTTTCCTATCATTCCTCTGGCTCCAACGGATATCATAGTGGGAGCATAGGCGTCCATCCGGCCGCTGGTAGTAGGGCCTGCGGATCCGATTACCTGGCCCGGCTTTGCAGGCGTAGGACCCACGTAGTAAATCGTGGCATCCATGGGATCAAAGGGCAGCTTCTCCCCTTTTGCCAGAGTCTCACACATACGCTTATGCCCGGCGTCCCTGGAAGTGTAGATATCACCGGTCAGATAAACCGTATCTCCTGCGTGAAGGGTTTTCGATAATTCTCTTGTCAAAGGCAGTGTTATATGCTTTATCATTTTTATCTCCAATCCGCCGCTGACGCCTGCGGCACGAAAAAGTAAGGAAAAGCGGCGTGCGTCTTTCACCGTTTGAGTCATTTAAAAGACATTCAGACTACTTCCGTTTTATGGCGTGTCACATGACAGTTTATATTGATGGCACAGGGCATGCCCGCGATATGGGTAGGCATGGTTTCAATGTTTATCCCAATGGCAGTGGTCTTTCCTCCAAAGCCCTGAGGGCCGATTCCCAGAAGGTTGATCTTTTCCAGCATCTCCTTTTCCAGATCTGCATAGTAAGGATCCGGATGGGAGGAATCCAAATCTCTCATCAAAGCCTTTTTCGCCAAGAGGGCTGCCTTATCAAAGCTGCCACCAATCCCTACACCCACTACGATGGGAGGACAGGGATTGGGGCCGGCGGCGGTTACGGTTTCCAGAATAAAATCCTTGATTCCCTGAAGTCCTGCAGAAGGCTTAAACATGCGGAGTGCACTCATGTTCTCGCTTCCAAAACCCTTGGGTCCTACCGTAATTTTCACCTGGTCTCCCGGAACGATTTCCGTATAGATTAAAGCCGGAGTGTTATCCCCTGTATTTCCCCGCCTTACCGGATCTTTTACGACAGATTTTCTTAAAAATCCCTTTTCGTAGCCTCTGCGCACACCTTCATTGATTGCTTCGGCCAAATCCCCGTCAATTAAGTGGACATCCTGGCCGATCTCCAGAAAAACACAGGCCATGCCCGTATCCTGACAGATGGGAACATCTTCCCTTTCTGCGATTTCAAAGTTCTCGATAATATTGTCAAGAACTCCGGCGGCAATGTCCCAGTCCTCACAGGCGCGGCAGGTTTTGATCGCCTTCTTCACGTCTTCCGGTAAGTACTGATTTGCATCAATGCACAGCTTTTCTACTACGTCGATCAATGTCTTTACTGATATTTCTCTCATATTTTCCTCCTTCTTATAGCTGTCCCGCTGTTCTGGCATACTTTGGTAAAAGCAGCGGGGAAATTTTATCCGTAACAATACCGGCCCTTTGGCACTCCTCTTCCATCTCTCTTATATGTGATAAAGTCAGCTTTCCTATATGTACGTCTTTCACGCGCCTGGCCGCGCATATTCCGGCATTGCGGCCAAAAACAATAATATCCAGAAGAGAATTCCCCATAAGACGGTTCCTTCCGTGTATTCCTCCCACCGCTTCTCCTGCCACATATAAGTTCTCTATGGTACTCTGGCAATCCGCTCCGATCTCGATTCCGCCGTTTTGATAGTGGAGGGTAGGATAGATAAGTATGGGGGTTTTTCTCATATCGATTTCATATTTTAAATACATGCGGAGCATTCCTGGAAGACGCTTTTCCAGAGTTCCTTTCCCATGAATCAAATCGATCATGGGAGTATCCAGCCAGATCCCCTTTCCAAGAGGAGTGACGACTCCTTTCCCGTTTGCACACTCTCTGATAATGGAGGCGGCAGACACATCCCTGGTCTCCAATGGGTGCATAAAAGCCTCACCCCCGGCATTGACTAACATGGCGCCTAAGGAACGGACCTTTTCCGTAACCAAAGCCCCATAAATCTGCTCCGGAAAAGCAACTCCAGTGGGGTGGTACTGAAGGGTGTCCTGATAGAGAAGCTTTGCCCCTGCCCGGTAAGCCAAAACCAGGCCGTCAGCCGTGGCGCCGTAGTGGTTGGAGGTAGGAAATCCCTGATAGTGGAGCCGTCCGGCTCCCCCTGTGGCCAGGATAACGGTTTTAGCCCTGGCTGTCAGAAGCTCTCCTGTTTCCATATTCATAAGGACTGCTCCCGCCGCTTTTCCCTCCTCATCTAAAATGAGTTCAATGGCAGAGGTATAATCAGCCACGGATATCGGGAGGTTTAATACTTCATCCCGAAGCACTCTCATGATTTCCGCACCTGTATAGTCAGCCGCAGCGTGCATACGCTTTCTGGAAGTACCGCCGCCGTGGGTGGTAATCATGCTACCGTCTTTGTCCTTGTCAAACATCACTCCCAGCTCATTTAACCATTTAAGGGCCTCCGGAGCTTCCATGACCAGTTTTTTCAAAAGCTGGGGCCGGTTGGCAAAATGTCCCCCTCCTAAGGCGTCTAAGTAATGGATCTGGGGAGAATCGTTCTCTTTGTCTGCAGCCTGGATCCCGCCTTCCGCCATCATGGTGTTGGCATCCCCCAGACGGAGCTTCGTGACGATCAACACCTCTGCCCCTGCCTTGGAAGCCTCAATGGCAGCTGCACAGCCTGCCCCCCCTCCTCCGATGATCAGAACGTCCGTATCGTAATCCGGAGATGATAAATCCACGTCAGTGTCTTTGATCCGGCTCCTGGCCTGCAAAAGAACTCCCAGTTCCCTGGGCACCTTTTCTCCCTTATTGGGGCCTGCCTTCAGTCTGACAAACTCTTCCTCTTTATAATCCGGATGATAGGCTTTCAGCAGCTTTTCCTTTTCCTCGGCCGTCATTCTCCTGGGCTCTGTCCCCATCCGCTCTTTTCTGGTGGCCTCGACCTTTTTTACGGAATCCATCATCTTGGCTGTAAACATGTCTATTCCTCCTACTTTTCGATTTCCCTGGTATTATAAAGATTTTTCAGTTCTTCCAGGGGTTTTGCCATGATCGCTTCGATCAGCTCCGTAAAATCACCGGCCTCTACCTCTCTTACCCGGTTGGTTAAGTGTCTTGCCTCCGGAGCCAGATATTTTCCGGTGATCCGTCTGGCTAAAAGGCCCACCTGGGGATGGGAAATCCCGGCCGGACACCTGGAAGAACAGATCCCGCACATCACACAGTCAAAGGACTCTTCCGCACACTTTTCCAATTCCCCTCTCTGGGCATATGCGATGTACTGCATGGTGTCAAGACCCTGGGGACAGCTCTTGGTACAGGCTGCACACCCGATGCACTTGTAGATTTCCGGATACAGCTCCATCATGACCTGTTCATTGACCGGAACCTTGCTTATGTCATAAACCTCTTTTACCAGTGGGAAAAAGGGAAGGGTCGCCACATACATATTTTCCCGGACCTGGGTCTGACAGGCCAGACAGGTCTTTAATTCCCTGTCTCCTTTGATACGGTAAATCGTTGCACAGGCTCCGCAGAAACCGCACCTGCAGCCGCAGCCCCGCACAAGCTGGTATCCTGCGTATTCCATTGCTCCCATTATGGTTAAATTGGACGGAACCGTATATTTTTTACCGAACAGATAAACAGTAATCATATCATTCATTGGTCAACCTCCTAATATTCAGAGGGCAGGACGCCCAATTCATCATAACGGAACACCGGTCCATCCTTGCAGACATACTTAGAGCCTATGTTGCAGCGTCCGCATTTACCCACTCCGCATTTCATCTTAAGTTCCATGGTCGTATAGATTTCAGTACTGGCAAATCCCATTTCTTCCAGTGCCTGAAGCACATATTTTATCATTACAGGCGGACCGCAGACCAAAGCGGTTCTGTCTTTTGAAAATTTCAGCTCCCTGACATAATCAGGCACAAAGGCCACGTTTCCTTCCCAGGCTTCTTCCGCCCGGTCAATGGTCAGATGAACACGGAAGCCCTCCACGTTTGACCAGTCTTTCTTCATTTCTTCTAAATCCACCAGATCCTCTGCCGAACGGGCTCCGTAAACAATGTCCACCAAGCCGTAATCCGACCGGTTATCAATGACATAATGAATCACAGACCGCAGTGGTGCGATTCCGATCCCCCCGGCGATAAAGAGCAGGTTCTTTCCTTTTAAATCCGTATCAACGGGAAAGTAATTGCCATAAGGTCCACGCAGGGCAATTTCCTGCCCCTCTTCCATCTGGTGGAGCCAGTCGGTGAGGCAGCCGCATTTTTTAATGGAAAACTCCATGTAATCCCGGTTGGTGGGTGAGGAAGTGATGGAAAACATGGCTTCCCCAACTCCCGGAATAGACAGCATGGCACATTGTCCCGGCATATGTTCAAAGGGTTTTCTGCCCTCTGACCCATTTACGCGGAAGGTTTTCACATCCGGTGTATCTCTTCTTACATCTGTAATCACGCCGATTCCCGGAATCAATACATTGGTTCTGTTACTCATCGTTTCCTCCTTCGGCGTCTGACTCTCCAAGAGCTTTTATCACTCTGACAATATTTAAGGAAGACGGACATTTGCGCAGACACCTTCCACAACCCACACAGGAATATACTCCGCCGTTATTTTCCGGAAAATATACCAGCTTATGCATGAATCTCTGGCGGAACCGCTGCATTTGGCTGTTTCTGTTATTCCCATGGGACATCTCCGTAAAACCCGGATACATGCAGGAATCCCAGCAGCGGAACTTCCTGATTTCATGGCCTGCGTCATAGTCGCACATATCATAGCACTGGCAGGTAGGACATAGAAACGTACAGATCCCGCAGCCTAAGCAGGTGTCGGATAAGGTTTCCCATTGTTCCGACTCAAATAAATCCATGGCGGTATCCGGATGCTCAAACCGTCCCAGGCTCAGATCCCTAAGGGGCAGAGCTTCCAGCTTTTTCCGGATCCTTGCTTTCTGCTCTTCTGCTTTTTTGCGGTCCCCCTCCTCAAACAAATCTTCGACTAATTCCGTTAATGCCTCTCCCTTTTCGGTCAGGCTTTTCCAGTAGATTTCTCCGTCCGCGATCCAGACGGACACATCTCCTCCCGGCCAGGCAGGATCGATGCCAAAGGTTTGGCAAAAGCAGGTGTCTTCCGGATTCTCACAGGCCAGAGCCACCACATATCCATTCCTTCTCTTGGACTCATAGCAGGAATCGCAGGGCGAGCTTAGGAATACCCGGTCCAGGATCTCAAAGCTTCTCCGGTCGCAGGCTCTTACACCAAAATAAACAGAGCTGATTTCCTCCGCTTCTTCGGGAGAGATGGAAAGACTTCCCTCTTCTCTGCGGGCACGGTATAACGTTTCCGACTGGGGAAAGAAAAAGGACTTGGGTGCATGATCAGTCAAAAGAGTATCAAGACATACGGTATCTCCCTCTTTCCATGGAAAGAACGAGACACTCCCCGCCTTTTCCATGGGAGCAAATAACTGGTGTTCCTTTGAAAGTTCCAGTAAAAGCTCGTCAAGACGTTTCAATGGCATTTTTAACATTAAGATACACCACCTTTCCCGTATACGGCCGAAACTTCCGGATCAGACTCCTTAAACTCCGTTAACGGAGATCTGGCTTCAGGATTTTCTCCTGCCTGATAGGCTCCGTAGCGTTCATTAATCTCCTCAATCATTTTCCGGTTAAGAAGATAGAGAGGAATGTTCTGGGGACAGACCCGGCTGCATTCCCCGCAGTCCGTGCACCTTCCCGCCACGTGGAAGGCTCTTATGATATGAAACAGATTTTCTTCAAAAGCATCGGAATTGGCCTTTGCCTCTATTCCGGAATCCCGGTTGTCAAACACGCATTTGATGCAGCTGCAGGCAGGACATACGTTGCGGCAGGCATTGCAGCGGATGCATTTGGAAAGCTGTCCACGCCAGAATGCAAAACGTTCTTCTGCAGTCATCTGGTTTAATTTCTCTTCTTCACCGGAGGGAACCGGAGCCGGAACGGTCAGATCCGATTCTATGATCTGGTCGGAGGCTTTGAAATCATTGCCCTTACAGGAAAGGCATTTAAAGAGAAGACCCTTTTCATCCCTCATTCCGCCGCAGGGAACACCCAGAATATAAACCTTTTCCCGTTTTACCCGATTCTCCGATAAAAGCTGGTTAAATCCGTATGTATCGCAGGGCTTTAAAAGGACCAGTACCTTTCCTTCCTTTTCCATTTCTTTTATCAGGAATTTGCTTAAATTTACACCGCAGTGCTCATTGTAAACAAGACGGGAAATACGTTCCCGGCTCCGGATCAGGGCGGGAGCCGCATCATAGTCAAAGAGTCCTTTTTCCCATGCCAGAATCCGGTTTACCTCTCCATCATCCCAGAGCTTTTTACACGTTTCTTTTATGGTCTTTTCTATGGCATGCATCGTAAATCCCTCAGCTTTCTGTTTGGTCCCAGTTCTTTTATCGTCTGGGTGAAGGCATTCATGGTCGCAGAGAACTTGGCACCCTCTGCTGCGGAAATCCATTCCACCCTGGTTCTTTCCCTTTCGATTCCCAGGTAGTCCAGCATGTCAAACAAAAGGGCCATCCTTCTTCTGGTATAGTAATTGCCTGTGGAATAATGGCAGTCACCCGGATGGCAGCCGGCTAAGATCACACCATCTGCCCCCTTTTCAAAGGCCCTTAACAGGAATAAGGGATTCACCCTGCAGGAACAGGGAACCCGGATAATCTTTACTTCTGCCGGATAGGAAGAGCGGCTGGAACCCGCCAGATCGGCCCCTGCATAGCTGCACCAGTTGCAGCAAAATGCCAGGATGAGAGGCCGGAACTCCTTGTTGCTGTTATCTTCTATCTGCATATCGCATCTACCTCCGCCATAATCTGTTTTGCAGTAAATCCCTTTAAGTCCATGGCTCCGGATGGGCAGGTCACCGTACAGGCTCCGCAGCCCTGGCAAACCGCCTCGTTTACCACAGCTATTCTCCGCGTTTGCCTGACTCCATGATCCCATATTTCTCTCACTTCGTAGTCAATCGCTCCGTAGGGACAGACTTTGGAACAGCCCGAACACCCGCTGCACAAACGTTCCTCTGCCTTTGCCACCTGAGGGTTATTTAAAAGCTTCTTTCTGCTTAAAAGACCGATGACCTTGGCTGCGGCTGCTCCTGCCTGGGCCACTGTCTCCGGAATGTCCTTGGGACCCTGGCAGGTTCCTGATAAGAACACTCCGGCAGTGGGACTTTCCACGGGCCTCAGCTTGGGATGGGCCTCCGTAAAAAAGTCGTTGGTGTCCATGCTGGCCGTGAGCATCGTAGCCAGAGTCCTGGCCGATTTATCAGGCTCTATGGCCGCTGCCAATACCACCATGTCGGTATGTAACAGAAGCTGTTCTCCAGTCAGCAAGTCGGAGGCCTGTACTAACAGCTTACCGTCCTTTTGCTCCATGACCTTTCCCACCATTCCCTTCCGGTAATCAACGCCGTAATCTTCCACTGCCCTGCGGTAAAATTCGTCGAAATTCTTTCCCGGTGTGCGTACGTCGATGTAAAAAACATGAACATTGATGTCCGGATATTTGTCACGGATCATTATGGCGTGTTTGGCCGTGTACATGCAGCAGATCTTAGAGCAGTAGCTCTTTTCCCTGCAGGATTCCCCACGGGACCCGACGCACTGGATAAATACCATATCGTTCGGGTGCTTGCGGCTGGAGGGCTTCACCAGTTCTCCTTTTGTGGGGCCGGCGGCATTCATCAGCCGTTCCAGTTCTAAGGAAGTGATGACGTCAGGGCTTTTGGAATACTGGAATTCGTCGAACCGTTCCAGGGAGATGGGCTGAAACCCTGTGGCAGCAACAATGGCTCCGTATTTCCTGGTGATCATCTCATCCTGTTGGTCAAAGTCAATGGCTCCCACGCCGCAGGTTTTTTGGCATATGCCGCATTTACCGGTTTTAAAATGAATGCAGGCTTCCCTGTCAATGGACGGTATGTTGGGAATTGCCTGGGCAAAGGGAATATAAATGGCAGTCCGGTTATCCAGCCTTTCATTAAATTCGTTCCCCGTTTTCTTAGAAGGGCATTCTTTCATACACGCTCCGCAGCCCGTACATTTCTCTTCCAGTATGCTTCTGGCTTTTTTCCGGATATCAACGGTGAAATTCCCAACAAAACCTTTTACCTTCTCCACTTCACTGTAGGTAAACAAACGGATCTTCTCGTGGGCTGCAGCATCCACCATCTTAGGCGTGAGGATACAGGCCGCACAGTCCAAAGTGGGAAACGTCTTATCAAGCTGAGCCATTTTTCCGCCAATGGTCGGTGATTTCTCTACTATGTCAACTTCAAATCCTGCATCCGCAATATCAAGGGCCGTCTGGATACCCGCAATTCCTCCCCCGATCACCAGAGCCCGCTTTGTCACCGGGGTTTCTCCCGCTGTCAGTGGTTCGTTGAAACGGACCTTGGCAATAGCCGCTTTTGCTAGGAGAATTGCTTTTTTCGTTCCTTCTTCTTTATTTTTATGGATCCAGGAGCATTGCTCCCTGATATTGGCGATTTCCACCATATAAGGATTTAGTCCCGCGGCCTGTGCAGCTTTGCGGAACGTAGCTTCATGCATGCGCGGGGAGCAGGAGCACACCACGATTCCGGTCAATCCCTTTTCCTTTATGGCATTTTGGATCATAAGCTGGCCGGTTTCCGAACACATGTAGGAATAATCAGATGCAAAAACAACGCCCGGTTCTTCCTTCACAGCTCCTGCGACCTCGCTTACATCCACAGCAGCCGCTATGTTGCTTCCGCACCAACAGACAAAAACTCCTATTTTCTGCAAATTCTTCCCCTCCTTTCTTTTGTCACCTGCTGTACTTTCTGAATGCCGCCATTAGGGCCTGCTGGGGAAGCGAAGGATCCAGCCGCTCCGCTATATCCTGGGGTTTCAGCCGGTTCCCCTCCGATGCCCTTAACTTTAAAACCTGGACGGCTTCTATGAGTTTCTGAGGCTTTACCCCTCTGGGGCACCGCTCCTCACAGACCAGACAGGACATACAGTAATACTGGGATTCCGATTCCAAAAGAGGGGTGATATGATTGTTTTGAACCATTTCCACAAATTGATGAGGGTGATATTCCATCTTTTCAAATGCAGGGCAGGAAGCTGTACATTTTCCGCATTTCATGCATTTTAAGGGATTCACACCGCTGATCCTTAAAATTTCTTCCCTCACGTTTCTTCCTCCTGTTCTTTCACTCCCAAAGCTTCCGCAAAAAGTTCCGTAAAATAGTAAACCGGAATGCCATCTTTCAGACCGCCGTTTTCCAGATTGTATTTACACAGGGGACAGGCCGTAATCATGGCTTCCGCTCCCTGGTCCATAGCAGCTTCCATAATAGAGGAACTTTTTTTAGAAGCAAATTCCTCATCTTCCATGGTCACATATCCGCCGCAGCACTCGTTTTTTAAAGCGTAGTGAACCGGTTTTGCACCGATTGCAAGGAGAAACTCTTCCATAACCGATGGATTTTCCGGATCGTCAAAATTCATTACATCAAAAGGCCTTAATAGCAGGCAGCCATAATAAGGAGCAATCTTCTTTCCATTAAGAGGTTGTTTTACTTTTTCCCTGATCCGGTCAAAGCCTATCCGGTCGCGAAGCAGTTCCAAGTAGTGGATCACCTTTGTCTCACCTTCATAACCATTCTCAGGTTCTAAATAAGCGTTGATCTTCCTCCTGATTTCTCCGGAAGTCTTTACATCCTCATTGACCCTTTTTATCACGTGGTGGCATGCAGAGCATACAGTCACCAGATCCTGCTTTTTATCCCCGGCTTCTCTTAATGCGCGCACAGGAGAAAGGCGCGTGGCCAGTTCGTCTGCCATTCCAGGGTAGACGCCTCCGCAGCATTGCCAGTCTTCTATCTCTTCCAGCTCAATCTCAAATATTTGGGCACAATCCCTGGCATAGCGGTCCAGCTTCTTCGCCTTTGCCTTCAATGTGCAGCCCGGATAATAGCTGTAAACCATTGTATAAAACCTCCCAACCTCTCACATTGATAATAATTTATCATATATCAGAAGTGAGCGGAATCATTGGAAAGTATTGAACACATTTAGTAAGTAAAATAAATGGACTTGCGTTTCTTACTTACGTAATTCATTCTTTACTTTCCTATTCTTCTTTTTTCGCCAGGGTTCTCCTATAATGATTAAAAACAAAAGGAAAAGGAGATTTTTTATGGCAAAGTATGTAATGGCATTGGATGCGGGCACAACAAGTAACCGGTGTATTCTGTTCAATGAAAAAGGGGAAATATGCAGCGTTGCTCAAAAGGAATTTACACAGTATTTTCCAAAACCCGGTTGGGTGGAGCACGATGCAAATGAGATTTGGTCCACTCAATTGGGGGTTGCAGTGGAGGCCATGTCCAAAATAGGTGCTTCTGCAGAAGACATTTCTGCAATCGGAATCACCAACCAGAGGGAAACTACTATCGTATGGGATAAGGCAACCGGCGATCCCGTTTATCACGCAATCGTATGGCAATGCCGCAGAACTTCTGAATACTGTGATTCCTTAAAGGAAAAAGGATTGGTCGACACCTTCCGCTCCAAAACCGGACTGGTCATTGACGCCTATTTTTCCGGAACCAAATTAAAATGGATTCTGGACAACGTAGAGGGCGCAAGAGAAAGGGCTGAAAGAGGAGAACTCTTATTCGGAACCGTAGAAACATGGCTGATTTGGAAACTGACGAAGGGACGGGTTCACGTAACAGATTACTCCAACGCTTCCCGGACCATGATGTTTAATATCAATACCTTAGAATGGGACGATGAAATTCTTACAGAACTTAACATTCCAAAGTCCCTGCTGCCCCAGGCAAAGCCCTCAAGCTGCATATACGGAGAATCCGACTCCCAGTTCTTTGGCGGTCCTATTCCGGTCAGCGGTGCGGCAGGGGATCAGCAGGCAGCACTTTTCGGTCAGACCTGCTTTACCGCCGGTGAAGCTAAAAATACATATGGAACCGGGTGCTTCTTACTGATGAATACCGGGGAAAAGCCTGTATTCTCCAGCAACGGCCTGGTAACTACCATTGCCTGGGGACTGGATGGAAAAGTGAATTATGCCCTGGAGGGTTCCATCTTCGTAGCAGGAGCCGCCGTCCAGTGGCTTCGGGACGAACTGAAATTCATTGATTCCGCTCAGGATTCCGAATATATGGCACGCAAGGTAAAAGATACCAACGGCTGTTACGTCGTTCCTGCATTTACAGGACTGGGGGCTCCCCACTGGGATCAGTACGCCAGAGGCACTGTGGTAGGAATTACACGGGGCGTGAACAAATGTCACATCATCCGCGCCACCCTGGATTCCCTGGCCTATCAGGTCAATGACGTGCTGCAGGCGATGAGATCGGATTCCGGAATCGAACTGGCCTCCTTAAAGGTTGACGGAGGAGCCAGTGCCAACAACTACCTCATGCAGACGCAGGCAGATATCATAAATGCTCCCGTAAACCGCCCCCAATGTGTGGAAACTACTGCTATGGGCGCCGCTTATCTGGCAGGCCTGGCAGTGGGATATTGGGAAAACAAGGAAGATGTTATAAAGAACTGGGCCATTGACAGGACCTTTGAACCTGTTATCAGCGGGGAAGAACGAACCAAGAGGATCAATGGATGGAACAGAGCTGTGAAATATTCCTTTGATTGGGCAAAAGAAGATTAGAAAACTAAATAAAAGTTTCAGGGAGGAAACGTATGTTAATGTATATAGCAGAATTTTTAGGAACTATGATTTTGATTTTGCTTGGAGACGGCGTGGTCGCCAATGTTAACCTGGATAAGTCCGGTATGAAGGGTGGAGGTTCCGTCCAGGTCTCCTTTGCATGGGGTTTAGCGGTTATGATACCTGCTTTCATCTTCGGCGCAGCTTCCGGAGCCCATTTTAATCCGGCTCTTACCATTGCCCTGGCGGCAGACGGAAGCCTTCCATGGGACCTTGTTCCGGGATATGTGATCGCACAATTTGCAGGAGCATTTACCGGTGCCGTCCTGGTTTACTTATTGTTTAAGGATCAGCTAGACGCAACGGAGAGCCAGGCCACGAAACGAGGTGTTTTCTGTACTTCACCTGCGATTCCCAACACCGGCCGCAACCTGTTAAGCGAAGCTATCGGAACATTCGTTCTTGTATTTGCAATTAAAGGCATCGGACAGACAGGAGCGGTTCCTGGACTAGGTAACTTTTTTGTGTTTGGAATCATCGTTTCCATCGGTATGTCCCTTGGAGGCTTAACCGGATACGCCATCAATCCTGCCAGAGATTTAGGCCCCCGCCTTGCTCACGCCGTTCTTCCCATCAAGGATAAAGGCAGCTCCAACTGGAAATATGCTCCCATCGTGTTATTCGGGCCCCTGATCGGTGCCTTAGCTGCGGTACTTCTCTACAGCGCGATCCCCTGGGCATAAATATACCTTTACTATCCTGTTAATGTGACCAATAAGAAAAGAAAAAGGCCGGAACACCTGCCCAGGGTTTCCGGCACTTTTCTCACTATGCCAGGCACTCCTCTTCGATTATGTAACGGTAAACAACACTGGGCCTTCCTCCAGTATTATAATCAATGTCACTGATAACCCTCTGTTTTTCCAACAGATAGTTCATGTACCTTCTGACCGTCACACTGGACAAACGGACCTCCTTGGCAATCATATCGCTTGTCATTGGATTCAGCTGGTGCATCTTCATATAATCCAATATACTGCTTAAGGTAGCTTCCTGGATTCCCTTGCTGTTTTCTTCTGCAAGTGGCAGAGAAGAAATATAAAAAAGCTTATCTAATTGGGACTGGGAGAAATTACGGGGTTTCAGCAGTTCCTGACTTTTCGTAAACTTCTCCAAAGCATGGTTAAACCTGGTATATTCAAATGGCTTTATCAGATAGTCGATAATTCCAAGCGAAAGAAACTTCTTAACATGCTTTACATCATTGGCGGAACTTACTACTATGACATCCAGATCCTTCTCCTGTCTCCGGATCTCCCGCAGAAGCTCCATTCCATCCATTTTCGGCATATACAGTTCCGTGATGGCCAAATCTACGGAATGCTCCTCTAAGTAGTTCAGAGCATCCTGTCCATTGCTAAAGCAACCGCATACTTCCATATCTTTATTCAATTCTACAAAATGACGGTTAATAGAAGCAACGATAGGGTCATCTTCGATGATAATTGTCTGATACATATTTTTCAACCCCTCCTGTAAATAATGGTTTAAAATAAGATCCCTTATTTCATCCAACAAAAAAAGCGCACACAAAAGACAACCTTTCAGTTGTCCTGCTGCGCTCTCTTTCTCTCTGGACCGATATAAACTATTATAGCATACCATAATCTCTATTTCAATAACCAATCCGGCTGAAATCCTTATATTCCGGCCCTGGCTGCCTGAAGCTGCCTGGTCAGTTCCGGAACGATTTTCTTCCAGTCACCGGTAATCCCGTAATCTGCGACCTCAAAAATGGGGGCGCTTTCATCCTTATTGATTGCAATGATCAAATCAGACTCTTCCATACCTGCCACATGCTGGATTGCCCCGGAAATTCCAACGGCAAAATACACATTGGGGCGAACGGTCTTTCCGGTCTGGCCCACCTGTAGGTCCTTGGGCTTCCAGCCCGCGTCCACAACGGCCCTTGAGCAGCTTACCTCCCCGCCCAGTGCACTTGCAAGATCTTCCAGTAGGCGGAAGTTTTCCGGACAGCCTATGCCGCGCCCCCCTGACACCAGTATTTTAGCGTCCATAATATCTGCTGTTTCATTTACAGCTTTCACAATCTCCAGAATCTCTGTATCGTTCCTGCTATCATGAAAGCCAGGATTGAATTCCTCAATCACAGCCTTTCTGTCCTGAATCTTCCCGGCAGTAAGCATCACTCCAGGACGGACCGTGGCCATCTGGGGACGATGATTGGGGCAGGCGATGGTAGCTATGGTATTGCCGCCGAAAGCGGGGCGAGTCATAAGAAGCTGATTATGCTTCTGCTCCTTACCCGAAACTGGATGTAACGGAAAATCCCCGATTTCCAATTTTGTACAATCCGCAGTAAGCCCTGTTGCAATTCTTGCCGACACCTTGGGCCCTAACTCTCTTCCCACAGCAGTTGCACCTATAAGAACGATTTCCGGCTTATATTTCCCGATAGCAGAAGCAAGTGCATGGGTATAAGGCTCTGCACGGTACTCTTTAAACTCCAGTCCGTCCACGACGATCACCCTGTCGGCACCATATGCGGCAAGTTCGTCCGATAATCCCATAATTCCATAACCAATAAGCACTGCGGTCACATCTGTATTTAAAGCCTTCGCAAGTTCCTTTCCTTTTCCAAGCAATTCAAATGCAATGCTGTTTAACCGGTTATCTGTCTGCTGTGCAAAAACGCAGATCCCTTTGTATTCTTCCATATTCATATTGCCGCCTCCCCTCTCTTCCGCTAGATAACATGTCTTTCCTTTAACTTTTCCACAATAAATGCTGCAGTTTCCCAAGAGGTTCCGTTAATCATCTCTCCCGTCCCTTTTTTCACCTTATCGGAAGCCTTTGCGATCTGGGTGGGAGAGCCTTTTAAACCGATGTCTGTATCCGATACGTCTTTTAAATCCCCTCTTCCCCATACCGTAATATCCGCTTCATACGCATCAAAGATACCGCCCGGTGTCATGTAACGGGGCTCGTTAAGCTCAGAAAGCGCTGTGATCAGACAGGGAAGCTTTGCCTTTAAAACGTGATACCGGTCCTCAAACTGACGCTCTGCAATCACGCAGTCTCCCTCTGCCCGGATCTTCTGGGCATAGGAAATCACCGGGATGCCTAAATGTTCGGAAAGCTGGGGCCCAACCTGAGCGGTATCCCCGTCAATGGCCTGACGTCCTGTAATAATCAGATCGTATTCCAGATTTCTGACTGCTCCGGCCAGTGTGGAGGAAGTAGCCCACGTATCGGCTCCTCCCAGCACCCGGTCTGTTATTAAGATTGCCTTATCCGCCCCCATGGCCAGGGCCTCCCGCAATACCTCTTCCGCTATAGGAAGTCCCATGGTGATAACCGTCACTTCCCCGCCATGCCGGTCCTTTAGGCGAAGGGCAGCTTCCAGTCCGGCTTTGTCGTCCGGGTTCATGACACTTGCCATAGCTGCCCGGTCCAGAGTGCCATCCGGTTTGAATTTTACCCCGTTTTTTGTATCAGGTACCTGTTTGATACAGACTACTATTTTCACCACAAGCCCTCCTTATTTTAAAATGTTCCCGGATATGACCATGCGCTGCACCTCCGAGGTTCCCTCGTATATTTCCGTGATTTTGGCATCCCGCATCATGCGTTCCACCTCGTATTCCCTGATATATCCGTAACCACCATGGAGCTGTACCGCTTTTGTGGTCACATCCATAGCTGCCTCCGCCGCATATAGCTTTGCAATGGCTGCTTCCACGCTGTAGGTCTTTTGCGTGGCTTTTGCCATAGCAGCCTTATATACCAGAAGCCTGGCTGCTTCAATTCTGGTTGCCATATCTGCCAACTGAAACTGGGTATTCTGGAACTGGCCGATGCTGCGGCCAAACTGCTTTCTTTCCTTAACGTATTTTACCGTGGAATCAAAGGCTCCTTCCGCGATGCCAAGTGCCTGGGCAGCAATACCGATCCTTCCGCCGTCTAAAGTATGCATGGCGATCTGAAATCCCTTTCCCTGGATTCCAAGTAAGTTTTCCTTCGGGATTCGGCAATCCGTGAAAATTAATTCATAGGTAGAAGAACCTCTGATCCCCATTTTCTTCTCCTTTGTCCCAAAAGAAAAGCCGGGAGTCCCCTTCTCCACTAAAAAGGCAGAGATTTCCTTTAACTTTTTCCCGTGCTTTTCCACCGTGCCGGTCACAGCGATAATGACGTAAACATCGGCTTCTTTTCCATTGGTGATAAAGCACTTGGAACCATTTATTACCCAGTGGTCTCCATCCAGTACTGCCTTTGTCTGCTGTCCCTGGGCATCTGTGCCGGCCCCGGCCTCCGTCAGTCCAAAAGCTCCAAGCTTCTTTCCGGAAGCAAGGTCTGGGATGTACTTTTGCTTCTGGGCTTCGCTTCCATAGGTAAGTATGGGATCAATACAAAGAGAAGTGTGGGCGGATACAATGACGGCAGTTGCCGCACATACCTTGGCAAGTTCCTCCACGCACATAACGTATGTAAGGGGATCACAGCCCTGTCCGCCGTATTCCCTGGGAACCGGTATTCCCAGGAATCCGTTTTTTGCCATTTTTTCAACGGTTGATTTTGGAAATATTTCCGTCTCGTCGGTCTCCTGTGCCAGAGGCTTTGCTTCTTTTTCAGCAAACTGCCGGAACAGGCTTCTTGCGAGAAGATGTTTTTTTGATAAATTAAAATCCATGCTTATGCTCCTTCATTTTTTATACCTTAAGTCCGCAGTGAAGCTCACAGAACCTGCGGTTTAGCGAGCTCACGGGCACTCGCCTTCTAACATCTGCTGAAGCTGCTTTGCAGCCGAGCTTAAGGGCCGGCGGCTGTCGCTGACAATGCAGATACTTCGTTCCGGTATCTGTTCATGCAGCTTTATTTCTACGATCTCTCCCTTTTCAAGGGCCGGCCGGGCCAGCTCTTCGGGAACGAATCCAATGCCTAAGTTCTGCACGATTACCGGAAGAATCAAATCAATTCCTGCCACTTCAATGGCCGGCTGCATGACCAGGCCGCAGGAATGGTAAAATTCCTGGAAAAAGGCAAAGGTCGTTGTAACGTTTGACATGGTAATCAGCGGAAGGGTCGAAAGTTCTGAAAGGTAGCTGGTTTTTCCGCTGTATTCCCCATACTTCTTTCCACCCGCCAGCAGGCTGCGGAAGGTCTTAACCTTGACGGACTTTATGTTCTCATCACAGAAAAACGGCGTTGTAATAATTCCCAGATCAATTTTCCCTGCCTTCAGCTCACTTAAGGTCTGGGGCGTATTATAGGTGAAGATGTTTAACCTGACCTGGGGAAATTGTTCTTTAAACTGATGAAGCCCGGTCAGCAGATAGGAATGCATAGCCATCTGGGTGGCTCCCACGTTGATCTGCTCACTCTGTTTGCCCAGCCTCTCCTTTAAGGCCTCCTCCCCCTGCATAAACTGCATACAGGCAGGTGCCACATAGCTGTAAAGGAGTTCTCCTTCATTGGTCAGAGCAACGCCCTTTTTTGACCGTATAAACAGCTTGCAGCCCAGCACGTTTTCAAGGTTCTGTATATAGCAGGTCACAGAAGGCTGACTGGTTAAAAGAGCATTGGCAGCCCTTGTGAAATTCTTATACTTGGCAACATAATAAAAAACTTTGTAATGTTCAAAATTGGCCGACATACCGATTCCCTCATTTCTTTTATAGTTTTTTCCTATCGGTATCCATCGGATATTCGTATCGGTATCCGGATTGACAATAGTTCCTTCCTGCTGTTACACTGTTTCAAAAGGAGGGTTCGCCATGATAGGAACAAGAGAGCAGATTGAAATGATCCTCAATAAGAAGGTACGCCCGGCTTTGGCCAAACACGAAGGCAACGTCACGGTACTGAGCCTGGAAAATAACATTTTGAAAGTCCGGTTAACCGGCAAATGTTCCGGATGTCCCGCTGCCAGCCGCACCAGCGAAGAACTGATTGCGGCTGAAATCAAAGCCGCAATCCCCTCTGTCGCAGATGTTGTCCTGGTAGAGGATACCAGCCAGGAATTACTGGATGAGGCAAGGAAACTGCTGGGGCTCTCTTCTTAAAGACAAGTGATACCTTCCCGGTCCGGATGATATCTATCCGGACCGGGAACCGGGCATCTCTGCAGGACCCGGTATTTCTTACATACCATATATCCCGTGATAATACAAGGCTTTTCCGCATTAATACGGCTCTGAAAAACGCCTTTCAAATTCCTCTTTAAGCCCTTCCTGAAAGTCCGGATGGGCAATCTTAACCAATGCTCTGGCCCGTTCCCTCAACGTCTTTCCCTTCATGCGGGCGATTCCTTGTTCCGTCACAATATAATCCACATCATTTCTGCTGGTCGTCACGGCTGCTCCCTCCGAAAGGAAAGGAACGATTTTTGATACGTTTCCACCCTTTGTGACAGAAGGGAATGCAATAATGGAGCGGCCGCCCTTAGATGCAGCTGCACCTCTCACAAAATCCACCTGTCCTCCCACTGCGGAATATTGCTTTAATCCAATGGCCTCTGCACACACCTGCCCCATCAAGTCGATCTGCAGCGCAGAATTGATGGATACCACGTTGTCATTTTGGCTTATAACAAAGGGATCATTTACATAGCTCACAGGCATTAAGGACACGGCCGGATTGTCGTTTACAAAGTCATACAGCCTTCTTGTGCCAAGCATAAAGGTAACGACCATCTTCCCTTTGTCAATGTTCTTCTTTTTTCCTGTAATGACTCCTTTTTCATACAAATCCACCACTCCGTCAGATACCATCTCGGAATGGATCCCCAAATCCTTTTTATCGTCCAGACACCTTAAAACTGCATCCGGTATGGCGCCGATTCCAAGCTGGAGGCAGTCTCCATCCCTTACAAGGGAAGCAATGTGCTTTCCGATGGAAGACTCTGTTTCGCCTATCACGGAATTTCCATGTTCAAGGACCGGCTCGTTGCTTTCCACAATGGCCGCCAGTCTGCTGACATGGATAAAATTATCCCCCATTACCCTTGGCATATTGGGATTCACAGACCCGATCACCCTGGTCTTTGGGTTTTGTCCCGCTTCCTTTGCAAAATCACAGGAAATGCCATAGCTGCAAAAACCATGCTCATCCGGCGGAGATAAGGTGACTAAAAATACATCCGCAGGCTCCACATTTACCACATAATCCGGAATCTGATAAAAGAAGCAGGGCGTATAATCCCCTTTACCCGCAGCAATGTGGTTTCTGCTGGCAGGGCCTACAAATAGGTTATTAAAGCTGAAATGCCGCTCCATTCCAGACCCTAAATACTTACAGGGCCCCAGATCGTGCTGCTGGACAATGCGTATGTTCCTTAAGTCCTGCCGAACCGCATAATCCACCATGGCATCCACTAGAATCCCGGGCTCCGAAGCCGCATGGGCGATCAGCACCGTATCTCCGGAATGGATCTCTTTCACAGCCTCCTCCGGCGTTTTTAACTTTGAGGCATATATTTTTCTCCAGTCCATATTCCTACACCTCCAGGTATTTTTCAGCAAAACGTTTTTCAAACTCCATCGCCAGCTCCTCCCTGAACCCGGGAGCAGCAATCCGGATCAACTGACGGGCCCTGTCTCTTAAGGTATGCCCCTTCATCCTGGCAATCCCATATTCCGTCACTACATAATCCACGTCATTTCTGCACGTGGTCACAGTCGCCCCATAGGTCAAACAGGGTACAATCCTGGAAATAGTTCCCTTTTTGGCAGTGGAGGAAAAGGCAAGGATGGAACGCCCGCCCTTAGAGAACGCGGCTCCCCGGATAAAGTCCACCTGCCCGCCGATTCCGGAAAACTGCTTTAGCCCCATAGCCTCCGAGCAGGCCTCTCCCATTAAATTCACTTGCAAAGATGAATTGATGGATACCATGTTATCATTTCGTCCAATGATCCCGGGGTTATTGACATAATCCACCGGAGCCATGTAAATGCAGGGATTGTTATCTGCAAAATCATACAGCCGCCTGGTTCCCATAAGGAAGGACACCACCATCTTATCCGGGTTAAAATTCTTGGCACTGCAATTAACAACGCCTTTCTCATATAAATCCACGATGCCGTCAGAAAGCATTTCCGAATGAATCCCCAGATTTTTCTTACCTCCCAGGAATTTTAAAACAGCATCAGGAATCCCCCCGATTCCAAGCTGTAAGCAGTCCCCATCTTTTATCAAAGAAGCAATATGCTCTCCAATGGCCAGTTCCACATCTCCGCTTTCAGGGATTAACAACTCCGTTACCGGCGTATCGTCTTCCACGATCACGTCTATGTCCCTGATATGGATAAAGCAGTCTCCGTGAGTCCTTGGCATGGAGGGATTTAATACCCCAATCACCTTTACGCCCTCGATCTCCGCAGCCGGCTTGGTATAATCACAGGCCACACCAAAGCTGCAGTAACCATGATCATCCGGCAGGGAAAAGGTTGCTAAAAGAACATCCGGTTTTAAGAAAGAACGAAACAAATCCGGTATCTGGTAAAAAAAACAAGGTGTAAAATCTCCCCGGCCGCTGTTGACACAGTCTCTGGTATTAGCCCCCAGAAAAAAACTGTTCTGCCTGAAATGTTTTTCCATTCCCGGCCGGGCATAAAGTGAGTGCCCCATATCGATCTGCTGATTGATCTCAATATCTCTCAAATCCATTTTTACAACATAGTCCACCATGGCATCTACCAGTTTCACCGGTTCTCCCACCGCATGGCTGATGACCACCCGGTCGCCGGACTTGATAATTTTTACTGCCTCTTCCATCGTTTTAAGCTTTGACGCATAATGTTCTTTCCAGTTCACACTCCCAAACCTCCCTGTTGAAATCTATTTAAGCCCCGCCTTAATCCCGGATCTTTGCAATTTCTTTTGCAAGCTCTTTCTTCTTTCCAATGTTGCCCTGGCGGGAAATCATGATCCTCTGAGCCTGGGGAGATCCGGCGCCATGCATGGATTCTGTCCGGTAACCCACTGCTGCGGTTCCAAGAGTCAGGTTCTCGATCAGGCGCAGAATCTTAAGGCGGTTTTCCGTAGAAACTCCAACCGTTCCCTTTAAGTATTTCTCCACCATGGGGCCGACGACCGGGCTTCTTAGATCCTTTTCAGAAGGTGCTGTCACCATAAAGCCCCCAGCAATGTCTTCCGCCAGCCGCGCGATCTCATAGGGGTATCTGGTAACATTCTGCTTACAGACGTTGGCAAGCAAAAGATCGATCAGATAATTTCCGGATTCCGTAGGCCTGCCTTCCGCGGAACAGGCAATTCCGCAGCAATAGAGGGTCTCATTTAAATGTACCATTTCGATGAGTTTATCCTTAATATGGGAAGCTTTTGGCACTCCGTTGTAATCTGCAGCCAGTGCGGCGGCACCGATTAAAACATCTCCCACTCCCACCTTGCAGCCGCCATAGGACTGTCTGTGGTAGCCTGCAAAGCGTTCCACCAGCATGCCCGCAAACTCATGTTCCCCATTTAAAAAGATCCTGTCATTGGGCACAAATACATCGTCAAACACAACCAGGGCTTCCACGCCTCCGAATTCACTGTTTCCCACATCCATGGAAGAGCCTTCCAGCTTTCTGGTATCGCAGGACTGCCTGCCGATTATCATGGTAATTCCCTCTGCATCCGTCGGTACAGCAAATGAAACCGCAAAATCCTTATCTTCCGCCCCCATGGCTACGGTAGGCATGACAATTACTTCCTGGGAGTTTATGATACCCGTCTGATGGGCCTTTGCCCCTCTGACTACGATCCCATCCTCACGCTGTTCCACCACCCGAAGATACAAATCTAAATCCGGCTGGGCATGTGGAGCCAGACTTCTGTCGCCCTTTGGGTCAGTCATTGCGCCATCCACCGTAAAATCAAGGTCCTGGACCATGCGGAGGTATCTTTTAAAATTCTCATGGTAATCCGTGGAGCACTTCTTATCTATCTCATAGGTGGTGGACCATACTGCATTAAATGCGTCCATTCCCACACACCGCTGGAAACAGGATGCGGTCTTCTGGCCGCAGAGCCTTTGCATCTTTACTTTTTTTATTAAATCATCCGTATTCCTGTGAATGTTGGCAAAACGGTTGATCTTCCGGCCATCCTCCAAGGTTACGGTCATCAGATCCTCATATTCCGGCATCTGTGCCAAATCATAGGTCGCTTTTACCGAATTAAGAGATGGACGCAAAACCGGGTTGTCAACCGGATTGTCAATTTTCTCCCCGAACATATAAACATTCAGTTTCATTTTGCGCATGCTTTCCACATACTCTTCCCCTGTCATCAATGCCATTGCTATTTCCTCCTTTTTTTATATGAATTCAATATAGTTCCCTGTAAATTTTCAAAACCCGCGCTTCGTCCAGAGGAACGAAATTGTTGGCCATAAGCCTCCCCTGCCGTTCCATAACGCTCTTAGCAAACACCGGAAGCTCCTCCGGCTTTACGCCGTATTCATGCAGGGACTTTTTAGGAAGAACCGTTCCCAGCAGCTCATCAAGCTTTTCATAGACCTCTTCCTCCCCGCAACCCAAAAGTCCGGAAAGGTACTGGTTTAAGACTGCGATTTCCCCGTCTCTGCGTATTTCCATATAGTTTTTCAGCACTCCGGTAAACATTGCATAATTGCTTTCCCCATGAGCCACATGATAACTGCCTCCCAGGGGATAGCTGGTGGCATGAACTGCTGCACAGCCGGCAGTCCCAAAAGCAATTCCAGCATAATTGCCGGCGATCAGAAAATCCTTCATCAGGGGTTTTAACGATTCTCTTCCGTCAGCCGCTATTTTCTGATACCCCTTAATGATCATTTCAATGGCTTTGTATCCGAACAGCTTCGAATAAGGCGTGGCCTTAGGAGATAAACTGGATTCCACGGCGTGAACCAGGGCATCAATGGAACTGGCTGCAAATACGCCAAAGGGAAGTCCGTGTAAAAGCTCCGGCACCAGCACCGCATCGTCCGCATACATAGCGGGCGATACAAGGCCCATTTTCGTTCCCAGCCTGGTCCTGTTTATAATGGAGATATTGGTCACCTCGCTGCCCGTCCCGCAGGTAGTCGGAAGAATCACCAGCTTCCTTCTCTTTTTCGCAGAAGCCGGATCCTCGTACAGGGAATCTAAGGAATCACCTGACGAAACAGCCAGCACTTTTGCTATATCGATCACCGTACCGCCTCCTATGGCAATAATCCTTTGGCACTCCCTTTTCTCCGCTGCCTCAAGGATCTGGTCCACCATAACGTCCGTAGGTTCCCCGCTGCCGTATTCTTCCTGGAAAATCGTCTGCACTTCCAGCCCCATGTTTCCAAAACAGGGATTATATATGTATTCATTGGTCAATACCAGATCGCCTCTTCCGAGTTTAAATTCCTTTGCAAATTCGGCGCAGGTATCGTAGTAAGAGATTTGTGTTTTTAATATTAATTCTGTCATGACTGCTCTCCCTATGAAAATATCTCTTCATCCGATGGCTGCTTCCAGTTCTTCTTAACCAGAACTATCCTGCTCTTATTCATCAGATGGGTAAAAAACAGATTTTCACTGATGGCGTTATTGCCCCAGCTTCCGCAGCCCAGAGTCGTGGTGGGATTTAACGAATTGGCAAATGCCCCGCCTGCCATGCCGGAACTGGTCTGGTTGACCATTACCCGGCTTACGGGAAGCTTTACCCCTGCAAATTCGATATGCGCTCGATTATCTGACTGAATATCTGCAGAATGGCCTTCCCCCTCCACCAATAAATTCTGATAAGCAATTTCTACGGCGTCCTCCCAGGTTTTGTAGCTGTAAGCAGCCATTATGGGACACATTTTCTCCTTGCTCCATACAATCCCTGCTCCATACCTTTTTGGTTTTACAACAATTACCTTCCTGTCCTCAGGAATAGATATCCCTGCCAGCCCTGCAATGACCTGCACGGACTGGCCTACCACATGCTTACTGATGATTCCACCCGGGAACACCACTTCCGCCAGCTTAGCCATTACGTTTGGATCGTCAATCACATATGCCCCCTGGTCCTCGAACTCCTTCATGATCCCTTCATAATCCTTCTCCGGGGCGATAATGCTCTGGGTACCGGAACAGATGATGCCATTGTCAAAAATACGGCTGGCAATCATACGGCCTGCTGCCTCTTTGTAATTGATTCCTTCGTCAATCAATCCCTGGACATTACCCGGGCCAACACCATAGCTGGGCTTTCCGCTGGAGTATGCGGACTTCACCATTGCCATACCGCCGGTCGCAATCACTGCATCACAGGCTGCCATGAGTTCTGTGGTCAGTTCTACACTTGGTTCCTCCATAACAAGAAAGATATCCCTTGGCACTCCCATCCGGTCTAATTCCTTATAATACAGATCTGCTACTGCTGCCGCGCATTTCCTGCCTCTGGGGTGAGGAGCGATGATAATGGTATTTTGGCACTTGATGGCGAACATGGCATTGCACATGGGTGTGACCACCGGATTTGTACAGGGAGTAGCTGCCGCGATGATGCCCATTGGCTTTGCCATCTCAATAATTCCTGCCTCTTCATCCCTTCCAATGATTCCAACCGATTTCCTGCCTTTCATGGCATTCCAGATAAGTCTGGACTTCCCTTTGTTTTTCAATATCTTGTCTTCATAAACTCCCATGCGGCTTTCCTCCACAGCCAGCTTTGCCAGTGGCTCTGCATGGTCGAAAACCACCTTTGCGAACATCTTTACAATCTCATCTGTTTTAGCCTGGTCATAGGCGGCCAGTATCTCCTGCGCCTTTCTGGAACGCTCCACCAATGTATGAACATACGAACCCATCCTTTGTTACTCCCTTCTAGTTATTTTTTTAACATTCTTGTTTTTATTTTAACACATTTTACCTTTGTTGAAAAATACCAATAACTGATTGCTTATGATAGGATTTTCGAATGAAAAAGCACAACAAAAAACCGCCACTTTCGTGACGGTTTAGACCAAACCAGTATTAAAAAACGTAAAATCCTTATAGCCTGGAATTGTGGGATAAGGCGCTCTGTTATTTAAAGCACCTTACTCAAAAACAGCTTCAATCTGTCATTTTGAGGATTGGCAAAAAACTCATTTGGTTCATTTTCTTCCAGGAAATAGCCGCCGTCCATGAACATGACCCGGGTCGCCACTTCTCTGGCAAACCCCATTTCGTGAGTAACCACGACCATGGTCATCTTCTCGTCAGCCAGTTCCCGCATTACATTTAACACCTCGCCTACCATCTCTGGATCAAGAGCGGAAGTTGGTTCGTCAAACAGCATGACATCCGGATTCATGCACAGCGCACGGACAATGGCGATACGCTGCTTCTGCCCGCCGGATAACTGATTGGGATAAGAGTCCGCCCTGTCGGCAAGACCCACCTTACGAAGAAGTCCTAAGGCCTGCTCTTTGGCCTCCTTCTTACTGCGTCCCTGAAGCTTCATGGGCGCAAGGGTCAGATTCTTTAGAATCGTCATATGAGGAAACAGGTTAAACTGCTGAAACACCATTCCCATCTTCTGACGGTGCTTATCAATGTCGGTTTTCTTATCTACAATGTCCACGCCTTCAAACAGGATATGTCCTCCGCTGGGTTCCTCCAGACGGTTTAAGCAGCGGAGAAATGTGCTTTTTCCTGAACCGGAAGGCCCGATCACGCATACTACGTCTCCTTTATAAATATCAACGGTAATATCCTTAAGCACTTCTACGTCGCCAAACTTTTTCCCCAGATTCTGTACCTGAATCAGGGGGTTTTCCATTCTATTAATGCTCACTTCTGTGCAGCCTCCTCTCCAGTAATTTTACGAGATATGAAAATACCATTACCATAATCAGATAAATAATGGCCACTGCAATCAGAGGCATAAACGCAGAATAAGTACGGCTCTTGATGATATCGCCGCCCTTGGTCAAATCCTGCAGCCCTATGTAACCTGCCACAGAAGTCTCCTTTAAAAGGACGATAAATTCGTTAGCAAGGGTAGGAACCACATTTTTAAAAGCCTGGGGCATAACGATGAACCACATGGTCTGGGCGTAATTAAGGCCCAGGCTTCGGCCGGCCTCAAACTGTCCTTTTTCAATGGAACTGATACCGCTGCGGAAGATTTCAGCCACATAGGCGCCAGAGTTGATTCCAAATGCCAGAATCGCTGTTGGCACCTGGCCCGGATCATTGGATGCAAAGATGACAAAATACATGATCATCAGCTGTACAACCACCGGCGTCCCGCGGATCACCGTCAGATAAACGCTGCAAACTGCATTTAATAGTTTCAGCTTATGGGTATTTTCATAGGTTGAACGAATGATTGCAACCAGAAATCCCAGCACAATACCGATCAAAACTGCAAAAAACGTGATCTTTAACGTGTTTTGCAGGCCGCCGGTAATGTATTTCCAACGGTCATCTACGATAAAATTCTGATAAAAATCATCTCTTAGCTTTTCCCACATGGCACTCTTCCTTTTTTATTATTCCGCGGTAATGTATTTATCCACGATCTTCTTTAATTCACCGGATTCCTTTAATTCCTTAATGGCACCGTTTAACTTATCTAACAGCTCTTTGTTGTCTTTTTTAACAGCGATTGCATACTCTTCCTCGGTAAATGCTTCGTCAAGGATCGCCAGTCCGGCATTTTCCTTTACAAATACCTTAGCAGGCTCACGGTCAATGATGACTGCATCAATTTTGTCCTGAGTAAGTGCCATAACAGCTTCCATTCCCTTATTATAACGCTTAACTTCCGCATTCTCAATATCATCTGCATAAATATCACCGGTGGTGCCGGTCTGTACACCAATCTTCTTTCCAGTTAAATCATCCGGTGTTTTGATCTCGCTGCCTTCTTTCACAATGATTACCTGGGCTGCTTCTGCATAGGTATCGGTAAAATCAACATTTTTCTTTCGGTCTTCGTTGACGGTCATACCGGCGGCAGTAAAGTCCGCCTTACCGGACTGAACAGCCGGGATCAGGGAATCAAAGGCCATATCCTGAATTTCCAGCTCCACACCCATCTTATCGGCGATTGCCCTTGCAATATCCGCATCAATTCCTACGATCTCATTTTTATCATAATACTCATAGGGCGGAAATTCTGCATTGGTTACCATAACCAGTTTTCCTGCTTCTTTCTGCTCCGCAGCAGTTGTTTCTGTCTTTGTTCCGGAACCTGTACAAGCAGTTAATAAAGCTGCCATACATGCAACACCCACCATAGCAATTACATTCTTTTTCATAATGATTCCTCCTCTTATATACACAAATATGCATAATTATTAAATAAAGTGCTAGTTATACATTATATAGCATTTTCGGAATTAATCAAGTACTTAATAAGAAGAAGATTCTTATTTTTCTGAAGAATTTTCATTTATCTTGCATGATTTCAGGCAATCCTATATAATATGGTTTATCGGAATCTGCAGAGCAAGTTTCAATAAAAGGGCTGCTTTCCAGCTCGTCAATCCGATGATCGCAAATGCGTTTTACGATCATGCATCTTAATCAGAAGCAAGAAAGGAAGGTCGGTAATCGCTATGAAGGAACTCCTTGAAAAAACAGCATGGCCCATGAATCCGCCGGCTCCTTATTCTCTGTTCCACATCATATTTATTGCCGTAGGGCTTGCCTCTGTGGTTTTTCTGGCTTATTACACCACCAGAAAAATAAACAGCTTAAGGCTTCCGCGGCTGCTTTTTTTCTGCGGCATTCTTCTGGCTGCCACCGAATGCTGGAAACAGCTATTTTTATATTATGTGGTAAATGAACAGACCTACAACTGGTGGTATTTTCCATTTCAGCTTTGCAGCCTTCCCATGTATCTCTGCCTCATTCTTCCGCTGGTCCCTTCTAAGTACGTGCAAAGGGTGCTTTGCACCTTTATGCAGGATTTCAACCTTTTAGGAGGCATTATGGCACTGGCAGAACCATCGGGGCTTTTTCATCCTTACTGGTTCTTAACCCTTCACGGTTTGATCTGGCACCTGCTTTTGATTTATATAGGGCTGGTCATCGCATTTTCCCGTCTTTCCGATACATCGCTTTTGGGATTCGTGCGGACGCTTCCCCTGTTTTTCATCTGCTGCATCATAGCTACTATTATCAATCGGACGGCAAAGCCTTTGGGTCAGGCTGATATGTTCTACATCTCTCCCTATTACCCGTCGGCTCAGATCGTTTTTCATGAAATTGCGTTAAAATACGGCATATCCATAGGGAATGCTGTTTATCTGTTTGCCACCTGCCTGGGCGGCTTTCTGTTTCATGTTATATTTTATAAATTTCACTTGTTTTCTGCCCAGACCGAAGCTTAACCGGGCAATACTGTGGATATCATAACTTAGGAGGAAACATTACATGTCAGACACAACATCAAAAAGAGTGGAAGAAGCTCTGAACAAGCATGCTAAGGGGTATAATTGCGCACAGTCCGTCTCCTGTGCCTTCTGTGATAAAACAGGCATTGACGAGGAAACCATGTTTCGCATTACGGAAGGCATGGGCCTTGGTATGGGCGGTATGGAAGGTACATGCGGAGCCATCAGCGCTGCTGCCGTACTTTCCGGACTAAAGAACAGTTCCGCCCACTTAGACCGGCCGGATTCCAAGAGGACCTCTCACGAAGCGTCAAAAAAATGTTTGTCAGAATTTAAGGAACAAAACAAAAGTGTGATCTGCAAGGATTTAAAGGGTGTGGAAACCGGAAAGGTCCTCCGTTCCTGCAATGACTGCATCGCAGATGCCGTAAGAATCATAGACCATGAATTATTTGGAGAAGAATAACGTACATTGGGAGAATCTCCCATAAGCCTGACAGGGCCTATTGGAGATTCTTTATATTTTTTTATCCTTAACTTTCCCCTTCATCCGGCAGCTTTCTGGCCGCTTTCACATCTGAAAGGAACTTCTTCCACGCATCCTCATGAGCTACGAAATACCTTGGACAGTCCTTACCTGTGGCATCGTAATGCCTTATCACGTCTTTTTCCGTTAATCCCAGATTCCTGCAAAGCCAGGCCGTCAGTTTTACCAGGGAATCATAGGTTTCATCATTAAATTTCCCTGTCTCATCAGGATGGCAGCATTCAATGGATACCGTATCCATATTTTTTTCCTTGGATGTAGCATAAGCTACTTCATAAATGGGAATTCCCTGAAGTATTTCGCCTTCCAGTCCTATCATAAAATGGCTGCTGGCCGAAATCTTCTTGTCTCCTGTCTGGTTCTTCAGACTGTCAAAATAATTCAAGTTCTGTTTGGCCGTAGTACCTGGATTGGCCACATAATGAACCACAATTCCATCCGCTCTTTTCATTTCTGTCCTAGGTCTTGAATAAGGATTTGGCTCAATATAGTCCTCCTCCACCCAGTCAGGCATGGTAACCCTCTTTAAATCCACATAATTTTTAAAAAACAGCAGACTGATCCCCCACGCGAGTCCTGCCAGGGCTATGGACAGAATGATTATTCTGACCACTATGTAGATGATACGCCTTCTTTTTTGCTGCTTCTTTTGCTTCTGCCGCCTTATTCTGGCGCGGCGGCGGCGTTCCAGTTCGTCATAGCTTTCTTTTGTCTGATTCGTCATATCTCAAACTCCTGATTTTCCCTTTTACTAAGTTTACGTCTTTCCTTAGGATAAAGTCAATCAGAAACAGGCTAAAACTGCAAATTTAATCTTAAACAGGGAAAGCCGGTTCCCTTTTCCTTTAAAAGATGGGACCGGCTTCTTCCGCTCTGTTCCTGCCTGATGTTCTAATATTCCAGTATTTAGGCGGCATGGCCTACTAATTCTTCTGGAGAAGCTGCTGCATTGTGGCAAACAATCTCTACCTGTTTTCCAATGCCGATGAGCATAACTCCCATCAGCGACTTTCCGTCAATAACCAGCTGGTTGTAAATGACATCAATATCAAAGCTGCACCTTTCCGCTCTTACTACAAATGCAACCAGATCTTCCACCGTAGAAAATGTATGTTTCAAATTTCTCATCCCTGGCACCTCCTTTTCTTGATATTTTTTTGTGTGTCTTTTTAACAAAAACAAATGGACTTTTCACAAAAAAATATGCACTATTTCATATATGTTCCTATTATTTCCATAGCGCTGGTGCTTATACGGGAAAAAATGAAAATTTTACTAAAAGTACTATCCAAAATCTTATTTCTCGTGTATAATTGTATCGTTCGTCTTTTCTATAAGGAAAAGAATATACGAAGCGGCCATTACGGACTTAATTTGAATTCACGTAATCTCTGCAGAAAAAACAGCATATTTACTACATGAAAGTGTATCGAAATGGTCATAACGAGCCGCACTCGAAAGACTTGACGCTGTTTGGAAGATCGTTCAGCAAAAAACCTGTAACCATGCGGATTTCCGTTGATTCTAATTGAATAATTCTGTTGAGTTCTCTCCTAAAGTTCTCTCTTTTTTCCGTGAGACTTCAGGTTTGAATATATTGGGAGACGTATCGAAGAGGTCATAACGAGAACGACTCGAAATCATGTTACTTGCTCCAAAAACTGAATAATTATTAAATGGAAGCGTATCGAAGTGGTCATAACGAGCCGCACTCGAAATGCGGTAGTCCGCAAGGGCTCGTGGGTTCGAATCCCACCGCTTCCGCTAACAACAATCCCGCGTAAATCAAGGGTTTACGCGGGTTTTCTTGTATCTTTTTGTGCCCCTTTTTTCTTAAAGCGGCTTAAAATGGTGCCTTGATTTTTGGTGCCCGACGCATAATTTCATATGCATTAAATGCACAAAAGTAACGCCCGTTTGCAAAAACCGTTAAAGGCGCAACGTATTTGCCATTGGGTTCAACAAATGGAATTTGAAAACTGATGTGTGTGTTCATAGTGGTAGCCGTAATATCTCGCTGGCGGGTGTAGGCTTTTTTTAATGAATAGGAATTAGGTGGAGCATGGTAATTAAAAATAGACACGGCGATACCCCCTTTCCAGTAATCACATAGAGTAAGGTTGTTGTCAAAAAGAAAGAACCGATAACTACGAGATACATTCTCATAGATTATCGGCTCTGCGTCTTAGCGTCTGGCTCTTTGATAACTGACGTATTCAGTTGTTTTACATTGATTACAGTTTCTTGTTTGCATTTTGGACAGAATAGCGGAAAGTTCTTTATTTCAGTATCTTCCCGTATTTTTAACCTTGTTTTATTGCCGCAAATAGGACACAAAATCCATTCGATCTTTGGCATAGCATTCCTCCCACATGGACTTTGTATTTCACGAATAGCTTTTCAACAGTCTATGCATCACATATCCAATCAAAAAAACCACAATTAAAACCCCGAGATGGACATGAAAGATAATATGATAAAAATATGTTTTTGTAATATACGCCATAACCAAGAAAGCTGCCATTAAGCCTGCACTAAATAAAAAGTTGACAGTTCTTGAATGTCCACTGTTTGAGTTAGTAAGAGAAGTGTTGGTTGCCACGAATAAAAACACAAATACAGCTATAATTAAAACTGACCATGTAATAAGGTTTCCTGATGTTATACCCCATGACCAATCAAATTCTATTCCATGAAAGATATGGTTAATGATTTTACTGCACATTCCAGAAAACAGAAAGGTAATTGCCACAAGGACAAGGAGTGCAGATAATACACAATCAGCCCACTCACAAATGATATTTCTTTTCTTTCTATAATCTGCACTTTGTAAAATTCCATCACAAAAACTCTTGTAGTCATTTCCTAATACCTTGTCAATTGTCTCCCCACGGTTTTGGGCATCCAGAAACATACTAAAAATATCACTTCGGATTACTTCAATCTCATAAGAATCAACATTTTTTGTCCGCAAATAGCAAACAATGTCAATCATATATTTTTTGCTTTCTACGTTTAATAAATGCTCATTCTCATTGTTCGCTTTGTTAAGTTCAAGTTCTTTCCGTTTCATAATTTCCTCCTTTAAAAAGATGATTTACTGCGTTATCCATTTCTTTCCAGTGGACTTCAAAAAGTTGCAGTTCCGCTTTGCCTTTTTCTGTAATCTGAAAGTATTTTCTTTTTGGTCCGGCATTGGAGTTTTTGTATATTGTAGTTACAAAGTCTCCCTTTGACAGCCGTAAAAGCAAGGGATAAATTGTACCCTCAGATATATCACCAAATCCATACTTCTGAAGCTTTTGTGAAATTTCATAGCCATAGGTTTCTTCGGAATCTATGATTTTTAAGATACACCCTTCTAATGTTCCTTTAAGCATTTGCGAAGGAATCACATTATTGTACCTCCTTTCATCTATTATGCAATACATGATAGATTTGGTATATTGTATTGCATAATAGTGTTTTTGTCAATACCTTATTTTAGGTAGTTATCCCATTTATCTTTATGAGAAAGGGGCGCAGACTGTTTAACTTAAACCTCAAATGGAAGAACAGTCCGCATGAGCTTTGACCCGAAAGCGGTCGCTATGTCCATTTTTCAAAGGAAAAACGGCGGCTTTGATTTTTAATTTCAAAACCGCCGTTTAGCTAACTGTATTTTACTTGATCATAATACTACTATTGCCATAACAACGGTTTATTCGTTTCATGACAGCATTAAATTTTATTTTGTGATTAGACATTATCCTTTGAAGAACTCTTTTGCCAAATTGGCAAATTCCTCTGCATTTGTCAACATAGCGGGGTGTCCGCCAGTAGGGATTTAAATATTTGTCAAAAATGCACAAAGTGTTTAAATGCCTGTCCAATTAAGAAGTACATACAAATTAAAATTGCACTCCCATCTTCCCGTTCCAAACTGTTACGAATAGGTGGGAACACTTAGCCCCCGGCTGTTGGCTATGTAATCAATAAATAAGTTTGTAGCATGATCGATAATCACGTTTTGCTTTGTAATCAAACACACTTCCCAGGTGCACGAGGCATCTTGAAAAGGGATGGCTCGGGTGTTTGGGATGTTTTCTGAGATGAACATAACACTGACACCAATCCCCTTATTGGCACTGGCCAGCTTATGCACCAGAATCATTTCCATGGTCGTGTGATAAAAATCAGGCTCAAATCCGGCTGTTCGGCAGCGATCCAAAAAATTGTGGTGAAGCTTGAAATTATCGTTGACGATAATAAATTTTTCCCTTTCAAGCTCCGAAAAGGCAATGGATTCCTTGTGGTAGAGCGGATTGGATTGATGAACAATCAAACACATCTGGTCTCGCTTAATTACCCTGTAATCAAATAGCTTCGTGTCGATGGGAGATATGGTAAAACCCATAGATGCTCTTTCACTGAGCACAGCCTTTTCACATTCCTTATCGGAGTATTCCTCCAATTTAAGCTGGATACAGGGGTAATTTTGCTCAAAACCCGAGATAAGATCCGGTGACAGGGCGCTCATAACCCCATAAGAAAAGGCAGCCCGCACCTCTCCCCGCTCGTTGTTTTTAAGATTCTCGATATCTTGAACGATAATATCAAACTCTTCCAGCACGTGCTGGCTTTTCTTTTCAAGATATTTTCCATATTCCGTAAGTCGAATTCCTGTATGCGTACGGTAAAACAGAGGGATGCCCAGCTCTTCCTCCAGATTTTTAATGGATTTACTCAGAGCTTGCTGTGTAACAAATAGCTTTTTAGCCGCCTTAGAGAAGCTTAGCTCCCTACAAATTTCCAGAAAAAAACGCAGCTGTTTATTTTCCAAAGCCTAGTCCTCCTCTCTATCACGGGAATATCAATCCATTATCCTCCGTCAGATTGATATTATTATAACAAATAAAGTTTTATATTTCTATTTTTTGTAACAACTTTATAAAATATTTAGGTTGTATATACAAAAACGTGTTGTTTGCTATAAATTTAACAACATATATACTGAATAGTAAAGGCTATCAAACAAAAAATTAGGAGGTATCACAATGAACAAATATCCACACGTTTTTCAGCCACTTACAATTCGAGGCACTACCTTTAAAAACCGAGTGCAGTATACTCCCATGGTCTGCTGCCTTTCAAACGCGGAAGGCGAGGTTACCAACGAGATGCTTCAGTTTTTGGGGACACAGGCCTCCAGTGGTGTTGCCTATGTCACCTTGGGTGATACCCAGATTGACCACGAACGGGCCCTGTGCTTTTATGGCGAGTTAAACGTTCTGCATGATAAATATGTAACCGGCCTTTCCCTTTTGCCGGAAGAAGTGCACCGCTATGGCGCAAAGCTTTCCATTGAGCTGGCCCACGCAGGTCGGGGCGGTGTTCCCTCCATGAATGTTAAGCCCGGATTTGCGCCGTCCGATGTTCCTATCCCAGGCTGCATGCAGGATCTTAAGGTAATGGATCGTGCGGATATGGATTGGGTGGTAAACCGTTTCGCCGAGTGTGCCGCCCGGGTGCAAAAGGCTGGTTTTGATATGATTATGATTCATAGCGGCCACAACAATTTGCTGGGCCAATTCCTTTCACCGGAAAGCAACTTCCGCACAGACGAATACGGCGGCAGTTTGGAGAACCGTATGCGCTTTCCACTGGAAATTCTCAGAGCTGTAAGAGGTGCCGTAGGCCGCGACATGGTGATTGAAATGCGTGTCAGCGGTGACGAGATGACACGGAATGGACTCCGCTTCGAGGAATCCTTGGAATATGTAAAAAATGCGCAAGAATTCATCGATATCGTAAACTTTTCCTGCGGAAATGTGTTTATGGCCGAAGGTGTTAAATACTCCGTTCCCCTTTACCTCCAAGAAAGAATGCAAAATGTAAAGTTTGCCGCCGCTGCAAAAAAAGTACTAAATATTGCTGTCTCTGTAGTTGGCAATATTTTCACTATGGAAGAGGCGGAGGAGATTATTTCTTCCGGAAAAGCGGATATTGTGGGAATGTGCCGTTCCTTGATGGCAGACCCGGAGCTGATTCACAAATCCTTGGCCGACCGAGCTGAAGATGTTCGCCCCTGCCTGCGCTGCATGGATGGATGCGGCGAAATCTTCCTTGGAAAACCGGTTCGCTGTGCCGTAAATCCTGTCAATGGCAGAGAATATCGCTATAGAAATATTCAAAAGGCAGCTGAGAAGAAAAAGGTTATGGTCATTGGCGGAGGCCCGGCCGGAATGATGTCCGCTCAAACCTTGGTAACGCGCGGTCACGATGTAACCCTTTATGAAAAAACAGAGCAGTTGGGCGGATTGCTCCATGATGGCGGAGCCGTAACCTTTAAAGACCTGATGCGGGATTACACCGATTGGAATATCCGCACAACCGAAAAATGCGGTGCAAAAATCAAGCTCAATACCGCTGTGGATATTGCCACCATTGAAAAAGAAAAGCCGGATGCTGTTATTATCGCAACAGGCTCCAAATTCATTAAACCCGGTATTCCCGGAATTGACAACAAAAATGTAAAAATGCTGCGGAATGTGGAACGTGAAAAAGAAGAAGTGGGGCAAAAGGTAGTTGTATGCGGCGGCGGACTTTCCGGTGTGGAATGCGCTGTGGGTCTTGCCAGACAAGGCAAGGATGTCACCGTAATTGACCAAATTCCCGAGCAAGATTTCTGCAGGAGCATGTTCTCCATCACCCGCGTTGCCCTGATGGATGAAGTCAAAAACAGTGGTGTCAGATTGTTTGGGGATTACAAAATTGTGCGCTTCACTGAGGATGGGGTCGTTGTTTCTCTGCGGGACGGCAGTGAAAAGACCTTACCGGCAGATACATGTGTCATCGCATTGGGCTTAACCCCAGAGGATAAGCTGGCACAGGAAATTCGTGAAAAGCTACAGGTACCAACCTATGTGGTGGGTGACTCCGATAAAGTGGGCACAGTCAGAAGCGCTAATTTCGATGCATTTAATGTAGCTGTTGAGTTGTAAGCACTAAAAGTAGCCATATTTTTGCTGGTAATAGACCAATGAAAATGTGGCTTTTTCATATCTAACATAGTATTTGCTCCTTATCTTCAATTCTTACCATAAGTGAATCTATCTACCGTCTAACAACGTGAAAAAGAGGTTTTATGGTTGATTTATTTATTTGAATAATACTTTCATGCAAGACAAAGCAAGGCGGCGGGTTGGTATCTCCCGCCGCCCCGCCTTTTACAGTTCCATATCCTGCGCCCTTTTGGAGCCTTGTTTTAGAATTGTCACGCCGGAGCAAAGTTCGCTTTGCTCCGGCATTTTTTTGCGGTTTTTATCAAGACGTTCCCAAAAGCTTTTTTAACTTATTTTTTAACTTATTTTATAATGTTTCTTGCAATTGATTTTTAATGGCCTTATACTTTGTTTCAAGGATATCCTTTAACAACTTTAAAGGAGTGGAAAAAATGATTGCAAAGAAAACAGAATTTGAGCAGCTGCACAAGTATGTGGAAGAGAGTTCAGGCAACGAGAAGAACATCTGTGAGATAACTGCCATCAAAAACGGAAGCGTAGTTTATGAGGACTACTGGCATGGATACCGGCGAGGGGATACACTCAATGTTATGTCGGTCACCAAGAGCGTCATGGCACTTCTGACCGGTATTGCGATTGATAAAGGGTTTATCAAGAGTGTTGACCAGAAAGTTCTGGAGTTCTTCCCGGATTATTGGGTGAAGCGAGGAGAAAAGACAATCTATGATGTCACGCTCCGCCACCTTCTCACGATGACGGCCCCGTACAAGTACAAGTCTGAACCCTGGACAAAGGTCTGTACCAGCGATGACTGGACAAAAGCGGCTCTTGACATACTTGGCGGAAGAAACGGCATCTCGGGTGAGTTCAAGTATTCAACGCTGGGGATTCAGATACTGTCCGGCGTAATAGCGAATGCCAGCGTCATGAAGTTGATTGACTTTGCCAACACCTGTCTCTTTGAACCGCTTGGGATTCCGCGTCATACGAATAAGAAAGATAGCACAAAAGAGGAGCAGTTCGACTTTTTAATGTGCAAGGAACCGAAGGGCAATGTATGGTATGCGGACCAGCAGAATGTGAATACTGCTGGTTGGGGACTCGCCCTGTCGGCCAACGATCTTGCCGTAATAGGTCTTATGTGCCTTCAGAAAGGGATATATAATGGAAGAAGGATCGTAACTGAAGAATGGATTGATGCATTTTCAACTCCATATATCGATTTGGATGACCGGTTTGGGAATATGTCATACGGCTTCCTGTGGTGGATCATAAATGCCAACAAACGAATCTATGCAGCCATAGGCGATGGAGGAAATATCATCTATGTCAACGAGGCAAAAGGTGTTTGCGTCGGAATCGCAGGCACCTTCAAGCCCCGGATCTTTGACCGCGTCCAGTTCATTCAGAAGAAAATCGAACCGCTGCTTTGACCTAATGACACAAAAAACCGATGATATAAGTCTCTTTACAGACTTTTTGTCATCGGTTTTATTTTTTTATTATTAAGTTAATAAATTAGTCATGATAAAGCCGAAATTACATTTAGAAAAAAAGTCGGACAATTCTTCAAAAGAATTGTTATACTAGTGTTGTCTTAAGACGAAAGGAAGTGTTCTGATGAATTATTATGAATGCATACAAGCATCTGTAAATTATATTGAAAACAACATTTATGAGGAAATTGACATTAATCATGCTGCCGGCAGCGCAATTGCCGTTTTACTTTTTTGAATGTAAGGCTGCAATGACTAGCTTAGTGATTACCCTGCAATTACTATTGGCTGAAAGTATTGATTGATTTATCGCTTCCCTGACTTGATCTTGTTTCTTTTGCAGCTTTCTAGATCCTGAAACTATGAATAACACATTTGTATGTGAACCTGATTTTACGATTCGCAAACTTTTTATCTTTCCTTTTGCTTCGAATCTTTGGATTCCCTGTTCCGCTCTTTTATATATCAAGTCATACATAACGGAATCGGTGTCTAAATAATCAATTTGTATTGTTGTGTCACAATCCATTTCCAGATAAAGTTCATAAGAAATTTCATTGGCAATGTCGTTTAAAATGACACTGTTTTCTTCCTCTCCCTCAATATGTATGGAAGCTACATAATGTCCAAGACCATAATCATGAATGATCAGGCTATTGATACCTTTTACTTGGGGATACTGCATAATAAGAGTTGTAATTCTATCAACTAAGTCTTTATCCGGTGATTGTCCCAGCAGTCTTTCTATAATTTCTGTCATAGATTTAAGACCTGAAAACATAATAAAAACAGAAACAAGCAATCCGCACCAGCCATCAATTTTCCTCCAGATAAGTGCTGCACAATAAGCGAAATCATAATAGCACTTGTTGCAGCCATATCACTGATGCAGTCAGAAGCAGTCGCTTTCATGGCGGAAGAATTTATTTTACATGCAATATTCCTGTTGTAAAAAAACATATAAAGCTTCACAAGAATGGAACAAATGAGTAAGAATAATATTATCCAGCTGAATTCTATATTTTGAGGTGTAATGATTGCCGTTGATCCGCTTATAAGCCCGGAAAATAATTTAACTGTAAATAAAAGAACATTTAATAAAATTCCAAAAACGCTGCAAAGTTTCGCATAAGCCTTTTGTACCGAAGGCAATGATGTGTTCTTATAATCCTTTATCAATAACCGAGCCAGCAAAGACACCATTGCGTAAAGTTGAGTAAATCTTATACATTCACTTTTTAGTAGGTTTTTGATTTTTATAGTTGATTTACTAATTTGAAGATGATAAAATAGCATTACTTGTCAGAGGACTTGTAATCATAATTGATTATTTAAGTGGGATAAGACCAGAAAAGGTCTTCTCCCACTTTTTGTTTTTTTAACGCAATGTGCTAAGTTCCTATTCCCATAGGATTAAGGTTTAGTACACTTTAAATTATTATAAATTATAGGAGAAAAAGGACATGTATATTGAAACCGCCAGAATTATCATCCGGGATTTCGAAGAAAAGGATGCGTCAGGATTGTATGAATATCTTGCTGCACCACCCGTAAATTGTTTTTACAGCGATAAAGCAAATTCCTACGATGAAGCTGTAAAAAAACTAGAAGAAAGACAAAGCGGGGATATTTACGGTAATTGTTATGCAGTTTGTTTGCGCGACTCAGATTTTATCATTGGTGAAGTATTTGCGAAGAAAGAAAGTCCAGATACTTATAGCGTGGGATGGAACTTTAATTTGAATTATGGCGGGAAAGGATATGCAACAGAAGCGGCGGAGATACTCTTTAACTATCTCTTTGAAAAAGATGCAAGAAGAATTTATGCCTATACAGAGGATGATAATATCTCATCGCAAAAGCTTTGTGAACGGTTGGGAATGAGAAAAGAGGGGCTGTTTCTTGAATTTATATCCTTTATAAACAATTCCGATGGAACTCCACATTATGAGAATACATACCAGTATGCTATTTTGAAAAAAGAATGGAAAAGAAGCCTATGAAACATGACTTGTGAAGAAGTTTCAATTAAGTAACGCATTTATTTTGACTTAATGAAACAACCGATTGGTCAAATAGAAATACCCTGCTTTTTTAGTAAAAGCAGGGCGTTTCTCATTTTTAGCTGGAGCTGAATCAATTCGTTTTTAGGGGCGAAACTTCTTCATTAGACTTATCAAATAAGTAGCGGGTTTTGTCCAATCGATCATCCGGCTTTCTTGCCTGAATAAAAATTTCTCCGGTATTTTTCTGGTACCCTGCAGGTTCTGTTAAAAAAACTCCACAGCCTTTTGTTAACTCTGAAAGCTGCTCTTTGTAAATTTGTGATGTGCGGGCCGGGATTTTTCCAGCCACTATTATTTCATTATGCTGTGTTTTTATTGACTCAATCATTGCATGATATTTTTTTAAGTCATTGTAAACACGAGCATTGCAATCTTGAGGGACATAAAGTTCGAATGACAAACACGGTTCCAATAATTCAGTGCCTGACTGTTTTAACGCTTGTTCAAGCACGATAGGAGCCAGATGTCTGAAATCAGCCGGTGTACTTACTGGACTATAATACAATCCATATTCAAAACAAATTTTTAAATCAGTTAATTCCCATCCATATAACCCTTGTTCGCAGCCAGATTGAATGCCTTCTTCAACGGCATTCTGGAATGATTTATTTAAATACCCATATGATACTTTACTTTCATATTGCACTCCTGCTCCAATAGGAAGAGGCTCTATTGATAATCCGATGGAGGCCCAAAAAGGGTTTGGCGGAACTTCAATATGAGCGGTAAAAGTTGCTTTTTTCAAAGGGCGTTCTTTATAAATAGTCGTTACATTTTCTATTTTAGCCTGAAGATGGTATCTGCTCTGCAATAGAGCAACAATGATTTCCATTTGAACCTTTCCAAGAAACTCCATCGTGATATCACTGCTCCTGGAATCCAGTTTATATTGTAAAAGAGGATCTGTTTCGGACAGTTCCGACAAGGCTTCCAGTAGAATTGCTCTATCGGAAGAGAACATGGGGGAAATATTAGCCTGCATGATCAGGCTGTTATCATGTAAGGCCAAGTTGTTCCGTGGTATTATACCTATGGTGTCTCCTATTTTTAGCCGGGTTTCATTTGGGAAAATAGCAATATCACCACATTCAATTTTGTCAGCTTCTACAATTTTACCATTGCTTGAGGTTTCCAGCTTTTTAATTTTCATACTGTCAGAATGACCTTCGGGGGTCAGTACATCACGGGTTTTAATTGAGCCTCCAAAAATACGCATATATGTGCGCTTATTCCGATTATCATCTCTTTCAATTTTATATACCAATGCAGCGAGTTTGGAGTCTGTCGATAATATAATCGGATTGAATTCTATAAGAATAGCATCCATCAGTGCTTTTGTTCCTATATGTTTCAGAGCACTGCCATGATAAATAGGCAAAAGCTTACCGCTGCTTATATTTTTTCTTCTGCTATTTAACAGCTCCTCCGTTGTAATAGTCTGATCTAGCATATATTTCTTCAGTAAAGTATCATCCATCTCAATAATCGTATCTCTAAACTCTTCTGACAATTCATCAATTTCCGCGGGTAAAAGAGTATTATCATTTGTAATTCTCTGCATTACAAGAATATGGGAAGTTAATTTCTCTTTGATATCTTTATATATTAATTCAAGATCGATATCTGGCTGATCAATTTTATTAATAAAAATCAAAGCAGGAAGCTTCCTTTTTCTTATTGCATCGAAAAGAATACGTGTTTGTGCCTGAATACCGTCCTTGGCTGAGATTAGTAAAACAATACCATCTAATACATTTAAGGAGCGCTCTACTTCTGCATAGAAGTCGATATGCCCTGGGGTATCTATTAAATTGATTTTAACATGTTTCCATTCATAAGATGCTATAGACGCCTGTATCGTAATTCCTCTCTGTTTTTCAAGTATCATAGAATCTGTAATAGTCGAACCGCGATCAACACGCCCAGATTCAGCAATTGTACCGCTGGTATAGAGCATGCTCTCTGTTAATGTTGTTTTTCCTGCATCTACGTGAGCCAGGATGCCTATATTCATTATTTTCATAAGTCACACCTCATACAATCGTTATAATACAAATGTCCCCTGTGATTGAAATACTTTCATCACAGGGGACTGCTATCATAACAATTATGAGCACGACTTAAAAAGCTGTTAGAAAGAAGATTCTACAGCGCAGCGGCATCAATAAAATATGAAAGTATTCTTAAATTAAGGTACAAAAAACCAGACCCATTACACCTGTAATAAGGCTAAATAATTCATACCTGCCATCATTCAATTGATTGTTATTTAAGAATACCTTGCCGCATAGTAGTTTATCTCCTTATATTGCTTTTCTCATATTACCTTATAAATACCAGACTTGTCAAGCTCGCTTGGAGTTATTTGAGCTTCGGCAGGCGATGGAATGTTCTTCTGTTGCATCATATGTTCAATCCCTCATAATTAAAAGAAGATCGTCAGGTTTTTCTAAGTAATAATCTGCCAATATTTCTCTGGAAAGACTGCCCCAGCCCGCCAAAGCAAAATCAACCTTGGCACTTTTGGCACATTCCCAGTCATATACACTGTCCCCAATATAAATCAATTCGTTATTGTTCGCATTTGAGACTTCCATGTATTTGAAAAGAGGGTCTGGATCTGGCTTGTGCTCCACCGTATCATCAGCGCAAATAATCGTTGTGAAATATTTGCTAATATCAAATGGTACAAAATCCTGTTTAAATTCTTCTCTTGTTTTTGATGTGACAATCCCCAATTCACAGCCGTATTGTACAAGGGCTTCCAACAACTCACTTATGCCCTGGAAAACACATACCGTATTGCTGTAATTGGACATACATTTTTCCCAATGCCCCAGAATAAGCGAAATTGAACGTTCCGGGACGTTAAGTTTTTTCAATGCGTTCTTTCCGGGAATCCCCAATGCAAATGTCAGCTCGTTAATTTCCCTGTTAATCCCGGTTACGGCAACTAAGGTGTCTTGCAAAGAGTGCAGAACTGCATATTCCGTATCTATTAATGTTCCGTCAATATCAAAAACAATATGCTTATACCTCATATATGACCTCCTCCGCGCTTCATTCCTATCCTATGTGCAAAAGCATCTCATACTGACTCACAGTAGGTTCAAACCCTAATTTAATCAGAAAATCCTTCATGCATTTCGATTCGTCGTCTACGTTAAGGGTACTTATTTTTTGAGATTCCGTATTTTCGATTAAATCAGTAACAATGCTTCTTCCAATTCCTTTCCCTCTATAAACTTTTTTTACTGCAATTTGAGGGATATCTCCTGTCTTTTTATTAATAATACCATATCCAGCAATTGTATTATCATAATGTACAATAGAATATAGAAATTCTTTTGATACAGCATTTACCGAATCAATTGAATTTTGCCATGAAGGTTCAAAATCCCAGAATTCTCTTAATTGTTCCCACGCCATTTGATCCGTGTGCCCAACTTTATGGTTTTTCACAGGAGCATAACTTTTTTTGTCTATTTTAAAGCAGGAAAAATTCCTTCGAATCTTGAATCCCTCTTTTTTGTACAATTGAAGTGCAGACGTATTGGATTGAATAACCTCAAGTAAATACTGTTCTATTTGATTTTGTTTAAGCACTTCTTTGACATTCAAAAGCATGATACTTGTGACACCTTGTCTTCTGTAATCTATGATAACGCCTGTTCCAATGTCATACACCGTTGTTTTTCCGTTTAAATTTCGAAGTCCATTTAGAACGAAACCAACCAATCGATCATCACTAAACGCACCTATGGATATCTCCGGAGCATACCCTCTTCTTTGCAGCATTTGTTTGAATGTTTCAATGGGTAAATTCATTTCAACCTGATAATCGGAAAATGCATTCCGAAATGCCTCGTGAAGTGTTTCTATATTTGCATCATTTAAAGTTCTATAAGCTAACATTTGACCTCCTCAGCTAATTGTTTCACTAATTAAATAAGATGATTACTTTTTTGCTTTTATAACCAGAAACGTAGGCTTAATAAATTCTTTCACCAAATCCGGCTTTTCCTTTATAGCCCATGGCTCAGGTGCCGGCTCTACCACATCTTTAAGAATAAAGCCTGTATGGGCAATTGTTGATATGATTTCTCCCATGGAATGATGGTAGTTAATTACATCCTCCACAAACCACGGGCCAACACGCTGGCCGCTTTTCCCATAGTCAGAAAAAGTATAAGAAATAAAGTTTCCGTTCTCATCCACGTTATGATGACCTTTACAATCCAAGGTGGCTGTTACAATGGGATGTTCCTGCGAATAGATCAAGTACCCGCCCTCATTTAAAAGCGAGTATATATCTTCCATAAGTTTTTGAAAATTTTCTGCGTAATGAAAGGCAAGTGAACTGTACACCAAATCAAATTTCTGTGTTAATGCAGATAATTCTGACATGTCCATACGACAGTATTCAACGTTCGGGTGTGAGAATTCCTTTTCTGCTATTTCAAGCATCTTTTGAGAAAGATCAATACCGACTACTTTTTTAGCTCCATTTTGTGCAAATGAAAAGCTATTATGTCCATATCCGCACCCTATGTCTAAAATTGTTTTCCCCTTGATATCCGGCAATAATTTGTTCATTGCAGGTTGTTCCAATAAATCATTATAGCTTTTTTCGCCCCTTAATTTCATATACTCTTTAAAAAACACTTCATTGTCGTATATATTTTGGCTCATGTAAGATTCTCCTTTGTTCTTTCAATTAGTTACATCTCATAATTCCCTATGATACATCGTCGTTGCTTTTGCTTTGATTTAATTATGCATGTGATAAAACAGGAAACATCATTTGATGATTCACAAACCAATTATCCTTTCCTTTAAGAACAAAAAGAGTTGTATCCTCTTCTTCGAGAATTTGTGAATGAAAAGCTGCATGTTCTGCAGGAGTGAAGCCAAAAACTACAGTGCGTATTTGAGACTCTGCTACTCTGGATACCATTTCAATCATAGCATGATTCCCGTCGCTAAAAATATCATAACAAGTTAAAATCTCATTTTTATTTGAAGCAATTATTACAGCATCAAAATCTTCCAGAAAGTACACACAATCTTTCATCAATGAAGTACAATAAAACATAAGCAATTCATAGTTATCCTTTATTGCAAGCGCGGAGTATGGGTTGGATTTCAAGCAATACCGCTTCAAGAATTCACGATCACTTGCATGGCTCATGTCAAGTTTCCTAACGCGTCCTTTTGTTGGAGTGATAGGACTGCTGCATTGGTATTCAACGGCTTTAACAAAACCAAATTTAGGGTAAAAATCAAGAACACTGTCATTGGCAAACAGATACATGGTATCGCATGTTTCTTTCCATTCACTTAAAATTCTTTCTATTAAATATCTGGATAACCCCTGGTTTCTATAATCGGAGTCTGTCATAACAGTGCCAATCTGGATGCATCGTTTTTCCTGCCCATTATAAAAGGATTTTAAAATATTCACAGATGCATTAGCAATTACCTTTCCATCATCAATCAAGGAATATGGAATATATTTATCTGTCCAATATCCATTCTGATAAAATTCTTCAAAAGACAGTCCAAAGGTTTTTTCAGCTAAACTGTTATAACTGCGCCGTAATACATTATCCTCTTTAATGCTGTTGGTAAAGATATAATTCATATAACCACCCTCCTTCTATTCCTCTTAAGTTATCATGTTTTTTCAGCATACAAGCTGGTGATTTTTTTGCACATCATTGAAAAGGCCTTTACTTCCTCTGACGTTAATGCTTCTTCAATTAAGTTCATGATTTCATTTCCAAAATCATCGACACGGTTTAAAAAGGCTTTTCCTTCACTGGTCAGTATAATTTTATAGGAACGGCGGTCATTAAGCTGCCTTTCCTGTACGATATAATTTTTTTCCATCAGCCGTTTCGTCAATTTTGAAATGCCCGACTGCGAGATTCCTTTCATTTCGGCAAGCTCTTTCGTTGTTTTGGGCCCTTGATTACTCAGCGTATCAAGGATATAGTACTGCGCAGTTGAAACACCTTCTACGTTAAATTTATTTGAGTCAGATACAATCATACACTGAAAAGGGACATAATTTTCTTCTAATTCTTTTACTGCCATAAAGCCGATCTCCTATATTCTATTCATATATTTTTTCAGGGATTTTCCTGTCAGGGAATTTTTACAATTAATTAAATCTTCCGGCAGCCCTGTGAACATAATTTTACCGCCATGCTGTCCGGCATGTGGGCCTAAGTCAATAATCCAGTCTGCCTGGCAAATAATATCCAAATTATGCTCTATTACAATAAGGGTGGAATTTTGTTCTACTAGACGATTCATTATATCAATCAACTGTTTTATGTCAGCCATATGCAAACCTGTTGAGGGTTCGTCCAAAACATAAACTTTCCCTCCGTTTAAAAGCTCGGAAGCCAGTTTGATCCGCTGCAATTCCCCTCCTGAAAGTGTGTTCAAGGGCTGCCCCAAAGAAATATAGGTAATTCCAACATCTGAAAGCCTTTTCAGTACTGTTCTTATTTCTTCTTCCCGAAAAAATTCCAAGGCCTCCGATACGGTCATTTTAAGTATTTCACCAATATTTTTACCTCTTAGCTTATACCCAAGCACTTCGTCGGTATAACGGTTCCCGTGACATTCTTCACATACTGTAACAATGGTATCCATAAACGCTAAATCTGTATAGGTAACACCTAAGCCTTTACAAGCAGGACATGCGCCTTGGGAATTGAAACTGAACAGGGAGGCGCTGACACCGTTACTTTTTGCAAATAGTTTTCTGATCATATCAAAGATACCTGTAAAGGTTGCTATGTTGGAACGCTTTGATGCTTGTATTCCCTTTTGGTCGATAAAGACAGTATCGGGATAAAATCGGGGCAGCACCTGATTGATAAGCGTACTTTTTCCTGAACCGGCAACCCCTGTCACAACCGTCATTACTCCTTTGGGTATTTCAACTGAAAGGTTCTTCAAATTGTACAGCGTTGCATTGTGAATGGAAAGCCAGCCTTTCGGGGTACGTGTGCCAGCTTTTAATTCAGGCCGGTAAGACAGATACTTCCCTGTCAATGTACCCGATGCTTTTAACCCTTGTAAACTCCCCTGATATACGATTTCGCCCCCATGGATTCCCGCGCCAGGCCCCATATCAATCACTTGGTCTGCAATCTTTATTATATCAGGGTCATGCTCCACGATAAGTACGGTATTGCCTTTGTCACGCAAAAGTTTCATAAGGTCATTGATCTTGCTTATATCATGAGGGTGAAGTCCTATACTGGGCTCATCAAAAATATAAGTAAGGTCTGTTAAGCTGCTGCCCAGCTGGCAAACTATTTTGATTCTTTGAGATTCCCCGCCCGATAGAGTGGATGTTTGTCTGCTTAAACTTAAATAGTCCAATCCAATGGATACCATTTGCTGCAGACGATTCACCAATTCTGAAACGATTGCTGCCGCCACAGGAGAATTGATTGACTGGATAAATTCTAATAGTTCGTTTATCTGCATATCAGTGCATTCCGCTATATTTTTACCGTTCACTTTGCAGGATAATACTCTGTCATTCAGGCGTGTCCCGTGGCAGTGGGGACAATCCTGCTTTATGATAAAGCCCTCAATTTCTTTGCTGTATCTAACTTTTTCGCCATCCTCTTTTTTGAGAAAGCTCCGCTCGATCCGTGGAACCACCCCCTCATACAATGAAGTTTTAGGCCATTCGGGAAGAGGATCTTTCACCTTAATGCCGTCAGCGTAAAGAAGCAGATCCAGTTCTTCGGAGGAATAGTCTTTAATTTTTTTATCATTATCAAAAAATCCAGAATAAATATATCGGGTCAGCCGCCAGCCGCCGGGTTCAAAAGTAGGAAAACGGATTGCTCCTTCATTTAAAGATTTATTTTTATCTAACAGACGTTCAATATCAACTGCTTCCATCTTTCCTAATCCCTGACAGCAGCTGCACATTCCAGCCGGATTATTGAAGGAAAAAACGTCGGAATATCCGGCAAAAGGTTTTCCAATTCGTGAAAACAACAGACGCAACATAGAATAAATATCTGTAATCGTGCCCACCGTTGACCGTGCATTACCACCCAACCGTTTTTGGTTAATTATAAAAGCTACCGATAAATTTTCGATCATATCCACATCAGGTTTTCCGTAATGGGGCATACGGTGACGGATAAAACTGGTGTAGGTTTCATTTAATTGCCTTTGGGATTCTGCTGCTATTGTATCAAATACGAGTGACGATTTACCAGAACCGGATACTCCTGTAAAAACCGTAATTTCTTTTTTGGGTATCAGGACATCAATATTTTTTAGATTCCGTTCCCTTGCTCCAGATACCCGAATATAATTATCAGACATAATTTTACCTTTCCATTATATATATGACACAGTAAATATATGAGTGTGTCAACTATATCTTATCACCATTTTTACTTCTTTGCAATGATATAGAATAGAACTTTATGGAAATATAGTTACATAATGCTGTTGAATTATAAATCAGATATTAGGCAAAAAAGGCGATCCCCTGCATGGTTCTTCGCCTTTTTCTTATCAATCTGTTACTATTTAACCGTCACTTAATTTAAGATGCAGTATTGGAAATGGTCTGCCTTGTTCATCTAGCTCTGACCTGTTAATAACATGAAAACCCATGTGTTTATAAAATCCTATGCCCTGATCATTCTGTTCATTTACATCAACATACTTTACATATAAATTATCAACAGCATAGCGGATAAGCTTCTTTCCAATTCCTTTTCCTCTGGCTTTATCATGGATAAACAGCATCTCAACTTTATCGTCAGCTGCACCTATGAAACCATGAGGAGTATCATCTTCATAATAACAATACAAATGTTCAATTTCTTTTAATCCCTTTACAACCTCCGGTTTGATCGCCTGGATTTCATCTTCTGATAAAAACGTATGAGTAGCTGCAACAGCAGATTCCCAGATATTTAGTAAATCATTTATTACTCTATCATTCCTGTTATTTACAGTATGAATATCTGACATTTCATTACCTCCTGTTCTTTATTGAGGCACGACAAAACAAGGCATTATACGCCTTTCATTTCGGTTGTCGATGAAACTGATATATACGATATGCCTCAAACAATGTTTCATCTACCTTTTCCTTGTTTGAGGCGGAGAAATCATCTTTGTATTTAGTATAAAGCTTCGCACTTAATATCACCGCCCTTTATCTTGCTCTCATTATATTGACTATTTGAGTTCCTGTCAAATAAATACGGCTGCATTGGGTACGTGTCTGATCAGAGCAGTTTCCTCCATTTTTTCCAGACTGCTATATTGTATTCTGGCGGATTTCTGTTAAAATAAGGTTATAAAAAGTCGTAAAATAGGGGGAATAAAAATGGCAGAGATTATTAAAGTCTATAAAGAGCATTTACCCTCATTGCGTTTTATTGGGAAATGCTATACCAACGCTGACAGATCTGGCGGATTTGGCCACAAATGGATGGAATGGTTTCGAAACGGCTGGTTTGGGGAGCTTGAAAAGCTTGGCGGTGACCCGAATATTGAAAACAGTTATCTGGGTATTATGCGCTGCAACAGCAGCGATATTGAAAACACTTTTGAATACTGGATTGGCATGTTCCTTCCACCTGATACATCTGTCCCCGACGGCTATGATTTTATAGATTTGAATGAGGGCAGCATCGGTGTATGCTGGATAAAAGGCAAAGAGGATGACGGCAGCATCTATGGCATGCACGATGAGTGTATTGCTAAATTCCAGGAACATGGTATGGGTAACTTTCAGGACGATAATGAAAAAAGGATTTATTTTTTCGAAAGGTATAACTGTCCGAGATTTTCCGAGAAGGATGAGCATGGCAATGTTATTTTAGACTACTGCATATACTTGTCAGAGCTATAGGTTATACTCTTTTGCTGTTACTTGTCAAAATATAATAAGAGCCGTTGCATCTTCTTACCGATGCAACGGCTTTTGTCCGCTGTATTCTTAACTGCTTTTTTCCGGAAAGCATTTAATCATTTATAAAAACCTGGGCCATATGAATGAGAAAACTCAATGTCCGCAGGATAAAAACACCCCCTGCAATCCCATATACCCAGGGAATGCGCAAAGTTCCAAGCAACCATAAAAGCAGCATTACAACTGCCGCATCCCGCATATACCGTCCAAACATGAAACCGATTCTTTCTTCCCTTAGGGACAGGGGCTGGTCTGCGCTCATCAGCCAGCGACACTTGGGAGAAGTAAAAATAAAGGATAGAAAAGCAAAAAGCAGAATCCCATAAATCATGATATCAATCCATTCTCTTTCAGAAAATCCTGGGCGACTGCAGCAGGTGTCTGCTGTAATTCATCCACCTTGTAGTTCAGTTCAATCATAACTTCATTGGTTAAATACGGTGCCAATTCTTCCATGATTCCGGCAATTTCCGGAAATTTCTCCAAAGCTTCTTCCCGAATAACCGGAATGGCATAATAGGGCGGGAAAAAGTTTTTATCATCTTCCAGCGTTTTTAAGTCGAATTTTTTTAATAATCCGTCAGTGGAGAAGGCATCAATGACATCCACCTCACCGCTTCCCAAAGCTGTATAGCGGGGAGCAGAATCTAAGGTAAGGCGTTTTCCTATTTGGAAACCATATGTTTTCTGGAGTCCGGACAATCCATCCTCCCGGTTGGAGAATTCAAATGTAGTACCGGATGTCAGGGTATCGCTTATTTTGGCAAGATCACTTATTTTATCCAAATGATATTTCTCAGCCATTTCTTTCGTTACAGCCAATGTATAAGTATTATTAAAGCTCATCTGCTTAAGTACTTCCAGATTAAGCTGCTCCTTATACTCTTCCTTTACCGTCTGATACACCTGCTCCATATCACTGATCGGCGGATGCTTGAGGATATCACTGTATGAGGTACCGCTGTAGTCAATATAAAGATCAATATCTCCAGTCTTCATTGCAGCAAAGCATACCTGTGACCCTCCCAGACTCAGTTTTCTGTTTACTGTGATATCAGTTCTGTCTTCTATTAAATCTGCCACCATATTTCCCAGAATCTCTTGCTCCGTAAAATCTTTTGATCCAACTGACAGGGCACGGGCATCCCCTGTTACACTGCCCACGGATGTGAAAAGAAATATAGCCGCAATTAGCATTGCAGCCGCTCCCAGCATTGCCTTTTGGATATTCCTGCTTTTTTTCTTAACCGAGGCATCTCCCTTTTGAAGGCTGACCGGAGTTACAAGCTTTTCCGTAAGGCCAATGAGAAAGTCTACCATCAGTGCCAACAAACAGGCAGGAATGGCACCAGCCAGAATTTGATTGTTGTTCACCGTACGTATGCCGGAAAACACCAGGTATCCAAGGCCTCCGGCACCAATAAATGCAGCCATGGTCATCAGCCCTACTGCTGTTACAGATGCGATCCGCACTCCTGCCATAATAACAGGAAGAGCAAGGGGAATCTGCACCTTTGTCAGTACCTGAAAGGGCGTCAATCCGATTCCTTTGGCTGCCTCCAGCGTCTGGGGATTAATATTATCAATTCCAGTATAGGTATTCTTAATAATGGGAAGAAGAGAATAAAGAACGACTGCAACAATTGCAGGAATGACACCGATTCCCAATAGGGGGATCATAAAACCAAGCAGCGCCATACTGGGAATTGCCTGAATCACATTTGCAACCGCTAAGATCGGTTTACTGGCTTTCGCCGCAAAGGATATAAAAATACCAAGAGGTACTCCGATCAGGATAGCCAGACCCACTGATATGGCTGTCAGTTTTAAATGTTCGATCAATAATGAAAGAATCTGGGGATAATTACTGATTATATAATTCCAAAAGTTCATTCTGACTCTCCTCCTTCATAGTCAAAGTATTGCTGACTCAGGGTCGTCACCAGACTGCTCCGTGTAATGAGCCCCTTAAGACGCCTTTGATCATCCACCACCGGAACCGTTGACACCTGGTTTTCAGTCACTATTTTCAGTGCATCCAGTATGCATTGTTCCGGTAAAAGTGTTGGAAAGTCCTCATACATAAATTGTTCTGCCAACTGGGTTCTGTCCTCAACGCCTCTTAATTTACCGGCCTTGACAATCCCGATCAATCGCCTGCTGTCCCGATCCACCACCAGAAGGCTGTCAACCTTGTTCTTTCGCATCTTTTCAATGCATTTTAAGACAGATAAGTCTTTGGCGGCAGTGACCGGCTGATCGATCATAATGTCAGATACCTTGATGTATTCCGGAGAAGACCAGATCCTGTTTTTTCCTACAAAGTTTGAAACAAACTCATCCACAGGGTTGTTTAAGATATTCTCCGGTGTGTCATATTGCAGAATATCGCCATCCTTCATGATGCAGATCATATCCGCGATCTTAATGGCTTCATCCATGTCATGGGTTACAAAAACAATCGTCTTCTTTAATTTTGCATGCAGCTGCACCAACTCATCCTGAAGATCTGACCGTGTCATGGGATCCAGGGCCGAAAAAGGCTCATCCATCAGGATAATATCCGGATCTGTGGCAAAGGCCCTGGCAACGCCGACACGCTGCTGCTGCCCACCGCTAAGCTCCGTCGGATAACGATTCAAAAACTCATCACAGTCAAGTCCTACCATCTGCATCAGCTTCTTTGTATTGTCTTCAACGTCCTTGGGCGGCATCTTTTCAAGCTTTGGAATCAGCTCAATATTTTCCTTAACTGTCATATGGGGAAACAGTCCCGTCTGCTGTATCACATATCCGATTTTCCGGCGCAAAGCCACTTCGTCCATGCTTCCGATACTTTTCCCGTCAATGGAGATCGTACCCGATGTGGGCTTAATCAGCCGGTTAATCATTTTTAAGAGTGTGGTCTTTCCGCAACCACTCTCGCCAATAATAGCAACCAGACTACCGCTATTTATCGAAAATGTAATTTGATTCAGGACCTGCTTTGTCTTATAACGTTTGGAAATACGTTCAAATTGTATCATATATCTCCCTCCTTTTTAGCAAAGTAACAACTTAATTATATTATAAAGTTGTCACTTTGTCAAATTTCAAAAAAAACGCCTGAAGCGAAATGGCTTCAAGCGTTATGATGAAACTCTTATTTTGACGGATATAAAAATTCTCTTACACGATCAGGGGTGTCATCCTGTGTTATGAAATATATGGTATCATTTTCCGAAAGAGCAACGTATGGTCCGGGGGATTTCATGACAGTGTCATTCCTGCTGACTGCAATCACCGTCGCCCCGGTCCGCTGCCAAAATTGGATTTCCGTGACCGTCTTATTTAAATGGACACAATTGCTGGTGATCCGTATCTCAAACGGCATAAACGGATTCATTGACCGGAAATGTACGGAAGCCTCAATCAGATCTTTCAGGCAGTCATTTAAATTCTCCATTTCCTGTTTTTGGCGGCTGACACTCTTTAAAAGATTCTCTTTGATTGTATCGATGGTCTGCCGCTTACTGTTCTGCTGGATGTACTCTGCTGCTTTCTTCTGGGACTTAATGATGATCCCATTACCCTTTTCTGAAGTTACGATCCCCAGATCGCTGAGTATGCAGATCGCCCGCCGCGCCGTCTCAGGGGATACGCTGTACTGGCTGGCCAGGGATGAACGGGCGTAAATCTTCTCACCTACCTCATATTCCCCATTGGCGATCCGGGCCGCAACTTCTACGGCAATTTGCTGATAACGGGGAATTGCTGTTTTATGCTTGATCTCTATGTCCATGTAAATCACGTTTCCTTTGCCTAATATAGTATAAAACAACACCAGTATAGCCTAAAACGTGATACAAAGCAAGTTGGGGTTATTTCCATCCCATAAAAAATCCTATCTAAACACCATATGATAACCCCTTTCCTCTATACTTGCATACCCATATTCTCTGGGCGTAAAAATCATGAAAGGGCAGCCGCTCTCTCAATTCCTATCAGACAATCCTCTGTAGTGACCTTCTTTTCTTTCCACAAAATCATACCGTCATGTTCACTTAAATTTGTAATCAATACCGGTGTCACTAATGAATATCCCTTAGAGTTTATAAAATCCATATCAAACTCCAATAAGACCTGGCCTTTTTTTACTCTCTGCCCCTGCTCTGCCTTTGTGATGAATCCTTCACCCTCTAATCTTGTGGTATCCATACCAACGTGAATCAGAATCTCCAGACCATTGTCTGCCTTAATGCCCAAAGCATGTTTTGTATGGAAAAAGGCGCTGATCACACCGTCTGCCGGAGAAACAACAACTCCTTTAGATGGCTTTACCGCAATCCCCTTTCCTAAAGTACCGCTTGAAAATGCAGCATCTTCCAGATTTTCCAATGGAACAATATCTCCTTCTACCGGTGAAAGAACCTCTATGAAAAGAAGCTTTGCAGGACTCTCTTGTGTCCCTAGCGATGCGTCAGATCCCTCATGATCCTCTTCCGGCGTTTCCTTATCATTCCAGAAAAAGAATGTAAGTAAAAATCCAACCAGGGAAGAAACGGCGATACAGATAAAGGAAGTAACCATTCCGCTGGCATCTCCTGTTGCAGTATTAATATAGTTCACCACACCAAAGATTCCAAGACCGCCCATAGTATACGAAGATGCATTCATAGTAGTCATAATAGCTCCGCCTACCGCACCACCGATCATGGAGTAAATAAAGGGCAGTTTTTTCGGAAGGGTAATACCATAAATCGCAGGCTCCGTCACACCGCAGATACCGGAAACCACGGCGGGAATACAAAGTGATTTTGTTTTCTTATCCTTGAGTTTAAAATACATGGCTAGCACACAGGCCGTCTGTGCAAAGCTTGCGCCATACATTCCGCTTAATACGTTGATATATCCCAGTTCTGCCAGCTGGATGATTGCCAAAGGAATCAAAGCCCAATGGAGGCCAAAAATAACCAATACCTGCCAGAAAAATCCCGTCAGAATGCCAAATAGGATGGGAGAAGCTGCAAAGAGGGCAGAAAATCCTGAGTTTAAAAAACTTGTCAGAATAGATATTACTGGCCCTATGACCAAAAATCCCGCAACCATGGATACAAGCATAACAACAAATGGAACGAAAAAGTTCTGGAGCATCTCCGGTATTACTTTTTTTGCAAACTTCTGCACATAACTTGCAAACCAGACCACAATAATAACCGGAATTACACTGCTTAAATAGTTATTCGCTACCCAGGGCACCCCAAACGCCTTTAAGTAATAAGCGCTGTGGAAAACGCTTCCTTCAAACAGCACACCAAGAACGTCTCCTCCTGACAGGGCTGATAACTGGATGCCCGGATAACACAGGGCCGCACCTAGAGCCATGCCTGTCATCCTGTTTACATTAAACTTTCCCGCTGCAGTAAAGCCAATGATGATAGGCATAAACTGGAACACAGAATCGCCAATGGCATTAAGCATAGCATAGGTGCCTGATGCAGTGGAAAAAACACCGAGAAATACCAATAGTGCGCATATACCCTTTATGATACCGCCTGCCGATAGAATCCCTAAGAATGGCTGGAAGCAGCCGCTGATCGTATCTATCAGCTTATCAAACAGCTTATTACTGCCCGCATCCGCTGCTTCCCCTCCTTCGCTGCTGATTCCCGCCGCCTGGCAAACCTCCTCGTACACGTAAGGCACATGATTGCCGATAACAACCTGGTATTGTCCGCCGCTTTTCATAACCGTAACGACTCCATCCATCTTCTTTAAGACTTCATCGTGTGCCTTGCTCTCATCCTTTAACTGAAAACGAAGGCGGGTAATACAATGGGTCAAAGACGCAATGTTTTCTTTCCCTCCTACTTCTTTGACAATTTTTTTTGCCAGTTCCTCATATTTTCCCATGGCAAATCTCCCCTTTCTAGTCTATTTTTATATTGTCATCAAGGATCTTAATGATATGGATCGCCAGGTATAACCCTTCCTGCTCTGTAAAGCAATATTGATAATGGATCCAAAAAAAATCCCTGATTTTTTTTACACACTGAAACGTAGCTTCGTACCGTTCGCTTAAATGGTCTTTTAATATCTCACTCATATCGGCATCATTTAATTGGGACCCCTGGAATATCCGTTGGGCCAGAACACGCAAGTGAGTTACAAAGCGGTAATAGGCATAACTTTCTTCGTCATAATCAATTAAAAAATGATATTTTACTATGTTTAAAATCTCACCAATGAGCTTTGTTATCTTCCCTGCATGTTCCATGCCGGATTCCAATTCTGCATTGACAAAATGCATGGCAAGGGCTGCTGCTTCATGTTCATCATACAAGGTATCATAAAGCATATTAAATTCCGCCACCAGCTCCCTGCTTAGCCGGAATTCATCCTGATACACCTTCTTTATATCCCATAGCATTCTGTTCTCCAGATAAGCCCCCAGCTTCCCACGCGCGACCATGCTGTTTAAATGGTCTGCCAGGGATATGACAAGAGAATTCTGCAAGGTACGGTTCAAGTCCTCTTTGGCTTTTGTAACAAAACGGCCGGCCAATTCAAATATCGCACCCGGTATTTCCGAAAATATCTGAGTATACTGAGCAAGCTGTGAGCGATCATCTAAAATGAATATTTTATCAATCATTTCACGTGATATCTCCTCATTTTTATGGGATAAATGAGCAATTCCCTTTCCCATGACAACCAGTTCCCGTTCCTGTCCGTCTAAGACCAGTGCGGCATTATTGTTTAAAAATTTGACAATCTTCATCTTCCTGATCCCCCCAAAAAAGAAAACCCACCTGATTCCAGGGATAAAAATCCCCGGAACCAAGCAGGTTTCGTATATGTTCATGCCATATTCACGATCCAACTGTGCTTCCTGATATGATATTAACTAGATTTCTTCAATTCACTCTTTCATTTGAGTTTACTATCTATTTGTTAGCACCCCCTTAACTATTGGATAAATATTAACATGTCATTTTTTTAAAGTCAACAACTTTTTAACGTTTTTATTGTTCATTATATTAGTTTTTTTTATCAATTCACGAAATGTCATCATCATTTTAACCATTAAAATTGCTTTTTAATGCATTTTTTTATGCTAATTGACTTTTACAATACTAATACATGACAAAACACTTCTCTGTTTATCGTTTTTTAGATCCTCATAATTCTTGTAAACTTACAATAAAAAATAATTTCAACAAAAATAACTTTATTGGTTGACAAATAAAAAACCCGTGCATATAATGTTCTGTAATCTCTTTGCACTGCATTACATCCCATTGTGGATGCGAGATCAACGGTACAAACTGAGCAGGCGATGAACCTTTTTGCAGAGGTCATGGGGCCGGGCCGCCTAATAAGTGGCAACAGATTGCAAGATTGCACATCTGTGGGACAGTAGTATGGTTTATGAGAAGTTTCTTTTTAACTCCTTATAAAAAGACGCAGCTTTTGCGTCGTCCATCCGGTTATGAGAACAATTTTTTGTTTTCATAATATGTTCCATAGGTGTATTTTTTTACACAAAAATGGAACAGAGACCACGAAAATGGAGTGCCATAGAGCTATCAAACGAACGCCGAAAGGCTAAAACGGAGGTAACTTTTATGACAAACAACAAAGGTCACATGGCAGGTTTGACATCTGCCGAAGCAAAGCGATTGCAGGAACAATATGGCAAAAACGAATTGACACCGCAGAAAATGGAGAGCTTTTTTAAGAAGGTCTTTCACATTGTCTGTGAACCGATGTTTTTGCTGCTGATTGTTGCTGCAATCATCTATTTTATTCTGGGTGAGCCCAGAGACGGTGCCATCATGCTTGTTTTTGTAGTGGGTGTCATCAGCATTGATGTCATACAGGAATGGAAAACCGACAAAACACTTCATGCGCTGAAAGATTTATCGGCTCCTCATGTAACTGTAATCCGCGATGGAATTGAACAGATCATAGCCAGTGTTGATCTTGTTCCCGGCGACTTAATGACGATCTGTGAAGGCGTCAAAATCCCTGCAGACGGTATGATAGTTAAGTGCAACGACTTATGCGTAGATGAATCCTCCCTCACCGGCGAAGCTGAGGGGGTCTGGAAATTATGCGCTGACGAATCCTCCTTTATCTGTGAAGCTGAGGGTGTTTGGAAGTATTCAGCAGATCTTGCTGATTCCGCTGATGACTACTGGCGCCGGGACTATTGTTATGCAGGTACCCTGGTCACCCAGGGCACGGCTACTGTTTGTGTCGATAAAATCGGTGCTGCCACGGAATACGGCAAGATCGGTGCTAATGTGGCCGCAGCTCCTGATGAAGATACCCCTTTGCAAAAGCAAACCCGCAGTCTTGTTAAGCTATGTGCGGGAATCGCTGCGGTACTGTTTGCCCTTGTGGCAATATTTACATGGTTCAATATTCCGGACCATATGTTTCACGACCGGCTGATTGAAAGCATTCTATCCGGCATTACCCTTGCCATGGCAATGATACCGGAGGAATTTCCGGTTATTCTTACCGTTTTTCTTTCTATGGGCGCATGGAGGCTTGCAAAAAAGCAGTCTTTGGTGCGTAAGCTGCCTTCCGTGGAAACCTTGGGTGCGGTATCAGTCCTTTGCGTAGATAAAACCGGAACCATCACCATGAATCAAATGACAGTGCAGGATGTGTGGGCACTGGATGGAAATGATTATGCATTATGTGAAACCATGGGCCTTGGCTGTGAAACAGACGTTTATGATCCCATGGAAAAAGCCATGCTTTCCCATTGCGTCAATCTTGGCATCACAAGGGAACACCTTTTTAACGGAGAACTGGTCAGCGAGTACGCGTTTACCAATGAGCTTAAAATGATGGGACATATCTGGCGCAGGAATGGTGAGTTAGTCATTGCAGCGAAAGGATCCCCTGAACGAATTCTGACCATCTGCGATCTCAGGGCTGAAGAAAGAGAAACCGTCAACCAAAAAATCATGGAAATGTCCATGGAAGGTCTTCGTGTCATTGCAGTCGCTGCTGCAAAACTCCAAAGTGAATCAGAAATACCGGCAGAGATCACCGGCTGCTCCCTGACGCTTCGGGGCTTGATCGGGCTTGCCGATCCTCCCCGTGAAAGCGTGAAAGCTGACATTGCCGTCTGCAGCAAGGCCGGCATTCGTGTGGTGATGATTACAGGTGACAATGGCATTACCGCTTCTTCCATTGCTAAGAAAATCAATATGCCTGACAGCGATCATATTATTACAGGCGACATGCTAAACGAAATGAGTGATGAAGAGCTCTGTGATAAGGTAAAAGATGTGTCGATCTTCTCCCGTGTTGTACCGGAACACAAAATGCGGATTGTTAAGGCATTTAAGGAAAACGGCGAGATCGTTGCCATGACAGGTGATGGGGTAAATGATGCTCCTGCAATGAAATACGCCGATATTGGTATTGCTATGGGAAAGAGGGGCAGCGAAGTTTCCCGTGAAGCCGCCGGTCTGATCCTGATGGATGACAATTTTACCACGATTGTAGAGACCGTAAAAGACGGCAGACGTATTTATGATAACATCCGCAAGGCGGTTGGCTATGTATTTACCATCCACATCCCGATTGCATTTGCTTCCTTGCTTGCCCCTATGCTTGGCATCGGGCCCACTGCGCTTTTACTGATGCCGCTGCATGTTGTGCTGATGGAACTGTTAATTGACCCAACCTGCTCCATAGTACTGGAACGGCAGCCTGCTGAAATAGATATCATGAACCGAAAACCACGTGATCCGAAAGAAAAGATGCTTACTCCGGCCCTTCTTTTTAAAAGCGTCCTGCAGGGCCTGATTATATTTGCCGTTTCATTCGGCACCTATTATACCTTACTTGACGGAAATGAAGCAAACGCACCCACAGCCCGAGCCATGGGGCTTACCATCATCATGCTTTCCAATCTGTTCCTGGTCCAGGTAAACAGCTCAGATCACGATTTTGCAGTGCAGTCCATAAAACGTCTTATAAAAGACAAGGTGATGTGGGCAGCGAACTTTGGAACTTTTACAATGCTGGGGATCATATTGTATTCTCCATTAAATACGTTTTTAAAGCTGGCCCCGCTGTCTGCAGCCAGGCTTTTCACTGCTATGGTCATAGCTGCATTCGCAGTATTCTGGTATGAAGCAGTAAAACTGATGAAAAAGATGAAAAAAATGATGTAACATGAAACCATAAGTGTTAAAATATACAATGCAAAGATAAAAACACAGTTCCGGTTGGTAGTCCGGACGCAGTGAAAGCTGTCAGTAACCTGCCTCCTTGGTTGTCCGTTCTTTGTAAGGCATTTAAAAGGAGGATTTAATCATGAGAAAGACTGGTACCAGGCTGACTGTATTCTTTGAGGAGCCCTTTTGGGCAGGTATCTGTGAGCGTGAATTTGAAGGCAGATATGAAGCATGCAAAATCACCTTTGGAGCAGAACCAAAGGACTACGAAATCTACGATTTCATACTCAAAAACTATAACAGGCTTCGTTTTAGTCCATCTCTGGAAGCGTCACCAATGACTGAACGGCGCATCAATCCCAAGAGAATGCAGAGGGACATTGAGAAACATCTGCAAAACAACGGGGTTGGAACAAAGGCGCAGCAGGCTTTGAAGCTTCAGCAGGAGCAGGTAAAATCGGAACGCAAATCCCGTTCCCGCAAACAGCGGGAAGCAGAGAAAGAACGCCAATTTGAACTGCGGCAGGTAAAACGCAAGGAAAAGCACAGGGGGCATTAAGCCTCCCTGTGCGTTCTTCTGCATTTGCTGGTAACGATATTCTGTATAAACGGCATGACGGCGGAGTTGCCGCTGTCCGCTATGCATTCTTATTTTAATAATTGGTACCGTAATCCATAATCCGTACTGTACCATATCAGCATTCCATGTTCTCTTTTGGGAATGCGCACATTTAAATTCCATTCCGGATATTGCTTGATGATCTGGAGGCGGTCGCCTGAAGCCAGAGCCACAAAGGAAATGTAATGCTCTTTATCCATAGGGTGTTCACTGGTGATATACCAGTCATCTTCTACCATGTGTACGGTCAGCCTTTCGCCTGCTTCGGCTTTTTTCAATGTCTGGACTGTTAATTTTTTACCGCAGCATGAGACTTCCGCCTCTCCCGTGCAGAACGTTATATTCTGACACGTGGGACAAACGAAATATTTTGTATTTTTCATATTACCTCCTGCAAAATCGTTGGGAGTCAAATCGCCGGCCAATAAATTCATAATATCAATCTCCAAAATCCGGGAAAGCTCCGGTACAAGAGAAATATCAGGAAGACCCAGGCCCCTCTCCCACTTGGATATGGTTTTATCGCTAAGGTTCATTTTATCCGCAAGTTCCCTTTGTGTCATACGGTGCTCCTGGCGTAAGGTGCGGATTATGCTGCCTACTCTGCTGTTTTCCATGCTTTACCTCCATATAGGAATTAAAGATCCGGGTTTTGGTTCTTTTCCAGCCATAATTCCAAAAGTGTATTCACATCGTCAGAAAATTCACGATCCGTCTGTGTTTCATTTCTTTCTATTTCCTCGATAATTTCAAAGGAAAATCCGGATGCCCCGGACTCCTTCCACGCATCCATCATACTTGGTTCTGGACATGAATCCGTTGACACAAAAAATTGGAACCGGTTTTTTGCCCCCTGCATATCTTCAGTTGCCCGAAACCATACTTCATCCCTGTCCTTGCATTTAATACAATATACGCCCCCGACTATTTTTCTATTTTGATATTGCTCCTTCAGAGCTTTCCTTGAAGACTTATCCATTTTGTTTCACCATCTTTCTTAAATTCAGAGTTTCTTCTCCGCATATCATTGTAGTTGTTTGTCGTGGGGTTTTCAATCTACGCTTCGTAGAGTTTCTTCAATTAAAATTTCTTCATCACGTAATTTGTTAAAATGACACCTTTTCGTTCTACCTGCTGTTCCTTGATTACCCTGTATCCACGGGATTCAAAAAACGGCTTCGCAGTTATGGAAGCATGTGTTGTAAACGGACCGTCAGGGAAATCTGCTTCCAGACGGTTACAAAGAGCGGTTGCAATCCCCTGCCCCTGATAGTCCTTATGGATAAAGAGGCGGTCAAGATAGCCCGTATTATCCATATCTCCAAATCCGACGATCATACCGTCTTTCACGGCTACAAGCGTATGATGCCCCAGAAATGAAAGGTCCCAGGCGTCCCTGTCAATATCTTTTGACGACCACGCATCAAGCTGCTCCTTTGTATAGTCTTTGGAGCATATTTTATGGACCGTATCATAAAATAATTCTGTCATTTCCCCAATATCTTTTGAATCATATTCTCTGATTATCATGTTCTCTCCCAATTTATGCAGTTCCTTTATCACGATTAGTCGTCTGCAGTATCAAAAGACGCTGCAGCAGTCTTATTGGTATTTTACCACAAACGATTTCTGTCTGCTATCCAAAAGGAAAAAATGAGGGTATCCCAAAAGACATTCTTTGACTTTTGAGATACCCTCGTTTATTTAATCATTACTATCTGAAAAACTGCATGAACTGCTGTACGATCCCCTGAGTCATGACATCGGCCATTTCCAGGGCTCCTCTCTCAATGTCCGCAAATACATTGATGCTGTCTTCATAATTCTGTGTCAGTATATCATTGGCTTCCGTTTTTGTCATTGCAAGGTGATTATAAAGCATTTCCTGCCAGTCATCAACCGACCAATTGGGATTGATATTGGAAAGGAACGTTGCAATCTGATCAGCATTTTCATACCAGCGTTTTTCCGCATCGGAGGCAGCATCAACGTTGCCTTCCTTCGCCGCTATCACAAGTTCATTGGCAATCGTAAGGTGAGTTGTCAGCAGCTCTGCAAATTTCGCGGCTGTATCCTGCCCATAAAACGATACCAATACTTCTTCGAAATCCTTAGGATTCTGCAGAAGGCGATCTGTTGTAACATTCAAACTCGGAAGATCAAAAGCTATGCCCTCAATAACCATTCTCGTCCAGTATACATGCTGTAACCATAAAAGCCTCAAATAGTTAGATACGTTTTGTTCTGCCTCGCTGATACACATGGTGATAGGGGGTTGAGGCATCGGCATTGGCTGCGGCGTCGGCATTGGCTGCGGCGTCGGCATTGGCTGCGGCATCGGCATTGGCTGCGGCATAGGCATTGGCTGCGGTGTCGGCATTGGCTGCGGCTGCGGCATTGGCTGCGGCGTCGGGCAGATTGGTGGCTGCCTCTGTCCAAATGGGATACAAATCACCTGACCAACAAACAAGTTTGTTGGATTAACACCTGGATTTACAGATATGATTGCTTCAACCGTAGTCTGGAAACGTTGTGCAATAATCCAAAGGGTATCATTAGCCTCTATGATATAAGAATGTAATCCTCCTGGGCAGAGATTCTCGTTGCGTCCCCTCCGGCCTTCTTCAGGACGTTCTCTTCTACGTTCTTCTTCAGGGCGTCCCCTCCGGCCTTCTTCCTCCGTGCGTCCCCTCCGGCCTTCTTCCTCCNNCCCCTCCGGCCTTCTTCCTCCATGCGTTCCCTTCTCCGCTCTTCTTCCGTGCGTTCCTCTCTCCGTCCTTCTTCATTGCGCGGCCGGTTTTGTGGTCTTTCAGGCATAGCGCATTCTGCCGACCGAGGAATGCAGATTACCTGGCCAACATACAGATTGCCAGGAGTTATCCCCGGGTTAGACTCCATAATTGCTTCTACAGTAGTGCAATGGCGCTGTGAAATAAGCCATAAGGTATCACCGGCCTGAACTGTATAGGGATGTAAACCTTCCGGACATCTGGTCCTTATGTTTCTGCGTCTCCGGTCTTCCTCTATAAAAGATTGAGACATAGGCTGATTTGCAGGTTGTGTCGTAGGCTGTGTCTGAGGCTGAGTCATCGGCTGAGTTTGTGAAGGCATATTACCATTTCCGCCCGCCTGTGGAATACAGATAACCTGACCAATGAACAGACGATTTGGATTTAGGCCCGGATTCGCCTCCATAATTTCGTCAATGGATATGGAATGACGCCGCGAAATAAGCCACAGGTTATCTCCGGCTTGAATTGTATAGGATTGCATGTTACCTGAACAATTATTCATACCGCTTTCCGGAGCTTGTGGCTGGGTCTGGGTCCTGCGCTGAGGCTGAGTCATTGGACCAGTCATCGG